>CAKQRQ010000015.1 GCA_934271465.1 uncultured Alphaproteobacteria bacterium | reverse complement strand
TCAATATAAGCCTTTTGTCCCGCAGGTGTTGTTGCATTTTGCGATAATTCGTTAAGCGTTGAAGCAACCGCTTTAGCGCCTTCGCTTGCCGATGATGAAGAATTTATGCTGTCCCAAGCTTCCGCAGTAGCCGCGTTTGCGGCAGAACCGCCGGCGTCCGCCACAACATCGGAAGCGGTTGCCTGACCTGTGATACTCAACGAACCATCGTCAACCCATTCAATTGCATAACGGCTGTTCTTGGCAATTTTATCCGTGAAACCACCGTCTACCGTGCCGTTTAAGAATTTGAATTTTGCATTTTCCCCATTAGCAACGACACCATTGTCCAAAGTAACATTCATTGTGGTGTCGTTACCGATTTTGATTGTGTTGGCATTGATTTTTCCGTAATTATCAGCACCAGAAACGCGTAAGGCCAATTTGGAATTATCCTTAAAATCAACATTTGTCGCTTCAACGGTATTTGTGCCGATGTCCAATGTTCCTGCAACATTCAGATTACCGATTTTGCCGGTTGCTTTGTCGTAAGTCAAAGTTCCTTTGTTAACATTGAGGGCTGCCAAATCTCCGATTGTGCCGGAAAAAGCCTTGCTTAAACTGTGGTCTGTTTCAAAGCTCAAATTAGAACCTGAAATATTACCATCAACAGCGCCCTTAGAGGATTTGATGTTTAAAGAACCATCGCCTGAAACATTGGAAACTAAAGCACCAGAAAGATTAACTTCTCCCCCGTTTAACAGCAGCGTACCGACCGCTTCATCGTCAACATGTCCATCGTTTCTCATGGCTCTGATAACATCCAACACGGCATTTTCTGCAATATTCAACGAACCGTCAGTCATTTCAATCTTGCCGGCGGAGCCCAGCATATTTCCTTCACCGGTTACATTAACAACAGCTCCAGATAAATTGATATTTCCGGGAGTATAGTTTTCATCATTGGTATACATAAGAGTCGTAATATTACTTCCGTCCTCGTCTGCCGCACTATTCAGGTTAATTGTCCCGCCTTTCAGATTTATATCGCCGTATGACCACAAAGTCGAAGCTTTGTCTTTTTCCAACGTATTAAGCGTTAAGCTTCCACCGGTCATTTCAAATGAATCAACACTGTTGACTGATGTCCGTAATGTTGTGTCGCCTCTGGAAATACTTATTTTTTTAGCGGCTAATCCAACGTTACTTCCGCTCAAAGAAATGCCGTTTGGCATCTCTAAATCAACACCGCCGTAATCGCTGCTGTTTTTTATATCAATGGTGCCGCCGCTGATTGACATTATGCCGTTTTTAGCTCCAATGGCGCCTTCGGTTATTTCTATATGACCACCACTGATTGTAATGTCTCCGGCGGGGTCTTCGCTCAATGTCGGGGCTGTAAATAATCCGCCGTTTTTAATGATGATATTTCCGCCGGCAATATTTAAATCCTTGTTAACAAAAATTTCTGCTTTATCCATCTTTATATCGCCGCCTTTAATATCGGCATTTTGCGCAATATTGAGGGTTGATGAATAGTCTATGGAAGACATCTCAACACCTGCTCCGTCATTGGTTGTCAAATTTCCGCTAACAATCATAAATGGCTTTTGTGCATCATCACGCGTGATAGACAAACGTCCGCCGCCGGATTTGGCATCGCCAACTTCTAAATTTCCATCAATACGAAACGCATGATTGATGCTCGTTACAATGTCTTGTTCGGTATCTACATCTGCGTAAGTGTTGACTGTTAATGAAGCATCTCCTGAAATTTTAACATTTCCGCTATGGATGTTACTTTGCCCATTATCTTCAACGACATAAGTTCCTGATGTTAAATTGGCGGCGTCTATCGGCAAATTTTCGGCATGCACATTGCTTGATATAGAAAACGCCACTAATGCTGTTGTGATTAAAAGTTTGTTTTTCATATGATTAACTTCCTTTTCTTTGAATTGCAATTAAAAGAAAAACCACCTTTGAAAGGTGGTCGGAGAGTTCGAAAATCATATTGGTGTAAATGACTCTTTTAGCCTTTAAAGCTATATTTTTTCAGAGATAGAGATATAGCTCTTGGACATACGCTAAAAGCTCCCCGACCATATTACTATGAATCGGGGATATATTTATCGTCCGCCATAATAAACAGCAGACAATTTGACGATGTTATACCCTAACACCGACACCAATTTTGAGCTTTCGACAGCTCTCTTGCACCCTAAGGTACTCAGAACATGGAAAACCACATTCAAAAATATCATACGGTAAATTATCTTAAAAAGAAACTAAAAAATACAATAGTCTACTGTTTTTTATTCCGCAAAAAAAATCCGCCGGAGTTTTCCAAGCGGATTTTTGAAACGTCAAAAACTATCGGACTAGAACGGAATATCGTCGTCCAATCCTGCTGCCGGCGCGGCCGAGGCGGAAGAATCCCAGCCTGCATTGCCCGAAGCCGGTGAAAAGACATCATTTCCGCCAGCCGGAACACCGTCGCCTTTAGCATCAAGCAAAACCATATTGCCGCTGAAATTTTGCAACACAATCTCTGTTGTATATCTCTCTTGTCCGTTGTTATCTTCCCAACGGCGAGTCTGCAACTGTCCTTCCAAATAAACTTTGGAGCCTTTGTGCAGGTATTTTTCGGCAACATCGGCCAAAGACGGATTGAAAATGACAACTCTGTGCCATTCTGTTCTTTCTTTGCGCTCGCCGCTGGCTTTGTCGCGCCAGGAATCAGATGTCGCAATGTTGAGATTAACGATTTTTGCGCCGTTAGCCGTGTTGCTGACTTTGGGATCAGCCCCGAGATTACCGACCAAAATAACTTTATTGATACTTCCAGCCATTTTTTTACCTTACTTATCTAAAAATTAAAACTATTTTTGAGTATAGACGGATATTTTTGCAATGCAAATTAAAATCCGTCCACCTGTGCATATTCGCCGCCTGTTATCCGATAGACGGCATATCCGCCGCTTGCCGAGGCGCGTCCTTTTTGAAAAGCAACCTTTCCCCACGGCAGAACAAACTGCCCGCCCATTCCTTTTGCCTTTACCTTGTCAAAATCAAAGCTCCCCGCCTTTGAAACCATATCGCTCCATAGTTTGACTGCCGCATAGCCGTATACTCCCAGCCCGCGGGGTTCTTTTCCCTTGAGCCTTAAGGACACAAGCTCTTCCGTAAACTCGGGGCTGTCTTTCATATCCTTCAGTCCCAAGAGATAAATGCCTTCCGAAAAATTGCCAAGTTCCCGCATTAAAGAGGGCGTTGCCTCATATTCGTCCGCAAACACAACAACATCGGGCTTGTTTTCCTGCAATTCTTGAATCAGTTTGGCCGTCTGGCCGCTTTTGCCCAAAATCAAAACAGCCTGATGATTGAGCAAAATCTCTTTGGCCATTTTGGAATAGTCTTTCCCGTAAGCCGAAAAATCATACAAAGTCACGCTGGCCGCCAAGCTGCCGTTTCTGAACAAGGACTGGACTTCAAAAGCCGTCTCAAATGCTTCCGGCTGAAAGGCGTCATATACCAAAGCCAAATTCTTTCCGGCAAATTGCTTGCTGTAAAAATCAAAAAAGACCTTGGCTTCGTCTTTGGTCTGTCCGCCGATTTTAAAAAGCCCGTCGGCCTCGTGCATATAAGCTGATGAAAACAACGGCATTACAGACAGATGAATAATCTTGCCTTTGGCATAAATATCGGCAACTTCCGCATAGGCGTCGGAACAATAAGGCCCGACAACCAAATTCACTTTGTCGGCTTTAGAAGAGTTAATCGACATCATCTGCGCCGCCGACACGGCAAAAGATTCCTCGCAGCGGTCGTCCACAATAACCAAATTCAGCTTTTCACCCAAAAGCCCGCCTTGTTCGTTCAGGATGTCAACGGCAATCTGAGCTCCCTCGCCCAGCTCATCGCCGTATTTGGACAAATCGCCGACTTTCGGCGCAATCACGGCAATATTGGCGGCCTGCACCGAGGCGCAAGCTAAAAAAAACACAGCCCAAACAAAAAACAAAACAGGTTTCATAAACGTCTTCTCTGTTAAAAATTAAGGCATATTAGCTTTTTTATTTCTAATTTGCAACTGATTTTATCTTTGAATATTTCTATTGCTATTCCAAACGAATATTCCTATATTATCTCCACAGGAGAAAATTAAAATGGCAAACGACTTTATAGACATCAAAGGGGCCAGAGAGCACAACCTTAAAAATATCAACATCTCTATCCCCAAAAACAAATTGACCGTCATCACAGGCCTGTCGGGTTCGGGCAAGTCTTCTTTGGCTTTTGATACGATTTATGCCGAGGGACAGCGCCGCTATGTCGAAAGCCTGTCGTCTTATGCCAGACAATTTTTGGATTTGATGAAAAAGCCCGACGTTGACTCGATTGAGGGGTTGTCACCGGCTATTTCCATTGAACAAAAAACAACCTCGCACAACCCGCGCTCGACTGTCGGCACCATTACCGAAATTTATGACTATATGCGTCTGTTGTGGGCGCGTGTGGGCACGCCTTATTCTCCGGCAACTGGTCTTCCGATTGAAAGCCAGACGGTTTCGCAGATGGTCGACAAGGTGTTGGAATTTCCCGAAGGAACAAAGCTCTTGCTTTTGGCACCCATTGCCCGCGGCAAAAAGGGCGAATACAAGAAAGAGCTTGAATCTCTCCAAAAACAGGGGTTCCAGCGCGTTAAAATCGACGGCACGATTTATGATTTGGAAGAAGTGCCGCCGCTGAACAAAAACTTGAAACACACGATTGAGGTTGTCGTAGACAGGCTTGTTGTCAAAGAAGGTCTTGCCGAACGCCTGAGCCAATCTTTTGAAACGGCGCTTTCTTTAAGCGACGGACTGGCCTTTGTTGAAGATGTTCAAACCGGTAAAAGAACAACTTTTTCCTCAAAATTTGCCTGTCCGGTCTCGGGCTTTACGATTGAAGAAATTGAGCCGCGACTTTTTTCATTTAACAACCCTTACGGTGCCTGCCCGCATTGCGGCGGCATCGGCGCCAAATTATATATGGATCCGCTGCTTGTTGTGCCCAATCCTGAATTATCCCTGTCTCAAGGCGCAATTGCTCCGTGGCACGGATTCCACACTTCCTGGTATGAACAGGCGCTGTTTTCTTTGGCCGACTTTTTAAATATTTCGACCAAGACGCCGTGGAAAGACCTTCCGAAAAAAGCGCAAGACGTTATTCTTTACGGCTCGGGCAATCAGGAAATTCCGATTTATTACTCCAGTTTTGCAACGCACAAGCCATTTGAAGGCGTTATTCCCAATTTGGAACGTCGCTTTTTGGAAACGGAATCCGCGGCCTCGCGGGAAGAGCTCTCCCGCTATCAATCGGCGGCGCCTTGCGAATTTTGCAACGGCAAACGCCTCAAACCCGAGGCTTTGGCTGTCAAAATCGGCGGACTGGACATTATGGACGCCTCGGAAATGTCCATCAAAGACGCTTTGGTTTGGTTCAACGGCATCAAGCCGACCTTAACGCCCCAAAAACAAGAAATTTCGGCCAAAATCATCAAAGAAATCTGCGAAAGATTGAGCTTTTTAAACAATGTCGGGTTGGACTATCTGACCTTGTCCAGACAATCAGGCTCGCTTTCCGGCGGCGAGGCGCAGCGTATTCGTCTGGCCAGCCAAATCGGAACGGGATTAACGGGGGTTTTGTATGTGTTGGACGAACCGTCCATCGGCCTGCACCAACGCGACAATAACCGCCTGATTGAAACCCTTTTGCGCCTGCGGGACATCGGCAACAGCGTGATTGTCGTCGAACATGATGAAGATGCCATCCGCGCGGCAGACTTTTTGGTCGACATAGGCCCGCGCGCCGGCGTTAACGGCGGACAGATTATGGCGGCCGGAACGGTTAAAGACGTTTTAAAATCCAATTCGCTGACGGCGCAATATCTCAACGGCATCAAAAAAATTGAAGTACCGACAACCCGCCGCAAAGGAAACGGCAAATTCGTCGGGCTCAAAGGCGCCCGCACCAACAACCTCAAAAATGTTGATGTCAAAATTCCGCTGGGCGTGTTTACCTGCGTCACAGGCGTTTCGGGCGGCGGTAAATCTTCGTTGATATTGGAAACCCTTTGCAAAGCGCTCGAAAAAGAAATCAATGGCTCGCGCCAGCCCGCCGGAATTTATGACAAGCTCATCGGCGCCGAAAATATTGACAAAATCATCAACATCGACCAATCACCCATCGGCCGCACCCCGCGCTCCAATCCGGCAACATACACAGGCGTTTTCACGAATATCCGCGAGTGGTTTGCAGAACTGCCCGAGGCCAAAGCCCGCGGCTATACGGCGGGGCGTTTTTCGTTCAACGTGGCCGGCGGACGCTGTGAAGCGTGTAAAGGCGACGGCGTCACAAAAATAGAAATGCACTTTTTGCCTGATGTTTATGTAGAATGCGATGTCTGCAAAGGCAAACGCTTTAACCGCGAAACATTGGAAATAAAATATAAGGACAAATCCATTGCCGATGTTTTGGATATGACGGTGGATGAGGCCTGTGCCTTTTTCGAAAATATCCCCTCCATCAAAAACAAGCTGGAATTATTACGCCGCGTCGGACTCGGCTATATCAAGCTCGGCCAACCCGCAACCACCCTCTCCGGCGGCGAGGCGCAGCGTATTAAGCTGTCCAAAGAACTTTCCAAACGCGCCACGGGAAAAACCTTGTATATTTTGGACGAGCCGACAACGGGGCTTCATTTTGAAGACATCAACAAGCTATTGTCTATTCTTCAGTCGTTGGTTGACCAAGGAAATTCGCTGATTGTGATTGAGCATAATCTCGACGTGATTAAGACAGCCGATTATATCATTGATATTGGCCCTGAGGGCGGCGACGGCGGCGGCAAAATCATTGCAACCGGCACACCGGAGGAAGTCGCGCTTTCTCCGATAAGCTATACAGCTAAGTTTTTAAGAGACAAATTATAGTTCTTTGCCTTTGTGCCCAAAACGATACGGCATATTTTCCTTCAAAGAAACAGCGTGATGATAAGCCCGTTTCATGGAGAGCACCGTTTCGGCCAGCCCTGCGTTTTCACCGTTACAGGTCAAAGACTGCGCCAAAGCATTAACTTCTTTCGGCATATAATCGTAAGTCGTCACGATATTTTTGAAAAGATAAGCCATTTCTTCATTCAGAACAGGCTTTTCGGGCGTATACGAACGGGCATATATCTCAGCAACCTCCGACACGAGCTCTTTATTAACGATATGCTCTGTTCCATGAAAAAGCGTCTCCTGAACAGGCGAAATTCCCTCATGTTTCAAATTATGCCCTATCATTTTCCGCAACCGATTAACGGCATCTTCTTTAATAACTTCGTCATCTGAGTAAGAAACGACCTGCTCGGCATAAGCCAAAACAGACGGCCGTTCAGAGGAATGGTGACCAAAATACTTATCCTGCTGATTGTTATGCAATGTTTCTTTGTAAGTTCGGGTCAGCCCTTCACACATTAAATTCAGCGCCTTATTTTTTTCTTTGTTTTTATCTGGCAGAGGCGCAAAAAATGAGATAGCCTCGGCGGCTTCTCTGGGCGAATAGTTATAACTGCGCAATGCATAATCCGCCAAAGCATAGATTTCTTTTCCGCTTTGCTCATTAAAAGACTTTGTGTGCTTAATATGTTCCCGATAAACAGCAAAAATTTCGTTCAAAGCTTTTTTACTGACTTTTTTATCACTGAACGGATGAACCCAAAAGGAATCCTCTGCCCTAACAGCCAAGTCATTCAATAAGCTGATATTCAGACTGTCATCGGTCTTATCCATCAACATAAAATAAAAAGAAGCATGTTTTTTCATATCTTTTAAGGGCACATTGCGGGAAGAAACGACAAACCTCTTAAACATATTATAAAGCATCGGAATTTCTTTATCTTTTTTCTTGGTCTGTTTTTTCTTGTGTTTCAGATAAGCTGTGGCTTTTTCATACAACCGCGCCGCATCTTCAGGATATCTTGAACCGTCAAACGACGACAATCTTTCCAAAGTATTCGACGAAAAAACTTTTTGCTTGCCGGCGGCAAAAACAAATTCCATAAAGTGTATTTTATCTTTGTCTGATAGCGGAAAAGATTGTATTGAAATCTGCGCCAAATCAACGGCATGCTTTTCAAACGGCGTTCCAAAAAATTTTTTATATTTCCACAGAAAATGCCCGTTAACCTGCGCTTGGCTTTCTTCTTTGGAAAAAGATTTGATATAAGAAGAAATGCTCCCCCACAAGCGGCGCTCTTCTTCATCAGTATACGGATAGGGATGATTCAGGCTGATATTAAAGGTGCTTCCTTGTTTTTTCTTGCGTTGAGCAACAGTAATTTGGCGCTCCCTGACTTTTTGAGCATAGAAATCCAATCGTCTTTCCAGCTCTTTGCACCTTTTATCGGTTGATAAGTCCGGCATGCGTGCGCCTCCTCTTATTTTGTCAATTTTCGTCAGTATAACACATCTTTTTAGAAACGCAATAATAAAAAAACTCTTGCTTTTTAAATTGAAGCGTGTTACATAGCTGTTAATTTATTGATGAAACCCTGTAAAAAATGATGAAATGAGGTGATTTAAGTGGTTCAGGTTACTGTTATCGGCAATGATGTCGGCCAGTCTTTGAAGGTCTTGAAAAAGAAAATGCAGCGTGAAGGTGTTTTCCGTGAGATGAAATTGCGCCGCTGTCATGAAAAGAACTCTGAAAAGAAAGCACGCCGCGCAGCCGAGGCTGTCCGCCGTGCCCGCAAGCAATTGCGCAAACGCTTAGATACCGAAGGGTTCTAGTCTGAAACGGCAATTTTAGTCAAAACGCTTCTTTGAAAAAAGAAGCGTTTTTTTCATTCTCCGTTTTGATATAAACAATTCCGCAAAAAGTCGTTGCTTTTTGGGACGCAATAGCTTTTAATAAAACAAGTTTTAACAAAAAAAGGATACAAAAAATGCTTTTTGGACTGGTTTTGACATTGACTTTATTGGCCGCGGGCAAGGCTTTGGCCAATCCGGCCTGCGCGGTTTGCACGGTGGCTATCGGCGCATCTTTGGAAGTAGCCCGCCGTTATGGGCTTGATGACGCGGTTATCGGCGTTTGGGCGGGGGCTATGCTGGCGCTGCTCGGTTATTGGCTGATTCTGTGGTTTGAAAAAAAGAACTGGACTTTTGCCGGACGAGATTTGATTTTGATGGCGGTGTCGGTTGGCTCCATCGGCTTTATGTATATTGATATTCCCTATGCGCCGCGCATTATAGGTATTTTTTATTTGGATCCGCTGTTGTTCAGCACTATTTTGGGCGCGCTGACATTCATTTATGTGTCCAAATTTTATCAATGGATGAAACAACGCAACGGCGGACACGCGCATTTTCCGTTTGAAAAAGTTGTGTTGCCGGTGGCGGCTTTGGCTTTGTTGAGCGTTTACTTTAATTATTATCCGATTAGCGCTCAACCGGTCGGCGGTATTTATGACACCTCGGGATTATATGACTTTTCCCACAAATAACAAAACGGGCTCCTTTTTATCGGAGCCCGTTTTTTTCTTATAAGAGCTTTTTTTTGAAAGTGCCTTAGAACTTGTAGTTCATCGACAAGCCCCACATCTTAACCGAGTTTGAATATTCGGCGTAGACATCTCGACCATTTCGATTTTGCGTTGCAGCTGTATCAACAACGGCTTTCTTGGCGTCAATATATGTAAAGGCCATATCAAAGCTCAAATTGTCGTTATATTGATAGTTCAAGCCGGCCGAATACCAGATACGATCCGAATCAGGAATACGCGGTGTGCGGCTGTCAAGTTTAACGGCGCCTTGATCGTAAGCCAAACCGAAACGGGCTTTCCATTGGTCGTCAATCTGATAAGACGCACCGACAGAGAAGAAATCAGAATCTTCCCAATTTTCATATGTGCGGCTTAATAATCCGTTTCTGTTTCCGACAATATCTAATGTATCAAAAGACGACCAGAATACGCGCTGATATTCAGCCATGACTGCCCATTTGTCATTGATGTCATGATAGATACCCGTTGACAGCATGGCCGGCAAATCCAATCTGGCAAAAATGTCTTGATTTATACTCGGAACAGCAGAATCAATTTTACCTTTGATTTTATGATTGATTTCGCTGCGGTAAGCGACACCAACACGGGTCGCATCCGTAAATTCATACAAAGCACCCAACTGATAACCAATATCAACTGTGTCACCATGAACGGCGGAACCAGTGCTTGTTAAACGGGCGCGGACATATTGAATGGGCAATCCGGCGCCGATGCTCAATTTATCGGTGGCTTTCCATGCGACCATCGGAGTTGTCGTAACGGCTGTCACGCGTGAGGTATCGCCGTGCGCCGCACCGGCCCAGTTTGGATTATGTTTGGTAATCATGCCGAACGGGATATTGAGCGCAACGCCCAAAGTAACATCATCATTGAGTTGATATGAAACTGTTCCATTGGGCGCAACAGCGGAGTGAACGATATTTTGAATTTCACCTTTTTCTCCAACAGTTCCTTGAATATTGCTGGCAGAAGCTTCAGGCGCAATATAGGTGCCTCCCATGTTAATCTGGGTGCCTTTTTGGCGGGTCAGGCCGGCAACGTTAAAATAAGCATAAGAAGCGTTTTCAGCTCCGGCTGTGGCGCCGGCGAACGCGTTACCCTGCGCGGCAGGGGATTGTTCTCTCAAATGAAAGCCGGCGGCATTGGCGGCAGAAGCGGCCAAGATTGTGCCCAGGGCTGTCAGTGTAAACAATTTATTCATAAGTTCAAAATCCTTTTTGTTAAAACAAACAAGAGGACTTATAAACCTAAAAAAATAAAAAGTCAATCAATCGATTGAATAATTTTTAAAAACGGTGGATTAGAGGTAATCCAAAATGAAGTCAACCTGGCGGCTGACAAAGGCCGAGAGCTTTTCCGCGGCCGGTTCATCATAGGCCGTCCACCCCATCAATTTACAAATCGACTCCTTGCGCGAGGCAAAAGTAAACAACTGCGAAAATAGCGTGACAATGTAAAAATAGCAGTCTTTCAAGCTGATTTTTTCATTGCTGGACAAATACAACAAATGCGACATCCGGTCGTGCACGGGGCGAATCAGCTCATCATAAAGAATGCTGAATTCCTCGGACGGGCGCGAATACTCGCTTAAGAAAACTTTTTTCAAATCTTCCGACAGCGCCTCGCTGCACAGGATCATCAAAAACTTTTCGAGCATTTCTTTGAGTAAGCGGCGCGCGGCTTGGGCGTCTTTGGTTTCAATCACTTCCTGATAATGGCCAGTCAGTTCGGCCGTCATATTATTGACCGTGTCCACGATATTTTTGAGCGCGGCGGCATAGATTCCCTTTTTGCCGCCAAAATAATAGAGAATGGACGAGATATTGATATTGGCTTTGGCCGCAATATCACGCGTGGAAGCCCCCCAGAAGCCGTTTTTTGCAAATTCCTCAAACGCGCTGAGCAGCAGTTTTGTCTTTGAGTCGCCCTTCATCAAAAAAATCCTCTTTATATATATGTTGCGTCTGGAGATTATGGGACAATTTGTCAGAAAAAACAACAGCCTTTGAGGGCTGCCTTGTTGAAAAATCCTAAAAGCATATAAAAATCAATCAGTTGAATGAATTTACCTTTACCGAAAACAGCTCCGTTTTTATTTTTTTCTTTACATCTGGTGTTTTTTCCATTTAATAATAGTCTGTTACTAACAGTTCGGAGGACTAGTTGTGAGAAATTTTGTTCGGTTTTGTTTACGTCTTATCTTTCATGCGTTTAAGGTCAGATGTAATATTCAGTTTGACGTAAACAAACTTCCAACCAAAGCGGTTTATATCTCGAACCACGTGTCTTATCTTGACCCGTTGATGCTTTTTGCTTTTCTGCCGGGGAATCCGGTTTTTGCATTGAATGGGCATTTATACCGCAACAAATGGATCAGAATGTTGATGCAGACGGCCGATATTATGCCGTTTAACCCGATTGATCCGGGCGATTTGAAAGAATTGATTGCCAAAATCGACAGCGGCAGATGCTGTGTTATTTTCGCCGAAGGGCGTATTACCGAAAGCGGCGGATTGATGAAAATTTACGAAGCCCCCGGTTTGGCCGCTGATAAATCCGGTGCGCCGATTGTTCCGGTTTGGATTGACGGGCCGCAATTCGGCTACTTTTCACGGACAAAAGGCAAACTGCCGCATCGTCCGCTGCCCAGAATGACCATTACCGTCAGAAAACCTGTCAAATTCAAGTTGAAAGATGAACTGCGCCGCCAACGCGACCACATCTCCAACGAGGTTTATATGATTATGCGGGATATGTGCTTTGACGCGGTCAACAACGGCAATATTTCATTGTTCGGCATGTTGATGAAAACAGCCAAAATTAACTCGAAAGACGGCTTGTTCCATCGTCCGAAGTTTTTTGAAGACATCAACCGCGTGCCGCAATCCTATATGGATATTGTGATTAAATCTTTTGTTCTCGGCCGTTTCTTCAAGAAAATGACTGTTCCGGGGGAGCATGTCGCCTTGTTGCTGCCCAATGCCTTGGCTAATGTCTGCACGTTTTTCGGCTTATCGGCTTATGAGCGAATCCCCGTTATGCTTAACTTTTCGGTCGGCGCGGCCAATATGGTTTCGATGTGCAAGACGGCTCAAGTCAAGATGGTCATCACGTCGCACACCTTTATCCGCAATGCCAAAATGGAAAATGTCGTTGACGCATTGCGTGACGCGGGGTATCGAATCTTTTATTTGGAAGATTTGCGCAAATATATCACGCTGCGGGATAAAATCGAGGCCTATGTGCGCTATAAGGTCAAACGCGTGCCGCACCCGATCGGTGGAGATAAAAAAGCTGTTATTTTGTTTACCTCTGGTTCTGAGGGAGCGCCGAAAGCCGTTGTTTTGAGCCATGCGAATATCATCTCAAACATTGACCAAATCAGCTGTATCGAAACCCTGAACAAGACTGATATTTTGCTTAATGCGCTGCCGATGTTCCACAGCTTTGGCCTGACAATCGGCACGTTATTCCCGATATTTAAGGGCGCGCATTTGTTCTTGTATCCGTCGCCGCTGCACTATCGTATTATTGCCGAGTTGTCTTATGAAATCGGCGCGACGATTCTTCTGGGCACGGACACGTTCTTCCGCGGCTATGCCAAGATTGCCCACCCGATGGACTTTTACAATGTCCGCATGATGTATGGCGGCGCCGAGGCCATCAAGCCCGATACCCGCAATCTGTGGGGCGAACGCTTGGGAATCAGCGTTAAAGAGGCTTACGGCACCACAGAGTGTTCTCCGGTGGTCGCGGCCAACAACCGCATCTTTAACCGATTCGGGTCTATCGGAAAACTGTTGCCCAAGATTCAGCACAAGATTGTTCCTGTTGACGGAATCGAAAAAGGCGGCGAGTTGTGCGTCAAAGGCCCCAATGTGATGATGGGTTATATTATGCCTGATAATCCGGGGGTTTTGGTTCCGCTCAAAGACGGCTGGTATCACACCGGCGATGTGGTCGAGATTGACGAAATCGGCTTTGTTTACATCCGCGACCGTATCAAGCGTTTTGCCAAAGTCGGCGGCGAGATGGTCTCATTGAATGCCGTTCACGAGACGGTTGTCAAAGCCTTTGAGGGCGACGGCACTGATTTTGAATACGGCGTTGTGGCTGTTCCGCACGAGAGCAAAGGCGAGCAAATTGTTCTTGTGACCAGCAACAGAAAAGTCACCAACGATCGACTGCACGCCTATATTCGTCTAAACGGCTTGCCCGAATTGTATCTGCCCCGTGTCATTCTCTATCATGACAAACTTCCGGCTTTTGCAACCGGAAAGGCTGATAATGTGACATTGAAGAAGGAAGTGTTGGCAGAACTCAACCTGTAAAGACAGAAAACTTAATCTCAAAAACGGCTTTAGAAACATCTAAAGCCGTTTTTGAATACAAAGAATTTGCTCTCTGTTTACATAGTAGTAAATGAGCATTTCGCCATGCCCGCTAAAATCGCGCTAGATGTGCTATTATACGTTTTTTTGAAAAAGGCGGATAGTGGAATTTATAGAGTAATTTGAAAGGTAGAAAAAATTTTAGCGTAGATGAGCCTACGTGAATTTTTTTCCACCCCGCGCAAATTGCTCTCCTTTTGAAAAAGTCTGATATTTGAGGCGGATAGAAACAAAAGTCGGCGTGTAAAAATTTTAGTGTAGATAAACCTACATGAATTTTTACACGCCGCCCCTTTTGTGATTAGCCGCCCAAAGAGCAAACTTTTTTAGGCGATGATATTGGGCATAATCCTAGCCTCAACCGTTTTAATTTTTTTCTTAACGCCTGAACGCTGCGTGCTGAGCTGCTTGGCTTTAAAAAAGTCGATTGTGGCATTATTTTTAACAAGGTGACGAATGTCCGAACAAACCCGACGTTCTTCAAGTTTCAGCTCACAAAGTTGTTTCATCAGCTGGGCGTTTGGGTCTTGAGTAAACATCAGATAATGGTCCTTTCATAAAAAATCTGCTGAAAACATATTTTTTTGTAGAATATTTTTCTTAAATCTGTATTAGTATACTACAAAATGACATGCATTGCAATCAAAAAAAGGAGTCTTAAGAATGAAAAAAATAAAACGGATCGGCGTCTTGACCAGCGGCGGAGACTGCGCCGGATTGAACGCCGTTATTGCGTCGGTTGTTTCCGCCGCGTCTAAAAGAGGTTGGGAAGTTTACGGCATCCACGACGGAACGGAAGGAATTACCGAAAAGCCTCATCGTTATGAAGTTTTGACTGTCAAAAATTTCTGCGATTCGCCCTGGCCCCGTCTGAGCGGTTCTTATCTGGGCTCCTTGAACAAAGGTCTGCGCATCGAATCTCTTGAGGAAGTCTCTAAAAGATTTGCTATCGGTATTAATGAATTGGGGCTGGACGCTATTATTGTCATCGGCGGCGACGGCAGCATGAACATTGTCTCCAACATGTGCAAAGGATCGTTGGTCAAAATCATTGGTATTCCAAAAACAATTGACAATGACACCCCCATCACGGAGTTTTCCGTCGGATTTCAGACGGCTGTTCAATATTGCACGGACGCTATCGACAGTTTGGAATTAACAGCCCGTTCCCATAACCGCGCAATGATTACCGAAGTCATGGGGCGCGATGCAGGACATTTGGCTTTGCATGCCTCGCTGGCCGGCAATGCGGATATCTGCCTGATTCCGGAAATTCCCTATAGTCTGGACGGAATTATCAATAAATTGAAAGAAATCAAAGCCCGCGGCCGCAATCATGCTGTTATTATGGTTTCCGAAGGCGTCAAAACCGAAGACGGAAGCCCCGTCAGCAACCGCAAAAACATGGTCGGCGAGATGGTTTACGGCGGCATTGCCCAATATCTGTGCGGTGAGATTAACAAACGCTATACAGAATTTCAATTCCGCACCACGACTTTGGGACATTTGCAACGCTCCGGCGTTCCGGCAGCATTTGACCGCCTGTTGGCCTCTTTGTTCGGTGCCAAGGCTGTTGAGCTTTTGGAAAAAGGCGAAGACGGCAAAATGGTTGTATGGAAAGACGGCGAAGTTTCGGCTGTCAAGCTCTCCGAGGTCGTCAAAGCCGGAACGACTTTGGTTGACGTCAAAGGAAAATACGTCAAAGCCGCCAAAGAACTCGGTATTTACATCGGCGAAATCTAGAAGCCTATCCTTTAAGATAGGATACCGGACGTGTTGAAAGCACGCCTTCAGGAATTACCTATAAAGACAGCTTGCGAAAACGAGCTGTCTTTTTATTTTAACCGTTTTTTAGGAGAATTAAACCATGACTGAAGGCGTTCGCTATCCTACTTTTGCTTTTATCACAACCGGTGCCGGACAGGCCGATGACGGCATTCCGCCCCAACCTTTTGAAACTTTCTGCTACGATTCGGCTTTGATGGAAGCCAAAATCGAAAACTTTAACGTTGTTCCCTACACTTCCGTCTTGCCCAAAGAATTATACGGCAAAATTATTCCGCTGAATGACAAAATTGTCTCGCAATTCAAACATGGTGCCGTTTTGGAAGTTATTATGGCCGGCAACGGCGCCAGCCGCGACGAACACAAAGCCATCGCAACAGGACTGGGCGTCTGCTGGGGCAAAGACAAAAAAGGCGAATTAATCGGCGGATGGGCTGCCGAATATGTTGAATATTTCGACACCTTCATTGATGACGAAATCGCCAAAGGTCATGCCGAAATGTGGCTCAACAAATCACTCAAACACGAGCTTGAAATCCGCGGCGTTGAAAAACATTCCGAATTTCAGATGTGGCATAATTTCGTCAATATCAAACAGCAGTTTGGTTACAGCTTGACAGCCATGGGCTTCTTAAACTTTGACCACGCCCCTGTTGCCCAAAATTAAAAAGAAAAAGTTGTAAGGGGCGGATATCAAAATTCGCCCCTCAAAAATTGACAAGGAAATAACCATGAGCAAAAACAATTCATCATCAGCCGCGGTGCCAAATAGAACAAACACCAAAGGGCTGGGCATGCTGGCTTTAGCGGCCATTGTCGTCAGTTCCATGCTCGGCGGCGGCATTTATTCTTTGCCGCAAAATATGGCCGCCGGCGCTTCTGCGGGCGCGGTTCTGCTGGCTTGGATTATCACAGGCCTCGGAATCTATTTCATCGCCCGCACCTTTTCTATTTTATCGCTTGCCCGTCCTGATTTGACAACGGGCATTTATTCTTACAGCCGCGCCGGATTCGGGCGCTATGCCGGATTTACAATCGGCTGGTCTTACTGGCTGTGCCAAGTTTGCGGTAATGTCGGCTATGCGGTCATCACAATGGACGCGCTAAACTACTTTTTCCCGCCGCATTTTGCCGGCGGAAACAACCTGCCATCCATTATCGGCGGATCGCTGATTATCTGGTTCTTTAACTTTTTGGTTTTGCGCGGCGTCAAACAGGCCAGTATTGTCAACACCATCGGCACGATTATCAAAATTGTTCCGTTGATTCTGTTCGTTCTTGTAATGGCCTTTTTGTTCCACTTTGACAAGTTTGACTTTGATTTCTGGGGTGAAGCCATCGCGACAAAAGCCAAACTCGGCGGTCTGAGCACCCAAATCAAAAGCACCATGTTGGTCACATTGTGGGCGTTTATCGGCATTGAAGGCGCCGTTGTGATGTCCGGACGCGCCAAATCTCCGTCAATTATCGGCCCTGCGACCATTTTAGGCTTTTTAAGCTGCCTGATTATCTATATTTTGCTGTCCATTTTGCCGTTCGGCTATATGTCGCAGCCCGAGCTTGAAGCCGTAGCCAATCCGTCCACCGCAGGCATTTTGGAACACGCCGTCGGACGCTGGGGTGCTTGGGTTATGAACATTGGACTGGTTATCTCGGTTTTGACAAGCTGGTTGGCGTGGACTTTGGTCACGGCGCAAATTCCACAGGCTGCAGCTGAAGACGGCACATTTCCCAAAGCCTTTGCTGCCGAGAACAAAAACGGTGCGCCATCAGTATCGCTTGTCGTCACGTCCATTGCCATGCAGCTGTTTTTACTGTTGGTTTATTTTTCAAACAATGCCTGGAACACCATGCTCTCTATCACCAGCGTGATGGTCTTGCCGGCCTATTTTGCGTCCTGTGCTTATCTTTGGAAAATGTGCGAAGACGGCGAATATCCATCCACATTAATTTACAAGCGTTCGGGCGCGCTGATTACGTCGATTTTGGGCACAGTTTATGCCTTGTGGCTGATCTATGCCGCCGGTTTGCAATACCTGATGTTGGCGGTTATTATCATCGCCCTTGGCATTCCGGTCTTTGTGGTTGCCCGCAAAGAAAACGCCCCAAAAGAAAAGGCGATGACAAAGCCTGAGTGCCTGTTTGCAGTGCTTCTGGTCATTATTGCCATTGCAGCAATCTATGCCCTCGCGCGAGGCCTCGTTACAGTCTAGAACAGACTATTTGCCTCAAAAAACTTCCTGTTTGAGCCCAAACAGGAAGTTTTTTGATGAAATTACATTGGCAGCAGGATTTCAACCACAGAGCCTTTCCCAAGTTCGCTCTGAACCCGAATGGCGATCGATTTGATGAGCGCCTGTCGACAAAAATAATCTACCACCGATTATAGTGAATTTTTTCGGGCTTAAAGCGATCCTTCGGCTGAACAGGAATTTTTGCCGGATATCCCAGCACAATCATCGCATTGGGTTTGATATGTTCCGGCAGGTTCAAAATCTCCTGAAATTCTTTCATGCGCTTTTCATACGGATAAACCGCGCACCAGCACCCGCCAAGACCTTTGCCGTGAATGGCCAAAAGCAGATTCTCGGCCGCAGCGGACGTATCCAACAGCCAAAAGTTTTCATCCAGCTGCTCCTCGGTATTGCCGCAAACCACAATCGCCGCAGAGGCATCTTTCAAAAAAGAGGCATGCGGATGAATCTGCGTAATTTGCTCTTTAAGAGTTTCATCTTCCACAACGACAAATTCCCACGGCTGTTTGTTATAACCCGACGGCGCATACATGGCAATCTTAAGCAAATCTTCAATATCCTGATGTGGAATTGTCCGTCCTTTTTCAAACTGGCGCACCGACCGGCGCGTCAACAGCCCTGCTTCCAAAAACATCGTCATTTCTCCTTTTGAAAATAAAAAAACTATATTTAAAATAAGCCTATTTTTTCCAAATGCAAGACCAAAAAACCGGAGTCCTTGTTTTGAACTCCGGTCTTTTATCATCACCACTTAATTACTTTCTGTTTTCTTTAGCTGCTTTAATTTGCTCTTGAATGGCTAAAGAAAGCTCTTTGCCTTTACTGCGTGTTATAGGTTCTTTAATTTCCCCTGTCCGACGCTTTTCTGCAATCTTATCAGCCACAACCACTCCGCTGATTTCATCTCGGCGTGCTCCCAGAGCAGCAATACGCAAAGCAACACTTTTTTTGTCCGCTGTCATAGATCTTAAACACGCAAGATGTTTTGCGGCATATTTATTACCGCTTTGTGCAGCAGCCCTTACCCTGCCTTGAAAACGACCTATCAAATCAGGAGAACGATTGACAATATTTACTAACATTGAAAAACCTTTATCTGTCGCTTTTCCGTCAAAATATTCTTGATATTCATTTCTCGAACCACCATCGTACAATCCATCTTCAAGAACTTCAAACACCTTCTTTCCAAGCTCGGGATTCCTATCCAAAATTTTCTCCATAACCGAATATGCTTCAACCAAACTATCCCCGTTATTTTGATTCGACAATACAGAGTCTGTCATTGTCTTCAAAACATCCTTTCCAAGTTCGGGATTTGTATCCAAAATTTTCCCCATAATCCCATAAACATTTCGCAAAGTCTTCACGTCACAATAATCTGGATACAAAGAAACTTTCATTGTTTCCAACATATCTTTTCCAAGTTCCGGATTCGCGTTTCTAATTTCTCTCATAACCGAATATGCTCCGCCAAAACCACTTCCACTAACTTTACCCGACAGCAAAACGCCTTTCATTGTCTTCCACATATCTTGTCCAATATCTTGCCCAAGTTCGGGATTCGTGTACAAAATTATTTCCATAGTTCTATAGGCACTCTCAAAGCTATTTGCATCATTTTTATCCGACTGCAAAGAACCTTTCATTGTCTCCCACATATCTTTTCCAAGCTCTGGATTTGTATTCAAAATTTTCCCCATAAGATTATAAGCTTTCTGAAGACTCATCCAATGATGTTCATCCGACTGCAAAGAGACTTTCGTTGTCTTCCACATATCTTGTCCAAGTTCGGGATTCGTGCCCAAAATTTTCCCCATAACCCTATAAGCTTCCTCAAAAGAAGACGCACTATTTCCATCCGACTGCATTTTAATTTTTACCACTTTCCAAACATCTTTTCCAAACTCCGGATGCATGTCCAAAATTGTCTCCATAATCGAGTAACCTTTACCTTGATTTACTTTTATCGTTTCTAAAACATCTTTGCTTAACTCTGGATTTTTACACACAATGTCATCCATAACATCATAAGCGTATTCCAAAACATAGCCATCTTTATTCGACTGCATCGCAATTTTCAGTGTTTCCAAAACATCTTCCGGATTTGTCTTGAGACTCCACCTCATAATTGAATCAGCTTGCTTCAACGTATTGTAGTCATTTTTATCCGATTGTAGAGCAACTTTTACCGTTTCCAAGATGTCTTTTCTTAACTCTGGATTTGTGTTCCCAATGTTACTCATAACCGAATATGCTAGTTCCAAACTCCTTCTGCTATTTTTATCCGACTGCAGAGCAGCTTTCATTGTTTCCAAAATGTCTTTTCCAAGCTCTGGATTTTTGAGTGAAATCTGACTCATAATATCACCAAATTTTTCCAAACTACGCCAATCATTTTTATCTGACTGAAGAGTTTCTTTCATCGTCTCAAAGACATCTTTTCTTAACTCGGGATTTGCAACAATAATTTCCTCCATAACCCCATAAGCATCTCCTAAATGCCCCCCCTTATTTTTATCCGACTGCAGAGCAACTTTCATCGTCTCAAAAACATCTTTGTCAAGATCGGGATTTGTTGTTACAATTCTCTCCATAGCATCATAAGCCGCTCCCAAACTAATCCAATTATTTTTATCCGACTGCAGAGTAGCTTTCATCGTTTCAAAGACATCTTTGTCAAGATCGGGATTTGTTGTTACAATTCTCTCCATAGCATCATAAGCCGCTCCTAAACTATCACTATCATTTTTATCCGACTGAAGAGCAACTTTCATCGCCTCAAAGACATCTTTTCTAAGCTCTGGATTTGCATCAACAATTTTTCCCATAAGATTATAAGCAGATCCCAAGCTATTCACATCATTTTTATCCGACTGCAGAGTATCTTTCATCATCTCAAAGACATCTTTTCCAAGCTCTGGATTTGCAACAATAATTTTCCCCATACCCCAATAAGCCATTCCCAAGCTACTCCCATCATTCTTATCCGACTGCAGAGCAACTTTCATCGTCTCAAAGACATCTTTTCCAAGCTCTGGATTTGCAACAATAATTTCCTCCATAACCCAATAAGCACTTCTCAAGACATCATTTTTATCCGACTGCAGAGCAACTTTCATCATCTCAACGACATCTTTTCCAAGCTCTGGATTTGCAACAACAATTTTCCCCATAACCCAATAAGCCATTCCCAAGCTACTCCCATCATTCTTATCCGACTGCAGAGCAACTTTCATCGTTTCAAAGGCATCTTTTCTAAGCTCTGGAGATTTATCTTTCTGAAGTATATTAAATATCGGTGTATAAGCTCCAGATAAACCCTCTTTCTCAATGCGTTCCTTAATTTGCTCAAGTTCCTTATTCATATTCCTTCTCCCTTATCTGTTTGTTAAAATGATGCACAAAAAATCCCAAAGGGATTTTGCTCCCTTTGGGATTTGTCAAAAACTGTGCTCTTGTTTAAATCTTGCTCAGCAAGGTTTAAATGTGTGTGTGTGTGTGTGTGTGTGTGTGTGTGT
>CAKQRQ010000014.1 GCA_934271465.1 uncultured Alphaproteobacteria bacterium | reverse complement strand
CCATAAAAAATCTCCCCTTTGTGGGAGATTTTTTATGGTGAGAATAAGACCGCTCGAACCAACGAGGAGTTGGTTTGACTACCAGCGAAAGCGATACGGGGGTATCGCGCTCGGCAAAGCCGATGAGCGCCCGTGCAACTCAAGCGGAGCGCAGAGTAGTCCATCTGAGCCCACCATAAAAAATCTCCCCTTTGTGGGAGATTTTTTATGGTGAGAATAAGACCGCTCGAACCAACGAGGAGTTGGTTTGTTTTTATCTCTTTTTTGATGTTGCTTTGAGCTTTAGGATTTTGATATCTTTTTGGGTTAGGGGTTTGCCTGTTTTGCGCTCTTTTTTGTCGGCGTGTTTTTGGGCGGCTTTTTGATTTTTGGGGTTTTGGAAGCCTCGTTTTATCATAATTTTATTGGCTTCTTTGAGCGCCAGCCTGCGTCGACGCGCTTCAATAAGAGCTTCTTTATTGAGTTTGCGGGCGGTTTCAATCTCTTTGAGCCGATCCTCTTTTTGACGTTTGAGGTCAAGCTGTTTGGCGTATTCAACCAGTTCTTTATTACGGTTGAAACTGATGAATTTTTCTGGATATTGCTCGGATATTTGCGCCATAGCCGCGCGTTTGGAGGCGCCTAAGCCCCTCAATTGATTGATTTTTTTTTGCAAAGAGGCTTTGTCATCTTTGTTTGGGATAAAATAAACCGGAATATCAAAGCCGCCTTTGTCTTTGGGTGCGGTCATATCTGTTATAGAATAAGGTCCTTTGATGTCCAAAATGTCGGCAGGTTTATCGGATTCGTATTCGCCTGTAAAGCGTCCGTCCAAAGAGATATTGGGTTTGAAGTCCTTTTTGTTGACTTCATATTGATAAGAAAAGTTTTGTTTTTCTAAAAATTCTTTAGGCTCATGCCCGCTGATGACTGCAATTTTTTCATCTGTGTGAAGATGTATGCCTTCATAGTCATCAGTTTTGTTTGAAGCGGGTTTCAGGATATAGAGGGAGCCTTCATCTGCTGTGGCATAACTCAACGGGATACGGCTTTTTTCATATAAGGCGTTTTCTTTTGTTTGCGGCGCCGGAGTGAGTTGTGAGCCGAATTTTTCCGGCGGTGTTTGGCTGAAATGATATAAGTGTTTGGTTTTGTTCATAATTTCAAGTGAGCGTTTTTTTCTTAAAGATTCAAGTTCGGCTTGATATGCTGGAAAATAATCTTCTCCGACAATTGATTTGAGGAGATTGTCTCGGGCGCGATTGTGCTCAGCAACGAATTCTTCCAATGTTTTTCCGGTGGCGTTTGTGTGCCATTTATCATTGACGTTCGAGATTTCTGCAAACAGACGCTGACCGATGGTTTGTCCTTCAAATTGCGCTGTTTCGGTAGGGGCGAGTTGGGATAAATAGGCTGATTTTTCTTCCGTCGAAAGTGATTTAAGGACGGATTCCGTTGTTTTGAGGTTAAGCGTTTTGTCCATCGGTTAAAGTCCCTTTTATAAAGCTTTCTTAACTGAATTGTAACATAATTTTCTTAAATATTCCATTCATTTTTAACGATGGAATTTTTTTATTCTGGACAAAAGGCGGTTTGAGGATTATATAGAAAAAATCACTATGTATTATTTATCTTAAATTTATCGAATTATGAAAAAAATTGTGACTTTCGGCGAAATTATGCTGAAACTTTCTCCGCATGGGGATTTGTTGTTTTCTCAAACAAATGACTATCAGGCGATGTTTGGCGGAAGCGAGGCTAATGTGGCTGTTGCTTTGGCGCTTTACGGAAATCATTCGGTTTATGTGACCAAGCTGCCGAATAATCCGATTGCGCAAAAGGCTTGTTCTTCTCTGCGGGCTTATGGTGTCGATACGTCAAAAGTTGTTTGGGGCGGCGACAGACTGGGGCTTTATTATCTGGAGCGCGGTCTTATGCCGATGACAAGCACGTGTGTTTATGACCGCAAAGGCAGTGCCATCGCCACGGCCAGAATAGGAGACTTTGACTGGGGCGATATCTTTAAAGATGCCGATTGGTTCCATTTTTCTGGGATTACGGCGGCTTTGTCCGAGGAAACGGCCAAATTGTGCCAACAGGCTTGCCGGATTGCTCATCTGAAAGGGATAACAATCTCTTGCGATATTAATTATCGTAAAAGTTTGTGGCCTATGGAGCAGGCAAGAGCCGTGATGAGCGGGCTTTTGAAGTATGCCAATGTCGTGATCATCAATGAAGATGAGGCGGCTGTGTTGGGATATGACAAGCCGGTTAAGGATCTGATGAACATAGAGCGCTATGCTGAGCTGGCTGCTTATTTGTTTGGCAAGTATCCGAATTGCGAGTGTTTGGCAAGCGTCGTGCGGCAAAAGACACCTCAAGGACGCGCAGTTCAGGGGATTTTGCAGCACAATGAGACGGGGGTCTGGCTGACCAAACAGTATTCGATTGATGATGCTATTGAGCTTCCTGGTGCCGGAGATGCTTTTTGCGCGGTGTTAATCGACAGTTTGCTCAAAAGACTGACTGTTTGTGAGTGCGCTGAATTGTCAACGGCGGCTTGTGCGCTGAAGCATCGGATTAAGGGGGATTATTGCCTTGTGCCGATGTCTGTAATTCAGTCTTTGGCTTTTGCCGAAGACGGTTCGGAAGGTGTGCAACGCTAAAGAATGATGAAAAGAGTGTCTGCTTGTGTTAAGCAGGCACTTTTTTATAAGAATTTTTCAAACATCACAATCGGCAGGTCGTATTTCCAAAGCTTTTCAGATGAGGTTTTTGAGAAACCGCATTTTTCGTAAAATCCGAGAGACGGGCCTGATTTGAGCGTCCAGACAACACATTTCTTGAATCCGAGCTTTTTCTTGTCATGGCAGAGTGTGTTGACCAACAGTGAGCCAATGCCTTGCTTTTGGTGTTGAGGGGCGATGTATAAGGCTTTGATTTCAAAAGTGTCAGTGTCTGAAAAATTGAGGACGGCAAAACCGAAAATTTTGCTACTATCGGCGGCAATCCAAAATTCCGCTTTGTCCAGCGACATTTTTGTGCGGGCTATTCTTTCGGACGTCAGGGTAAAATTATCAAGGAACTTATCGGGCATATAACCGCGGTAGTTAGTCTGGTAAGCATCTACGTGGATTTGTTCAATTTGTTCAGCATCTTCGGTTTCAGCTCGGCGTATTTCCATTATGTATGTTCCTCTATTTTGAATTTTGTCCTTTGGATAAAAAGCTCTTTTTGGGTTTGGTCGGGGCAGTGTTTAAGTCTTCAAAATCGGTGTAGAGAACGGCCGGCATATTCAGTTTTTTGACGGTAGGGATATTGGTTGGGTCGTCGTCAATCAGGCAGATTTCTTCAAAAGGAACTTTCAATGTTTTTTGAATTTTTTGAAAAAACAAGGCTTCCGGCTTGGCCACGCCTAAGCGCGCCGAGGTAAAGACATGTTCAAAAGTTTTGTTCCAGTCCGGAAAGCGCTCCAGCAGGTAGTCCATGCGCACATGCGGCTGGTTTGAGGCAATGTGCATGTGGTGGCCTTCTTGTTTTTTGCTTTTTATCCAGTCATAAACATCAGGCCGAATGTTAGCATCTCTGGAAAGCCAGTAGTTTAAAAATTGGTCAGTGGTTAGCGGCAGGTTATTTTCTTTCAAAAAAACTTCAATCTCCGGCGAGAGGTTCGTTTTTGTTTGCATTTGTTTTGAAAACTCTTTGGTAAAGAGTTTGTTCAGAATCTCGGGAGATTGGCCGAAATTCTGCTCGAAATTTTGTGTCCAATAGAACTGAAGCTTACCGTCTTTGTCTTGAAAAAACGTGTCTAACAGTGTGTTGTCGAGGTCAATCAGATAGTGCATATGGTGCCTTTTGTTTTTAGTTAATATTCAGAATATTAGGAATTTTGCCGGCTTTTGTAAAGTAAAAATATTTATGGACAAAATTGTCAAAAAGTGGTATTCTATGACACATATTGATTTTGACGGAGGCATTTTCTGATGAGCGATTGGTATGATGTTGATGAACCGATGAATGTTGAAGCTCTTTCAAGATTCGGGCTTGGCGTTCGGGACAAGAATTCTCCGCATCATTGGCGGGAAGACGACGGAAGTTTGAGCTTTTCGGGTGATAAGAAGACGATTTTGATTCTTCCTGGAAGCGCGACTCATGATGCTAAAGCGGCCAACGGAATGTGCAAAGTTGTTGAAAATATGCTTCCATCGGATAAAATTGATGAGTTTCAGATTTGCTCTATGTATTATGACAACGGGCTGACGTCGGCGGCGCCCACGGTTATCCGAGCGCAGCAGGTATTTGATCGTTTTGTTGCGCCGTTGGTTTCGACCAAAGATGAAAACGGCGATTTGCATCGAATATCGGCTATGCGTGCGGCTCATCAGCTGCGCCGCTTGACAGTCGTGACACATTGCTACGGAAGCGATATTCAAAATGCAATGGATAATCAACTGGGTAAATTGATGCTTGATTTGGGATATTTGGGCGATGAACGCAAGTTTATTCATCGACAGGTGGTTGTTGCGCAACATAATAATATTGACGCCAATATGGGCGAGAGGTCGTTTTTATCGACCAATTTGATTCGTTTGAGCACGGCAGATGAAGAAATGCCTCGCAGGGAAACTTTTGAAGGTTCTTTTCGACATTATATTCATCAGAACGCACCTGATACCAACGAGGCGCTTTGTGTTGATTTGTCAGAAAATGCACAGGTCTTTTTGGTTTTTCGTATCGGGTATGCTGCTTCAAAAGAGCATAACGGCGCTTATTGGCGCGACAGAGAGACCAAGTCCGCTGCCGGACAAAAAGAAGAGGATATTTTTAAGGCTGTTTTTGCCGAGGCAGTTTGTTCAGATAAATTGATTGAAAATCCTGAACAGCTTATTCAGGCGGCAATTACCAAAAATCCGGAAAAACAGGCTTTAATTACGGAAGCTGTCGACAAAGGGCATCAGTATGGCGAGGCTTATCGAACAGAGCGGAAAGAGGTCTTGGAGGGGTTTGAGGAAAATAAAAAAGCTTTGGCAGAGGGGCGGCTGAATACGCCAGACTTGTCAGAGGCTGATTTGATGTTTGAAGATAATGACGGGCGCTTTTTGCTTGATGAGGCTGTTTCTAAAAACCAGACAGAGACTGCGCGTCAGATTTTTGACGCGATGACACCGCATTTGCCCGTTATGAAGCGGTTTGGCTGGGAAAAGTGGCCATGGTCGAAGAATCAGGAAGATGCCTTTTACCGCACGCACGTTTGGGCTCAACAGAGTTTGAATAATGGTAATCATGAGCTTTTTAACCTTTTTGTTCAGAAAGATGCGGCTTTTGACAAACTTGTTTTTGATAAGGCTGATGAGCAGATGCTTTTGACTGTGGCGCAGATGTATCAGACGAAAGATTTTCCGCAAGCGTTGGATAAACAAAATGCTTATGCCAGAGGAATGGCGGCGTTTTATGCTCAAACGGAAAAAATGCCGAAAACTGATACAATTGCTCAAGCACAGAAGATTATTGAAGACAAAATGTTTGTTCCTAAGGGATTTTCCGGTCCGACGCCGACAAGCTATATGATTGACAGGTTGGAATCGCACAGCGCTGAATTCGGAGCAGAAAAACTTCGGGAAAAAATTAAAGATTATCGGGAAAGAAAAAGTGCACTTTCCGTCGTTCAAAAAGATAAGGGCGGACGTTGAAAATAAATCTTGCATTGTGCGCCAACACCTGATAATGTCGAGTTTATCTAAAATTATTATGTAACTTATTTAAAAGGCTACGTGTATCGGCAATTATGCTGCGTGGCGGATATTTATATGAAAGAAAAAAAAATCGGAAAAATCAAAATTGTCGTCAAAAACGGCAATTGGGCTGCAGAAAAGGCAGATGTCCTTTTTGTGCCGGAATGTCAAAGTAAGCCATCGTTTCTGTATGCAACAGCCGTTGAACAGGCCGGAATGAGGCATGGTGTGCTGGAGTTTGCGGAACTGGCCAAAGAAAACGACTTTCCTTACGGATATGTTTTGCTGACACCGCCCGAATCGAACGGCGTAAGGTTGGCTCATGCCATACTTGTCGGCGGGGTGCGGTTTTCAAAACTATCGATGATTTCTAAAGCTGTAAAAGCTGCATTGATTTCATCTTATGATCATGGGCTGAAGACAATTGTCATTCCCGAAATGGAAGCAATAGATTTTGCACCGCTGTCCCGGAGGGATGTCATGCAGGCTGTCCTTTATGCAGTGGCCTTGTTTGCGGATCAATATCCTGAGGCTGATGGCGAGGTGAGGTTTGTTCTTCCAGAAGGCAAAGATATCCATGTGGCGGAAGCTATTTTGGATAAAGAGGAATAGAAAAAAGAGAAGCTTTTAAGCTTCTCTTTTTTTACAGCCATTCGCCAAATTGTATTCGGCGCCATACTGCTTTGATAATAATCCAGCAGGCATCGATAGCAAAAAGCCACCAAAAACGGGAAAGTTCAGCCGGATAAGCCAACATTAACACCAGAACGGTGAAACACAGCATGACCAGACCAAACAGCCAGGAAGATGCCAGATAATCCCTGAAACCATTTTCCGTCAGACCGATAGCAGCACTCAAAGCCAGAGGAAAAGCTATCAGGAGTAAAAACAATAATCCCCAAAACGTCATCATAACGAGGTCTTTTTTAAGTTAAACAAAATAATAATAAACGATATTAGTAAGTTATTCTGTTTTTGAGGTGTTGTCAATTATTGTTTTGTGACGATATGTTTAACGGATGAGGGCAGATGCTTGAGCTCTTCTCTGAAAAATGTCGGGTAAGCCTCGTATTCGGAGAGTTTGTCAATCGGCAGCCAGCACATTTGTTCATCTAAAGTGTTGTTGCAGGTTTTGCTGTGGCTGTTTAGTTTTTGGCTGCCGCGGGGTTTCATCAGGAAGAAAAAGGTGATTTCGTGGCAGTTCAGGCCTTTGAGCATGCCGTCATTGCGTTTGAAGAATAGCTCTTGAATAAAAACAAGGCGGTCGATTTCGTAAGGAACGCCTGTCTCCTCCAAAACCTCACGGCAGACGGCGTGTTCGGCTGTTTCGCCGAGTTCTATGGCGCCGCCGATAGAGTAGTAATATTTTTCGGCGGTGTTTGTTGCAAAAAGAACTTCGCCGTTTTCGATGATGATGGCGGCTGCGCGCAGTCTGAAACGCCGGTCATCGTCTGTTTGAAAAGAAATGTCGTTGTTTTGCATATCAATTGGGTTTGAAACTTTCATTTTGTTGCCTCCCTTGAGAAAATGAACAAAAGGCAATTTATATCTCCTTGATTTTTAATGCAAATAAATTATAATTTTTTTATGATGTTTTTGAGGAGTATAAAATATAGCGCTTAAATTTTGCATTTGGGATGTCGGACAGACGATTTATCCGTATCGGACAGAGCCTCTTAAGATTTGGCTTGGAGAAAATACGCAGGATTTGGCTTTGTGGCGCGAAAAAAAGGACAAGCCTTTTGATTTAAGGTCTTATATGAAAGGCGAGATTGATACCGAGACTTTTTGCAAAAATTTGTGCCAAACATACGGGGTTGAATATAAGCTGTCTTATCAAGCCGAGATTAATAAGGTGCTGCATGCTGGTGTTGGGGAGCCGTTTGCGGAAACGCTCGAAACTATGTCGGAGCTTGAAAAACACTGCATCAAAAACGGGATTCTCTCTAATGCGCTTCCGATGCTGGCTGATACAAAATTGAACAACATTAAATCGGAATATGTTTTTACCTCGTATGAGCTGAAAGCCTTAAAACCTCAACCGGATATTTACCGGAAAGTTTTGGAGCGTTTGGGCGTTCGGCCGAATGAAATTTTGTTCGTTGATGACAAAATACAAAATGTAATGACCGCAAAAGATTTAGGAAGTCGCGCTGTTTTATTTAAAAAAGAAACCGTTAAACAAGATTGTATGGATGCTGTTCGGCTGTCGCAATGGCGTGATTTGGTTTCGCGCGGTGGAAGATAATTTTATTTATCCATAGAACCAATAGAGCGTTTAAACCAACGTTTAAACGCTCTATTGGTTTGAGTATATCAGCCAATTATTAAAAAAGCAATAATTTTAATTTTTCGTTATTTTTCAATATGTTGACAGTTCGCTTAAAAAGTGTATTTTTTAAAATCTCTTGGAAATGACTAGAGCGTTTAAACGTTGGTTTAAACGCTAGAAACAATGTGTCAACCACGGGGTTTATCTTATGAAACAGCTTCTTTTTATCCTTTTTTATTTTTCTGTCATTTCAAATACTTACGCTTCAACCGATTGTTTGCAGCGTCCGAGTTGTGAAGAATTGGGGTATGACCATTCAGTTGAAGAATGTGCCGGACGAGATATTTTACCCTGTCCGTTTGATATCAAAAACACCGAAACGGTTTATTGCGGCGATACACTTTGCGACAGGCTTGTAGCCGAGCAAGGCTTTGTCAAGGTTAAGAAAAAGATATCGCTGGCAGAATTTAAAAATCTTTTACAGAATAATGCAAAAATAGGTTTGGCAGAAAATATTACTTTTAACACAGGATTAGAAATTTCAAAAAATGATATTGTTCTCAACGGATGCGGCGGTCATAAGCTTACTACTAGAAGTCTTTATTCCTATGGCAAAGACTTAACATTGGAAGATTTGAAACTTGAGCTAGCTTCAGATTTTATTTGCGGATCAGAAGCTATTTATGCCAGAAACGGATTAACGGCTAACAATCTTGAAATTTTTCAAAACAGCAGTGGTGATAAATTATACGGAATAAAAGTTTTTGGTGCCTGTAATATAGAAAACACAAATATTAATATTAATGGAAACAGCCCGACCATGATGGTTGGTATATGGACAAAAGATGCTTGCCATATTAAGAATATAAATCTGAACTTAAATAATCAAAACCAATATGGCAACATAGCTGGAATAATAACAGTTAGCAATAAAACTCAAATTGATAATTTAAATATAGAATCTTCTCCAGAGAATGTATACTCTATTATAGGATTTGAAAAGGGAACAGAATTACCCTCCGACACAATTCTGCATCAACAACCGCTATACCAAGGAGAAAGAAATACCAAAGCGATTGTTGAAGAATTTGGAAACAACGGGAAAGCCGCCTATGCCGCCGCACAATTTTATGTTGGCGACAAGACAGGAGATTTCGGCCAAGGCAAATGGTATCTTCCATCTCTTGGAGAATGGATGGATTTCTATGGAACAGACATTTCTCAAATAACCAGCGGATACGGGGCAAGTGGAGCAGTTGGAAATACTAAGAATAAAATTAATAATGCTTTACTTTTATTAAAAGAAAAGGGTGTGAAGGCAGGTCAATTGATGACTGGTAACTTTTATTGGACATCTTCTGAAGAAAGCCGGTGCTATCCATGGATGTTCAATGCTTCCACCGGCTACAGAGAATACTCCAGAAACAAAAGTGATTCTGACTCAGGCATCCGTGCAGCATTGGCTTTAAAATCTGTTTTCAATGGAAACGGTAACGAACCTCAAGTGGGAAATGTTATGTATGAAGATAAAACTTGGGAAGAAGCAGAGAATTATACAGGAAATAAAAAGCCGGTTGGCATAATCGGATACGTTTCTGAAGATAAAAAAGATGTCATAATTTTAGCTCTTGATGATTTAAGATTTCAGTCAAGCGGCCTTGATCCCGAAAATCCCCATGAAGGATATTGGGGATGTATATGGGGAACAGGACGAAATGATGTCAATGGAATAGAAAATCTTTCGGAGATAAGATTTATAACAGAAATCAACTAATTCTTTTTGAATTACTGGAGTTGAGAATTTTTCGGAAGCTAAATTTGTGACGACAATTAATCCGACGATGCCCGTTTCTACAGCTAAAACGATTCCTTAGGGGCTAATACATGACTTTTGCAAGATAAAGGCCGCAAGCTGGGGCTGTGATTCCGGCTTTGGTGCGGTCTTTGGCCTCGAGAATCGTTTTGATGTCTTTGGGGAGGAGTTTCCCTTCGCCGACCATTTTGAGTGTGCCGACCATGTTCCTGACTTGATGATGCAGAAAAGACCGAGCCTCAACGGTAAAAATAATTTCATCGCCGTTTGTTGAAATATCAAGCTTGTCTAATGTTTTGATAGGGGATTTTGCCTGACAGGCCGAGGCGCGGAATGATGTAAAGTCATGATGCCCGAGCAAAAATGCGGCGCCTTGACGCATGGCCTCCACATCTAAGGGCACCGGAACCCACCAAACGCGGTTTTCTCTTAGAATCGAGGAGGCACGGCGGTTGAGAATTCGGTAGATATAGCCGCGGCCTTTGGCGGAGAAACGCGCATGAAAGTCAGAATCAACCGGTTCGACCTCAACCACGGCAACCGGTGCATTAAGTTGACGCAGATTGGCATTAAAAGCTTCGCGGATTTTCCATGGTTCCATAGATGTTTCAAAATCAATGTGCGCAACTTGGCCTAGAGCATGGACTCCGGCGTCTGTCCGTCCGGCGGCGGCGACTTCGGAATGAGCGCCCGACAAAAGCTCCAAAACTTTTTCGAGATATTCCTGTGCGGACGGGCCGTCCAGCTGGCGCTGCCAGCCAAGGATGTTTGTTCCGTCATATTCAACAGTCAATTTGTAACGCATGGATTATCCTTTTTTTAAAAAAAACAATTTCGGGACACAGCTTTTATGCCCCGAAATTGAAAATTTGGCAAGTTTTTTATTCGGCCGCGGCGGTAGAGGCTTTACCGAAATTGAGCGCGTTTTGAACTTTCCAAATGACTTTGAGAGCTTCAAGCGCCTGTTCGCCCGTGATACGCGGTGTTTCTTTACCGTTGATGCAGTTGCCGAAATGCGTGAGCTCGGAAGCCAAAGGCTGTGCTTGCATAATAAACAAGTTTTCGACGCTACCTTTGAGGCCGTAACGCATATTTTCGGGCAGGTTTTCGGCATTGACGCCGTGCATGCGCCCTTGAGAATGAACGGCAATGCTTTGATTGATGAAATCCATATCAATGTAATTGTCATCGGTTGTCACATTCAGCGTGCGGACACGAGCTTGGGTTATTCTGGAGGCGGTTAAGGTTGCGGTGACACCGTTTTTGAACTCAATCAAAGCCGTGATATAGTCTTTGCCTGCGGGTGACTTGGCTGTGCGGACAGCCGAGGCGTGAACGTTCGCAACCGGAGATTTGACTAAAGAAAGGACAACCTCGGCATCGTGAATCATCAAATCCATGGCGACATCAACATCGGTAATGCGACCGGAAGCCGCCGACATACGACGAGCTTCGAGCGCGCATATATGGCTGGTGTCGCTCAGGATTTTGTGCATTTGCTCAACGGCCGGATTGAACTGTTCAATATGACCGACAAGCAAAGTGACATTGTTCTTCTTGGCGGCGTTAATCAGACGCAGACATTCGTCTTCGGTGGCGGCCAAGGGTTTTTCAATCAAACAATGGATGCCTTTGTTTAAGAAAAATTCTCCGACTTCGGCATGGGTGACAGATGTTGTCACAACACTGACCGCGTCAACAGCGGCGGCGACTTCTTCCAACGAGGCAAAAGCTTTGATACCGAACATTTCTGCGGCTTTTTGAGCGGCTTCGGGGAAAATATCATAAACTCCCACAAGCTCAAACCCGTTGAGGTTTTTGTATGTCCTTAAGTGGTTTTTCCCCATCATGCCGGCGCCGATAACGGCTACTTTAATCGGATTATTCATCATTTTTTTCCTTTTGTTTGTTTGTAGAATTCTTATTTTGGTTTACATATACCAATTATTTTGGTAAAAAGCTTTTAAATTCTTGTTACATTTTGTTACAAACAAAGAGGGACTCCAATGATGAAACGGCTGGCTTATGGATTGATTGTTTTAGGCGGAATGGGGCTTTTGGCGGCTTGTTCGGCCGAAAAGAAATCTTTGGGACTCGCGCTTCAGACCAATGATTTGGTTTTTGCCGATGCGCCGGAGGCTCTTCCCGATAAGGTCAACGTTTATACCTCTATGGCGCGGGCGGCAAAGTATAATGCTGATGCAACGGCTCAAAATATGCTGAAAAAGATTTATGACGGCAATGAGAATCCAAAAGAAATCGCGCGGGGAATCCTTGATGCCGGTCAGAGCGGGGACAAGCTTTATAATGCGGCCAGAGCTATGGATTTTGCCGATATTTATGCGATGAGCGTGTTGACGGATAATCAGAAATATATCGAAAATGCTTTGTATGCCAAATCTGCGCAGAATTTGAGCGTCGCGGCTATTAAATTGCATAGGGAAGAAATTTTTGCCGAAAAAGAAATTAAAGAAATTGACCGGATTATGGCTTCTCAAGGGAAAGTATTAAGCAAGTTGAACGCCAAAAACGAAACCGGAGATTTGACCGAGCCTGAGATTAATTACCGCAAGGGTTTGGAGGTTGCGCTCAATAATTTGGCCGAACTTAAAAATCAGCTCGTTTATACGCGTTCGGAATATACACAGTTGATTAGGTCGACTGATAAAGATTTGCGTTTGGAAGGCAAGCGGTTTTATGAATTAGATGATTTTGATAAACGCTATACGCCGGATATTTTTCAGGATTCCGCCATCAGCAACCGCCGTGAGTTTGTTTTAGCTAAAGAAAAGCTCGGGGCTTTTAATGCGGCTAAGGCGCGGCGGCAGGCTTTTGTCGATTATCCGCCTGTTGCGCGGCTGGATATTAACGGCCTTGAGATCGAGGATACTCGTTATGAGGCGGAACTGTTTAATAAAGCCAAACGCGTGACGATGAATTTGATTGCTGCGGTTGAAGAATTTCAATCGAATCCATCAAAAGATATACTCAAACAAAAAGTTTTTGATGAATTGGCCGCTTTGGTTATGACGCAGGTTGAGGTTTCTTACAGATTGGTTGAAAAGGCGACTTATGATTATGATGATAACCGCTATAAGCTTGGGGCTGCTAAAGAAGTTGTGCGTCAGATGGAGAAGAAAAAATCACTGCCGGATTATGAAAAAGTCGATTTGCTGAATAAGCGGACGGAAGTTGTAGCTTATGAACAGCGTGAGGCGCAGATTTTGGCCGAACGTGCGGCGGCATTGAGGAATTTGTATTATCAGGCGGGATTGTCTCCCTTTGACAAGACTATGCTCAAAGGTCGAATCAAGGATATTGAAGTTTCCTTGAAAACAGCCTTTAATAAAGATTTGGTCACGATGCTTTCAGCGGTTAAAGAAGCTCCGCGCTGGGATGACGGCGGTAATGCTTGGGCGCATAAAGATAATTGGCTTGAGGAATTGATTGATGGTCCGGAGAAAGCTCAGTCTCCTGTTAAGCCGGCGTCGAAAGCTGCAGTTAAACAGACGTTAAAATCTTTGCCAGTTCAAATTTCTGCACCGGTTGTTCAGGCGGATAAACATTCGATGATACAATTGGGGGCTTATACGGATATGGATAATGCTATTGCCGATCAAAAAGAAATTTTGACGAATGTTTCTGCTTTGAACGGATATGATATTTTTATTGAGGAAGCGGTGGTTAACGGAACGCTGTATCATAGACTGCTTGTTAAACCCGAGGCTGAAAAATTGGGTAGTTTGTGTCAGGCGGTTATCGATTCTGGATTTGATTGTCTGTTGAGATAAAATATATTTGTCAAATTCCAAAAAATGCGCTATCCTGATTAAAACGTTTGTAATTGAAGGGAACGCGAATGGCTGAAGATAATAAACTTGACGGTATCAGAGAACGTCTTAAGGCGGAACAGGACTCTTTGCGGAAAAGCATGCGGCAGGCGTCTTCCGTCGGGACAGAATGGTCAATGGTTTCGCTTCAGAATGATCCAAAAGTTCCTTTTGATGATCAAACAGTCAAGTTCGTTGGAAAGAATCTTGAAAACGGAAAATTTGCCAATGAAGATTTGCATGAGGCTAATTTTTCCGTGGCCAATTTGACAGGCGTCGATTTTTCCGGTTCTAATTTGCGCGGAGTGGATTTTTCAGGGGCCAATTTGAGTGATGCCGATTTATCCGGCGCGGATTTGACTGGCGCTATTTTGGCCGGAACGGTTTTGCACCGAACCAATTTTACAAAAGCTAAAATGAACGGTGTTAAGCTGACAGATGCTGATTTGGAAGATGCTATTCTGTTGGATATTGAGATTGACAATATAGGTATTGAAGAACTTCAGACTCTTATTGAATATTTGGCAAAATATTATCCGCATAAGCTGAATTTGCGGAAAATTAACCTTACATTGTTGAATTTGGCGGCTATTGATTTAAAGGATGTCGATTTGCGCGGCGTCGATTTTACGGGGGTTGATTTTACGGGGGTCAATATTACAGGGTTGGATTTGAGCGAATGTATTATTACACCGCAGCAAATTGCACAGGCATTGGGGCGTGTTCCGGGAAAAGAAGAGTTGGCGCGTATTTTGGCGCCGAAAAAGAAAAAAAGGGCAGGTGCCGAAGGAGTAGATTTTACGGAATTGTTTTTGGGCAACGGAAGAGAATTTGGTGTGTTGGATTTTCAAAAAGATAAGGGAATCAGTATTGAAACCCTGATGAAGGCCGGCAAAAAAGTTTTTGGAAAAGGTAAAAAGCCAGATCCCAAAGATAAAGATATTCTGGAAAATATTAAAAATGAGCAGGAGCTTCAAGTTAAGTCTCATAATGAAGAGCTGCGCAAAATCATAGAGGAGCGTAAACAAAAAGAGCTGGAGTCCAGACGCGCTATGAAAGAAAGTTTGACGGAAGGAAAACAAAAGAAAAGAGAGATGCCTGAGAGAATTGTTATGGCCCGTGACGGCGGGCGGGATCGGTAGTCTGTATGCCGGCAGAAGATATAACGATTACTCAGGAGAAAAGCTGGAGCCGTATTTTTTTTAGAATACTTCTTCTGAGTATTGTTCTGTGTGTTGCCGCTTTTTTACTTTCGATTTTTTGTTTTCAAGTCATTAAATTTTCTTTTACTCTCTCTCCGTCGTCCGGCGTTGGTTCTTTTGATTTTAGTTTTAAGAATTTTTTTTCTTCGCCTTTATATTTGTTTGAGGTTTATTCTTCTTGGTGGGCGGTTCTGTTGAAAAGTTTCAGGTTAATGGATTTTCGCCTTGTTTTACTGCTGCCGTTTTTGATTCCCTTTATGGTGTGCGCTTGTTTAATTTATTTTTTGGTCAGAGAAAAGTTTTCGTTTAGTTTATGGTATATTCTTAATTACCATTTTGCAAAATCGGCAGATATTGAGCATATCGGTTTGTTTTGGGGAAAGTTTGCGGCTTTGGGACGGTTTTCGGGGCGGTTGTTGAGGTCGTGTTTTTCAGGAGCTGTTTTGTGTATCGGCGAAACAGGAGCTGGTAAGACTGCTGGTGTGGCTGTTCCGTCAATTTTGAGCTTGGATAATTCCAGCGTGATAGCGGTGGATATGATGGGGCTGTTGGCTAAGTATACTTCCGGTCACAGGGCTAAGGTGGGTAAGGTCTTTTGCTATAATTGGGATTTGGAGGACGAGCCGGAAAAAGGTTTGTTTTATCCGCGTTGGAACCCATTGGCAGCGGAATATCTTCCGTCATCTTCTCAATCTAAAGAAATTTATTTCAGGCGGATAATCGGCTATTTGATTTCAGAGGACGAATCGGCTGTTGGAACTTATTTGACTGTTTTGGCTCAAGAGTTTTTGACGGGATTGACGGCTTATTTGACTTCAAAAATTTCACAAGCATCGGCTAATGACTATTTTTTAAACAGGCTTGTTGAGGGTAAACATTTAACTCAAGAAGATAAAGCTTTGCTCTTGACATATTACGGAGCTATGCCTGTCGGATTTGTTCAAAAGAGTTTAGATGTTTTGAATGAGGGGGCTCTGGGGGAAGATGATTATTTTCCTGTAGGGAGTTGGGCCGGTATTCTGGAGCAATGGATTGGAAAAGAAGTTTGTTTTGCACTGATAACAGATTGGTTTCTTTTTAATCTTAAACACACACTTGATTCAAACGGCATAGATTGGTGCGGCTGGATAAAATCTTTGATTAAAGAAACGGTTTTGTTTGGGTATGATCAATTTATTGTTTCTTGTTTGATGCAGATTTTGAATTTGTCTTCCAAACAGCGCCGGATTGTCTTTGAGCAGGTTAGCTCTGGGTTGGAGATTTTTTCAGGTTCGGCAGCGCGGGAGAGAACAAACGGAAATACCTTGTCTTTTGATGATGTGCGGAAAGGGGGCGTTTCTGATAAGGGGATGGTTTCTCCCGTGACGATTTACTCCGTTGTTCATTCGACCTCGTCAAAAATTCTGACACAGATGTTTTTGGATGAAATGCTTAAATATCAGCTTCATTGTCGAACAGGACAAGAAACTCTGCCATTGACGATTGTTTTTGATGATGTTTGGCAAAAACTTAAATTAAAGGAACTGAGAGCTCTTTTGAGGAACGGAGAGAGTAAAAAATTTTTGACACTTTTTCTTTGCAGCCGCTTGGATATTTTAGATCAGATTTATGGGCGGGAATTTGTTGAGAGTCTTGTCAGACATACGCCTTTTAAGATTATTAAAGCACAAGATGTACAAGGAACAGCTCGGCAGTTGGATAAATTGGCATTATTTTCCACAAAGTCTGTTCAGATTCCAAGGATCGAACAGGCAAAACGACTGGGGAAAAGGCGCTGGTTTGCAGATTCAACTTATTTTCATCGCTTGGCAATCTGTTTTCGCTTAAAGAAAAATGTGACAATTGATATGGCGGAACACCAAATTGTTTTGGTAGAGGGATATTATCATCGTCCGATTTTGGCTGAGTCTCTTTCGTTTGCAAAAGATGCTGAGTTTAAGGAGATGGCTCTTGAAAACGTGTCTTACGGGCTTTCGCAGGAGTATATTACATGTGTGGCGCAAACACCTAAAGCTGAATTTTCAAATGTTTTCTTTTCTGACAGTTTTGAGACCAATAGAAAAAATGCGTTAAAGGGAATGGACTCTCCTACACAAGAGGCGTCAGTTAAAATGCCTCAATCGGCTCAAGACTGGTGGTTGGAAGAAAATGCTTTTGAGATTTCTTCGGAAAATAAGAGAAATCCGTTTAGGGCAAAAAAATAGCTGTTCTTTCGTAATAAATTTTGTTATTGTAAAAAATATTGAACGAATCGTTTAGGTTAGACAGAAGACTATGGAAAATACGCTTTTTTCGGCTCAAGTAAAACGACCATTAGCAGATAGACTGCGCCCGACGACTTTGGCAGAAGTCGTCGGACAGGATCACATTGTCGGAAAAGATGCTCCTTTGGGGCGGATGTTGGCATCGGGTAAAATAGGCTCTTTTATTTTGTGGGGGCCTCCGGGGTGTGGCAAAACGACGATTGCCCGATTGATTGCCGAAAACACAAACCTTTATTTTGAACAAATTTCGGCTGTCTTTTCAGGGGTTGCCGATTTGAAGAGAGTGTTCCAATATGCACAGGAACGCCGTGCCAATCAAGGAAAAGGCACGCTTTTGTTTGTTGACGAAATTCATCGCTTTAATAAATCTCAGCAAGATGGTTTTTTGCCCTATGTTGAGGACGGCACGATTATTTTGGTCGGTGCAACAACAGAGAATCCTTCGTTTGAGCTGAATGCGGCGCTGTTGTCAAGATGTCAGGTTTTTGTTTTAAACAGGTTGTCGGCTGATGATTTTGAAGAGCTTTTGACTCGGGCTGAAAAGGAAGTCGGCCGCAAACTGCCAGTTGATGAAGAAGCTCGTGATTTTATGAAGGCCACGGCCGATGGGGACGGGCGTTATATTTTGAATTTGGCGGAAAGTGTTTGGAATTATGCCAAAGAAGGTGAAATTTTTGATAAAGACAGTATTGTCAAAATTATTCGGTCGAGGGCTCCTATTTATGATAAAGGGCGCGACGGGCATTATAATTTGATTTCGGCGGTTCATAAATCTTTGCGCGGGTCTGATGTTGATGCGGCTTTGTATTGGGCTGCCAGAATGATTAAATCCGGCGAAGATCCGAAGTATTTGCTGCGTCGGTTGACTCGGTTTGCTGTGGAAGATGTTTCTCTGGCTGATCCGGGGGCGGTTGTGCAGGCTATTGCCTGTTGGGATACATATGAACGATTGGGATCTCCGGAAGGGGATTTGGCTATTATGCAGTTGACGGCTTATTTGGCAACGGCGCCAAAATCCGTCGGCGTGTATAAAGCAATGCATGCGGCATTTGATTTAGCTCAAAAAACAGGTTCTTTAATGCCGCCGAAAAATATTTTGAATGCTCCGACCAAGTTGATGAAGCAACTCGGATACAGCGAGGGGTATGAATATGATCCGGATTGTGAAGATGGTTTTTCGGGGGCTAATTATTTTCCGGAAGGTATGCGGAGGGTTAAGTTATATCATCCGGCGGACAGAGGTTTTGAACGAGAGATAAAAAAACGCGTTGAGTATTTTGATAAGCTTCGTGAAGAAAAGCAGCGCGCTAAACAAAAAGAAAAACAGGATTAAAAATGGCAGGCGTTCAAATTATAAAGGTTAAACCGGAAGATGACGGAATGCGTCTTAACCGCTGGTTTTTGAAGTATTATCCCAATCTTCCGTTGGGGAGACTTCAAAAACTTTTGCGCACCAAACAAATTAAAGTTGACGGCAAAAAAAGCGAGACAGGTCTGAAACTGTGTGCCGGTCAGGAAATCCGGATTCCGCCGATGGACGATGTTTTGGAAACGACGGAAAAAAGAGCTGTTTCTACGCGGGATGAGGCTTTTGTTCTCTCATTGGTTATTTATAAAGATGAGAATATTATCGTCTTGAATAAGCCGGCGGGTTTGGCTGTTCAGGGTGGCACAAATACGCTGCGTCATATTGATGCTATGCTTCCGGCTTTAAAATTCGGCCGCGATGAATCGCCGAAACTAGTGCATCGGATTGATAAAGAGACTTCAGGGCTTTTGGTCTTGGCGCGGGACAGAAAAAATGCGGAGCTTTTGACGAAGGCTTTCAGAGAGCATAGTCTTCAAAAAACTTATTTGGCTTTGGTCAGAGGATGTCCCAAAAAAATGTCAGGGGAGATTAAGGCGCCGTTGGAAAAAGTCGGCGAAAAATCGGCTGTTGTCGAGGGGGGAAAAAAAGCTGTCACATTATATCGGGTTTTGGATAATTTGGGAGATAAATTTGCTCTGATTGAGGCCAAACCTTTGAGCGGGCGCACTCACCAAATCAGAGCTCATTTGGAATATATCGGGACGCCGATTGTCGGAGATGATAAATATTTCGGTGCTTCAAGGGAGAGGGTGTCTTCTTTAAAAGATAAACTCTATCTGCATGCATACAAAATTGATTTATCAAGTATATATAAAGGGCTGAAGTTGACAGCCGAGCTTCCGGAACATTTTGCGGAGGCTTTACATTCTTTCGGGTTAAAGATTGAGGAGAAAAATTAATGCGTTTGATTAAGAAAACAGCGTCAATTATTGCCGGTTTGATTATCATTTTGGCAATAGGGGGGTATATCTTTGTTCGTAATTTTGATTTGAACAGATACAAGCCTTATATTGAAGAGACCGTTTTAAGAGAAACAGGGCGCAAGCTGACTTTGGCCGGCGAGGCGCAGCTTGGTATTTCTTTGGTGCCGACGGTCGAAATTAATGATGTGACTTTTTCAAACCCAGACTGGGCGTCTTACCCCGATATGGTTAAACTTCAGAAGTTGGAAGTTAAGTTTGCCATTATGCCGTTGTTTCGTAAACAGATTGTTGTTGATAAGCTGATTTTGCAGGAGCCTCAAATTTATTTGGAGACAACAGCTGATGGCGCGAAATCATGGGAGTTTTCTTTGCCTTCTTCGGGTAAGTCCGTTCAAACACAGCAGGGTAACGAGGCTCCTCAGCAGAAAAATGTTAACGGTGCGGCAGCTCCGTTGGCTTTGGGGCTTGTTGCTCGGGAGGTTTCGCTCCAAAACGGGTTGGTTTTGTATTATGATGCCAAAACTCAAAAAACGACACAGGCTGTTATTAATGAAATTAATTTTGAAACAGCCGGCAGCAAAGAGCCGATATATTTATCGGCCGATATGGAATTGGATGGTCAAACCATTGTTGCGGATTTTGAGGCTAATAATTTGTATTCCATTATGAATCAGGGAATGTCTTCATTTAAATCAAAGGTCAGAGCCTATGGTGTCAGTGCGGAAATCTCCGGAACGGTCGACGGTATTTTTGATGTGCCGAGATATGGTATTGCCGCTAATATCCATAATCCGGCCGGTAATTTTAGTGCGCCCGAGACAAGTCTTGAAGCTCAAATCAGCGGCGATGTTCAGTCGGCAGATATTCAGATTGAGGCACTTGATATAGCGACTAACCTAGTTACCGGAACGGCAAAAGTCGATTGGAGCGGCAGCAAGCCCTCAATCAATGCCAATTTGGAGACTTCTGTTTTCAATCTGGAAAGCCTGAATAAAAATTCAATGTTGTCGTGGCAGGTGCCTTCTCTTGTTTCGGAAGCTCAGGCTTTAGAGGTTGTGCCAAATGATAAAATTCCCTATGAACTTTTGAATACAGCCAATGCTTTTGTTAAGCTGTATGCCGGAAAACTGATTGTGAATAAGGATATTACTTTGACGGAGTTGTCTACGGTTGCGAAACTTCAAAATGGTATTTTAGATGTTTCCAAATTCAATTTCGGGCTTGGCGGCGGAGAGGTCGAGGCTAAGCTGTCGGCTAATGCGGCAGAGCAATCTGTTTCGCTTGATTTGACAACCAGAGATTTAAAGATTCAGGAACTTCATAAGCCCTTAGCTTCAGGCAAACAAGGAAATTTACAGGTCTTGAGCGGTGGTGTGACAGATATCTTTGCCAAGCTTGCATCAAAGGGGGCAACTTATCGGCAGATTTCAGAGAATTTGGATGGGCAGGTTATTGCTATCTTAAATAAGTCTGAGATAAAAACAGGCGCCTCGGATTGGCTGACTAATAATATTTTTGCGCAGCTTTTATCACTCCTTAAGGTTAATGTTTCTAAAAATACGGATATGAATGTTGAGTGTGCGGTTGTGCGTTCGGATATCAAAAACGGACGGGCTCTGTTTCCTAACGGGGTTGTCTTCAACGCTTCAAAACTCAAACTTTTGAGTAATGGCGAGATTAATTTGAGAAACGATAAAATTGATTTTACGATTGTTCCTTCATTGAATAAACTGGCTGACGGCGATTTGACGCAGGCTTTGGCTTCGTTTGTGAAGGTCGGCGGCACTTTGACACACCCGAAAGTTCAGCTGGACAAGACATCAGCCTTGACAACAGTTGTCGGGACGGTAATGACCGGCGGTGTTTATCTGGGGTCTGAGGTTTTGCTTGACGGGCAAGACAGTCCCTGCTATACGGCGCTGAAAGGAACAAGTTTTGCTGATCGTTTTCCTAAACCGACCGGTGTTAAAGCGACAACCAAAAACGTTTATCAGGATGTCAATAAACAGGCAAAAGATACGATTAAAGATTTGGGCGGGGTGGCCAAAGAGTTGCTCGGCGCTTTTAAGAGCGGTTTAAAACAGGGAAACTAAGGTATGAAGGAAGCTTTAGAACAGGCCGAAAAAGATATTTCGGCGTATCGGGAAGAAATTGTTGCCAAATTGTTGGAATTTGCTCGAACGGACTTGCTTTTTTTCTGGGGGGAAAAAAGAGACCTCTATCTTAAGCAACGGGCGGAATGGCAGCCGATTTTAGATTGGGCAGGAAAGCTTCTTCATATAGATTTGAAGTCGACAGACAGTCTCGAGGTTCCGGAAAACGGGGCTTTGCAAAATCCATTGGAGCAGGTTTTGAGGTCTATGACGGACAAAGAGCTGGCTTGCTATTATGCGGCGGCGCTCAATATGCGCTCAAATCTGCTTGCATTGGCTTTGGTTAAAGGGCGGATTGATGCGGAGACTGCCGGCAAGTTGTCTTATTTGGAAGAATTGTGGCAGAATGATTTGTGGGGCACAGATGACGAGGCTGTTGGCCGTCGTGAGGAGCGTTTTAAGGAATTGCATGGAATAGAGGATTATCTCAAAAAATGAGAGATGTTGTCTTTAGAGTGATGGGACGCGTTCAAGGCGTCGGCTATCGGCGTTGGGCGGTGGACAAAGCTAAAGAAATCGGCGGTATTTCCGGTTGGGTTCATAATGATTATGACGGTTCAGTCTTGCTGCGTGTTTCCGGCGAAGAAGACAAGGTTGACAAGATGCTTTTGGCTTGTCAAAAAGGGCCTTTATGGGGGCGTGTTGACAAGCTTGAGTTTGTTGTCGGGCGGATTAGTTCCTTTTTACCGCCGATTGAAGAAGGCGTTTTTGAGAGAGTTTAGAGGCGCTTGTCGGCACTATGACAGAATTGTGCAACAGGACAGGTGGCGCAGTCGGGTTTTTGAGCTTTGCAAATATAGCGTCCGAACAAAACCAACCAATGATTAAGATGTCGTTTGTAGTCTTCGGGGAGTTTGTTTAAATCTTCCTCAACGCTTAAGGGGGTTGTTCCGTCACTTAGCTCCAATCTTTTGGCCAGACGCAGCACATGGGTATCAACCGCGACGGTTGGTTCATTCCACCAAACATTGAGTAAAACATTAGCCGTTTTGCGGCCGACCCCGGGGAGGCTCTCAAGGAGAGCTCTGTCTTTGGGAACAAACCCGCCGCATTTTTCGACCAAAATTTGAGACAAGGCCATAATGTTTTTAGCTTTGTTATTGTAAAGGCCGATGGTTTTGATATGGCTTTTGAGGTTGTCAAGTCCAAGTTCAAGCATTTTTTGCGGGGTGTCTGCTATTTTGAATAGGGATTCGGTGGCTTTGTTGACGCCTTTGTCTGTGCTTTGGGCTGATAAGACAATTGCAACAAGAAGCGTGTAGGCGTTATGAAAATGGAGCTCGCTTTTTGGGGCAGCATTTTGGGCTTTGAAAACGTCCAAAATTTGGCAGATTTCTTTTAACGGTCTCATGCTTTGACCCCTCCGGCGCCGGCGGCTTTGGGGGCGTTTTCATCTAAAGGCCAGCGCGGACGCGGTTTGAAATCCAATTCGTTGTAGAGGCCTTTGAGGGCGCGTTCAACGCCCGCCCAAGCAATCATTACGCCATTGTCTGTGCAGAATTTAATTGGCGGCGCGGCAAAAATTAACCCATTTTTTTCGGCCAATTTTTTGAGGTGTTCGCGCAGATAGGTGTTTGCAGCCACGCCTCCGGCAACCACGATATGACGACCTTCGGGGCACGATTTTTTGAATACGGCGACCGCTTTTTGAAGTTTGTGCAGCAGGCAATCCGTGACGGCTTTTTGGAAACAAGCGCAAATGTCGGCAATGTCTTGTTTGGGCAAAGACGCATGTTCAATCAACGAATCCTGCGAATAAGATTCAATAATTTTGCGGACGGCCGTTTTCAGCCCTGAAAAAGACAGATTGCAGTCTGGCGAGTTATAGAGCGGGCGGGGTAAGACAAAGCGGTTTTCATCGCCTAGGGCGGCCATTTTTTCAATCATCGGACCGCCGGGGTAGCCCAATCCGAGCATTTTTGCTGTTTTGTCAAAGGCTTCGCCAGCGGCATCATCAATGGTTGTGCCGAGGCGTTCAAATTCGCCGACTCCTTTGACTATCAAAATTTGGCAATGTCCGCCGGATGTTAGCAAGAGCAAATATGGATAGGCAATGTCGCTGCTCAGCCGCGCGGTGAGGGCGTGGCCTTCCAGATGATTGACCGCGATAAAAGGTTTGTTTAAGGCCAGAGCTAAAGCTTTGCCGGCCATCACGCCGACCGTGACGCCGCCGATGAGACCAGGACCTGCCGCGACGGCGACAGCGTCAATATCTTCGGGCTTTAGCGCAGCTTTGCGAAAGGTCTCTTCAATAATATCGTCAATATGTTCTAAGTGGGCTCTTGCGGCAATTTCCGGCACAACACCGCCGAAATTTTTGTGTTCGGACTGTGTCAAGACAACCGAGCTCAAAATTTCTTTCTTATCATTGACCAAAGCGGCGGCTGTTTCGTCGCAACTGCTTTCTATTCCTAAGACCAACATGTTTATTCTTCTTTTTTTAAATTGCTATTGCTTATTTTTTCATATTATATACACTATAAAAAAATGAATGCCAAGTATTTTTGTTGTCGTTTTCGGAGGAGGTTTTGAGATGGTAAAAAAGGAACAAATAAAAGAGGTTGAACCTGTTTACAAGAAAAAGTCGCCAATTAAGTTTATGGTTACTCTGCTTGTTGTTGCGGCAGTTGCGGTTTTGGGGTATAAGGCTTATGAAGATCCGAAGCTTGTTCAACAGCTTAAAGATTTGTTTAATCGTTCGGCTGAGCAGGAGGATATTTATCAGCCCCAAATCGATAAACTTTCTCAGCAGATAACGGCTTTACAGGGGGCATTGTCTTCTGTTTCTTACAAGGCGGAGAATCCAGACTTGTCTGCCATCAATCAACGAATCGACGATATTCAGCAAATCAGTGTTAACACAATCAAATCAAAAGCAAATCTGGAGACTGTTTTGGGAATTATCGGACGTATGGATGCGGCTGAAGGACGGTTGAACGACTTATCCAAGGTAACTGATGACGGTGCGTTAATTCTGACGGCGGCCATGTTGGTCAGAGAGGCCGGACAGCGCGGGGACACATTTGTGTATGAGGCAGAGGTTTTGAGCGAACTAGCGGCAGGGCATCACAAAATAGCCAAAGAAGTCGAACGTTTGAATGAAATTGCAACAAAGGGGGTTCCTTCAGTAGTAGAGTTGCAAAAAGAATTTGCCGAAGTTTATATGAAACGTTATCCAGATTCCGTTGCTCAAGAGGAAGAAGAAATTGAGGCGACAAACTGGAAAGAGCGCATTTCTAGCCAACTTCACAAAGTTGTTCGCATTAAAAAGACAACAGAAACCGACATTCAGCCCAAAGAACCGGTCTTATCTGAGGAAGATCGTGCTTGGTCTGTTGTTAAAGACTTTGTTCTTTCCGGTGATATTTCTCGTGCGGTCGGAATCATTGAAAAACCTTTGAATCAAAAACTTCTTGAAAATGAAGATCTTGTTCATTGGCTTGATAATGCTCGTCTTTTCAGAGATTTTTATGCTGATGTGTCTCGTATTTCGGCAAATGGGTTAGCCGTTATGAAGGTTAAATTTCTCAAAAAAGGCTAAAAAGGGCGTCTAGAGGTTTTCTAGAGCAATTTGTTCGGGACGGAAAAAATTCACGTAGGCTTATCTACGCTAAAATTTTTTCCGCCCTTCAAATTACTCTATAAATTCCACTATCCGCCTTTTTCAAAAAAACGTATAACAGCGCATCTAGAGCGATTTTAACGGGGCATGGCGAAATGCTCATTTACTATTATGTAAACTCCGCTTTCGCCACCCCTTAAAATCACTTTATCTGCACTATTCTCCGTCTTTTTTCAAAAAAGTGTCCGGCTGGCAACTTTTTGTTATTTTAGAATAAAATAAGCACTTACAATGTAGAAGTGAATTTTTGTGGCATTTTAAGTTTTATCTCATTGAAATTTAACAAAAACATTTTCACCACAAAATAGAGCGTTTAAACGTTTGTTTAAATGCTAGAGTCGGAGCGTCAATCACGGGGTTTTGTCTTATGAAACAGCTTATTTTTATCCTTTTTGCTTTTTGCGTTATTTCAAATGGCTAAACAGCGTTATGTTTAGCATAAACTAACTTTTTGTTTTTCATATTTATTTTTAGATGTAAGTGTTAGCCTTTCCTAAATAAGTCTTTACTTTGGATATTTTTTTAGTATTATTTGTTTCAGATACGGTTAATTCCGTATTTGGGCTTAGAAAACCCTTATATCACCAGTCGTCGCATAACGACTTAAAATACTTATGCCGACAGTCTGTCTTTTGGACGGATGTCGGCGAATAAGGCTTTGCCAAATAAGCCGAGCCGTTGGTGATATACGGTTTTCTAACATCCGCCCGCCTAATTAGGTGGGTTTTTTGTAACTTTTATTAAAGGGATATTTAGAAAAATGCGTAAATCAGTTTATTTTAGTATATTAAGTTTGTTTTTGCTTTCTGCTTGTGTTTCTCTATCTCCTCAAGAAAGAAATTCATTAAAAAGTTTAAAGGCAGAGGGAATTACGCCTCAAAGGCCTATTGGTATTTGGGAGCGTCCTGCTAATCCTGCACCAGCAGGATTGCTGAATCTTTTGCCTGGAATTGGAAATTTTTATTTGGCCTCAGGTAATGCAGCAGAGGGATCTCAGTGGTTATATGGATCATTGAATTTGTTAACGTGGCCATTGTCGATTATTTGGGGAGTTCCGGAAGGAATCATTGATGCTCAGACGATTAATGATAAAAACTTTGTTGAATATTATGTTTTTGATAAATCAGGTAAAGAAAGTTTAAGGAAAGAAGGATTTGTTTTAGAAACGGATGGAACATTAAGAAAAATAGACTGAGTGTTCTTTCCCAAAAAAATCTCCCTTGACCGGAGCCAAAGGAGATTTTTTGTGTGTTTACCTTTGAGGTTAGTGTGAAAATTTAATCTTCGTCTTCGGCCGGAGCAGAAGAGCCGCCAATCATTTCGGCGCTCAGATGTCCGGCATCAGCCTTGATCTTATTTTCAATCTCAAGAGCAATATCGGGATGCTCTTTGAGGAATGTTTTGGCGTTTTCACGGCCTTGGCCGATTTTGTCGCCGTTATAAGCAAACCAGGCGCCTGATTTTTCGATGACGTTGGCTTTAACGCCCAAATCGATGATTTCGCCTGTTTTGGAAATGCCTTCGCCATACATAATGTCAAAATCAACGACTTTGAACGGAGGAGCCACTTTGTTTTTGACAATTTTGACTCTGGTTTGCGATCCGATAATATCTTCTTTGTCCTTAATCTTGCCGATGCTTCGGATATCAATACGGACAGATGCGTAAAATTTGAGCGCGTTACCGCCGGTCGTTGTCTCGGGGTTGCCGAACATGACGCCGATTTTCATACGGATTTGGTTGATGAAAATAACCAATGTATTAGAGCGGGCAATGGTCGAGGTCAATTTACGCAAAGCCTGCGACATCAAGCGGGCTTGCAAGCCCATGTGGGAATCACCCATCTCGCCTTCAAGTTCGGCCTTTGGAACCAGCGCGGCAACAGAGTCGACAACCAAAACATCGATTGCGCCCGAGCGCACCAGCGTGTCGGCAATCTCAAGAGCCTGTTCGCCGGCGTCCGGTTGGGAAATCAGCAGGTTTTCAAGGTCAACGCCGATTTTCTTGGCATAAGAGGGGTCAAGAGCATGTTCTGCGTCAATAAAAGCACAGGTTCCGCCTTTCTTTTGCGCCTGAGCAATGACGCTTAAGGCCAAAGTTGTTTTACCGGAGCTTTCAGGTCCGTAAATTTCGACAATGCGGCCGCGCGGCAAACCGCCGATGCCCAAGGCCATATCCAGTCCCAGAGAGCCTGTCGGAATTCCTTCAATATCGACATGGGCGTTGTCCTGTCCCATTCTCATGATGGAGCCTTTGCCGAAAGCTTTTTCAATCTGGCTCAGGGCGGCGTCAAGTGCTTTATCTTTATCCATTTGTTCACTCCGTAAAAAAGTAGTTTTCGAATCGGTATGAGATTATAATGTTCTAATTATGTTCTTTTTGCAAGAACTTTTTTTCAGAATTGTTTCTTTTTTTGTAAAAACGGCGAAATCCTTTTGATTTTTCTGAATTTTTTTCAATAACTTCTTCTTTGTAATCCCCCAAAGCCGCTGTGATGGCCGCGCCGAAGATGACAACCGCCCAGTTCAGATACAACCAGACCAACAGCAGCGGAATGGCCGCCATCGCTCCGTAAAGAGTTGTATAAGCCACAGACGAGGCGATAAATGTTCCAAAGAATTTACGCATAATGAAAAAGCCGATCATGGCAATGACCGCGCCCCAAAAAGCATGCCAAAACTGAACTTTTTTGTTGGGCACCAAAATATAGACCAGCATCAGGGTCAGCAAGGTAAACAAGGCGGGCAGTCCGGCGGACAGAAAATATTCCGCGGCAAAGTCCTCGGGCATCAGGCGCTGCAATGTGAAAAAATATCCGCGCAGCGAAAAGCCGACGCCATACAATAAAGGCCCTAATGTGATGACCGTCCAGTAGAGGGTAATTTTGGTTTTGATGCTGCGGGGTTTGTAAACCTTAAAAATATAGTTGAACGAGTTCTCGATCGTGGAGAGCAGCAAAATCGCCGTGACGGCAATTCCGATAACGCCGACCGTGGTCAATTTGGCGGTTGCGGAAATAAAGTCGTTGAAATATTCGGTAACTTCTTTGCCGATAGAGGGGACAAGGTTTTGAATCAGGGCTTCCTGAATTTGGCCGCGGATGTCGCTGAATACCGGAAAGGCCGAAAAAATGGCCAGCCCGATAGCAATTAACGGCACAAGCGCAATCAGCGAAGTATAGCTCAAAGACGAGGCGACGCGCAGAATATTATCCGTTTGGATGCGCGACGCAATAAAACGGCACAGTTTGGTCAAACTCGAAAATCCGGCTTGCAGTTTTGTCAGGTTAAAATTCATGAGACTTGTCCTTTTTTTCAAAAAAAGAGTTTACAAAGTGCCTTAAATTTTATAAAAGTTTAGAACAGATTGCAAGAGCGTAAAATTTTATTGTGTATTGTGTTTTTTAAGTGAGGAAAATCAAAATGTCTAATTTGTTGATGGAAGGCAAAAGAGGCCTGATTATGGGGCTTGCCAATGATAAATCAATTGCTTGGGGAATTGCGCAGGCTTTGAACGAGCATGGCGCGCAGCTTGCTATTTCGTATCAGAACGAAACTTTGGAAAAACGCGTCCGCCCGTTGGCTATGCAGCTTGATAAAGAGCCGCTGCTTATTCAATGCGATGTGACGGATACCGCCAGTGTTGAGGCCTGTTTTGAGGAATTGAAACAAAAATGGGGCAAAATTGACTTTTTGGTTCATGCAATTGCTTTCTCTGATAAAAATCAACTTCGCGGCCGCACGGTTGACACCACCCGCGACAATTTTGCCATGACAATGAACATTTCGTGTTTTTCGTTTTTGGAAGCCTGCAAGTTTGCTGCGCCCTTGATGACGGACGGCGGCGCCATTGTCACGATGACTTATATGGGCTCCGAAAAAGTTTTGCCCAACTATAATATTATGGGCGTTGCCAAAGCCGCTTTGGAGGCTTCCGTGCGTTATGCCGCTATGGATTTGGGCGAACAGGGCGTCAGAGTTAACGCTATTTCGGCCGGCCCGATTAAGACTTTGGCCGCGTCGGGAATCGGCGATTTCAGAAAAATGCTGCATTGGAATGCGTTGAATGCGCCGCTTGAGCGCAATGTCACGCCGGAGGAAGTCGGTAAGGCGGCTTTGGGGCTTTTGTCCGAATGCGGCACGGGTATTACCGGCGAAGTTATTCATGTGGACTGCGGATACCATATTCAGGGTATGCTCAAGATGAAAAATTCTAAAGAAGTCGTTGAGGTTTTGACCGAAGGACAGGCCTAGTTTTTTGAAAGAAGAATAAAATGACAATAGATGCACAGACCGTCAAAAGAATTGCTTTTTTGTCGCGGCTTCGGGTTGAAGATGACAAGTTGGAAGCGACGGAAAACGAATTTAACAAAATTTTGAAATGGGTTGATCAGCTCAAAGAAGTTAATACGGACGAGGTTGATCCTTTAGTTTCGGTTAACGAGGCTCACTTGGAGATGCGCGAGGACAAAGTGACCGAAGGCAATCAGGCCGAGGCTGTTTTGGCTAATGCGCCGATGAAAGAATATGGCTATTTTGCAGTGCCGAAAGTCGTCGAGTAATTTCGGATTGGTTCGGCGAATTTAATCATATTGGAAAAAATAATGACTGATTTAACAAAATTGACAATTTCGGAAGCCAAAGACGGCTTAGCCAAAAAAGAATTTACGGCGGTTGAGCTGACGGAAGCTTATCTCAAAAATATGGATGCCAAACGCGCGCTGAATGCGTTTGTGACGGAGACTCCCGAGAAGGCGCTTGAGCAGGCGAAGGCCTCGCAGGCAAAAATTGATGCCGGAACAGGCGGTAATCTTGAGGGAATTCCTTTGGGTATCAAAGATTTGTTTTGCACCAAAGATATCAGGACAACAGCTTGTTCAAATATCTTGAAGAATTTTGTGCCGCCTTATGAATCGACCGTGACGTCAAAGCTTTTGGCAGACGGCGCTGTGTTTTTAGGCAAACTCAATATGGACGAATTTGCGATGGGCGGCAGTAATGAAACCTCTGCTTTCGGGGCGGTTGTTAACCCGTGGAGCAAGGATAAATCCCTTGTTGCCGGCGGATCGTCCGGCGGGTCTGCGGCGGCGGTTGCGGCGGAAATGTGTGCCGCGGCCACGGGAACAGACACGGGCGGATCTATCAGACAGCCCTCGGCCTATTGCGGCGTGACAGGAATCAAACCGACTTACGGGCGTTGCTCTCGTTACGGCATTATGGCGTTTGCGTCATCGTTGGATCAGGCGGGGCCTATTGCGAAAGATGTCAGAGATTGCGCGGTGATGCTTAAATCTATGGCCGGATATGATGCCAAAGATTCGACCTCGGCTAAAGTTGAAGTGCCTGATTTTGAGCGCTTTTTGACGGCAGATGTCAAGGGAATGCGTATCGGTTTGCCCAAGGAATATCGTGTGGAAGGGCTTAATGCCGAGGTAGCCGCCTATTGGGACAAAGCCGCGGCCATGCTCAAGGACAGAGGTGCCGAAGTGGTTGAGATTTCTCTGCCTCATACCAAGTATGCGCTGCCGGTTTATTATATCATTGCACCGGCGGAGGCATCGTCCAATTTGGCGCGGTATGATGGTTTGCGTTATGGCGAGCGGGTTGATGGGGTTCATCTTGACGATATGTATATTAATTCGCGCACGGCAGGCTTTGGAGCCGAGGTCAAACGCCGCATTATGATTGGGACGTATGTTTTGTCGGCCGGATATTATGACGCTTATTACCTCAAAGCGCAAAAAGTTCGCCGTCTTATCCGTAACGACTTTATTGAGGCGTTTAAAAAGTGCGATGTTATTTTGACGCCGACCACGCCGGAAGCTGCTTTTGCCATCGGGGACGAGAGTATGAAACAAAACCCGATTACTATGTGGTTGAACGATGTTTTTACGGTTTCGGTTTCGCTGGCGGGACTGCCGGCAATGAGTCTGCCTATCGGGCTGAACGCGGCAGGGCTTCCGTTGGGGATGCAGCTTATTGGAAAGGCGTTTGATGAAGAATCCGTTTTCAAGGCGGCGAGCGCTTTGGAAAAACAAGCTGGGTTTAGAGGAGGCAAATAAGATGAGCGGAATGATTATCAAAGGGAAGACAGCCGACTGGGAAGTTATTTGCGGACTTGAAATCCATTGCCAGATTATCTCTAAATCCAAGATGTTTTCGGGGGCGTCGACTCATTATGGATCGGATGTGAATGAAAATGTGTCGTTTATTGATACCGGAATGCCCGGTATGTTGCCGACGCTCAATATTCAATGCGTCAGACAGGCCATCAAAACCGGAATGGGGCTGAATGCCAAAATCAATAAATATTCCGAGTTTGCGCGCAAAAATTATTTTTATGCCGATTTGCCGCAAGGGTATCAGATTACGCAGTTCAAATATCCGCTGGTGGGTGAGGGGTTTGTTAAGATTGATTTGGAAGACGGTTCCAGCAAAAATATCGGTATTGAGCGAATCCATATTGAGCAGGACGCCGGAAAATCTATTCACGACATTTCGCCGACAAAAACTTTTATTGACCTGAATCGAGCAGGTGTTGGGTTGATGGAGATTGTGACTAAGCCCGATTTTCGGTCGCCCGAAGAAGCCGGCGCCTTTTTGCGCAAACTGCGTTCGATTGTTCGCTATTTAGGGGCGTGCGACGGCAATATGGACGAGGGGTCGATGCGTTGTGACGTCAATGTGTCGGTTCGCAAGGTCGGTGAAACAGAATTTCGCACCCGCAACGAGATGAAAAACGTCAACTCAGTCAAGTTTGTGATGCAGGCTATTGAATCCGAGGCCAAACGTCATGTCGAAACTTATGAAAACGGCGGTGTTATTGAGCAGGAAACGCGCCAGTTTGATCCTTCGACAGGCACAACCAAAGTCATGCGCAAAAAAGAATTTGCTCATGATTACCGCTATTTTCCTGAGCCGGATTTGTTGCCGTTGGTGTTGACAGATGAGTTTGTTGAGCAAATCAGAGGTGAGATGGTGGAGCTGCCCGATGCCAAAAAAGACCGCTTTGTCAAGGAATTGGGGTTGACGGCATATGATGCTTCTGTCATTTGCGAAAACAAAGAAACGGCCGACTTTTTTGAAAAGGCTGCCCATGGGCACGAGGCGAAAAAGGTTGCCAACTGGTTGATGGGGGACTTTTTTGCCATGCTCAACGAAAAGAAACTGACGTTGGCAGAATCTCCTGTTTCGGCGGAGAACCTTGGCAATTTGGTTGAGCTTGTGTCGACAAATGTAATCAACGGCAAGACGGCCAAAGATGTTTTTGCTCTGATGGTCGAAACCGGCGAATCTCCCGAGAAAATTGTTGAGGAAAAAGGCTTGCGTCAAGTGACAGATACCTCAGCTATTGAGAAGATTGTCGATGATATCTTGGCGGCTAATCCCGCCAATGTGGCTGCGTATAAATCTGGTAAAGTTGGACTGATGGGGTGGTTTGTCGGGCAAGTTATGAAAGCCTCTCAAGGAAAGGCAAATCCTGGGGTGGTTAATCAGTTGTTGTCCAAAAAACTCAGCTAAAAAAGGCGTCTAGCGGTTTTCTAGAGCAATTTGTTCGGGACGGAAAAAATTCACGTAGGCTTATCTACGCTAAAATTTTTTCCGCCCTTCAAATCACTCTATAAATTCCACTATCCGTCTTTTTCAAAAAAACGTATAACAGCGCATCTAGAGCAATTTGTTCGGGACGGAAAAATTCACGTAGGCTTATCTACGCTAAAATTTTTCCGCCCTTCAAATTACTCTATAAATTCCACTATCCGCCTTTTTCAAAAAAACGTATAACAGCGCATCTAGAG
>CAKQRQ010000013.1 GCA_934271465.1 uncultured Alphaproteobacteria bacterium | reverse complement strand
CAGTCCGGCGGCCAACAGGGCAATGAATCTCAGTCTCAACAAGGCCAGTCCGGTGGACAGCAGGGCGATGAATCTCAGTCTCAACAAGGCGGAAGCAGCAGAGGAGGTCAATCTGGGAGTTCTTCCAGTACGGGAGATACAGATTGGGATGACAGCAATATTGATTGGGACAGTCTTGATGAACAAGTTGGTCACGATACACATGATATTTGGAAGGAAGCTGTTGAAGAGGCCGAAAAACAAGAAAAAGAAAAGCAAAAAAACGCTCAAAAGAAGAAAAAAATACTTGAAGAAAGACGGAAATTCAGAGGAGAAGAAAATGATGAAACTTCTGATGCTCAGGCTGTTTCTCCTGCTGATGAAGATCAATCAAGTAAAGATGAAAAAGAGTTTTCAGCAATAAATCAGGCAAAACGTCAAGAACAGGCTGCGGAAATTCGAAAGGAATTAGAGCGAATCAAAGCCGAAATGCTCCAAAACAGAGGGCATGAAAGCTTTAAAAATGTGGGGGAAACAAAAAAACCGGTTGCAGATTGGAAAAAATTGTTGAAAAAATCCGTGGAGGAAGAGAATGATCGGTGGTCTTATCGGCGCTCTAGTGCGGAAAATGACTATATGGCACGGGTAGAAGAATTGGATGATGATTGTCGTTCGGAAACAGAAGTTATGTTAGATGTCAGTGGATCAATAGATGCTGAGTTGCTGAGGGAATTCTTAAGGCAGCTTAAACCGCTCATAAAATCTTCAAAGTTAAAGGTCGGATGTTTTGACGACTGTGTTTATGATTTTCAAGAAATAAAAACAAATAAGGATATTGACAATTTTCCTCTTCCATTATTTGGCGGGGGAACAAATCTGGATTTACCTGTTCGGGCTTTTTCAAAGAAAAAAGAGGTAAACAAAATTATCTTTACAGATGGCTTTGCATTTCCGGATGAAATGCCGAGAGAGGATTTGAAGAATAAAAATGTGATTTGGGTTGTTTTTGCAAATAAAGATTTCGCCCCCTGCTGCGGTAAAGTAATTTTTGCCTCAGAACAAGAATTTGGGAGAAGGCCTAGCTTTTATCCGTTCTTCAGAGGCGGACGGTAAAGTTAAGTTGTTAAAACCAACAAACAACAATAGAGCGTTTAAACAAACGTTTTGATCCAGATAATCCTTACGGTAATTCGACTGATGAGATAATAAAGGGTTATATCTTTTCCGCAGGGGAGATTATCATAGAAATCGGACTTCTTAGACTAGCCAAAGCCTCAAACAACCGCTCGTGTCAGTTTTACCCGCCGGAATAAGACAGATGCAAAAAAAGCCGCTCGTTTCGGAGCGGCTTTTGTCATATAGAACCTCATCATCAGCAGGGTTTAATATGCCAAATGCGGTCGGCATACTCTTTGACCGCGCGGTCAGATGAAAATTGCCCGATGCGCGCCACGTTCAAAAGCGCCTTCCTGCCCCACAGGTTTTTATCCAGAAAATCACGCTCGGCTTCTTCCATCTTTTTGTCAAAGGCCTCCAAATCAGCCAAAACAAAGTAATAATCCCGATTGACGAGTTCTTCAAAAATCGGCTTGAAGAGCAGAACATAATCTTTCTCGCAAAACATATTGGAGTTGACCGCGTTCAAAATCCGTTTGACATAAGTATTGTTCTCATAAATAAAACGGGGATTATAAGTCGCGCGGCGCGCCTGAACTTCTTCCTCGGTCAGCCCGAACAGATAGAAGTTATCCTCGCCGACAGCCTCGCGGATTTCGATATTGGCACCGTCCAAGGTGCCCAAAGTGAGCGCACCGTTCAAGGCAAATTTCATATTACCCGTGCCCGATGCCTCAAAACCGGCTGTCGAGGACTGAATACTCAAATCAGCCGCCGGAATCAAAACCTCCGCTAACGATACCTTATAGTCAGGGATAAACACAACCTTGAGCATATCATTGACCAGCGGGTCGTTGTTAACCACATCGGACACATTGTTAATCAACTTGATAATCAGTTTTGCAAAATTATAAGACGGCGCGGCTTTGCCTGCAAAAATATAGGTCTTGGCAACAGCCGGCTTTTTGTTGTCTTTGACAATCTCCAGATAATCGCCGATAACCTGCAAAATCGTCATCAACTGGCGTTTGTATTCGTGAATACGTTTGGCATGAACCACAAACATACTTTCCGGATTGACCAAAACGCCGTTTGTTTTGTGAATAATCTTAATCAGGCGCTCTTTGTTGTGGAACTTAACCTCATTAAAGGCCTTGATGAATTTTTTGTCATCGACAAATTTTTCAAGTCCTTTAAGCTTGTCCAGTTTGGTAACCCATTCATCGCCGATTTTTGAGGTAATCAAATCAGACAAAGCCGTGTTCGCATGGAACAGCCAGCGCCGCGGAGTAATACCGTTGGTCACATTGGTAAATTTCTCAGGCCAAAGCTCGTAAAATTCGGGAACAAGCTTTGTCTTAATCAAATCCGAGTGAATTTTGGCCACGCCGTTGACCGAGAACGACCCGACGATTGACAAATTGGCCATGCGGATGATTTGGCTGTCGCCTTCGCCGGAAACAATCGAAACTTTGCTCAGTTTGGCCTCATTTTCGCCAAATTTGCTGCGGGCAAATTCCATAAAGCGGCGGTTGATTTCATAAATAATCTGCAAATGGCGCGGCAGCATATGCCCCAACAGTCGCGCCGGCCAGGTCTCAAGTGCCTCGGGCAAAAGCGTGTGGTTGGTATAGGCAAAGCATTTGCTTGTGATTTCCCAAGCGTCTTCCCATTCTTGCCCGTGCACATCGACCAAAATACGCATCATCTCGGCAATGGCAATGGCCGGATGCGTGTCATTCAGCTGAATAACAACTTTGTCGGGCAGTTTTTTGAAGTCGTTGCTCTTTTCCAAAAAGCGGCGGACGATATCTTGAATCGCGCAGGAAACAAAGAAATATTGCTGTTTGAGGCGCAGCTCTTTGCCGGATTCAACCGCGTCCGACGGATACAAAACCTTTGAGATGGTCTCGGTTTCGATTTTTTCTTTCATCGCCTCAATATAGCCGCCGTCGTTGAAAATATTGATATCCAGTTCATCGTCCGTTTTGGCGGAGAACAGGCGCAGATAGTTGACGGACTTGCCGTTGTATCCGACAATCGGAAAATCAAACGGAACGCCGTAAATGGTCTTGGTGTTCATCCACAAAAAGTCTTTTGATCCGTCGGGATTGTCCAAAACTTCAACATTGCCGTAAATCGGAATTTTGACGATTCTGTCATTGCGGGCAAACTGCCAAGGAGAGTCTTCCCCTTGCCAAGAGTCCGCCTGTTCGACCTGATAACCGTTTTCAAATTTTTGCTTAAACAGACCGAATTTATAGTTGATGCCGTATCCAAAACCGGCCAGTCCCAAAGAGGCCATAGAGTCCAAGTAGCATGCCGCCAAGCGCCCCAAGCCGCCATTGCCCAAAGCCGGATCATATTCGGTATCAAAAATTTCTTCCAAAGAAATATCCGGAAAACCGTCAATTTTAATATCTTTCAAAATATCAAACAGCCCAAGGGAGTGGAGGTTGTTCTCAAGCGACCGCCCGATAAGGTATTCAATCGACAGGTAATAAACTCTTTTGGAGTTGCATTTGTTATAACGCGCCATAGATTGATACATCTTGTCCATGGCAAATTCCCTGACCGCCAGAGCAATGGCTTCCAAAGCCTCGTCTTTGGTCAGTTCGCAAACGCGTTTGCCGATAAAATATTGAATATAATGCTCAATCGAAAATTTAAGTCTTGCTTTGTCAATCTCATTGATAATGGCTGATTTCTGATTCACCTTGGTCACTCCTCCTAAAATACCGATTTATCCCAAGTCTAAGAAGAATTGTTTGAGATATAGTTAATAAATTGAGCCTTTTTTAGAGGATAAGAGTTAAAAAATTAATAAAATTTTTAAGAATTAATTTGTATTTTTCAAACAAGTGATGTATTGTCGCACAATAAAGAATAATGGTATTTTTGGAGTGTGAAAACAGATGAAAAAAGAACTTTTGACAGGGTTGTGTTTGACAACGGCTTTGTGTTTGAGTTTGAACGCGCAGGCAGAAGATATTTTTAATGCTTTGGCGCAGACCTATAATACAAACCCGACCTTGCAGGCTCAACGGGCAAGTCTCCGCGCAACGGACGAAAACGTTGCTTTGGCCAAGTCGGACTATCGCCCGAGTATCAATCTCAAAGGGAGCTATCGTGACGGCGAAAATAAAATTAAAAAAGGCGTCGGCACGGGCGGCGATTATAATTCTTTGAGCGGTGCAGCAACAGTATCTCAGCCTGTTTTCAGCGGCTTCTCAACGGTTAACTCCGTCAAGGCTGCCGATAGAGCGGTCAAAGCAGCTCAAAACAATCTGTCAAATGTCGAGCAGAACATCTTGCTTGAGGCCTCAACAGCTTATTTGGATGTGTTGCAAAATCAAGCCATTGTCGAACTTCAAAAAAACAACGAAGATTTGTTAAAGAAAAAATTAGATGAAACGCTGGAGCGTTTTAAGGTCGGCGAAGTTACCCGCACGGATGTGTCGCAGGCACGCGCCCGCCATTCGCAGGCTGTTTCCGACAGAATAGCCGCCGAAGGAACATTGCAGGCTTCTGAAGCAACCTATGTTGAAATCATCGGCGAAGAACCCGAGGGATTGTCCGAACCTGTTCGGATGAAAGAATTTTTGCCGGCCACCTATGACAGAGCTTTGGATATTGCTATGGCCGACAGCTACACCATCAAACAGGCACAAAACCTTTACGCGTCCAAAGGGTATGAAGTCTATGCCAATACGGGAGCTTTGTTTCCGAGCTTGAGTTTGGACGGATCAATCGGCCGCACCAAAAACGAAGTTCAGGATATGAAAACCACAACGGACAATACCGAGTGGGGTGTTAATCTGGTTATGCCTTTGTATACGGGCGGAGCGACACGCGCCAAAATCCGTCAGAGCAAATATCAAAAATGGCAGGCGCAGGAAGGCGTCCTTGAGGCCAAACGCGCTGTCAAAGCCGCTATCAAAAGCGCTTGGGAAAATATGAAATCCAATGAATCGCAGCTGGCCGCGATTGAGGAACAGATTAATGCTAACGCCGTTGCTCTGGAAGGCGTCCAAAAAGAAGAAGCCTTGGGCAACCGCACAATTTTGGACGTATTAGATGCCTATCAGGAACTGCTTAATTCAAAAGTTAACGATGTCAAAGCCCGCCGCACTTACTATGTTTCGGCGATGAATTTGTTGGCCTCCATGGGCAAAATGACCGCCGCCAACCTGAAACTTGACGTCGAACTGTATGATGCGGATAAATACTACAAAGAAACCAAAGGAAAATGGCTTTCTCTGAATTAATGATAAGAGGGGCTTGCTAAACAAAAATTTTTTGGCTAACATAAGGACAAAATAATTTTTTAGACAAGAAAGTTTAAGCTTATGGCTGACGAAACCGACAATATGGAAATGGAAGATATTTTATCTTCAATCAAGGGCATTCTGGAAGAAGACGAGGCAAAGCAAAAAGACGCCGCGCTGGAGCAAAGCGGAAACGATGTGTTGCAGGAAGTCGTCGGAACGGATGCGCCGGTTGAAAATATTTTGGAGCTTTCGCCGGAGATGCGTATTGCCGATGAACCGGCCGCCGCACCACAGCCGCAAGATGAGCAGACGGAGTCAATGATTGAGTCTGTTCTTTCGGAACCGACTGTTGAGCCGCTGGAAGATATGGTTGTCGAGCAAGAGCCTGCATTGGAAGAACCTGTTGCCGCCGCACTTTCTGAAGAGCCGGAGAGTGAGCCGGCTGCCGCTGAGCCAGATCCTTTTGAAGAAATTAAAAATGAAATGGCCGATAGCAAAATGCCCGAATTGACAATCGGCACGGAAGATACTGAAAGCGATTCGATTTTTGACGATGATTTTTCGTCATCTTTTGACAGCAAGCCTGTCGAGCCGATAGAGGATTTGATTGTCGAGCCCGAGGCAGCGCCTCTTGAACCTGAAGTCGAACCTGCGCCGGAACCGGTTGTTGAGGCACCCATTGAGCCTGAACCGATGAGTGAGCCGGAACCTGAAATTGTTGTCGAGCCGGAGCCTGTCGTTGAACAGCAGCCTGAGCCCGAGTCTGAACCTGTTGCTGAAGCTCCTGTTGAGCCCGAGCCGAAACCGGCCGCAAACCCGATGGATGTTTCGGCAAACATCATCAGCAATTTTGCCAAAATGTTCTCCCACGAGGAAAAGCCCGCCGCGCCGCAGGAGCCTGCTGCACCGGCAATAACCGCTCTCGGAGACGGGGCAAAAACATTGGAAGAATTTGTTTCAGACGCAATTGTCAGAGCTATTGGCAAAGAAATCAGCCGCCAATGGAACGACGGCGCCGATTTCAAATCTCTTGCTGAAGCCGAGATTATGCGCCAGACCAAAGAATGGATAAATGACAATTTGCCCTTGTTGGTCGAAAAAGTTGTCAAACAGGAAATTGAACGAGTGATTGCAAAGGTCGGTTCTTAAAAGCCCGTCGCGCCTGAACTGACCTCATATCCTCATGCCCCTAAAGTCCGAAAGCTTTAAGGGCATAACCTTTACTGTTAAGACGTTAAAAATTTAGGAAAAAGAAAATGTTGGAAAAGAATTATAACCCGAAAGATTTTGAAGAAAAAATTTATGAACAATGGGAAGCAGACGGCGATTTTAAGCCGGATATGCGTTCGAACAAAGATGCTTTTTGCGTTGTTATTCCGCCGCCGAACGTCACGGGTGTTTTGCACATGGGGCATGCGCTGGATGATACGTTGCAGGATATTCTGATTCGCTATAACCGCATGCAGGGCAAAAAAGTTTTGTGGCAGCCGGGAATGGATCACGCCGGCATTGCGACCCAAATGGTTGTTGAGCGCAACTTGGCCAAAGAGGGTATCTCGCGCCACGATTTAGGGCGTGAAAAATTTATTGAAACCGTCTGGAAGTGGAAAGAGCAGTCCGGTGGCACAATTTGCAAACAATTGCGCCGTTTGGGGGCATCTTGTGATTGGAGCCGCGCGCGCTTTACCATGGACGAAGGGCTGAGCCGCGCCGTTCGTAAAATCTTTGTTCAGATGTATAAAGACGGCCTGATTTACAAGGCTAAAAAGCTCGTTAACTGGGATTCAAAATTTATGACAGCCGTTTCCGATTTGGAAGTTATCCAAAAGGAATGTGTCGGCAAAATGTATTATTACAAATATCCTATTGAAGGCGAAAAAGGCGAGTTTGTCCACATTGCGACGACCCGTCCGGAGACCATGTTTGGCGATACGGCCGTTGCCGTTTCCAAGGATAATGAAAAATTGAAACACCTGATTGGCAAAAATGCGATGTTGCCGATTGTCAACCGTCCGATTCCGATTATTGCCGATGAGCACGCCGACCCTGAAAAAGGCACCGGCGCGGTTAAGATTACGCCGGCACATGATTTCAACGACTTTGAAGTCGGCCGCCGCCACAATCTGCCGTTAATCAATATTTTGAACGAGGACGCGACCCTCAACGACAAAACGCCTTTTGAAGGACTGGACACGCAGACCGCCCGCCAAAAGACGATAGAAAAGCTTGAGGAACTCGGCCTGATGGAAAAAATTGAAGACCACCCGATGGTTATCCCTTACGGTGAACGCTCCGATGTCGTTATCGAGCCTATGATGACCGATCAGTGGTTTGTCGACGCGCCCAAATTGGCCAAAGAGGCCGTCCGCGTTGTCGAAGACGGCGAAATGGAGTTTGTTCCGAAGTCTTACGAAAAAATTTATTTTGAATGGATGCGCAATATTCAGCCGTGGTGCATCTCCCGCCAATTGTGGTGGGGGCATCAAATGCCGATTTGGTATGGTCCCGATGAGCATATTTTCTGCGAGGAGACCGAGGAAGAAGCCTATGCCGCGGCCGAAAAACACTATGGCAAAAAAGTTGAACTCCGCCGCGAAACAGATGTTTTGGATACATGGTTTTCATCAGGTCTGTGGGCTTTTTCAACCCTCGGCTGGCCGGACAAAACCGAATATCTCGACACATTTTATCCGACTTCTGTTCTGGTCACGGGTTTTGACATCATTTTCTTCTGGGTTGCCCGCATGATGATGATGAGCATGTATATGATGAAAAAGGTTCCGTTCAAAAAGGCTTATATTCACGGGCTTGTCAGGGACGAGCAGGGGCGCAAGATGTCCAAATCAAAGGGCAACACGGTCGACCCGATGATTATGATTGACCAATACGGCGCCGACGCGCTGCGTTTCTTCATGGCATCTATGGAAACTCAGGGCCGCGATGTCAATATGAGCGAGGCTCGCGTTGCCGGCTACCGCAATTTTGCGACAAAATTGTGGAATGCGGCGCGTTTTGGCGAGATGAACGAGGCCAAACCCGTCAAAGATTTTGACGAGACAAAGGTCGCGCACGCCGTCAACAAATGGATTGTTGCCAAGGCCAAAGAGGCCTCTCGCGAAGTCACGCGCAATCTGGATGCGTTCCGATTCTCCGATGCGGCAGGCGCGGTTTATCAATTCGTTTGGGGCACATTCTGCGATTGGTATATCGAGATGATTAAGCCGATTCTGTATGGCGAGGATGAGAGCGCCAAAGCCGAAACAAAAGCAACTTTCGCTTGGGCATTGGATCGGATTTTGGTCATTTTGCATCCGTTTATGCCCTTTATCACGGAGCAGCTGTGGGATAATCTGGCGGCGCGGGACAACAAGCTGATTTGCCAACCGTGGCCGAAGCATGAAGATATTGACGCGGCAGCTAAAACGGCGATTGACTGGACGATTGACGCGGTCACGGCCATCAGATCGCTGCGTGCAGAGATGAACCTGCCGGCAGGCGCCAAATTGAAAGCCTATCTGAAAGACGCCAAACCCGAGGTTTTGGGCTATGCCGCCGATTTCTCAAACATCATTTGTTCACTGGCGCGGTTGGAAAGCATTGAGCCTTTGCACAGCGATATCACGCCTGATATGGTTCAGACCGTTTCAAACGGCACAAGCATTTTACTGCCGTTGAAAGGCGTTGTTGACTTTGCGGCGGAGCGTGAGCGCCTGAACAAAGAGCTGGATCAGTTAAACAAAAATCTGGCGGGCTATGCAGCCAAATTATCCAATGCCAACTTTGTCGAGCGTGCGCCGGCAAAAGTTGTCGAAGAGGAGAAAAAACGTCAGGCCGATGCGCTTGAAAACAAAGCGAAAGTCGAGGCGGCATTGGCGCGCATTGCCAATCTCTAAGCTGAAAAGCAAACAAAAAGCGGGTGGCCAACCAAAGTCGGCCGCCCGTTTTTTTGTATCTGAAAATTAAAATCTAAAGCATAGTGCGAATAAACCGATGGAGCGTCAGCCACCTGACCCCAAACCGGCGGGCAATATCTGCTTTAGAACAATTTTGTGCCAAAAGCTCGCGAATTTGGCTTTCGGCTTTGCGGAGTTTTTGGTATTGAACCCCGAAAGGCCGGCCGAGATGCTTTCCTTCAGCTTTGACGCGACGCAAAGATTCTTTTGTCCGCGCAGAAATCAGATTCCGTTCAATTTCGGCCGACAAAGAAAAGGCAAAAGCCAAAACCTTGGATTGAATATCCGTCCCAAGGCGGTAATTTTCCTTGAGCGTCCAAATTTGGCACTCCTTATCAAGGCAGCGCTGCAAAATGCTCATGACCTGAAGTAGATTTCGTCCGAGGCGGGAAAGTTCCGTCGCAATAAGGACATCTCCTTTTTGAAGACGTTTAAGCAGTCCGCCGAGTTTTCGCTTGGACATCTCGGTTGTTGCCGAAAGTTTTTCCTCGACCCAGTAGTCAATAGATAAGGAATTATGTTTCGCAAATTGCTCAATTTCAAACTTTTGATTGAGCGTGTTTTGATGGTCTGTTGAACAGCGAATATATCCGTAAATCATCTGTTTTTATCCTTTGGTTATATATGTTGTTAAAACCAAAGATTAAAATCAAGCTGCCCAATAACACAAGGAGAAGCGCTAACCTGAGTCAAACAGTCCCTCAGCGTCGTGATAAAGAGAAAAATAAGTTTAAAAGCATAATTCACAAACCACCGTTTATTTAGGTGTTGCGTAAGCAAATGGAGGATTGATTTTGAAAACATGTTGAAATTCACAAGATTAAAGTCACAAGTCAACAAATTAAAGGTTGACTTTTATATAAAGATTCGCAATATTTAGTTATATTCATAAACCGAGGTTTATGAATGAATTGCAAAGTAAAGACGAGAAAATTATGCCTAAAGTATCCGTATTAATGCCGGTGTATAAGACCAAAGAAGCTTATTTGAGAGAGGCGATAGAGTCCATTTTGAATCAGACTTTTAGCGACTTTGAGTTTTTGATATTAGACGATTGCCCTGAAGATAATCGGGAGGAAATAGTCAAATCCTATCATGATGCGCGTATCAAATATAGCAAAAATGAGCATAATCTCGGAATAACGCCGAGCCGAAACAAATTGATAGGTATGGCCAAGGGCGAGTATTTGGCTGTGTTTGATCATGACGATATCTCATTGCCGGAGCGTTTGGAAAAAGAAGTTGCGTATCTGGACGCACATCCGGAAGTCGGCGTTGTAAGCAGTTCTATTGAAAAATTTCCTAAAATTAAGGTATCTAACCCTCCTCAAAGAAATCTGGATATTAAAATGGGATTGATGAGAGGTTGTATTGTTGCTCATACTACCGCAATGATAAGAAAATCTGTACTTGAAAGTTTCGGTATTCGTTATGAGGAAGAGTATTCTCCAGCAGAGGATTATATGTTATTTCTTCGCTTAGTTGGAAAAACGATGTTTTACAATATTCCAGAAGTTCTGGTTAGGTATAGAAATTTTGAAGGCAATACATCACATATTCAGAAAGAAAAAATGGATGATGCCAGTGCACGTTGTCAGTGTTTTGCCGCGAGAGAATATCCCCACATATATTCTAAAGTAAATTTTTTAGGAGGAAATCGTCGTATTTGGTTGGATTTATTTAACATCATTCCATTTATCCAACTGAATGTTACGCCTAAGGGCTTCAAAATCCGCTTATTTGGTCTCATTTCTCTGTTTTCGATAAGGGGAAAGTGAATTATGCCTCAAATTTCTGTTATTATTCCTTGCTATAATGCTGAAAAATATATTACAGAATGCTTGAATTCCGTTTTGTCACAAACATTTCAAGACTTTGAGGTTATTGTTGTTAATGATGGTTCTACAGACAGGTCTAATGAAATTGCGCAAAAATATAAAGAAAAACATCCTCAACAAATAGAGATTGTTCGAAATGCTGTCAATCTAGGATTACTGAAATCTATTATATGTGAAGCAAATAAGTAGTTATGAAAGGTAAGATATGATTAAATTTCTAGATTTAGCCAAAGTGAACAACCGCTTCCGTTCGGAAATCGACGCCCGCTTTGCCCGCATTCTGGACAAGGGGTGGTATCTGCAAGGCGCGGAAAACGAAGCTTTTTCAAAACATTTTGCCGAATATTGCGGCACGAAATACGCCGTCGGCGTGGCGAACGGGCTGGATGCGCTGAATTTGATCATCCGCGCGCACGGATTCGGCGCGGGCGATGAAATCATCGTGCCGTCAAATACATATATCGCGACGATTTTGGCGATTTCCGAAAACGGATGCACGCCCGTTTTGGTCGAACCGGACATTCACACTTACAACATCGATCCCGACAAAATCGAAGCCGCAATCACGCCGCGCACAAAGGCGGTCATGGTCGTTCACCTGTACGGGCAGGCCGTTCAAATGCAAAAGGTTTGGGACGTCGCCAAGAAATACGGCTTGAAGGTGTTTGAGGACTGCGCGCAGGCGCACGGGGCGTTTTATCAGGGCAAACGCGTTGGCAACCTGTCGGACGCGGGGGCGTTTTCGTTCTATCCCGGAAAGAACCTCGGCTGTATGGGCGACGGCGGCGCAGTTACGACCAACGACGAAGAACTGTATAACAAAGTCAAAGCTTTGGCGAATTACGGTTCGGACCGCAAGTATCACCATATTTACAAAGGAACGAACAGCCGTTTGGACGAACTGCAGGCGGCGGTGCTGGACGTGAAGCTACCGCATTTGGACGCAGACAACGCCCGCCGTCGCGAAATTGCGACATATTACCGCAAGAACATAACGAATCCGCTGATTGTTTTGCCGCAAACGTATGACGAAGACGCGGCGGTGTGGCACGTTTTCGCGGTCAGAACACAGGAACGCGACCGTTTCCAACAATACCTGACGGACAACGGCGTGCAAACGATTATCCATTATCCGACCCCGCCGCACAAACAGGACGCGTACAAGGAATGGGCGGATCGCTCTTACCCGATCAGCGAAGAAATTCACCGCACGATCATTTCCCTGCCCATGTCACCCGTGTTGACGGACGAAGAAGCGGCAGAAGTCGTAAGGATTGTCAATGAATACAGATGATCTGATTTCCGTCATTATTCCCGCTTATAATCACGAAAAATACATCGAAGAATGTATCCGTTCGATTATGGCGCAGACGTATCAAAACATCGAACTGCTGGTCATTGACGACGGATCAAAGGACGGGACTTTTGAGATTTTGCAATCTCTGAAACCCGAATGCGAAAAACGCTTTGTCCGTGTCGTGTTCGAAACGCAGGAAAATCAGGGAACATGCGTCACGCTCAACAGACTGATTGACTTGGCGCGGGGACAATATCTTTACACGATTGCCTCCGATGATATGGCAAAACCGCAGGCGATAGAAACCCTGCATTTGTTTTTATCGCAAAATCCGGACTATGTGCTGGCTGTCGGCGACAATGAAATTATTAACGGAAAATCCGAACGGATTTATTGGGGCAAAAATCGGGCGGTTCTTCCGGAAAACAAAGCCCTTTACAAAACATTCGGAGACGAATTGCATTTGAATGCGCCCGACAACAAGCATGCCGATTTCGGCGCCTATGCAAATCTACTGAAAGGAAACCACATTCCGAACGGTTATCTGTCTTCGCGGCAAGCAATAATTGATGCCGGAAAATATGATGAATCCGTTTTTCTGGAAGACTGGTATATGCATTTGCAGCTTAGTAAAATCGGAAAGTACAAATATATACCCGATATTTTGTTTTCCTACCGCTGGCATGAAACAAACACCGTTTCCAATCCCGCATTCAAGGCGAAATCGTTGGAAATTTATCGACAGATTTACGAACACGAAAAAGAATACTGCTTCACGCACGGATATAAAAAACAGTGGAAGCGTCAATGGTGCAAACGGTTCGGCTGGCAGGCGAAATGGAAAAAACTGCGCGATTTCATCAGGGGGAAGAAATGATGGCGAACGTGTCATTGATTCGTTTTCAAGTTCACGGCGACGATCGCGGTTCGCTGATCGCGTTGGAAAACGGGCACAACCTGCCGTTTGACGTCAAACGCGTGTACTACATTTTCGGCACGAAAGCCGATGTACCCCGCGGATTTCACGCGCACCGCCAGTTAAAGCAGGTTTTGGTGGCGATGTCCGGAAACGTCACGATCAAAACGGAACACGGCGGTAAAATCGAAACACATCTGCTGAACCGTCCCGACGAAGGATTGCTGATAGAGGGGCTGGTCTGGCGTGAAATGCACGACTTTTCCCCCGACTGCGTCCTGACCGTTCTGGCGGACGATTACTACAATGAAAGCGACTACATCAGGGATTACAACGTGTTTAAACAGGAGGACGCGACATGACGGCGTTTATTCATCCGCTTTCCGACGTGCAGTCGAAGAATATCGGCGACGGGACGAAAATCTGGCAATTCTGCGTCGTCTTGCCTGACGCGAAAATAGGTAAAGACTGCAACATCTGTTCGCATTGTTTTATTGAAAACAAAGTTGTCGTCGGAAACCGTGTGACCGTCAAATGCGGGGTGCAACTGTGGGACGGCGTGACGTTGGAAGACGACGTCTTCATCGGTCCGAACGTTACATTTTGTAACGACAAGCACCCGAAATCACACAATAAAAAATTCAAACTGGAATCCGTCACCGTCAAACGCGGCGCGTCCGTCGGCGCGAACGCAACGATTTTACCGGGGGTGACAATCGGTGAAAACGCCATGATCGCCGCAGGCGCGACCGTAACCAAAGACGTGCCGGATAACACGGTTTTCATTCCGAATAAAAAAGTTGTGATCCCGAAACCAATATATTTAAATGAAACCAACATCATTTCCAGATGCGCTTGTCTTGGAAATATTACTGCCGAGTATTTATATCCTCGAAAGTGTACAGCGTTCAACTATCAGAAAAATCGTGTGGATTACGTTGTGCGGATTCATAAAAATCCCAAACTGTCCGTTTCGTATGAAAAAGTCGCGCCTTATATTCAAGGAGGCGCAAATACGAGCGAATTTCTGCGTTTTCTGAAACAGCAAACGCAAGATATGTTGTCTTGCGGAAAATGTTCGTTGTTGATTATGGATTCTTTTTCTGAATTGACCGATAAATTATTTGTCAATAAATCAGATAATTCTGAATTTTTAATGCATTATTCTGATATTAATTATTCTGGAGATTTTTATGATCTGTATGAAGACCGCGGTGCGTTGCCACTTGATGAAATAGAGGCAGCATACGACGCTTTCTTTTCCGCATTTTGTTCCGAATACGGTTTTGTTCCCATTGTTTTTTTGTGTTTTCCGACAGATCTGGATCAAAGGACGGAATACAAGAAACGCGGAGAGGTCATTTTTAGTGCTGTTACCAAATTAGCGGAAAAATATAAAAATTTGCATATTATTACCGCCGATTTTGTTGAAAAGAATCCTACAGACGACGCGGTAGATCACTTTTCACCGGAAACATACAGACGTTTAGCCTTGAAAATTGCAGACTTGAATCTGGGACTGCGTTTTAAAATGCCGCTCAAGCACAAGAAATTAAAGTTGTTCTTGACAAAATTTATTCCCTTCCCCCGCATGCGCAGAAAAATCAGAAACCAATTAAGACAAGGATTGTTGTGATGAATCCGCTGATTACAGTTATTACGCCGTTTTACAATTCAATGCGTTTTATTGATACGCCGTTAAACGCAATGTTAAATCAGACATATCAAAATTGGGAATATGTTTGCGTTGACGATTGTTCTACGGATGGGACATTGGAACGGTTGCGCGAATATGCCGCAAAAGATTCCCGCATCAAAGTGGTCGCCCGCTCTGTTAATGGAGGAAGCGCTGCCGCCGGTTTCAACACGGGGATTGCCGTTGCGACGGGCGATTATATCCAGTTGTTGGGGCATGACGACGAACTGTCGCCGGATTGCTTGGAAGAAATTGCAAAAAGAATAAATGAAACCGGCGCGGAAGTGATTATTCCAGATGCGGAAATCGTCAGCAGGGAAATTGATGCCGACGCGAAAGATTTTAAAATGATCGGGGTGCAAGATGCCGGTAGGAAAGGAAACCGCGATGTTGTTTTATCCCCGCGCGAAGCGTTTGCTTTGTCGATCAACTGGAAAATCCATTCATGGGCGTGTTATTCGGCGGATTTAATCCGCAGATGTCCGAAGCTGAACGAAGAACTGATGAACGGCGACGAGTTATGGACGCGGATTTTATTCTTGAATTCAAATAAAGTCGCGTTTTCAAAAGGAAGTTATGTGTATTTAAGACGTAAGGGAAGTATTTCCAACAACACAAACGCAAAAAGTTTTGATGTCTTTCGCGTTCAAAAGGAACTGTTCCGTCTGTTACGGGAAAACAATTTTGACCGGAAAACAATCCGCATTTGTAAAAAAGATCTCCTTAGCCGTGCAAAGACTTATACATTCCGCTATATTTTTGCAAAAAATTCTTTTAACGCCGCGGAAAAAGAAAAAGCCAAAGAAATTTTGTCCGACGCATGGAAAACGGCGTTTCGGGAATGTTGGTATTCTGTCCGTTTGTATCTGTCTTTGTTGAAAGTGTATCAAATATCACACCGCTATAAAAAATATCTGAAATTGAAAAAGAAGCTGCAGAAAAAAGGGCTGAACGACTAAAGCAAAGGAAAGGAAAGCAGATATGAACGTTTTAATAACAGGGGCGAACGGATTCATCGGCAGCCATTTGGTGACGGAATTGCTTGATCGCGGTCATTATGTGACAGCTGTTGACTTGGATAACAAAAACATAGATTCCCGTGCCGTATTTAAAAAGGACGACTTGTTTTCGCTTGACTTTACAAAGCAGAATCTGCCGGACGCCGTAATTCATCTGGCGTGGCGGGACGGATTTAATCATTACGCCTTCAGCCACATTGACAATGTGATAAAGCATTTCTATTTCATCAAATCGGTGATTGACGCCGGCGTCAAATCCGTTTCAGTAATGGGAACAGCGCATGAAATCGGCTATCATGAAGGAAAAATCGACGAAAACACGCCGTGCAATCCGCTTTCTTTTTACGGTATTGCGAAAAACGCTTTGCGTCAGCTGATCTTTGCTTATGCAAAAGACAAGCCTGTGTCCGTTAAATGGTTGCGCGCTTTTTATATTACGGGGGACGACCGGCTTAATCATTCCGTTTTTACAAAAATATTGGAAGCCGCCGAAAGCGGTCAGAAAGAATTTCCATTTACCAAAGGGACAAACCAGTTCGATTTTATCGACATTCACGATTTGGCACACCAAATCGCCGCGGCGTCCGTTCAAAACGAAATCGACGGTATCATCAACGTTTGTTCCGGTGAACCCGTGTCGTTGAAAGACAAGGCCGAAGAGTTTATCCGGCACCACAATCTGAACATCAAATTGAACTTCGGTGTTTTTCCGCAACGCCGATATGATTCGCCCGTCGTGTACGGCGACAACGAAAAGATATTGCAAATACTGGAAAAGGAAAAATCCGATGACTGACGCGCCGAAAATATCCGTTTTAATCCCTGTGTACAACGGTGGGACGTATTTGAAACAACTGATCGAAAATTTGAAAAGTCAGACGCTGACGGATTTCGAGGCGGTCTTTGTCGATGATTTTTCAACCGATGGATCGGCAGCGCTTTTACAAAACGAAGCTGAACAGGACGGACGTTTTAAAATCGTTCACCGCGCGCAAAAGGGTGGTACGGCGGTCAAAGGCATCGTGTACGGGTTGCCGTATTGCGTCGGGCAATACCTGTTTTATATGTCTCAGGACGATTTGATTGAAAACGACACGCTTGAAAAACTTTACAACACGGCGGTAGAAACAAACGCCGATATCGTCGTTCCGGATATGGAATGGTTTTACGACGACGGGGCGGATCACGGCGGCATCCGGTACGCGGGGGAAACCGCGATCGGCGGCAGGGAAGCGTTCCTGCGATCAATTGATTTCGGCATTCACGGATTTTATCTGCGCAAAATGGATTTGGCGAAAAAAATCGGATGGGACGATTTGTATTACAACAGTTGTGAATACGCCACGCGCGTGCATCTGTTCTACGCGGAAAAGGTCGCGTTTTGCCCGACGAAATTCTTTTACCGCCAGAACAATCAAAACGCCATTACGAAATCGCCGATGAAACCGTTTAAGATCGAAGTCCTGTTCACGGATCTGCGGTTGATCCGTTTTATGCAGGACAACAAAATCCGCGGCAAAAAATTAAAGCTGGCGTTTAAAATCGCGTTTTCCGAATTTCAAAAATACTCGTCCTTCGCCGTTTTTGCGGATTTTTCAAAAGAGGAGGCCGAACAGGCGCGGGCGATGTTTCGCAAAATCAAACGGGAGCTGCTGATGCTCGCGTTGAAAAGCGGCAATCCGAAAATGCTGTTCAAATCGCTGGCCTTGTTTTTCAAACGCGTCGGAAAAACGGATTTGAAAACGACGCTGATGTACCGGAAATGGAAAAGGCTGAACGACCGGAAAATCTATAAGAAAGGCAAAAGCCGGAAAAAACGCGAATTTTACCGCCTGTGCGCCAAATTGCGCCAAGCCGGCGTTTTGCCGCAGGGGGGATTGGAGTGCGATTTTTACGCCACGACCGAAACCGCGCGCCGGTTGAACTGCACGGTCGGGTTCGGAACGTATTGCGGTGACAACGTCGTCGTCGGAGACAACCGCACAACAATCGGCAAGTTCTGTTCAATCGCCGCAAACGTCATTATCGGTGCCAGCGAACATCCGCTGAACTACCTTTCGACATCGCCGTTTTTTTATAACGAGGCCTTAGGGTTTGCAAAAGGGGCGCGGGAAATCTATCTGAAACCCGTTCATGTCGGCAACGATGTTTGGATTTGCGATAACGTTTTCATCAAAGGCGGCGTTACGATTGGCGACGGTGCAGTCCTCGCCGCAGGTGCCGTCGTTACAAAAGACGTCCCGCCCTACGCCGTTGTCGCCGGCGTTCCCGCAAAGGTGCTGAAATACCGGTTCGCGCCGGATGTCGTGCAAAGATTGCTGGCATCGAAATGGTGGGATTTGCCGGACGAAACGATCAAACGGATTCCGTATGACGATATAAATCGGGCAATCGAATTTATAGAAAAAATAAAAATATCGGTTTGAAACAGGAAGAAGATATGTCCGCGATCATAAAAGATAAAAAATACGTCACATATGATGAAAAACCCGTTTGCGCCGCGGATTACGAAGCCGCGACGGATTCGTTAAAGCAGAGACCGACGTTAGCGATCGTGATGCAGGGGCCTTTACGTTTGGAAGAAAATTTCACCCGCGAAACCCTGAAAATTTATCAGAAAAACTTTCCGGATTGTCCGATCGTCCTTTCAACATGGAAAACGGAAAATGCGGATGAAATTAAAAAGATAGAGGATTTGGGCGTAAAAGTCTTGTTGAACACACCACCTCTCTATAAAGGGTTGTGGAACGTCAACAATCAAATTTTATCAACCCGAAACGGACTGGCGTATGCCAAGGAAACCGGCGCCGAATATGTCATAAAAACCAGAACCGACCAACGTTTTTATGAAACGAACATTCCGGAATTTTTATTCAACATATTAAAATCTTTTCCGGTTTACAACTGCGGCACGCAGAAATCGCGGTTGGTGACATTGTCAATGAACACGTTTAAATATCGGCTTTACGATATTTCGGATATGTTTTTGTTCGGTCATATTGATGAGGTCATTAAATTCTGGTCGTGTGAATTTGAACAAAGAACTGAATTTCCTCCGCATAAAAATCTGTTGGAATATTCTAAACTCCGTCCGAGCGAGATTTATTTCACAACTGAATATTTAAAGAAATTATGCCATGACTGCAAATATACTTTGCGAGACAGCTGGCTGGCGTACGGGCGTTATTTTTGCGTCATTGATTCCGTCAGCGTCGGTTTGTATTGGCCGAAATATTCAAACATCGTGAACCGCTGGCGCAATTTTTTCGGCGCGTTTCCGGAGTTGGAAGAACTGACTTTTAAGGAATGGCTGAACATATATGCTGGTCTTGATAATAAAAATGTTCCCGAACATTTCATTACCAATGGTTTGCCGCAAAAATCGGGGCTGTTTTTTAATGAAAACCTTTTTGGCGGGGCGGCGTTCGGCATTTTGAAAATTTTAAAAAGAATACGAAAGTTCATTTTCTATAAAAAGGAAAGCGCAAACGGCTTTTTAAGCGTGAAAGTGCTTGGCGTGAGGATAATCAAATTAAAAAAGGAGAAAAGAAATTAAACTGATTAAAGAATTGTTCGGTCACAGCGGTTGCAGTTTGCTTTTGTACGAAGGCGGCGATGGTTTTTTTGTCCGCAAAATCAGTCAAAAACCGTCATACGATTTCAGATTGAGAAAGCAGTTTATCAAACAGCGGCGTTTTTCGTCGGAAAACTTTGCCACACCCGCGATATTGTCATATGGTAGGGAAAACGGTCATTTCTATTTCGATATGCAATTTATCCGCGGCGTTACTTTGGCGGAATATATGAAAGTCATCAAAACCAAAGAAATCGTAAATTTGATAAACTATCTGTTCAAATCCATGCCAGTCGAAAGTAGTTCTTGCCGCCCCGATGCGCAGTCTGTCTTTCAAAACAAGATTGCGGATTTGCGTTGTAAAATGAACATGAAATCCCCCGTGCAAATCGAAGCGTTCCGCCGGTTGAAAGACTTTGATTTTTCAGCCGTTCCGTCTTCGTATTGCTGCGGCGATTTGACGCTGGAAAACATATTGCTAAGCGAAACAGAACGTAGAATTTATCTGATAGATTTTCTGGATTCATTTTTCAACAGTTGGATGATTGACGTTGCAAAATTACTGCAAGATTTGGAACTGGGGTGGTCTTGGCGCAAACAATCCGCCGACACCAACAGAAACCTGCGTTGCATGATCGCGCGTCAAGCGTTGATTGAGGGGATTTTGGATTTGCCTGATGGTCAATCGAAACTTGAAAGTGTTTATCACATCCTGCTGTTAAATATTTTGCGGATCTATCCGTACACGCACGATGCGAAAACGTATGATTTTCTGGAAAACGCGTTGAGAAAAACGCTGAACATCATTTTGGATTTAAAGGAGAAAGCAGCATGAAAACTTTAATCATTCCTTGTGCGGGAAAATCAAACAGATTCCCAAATATGAAACCGAAATGGATGTTGACTCACCCCGACGGTCAACTGATGATCGAAAAGGCGTTGCAAGGATTCGACGCTGCCGCTTTTGACCGTATTATTATCACGATTGTGCGCCCTCACGTTGAAAAATACGAAGCGGAACTGGTCTTAAAACAGGTTTTCAAAAACACGAAAATCGAACTGTGCATTTTAGACGATTTTACGGCTTCCGCATCGGAAACGGTTATGTTGACGCTGGACAAGATGAACGTAACCGGCGCTTTTGTCATCAAGGATTCAGATAATCGAATTTACTTTGATTTGCCGCCAAAGATCGGGAACTGCATTGTCGGCTATGATTTGACAAAGCATCCTGACGTGTCGAACATTCCGGGGAAAAGCTTTTTAATCGCAAATGAACAAAACGTCATTATGGACATTGTGGAAAAGAAAATCGTGTCCGATATGATCTGTTTGGGCGTGTATGCTTTTGAAAACGCGGACGATTTCAGAACGGCTTATCGTGAAATGCACGCGCGGCGGTTTGACGGTGAAATGTATATTTCACACGTTATTTCTTATATGCTGTCCAAAAAGGACAAAGTTTTCTACGCTATTGAAGCGACGGGGTACGACGATTGGGGAACGCTGAAGGAATGGAAAGAGGTGCAGCGTCAATGCCGGACTTACTTTGTCGATGTGGACGGCGTGCTGATGCAGAACTGCGGCCGTTACGGATCGCTGAACTGGTACAACAACGACAAAATGCTGGTTGAAAACTGCGCCGTCATTAAACAGCTGCAGGACGAGGGGGCGCAGATCGTGATTACCACGTCGCGCACCGAAGAATTCCGCGCCGATTTGGTCGAACGGTTGGCGCGGCAGGGTATTCATCCTTACGCAATCGTTATGGGAATGAACCACGCCGCGCGCGTCGTTGTCAACGACTTCGCCCCGACCAATCCGTACCCGTCAGGTCTGGCGGTCACTTTCCCCCGAAACGGCAACTTGAAAGAGTATTTGTAACGTGATATACACATAAAAAGGAAAATCCGTTATATACAAATGTTTGGAGGGAAAGATTATGACTGAAAAACAAGATGATAATCGTACTTATTATCTGGGGTTGGATGACGAGGATGTCATAGGAAAATATATCGGAATAATAAAAAATATACGTCGAAAGGTACAAAAAGAACAGGAGCAAAAGAAGACAGATAAAGAGAGAGAAAAAAGATAAAAAATAGGGGAAAAGGAATTTCTTTCTTTTATCGCGGACAAATGGATGAAAAGTACGATCCTGTTCTGTATGTGCTGCATTCCGAACAATACGGGTATGAAGACCTTTTGGCATGAAATTCAAAAGTTGCGGGAAAACGATTTCTTTGGAAAACACAGCGTACTATCTGATTGAAAAATACACAAATAAGAACGGACTCTATGAAAATTGACGGTATCGCCGCCAGCGGCGAAAAGGAAGGGGAATAATCCCCTTCCTTTGGCGTTTAAAACGGATAAAATACGGTTTTGCTCGACCTTGCCGCGGCTTTCCAGCAGATGACGCTGTCTTTTCTGACGTTATAGAAAAAGATGTTCCTGTATTCGCCGGACGATACTACACGACTGTCGAAAACGGTGATACCATCAATCGTTATATCGTAAATCTGTCCGCCCGTGCCGCCATAGATGCTGAAATAAACGCGCCCGTTCACGGGAGCGGTATAGCTGCCGTTTGTCGAGGTGATGTCAACACCCGCCGCATAATCAGGAATCAGCAGTGTTACCACTTGCTCTTTTCCTTTCTCCGTCAGATTGCCCAAATCGACATCGGCTTTCGTTCCCAGCATTGCCGCCGTGTTCGTTTCAGACGTTGCGGCGCTGTCAGCCGCCGACTGTGCCAGCACCGCTTGCCCCGTCGCCGTTTGCGCGTTTGCCGCCGTCGTTTCAACTGCCGTTTGGCAATCCGACACCGCTTTTCTGATGCTGGGAATTAACTCAGCCGCCGCGGTGTCGTCGAAAATGTCCAGCGTCACCGCGCGATCCTGCTTTGCCGCCTGAAAACGCCTGTCCGTTGCCGAAAAAAAGAAAAAAGGGGTGGGGATACAAGCTGTGGAAACATCTGTCGAAAAAATACGGTTGACTTTATAAAATGAGGGGAATATTTCCCAACTTTTTGCTTTTTTACGGTGCGATCGGAAATACGGAAAGAATGGACAATTGTTGCTGGTATTCCTGCAAGAGTCGTAAAAGAACGAAAAAAATTTATTGGAAAGGGCGGAAAATTTAAAAAGTTACGATAAAGAGATTGTAAAATAAAAAAATATAAGTTCAAAGTTTTTAGTTTTATTCCCCCTCTCTGCACATTACAAAAAAGAGAATACTTTTTCAAGTATCCTCTTTTTTTATTGGTGAGCTCGGGCGGGTTCGAACCGCCGACCCTTTGATTAAAAGTCAAATGCTCTACCGACTGAGCTACGAGCCCTCACTTCAATAATCGATGGTATGTATAGAAGATAAAAAAACGTAAGTCAACTAAAAAAACAAAAAAAATTGAAAAAAGTTAAAAAAATTAAAAATGTAATCTATTTGTTAATAATTAGATGTTATTCTGCCCTCAAAATAGCTTGAAATAGGTATGAGGTTACTATGTCAAATCAAACTAATTCCGCAGAAACATCCGAAGGCACATACGAAATCCTGCAAAACGCCGCGGGTGAAATCCTGATTATGATTAAACAGCGCCGCGGCGGGCCCGAGAATCCGCGTTTTGTTTATGACGGCGGCGATACGGCTCTGCTGTATCGGAGTCGCGAGAGCGCCGTTTTCTTGGGCGGTATCAACCCTGACGCCCGCCAGCCCATTAAGGCGGTGGACGAGGTGCTTGTCGCCGAAATCGACGGAGACGAAGTCGCCCGTGAATATATGGTTCCGGTGCGCCTTGTCAGAGATTTAAAAGCCGTTTTGAACTAACCAAAACCGCAAAACGAATCACAATGCAAAATAAGGGCTTTAAAAGCCCTTGTTTTTTTTATATATTAAAGCAAAATTTGAAGAAAAATAAGGTTTTTTGATGGCTTTACAATTATTTATCAATCTGATTGCTTTGGCGGCGGCCTCTCTGCTCATCACGCAGGGGCGGCGCAAAAAAATCTGGTCCGTGCTGATTCTGGCGGCTTTAGCTGCCGTGGCTTATTGCTTGTTTGACAGCCTCAGCCAACCCTCCGGCGGCGGCTTTATCTATCAGTGGCTCCCGTATAAAGAGCTTCATGCCGATATCAACATCACGTCATCGCCCCAAATGCAGCACCTGTTTTTATCCATGGTCTGGATTCTGATAGCTGTGATTTACCTCAACACCATCAATGCGGAGGAAAAACATTCTCTCCATATCAATACGCTGATTTTACTAAATTTTGTTGCAATGATTTTGCTTGTCTCCGCGCATGATTTTTTGCAGTTAATGTTTGCAGGATGTCTGTTTTCGCTCATCGGATTCTATATGCCCGAAACAATTGCTGCCAAAAAGCGGATTTTCATCTATGGCTTTTTTGCCGAAATGGCCGTGTTTACAGCTCTAAGCATTGTCTATGGCTCCACCTCCAGCGTCAGCTTGAATACCTTGGCCGACTATGCCGAAAGCGGACGGCACAAGGACTTGACGGCCTTTTTAGTTGCCGCGGCCGTGGCGTGCAAAAGCGGATTTTTGCTTGCAAACGGCCAATATCTAAGCTTTCGGAACGAAAGCTTCAGCCGGATTATTTCCGTAATGTTTTTGTCTCTGCCGGTTTCGGGGCTGTTGCTGTTGTTCAAATTGACGCCGCTTGTCACGGCCTCGCCGGTGGCTTGCCGCTTTTTTGAAGGGTGGGCTTATGCCTCGGTCGGAGCCGCTTGCGTGGCTGCGGTTTGCGACAACAGCCTCAAATCAAAGGCTCTTGGCTTGTCTTTGGCGGTTTATGCTCTGTTGGCCGCCCGAATTTTAGTTGCTCCTCAGGCACTTTACGCGCTGCCGATTCTGTTAAGCGCCGCTTTTGCGATATCGCTAGTGCTGTTATTGGCTCTGACAGCGGCATCCGGCGAAGATGACACCGCGCATTTGGGCGGGTTTTGGCGCCTGACCAAAATAAATTTCCTTTTGACAATACTGCTTGCAGGCGCGGTTGCCGCGCTTTTGCTTGGGCAGGGAATTTGGTTCGAAAGCGCGCTGATTCTTGCCTTTGCCGCCGGAATTAAAGAAATTTACCTTGCGCGGGCTTCCGTTGATGACAAAGTCCGCGCGTTTGCCAAAAATGCCGGTTGGTTGTATATTGTGCCGATTTTTTTAGGTTGCGGCGGAATATTGTCTCAGATTCCGGCTCAAAAATTGCCCGAATGGGGCGTGTTGTGCGGCCTGTTTGCGGCGGGGCTTCTGCTGTGGCCGACGGGGCTGTTGCTTAAAATCGGCGCGGCGCGGCTGTGGCGGACAGACATCTGCGGCATACTGTATCAACATCTTATTGTGATGCCATTGAAGTGGCTGGGGCGTATCTTGTGGTTGGCTTTTGACTTTGTGGTTATTGAGCGCAATATCATCGGCTCAATCTCGTCGCTGGAAGGCATGGCCGTGTCATTGTTGCACAAAATGCAGGAAAACGTTGTCTGGTCGAGTCTGCTTGGAATTTTGGCCGGATTGGCGGCGCTGGCTTGTTATATGGGGATATATCTCAAATGACTGATCCGTTTGCAATTTTGACATTGATTGTCTGTGTCCCTTTTTTGGGGATGTTATTTGTGTTGACTTCCAAAGAGGACGACCTGTCCCGCACGCATAACGGCTCAAACGTTGCCATTTTTACAATTATTGCTAATCTGGTTTTAATCTGGCGTGTATTTATGTTGATAGACGAGAACAAACCGCATTTGCAGTTGTTTGAAAAATTTAATTGGCTGCCTGTTCCTGACATCAATCTTGTTTTTGCGGTCGACAATTTGTCTTTGTTGATGATTTTGGCTGTTCATCTGGTTATTTTGACAGGAATTATCTTTTCACGTTCGGAAACGGCGCGCCAAAAGTCGACCATGGTCTTTACACTGCTATTCTTGAGTATGTCGACCGGCTTGTTTGTCGCGGCGGATATTTTCTCGTTTTTTATCTTTTTTGAGGCGGTTTTGCTGCCGTTATTTATGTTGATAGGTCTCTCCGGCGGGCTCAAAAAGACTGAACGGACGGACGGCTTTTTGCTCTATAACCTGATAGGGGCGCTTGTGTTGTTTGTGGGCATTTTGCTCATCTACCAAGCCTATGGCAGCCTGACTTTGGACAAAGCCCCTAAAATCCTTTGGAAAAAACATCATGGCTATTGGATATTCGGCTTGCTGGCTTTGGGTTTTATCTCGCGTATTCCGGTGTGGCCGTTTCACTATTGGATTGCCTCCATTTCGTCAAAGATAAAAAATCCACTGGTATTTATTGCGTCGGCCGTCTTGCCTCTGAGCGGCATATACGGACTGATTCGCTTTTGGCCGCGGTATATTCCGCTTGAGGTATCGCAATATTTTGTCTGGGTCAATGTCATCGGAACGGTAACCATGCTGTTTATCGGACTTATCGGGTTAAGCAATAAAGAATCCCAATACAAAATTTTTGCCTATGTGACAGTCGGCTATATTATGTATCTTTTGGGCATCTTCAGCCAAAACAAGCAGATTGTGGCCAATATCGGATATGCGCTGTTCGGCTTTTTGATTATTGCGGGCGCACTGGAGAGCTTGTCGGCCTATATCCGCTCAAAGTCCGATTCGCAAGACACAACGGACGAAGGCTTTTTGTGTCGGGCAAAAAGGCTCTCTTTGGTCTATTCTTTTATAACCGTTGCCGCGATAGGTTTTCCGGTTTCGGCGGTGTTTACCAATAACTTTTTGATATTGTCGACTCTGTTGGCAGGCAATATCCAAATGGGCATGGTCTTGATTGTGTCATTTTTGATTGTTGCCGGCAGTCTGATTGAAGAAATGTTCCGCCTCAAGACGGAGTCGAAAGACTGCGCTCTTGGCAAAAGCGACGATTTGCCCGCGGGAGAATTTGTCTTTATGCTGTTTATTATGTTTGTGTTGTTGATGTCGTTCATCAGGCCTTTGTGGTTTGTTGTGGGGCGCTAAGGAGAAAGCAATGTTTCAAAACTGGTTCATATTATTGCCCGAAATTTGCCTGATATTGTTTTTTCCTGTGGCGTGGCTGGTCAACATCTTCAGAGAAGAAAAGACCTCCAAAACGTTTTTTTCACTGGCGCAGTTTTTTCTGGCGTTGTTTTTGGCGGCGTCTGTTGTGTTTTATAACAAAAGCGCCTTTCCAGAGGTATGGCGGAATACGCCTTTTTCAACGTTATTTAAAGTCTTTGTGAGCCTGCTGGCTTGGGCGTGGTTTTATTTGTCGTCCAAATGGTTTTTGAACAAAAACCGCACCTCTTACAGCTATTTTTTAGTTGTGATGGCGCTTATGCTTGTGTTGGAAATAACCGTTTCCGCCTCGTCATTGATGACATTGGCTGTCTGCCTGCCGCTTATCTTGGTGTTGTCCTGCCTGTTAATCAGCCGGCATTGGGATTTTGACAAGGTCAAAAAAGCCGCATGGGCTTATGGGGTGAGCGCGCTGGTTTTCGGCGGAATTTTTGCGGCCGGCGCGGCTGTTGTGTCGGCACAGGCCGGCAGTTTGGATTATGCGGCGGTTAAGGCCTTTTTAAGCTCCCCAAAAAGCGAAACATGGGCAATCAAAGCGGCTGTCGCGGCCATGCTGTCGGCGCTGCTGTTTACAATGGCTTTGGTGCCGTTTCACGGGTGGTTTATTGCTTTTATCTCCAATGGCGTTTTGCCGGTATGCGGCTTTATGACTTTGGTTCCGCCGCTGATTTATTTAGGCGTCTTGATAAACCTGATGCAGGAGTGTTTTGCTCCTTTGAACGGGTTTTTGGAGCCTGTTTTGACGGGAGTTGCGGCATTGTCGCTTTTAATAGGGGCCTTGTCAGCCAATCGTGAGTCGAATATCCGCAGGCTCTTTGCCTATGTATGGATTTACGGGCAGGGGCTTGTCTTGATGAGCCTGACCGGTTTTGATGAAAACCGCATTATAGCGGCTTTCGCCTATATGGTTATTATGATTTTGGCCTTTGCGGGCATTTACACGGTCTTTTTAGGTTTCAAGTCCAAGGGCGATTACTTAAGCGAGCTGCGAGAAATGTCCGGTTTCAGCCAAACGCGTCCCTATATGTCGGCCACTTTGATGGTCTTTATGTTTTCGTTGATAGGATTAGCGCCGACTTTGGGCTTTTTCGGCTATCTGTCTGTCGCGCATAATCTGACAGCTGCGGGAGATTTTTGGCGTTTGGGTAGTATCTTTGTGAGCTTGTTGTTTGTCGCGAATGCCTGTTTGCAAGTTATTCGGACAGTCTATTTTGAGCAGCCCCTTGTCAAATACGACCGCCCCGACAAAGCCATATATATTTGCCTGTTTATCAATGCGGTTGTTATTTTGATTTCACTGATAAATCCAAGCTGGCTGTTCAGAGATGCATTTTTGATTGTGAAAGGAATATACTGAAATGCCTCGTGAAATAAAGTTAGAAAATTGGCTTTGGATTGATTACGACGAAGTGGGCTCGACCAACGATATTGCCCCAACCTATATTCAAGACAAGGTTGTTGTGACGGCTTTACGACAAACCAACGGCCGTGGCCGACGCGGGCGGACATGGCTGTCCCAAGAGGGAAATTTGATGATGAGCCAGATTTTTAAGCCCGCGCAGCCCATGGCTCAAATTGTATTCGGAACATCTGTGGCTCTGGCCGAAACAGTTGCCGAGTTGACGACGGGACTTAAAATTAATATCAAATGGCCGAATGATTTGCTGATTGACGGGCAAAAGCTCTGCGGCATTTTAATAGAAACCGCTTCCGACGGGCGGGTAATTATCGGCACGGGTGTCAATCTGACCTTTTCGCCGGATTCTTCCGAAGTAATATATCCGACAACCAATCTGAAACGGCTGGGTTTTGAAATATCGAGGGAAGCTTTTTTAAGAGCTTATCTGCGGCAGTTTGATAAGATTTTGGCGCTTCCTGAGGCAAAAGTCAACGACTTATGGCTTCAATATGCCTATCGTCTGGGGCAGAAAATCAGAGTAACTCAGGGCAATAAAACGCAAATCGGCGTGTTTAAAGGGATTGACGAACAGGGCTTTTTGTTGTTAGAACAAGAAAAAGAAACAAAAAGAATCTCTGTGGGCGATGTGTTCGCTTAAAGAAAAGGAATAAATAAAAAAGAATGGTAGAAGAGTTTAATAAAGAAGGAATATATTTTGTTGCCCTCGGGGGCGCCGAAGAAGTCGGGTTTAATATGTTTGCCTATATTGTCGACGGCAAAATTATTGTGGTCGACGCGGGTTATGGTTTTTTGCGCGATGATTTTCCGGGGATGGAAATGGGCTTGGCCGATGCGTCGTTTTTGGAAACATACCGCGACGATATCGAAGCGATGTTTATCACGCACGGGCACGAGGATCACTTTGGCGCCATTGGGCATGTTTTGCCCAAGCTTAATTGTCCGGTCTGGGCAAACGACTTTACTTTGGGGCACATCAAGGCGCGTCTGGATGAATATCACCTGACCAATTTTGCGGATTTACATTCGGCGACGCAAAATCCGGTTGTTAAGCTTCAAAATTTTACGGTCGAATTTGTGTCGCTGGTTCATTCGGTGCCGCAAAGCTCGGGGCTGATTATCCGCACCAAATACGGAAATATTCTGCATGCGACGGACTGGCGTTTTGACGACGGCCGGACAAAGATTTTGCCGACGGACTATCCGGCTTTACAAAAATTAGCGGCCGACGGGGTTGAACTCTATGTCGGGGATTCGACCAACATGGGCGAGGAAAAACGGGAGCCCAGCGAATATGAGGTTCGCAAAAACTTGATAGCCCTTGTTCCCACACTTAAAAATACGGTTGTGGCGACGTGCTTTGCGTCAAACATTATGCGGCTGGAGAGCTTGATTTTAGCGGCTGAGGCGGCCGGACGGACGGCGGTTATTTCGGGACATTCGCTCAACCAAAATTTCAAAATTGCGTGCGAGTGCGGCTATTTGAAAGACTGTCCAAAGGCTTTTGATGTCAAAGAGGCCAAAGATATTCCGTTGGATAAAATTCTATATATTTGCGCTGGTTCTCAAGGGGACTATCGTTCAGCTTTAAGTCGAATTGCAAACGGCGAAAGTAAGGAAATTTCCCTAAATAAAGGCGACAGCATTATCTTTTCATCAAAGATTATCCCCGGAAACGAGGAAAAAATCGAACGTATGCAGGAAAAACTGCGTGATGCGGGGGTTGAGGTCATCTCAACGGAAGATTTTGAGGTTCATGCCTCCGGCCATGCGACACCGGCGCAGATTTTGGAGATGTATCGGCTCTTGACGCCAAAGGTTGTGATACCGGTTCACGGCGACAAGCGCAATATCCGCAAGCAAAAGAAATTGGCGCTGGAAAACGGCGTGGGCGATGTGGTGATTGCCCGCAACGGCGAGGTTGTCCGCATCTGGGAACATCACGGCGAGATTGTTGACGAAATCCCGACCTGTAAGCTCGGCGTCGACCGCAAACAGCTGACTCCGCTTGAGTCGCAGCTGGTTAAAAACCGCAAGCGCATTGCCTATAATTGTTCGGTGTTTATCAGCGCGGTGTTTGACAAAGACTGGAAATTGCTGGATTTGGAAATCAGTTCGATTGATATTTTGGAAGAGGCGGCGTTTGAGGAGCTCAAGGCCGAAATTATTGCAGACATCAAGCGCGATATTGACAAAGAAACGGCTAAACTCAACGGAAACGAAAAGCAGATTAAAGAATATTTGGCCGCGCGTATCAGACGCCAGATTTTCAAAGCAACAGATATCAAACCGGTTGTTTTTATGCACTTTTTCAAAATCGGATAAAAAATCTTTGTATAACTTTCCGAAACAGATTGAAACGGAGAGGAAAGATAATAGATTAAAAGGAGAGTAAAAAGGAGACTTTTGCTCTTCTTTTAAGGTATAAAAACGAGGTTTTTGAGTGGTGTTTGGAAATGACAGCAACGAATTGAACGGACTTGCGGCAGGTGCCGCGGGTGGTTCAAGCACACGCCTCGTCTTACCCCCCCCCTACAGTTTCTAGGCTTTCCGCGCATTCGCAACGGGGAGGTGTGATATGGTAAAGAGTATCACGCTGACGGCGTCAATGCGGAGTAACTTAAACAGCCTCAAAAACATCTCCAAACAAATGAACACGACGCAGGAAAGGCTTTCGACAGGAAAGAAAGTCAATTCCGCAATTGATAATGCGTCAAGTTATTATCAAGCCCGCGCCTTAACAAATAGAGCATCAGACTTGGACGCGCTCCTTGACGCGATGGGACAGGGGATACAAACCATTCAAGCGGCGACACAAGGCCTGACAAGCGGGGTGTCGTTTTTAGAACAAGCGTCAGCCATAGCTACCGAAGCCCTCGCGGCAACCAAAATCCCGAGCAAAGAATGGTTTGCAAGTCAAGAAAACGTTGCGGCGGTTGCAAGTAATTGGGCGGAATTAAAGACAGCCTTGGACAGCGGCGTCCAAGGAAACATTGTCATTTATGGGAATATCCAAGCGGAAGGACAAATCAGCCTAAAAGCCGGACAAAATCTTGTCGGTGTGGGCTATTACGGCGTTGAAGAACCGGATACAAGAAAATTCTCGAGCATCGACATTGATTTAGAAAAATTGAATATTATACAAGGCATTCGAACTCAAGCAGATAATTTAGTTGTTTCTGACATCTCAATCCATGGTGTTATGCGCTCGGATGTTGTTTCTAGCCTTGTTAGTTTGTATGGTTTTTCAAATACTATCCTTAATAATCTTGATGTAATGATGGATAATGCAAGCCAAAAAGCTTATGATCTTTCTGGCGTTTCTAAGGTTGATTCCAGAGGGGTTTCTGTCGGTGCAAATACAATAATTACAGGAAATAGTTTTATCTATGAAAAAGGGCGAAATGAAGATAGAAAAATTCTTTCTTATGGATTAATTTTAAATGGACAAAGCGTTCAATTGAATGGAAATTTGAACATCAAAATGGAACAGCGCTTATCTAGAGGGATATCGTCTGGAACAATAACTCTTTTGAATGATTCAAAGTTAAATCTTTATTCTTTTGATAGAGCTTTAGAATCCATTAATGTAAATATGAACGGAAATAGTCAAGCGAATGTTGTTTCGGAAAATGAGGGAGTTTTTTATAATGAGCTTACATTAAATGATAATTCATGTTTCAATTTGAAAACAATGGTTGGATTTGCAGGGTTAAATGATAATCTTTCTTTGGATGTTAATTTAAACTCTACTCAAGCTCAGCTTAATTTGAAAAGTTCTGGGCAATTATTTTATAATCAGAATAATCAGCTAACCTTTAATGCGGTAGCGGGTTCGAAATTCAGCCATAATGGCAAGGTTTACAAAACAGACACCGATGTCAGCGACAACACGATGCTCAATAATAACCTTCCGGCCGGATTTGCGGAAGCCGCCGGAGAAACTGCGCCGTCGTTGGATTTCTTAGATGAAATGGTTAATGTTCTTCAAGCTAAAGCCGAGCAGGGAGCCAAAGGGTATCAGACAATAACCTCAACAGATTCATCTTATGCCAACCAATATAACAAAGCCTTTGAGCAGTATGATAGATTAATTAATGATTCGTCCTATCAGGGCGTCAACCTTTTGAAGAATGAAAAGCTTGATGTTGTGTTCAACGAAACCCGAAACAACAAATTAACCGTTCAGGGGCAAGATATGAGTTCCGCCGCGTTGGGGCTGACTAAAGCCGAGTGGACAACTCAAGGCGATATCGCAAACTCTATCAAGGAACTTTTATCAGCTGTTAACAAAATCCGCACGTTTCAAGCTGAACTTGGAAATAATTACACTATAATCCAAACGCGGCAGAATTTTACCGAGGCGCTGACAGATGTTCTCGAAACTGGCGCGGATAATCTTGTGCTCGCTGATATGAACGAGGAATCCGCAAATTACTTGGCGCTCCAAACCCGCCAACAACTCGCCACCAACGCGCTTTCACTTGCGGCCAACTCCGCCCAAAGCGTGCTGGCCTTGTTTGGATAAAAATTCTCCAAAGTCATATTCGGGCTTGACCCGAATATCCAAACCGCCCTTTTATTGTCATGTTCGGGCTTGACCCATCCATTGTCATCCTCGTGCCCGAGGCTTTAGCCGATTTCCTTTTTCTGTCATATTCGGGCTTGACCCGAATATCCAGGTCGAACAAGGAATCAAAATTTTCCTGGATCCCCGTGTCTATTCCTCGCTTGCGCTCGGGCACGAGGATGACAAAAGAGAGATCAAGTCCGAACATGACTATAAAAAGTTGAACGAGAATGACCATATTTTGGCTTCTGGCTTAATTGACTACTTCTTAGTGTCGACAGCACCTTACTTTCCGTCTTCAAACACCGGAAGATAAATTGTAAAAGTTGTCCCGTTATAGCCGTTCGAGTTGACTGTCAGATTGCCCTCATGCCGAATAATGATATGTTTGGCAATGGCCAGCCCAAGCCCCGTTCCTTTGATGTTTTTATCTTTATGTTCCTGCAGGCGGTAAAAGCGTTCTGTCAGACGTGCCAGATTTTCCTGCGGAATTTTCGGCCCTTTGTTGTTCACGGAAATCGCAACAGCTGCTCCGTCGGCAACCTTGCTGGCGGTAGACGGCGGAATATTTTCGACCTGATTAATCCTTAAAGTAATTTCCGTTCCCTCCAGACCGTATTTAATGGCATTATCCGCCAGATTTTGCACAATCTGCCTGATTTGCTGGGCATCGGCTCTGACGGGATCAATCTCTTTATCGGCAATAATATGAAACGTCATTTTGCGTTCTTTTGCCTTTATTTCCAACGATTGAGCCACATCTTCCACAATCTCCAGCGGATCAACTTTGTCTTGCGGTTTTTGATCCTGATTAAGTTCAATCCGCGACAAAGACAAAAGATTTTCGACCAAAGCCGACATATATTCCGTCTGGTCTGCGATGATTTTGAGGAACTTTTCCCGAGCCTCAGCATCATCTTTGGCCGACGTGCGCAAAGTTTCGACAAAGCCGGAGATAACCGAAAGCGGCGTCCTGAGTTCATGGCTGGCATTGGCCACAAAGTCTGATTGCATTTTTTCGACTTTGAGCGCCTTTGTCAAATCATAAATAGAAATAACAGCTGCGGCTTTGCCTTTGGCCAAAAAGGGCAGTTGTTTGATATGGGTATAAAATTTTTGGTCAACGGGCTTCCCGATATAAAAAATCAGGTTTTCGGAGAGAGATTTTTCAGTCAAAACGCGATTAACCGCATTAATAAAATTGTTTGACGGAAAAACCTTGTCGATGTTTTTCTGAGTGATATTTTCGCCAAAAGCTGTGCGAGCCGACAGATTCGCCCCCAAAATATTTCCCAGACGGTCAATAACCATAATCGGGTCGGGTAGACTGTCCAAAACCGCCGTATCGGAGATAGTCTGCGCTTCCAATACATCAGCCTTTTGCGCCCAAAATCGATGCATGGTGTTAATCGCCTCAATCAGATCTTTTGATTCGTCTTCGGACAACGTGATTAAATCTTCAGCCGAAATTTCTCCTTGAGACAGTTTTTTGACATATCTTTTAATTTGCTGCAGCTCAAAAGTCAGCGGAAACAGAAGCGCAATATTAAACGCGACAACCGCCGCCAGCGAAATAACGGCCAATATCGGATCGACCAGATTAAATCCGGACAAAACCACAAAAACCAACGCCGTCGGAAAGCTCAAAAACAAAATTCTTTCGACAAATTGGGTGTTTTTCTCAAACCCGAGCGAATTTCTTGCCTTTTCAAACATGGGATTCTCCACCGTTTCAAAAAAATGTGCTAGACCAAAAATTTTAATTATAATAATATACAACAAGTTTAAAAAAGCTAAAGATGACGAAAATGGATTTTGATTTTGACAAGCTGGCTCAGGCCACCCCTATGATGGCTCAATACATCAAGATAAAGCGGGACTATCCCGATTATCTGTTATTTTATCGTTTGGGCGATTTTTACGAATTATTTTTGGATGATGCGTTTAAGGCGTCCAAGGCCTTGGATATTGCGCTGACCAAACGGGGCAAGGTCGAAGGCGCCGATATCCCGATGTGCGGCGTGCCGTTCCATGCCTATGAAAGCTATTTGGCCAAATTGATTAGGCAGGGGTATAAGGTTGCGATTTGCGAGCAGGCCGAAGATCCCAAAGAGGCTAAGAAGCGCGGGGCAAAGTCCGTCGTCCGGCGTGAGGTTATCCGCCTTGTCACGGCCGGAACCCTGACCGAAGATCCTTTACTGGATGCCAAAAAGAATAACTTTTTGATGGCCGTGTCCAAAGTCGGCGGGAGTTTGGGGCTGGCGTGGCTGGATATCTCAACGGGCGAATTTTACACACAGGAATTTAGCCTTGGCAGCGAGTCCGAGGAGCAAATATTATCGGGTGCTTTGGCAAGGCTTGTGCCGGCGGAACTTGTGATTGCCGATTCTCAGGTGCATCAGCCGGCTTTGTTTGCGCTGTTTAAGGAACACAAAGAGCAGTTGACCGTTTGGCCGGATGACCGGTTTAACTCGGATAATGCCAAAGAGCATCTTCAAAAAGTGTTTGAGGTCAAAACACTTGAATCTTTCGGGAGCTTTTCTCGTGCGGAAGTCAGTGCGGCGGGTGTGCTGATAGACTATGTCGAAACCTCCCAAAAAGGCAAAATTCCGCTGTTGTGTCCGCCCAAAAGACAGACCGAAGAACAAATTGTCGAGATTGACGGGGCAACACGCCGTTCGTTGGAGCTTGTCGAATCTTTGTCCGGCGACAAGTCTGCTTCTCTTCTCAAGGTCATTGACCGCACACAGACAGCCCCCGGCGGACGGTTGTTAGCGGCGCGGGTGTCCAATCCGCTGCGGGATGTGGCCGCCATCAATGACAGACTGGATATGGTCGAATTTTTCCTAACGCGCAACGAATTGCGTGGCGAGGTGAGGGCGTTGTTGAAAGAAACAGCCGATGTCGGTCGCGCGGTGTCGCGTTTGTGCGTTGGGCGCGGCGGCCCACGCGATCTGGACAGCATCAAAAACACCTTGGGCATTATCCCTAAAATGCGCAATTTATTGTCTTTCGGCAGTGCCAAAGGCGAAATGCTTACAGGGATTCCGGCGCCTTTGCAGCAGGTAATGCGTGATTTAGGCGAACATTCGGCCTTGGTTGCCAAATTGGCCGATGCGCTCAAGCCCGATGATTTGCCGTTGCTGGCGCGCGAGGGCGGTTTTGTGCGCGAGGGCTATTCCGCGGCTCTGGACGAGATGAAACACCTCAAAGAAGACAGTCACAAAACGGTGTTGGGGCTTCAGAGCAAATATATTGATCAAACGGGCATTGCGCACCTCAAAGTCAAATACAACAGCGTTATCGGCTATTTTATTGAGATTCCTGCCAAAAACGCGGCTGAAGTCTTAGATAACAAAACATTTATTTTCCGCCAGTCGGTTTTGAATGCGTCGCGTTTTACAACGGTGGAACTGACCGAGCTTGAGGACAAAATCCGCGGCGCAGCGGATAAAGTATTGGCTATGGAGCAAGAGATTTTTGATGAGCTCTGCGCCGCTGTTAAGGCCTCGTCCGATGATATTGTCAAAACCTCAAACGCCTTTGCTGAAATTGACGTGGCGGCGGGTTTGGCCGATTTGGCGTTGGAATATAATTATTGTCGGCCGATTGTAGATGACAGCCTGACTTTTGAGATAGAAGAGGGGCGGCATCCGGTTGTGGAGCAAGCCTTGCGCAAAGAAAACGAAGGCCCTTTTGTCGGAAACGATTGCCGCATGGGCGGCGCCGCAGGCAATTTATGGCTCTTGACAGGCCCCAATATGGCCGGTAAATCGACATACCTCAGGCAAAACGCCATTATTGCCATCATGGCGCAAATGGGCTCGTATGTGCCATGTAAAAGCGCGCATATCGGCGTTATTAACAAGATTTTCTCCCGAGTGGGGGCGTCCGATGATTTGGCGCGCGGCCGCTCAACCTTTATGGTAGAGATGGTCGAAACCGCCGGAATCCTCAATCGTGCCGATGAGCGGTCTTTTGTGATATTAGATGAAATCGGTCGCGGCACGGCAACGTTTGACGGCTTGTCCATTGCTTGGGCGGTGGTCGAATATCTGCATGAAATCAACCGCTGTCGCACGATTTTCGCAACTCACTATCATGAGTTGACCGCGCTCAAAGGTCAATTAGCAAGATTAAGCCTTCATTGTATGAAAATCAAAGAGTTCAATGACGAGGTTATCTTCCTGCACGAGGTGATGGACGGCGCGGCCGACCGCAGCTACGGTATCCATGTGGCCAAATTAGCGGGTTTGCCCAAAGCCGTGATAAAACGTGCCGAACAGGTTTTGCATAATCTTGAGCACGAAAATAAAGGCTTATCGCCCAAGGAAGCGGCCGCCGAGCTGCCGTTGTTTGCGTTTGTCAAAGAAAAGGTTGAAGAAAAAATATCCTCTCCGGCCTTAGATGAACTTGAGGCGCTCAATCCCGATGACTTGAGCCCGCGCGAGGCGCTTGAAAAACTCTATGAGCTGAAAAAGCTTCTTTAAGATTTGCCTATTTAGGATTAACAGCTGATGGAAGGTAAATGAAAAAAGTTATTAAAGGAACATTTGATTTTTCAAAAGGCATCATCATAGGATTGATTCTTTGCATTGTCGTTTATTGTTTAGCAATGGCTTATTTCTTATCATATCTTTAGTTCAAAGCCGTTTTGACAATGAACTTGTCTGATTGGCAGAGCACAAAAAAACCTCCACAAGGGAGGTTCTTAAAATGGTGCGAATAGGGATGGCTAAGCAAAAACAACCGAAGTAACGGTTGTTTTTGTCTGCAACATCTTTGAAAACCTTATTGAGAGAGGGCTGAAAAGCCCGAAACGAAATTAGGTTCCAAAGCGAGGCCCGTCCCCAAGAAGACGAGAGGAGCGAAGTCTGATTGGCAGAGCACAAAAAAACCTCCACAAGGGAGGTTCTTAAAATGGTGCGAATAGGGATGGCTAAGCAAAA
>CAKQRQ010000012.1 GCA_934271465.1 uncultured Alphaproteobacteria bacterium | reverse complement strand
TATGAGGCTGTCAAGCAAATTGCAGGAAATAATCCGGTTGTGCTGGTCGGTTTTTCAGGCGGCGCGCAAATTGCGGGGTTGGTTGCGGCCGCCAAGATCGATTTGAATATCAAAAAAGTTGTGACCATAGCCGGAAATTTGGATCATTTGGCTTGGACACAGGCGCACAATCTGCCGCCGTTAAGCGAGTCAATGAACTTAGAGAGTTATCAAACTCAATTTAAATCTATTCCGCAAATCCATTATGTCGGGAGCAAGGATAAAGTCATTCCGCCGGAGCTGATTCGGAAGTTTGTCGGAAATGAGGATTGGATTATTGAAGTTGACGGGGCATCTCACAACACCGGTTGGAAGAGCATTTATCACAAAATATGGAATGAATTTTAAAAATTGGCACGGCTTTTGCATATAAGTTGGCAACAGAGAAAAATTATCCGCGGTCGAAAGGGAAACGGCCGTTAAATAAGGGGAAAATTTAATGGATAATACAACTTATATCGCATTGTCTCGCCAGATGGCCTTGTGGAAACAAATGAACATTGTTTCAAACAATATGGCCAATATGAACACTGCCGGTTACAAGCAGGACAATGCTGTTTTTACAACTTATCTGACACAAACGCCTGAGGCTGTCGGAATTGGAGCGATGCCGCAGTTTTTTACGCAGGATTTCGGCGAATTTCAAAACTTTGCCGAAGGCGCCTTTAAGTCCACCGGCAACGATTTAGATGTGGCTATTAAGGGCGACGGCTTTTTCTGTGTCGAAACCAAAGACGGCGAAAAATACACCCGCAAAGGCCAGTTTACATTGAATAACGAGGGTGCTTTGGTAACTTCAGACGGTGATTATGTGTTGAGCGAAAACAACACGCCGCTGTTCTTTGCCCCCGGCGAAAGAGAAATCACTATCTCGGAAAGCGGCGATGTAATGACCGAAAACGGCATCATCGGGCGCTTAAAACTGGCCACCTTTGCCGATAATCAAAAATTGCTTAAAGTCGCGGGCGTTTTGTTTGAAAACACCGACAACAATCCCGTCGTCATCGGCGGAGATCATGTCAGGGTCGCTCAAGGAATGGTTGAATCGTCCAACGTCAACTCCATTACGGAAATGACCAACCTTGTCAAAATTCAACGCAGTTATGATTATGTGCAGCAGATGATAGACGAAGAACACGACCGTCTGTCCAATACAATTTCAACTTTTGCAGAATTAGCATAACAATTTAAGGGGAATAACGTTATGAGATCTTTACAAATTGGCGCAACAGGCATGCTGGCTCAGCAGACAAACGTCGACACGATTGCCAACAACATTGCCAATATGAACACCACGGCCTATACCAAACGCCGTGCCGAGTTCAGCGATTTGCTCTATCAAAATATTGTGCGTCCGGGCTCGTCTTCAACAGCCGACAACACCATTGTGCCGGCAGGCATTCAGCTCGGGCTCGGTGTCAGAACATCGGCCATCTACCGCATTACGGACGGCGGATCTTTGACCTCAACCGGCAATGACTTGGATTTGGCCATCAGAGGCCGCGGCTATTTCAGAATTGAGCTGCCCGAAGGCAAAGGCACGGCCTATACGCGCGACGGCGCTTTTCAGCGCAACGGCGATGGCACGATTGTAACCCATGACGGCTATATCGTCCAGCCCGAGATTACTATTCCCGAGGACGCCGTTGAGGTTTATGTCAACAGCTCCGGCGAAGTCTGGATTAAACAAGACGGCGAAACAGACGAGGTTAACGTCGGTCAGCTCGAATTGGCAACTTTTGTGAACGAGGCCGGTTTGGAGGCCTTGGGCGATAACCTGTTTGTCGAAACGCAAGCTTCGGGCGATCCGATTGTCGATAACCCCGATGCGGAAGGGTTCGGCTCTATTTTGCAAGGCTATTTGAACACCTCAAACGTCAATCCGGTTTCCGAAATTACCGAGCTGATTTCTGCGCAGCGTGCCTATGAGATGAACTCAAAAATCATCACGACGGCCGATCAGATGCTCAGCACGATTAACCAGATGAGATAAGGCAGAAACAAATGCGTTTGGCGGTGGTTGTTATCGGATTGTTGATAAGCGCGGCGAGCTTTGCCCGTGAGATTTTGACTGTTGGTCTGGAAGATATCTCCGAGGCCGTTCGGCAGGAATTTATTGACGAGGGCAAAGCGGGCGACCGGCTGGAGTTGGAATTCTTTGGCGGACAGACATCTTTTGCTCTGGAAAATGCCGAAAGTTTCAAAATCCTTATCAGCGCGCTTGATGTGTCCGAGGGGCAAAACCGTTTTACGGCCGAGGCGGAAATTTTTGCCGATGGCAAACCTGCCGGACAAACCAAATTGTTCGGACGCTGGTTTGAATTGACCGATGTGTTTGTTTTGACCCGCGATGTTTCAAGAGGCGAGATTATTCAAGCGGAAGATTTGGTTCAGACAACCATACGCAAAAACAGATTGAAGGACGATATTGTGCTTGCAAAAGAAGATTTGGAAGGCAAGCAGGCCTTGAGGGATATTAAGGCGGACAAGCCGATTTCGTCAAAGGATATCCGAGAAGAAGTTGTTGTAAAGAAAGGCGCAACAGTCGGCGTGATTTACAAGCACAAAGGCTTGCAGATTACCGCGCGGGCAGAAGCATTGGAAGACGGTGCCAAAGGGCAGAGAATAAAGCTCTTAAACACCAAAAGTCAAAAAGAATTGACAGGCAGAGTTTTAGATAAAAATACGGTCGAAATTGCGGCCGAATAGTTGGGGAGCTATTGAAATGCAAGGATTTAATGGAAATATTATAAGAGGCGCGGCTGTTTTGATGATGGCAACATCTCTGTCGGGATGCGGCATGTGGACGCGGCTGAAGAATGTGGGCGCGGAACCGCCGTTGACGCCGATTACCAATCCGGTTGAGGCCAAGGGCTATGAGCCTGTATCGATGCCGATGCCCGAGGTCAAAGTTCAAAAACAGGCGGCCAATTCTTTGTGGCGTCAAGGGTCGGATGGATTTTTCAAAGATCAACGCGCCTCTAAAGTCGGCGATATTGTTACGGTTAAGATTTCGACCAAAGACAATGCTCTGATGGAAAATCAGATGGAGCAAAACCGCGATGATAACAAGGATTCTTTGGGTATGTCATCTGTGTTCGGATATGAAAAATATTTGACAAAAGTTTTTCCCGACACGGTTAATAAGGATGCGTTAGTCAGCGTGAACTCCAACCGCGAGATTTCCGGCGACGGCAAAATCGATCGCAAAGAAAATATCGACGTGACTTTTGCCGCTGTTGTGACGCAGGTTTTGCCGAACGGCAATCTGGTCATTGAAGGCACGCAGGAAATCAGGGTCAGTTACGAAGTGCGCCAGTTGTCCATGCGCGGGATTATCCGTCGGGCGGATATTTCCTCGGACAACACTATCCAGTCGAGCAAAATTGCTGAACTCAGAGTGTCTTACGGCGGGCAGGGCGTGATTACAGATGTTCAGCAGCCGCGTTACGGACGGCAGGTTCTGGATATTGTGGCGCCGTTCTAAAAATATGGAAAGTTTCCCCTATTATTATGTGATACTCTTTTCATGAAAAAATCTCCCCAATTTTTTCTTGAAAAATGCGGCCGAAAGGATAACGGTTCGCATAAGGCTTAAAAGGAAGGAGCCTTGACATAAAAGCTTTTTTTATTTCCCCAAACGGGCTTTTATTCGGGTCCTTCCGCTTAAGCAAGGAAAAAGGTTTTAGAAAGTTTTTGATTCAACAAATTTTACAAATATGGAAAAAAACAATGTTAGATGAAATCAAAAATCAAATTGAAGGGGCCACCGAAGAGGCCGAACTCTTGAAAGAATATTCTGATCACTTGACAACCGCGTCAAAATCCAACAATGATGATTACAAATTGCTGGTTTTGGACGATAATTTGAAAATGTGGGTTGCGATTGAAGCCTCGGCTAAAAATCCGACAAATATGCTTCCGGACGGCATTAAAAATAATTTGAAAAAATTATCCAAATATGTTGAGCAGGTTACTTTGTCCAAAGGGGTCAATATGAGCGAAAAAACATATTTGTCTTTGGCCGAGATTAACCGTCAGATTTCCGAAGGTCTGATGGAATCCGTCAACAGTAATCTGGCTCAGCAAGAGGCTTATTATCTGGCTAAATGCGGGTTGGATTTGTCCGAAGCCAACAAGTCCAAAGACAACAACCAAATGGTTGAGGCATTGGATAACAATCAGCGCTTGTGGGTTTTGATTAAAACTTTGATGACCAATAATCGCACAAAATTGCCTGATCAAACAAGAGAAAATCTGACAAAATTGGCGGACTATGTGGCTAAGAATACAATTAAACTCGGTCAAAATTTGGATAATCTTGATCAGAAACTTCTTGAAAGTCTGATTAATATTAATCGTCAGATTTCAGAGGGATTGCTAGGGCATCGGTAGTTTGATAGTCTTTTTTTGAACATAACTCCGCTTGATGTATCAGGCGGAGTTTTTTTGACTTGGCAAAAATTAGACAAAAACATCTTTACTTCTTTTTAATGATATGGTATTATGATATCATAAATTAGAACAAAACAAGGCAGGGGTTTGAGTGATGAAAAGAGAGCCGACATATCGTGAAGACAAACGCGCGACAGGCCTGAAAGCCGCAGTTTTCTACACACACACACACACACACACACACACACACATTTAAACCTTGCTGAGCAAGATTTAGACAATAGAACTATTTTTGACAAATCCCAAAGGGAGCAAAATCCCTTTGGGATTTTTTGTGCACAATTTTAAGCAGAACAAGGGAGACAGGCGATGAATGAGAGGCTTGAACAAATTAAGAGTTATATTGAGACAGGAAAAATCTTTGACTCTGTGTATAGTAGTATGTGGACTGTTTTTATAAAAATGCCTGAGTGTCAAATAGATATTTTAGAGATGATGAAAACCGCTGTTCGGTCTGACAAGAATAGTGACGTTAGTTTGTGTCATGCAATTCGATATATTGGTCATATGTTTAATGAAGCGCCCGAGCATTGTGGTAAAATTTTTGAAGTGATGAAAGTTGCTCTTCAGTCGGATAAGATTGAGGCTGATAATTTGTATGAAGCAATTGATATTATAGGCAGAATGTTTGACGCATCACCGAAGCATCGTAATGAAATTTTGGAGGTGATGAACGTTATTGTTCAATCTGATAAGAATGATCATTTTAGTTTGGAAAATGCATTTGGGACTATGGGCAGAATGTTTGACGCATTACCGGAGCATCGTGGTGAAGTTTTGGAAATGATGAAAACTACTGTTCAGTCTGATAAGAATAAGGCTGCAAATTTGAGAGCGGACTTTAAGATTATGGAAAAAATGTTTACTGTCTCTCCTGAGCATCGAGGTGAGATTTTAGAGATGATGAAAGCCATTGTTCAATCAGATAAGAATAGTGCCATTAGTTTGCAAAACGAAATTTCTGTTATGGAAAAAATGTTTACTGTCTCTCCTGAGCATCGAGGTGAGATTTTAGAGATGATGAAAGCCATTGTTCAATCAGATAAGAATAATTACAATAGCTTGTTTTCAGCAATGTCTGTTATGGGCAGAATGTTTGACGCATCACCAGATCATCGAGGTGAGATTTTTGAGATGATGAAAATCGCTGTTCAGTCTGATGAGAATGGTGTCTATAGTTTGACTGCAGCAATTAAAGTTCTGGGTAAAATGTCTGAAGCCTCACCTGAGTATCGTGGTGAAATTTTAGATATAGTCTTATCATCTGAAATAGCGGAGAACGATAAAGATAAATTTAGGGTGGCGGCGGCTTGTTTGAAACAAATGAAGCCGGAGGAAGTGAGGGCTCAATATCCAGATCAGGCAGAGTTAATCGATGCGGCGTATAAAGCTCGTTTTTGCGATGAAAAAGAAAAGAATTTCTTGCTTGATCATTATTCACTAAAAGATATCGGCCAGATGAACCTATCGGCGCAACAAAGATGCAAAAATGTTTTGGTGGGGATGTTGGCGCAAGAAAACGAATTGGCGCCCGCTAAGAATTGGCGCACGGATGAGGCAAGTGTTAAGCTGTATCAGGATAATCAGGATTGGATTATACCGGCGTCATTTAAGGCCGAACAGATATTCGGCTGTTATTTTCCGTCATATATGAAGCAAACTGTTCCATATTTCGGAGTTCATGACAGTGTTTCATGGCTGCCGTCAGATCTAACGCCCAAAAGTGCCGAGACATTTAGGTCATTTATCGGAAAAAATATTATCAATACCCCGCAAGACGGTAAAAAATATGCCCGCCCGATGAAGGAATTGATTATTATTTCCCAAAACTGGAATTCATTGAAACCGGAAGAGCAAAAAGGCAAATATAAAGATGTTTTGTCGGTTTGCATGTCGCGTAAATATAAGGATCAAACGTGTGATGCTTTTGCTGTCGAGGCGGCCAAACATGGTGTTCCGGAATATAAATATAAAAATTGCGAGGATATTTATTTGTCTGGATTAGGTGTTCCCGAGCCGTTTGACAGCTCAAAAACATATCAGTTTGGCAAATATGCGGGACGTTTTGTAACCAGAGATGATGTTCGAACGGGATTTTTCGGGGATTATACAAACTGCTGCCAGCATTTTGGCAGTGACGGAGATGCGTGTGCCGTTTCGACAGTCAAAGACCCGTATTCGCAATTGTTTGTGATAGAAGACGACAAAGGCCGAATTATCGCGGGCAGCTGGGCTTGGGAGAATAAAGAAGGCAAGTATCGTGATGTGTGCTTTGATAATATTGAAGCCATAGGCAAAGACAGGCGGACGGAAATGCTGAATCGGATTTACGAGATGGCGGCCAAAGATTTGTGCGAGACGCAAAACTGCCGCAAGGTCACCATCGGATTGGGGTATCAAGATGCGGATACGAGCAAATATCAACAGACCGAGGCTATAGCATTGCCTGAACAGTATCATGATAAATATTCCGATGCGCGGTCGCAGGTTCTTTTAAGAGAAAATCCAGAGGCTCAACCTTTGGATAAGACGCAGGAAAGCAAAAGATTTATCCGAGCTGCTAGCTTTTTGGATGTCAATGAGATGGACAATGTTTCGGAAAAATGTTTTCCGGATTCGGACAGAGCATTGCAAACGCCGGATCATGTCGAGGGTTTGGTTTTGGTAGATGAGGCCAAAGGGGTTGTCGGATATTGTCTGTATGACAGCAAAGAAAAAGATATTTATGATATGGCGGTATTGCCGGAATACAGAAAAGACAAGAACGGATCTTCCTTGAAACTTCTAGGGGAAACAATAAAGAAAGTCAAAGAATTTGGCGGGGAGTGGTCGGCGGATTTGAGAGACAAGACGACGCTGCGGTTTATGGAAGCCATGGAGAAAAGAGGTTTGGTCGAGATGGAGAGAAAAGGCGTCGACCATACAATGAGCGACGGAAGCGAGGTTGTAAAGGTATCGTTCAGGCCGGTTGTTCCTGAACAGACCAAGACAAAGGCGCCGCAGCAACGTCCAGTCGGCCGCGGCGGCAGATAAATGACCGCATATTTTTATAAAAGCTCCGTTCTTAAAAAACGGAGCTTTTCTTTGTATAAGTTGATGATGGGTGTTGTAAGTTATATGCAAAAGGACTATAAAAAGAAAAAATAACTGTTTAAAATGAGTTTGGGAAAAGATGATTTTTTCAAAATTTGAAAGATTGATGGCCGGCCGCTACCTCAGAGCCAAGCGCAAAGAAGGCTTTATTTCGGTTATTACGGGCTTTGCCTTTACGGGGATTGCGCTCGGGGTTGCCACGCTGATTATTGTGATGAGTGTGATGAACGGTTTCAGACACGAGCTTTTGGGGCGTATCTTAGGAATTAACGGGCATATCGGTTTGATGGCGCCGCAGGCTTATCCATTCAATAATTATCAGACGGCGGTCAAAGAAATTGCCGAGATTGAGCACATCTCGCTTGTGATGCCGTTGATTGAAAACCAGCTGTTGGTCACTTCCGGAAAATCCGCCGAAGGGGCAATGGTCAGGGGCGTCGCGGCTGAGGATATGCTCAAAAAGCCGGCTTTGGCCAAAGCTGTCGAAAAAGTCGATATGAGCTATTTTAGGGACGATAATGTCATTATGGGCGTCAGGCTGGCGCGCAAAATGGGCGTCACGGAAGGGGACAAAATTACGCTTTTGTCGCCCAACGGCAAGGTTACGGCTTTCGGGACGGTGCCGCGGATGAAGTCTTATCAGGTCATCGGCTTGTTTGAATCGGGCATGTATGAATATGATTCAAACTTTATCTTTATGCCTCTGGAGGCGGCGCAGGTTTATTTCGGGCTTCAGGGCGCTGTCACAAATATCGATGTGACCTTGGATGATGACAAATATCTGCCGGTTGTCAGAAAGGCCTTAGAAGAGTCCTTGGGCGGCAGCGCTTATATTTATGACTGGAAGCAAAGCAACGCGGCGTTTTTTAACGCGATTGAGGTTGAGCGCAATGTGATGTTTGTGATTTTGACGCTGATTATTTTGGTGGCCGCGTTCAATATTATCACGGGGCTGATTATGCTGGTCAAAGATAAAGGCCGCGATGTGGCTGTTTTGCGGACGATGGGCGCGACAAAAGGCATGATTATGCGTATTTTCTTTTTGGACGGCGCTGGCATTGGCATTGTCGGCACGCTCTTAGGCCTTGGGCTGGGGCTTGTGGTCTGTGATAATATCGAGGCTATTCGTCAGGGGCTGCAGTCTTTGTTTGGGCGGGATTTGTTCTCGGCGGAAATTTATTTCTTGTCCAAACTTCCGGCAAAGGTTGATTATGCCGAAGTGGCGAGCGTTGTTTTGATTTCATTGCTGCTGTCTTTCGCGGCGACATTGTATCCGTCGTGGCGGGCGGCAAAATTTGATCCGGTGGAGGCGTTGCGGTATGAATAATCAAAAAGCGCCGGTTTTGGAGCTCAAAAATGTGTATCGGTCGTTTAAGCAGGGCGGTCAGAGCCTGCAAGTGCTGCGCGGCGTAGATTTGGATATAGATAAGGGCGAAATTGTTGCGCTTATCGGGCCGTCGGGGTCGGGGAAATCGACTCTGCTTCAATTAGCCGGCCTATTGGAAAAGCCCACTAAAGGGGATATCTATCTTGAAGGGCAGAAATGTTCGACCCTGAGCGATATGATGCGCACATCGCTGCGGCGCGATTATTTGGGCTTTGTGTATCAGTATCACAATCTGCTGGCGGATTTTGATGCGGTTGAAAACGTGATGATTCCGCAGCTGATTGCCGGCGTCAAAACAAAAGATGCGGAAGAAAAGGCCAAGTGGCTTTTGAAAAAACTCGGTCTTGAAAAGCGCTTTAAGCATCGGCCGGCGGAGATGTCCGGCGGCGAACAGCAAAGGGTCGCTATTGCCAGAGCTTTGGCTAATACGCCGAAACTTCTCTTGGCGGACGAGCCGACAGGAAATCTGGACCCAAAGACATCGGAGAGCGTTTTTGCCGAGCTTTTGTCGATTGTCAAAGAAACAGGGCTGAGCGCGTTGGTTGCGACGCATAACTTTGAGCTGGCGGATAGAATGGATAGAAAAGTTAAGCTTGAGGCCGGAAAATTGATTGATATGCGGGCTGAAAAGTTTATCAGCGAAGAAAATTTTTATTAAAGGAGAAAATAACATGAGTATATATTGGAAACAAACTTTATGGATTGGCGGCATTTATTGGGTCATCTCGTTAATGTTTGGCTGGTCCGACATTTTGGCACTCAATCTTTTAGATGTCTGCCTGTCAGTCTTTTTGCTCTTTTTTATGATTCCGATGAATTGGCTGAAACCGGTTAAAAAAATTGACGAGGCGATGCGCAAGTCTCCCGTGATGTCGACATTTTTGGTCGCAGTCGGCTGGGTTCCGTATTTTGTCGGCGCAATCTTTGTTGTGTCTGTTTTTGCCGCGGTTATTTTGGCCGGATCGGAGCCTTATTCTGATGAAAAGCTCTTTTATGTTTTTAACGCAGTTTTGTGGATGAGTATGATTCGCCAGTTTTTGATGGCTGTTGCTGTTTTGGCGGCGGCTGTTTCGGTTTTGGCGTTCAAAAAATCGGTTATGGGATGCTTGGATAAACACTTTATGCTGAGCGGCGAGGGCGCCTGTGATATTCGGACAATGTCTGAACCGGCTAAAGCTTCGGCTAAGGCTATGTATACTTGTAAGACGGAATCAAAAGCCAAAAAGCTTGCGGCTAAAAAAACAGCCAAGCCGGAAGTTGCTAAAAAAGCCGTTGTCAAAAAGACTGCCGTTAAAAAAGCCGCACTCAAGAAATCGGCCGTTGCTTCAAAAGCCCCCAAAAAGGCTTCCGCCAAAAAAGCTTAGGCCAAAAACAGATTTTATATTAAAAAATGCTTGATTTTTTCAAACATTAGATATATAAAATCCGCTGAACCGAGTGGGCGGGCTGTTGGTATGCCTGTCGACTCTTAACAATCCAACGATTTGAAAGGGATTAAAATGCCAAAATTAAAAAACAGAAGTTCGGTTAAGAAACGCATCAGCGTTACCGGAACCGGCAAATTGAAGAGAAATTTTGCGTTCAAGAGACACTGCCTCTTCTGCAAAACCCAGAAAATGAAAAGACAAGCTCGCGGAACAACCTTGTTGGCTGAGTCCGATGTTAAGATTGTTAAACAGTTTTTACCTTATTTGTAGGAGTGTATAGAAGATGTCTCGCGTTAAAAGAGGTATGACGGCTCATGCTCGTCACAAAAAAGTGTTGTCGATGGCTAAGGGCTATCGCGGCCGTAATAATAATGTCTTCCGCGTTGCTGTTGAAAAAGTCGAAAAGGCTTTGCAATATGCTTACCGCGACAGACGCGCAAAGAAAAGAAATTTCCGCAGCTTGTGGATTCAGCGTATCAACGCTGCCGCACGTTTGCACGATATGACCTATTCTCGATTTATGAACGGGCTCGCTACTGCTGGTATTGAGCTTGATCGTAAAGTATTGGCCGATATCGCTGTCAAAGAGCCCGAAACTTTTGCAAAACTTGTTGAGCAGGTTAAGGCTTCTTTGAGCAAATAATTGCTGAAAACAAATTATAAAAAAGAGTCTGCTTGTGAAAACAAGAAAGACTCTTTTTTAGTTTAAATAATGGTGGAACAATGGAAAATATTGATAATTTGAAAACAGCAGCTCTTGAAAAAATCTCAAAAGTCTCGGATATGCGGGCGCTTGATGAGATAAGAGTTGAGGTCTTGGGTAAGAAAGGCTCGCTGACCGAACAGCTGAAAGGTTTGGCAGCGCTGAGTGTTGAGGAAAAAAAGCAAACGGGGCAAAAGCTCAATCTGGTTAAAACCGAAATCGAAAAAGCCCTTGAGGCCAAAAGAGAATCTTTGGCCGAGCAGGAATTGAACGAAAAGCTGAAAAAAGAGACCATTGATGTGACTTTGCCCATCAGGGACGAAAACATCGGCCGGATTCACCCCGTTTCCAAAATTTATGAGGAAGTTGTCGCGATTTTCGGCGAAATGGGCTTTGAGATTGCCGACGGACCTGATATCGAAGACCAGTTTCACAACTTCAACGCCCTGAACACGCCCGCCAACCATCCGGCGCGCCAAATGCAGGATACGTTCTATATCCCAAACCCCGAGAGCGACAATTTTGATGACAGTTACATTGTCCGCACCCAGACTTCGGCTGTTCAGATTCGCACCATGGAAAAGAAACAGCCCCCCATCCGCATTATTGCGCCGGGGCGGACATATCGTTCGGACTATGACGCCACCCATACCCCCATGTTCCATCAGGTTGAGGGGCTTGTCATTGATAAAACGACGAATTTTGCCAATCTGAAGGGCTGTCTATATGATTTTGTTAAAACATTTTTTGAGGTCGACGAGCTTCCTGTTCGCTATCGTCCGTCATATTTTCCATTCACAGAACCTTCTGCCGAGATGGATATCGGCTGCAAAAAGAGCAAAACAGAGCTCAAAATCGGCGCCGGCAATGACTGGCTTGAGATTTTGGGCTGCGGCATGGTGCACCCGAATGTCTTAAAAGCCTGCAATATCGATCCTGAGGAATATCAAGGGTTTGCGTTTGGTTTGGGGCTTGACCGTCTGGCGATGCTCAAATATGGTATTCCGGATTTGCGCACTTTCTTTGAATCCGATGTCCGCTGGCTCAAGCACTATGGCTTTATGCCCTTGGACGACGCGTCCATGACGGGCGGTCTGAGCAATAACGGCGGCGCTTCAAGGTAAGGAGAAAAAAGATGAAATTTACATTATCGTGGCTTAAAGAACATTTGGATACAGACGCTTCGGTTGAGACCATCTCCGAAACCCTGACCAAAATCGGTTTGGAAGTTGAAGAAGTTATTAATCCATTTGAAAATATGGACGGCTTTACGACGGCGCGCATTGAAGAAGTAGCCGATCATCCGGATTCAGATCATTTGCATGTCCTCAAAGTTAACGACGGCGCGCAGATTCTCCAGATTGTTTGCGGTGCGCCCAATGTCAAAGTCGGAATGATGGGCATCTTGGCTCATGTCGGTGCATTTATTCCGCTGTTTAATGAAAAAATCAAAGTCGGCAAAGTCCGTGGTGTCGAAAGTTTCGGTATGATGTGCGCTGAAGACGAAATCGGCGTCGGAACGGCGCATGACGGCATTATTGAGCTTCCGGCTTCGGCGCCGATAGGGTTGAGTTTGGCTGATGTTTATAAAGCCGATCCCGTATTTGATATCGCTATCACGCCAAACCGTGCGGAATGTCTTGGCGTCAGAGGTGTTGCAAGGGATTTGGCAGCGGCCGGTCTCGGCAAGTTAAAACCTTTGACAATTGCCAGGACAAACGGGACATTTAAGTCGCCGATTAAAGTTTCTGTTGCAGATTCAAAGGCCTGTCCGGTTTATACGGGGCGTTATATCAAAGGCGTTAATAACAAGGCCGAAACGCCCGCGTGGATGAAAGAGCGTTTGACGGCTATCGGACTGCGGTCGATTTCACCGCTGGTCGATATCACAAACTATATCAATTATGATATGGCGCGTCCGCTGCATGTCTTTGACGCGGACAAGCTTAAAGGCAATATCTGCGTCCGCATGGCCAAAGACGGCGAGGGCTTTGTGGCTCTGGATGAAAAAGTATACAATCTGGATAATCAGTCGTTGGGTATTTGTGATGATGAGGGAATTCAATGTTTGGGCGGCATTATGGGCGGTCTGGCAAAGGGCTGCACGCCTGAAACAACCAATGTCTTTTTGGAATCAGCGTTGTTTAATCCGGTCTGCATTGCGCGCACAGGGCGCAAATTCCAGATAGATTCGGACTCCCGCTATCGTTATGAGCGCTGGGTTGATCCCAATTCCAATGTTTTGGGCTCAGACTATGCCACACAGCTGATTTTGCAAATTTGCGGCGGCGAGGTCTCGGATATTGAGATTGCCGGCGAAGAAAACTATAAGCCCGTGACGACATTTATTCGTCCGGCGCGGATTAAAAGCTTTATCGGAATTGATGTTTCCGCGGCTCAGATTAAAGACATTTTGACCCGCCTCGGGTTTGAGACCAAAGAAGACGGCGATAAGATTTGGGCGACGGCTCCTACATGGCGCGGGGATATCGAGGGCGAGCATGATTTGATTGAAGAGATTGTCCGCATGATTGGGTTGGATAAGATTCCGGCTGAATCGATGCCTAAGGCTTATTTCCCGAAACAGACTCTGTCTCCGGCGCAGCGCCGCACTGTTACGGTTAAGCATGAGCTGGCCTCTCGCGGGCTGTTGGAAACAGTAACATGGAGCTTCACGGATTCCAAATTAGCCAAGGTATTCCGCAAAGGAAACGAGCCTGTGTTGTTGTGCAACCCGATTACGGCCGAGCTTGATGAGATGCGTCCGTCTGTTCTGGTTAACCTGCTGTTGGGTCTCAAAAACAATATTTCCAAAGGCTATGCCAATGTCAGCCTGTTTGAATGCGGACCTGAATTTTTCGGCCGCCGCCCCGGCGAGCAAAAGCTTGTTGCTGGCGGTATCCGCAGTGGCTTGACGGGCAAAAAACATTGGCTCAAAGAAGAACGTTCGTTTGATGTCTTTGATGTCAAGGCTGATGCTTTGGCGGCTATTGCGGCGGCAAACGGGCCTTTTGAGAGCGCCCGTATCTCAACCGATGCGCCGGAATATTATCATCCGGGGCGTAGCGGCGCGCTCAAATTGGGTAATAATGTTATTGCTTATTTTGGTGAGATTCACCCGCTGGTGTTGAAAAAATTCGGCCTAAAGCAGCGTGTTTGCGCTTTTGAAGTCTTTTTGGACAATATTCCTCTGCCGCGCAGCGCGCAGGGCAAGGCCAAGAAAAAGCTTGAGTTATCGGCATTTCAGCCGGTTGACAAAGATATGGCCTTTATTGTCAACAAAGATGTCAAAGCCGATGATTTGATTGCAGCGGCCAAAAACGCCGATAGACGCTATATCACGGATGTTCGTGTTTTTGATGTTTATGAGGGCGAGAACCTCGCTCCTGATACAAAATCCATTGCGTTGTCTTTGACCTTCCAGCCCCAAGAAACAACTTTCAGCGATCAGGATATCGAAACCCTGATGGCCAAGGTTGAACAGGAGATAAAGAAAAAGGTTGGGGTGTCGGCTCAACTCCGCAGCGCTTAAAAGTCTGCTCTTTGGGCGGCTAATCACAAAAGGGGCGGCGTGTAAAAATTCATGTAGGTTTATCTACACTAAAATTTTTACACGCCGACTTTTGTTTCTATCCGCCTCAAATATCAGACTTTTATAAATTCCACTAGCCGCCTTTTTTATATTGTGAGCCGACTTTTGTTTCTATCCGCCTCAAATATCAGACTTTTTCAAAGGTGTCTGGCGGGCAACTTTATTAGTAACAACAGCGTGCTGAAAAAGCGGTTGCACCTTTTCCTGAACCTACCATTATAGAGAAAAACCGATCATCGCTTACATCATTGCAATCGCTACTGTTTTGATCATAAGATGAGGTGTCATAGTCCCTACAGGTTGCGTAGCAAGTGACGCATTTGCCTTGGAAATCTTTGCACTGATAGATTCCCTTGCAGCTGGTTCCGGCAATGTCGTCGATATAGAATTGACAAGAACAGTTATCCGATGTTTGGGCAAAAATCGAAAATTTAGCGGTTGTTACTTGATGAAATTCATTAAACATGTCGCTATCTACTGTGTTAGCCAGCCATTTTATTTTTTGTCTCTTGTTGCCATAAGGGTTATCGGGATTAAAATTGTTAGGCGCAGAAGTAGAGTCGAAAGTTAAATCCTTTAGATTAATGATAACCACATCTTTTTTATTGTCCGAGACAGAGGCAATGATTCCAACGGGTATTTTGCTGCCATTATAATCTGCCGCCGAACCATAAGTTTTGTCTTCATATATCACATCGCCGATTTGAGGCGCAGTGCTGCCTGCAGATACTGCTGTGACGAGAGAGGAGCAACGAAGATTTGCCGTATCGGTGCTTGTTCGATAACCTGTTTCAGAATTGATTCCCCATAAACTATTGCTCATCCTAGGGGAGGATGACCAATAAATTCCTTCTAATATTTTGGCCTCAACGCCTTTGTTGGCAAGTGTTGAGAGAGCCGTATTGATGAGCTCTTTATTTTTTCCATTGGCTCCTGTTGCGCTGTAATCATCATAGCGACCAACTATTTTGGTGGTGTCTGTGCCATAAAATTGCATCCACTCGCCGATAGAGGGAACATACCACTTTCCTTGACCGAAGTTTCCGGTTTTGCTTCCGGTGTGAAATAGATTTGCCGCATGGGCAATCAGCGCGTTAGCTTGATAGTGATCCATAGCTGCTTTTGTGTATTCTTGTCCAGTAAAGAGCGGATAGGCATTTTTGCATTTGACTTTGCAGGTTTCTCGGCACTCGTTAACATCGCTGTCGGGTAAATAGCCGTTTGGACAGGCTTCACAAGTGCAAGTTTCAGCATTGAATATTTTGTTTTCCAGTGCACAAGATCCAACGGATTTAGTGCAGGTCGGTTTGTAAAATTGGCATGGACAATTATCTGCCGTTTTGAGAAGAGTTTTCATCTTGGATGTGGAATAATCAGGAATCGCTGCAATGTTAGGCATAGGTGTCTCTGTGTTTTTAAACCAAGGAACACTTTCTGACCCGCTGCTGTTGTAAGGATTGTCAGGATTTATTTTTCCAGACACGAACCTTAAATTCTTCAGGTTAATAATCATGACATCCTTTTTTTCATCTGAAACGGCCGCAATGATGCCGACAGGCGTTTTGTTTCCATTATAATCCGCCGCCGAACCATAAGTCTTATCCAAATACATTACATCGCCGAGTTTGGGAGCTGTTCCGTTGCCGTTGAAAACGTTTCTTGCAATCAGAGCGCAACGAACAGGGTATGAGTTAGTGTCATCTTTAGGGGCTTCATATAAATAATCAGAATAGCCGCCATATGATGTTGCCCAGATTCTTAAATTGTTTAAATTAAATGGAATTTGAGTAGTAATATCGTCTGCCACATTGTAGTTTTTTTCTGTTGGAGCATCAGAAGAAGAAAAATGAGAGTTTATTAAGGTGTCAGTTTTAACACCTTTGTCGGCAAGGCTCATGAGAGCTATATTGATAATCCTTCTATTCTCTATTTTGGTGTAAATTGTACGGCGTATACTTTGTATGCCTAAAGCGGATAACCATTCGCCGATAGAGGGTAGATACCATTTACCTTGACCAAAATCGCCGTTTTTATCTCCGACATAAAATTGGCTCGTCGCATAAACTGCCGAAGCATTATCCCCCAATTGCTCAAGTGTGAATTTTGTGTTTTCTTCACCAGCAAAAAGCGGATAAGGCGTTTTGCACTTGATGGCGCAAGGCGGGAGACATTGACCGTCATCTAGCATAAACCCGTCTTCACAAGCTGTGCAGTTGCAGGGATCATATTCGCTGTCATAAGTTTTGCAATTGTCAACAACCGTGCACATCTTCTTGCAAATCTCGTCAACAAGCAGATAGTTTGTCTCGCACGTCTGACAGGTGCAAGGCTCATATTCGCTGCTGTAAGTCGCGCAATGCTCAACTTTTGTTGTGTCACAAGCAATTTGTTCGCAAGCCTTTGTCTCGGAATTAAATTGATAATTTGTCGGACACGCCTCGCAAACGCAATTTGCAGAATTAAAGGTCTTGCTTTCAGCCGCACAAGTGTCAGCCGATTTATCGCATTCCGGAACACAAGCTCCATCAGAAAGTAAATATCCGCTCTCGCACGCCGTGCATTGACATTCGGTATTATAAGCCGTGCAATAATTTATTTTATCGGCGCACTCGGCTGTCCAGTCTTCAGGCGTCACAACAGGCTCCGGCGCATCGGGCAGCTGCTTTACACCGGCGCAATAAAACTTACTCTCATCAAACGGACATCTGACGCCTTTTCCTCCGGCACAGGAGTCTTGCGTATAGCCCATTTCAGCACAACTGGGGATTGATTCGCAATCCATCTGTGCGTAAGTGTTTGATATTACACAAAAAGTAAAAAGGATAAAAATAAGCTGTTTCATGTCACTAGACCCCGTGGTTGGCACTCCGACTCGAGCATTTAAACCAACGTTTAAACGCTCTATTGATTTTTAAGATGCGCAAAAAATTTACAATTTTCAGGCGAGTGCCAAAAACAGAGTTAACGATTTGAAAAATAAAGATAAATTAAAGTTATTGCTTTTTTAACTTTTGGCTGATATACTGCGTGATAAATAGAGCGTTTAAACGTTGGTTTAAACGCTCTATTGTGTTATAACTTTTCTGCATTGAAATGACATTTATTCTTGTGCAAATTTTAATAATATTGTATGACTATAAAAGAATAAGTTTGTTGAGGTTTTATAATGGTTTTGGAAAACAAATTGAATATCACAAATCAAGTCGAACTGAATAAGGCGGAAGAAAAAATCAGTAAAGAAAAGGCTAAGCTTCTTTTTGACAGCGGAGATATTCATAAGATAACCGTCGGAACATTCTCAGGATTGCAACAAATTCACAGATATTTGTTTCAGGATATTTATGATTTTGCCGGATGAAAGGGATTGACGCCAGCTATTACTACGAGGGGTATGACGAATATAATATTCATGATTTGTTGGCGGAATGTAAAAAATCAGATAATTAAAAATTTGTTTTACTAAAAAAAGAAACCTCGGCATTAAATGCAATAAGCATTTAAATTACCGAGGCTCTTTGTTACTTCCCGCCGTATGACTTGATAAGAGCATAGACGTCTTGCATGGAAGACTTTCGTCTCATCCTCTCCTCTTGCTTAGAGAAGATGCCATTCAGCCAATCGATGGAGAGAAGTTCCAGAGGCCTTTTTTTCACTTCGCGAGTTTGGATTGCTCCATGTATATTGGGCTCGGATATAGCTGTTCGATACGGATGATTTGGGTTAAATCCGTTTTCGAGCATGCGACGGAGTTTCTTTACATTTAACTCTCTGAGAGCTTTTCTGAACTCTTCTGCTCTTTGCTCTCTCAGAGAGATGGCAAGATTCAAGAAAAACTTTTTCATATTCCATTTCGGCTTATTTTAAGAGGCGATGTCCTTAACATATCCGATTGCCTCTTTTATTTATTAATATTAAAAAATTCAAATTACGATGTTCTATCTGAAATATTTTAATACTCATAAACGGAAAAACAAAATCCGAAACATGACTATGAAAACACCTCAATAATAGAATAAAATAATTTTTTATATGTTTTAAGTATACCACACTTTTACCCCCCCCCGCAAGTGTTTTTTTGTTTAGTATTTTCAATATGTTATGTGTATTTTGCGAAAAAGTTGTTCAAATATGAAAAAAAGCACCTCTGAGGAGAGGTGCTTTTGAGAAAAACAAAGTCTTAAGACTAGTCTTCAAGACCGAGTAAACGATATTTAACTCTGACGTCCATTCCTTTGGCATAGGCGTCTATCAGGTTAGAGGCTAATGTCTGCTCTAATTCGCTGGTCATACGGCTGTTGATTTCTTCCAGCTGTTTGGTCGAGGCAGCTTGTGAGTGGTTGATGACTTTAACCGGTGTTACGATTGTGGTAACGCCGCCGGAAGACAAAAGCTTATATTCGCCCATCGGTGTTTGATAAGCATCAGAGAGCTGCATGGAGTTGAGCTTTCCAAAAGCCGAGCCGCGTTTGAGAGGGGCTGTCGTCTTTAGGTTGAGTTTGAATCTGGAGGCAATATCCGCTAAAGTTTCGCCATTGTCCAAATCCGCCACAACATCATTGACAATTTCTTGTGCCATGGCTGATTTTTCGTTTTCGCTCCAGATTTTGATAATGTCGCCGCGAACCTCGTCCAAGGGTTTGAGGTGCGCGTCTTCAATATGGTCGACAACGGCCAAAACAAAGCCGTCTTCTGTCTCAAGCATCTGGCTGATTTCATTTTCATTGTAAGAAAAGGCCAATTCCAAAAAGTCGCCCGAGGAAACCAAATCGGCATAATTTTTGTTGCTTAAGGCTTTGTAAGTTCCGTCTTCCTTAAGGCCTTTGACTGTCAAGATTTTGGCTTTATATTCTTTGGAGATGGCATTGATATCCGCGCCGGCGCCGATTTTGTCCTCAATATCGTTGACGGTTTTCAAGGCTCGGTCATAGGCTTGTTCCTGTTGCAAAACAGAGATAATCTTGGCTCTGACGGCCGAAAGAGGCGTTTCCTTTTTTGGTGTGATTTTGGTAACTTTCAACACATGCCAGCCGTATTCCGAATTTGTCGGCCCGACAACCTCATTAATTTTGGCATCAAAGACGTCTTCGGCAATCTCCGGCAGGAGCGACTCGGCAGAAACATCGCCCAAAAGGGTGGTCTCGCGGTCTTGGTGCGCCAAAGAAGAGGCAACTTCATAAAAATCTCTGCCTGATTTGACTTCTTTGAGAGCTTTCTCGGCAGCCGCCTCGTCATCAAACACCATTTGCAAAACGCGGCGTTTTTCAGGTGTAATATAGTCTGCCGAATTTTCCTGATAATAGGCTTTGATTTCGTCTTCTTCAGGAATAAAATCTTTGGATAAATCCGCGGTTTTGAGCTCAATAAAAGACATATCGCGTTTTTCGGGTTCTTCAAACTGCGGAGCAAAGTCTTCATAATATTGTTCGACTTCTTCAGGGGAAATCTTGCGGTCGATTTTCAAATCTGCCGGATTGACTTCTATATAATTGAAGATTTTTTGTTGGTTTTCGATTTGGGCGATATATTTATCCATAAATTTGGGGAAGACAATGCCTTCAACCGGCGAAAAGACCAAATGGCGGCTCAAAACATTTTGCCGGAGGTCATAAATATATTCCTGCTCGCTCATATCAAAATAAGAGAGCTGGCGGCGCAGCAATTCCGGCGAAAAACGCCCCGAAGCGTCCATAAATTCGGGCTGGGAAGAAATGATTTTGCGAATCAGTTCGTCCGAGATGCTGACCCCTTGCTTGACGGCCTCGCGGGAAATAATCATTTCTCTTAAGTTTTGTTTGACAAGATTAGACAGCAGAGTCTTGCGCATATCGTCGTTCATCTCAACAGCGTCTCCAAACATCTTTTGGGCTTTGCGAATACTTGTTTGGAGCTTGTTGTTCATCTCGTCCTGCAAAATCTCGGCATCGTCCACCTTAATTACGGCGCGGTTTTTACCCGCGGAGCTGACATAGCCCGAGATGCCGAACAAAGACATAAAGCTGAGGGCTGTCAAAGCCAAAATAGCCTTTGTCAGCCATGAATCCTGATATTTTCTAATTTTAGTAATCATTTTAAGTGACTTCCCGATTTTCTGAAGTGAAATTTATAATTGTGCCTGATTATAATCGTTTTATTATTTTATACAACTCCCCAAATATTGGTGTTGAAAAGTTTTTTTGAATATGCTAAAAAAAGGTTAATTTTGATTTTTTAAGACGAAAGGAAGGTCTGAAATGGCTCGTAAAATGTTGATTGCCGGCAACTGGAAAATGAACGGACTCGCGGCAGAGGGAACGGCTTTGGCTTCGGAGATTAAAGCGTTGTTTAAAGCCAAGAAAAGAACTTGCGAATTTTTGGTTTGTCCGCCGTTTACCTTGTTGACGACAGTCAAAAAAGCTTTGCGCGGCGCCAGAATCGCTTTGGGCGCGCAGGATTGTCATTTTGCGGAGAAGGGCGCTCATACCGGAGATGTCAGTCCGCTGATGTTGACGGATGCCGGCTGCTCTTATGTTATTTTGGGTCACTCCGAACGCCGCGCCGACCACAGCGAATCCGACGCACTTGTCTGCCAAAAGGTTGAGGCGGCGCACAAGGCGGGTTTGAAGACGATTATCTGCATCGGCGAGACTTTGGCTCAGCGTGACGCGGGCAAAACAATTGATGTCTGCTCCAAACAAGTTAAAGGTTCTGTTCCGGCAGATGCTAAAGCTGCGGACACGGTTATTGCTTATGAGCCGGTTTGGGCTATTGGAACGGGTAAAACGCCGACAGCCAAAGATGTTGAAGATGTGCATGCGGCGGTCAGAGCCGTTTTGGCCCAAAAACTCGGCAAGGCCGAAGCCAACAAAATGCGCATTTTATACGGCGGATCGGTTAAACCGTCCAACGCCAAAGAATTTTTGTCTTTGCCTGATGTAGACGGCGCCCTTATCGGCGGCGCCAGCCTGAAGGCGCAGGACTTTATGGCGATTGCGGATAACGCCGGTTGTTAATTTTTTTGAGAAAAACTGAAAAAGGATAGAAACTGATGGGAACATTTTTATTGGTTGTTCATTTGATGGTGTGCATTTTTTTGGTCGCATGCATTTTGATGCAGCGGTCGACCGGCGGTGCTTTGGACGGACTGGGCGGCGGATCGGGAGCTTCGAGCTTTTTGAGCGCCCGCGGCACGGGAAACCTGTTGACAAGGACAACAGCCGTTTTGGCAACGCTGCTTTTTGTCACAAGTATTTCTTTAGCTCTGTATTACCGCGGTCAGGCAAAACCTGCTGTGTCGCTTGTGGACAGAGCCGCGGCTGAGCAAAACCTGCCGCAAGAGCCTTTGGCTCCGCAAGCTCCGGTGGCTGAAAAGTAATGAGCTTGCTTAATATAACATGTTAAAAACAAAGGCATCTTTCCGATAAAAACGGAAGATGCCTTTTTCACTTTATGGTCGTGGACGAAAAGGATTAGATATATGTCTGAAAATACAAAATTTATATTCATTACGGGCGGTGTGGTTTCTTCTCTCGGAAAAGGGCTGGCCTCGGCATCATTGGCTTCTATTTTGCAGGGAAGAGGGTTTAAGGTCAGGATGCGCAAGCTGGATCCGTATTTGAATGTTGACCCAGGCACAATGAGCCCTTATCAGCACGGCGAGGTTTTTGTGACTGACGACGGCGCCGAAACAGACTTGGATTTGGGGCATTATGAGCGCTTTTCGGGTGTCCCGTGCCACAAGACGGACAGTATCACGACCGGAAAAATTTATCAGCGCGTGATTGATAAAGAGCGCCACGGCGATTATTTGGGGGCGACTATTCAGGTTATTCCGCATGTCACCAACGAGATTAAGAATTTTATTCTGTCGGATATTACAGATGAGGATTTTGTTTTGTGCGAAATCGGCGGAACAGTCGGCGATATTGAAGGACAGCCTTATTTGGAGGCGATTCGTCAGGTTGCTTATGAGCTTGGTCGCGAGCGCGCCATGTTTATTCATGTGACGCTTTTGCCGTATATTCCGGCGGCCGGCGAACTGAAGACCAAGCCGACGCAGCACTCGGTTAAAAAATTGCAGGAATACGGAATTCAGCCGGATATGCTTTTGTGCCGGTCTCAGATGGAAATTCCTCAGAATGAAAAACGTAAAATTGCGCTCTTTTGCAACATAAGGGAAGAAAACGTTATTGCCGCGCTTGATGTCAGCAGTATTTATCAGGTGCCGCTGTCTTATTCCAAAGAGGGAATGGATAAGGCCGTTTGTCGTCATTTCGGGGTTAACTGCGATAAAGAGCCCGATTTGAGCAAATGGGAAAAGATTTTGGAAAATCTGCGCCACCCCGAGGGCGAGGTTCGAATCGCCGTTGTGGGCAAATATACGCAACTGTTGGAGGCTTATAAGTCTTTAAATGAGGCTTTGACTCACGGCGGTATTGCCAACAAATACAAAGTTAAAGTCAAATGGATAGATTCGGAATTGTTGGAAAAAGAATCGCCTGAAGCGCATTTGGCCGATGTCAGCGGTATTTTGGTTCCGGGCGGATTCGGTCAACGCGGCACAGAAGGTAAGATTGCCGCCATTAAATATGCGCGCGAGCATAAAATTCCGTTTTTGGGAATTTGTTTTGGAATGCAGATGGCCGTTATTGAAACTATGCGCAACGTTGCCGGAATTAAAAATGCCGGCACAACCGAATTTGATCCGAATTGTGAGCCGGTTGTCGGTCTGATGACGGAATGGGATAAAGAAGGCGCCAAACAAATTCGCCACAAAGACGGCGATTTGGGCGGCACAATGCGCTTGGGCGCTTATGAGTGTGTGTTGGAGCCTAATTCTTTGGCGGCCAAGGTTTATGGCAAAACGCATATTTCCGAAAGACACCGCCATCGTTATGAGGTTAATATGAAGTATGCCGATGCGCTCAGACGCTCAGGAATGGATATTTCAGGTAAATCACCGGACGGAAAGCTTCCTGAAATTGTTGAAATCAAAGAGCATCCGTGGTTTTTGGCTGTTCAGTTTCATCCGGAGCTTAAGTCCAAACCATTTGACCCAGCGCCTTTATTTGTGTCTTTTGTGAAAGCAGCTATTGACAAAAGCCGTTTGATTTAATACATACATCAGCAATTAAAAACGTATCAATTACGAGATTCCTGATGAGAAAAACTGCTTTTTTGTGGACGGTTTTGCTTTGTTTTCTTGCCGGTTCTGTTCAAGCTTTTGAGCTTAAGGAATGGGGTAAGCATACTTGGGAAGAGGCCAAATATGTTTGGCGCTCGGATCATTATGATGCTTATGTGCCTTTTTATGCCTGGCATAACAGGTTGGCGTATGATGATGAGCATATTTCCAAATATAACGAGGCAGCTTTAGGATTTGGACTTGGAAAGTCCGTGTATGATGAAAAAGGCAATTGGTATGGGCTGTATGCGTTTGCGTTCAAGGATTCAAACTATAAGCTTGAGACGGTTGCCGGATTTGCTTATCAAAAAAACTGGGCTTTGGATTGTTCAGGGGATTGGAAAGCCGGCATCGGGTATACGATAGGAATGACGCAGCGGCATGAATATGCCTATATTCCTATTCCGATGCCGCTTCCGATTGCCGGAATCGAGTATAAAAAGCTGGCCTTTCATTTGGCATATGTTCCGGGAATGAAGAACTTCGGCAATGTCGCCCTGTTCTTTGCCAGAATAAATTTATATTAAATTGAAAAAAAAGCTTGATTATTTTTTATTTGTGTTTTATCTCTGGTGACAGCTTTATTGGTTAGACACAAAACAAGGCGGCCATGGCGGAATTGGTAGACGCGCAACCTTGAGGTGGTTGTGGGAGCACTCCCGTGAAGGTTCAAGTCCTTTTGGCCGCACCAACTAAAGCTTTTTTTTATGCCCAACGGAGCTGCCTATAGATTTTTTAGTATTTTCTTATCGGTTAAAAGAGGAGGTTCAAGCTTATGTTTAAGGTTTGTCGGACAGATGCGAACAGTAAACTCGTTAAACTGAAGAAAAACAGATTGTATCCGGGGTCGTGGATTAATATGATTAACCCCGATAATGAGGAACTTGAAAAAGTTTCAAAATGGATCGGCTGGGATGTTGAGGCTCTAAAAAGTTCTTTGGATATTGATGAACGCTCGCGCATTGAGCATGAGGATAATAATTTTATGGTTATTGTCAATTTACCGTTGTTGGATGATGAGGGGCAGTTTGATACTATTCCGTGTTCGATGATTTTTGCGCCGAAAAGTTTTGTAACGTTGTGCTCTAAAGAGAATCGCATTTTGGGTTCTTTTACCAAGTCGACCGCCAAGACTTTTAATACGCAGGAGCGCACGCGGCTGATGCTGGATATTTTGTTTAAGGCAACGCAGTTTTTCCAAAGATACCTCAAGATTATCAACCGCAAAACAGAAACTATTGAATATAATCTGCGCAACACGACCAATAATAAAGAACTTTTTCAACTGATGGAAATTCAGAAGTCTTTGGTTTATTTTACAACCGCTTTGCGTGATAATCAGCTGGTTTTGCAAAAGCTTTTGCGTATGGTCAGGGTCAAAAGTATTTCCGCGGTGGCCGATTTCAGTGAAGATGATATTGACTTGCTGGAAGATGTTTTGATTGAAAATAAACAGGCCATCGAGATGGTGGATATGCATCGAACCATTTTGGAAAGTATGATGGACGGGTTTGCATCTGTGATTAACAATAATGTTAATCAGGTTATGAAGTTTTTGGCCGCGATTACGATTATTCTTTCCATTCCGACGATGTTGGCGAGTTTTTGGGGAATGAATGTCGGGCTGCCTTTAACGGAAAGTCCTCTCGGGTTTTGGTATGTGGTTGCGGCGTCGGCTGTTTTGACGATTTTTGTTATTTTGTTTTTCCGCAAGAAAAAAATGTTTTAATGCGCTTTTTTGTGCGTATCTTGGTTCGGCAACTTGAGATTAAGCGTTTTTTGCCCTAAACTCCGATTTAGGTTTATTGTTGATAAGAAAGGATGAAATCGGCCGTGTTTTTGGGTTTGGGAATAGCTTTGGCGGTGGTTGTTGCAGATCAGCTGAGCAAATATTATATTTTACACGAGTTTTTGGGACAGGCCGCTTATGTGTCTGTGTGTCCTTATTTTAACATTGTCCGCGCATGGAATACGGGGGTCAGCTTTTCGATGTTGAATGATTACGGGCATTTGGGCGTTTGGATTTTGTCAGGGCTTGCCATTATCATTATTTTGATGCTGTTTCATTGGCTCAGAAATGAGACAAATCGTTTGACGCAGGCAGCTTTGGGTTTGATTATGGGCGGAGCGGCCGGTAATGTGATTGACCGCATTATGAGCGGCGCCGTGTTTGACTTTTTGGATTTTCATATTGAAGATTGGCATTGGCCGGCGTTTAATCTGGCGGACAGCTGTATTTGTATCGGCGCGGCGGTTGTTATTATACAGGCGGCGCAATTTAAGTTGAAAAGAGAGGGAAAAAAATGAGAGTTGTTTTGACAATGATATGTATGCTCGGGCTGTTGTCGGCCTGCGGATTAACCAAAGAAAAGCTCGGGTTGTCGCGTCCGTCTCCTGATGAAACACAGGTTGAACAACGTGCGCCTTTGTCTTTGCCGCCGGAGTTTGATGTTCGTCCGGAAGTTTCTCATCCTGCAGTCGAGTAGGTTTTGATGCTGAGAAGACTTTTTTTGTTTTTGCTTGGTTTTGGGGCTTGCTTTTCTATTGAGGGACAAGCAAAGGGGCTTGTGTCTGAGCGCTTTTTCTTGGATAACGGGCTTGAGGTTATTGTGCTTGAAAACCACAAGGCGCCGATTGTTCAGCAGATGTTGTTTTATAAGAGCGGCGCCGCAGATGAGGCGGCAGGCAAGGGCGGTTCGGCGCATTTGCTTGAGCATTTGATGTTTCGCGGGACGGAAAAAGTCGAGGGACAGGCGCTTAATCGTCTGTTGGAAGAAAACGGTGCGGAAAGTAATGCTTTTACCTCTCAAGAAGTCACGGCTTATCATCAGTTGGCCGATATCAGCCGTTTGGAATTGTTGATGTTTTTGGAAGCTGATAGGGCGGATGGGCTTTTTTTGAAAGAGTCTGATTTTGAAACCGAGCGCCAGATTGTGTATCAGGAGCGCAAACAGCGGGTCGATAATAACCCGACAGCTTTGTTTTTTGAGAAAATTCGGCGGGTTTTGTGGCAGGATCATCCTTTTGCCAATCCGGTCACGGGAACAGATAAAGAAATTCAATCTTTGAGCAAAAAAGATGTGGCTGATTTTTACAAAACTTACTATGCGCCCAATAATGCCGTTTTGGTGTTGGCCGGTGATATTGAGGTGGCAACAGCGCGTCGGTTGGCCCAAAAATATTATGGGCATTGGGTTAAGTCTGATGTTCAACAGACTGTTTTTCCTGAACTTCCAAAAAAATATCGGGCTCAGGTTGAGATGTCTTTGCCTGATGTTCAAAAATGCCTTGTCAGCAGGATTTATGCCGTTCCCTCGTTTAAGCAGGACAAGAAAACAGCTTATGCGCTGGATGTCTTGAGCTCTTATTTGGCAGGGGACGAGACAGCACCTTTGTATCAAAAATTGGTGCTCAGGGATAAACTTCTTGTCGGGCTTGATGTTGATTACAGTGGTATCAGCCGTCATGCGGGGACTTTTTCGATGACTTTTGTTCCTGTGAAAAATGAGGTAGATGCTTCATTTCTTAAAAAGATTGACTCGGCCGTGGCGCAGGCCGTTAAAAATCTGACTTCAAAAGAGTTGAAAAAAGTCAAACAAAAAATGCTTGCCGATCAGGTTTATTTGGAAGACAGTCCGCAGATGTCGGCGCAGCTGGCCGGCTATTTGGCGGCTACGGGAACGGGGCTTGATATTTTGACGGATTATGAGGCTGATATTCAGGCGGTTCAAGAGGAAGATGTCCGACGGGTGTTTGAGCTTTTGCGCACGCAGACGGCACAAGTGACGGGGATTTTATGTCCGGAGGAGAAAAGCCATGAGTAAACGTCCTTTATATATGAAAGATCGGCGCCACTCGTGGATTTGGCTTGTTTTGCTTTTGATTGGCGGAATTTATGCGTTGTGCGCCTATCGGGCGCATGCACCGCTTCAGATGCTGGTTGAAAACTCTGAGCTTAAAGGGCGTTCATTCAGCGGGCAGGTTGAAGAAATCACAGCGTCGGCTTCCGGCCTCAAGGCTTATTTTATGATGGGCGCTGAAACGCCGCTGGTGTCGATGAGCTTTATTTTTGACAAGGCCGGAAGCGCTTATGATGAGGAAGGTAAAGAAGGACTGGCCAAGATGGCTGCGGCGACCTTGACGGCCGGTGCGGGCAAACAATCTGCCGAGGCGCTGGCTGACGAGAGCGGCATCAAAGGCATTAAAATTTCTTTTTCGGTTGATAAAGACACCTTGAGCGGCAATCTGACTATGCCTGCTAAATTTTTGGAAGACGGCGGAGAAATGTTGCACCGTGTGCTGACAGCGCCAAGGTTTGAAGGCAAATATGTTGATAATGCCCGTGCGGCTTTTTTGAAATTGCTGGAGAGTGAGAAAGAAAATCCATCGCAGGAATTGGCGTTTGCTTTTCAAAAACTTGTTTATGGAACACATCCTTACGGACGCAATCCGAAGGGAACAAAAACGTCTTTGGAAGCTCTCTCAAGGTCGGATTTGCAGTCATTTGTCAAAAAGCACCTTGGTCAGTCCAATTTGTTTGTCGGGATAAGCGGCAATTTGACCAAAGAACAGGCTGAAACTTTGGTCGATACGGTTTTCGGCGGCCTGCCGAAAGAGGCGGAAATTCTTGAGATTGAGGTGCCTGTTCTCAACCTGACAAAGCCGGTGCTGACAATTGACCGCACTGTCGGGCAAAATATTACCGCTTATGCCACCAAAGGAACCTGCCGCAAATGCGATGATTTTTATCCTTTGTATATTGCCAACTATTTGTTTGGCGGTGCGGGGCTGACGTCTCGGGTTAACCAAAGTCTGCGCGAAAAAGAAGGCTTGACTTACGGCGGGTATTCCTCTTTGGTTTTGAACGATAAGGCCAATTTGTTAACAGCCGGATTTTCGGCAACGCCTGACAAATATGCGCAAGCCGAAAAATTGTTTGCCGACGAGTGGCAAAAGGCTGCGAAAGGATTTTCGGAAGAAGAATTACAACAAGCCAAAAATTATTTAACGGCATCTTATAATCTGCGTTTTGCTTCGACGGCGGGAATTGCCGAGATGCTCGCTTATATGCAAAAATATGATTTGGGGCTTGATTTTTTGATAAAACGCAACAGTTATGTTGAAGGGGTAACCCTCAAACAGCTGAATGAGACGGCTTATACTTATTTTTCACAACCTCTGCTTCAGGCAAAGACGGGACTATTTAACAAGGAGAAAACAAATGTTCGGATTAAGCAAGAAAATTAATAAGACACGGGCTTGGAAACGGCTTGAAAAGCAGGCTGCTAAAATGCGCAAAGTCGAGATGCGCGATATGTTTGACAAAGACCCGAAACGTGCCGAAAAATACACGCTTTCATTTGAAGATATGCGGCTTGATTTTTCAAAAAACCGCATTGACGACAGAACATTTGCCTGTTTGCTGGGGCTTGCCAAAGAGGCTGGATTAGGCGGCAAAATCGAACAGATGTTCCAAGGCCAGAAGATTAATTCGACCGAAAACAGAGCCGTTTTGCATTTGGCTTTGCGCAACTGCGACAATCATCCGATTTATGTGGACGGGGTTGATGTGATGCCCGAGATTAATCGTGTTTTGGGTAAAATTAAGGATTTTTCTGAGGCGGTTCGTCTGGGCAAATTTAAAGGTTATACGGGCAAAAAGTTAACCAATATTGTTAATATCGGCATCGGAGGTTCTGATTTGGGGCCGAAAATGGCTGTCGAGGCTATGAGAAAATATATGCCTAAAGGAATGAATTGCTATTTTATCTCCAATATTGACGGGACGGCCTGCGCCGAGGTTTTGGAAAAATTGGATCCGGAAAAGACTTTGTTTATTGTATGCTCAAAGACCTTTACGACCATTGAGACTTTGACAAACGCGCGCACCTGCCGCAAATGGCTTGTCGATGCGTTGGGCGAACATGCCACGGCCAAGCATTTTGTTGCGGTTTCGACTAATGCCAAAGAGGTTTCAAAGTTCGGCATTGATACTGAAAATATGTTTGAATTTTGGGATTTTGTCGGCGGGCGTTATTCGATGTGGTCGGCTATCGGACTGATTATTGCCATTGCCGTCGGGTTTGATAATTTTGAAAAAATGCTCAACGGCGCTTTTGCAATGGATACGCATTTCAGAACAACCGAATTTTCAAAGAATATTCCGGTTGTTTTGGCCTTGTTGAGTGTGTGGTATGATAACTTTTTTGGTATCCGCAACCATGTTGTTGTGCCTTATGACCAATATTTGACCTATTTGCCGGCTTATTTGCAGCAGCTTGTCATGGAAAGCAACGGCAAATCGGTTGACCGAGAGAATGATTTTGTTCGGTATCAGACGTCGCCCGTTATTTTCGGCGGCGCGGGAACAGATGTCCAACATTCGTTTTTCCAGATGCTGCATCAGGGAACGTCTTTTGTGCCGTGCGACTTTATTATTCCGGCTATTTCTCATAATGAAATCGGCGTTCATCATGAAATTTTGCTCTCTAATATCTTGGCGCAGAGCGAAGCTTTGATGAAAGGAAAGACCGTTGCCGAAGCCGCGGCCGAACTTAAAGTCGCGGGCAAGACCAAAGAAGAAATTGCCAAACTCAAAAAATACAAGAGCTTTAAAGGTAATCGGCCGTCCAATACGATTATCTTTAAGAAAATTGATCCCTATGCGCTGGGGATGTTGGTTGCGATGTATGAGCACAAAACCTTTGTCGAAGGCGTTATCTGGAATATCAATTCTTTTGACCAAATGGGTGTTGAGCTTGGCAAACAGCTGGCGCTTAAAATCTTGCCCGAGATTCAGGGGGAGGCTGACGGAGTGCATGATTCTTCAACCGCCGCTTTAATTGCTTATATTAAAGGATTGAGAAAGTAATGCCCATTCGGATTCTGCCGTCAAACCTTGTTAACCAGATTGCCGCCGGAGAGGTTGTCGAAAGGCCTGCTTCGGTTGTCAAAGAGCTTGTCGAAAATGCGCTTGATGCCGGTGCGACCTCTGTTGAAGTGCATTTGATCGAGGGCGGCAAGGCTTTGATTACGGTTGTTGATAATGGCAAAGGTATGTCGGCGGAAGAGTTGTCTTTGGCGGTTGAGCGGCACGCTACGTCCAAACTTCCCGATAATGATTTGTTTCATATTTGCTTTTTCGGGTTTAGGGGGGAGGCTCTGCCCTCGATTGCGTCTGTTTCGCGGTTGAGTATTACAACGCGTCAGGCCGGAAGCGACAGCGGCTTTAAAATCGAGGTCAACGGAGGAGTTAAGTCTGAGGTTATGCCTGCGGCTTATACACAGGGCACGCGCATTGAGGTCAGAGATTTGTTTTTTGCAGCGCCGGCGCGTCTTAAATTTTTGAAAACAGCGGCTTCTGAGGCGGCGGCTTGCGGCGATGTGTTGGAGCGAATTGCTTTGGCCAATCCGCAGACGGCTTTTTCTTTGTATCATGATGGTAAAAAGAAATTTTATTGGCCGGCGGCAAGCGGTGATTTGTTTGAGGCCAGAATAGAGCGGTTGTCGGCTGTGATGGGCAAAGAGTTTCGAGAAAACGCCATTCTGGTTGAGGCCGAGCGTAATGATCTCAAAATCAGCGGCTATATTTCTTTGCCGACTCTCAACAAAGCCAATTCCTTGTCGCAATTTTTGTTTGTGAACAATCGTCCTGTCAGGGATAAACTGCTTTTGGGGGCTATTCGCGGGGCTTATCAAGATGTGTTGGCGTCGGGGCGGTATCCGATGTGCGCGTTGTTTTTTGATTTGCCGCCGCAAGATGTCGATGTCAATGTGCATCCGACCAAGGCTGAAGTGCGTTTTTATGATACAAATTTGGTCAGGGGTCTGTTGGTTTCTTCTATTCGAAACGCGTTGGCCAGAGCGTCCGGAAAGACTTCAAATACATTGGATTTGAGCCAAATTGCGCATGTTGAGTCCGACCAACCGCAACAGCCGATGACTTTGAACGAGCCTGCTTTTGCTCCGGCACCGATTAAATTGGGGCATTATCAGAGCGTTAATTTTGGCGGCGGACGGCGTCAGGCGGATTTGCCCGATTTGGATTATGCCTTTTCGGTCAAGGCCGAGATTCCGGCGGAAGATTATGTCCCAACAGCCGAAACAGGGCCTTTGGGGCTGGCTAAGGCGCAGTTTTTGGATACGTATATTATTTCACAGACGCCGGATAGCCTGATTATTGTCGATCAGCACGCCGCGCATGAGCGGATTGTGATGGAAAAGCTCAAGGCCGGACTGAATGGTCATCGTCCGGTGGCGCAGATTTTGTTAATCCCCGAGATTGTGGAATTGCCCGCGCCCGAAAAAACACGGCTTTTGGAAGGGGCAGAGGAGCTCTCCAAACTAGGACTTGAGGTTGAGCCCTTTGGCACGACGGCTGTTATCGTGCGTGAAACACCGGCTTTGCTCGGGGAGGTTAATGTTCAGGAACTTGTGACCGATTTGGCTGAACAAATGGCCGAATGGGGTAGCGGCTTTGAACTGAAAGAAAAATTGCATCTGGTTTGCGCGACAATGGCCTGTCACGGGTCTGTCCGCGCCGGTCGGCGGCTTAATCTGGACGAGATGAATCGTCTGCTGCGTGATATGGAGCAGACGCCTCATTCGGGACAATGCAACCACGGACGGCCGACCTATGTGGAGCTCAAATTAAAAGACATTGCAAAATTGTTTGACAGGAAATAAAAGATGGCGGAAGTTTTTGTTCAGGGATTGTTGGCGGCTTTGGCTGCGGGCGCTTTTACGGGGCTTGGCGGACTGTGCATTTTTTTGAAAAAACGCTATCTGAAGTCTGAAATCAATATTTTTCTGAATTTGGCGGCCGGCGTGATGCTGGCGGCGTCGTTTTTTTCGCTTCTTGTCCCGTCAATGACGGATTTGGTTTGGAAGGGCGGCTCGGTTTATCTTGAGGCTTTAGGGTTTTCGGCGGCGGTTTTTGCAGGCGTGCTGCTGATTTGGATTTTGAATCTGGTTTTGCCGCATGAGCATAATGTCACGGGGCCCCACGGGCCTCATTTTGACATCAAAAAAGCGTGGCTGTTTATTATTGCGATTACTTTGCACAAAATTCCTGAAGGATTAGCTGTCGGGGTTGCCTATGGGGCGGAAGAATTGGTTAATCCGATGACGCTTGTTATCGGAATTGCCGCGCATAATATTCCCGAGGGGCTGACCATAGCTATTTCTCTTATCGGGGCGGGGTATTCAAGATTAAAGGCTGCTTTGGTGTCGTTTATTATCGGGTTGATGCAGCCATTGGGGGCGCTTATCGGGTTGTCGTTGATGGGTTTTGAGTTTGATGTGGTGCCTTATGGAATGGCTATGGCCGGCGGCACGCTGCTGTTTGTTGTGATGAATGAGATTCTTCCAGAAACTTATGATTCCAAGAACAGCAACCGCTCGGCTGCGGCGTTGTTTACGGGCTTTATTTTGATGACCTACCTTGCGATGGTTTTTCAGGAATAAAAAGTTAAAAAAACTATTGACGGCGGCAGAAACATCAGTTAAATATATGCCCATACCACATGGAGAGTTGGCAGAGTGGTAATGCAGCGGATTGCTAATCCGTCATCGGGAATACCGATGCGTAGGTTCGAGTCCTATACTCTCCGCCAGTTAAGCGCCTCTTTTCACAGAGGCGCTTTTTGGGGCTCACTGTCAAAGTAAGGGGCTTTATTTATGGAACATTTGGAATATTTGTTTACACACCACGCGGTTTTGTCGCAAGGCGCGATGTGGGCGATTTTTAGCGTGGTGATTGCTGCGCTGTTGTTTTTTGATTTGTTTATTTTTAACCGCAAAAATGAAGTGCCTAATTTTATACACACTCTGGTGTTGTGTATTTTGTATGTGGTGGCGGCATGTTTGTTCGGGGTGTTTGTTATTTATGAAGAAGGTCTGGACAAAGGTATGGATTTTTACACGGGCTTTTTGGTCGAAAAAAGCTTGTCGCTGGATAATATTTTCATTATGTCGCTGGTTTTTTCGTCCATTGGCGTGCCGCGGCAGTATCAGCACCGCGTGTTATTTTGGGGAATCTTGGGCGCGATTGTGATGAGGGCGCTGTTAATCGGCGTCGGCGAGGCGTTGATTTCAAACTTCCATTGGGTTTTGTATATCTTTTCGGCGATTTTGGTATGGACAGGCGTCAAGATGCTGGTCTCCAAAGAGGAAGAGAACGCCGATTTTGAACAATCCAAAGTTTTTAAATTTGTTTCTAAAATCTTTCATGTGACCGGAAAAATCCACGGGGAACATTTCTTTGTCAAAGAAAACGGACGTCATTATATTACGCCGCTGTTTTTTGCACTGGTCGTGATTGAGATTATGGACGTGATTTTTGCGTTGGACAGCATTCCGGCTATCTTTTTGATTACGCAGGATGTGTTTATTGTTTATACAAGCAATATTTTTGCGATTTTGGGCTTGAGGGCGTTGTATTTCCTGTTGGAAGCGGTCGTTCACAAGTTCAAGTATCTGAAGCCGGCTTTGGCGATTATTTTGACCTTTATCGGGTTAAAGATATTTATTCCGGATTTATTCGGGTTTGAGCTTGAGGCTTGGCATTCGTTGGCGGTAACGTTTGCCTTATTGTTCGGTGGTATCGGGTTTTCGATATATAAAGCCGAGAAAAACTAAGCGATTTTCCCCTGCCTTGGAACGGGCAGGGGATTTTTTTTGAAATAATATAAAAAAGCACTTGCAAAAAAAATAAAGTGAGTTTATAGTCCGGCTTAGTTCATTGATATGGGTGCGTAGCTCAGTTGGTAGAGCAACTGACTCTTAATCAGTGGGTCTGGGGTTCGAACCCCCACGCGCCTACCATAATAAAAAGGCCTATCCTTTACGGGTAGGCCTTTTTTGTTATGGTTGAGAAGCCCAGAGATTCTTCTGTTTTGTTTACTTATTTTGCAGCGTTTGCTTATTCTCTATATTCCCCCGTATACCATTTGACAAACTTTTGAAGACTTCCGTTTGTGCCGGTGCGGCTGTAGTATTCGGAAACTTCTTGCTCGGAGAGTTCGCACAGGTTTTTGCCATATTCTTTTAAATAGATGATTTTCCAAAGTTCCGACCAAGCAAACGGGGATTGGATGTCTACTTTTTCTTTTGAGATTTCAAATTCGCCGCCTTCGCGTTCAAATTGGAAAGTTTCGCCGTTTTCATTGACAAATGTCGCAACACTGATAAATTTGGCTACTCGGTTTTCAACCCCGTACATTAACTTTAAGATACCGTCGGCACCGAGTGTCTTAATAACATATTTTGTATAAACCCCCGGAAAGCCTTTTAGTTCAAACACGGCAAATCCGCCGTCTTCGACCAAAACAGGTTCTTTTAATATCTCAAAGGCTTTCAAGGCCTTAAATTTTGAGACTTCCTGCACCGTATCAAACTGCGGTTCAATAATGTCCAGATTTTTGGCGTTGACCGATACGTTGATATTATTTAATTTAAGACTTTGCTCAAGTGATTTGACTTTACCTTTGTTTGAGGTAATAAAGTTAATTTTATTCATCTGAAATCTCCGATGGACTGTGTGATAGGCTTTTTATGTAGAAAATTTCATTGAAAATCAATATGCTTTTGTCTCTTATACAGAAAAAAGACTCGGAAAAAACTTCCGAGCCTTTCTTGTCGTCAAAGGGTATCAAATTTTATTCTCAGTGTTTCAGCTGTTTGTGCGAGGGCGTGTGCATCAGCGAGTTTGCAAAAGATTTTTTTGCCGCATAGGTCATAAACAGCGGTTCTTCCATTTTGAGCGCGCCGAGAGTTTGTTCAAGGGCTTCAAAACTTTGGTAGATTTTGCTCATTAAAGCCATGTTATCTGTTACAACATCATATAAGAAAGTTTCGTTATGCTTAATCATTGGTGCCTCCGTTTTTTTGTTTTGATAGTTGTAATTTAACTGAGAAAACACCAACTTACAATGCCCTAAAATTCGGAGTCAGAAGTCAAGTATTTAGCATATAACGGAATTCGAAGTCTGAGTTCTAAAAAATCGCACTTTAAATTTTTAAGAATGACCATAAGACGGCGCCAGATTACATGCGGCAATACCCAAAGATGAGGCCGCCTTGAACCATTTTGCATCATCGTCTTTGCCAAAGACAAGCTCCGGTGTGGCCGGTGCGACAAGCCACATATTGTTTTCTATTTCAGTCTCCAATTGGTGCGGCGCCCAGCCTGCATATCCCAAAGCTATAAGTTTTTGTTTTGGGCCGAGGCCGGCGGCGATATCTTGCAGAACTTCCAGTGATGATGAGACCATAATTCCTTTGCTTGGGCTCAGGCTTTCGGAAAGACGGTATTCGTCAGAATGAATGATGAAGCCTTTGGCGCGTTCAAGGGGACCGCCGTTGTAGAGTGTTATGGGGTCGAAAGGGACTTTAAATTCAAAAGGAAGTTGGGTTGCCAAATCAGAAAATGAAAATTCTTTGATGCGCTTGTTGACAATAAATCCCATTGCACCATCCGCACTGTGCGAACAGATGTAAACAACACTTCCCGAAAAACTGTTTTCTTCGGCAGAGGGCATGGCAACCAGACACTTTCCGGTCAGATTCGTGATATCAATTTTATCCATCAGTTTGTTTTAGTTCCGCTTTTAACTATATATATACATTCTTTGTTTTATAATATAAGATATGCTTGTATGAAAATCAATTTGGTTTGGAAAAAATGTTTAAAAAAACTGTATCTTTTTTTGTGTTAAGTTTGCTGTGCCTGAGTTTTTCTGCGCTGGCGGAAGATGGCGGCGGCCGTATTATTTTGGACCTTCAGGAACAAGCAGAGGCAGATAACGAACCAAGCGGTTTTGAGCAGGTGCTTCAGTTGGGAAGCGATTATATTCAGGATGTTAAAGAATATAATGAACGGTTTGAGGGGGAAAGTATTGATAAAGATTTGACCGAGGATATGAGGTCAAAATACCCGACTTACAGCGATGAGGTTATCGAAAAATGGCAAAAGTATGTAAAAAAAGGCATTAAAGGCGTTCGTTTTGTGAACCGGCTTAAGAATAAATTTACAGCGTGGATTATGAATCAGGAAATGCCTTTGGTCGTTCCGGATAATCAGTATGAAATGGGGGCAGATGAGCCGTATATTGAAACGGATAAACCGTTGATTGTTCAAAATTTTAAAAAAGTTGTCGCTTATTCTCACTCAAAAAAAGATCGGTTGGCGGCTGATGAAAAATTTGCAAAAGACCACAAACTTCCATTGGTTTCGGACAAAATAAAAAGATACAAAAAAGCTCTTCTGGAGCGTGATTGGCAGACGCTTTTCGGGATTGATTGGAAAGCCTCGCTTGAAAAACTTTATTCTGTTCCGAAAAACAGCGGAGAAATTTCGGGTAATCGGATGAAAGCTGTTATTTTGTCCCAATTTGAAAATGTTGATGAGACGGGGAAAATAGCCGGTGTTTTGTTAATTGAGCCAGCGGATAAAGTTTTTGTTTTGCTAAATTCTTATCAAGATTATGCCGGTTTGAAAGTCGATTTTTCAGAATCTGAAAATGTTGAAAATCCGCAGGTTTATTTCTTAAGACCACGTCAAATTTTGGCAGAAGACAGGTCGGAAGTTCTTGGATATTTTGGCGAGGTTCCCGTTTATTTTACGGCACAGGCTAAAGAACCGCAAAAGCCCGTTGTCCTCAAAGCAAAGACAGAAGTTTTTTTGTGTGAAGATGCGTCTTGTTCCAAATCTTCGGTCGAGCCGGCAATTCGACTTCCGTATCATCAGAAATCCAAAGACAGCTTATACTCAAGTTATGTCAAAACCGTCTCTCAGAATATTCCGAGTGAGGAAAATAAAAAATATTTTTCGTTTTCGGCTCCTGTGTTTGAAAAAGGCGATAGTTCGCATGCCGGTGTTTTGCGTCTGGAGATTGAAACAGATAATGCGGCGCATCTTCAGGCTTTTATTATCGGAGAAAATGCAGATTTATTTGCGCCGGGGCGGTTGAGCATTATGAATGGCAAAGTTGTCATTCGCTATGATCTTAAAGATAAAGAATTTGACCCGATAGGGCACGATTTGACATTTTGGGTTTCAACCGACAGCACGCGGCAATATCTTGCGACCTTGCGGGTTGAAGATGTTTCTCTGACGGATATCGGATCGGGACGCATGAGTTTTGGGGTGTTGCTTATGGCGTTTTTTGGGGGAATTTTTCTTAATCTGATGCCGTGTGTTTTTCCTCTTTCGGCCTTAAAGCTTTTGGCTTTTACAAAATTCGGGGGCACCAATTTCAGACGTATTCGAAAACGTTTTCTTTATACCTCGCTGGGAATTTTCACAACTGTTTTTTTGACGGCTATCGGCTTGGTTCTTTTGAAAAATGCCGGTTATGTTTTGAGATGGGGATTGCAGTTTCAAAATATTTATTTTGTTTGTGCGGTTATCTGGGGGCTTGTTTTTCTGGCGGCCGATTTTTTGAAGCTGGGCTGCTTGCCTCAAATTCTTTCGGATACAAGAGATTCTCTGTGTGAATTTTTGAGCGGTGTTCTTTTGGTCGTTTTTGCTGCGGCTAGTGAAGCGCCTTATCTTGGCGCGCCGTTTGAGATAGGGTTTGCCGGCGGTTCGTCTGCTATTTGGCAGGTGATGCTTGCTATTGGAGTCGGGCTGGCTTTTCCGTATTTGATGATTGCGGCGATTCCGCAAATTTCAAAATATGTTTCTTCTGTTAAAAATGTTGCAAAATTGTTGAAATTTGCTGCTTTTGTGATGCTTGTTGCCGGAGCAGGGCGGCTGATTATTATTGCGGCGGCTCAAAGTTCTTCGGTGGAGTTTTGGCATTGGCTGGTTTATATTTTGTCGGTCTTTTTTGTTTTAGCTTTCAAAAAATCAGTCTTTGTTGAAATTGATAAACTGCATGACAATCAATTAATCCGGACTGGACGTCTTCGGTTTTATATTATTTTCGGTATAGTTTTGTCAGCGCTGATTGTTTGGAGCTTTGTCGATATTAGAGAAAAAGCTCTTGAATATCAACAAATCGCATCAAAAGATTATCAGACACAGATTGATTTTCAGCAAATTCAAAAAGTTGTTCAAAACGGCGGAAAAGTTTTGGTCAAAGCAGGGGCTGATTGGTGTTTGGCCTGTAAATACAACGATTGGCTTGTTTTTGATACGGAAGAAATCAAAGATATCATCAATCGGGGAAATTTGCTTGTTAAGGAAGCGGATTGGACGCGTTTTGATTCTCAAATTCAGGAATTTATGCAAAAATTCGGCCGTTACGGTGTTCCGTTTTATGTGCTGTTCTCTCCGAAATTTCCAGAAGGAATTGTCTTGCCGGAGTTTCCGAAATCCCGCGATGTGCAGAGCTTGATGGAAATGTAAAATTTTTGATAAAAAAATCTTGCACTCCGTTATGTGTTGTTGTATAAATCCTTAAAAATTTTTTGAAATTTTATTTTAAGGAGCTTAAATTTATGTCAGGACACTCCCAGTTTAAGAATATTATGTATCGTAAAGGCGCACAAGACGCCAAAAAAGCTAAGGTCTTTGCCAAATTGGCCAGAGATATTACTATTGCGGCTAAGTCAGGTATGCCTGAGCCCGATAAAAATCCTCGGTTGAGATTGGCTATTGCGGCGGCTCGTGCCGAAAGTATGCCCAAAGACAATATTGAACGTGCTATTGCTAAGGCCACACAGACAGCCGGCGGTGATGATTATGTCGCAACCCGTTATGAAGGTTTTGGCCCTGGAAAAGTTGCGGTTATTGTTGAATGCTTGACAGACAATAAGAACCGCACGGCCGGTAATGTCAGAACCGTTTTCGGAAAACGCGGCGGCGTGATGGGCGAGAGCGGATCGGTTGCTTTTAATTTTGAGCGAATCGGCTTTATTCAATATCCTCTTGCCGCAGCTGATGCAGATGCCATGTTTGAAGCGGCTTTAGATGCGGGTGCTAATGATGTTGTAACGGATGAAGAACATCACGATATTGAGACTCTTCCCGATGATTTGAATACGGTAACGGCAGCTTTGGAGGCCAAATACGGCACTCCGGCGGCCTCGCGTTTGGATTGGAAACCGATGGTCAAGACTGATATTACAGATCTTGAAACAGCTCAAAAGTTTTTGGACTTTGTCGAGGCTTTGGAAGACGATGATGATGTCCAGAGAGTTTATCATAATGCGGAGATTGCGGACGAGATTATGTCTCAACTGTAAAATTGCTATTATGCTGCCTTGAGGCGGATTTTGAAAAGAGAGAAAGTTTTTTAATTTTCTCTCTTTTTTGTATCCGTTTTCTTCTTGAAGAGTGGAAAATTTTTGATATGATGAGTGTTGCTTTTTTATAAAATATTGAACAAACGGAAACGGATTAATGCTCTCTGATATTGAAATTTCACAAAAAACGCCGCTTGAGCCGATTGAGAAAATTGCCGCTTCTGTCGGAATAGCGCCGGAGGATTTGGAGCTTTACGGCAGGTATAAGGCCAAAATTTCTTTTGAAGCCATGCGCAGAATTGCTCAAAAACCAGCCTCAAAAGCCAAGATGATTTTGGTGACGGCCATTACGCCTACGGCGGCCGGTGAGGGCAAGTCGACTGTTTCAATCGGGCTGGCCGATGCGCTGCGTCGTTTGGGCAAAAAAGCAGTTTTGGCTCTGCGGGAGCCTTCTTTGGGGCCTTGTTTCGGTGTCAAAGGCGGGGCGACCGGCGGCGGCTATTCGCAGATTACGCCGATGGACGAAATTAACCTGCATTTTACGGGGGATATGCATGCCATAACCGCGGCAAACAACCTATTAGCTGCGATGATTGACAATCATTTGTATCAGGGAAACGCGCTGCGTCTCAATCCGGAGACAATTACTTTTCGGCGCTGTTTAGATGTGAATGACCGCGCATTGCGGGATATTGACATTGGTTTGACGCCGCACTCGGGGCGCGCGCCGCGTCGGGAGCATTTTAACATCACGGCCGCAAGCGAGGTTATGGCGGTCTTTTGTCTGGCGGAAAATTTGGCGGATTTGAAAAAACGCTTGGGCAATATTATTATCGGCCAAACCATAGATGGGCGTTTTGTTTCGGCCAGAGAGCTTAAAGCGGACGGCGCTATGGCGGCGCTTTTGAAAGACGCGCTGAAGCCGAATTTGGTTCAGACGCTTGAAAAGACGCCTGCTTTGGTTCATGGCGGGCCGTTTGCCAATATTGCGCACGGGTGCAACAGTGTTATTGCGACAAAAACCGCGCTCGGGCTGGCCGATTATGTGGTGACGGAGGCCGGTTTCGGTTCTGATTTGGGGGCGGAAAAGTTTTTGGACATCAAGTGCCGATTGGCGGGGCTCAAACCTGCGGCGGTTGTGGTTGTGGCGACTGTTCGTGCGCTTAAAATGCATGGCGGCGTTTCCAAAAAGGATTTGACGGCTGAAAACCTGCAGGCACTCTGCACGGGTTTTGAAAATCTGCGGGTTCATGTTGAAAATATGCGTCTGTTTGGCGTTCCGGTCGTTGTGGCGGTGAATAAATTCAAGACGGATACTGCTGCGGAGACTGCAGAGTTGCTTGAGCTTGTCAAAGGCCTTGGGGCGAGGGCGGCTGTTTCGGACGGCTGGGCCAGAGGCGGCGCCGGTGTCGAAAATTTGGCCGAGCTTGTGGTTGAGGCGGCGCAGGAGCCGTCGCATTTTGAACTTTTGTATCCCGATGAGCTTTCGCTGGAAGATAAAATTCGCTGTGTGGCCGCGCGGATTTATCGAGCGAAAGAGGTGTCGTTTGTGCCGGAAGTGCTTCAAAAATTGAAAGAATATGCCGCGCAGGGATATGGCCGTTTGCCGGTTTGTATTGCCAAAACGCAAAATTCGCTCTCGCACGATAAAAATTTGCTTGGCGCGCCAAAGGACTATGTCTTGCCGATACGTGATGTGTCGCTGTCAGCGGGGGCGGGGTTTGTCGTGGCCTATGCCGGAGATATTTTGACGATGCCGGGGCTGCCTCAAATGCCGGCGGCGGAGGCGATTGATGTAGATGAAAACGGCGTTATTTCGGGATTGTTTTGAGAAGTGAGAATAAAATCTTGCTTTCCTTAAAATTTCGGCTATAAAGAAAAAGACAAACATTATTTTTGAGGAGAATTTTGTTATGAAATTTGTTAAATATACACTGCTTGCTTTGTTGGCGCTGATTGTTATCGCGCTGGTTGCGGGCTTTTTGTATTTGGAGCCTTTGGTTAAGGGCGTTGTTCACAAATTCGGCACACAGATTGTCGGGACAGAGGTTAACTTGAGCGGTTTTTCGTTCAATCCGCTGGCCGGTTCGGTCGAGGTCAAAGGCTTGACCGTGGCTAATCCTAAGGGTTATACAGCCGAGAATTTGTTGAGCTTGGGCGGTATTCGGGTTAAGGTTAATCCGAAGAGCCTGTTGTCTGATACAATTGTTGTTGAAGATGTTACGGTAACCAAGCCTGAAATTACTTATGAAATGCCCGACTTTACAACCAGCAACGTTATGCAGATTCAGCAAAATGTTGCCAAAAACACGGCCTCAACAGCCAAAGCTGAGCCTGCTCAGGAAGAAGCGGCTGCTCAGCCTGCGGCTGAATCCAAACCTTCCAAAAACGTCATTATCAAAAAAGTTCTGGTTGAGGGTGGTGCTTTGAGCGCTATTACCCCGCTGCAGAACAACAACACGGCCTTGATGTTGGAAATGCCCGCGATTGAATTGACGGGAATCGGCGAAGGCAAAGCCAAAATGACAATCAGCGAATCGATTACGGAAATCTTTAACAAGATTTTGTTCAATGCGACTTCCGTTGTCACAAAGGCTTTGGGCAGCGCGACAGATATGGCTAAAAAAGCCGCTTCATCGGCTTTGGATAATGCCAAAAACGCTGCTGACGACGCCAAAGGCGAGGCCAAAGGATTGCTTGACAGCGTTAAATTCTGGTAATCAGTCCTTTTGGGAAAAAATTAAGCCCGTTTGAGTTTATTGCTCATTCGGGCTTTTTTGTGTCTTGTCATTTGTCGAATCAGAATTATATCCCAATGCAAAAGGAGAAAAGGAATGAAATATGCGATATGGGGGATTGTTTTGATGATGACGGGGTGTCAGCTTTACGGCGCGGAGAATAATTATTCGGCGCAACTTCAAAAATGGGTTGGCCAGCCTGAAAATGCTCTTTATCAATCCTGGGGGCTGCCTGATAAGATTGTTCCTGTTACATCGGCGGAAAAGCTTGTGGTTTATGTCACGACGACAAGTCAAGGTGTGGAGAATCCTTACAGCGAACAGCTCTATTATCAGGGAATGGGCGATGATGACTGGTGGAATGATCTTTACGGGCCGTCGGTGTTTAATCAGCCACAGATTTATTATTGCAAAACTTCTTTTGTGATTAAAGAGGGCATAGTTGTTAATTTTAATTTCAACGGCGATAACTGCGTGTATGATAATTGAGCGGCAAATTCAACTTTTCAGATTTTGATGATTCGTCCAGTGTGCTTTTTTTGTTGTTAATGATTAGAGAAAAACGCCCTCAAAAGGGGGGCGTTTTTTTGATTTCAATTTTATAAAAACAATGATATAATCTTCATATAATTAATTTATTGTAGCGGGGCGCCGATGTCTAATCTCACCAACAAAGAAACTGGTTTTGAAATAGCTACTGTTCCGGAAAAACTTCCACCTCTAAGGGAAGGATATATCCGTCTTGTCCATCAAACGCATTTTGAACATGCAGATTCGTTGGTTGAAAACGGACTGATTTATAATGGCGAGTTTGCTCACAAAGAACCCTTTCCTCATTACACGGATATAACGTCAATGGCTGTTGCTTATGATGAAGACGGGTTTTGGCAAAGATTAACCAAAGAAGAAATCAGGCATAAAGGAGCCGATGCCATAGCTATTTTTGATATGCCCATGGAAGAGTGCGGGGCGCATCAAAAAGAGCCGTTGACGCCTATGCTGAACGGGACAATATCCCGAGGATATATGGTAGGCATTATCCCGAATTATGGAACGAAAGACGGCATAACAAGTGAAAAATTATCTGTTTCGGAAATGGAAGAGAAAAAGGCAATGTCAAAGTCGAATCCTTTGCCGCCTTATTATGAAACGCCTAATTGGCGCGAAAATGTAGAAAAAGCATGGAATGCCTTTTGGGGACAAGGCAATGATAGAGAGGATAAGGCAAATTCAGAAAGTTGGTTTGATGTTGGTAATGAAACAACATCGACGGTCAAACCGGAGTTTGTTTTTAATGAAAAAACAGGTGACTTTAATTATGCAAATCCGGAATTTCAGCAAAAAGCCGATGCAAGACATCAGAACAAACTGGAGAACCAGGATTATTTAGAATATAAGCTGGATCGTATCAGAAAAAAATTAGGCTATGAGGGCTTAGATGAAGATATGGGTAAGACAGGAGACAGCCGCACAGGCGGGGTGTCCGAAAAACACAAAAGAGTTGCTGACATACAAAAAGAGACAGCTAAGACTTCTCCTATCCGATTTTCTCAAGTTGCAAAGAGCAGGTAATGTGAAATTAAGGTTTGTGTGTTAAAAAAACGCCCCTAAAGGGCGTTTTTCTCTAATTGGCGGAGAGGCAGAGCCTACTTCGCTGCGCTACGTTCACTACGCTCATTCGCTTCGCTCACCGGCACACACCCGTGTGCCTTTCGCTTGTAGTCGAACTCTTTCCCCAGAGTTCAAATCTCAGCTCTCCGCAACACTTACAAAAAAACGCCCCTAAAGGGCGTTTTTCTCTAATTGGCGGAGAGGCAGAGCCTACTTCGCTGCGCTACGTTCACTAC
>CAKQRQ010000011.1 GCA_934271465.1 uncultured Alphaproteobacteria bacterium | reverse complement strand
CCAAGAAGACGAGAGGAGCGAAGTCTGATTGGCAGAGCACAAAAAAACCTCCACAAGGGAGGTTCTTAAAATGGTGCTCAGGGACGGGATCGAACCGCCGACACGAGGATTTTCAGTCCTCTGCTCTACCAACTGAGCTACCTGAGCATCTTTTTTGTCAGTAGACGTAAAGCCTTATAGAGCAAAAAAATCTCCTTGTCCAGCATAATTTTTCATTTTGTGATATTTTTTTATCAAAAGATGCTAGTCGGCTGATTCTAAATCTCTTTTTTTTAGACATTTAAGCCGCTTTTGGACCACAGGGTTTGAACCCGTCCGTGCGGGAGTAGATAACTTCTCTAACCTCGGCATTACCCATATCTTTGACATGGGTCGAGTTCAGAATTTTGCATAAAGACAGGCGGATAACAGCGCCGTGTGCCACAACGCACAGATTCTTAATCTCGGGATGCGCGTTCAAAAATTTGGCAATTGTGCTCAAAAAGCGCTCTCTGGCTTCGGCTTTGCTTTCGCCGCCGGGGTGTCTGATATCGTCAAATTGCGGGTTTTGATTTTGGTAATATTCTCGCAATTCACGACCGTTATGAATCAAAACGCCGCATTGCGCCAAAGGCGGATTGTAGGTTTCTTTGAACATATCTTCAAGAAGAACATTTTCATATTTTCCATAATTAAGCTCCAGCAGCCCCTTGTCATAAAATACCGGAATTCCCAAAGCTTTGGCAATGGGAGCGGCGGTGTTTTTGGCGCGGCTCAACGGCGAGCATAAGATGGCATCATAAGGAATTCCCGTTTTTTGCAGGTTTTCGGCGGTTGTTTCAGCTTGTTTTATTCCATCGGGGGTTAACTCAGCCTCCAGTTGCCCGCTGATACGACCCTCAATATTGTGAAAGGTCTGTCCATGGCGAATCAAATAAACGCAAACGTCAGTCATTTTCAAGAACTCCTTTTTCCAAAAAATATTCAAATCAAGCCTGACTATACAAATACTTAATTCTGTTTGCAAGAATAAAAACGGTTGAAAAACATCTTTCCTGAAGATATAATGCCTGACAAATCATTTTTCAAAACAAAACCGGAGGCCTTATGTTGCAAAATCCGCATTTCCATCAGCATACATCAGAAGATTCTTCTTTAGAGCCTATGCCCTCTGAAACGGCTTTTGGGCTGGCAGCTGATACTTTCGGGCTTATCAGCGATACCTCTCGGCTCAAGATTTTGTGGCTGTTGTGCCATCACGAAACTTGCGTGAACAATATTGCCGTTGCCGTCAAAATGAGCTCTCCGGCCGTGTCACACCATCTGCGCCTGCTCAAACAGGCCGGCCTTATTTCCAGCCGCCGCGCTGGCAAAGAAATGTATTACAAATTGGCTCAGACGACCGAAGCCGCCTTGCTGCATCAGGCATTGGACGGCGTTCTTGATATCAAGTGCCCTTGTCAATAAATTCAAAAAAAGTTTGACAAGGGATTTTTTGAGGTATACAATTAAACATATATTTAATCGTTTAATGGAGATGCCCATGAAAAAAACATATCAGTTAGAAAATTTGGATTGTGCAGCCTGTGCCGCAAAGATTGAAAACGCTCTGCGCGGAATTAAAGGCGTGCGAGCTGTTTCGGTCAGTTTTATTGCGCAGAAGTTGACAATTGAGTCTGATACCAATCCTGATAGCCTGCTGCCCGAGGTGCTGAAACTGATAGATAAAATAGAACCGGATTGCGGCGTGATTTTATAAAGGAAACTTCTGATGAGTTCCAAACTGAAAAAACTTTTGATAAAAATTATCATTGCGGCATTGTTGTTTGCATTGTCCTATTGGCCGCAGCCTTTGGCCTCAAAATTGAGTCTGTTGGGGATAGCTTATGCGGCAGTCGGTTGGCCGATTATTAAAAAATCACTGCGCAGTATGGGGCGGGGACAGGTCTTTGATGAAAACTTTTTGATGACCGTGGCGACATTCGGCGCTTTTGCTCTCAAGGAATATGCCGAGGGTGTGGCAGTTATGTTGTTTTTTCAGATTGGCGAGTTTTTTCAGAGCTACGCCGTCAACCGTTCGCGCAAATCCATTGCGGCGTTGATGAATATTCGGCCTGATTTTGCACGTGTCAAACGCGGCAAAGACTGGCTGGAGGTTGCGCCTGACGATGTCAAAACGGGCGAGGTCATTCAGGTGCGCTCCGGCGAAAAAATCCCGCTGGACGGAGTTGTGGTCAAAGGACAGTCGGCCGTTGATACCGCTGCATTGACGGGCGAGTCTGTTCCGACAGAGGTCTGCAAGGGAGCCGTCGTGATGAGCGGATGCGTCAACCTGAGCGGCGTCTTAGAGCTCAAAGTGACCAAGCCTTATGGCGAATCAACCGTTGCAAAAATTTTGGATTTGGTCGAAAACGCTTCGGTCAAAAAAGCCTCAATGGAAAATTTTATTACCCGTTTTGCGCGGTGGTATACGCCGACGGTTGTATGCGTCGCGGCGTTGCTGGCGTGTTTGCCTCCGATTCTGATTGCGGGGGCGGCATGGGCAGATTGGGGCTATCGGGCATTAACATTTTTGGTTATCTCGTGTCCGTGCGCGCTGGTTATTTCCGTTCCGTTAAGCTTTTTTGGCGGAATAGGGGCGGCCTCGCGCTGCGGCGTGTTGGTCAAAGGCGCGAATTATCTGGAAGCTTTGGCTCATGCCGAAACGGTTGTTTTTGACAAAACCGGCACCTTGACCGAAGGCAAATTCAGAGTTTTTGAGCTTCACCCCGAGGGAATAAGCGCCGACCGACTGTTGGAAACGGCCGCGCATCTTGAAGCTTATTCGTCGCATCCGATTGCGCGATCCATTACCGAAGCTTATGGCAAAACGGCTGATACCAATCGTCTTAAAAAGGTCAAAGAGCTCTTTGGTGTCGGCATAACGGCAGAGCTGGACGGGATAAAAACGGCAGTCGGCAATGCTAAAATCCTAGCGCTGTATAAGCTGCCTCTGCCGCAGGAACAAAAGAGCGGCACAATGGTTTATGTTGTCATTAACAGCCGCTATGCCGGCTATATCTTGATTACGGACAGGATTAAAGAAGACGCCGTTCAGGCTTTGCAAGACCTCAAAAAAGAGGGCGTTGGGCAGATGGTTATGTTGACGGGAGATAGCAAAGCTCCGGCGCGCCATATTGCCAAAATTTTGCAATTGGATAAATATTTTGCCGAGCTGATGCCTGCGGACAAGGTCAAAAAAGTGGAGCATCTTCTCAAGGCAAAATCGCCTCAAGGCAAACTATTGTTTGTGGGCGACGGAATTAATGATGCCCCTGTTTTGGCGCGTGCCGATGTGGGCATAGCTATGGGCGGCGTCGGTTCAGATGCGGCCATAGAAGCCGCCGATGCGGTTATTATGACCGATGAACCATCAAAAATCGTGACGGCGCTGAGAATCGCCAAGCGCACGGTTTGGATTGCCAAAGAAAACGTTGTGTTTGCCATTTCGGTCAAATTACTTGTGTTGGGGATGGGAGCTGCCGGTTTTGCGTCTATTTGGGCGGCTGTTTTTGCCGATGTGGGTGTGTCGGTTATTGCCGTGCTCAATGCTGTTCGGGCGTTAGGACTTTATAAAAAGTGCTGATTCATCTTGCAATGGGCGGAAAGTTTTGGTAACTTCTCTTCAAAAAGGAGTAATGCCTATATGTTGTCCAGAGCTGAAATCATCAGCCTGTTATCTGATGAAGCCAATCAAGATGAATTGCTGAAAAAAGCGGATAAAGTTCGTCATGATGCTGTCGGAGATGAGGTTCATCTGCGCGGGTTGATAGAATTTTCAAACATTTGCCGCAACAATTGCCTTTATTGTGGAATCCGCCGCGGTAACACAAAAGTCGCACGCTATCACATGAGTGAGGAAGAACTGATTGAAACCGCGCGCAAGGCGGCGAACATCGGTTTTAAGACAATTGTGATGCAGTCCGGCGAGGATATGTTTTATACCAAAGACAGAATGTGCCGGATTATTGAGGCAATTAAAAAATTTGACGTTGCGTTGACTTTGAGTATCGGCGAACGCCCCTATGACGAATACAAGGCTTTCCGAGAGGCCGGGGCGGACAGATACCTGATGCGTATCGAAACCACAGATAAAGATCTGTATCACAAACTTGACCCGCAAATGAGCTGGCAGCATCGGTTTGACTGCCTGATGCAAATTAAAGAACTGGGCTATGAGCTGGGGTCAGGGATTATGGTCGGGCTTCCGGAGCAAACAATAGACTCTATTGCCGATGATTTGCTTTTTTTGAAAAATATCGGGATTGATATGGCCGGAATAGGACCTTTTATTCCACACCCCGAAACACCTTTAGCGCACGAAAAAGGCGGCACGCTCAATTTGGCTTTGCGCACGATGGCCGTCATGCGTCTGATGATGCCCGATATCAATATTCCGGCAACAACCGCTATGGAAAGCTTGCACCCCAAGGGGCGGTTGATTGCATTGCAAAGCGGCGCAAATGTTGTAATGCCCAATGTAACCGAGGGAGAGTATCGCAAATTATATGAGCTTTACCCCGGAAAAATCTGTGTGAACGACACCCCCGCCCATTGCCGCAGCTGTATCGGCCTCAAAATCACAAGCATCGGCCGCACCATCGGCACGGGCTATGGGTGCCGCAAAGGCAAAACAATTCAATAAAATCTTATTTCAAAAATGGTTTGACATAAGCGTCAAAAGTTGCCTCATATTCAGGAGACCAACCCATCAGGTATTTATCTCCCATGCAAAACAGCGGTGTACCGAGGCGGTTGCCCAATTTAAATTTTTTAGCGCATTTGGTAAAAAGTTCAAATCCGTTTTTATCGGCAATATTGACTGAAATCATTTTCAAATCGGGGTAGTTTTTGTCGATATAAGCCTGTGCGTGGTGGCAGTGCGGGCAGGCTGTCTGATAAAAGAAATAAACCTGATCCGCATAAAGTTTATTGTCGGGTTCGCTTCGGCAGGCGCTCAAGCAAACGGATGCCGCAAACAGCATCAAGACAAATCTAAGGTATTTCATTTTAAAAGAACTCCAAATTATTCAATGCAGCAGTCAACAGCCTTGCGCACAAAGGCTTTCATTTTGGAGAGCGCGCTTTTAGGCTCTTCTTTAACCGGTTCCGAGGCTGCGGGAATAGACAAAGCCTCAAGTTTTGTTGAAAGTTTTTTGATATCCTCGGCCTTATCTTCAATCCATTTAACATCGTCCACATTGAGCATATTCATATTCAGCCCCCAGAACAGGCAGTAAAGTTCATACGCCTGATCAAACAGCTTGTAAGCTTCTTCTTTGTGGCCAAGGCTCTGCTGTTTGGTGCCGACTTCCATCAGGCGCATCGACGAGGCCAGCAAATGTTTGGAAATACACCAAACCTCGCCCTCATACTGCGGAATAACCTTTTGCATCAGGTTTTTGCGCATATCGCGGATGTTTTCAATCAAATCATAAAAAGACGTTTTGCCTGTTTTAGCACCGCTAAACACCAGATGTTCTTCAATCGAAATCAGGTTCATAATGGCGATGGTCAAATCCTGATCCGAGGACAAATCCTTGGGGTTGACCTTTTTTGTCGCGTCAATGCGTTCGACAAATTCTTTAACATCTTTTGCTTTTTTCATCGGCCTTTGTTCCTTTCTAAAATATATATCACTATTGATATATATAAATAATGCTATATAGAAAACTTGTCAATAAAAATATTTGCAAAAATATATATTTTTTGATATATAGAAAAAAGGCAATATTTCAAACGGGGTTAAAAATGGAAAAACAGCTTCCGCTCGCAATTATGAAACAAGCCGTCAAGGGCATCAGCCACATCGGGCATCCGGTGCGGCTGCGGATTGTTGAATATCTTGATGTGTATGGGGCGTCTTCGGTCTCGGCGATTGCCAAAGGGATTGGCGAGGAGCAGCTTTTTGTGTCTCAAAGCCTCAAAAAACTGCGCGAGGCTGATTTGGTCACAAGCTGCCGCAAGGGGATTTTTGTATATTACAATCTAAGCGGCGAATATCCGGCAAGTTTGTTTTTATGTATCCGAAAACTTTACGGTTATATGACCGATTCGTTCAAATTTTTGGACGAAAGGCACAAGGCGATTTTACCAAAAGACTTTACATTGATGACGGCTAATCACATCAAGCTTTTTGCCCATATCGATAAAATGCGTATTTTGGAATACTTGACATTGGCCGGCAAAAGTTGTGTCGGAGATATTGTGAAAGCAGTTGATTTAGAGCAGGTCAAAGTGTCGCAATATCTTAAGAAATTGCGGGACGAGGGCTTTGTGCACGCAAAAAAAGACGGGCGCTTTGTTTTTTATGAAATCACAAACGGCATCCACAAAACCGCCATCAAATGTATCCGCAATCGTTACTTATCGGATAAGTCGTTTGAAAACTGAACAGAAATAATAACAACGTCACCTTTACCTTGCCACAGTTAAAGATTCCTGCAGTTGCGCCTGCCGGTTTTATCCGCCGGAATAAAGACCTCTTGTGTCAGGGTAAATTTTGTGCTATAATCAGCGCATTATTTCAAGGAAGGAGCAACAAAATGCACTATGCACCGCTTATCACCGCCGCGACAACATCGTCTTTGGCAAACATTTTGAACAGCAAAAACAGAAGAGGCGCCGCCTGTGCGGATTTCGCAGAAGAAAATCAAAAAAGCCGTTTTTGGGCAGAGGCGGCTCAGCGGGATGACAGGCTCCGTTTGCAAAAATCTATTGATGATCCGTTGTCTGCACCGGATATCAAACGAGAGACCAAAAGCGCGTCTTATAGCGGCGGCTCATCAGATATTATCCTGAATTATCTTGAATTATACAAAGCCGCAGAGGGCGGTGAGTCTAAAGACCGTCTTGTCTATGAGTCGTGCCGCGGCACCGAAGAATATATCAAAGAATTTTACCCTGACGGCCAAAAGAAAATCTCGGCAACACCCGCCCGCTATCAGGAATGGGATATCAACGGCAATCCTTATAAAGGAGAATTTGCCGTCGGATATGAAAACTCATCGGCCATTGAACATCGCTGTGTAATGGACAAAGGCAAAATCATCGAATATCATCACTACACGCGCAAAGGCCGCGAGGACACCAAACTTTATCTGGCCAAACAGCGCTTTTTGCAAGCTCTCAAAGGCAAAAAGACAAACCCGATGAGTATTGTCAACACCAAACTCAATCAAGGACGCTAAATAAAAATAAAAAAACACCCAAAGAGGTGTTTTTTTATGAGGGTCGTGCACACAAGCACTAAATCAGGAAAAAGATACCATTTTTGATGATTAAAAAAATATTACATTTCAACTGGTTATACCACTTTGTCGCAGTTTCACAACCATTGTGAACACCCACTCTTTTATTTCGAACTTCAAATGTAACATATTGATTTTTATATAATCAAATCAGATCGCTATAAGGTAGAGATTTAATATAATCTTCCATGAATTGCCAATCGGGATTATCTTGAGAATTTACAGGAAGTTTTATACGTTCTTCTTTTATTTTATCTAAAATTCTGGCTCGACCGTAACAATATCTATATACCTCTTTATTTAATACTGTAGAAATAAATAGTGCATTGTATTTATTTAAATTTTCATTCCTAAGAGTATATATTTTCACTCCTGAAATAAAAGGCTCTGATTGATAAAAAGCAAAACGTCCCTCAGCCCCTATGGTGATACAATTGCTTTTGTTTACTTTTTTTGAGACCTCAGATATGAAAGAGTCTACACCATTGTTCGTACTTGTTCTTGTAACATAAGGAATATTACCTGATTGAGTTTCAATTACTGTTGGTGTAGTACTACATTCAAACAAATTTGAAATTTTAAATTCTTTCCAATTTGATGTATCTAAAGAATTTGATTTCGCTTGAATTTGTGTCTGAATGGGAGAATAATCAATCTTATATTTTTTGCACCATTCAGGAACATTTGGTAATTCAATTTCTTTCAATGTTTTATTGGCCTGTCTTCCATACTGATATCTATAGGCATTCATTTTTAGTGCTTTACAATAAAACAATTTTTCTTCAAGAGACAAAGCTTTTTTAGGCGTGAGAATATATAAGTCTCTGCCACTGTAGAATGACTCATTTTGAACAAAAGATGATAGAACGCTTCCGCCTGCTGCACAAGTAATTACACCCGCAGGCTGAGGCTCCTTACCAGGAATAATTTTAACGCGAGCAACAACACCATTATTTTCTGATGTTCTGGATACAAAATTGACACCATCTGCATTTGTTGTAATCTCGCAGGCATTAAGTTCTAAATTTATCCCATATTTAACATCAAATAAGTCTTTTACTTTCATATTGTGCTCCTGTTTTTTACCAAATATGAAAGATAATCTTTAACAGCTTTTTCAAAATCAGCCTCCTTTAATGTTGTATAGTCTGTTTCCATATAAGCTTCACACAACCATTCATCGTTCCATTTTACAGGCTTCTTTGCAGTGAGACCATCTTTAACATCTCTCTCCCTATATAATGAAAGCCACTCTTTTTTAATATTTTCCCATTTGTTAAATTTATCAATTCGGCCCAATTTTTTTGCTTTAACAAAACCATCATCTTTGTAATATCCGAAGAATGTATTTTGAGTGCTATTGTGTGGCTTATGGGCCTCCCAAACCATTACACATACGTTCGTACTGGCATTATTTGCATAGAAAATATCATCCGGCATAGAAAATACAGCCTTTAATGTATGATTATTAAACAAACGTTCTCTCACATCCTTAAATTTTGTACCAATCGCACAGCTCATCGGAACAACGACAACACCAGTTCCTCCCGTCTCAAGGATATTCAGCATATTTTCTACAAACTCAAGTTCACAATGATCCTTTTGCGAGTATGGCGGATTGATTAATCCGATATTTATCTTTTTTTCTTTCAAATTTTTAATAATGTCTTTATTAAAGCAATCGCCATAGAAAATGTTTGATTTACCATCGCCACGTACAATCATATTTGCTATAGCTAATGTGTAAATATCATCATCGCTCTCAACACCAAAAAGGGATTCTGTTCTAATTTTATTAATTTCTTGTTGTGTGGCCCCTTTGAACATTTTACTCATAGCAGTAACCAAAAACGCGCCGGAACCGCAACAAATATCAACAACTTTACTGGATTTATTCACTTCAGCCAAATCCGCCATAAATTCTGTTAAATGCTGAGGGGTCAAAACAATTCCTAAACCACTACCATCACCGCCACTGTATTTAACAAATTCATGATAAAAAATCCCCAAAGCATCAACAGCTTCAGACGAGTAATCCATCATTGGTTTTATTTTCGTTTCTAATTGTTCAACATACCAAAGCAACGAATTATCATGAGACAGTGGAATTTCTTTTAACTTACTATTCTTTCCAATCATCTTGAAATGTGTCTTGATGTCAGAAATTTTTTCAGACCGTATATCGCTGTTAACTAACTCATCATTGATGGCCTGTTGTAACATGTTCAACAGAGCATCGAAAGAAGTTAAATTTCTATAATCATTAATAAAGGTCTTATTTTTAAGAGCAATCAAAATACCCGCAATAAACACCGGTTTTGCTCGTTCTGTCATCTTCAATGCTCTTAGATTATTATGCATTGTGAGTGCCAGCTTTTGAATATCTTCGATAGAAATTGCTTTTTCTACCTTTTTACCTTGAATTAAGTTAATGTAATTTTCTGGGCTGTAAAGGACATCCTTTCCTCTGGGAAATTCCATGTATTTATCCATTCCTTTAGGCCAGTAGAGTGTTGAGACCTTCATATTTTCTTTTTTTGTCCCGCTAACGCCTAAGGCTATTACATTAAATTCCTCTTTTAAAAACTTTGCATAATAAAGAGCACCATCAACAGCGTATCCTTTAGGCATATCTAGAGTTTCAGAAGCATGATATTTTGTGCTTTTTTTACATTCAATAACAATAAGTAAATTTAAATCCTTTTTGAAAGTAACAATATATTCGGGCTGTGCTTTACCAGGGCCACCTTTATCAAAATCAGCCAACGAACATACCTTGGGTTTTCCTCCTGCCTTTTTCAATAAATTGGTTATTTTTGTTATGGATAAAGTATCACCTTGATCAAACACAAAACCAAAATCATTTTCTCCCAGAGACATGTTCATCTCTGTTAACACTAAATTTTCTGTTTCTCTTTCAGACATGAGGGATCCTTTCATTCACTTCATGATTAAACACAAAATTTAACAATTTTGCAAGACCTTTGAAAAAATTTTAGCTATTTGGGGTTACTTTCTGGTTAATCTCTTCGAATTCTTACTCTTTTTCTTCTCTTCCGTATCGCTTTCGCTTGTAGTCGAACCAGCTTCCAGCTGCTTCAAGAACCTAACCATTCTGACCACAAAAAACCGCTCACAAGGAGCGGTATTTGTGTGGTCGGATTGACTGGACTCGAACCAGCGACCTCTTCGTCCCGAACGAAGCGTTCTACCAGGCTGAACTACAATCCGACGGTCTCAACGGTTGATAGTTGTAACATATTTTTTTGAGAACTCAAGCAAAATTTTCAAAAAAAAGAAACTTTTTTCCGTCGTTCCGGCCAAATCGGCGCAAAACAAAACTTTGCCGCTGATTCCTGTTGCCAAATAACTTATTCGTGCTATCTTAGACCGCATAACAAAGAGGCACAAAATGGACGAACAAAGATTAATCGATATCGAAATGGCTCTGGCCAATCAGGAAAAAACGCTCGATGAGCTGAATAAGGTTGTTTTTGAGCAGGGCGAAAAGATAGAACAGCTCCTCCGTCTTAACCGCTATCTGGTGGATATGCTGGATAAAGACGCCGTCAAACCCCTGTCGGAAGAAACACCCCCGCCGCATTATTAACCGCCGCCCGCTTTTATCCTTGCTGCGCCACTTGTCTTGTCCAAAGGCATGATTATATATCTTTTATCTAAAAAAGGAAAAAGATATGATAGATTGGCAGGCGCTCTATAAAATCTCACTCGGGCTTTATATCCTCGGAGCCAAAGACAAATCCGGCCGCGATGTCGGAAGTATCGTTGACGCCGTGATGATTGCCGCCAACAAACCATGCGCGTTGGCTATATCCTGCACAAACATAAGCTATACAAAAGAATGCCTGCTCCAGACAGGGCGCCTGTCTTTGTCTGTCTTGCCTAAGGATGTGCCGCCCGAGATAATTGCAAATTTCGGCTTTCAGTCCGGTCGAACGATTGATAAATGGCAAGGCGTCTCAACAGAACTTTTTGACGGGCTGCCTGTTTGGCCGCGGGCGTTGGCTTATGTGTCGGCGCGGGTTATTCATCACTATCCTTTGAAGAGCAACACAATTTTTATTGCCGAGATTCTCAATGCCGAAAATCGAGCGTCCGGCGCGCCGATTCTCTATGCCGATTATCGGGGCGGATTCAAAGATGATGTGATTAAAGCGTTTCAACAACAAAAGGAGAAGAAAATGAAAAAATGGGTCTGCACGGTGTGCAATTATGTTTATGACGGCGAAATTCCTTTCGAAAAACTGCCCGATGATTGGGTTTGTCCGCTTTGCGGCGTCGATAAATCGTTTTTTGAGGAGCGAGAGGTATAAAAAGACTTGCTAAAAATGTGTTTTTATGTTATAGACAAAATATATCGAAAAATTATTAATTTTTAAAAATATGAAAACATTTACCTTTCAGCGCATGGATACAACCAGTTGGTTTATCATAGCGCACAAAGACGAAAACAACGCCGCGACTATAGAACGCAAGCTCAAGTTGACGGGAATTTACGGGGATATGGAGATTGTTGTGGTCAATACCGATCGCCGTTCCAAAATCCTACCGACAATCAAAGCGTTCAAAAAGCGCGTGGACAGTGGCGAGGTTGATGTTTCTGTCGAAGGGAAGACCTATCTGGCCAAGCTCTGTCGTATGGCGGAACTGGGAAACGAAATCTTTACAACACCTTCCGGTGAGATGACAAAAGTCATAGAGGCCTCTTTGGCTGAAGACTGGCGCATTAACCGAGAAAATGTGATGTATTTCTAGAAAGTGAAGCGCGGTCTTTTCGGACTGCGTTTCATTTTTTTTGCGCCTCAGACAAGTTCGCAGCACCATTTATTGCGTTTCATATAGCTGTAAGAGACGGCAAGCAGCAGTAAATAATAAGACATTTCGCTTGTCCAGCACCAGGCCAAAGACATCTCATACACGCCCACAATCAGCCGCACGGTAATGATATAAACCAGCGAGCAAATAATCTCAATCCCGAGGGCGACACGCGTTTTTCCGGTGCCCAAAATACAATAAAAATAAATCATAGCCGGCAGGGCGGACAGATAAGTCAAAATCATTGTCCCAAACGGCGCCAGAGCCTCAGTAATAACAACGGGATTATCCGTGTAAATCCTCAAAAAAGCGGTCGGAAAAACAGCCATCACCCCAAGGCAGCCGTAATAAAAAACACTTCCGATTTTTAAAAGCCGCGCGGCGGTGGGCATAACCTCATCATCTTTGCCGCAGCCGATAAGATTGCTGACCAGCGAAGACGCCGCCAAAGACATAGCGTTTGCAAAAATAAACGGCAGAGACGAAACAGAGCGCAAAATATTTGACACAGCCAAAGCGTTTTCGCCGAGTTTTTCAATCTCAATAAAAAAGTAAAGCCACACGCCCCAGCTCAATATATTTTGAATCACAATCCAAATCGACAATCTGAAAATATCAAGAAATAAGGCCTGATTCCACAGCAAAAATTTTTGAAATCCGTATTTAATCAAATCAACTTTTTTGAGCATGTATAAAATCAGATATCCGGCTGAAACGCTCTCCGCAATCACCGAGGCAACTGCCGCACCTTTAATTCCCATAGCCGGAACGCCGAGCCCGCCGAAAATAAGCCAATAATCCAGAATAAAATTTGAAACAAGTAAAATCAGCGCCGCCCAAAAAAGCTGCGTCGTGTTGGTCACAGCCACAAAAAACGCTCTGAAAACAGCTGTCGCGCCGGCCATAAACAAACCCCAGCACCGCGCGGACAAATAGACCGCAGAGGCCTCCGCAACAGCTTGCGAGGCGAGGGCGGCTTCAAACCTCGCGGGTGCAAAAAGATAAAACAACACAATATTGAGCGCAGAAAATAAAACAATAAAAGTCAATGTCTGATACAACACGCGGGCGATTTTGGAATAATGCTGTTCACCGTTACGCCGCGCCATAATAATCTGCGCGCCGGAGGCAAAACTTTGCGATACCATAAAAGCCAGCAGATACACAATTCCCGCAATGGCTGATGCCCCAAGTTCAACCTCTCCCACGCGCCCTAAAAAAGCCGTGTCGGTAACCCCGACCAGCACCTGAATCAACATCCCCAAAATCAGCGGAACCGAAATTTTGAGAATATATTTGGTAGGATAAGTTATCATTTTTTTAACCTTATAACGCATAATATAATACTTTGTTTTTATTGTCAAAGAGGGGCGATGCTAAAAGATTTTTTGAGACCGAAAAAGTCCTCTGTTTCAGAAGAGTTGAACAGAGCGAACGCTCTTTTTAAAAAGCAAAAATTCAAGTCGGCGGCAAAAATATATCGGCGGATTCTCAAAGAAAATCCGACCCATTTTGCGGCGTGCGCCAATTTGGCCGTCTGCCTGTTTGAAGAAGAGAATTTTGCAGCCTCGATACCCTTTTTTGAGGCCGCCGCTGAACAGGATTCCGCCAATCCGTGGTGGGATAATTATTTGTCTCAGGCGTGCCAAAAAACAGGCGATTTTGAAAGGGCAATTCAAAAGGCGTTTGAGGCTGTTGTCAAAAGCGGCGGCGCCCCTGATCACCATCTTAATTTGGCCTATGCGCTTTATGAAACGAGTGAAGAAAAAGGCCGTGATTTTATTGAGTCGATTTTGCGAAAATGGGCTGAAATGTATCCGGATTCCGGCATTGTCAAACAAGCTGTTGCGGCGTTCGAAACGCCCGAAAATTTTGAAAAAGCAAATCCCGAATATGTCGAAAAATTATTTGATGTTTTTGCGCCGGATTTTGAAGCCGTCCTCAAAGAATTAGGGTATAAATCCCCCGAGATGATTGCCGAAAAAACAGCCCGTTTTTGGAAGAAAAATAACATCAAAAATCCGCTTGTTTTAGACCTTGGCTGCGGGAGCGGATTGTTTGGCATTGCTTTGAAAAAAAAGATAAAAAACTGCCGAATTTTCGGTGTGGATATGTCATCAAAAATGCTCTCGGAAGCTGCCGCAAAAAACGTGTATGAAGGTTTGAAAAAAGATGAGATAATTCATTATCTGGAAACATCATCTGAAAAGTTCGAAACCATTGTTGCGGCCGATGTTTTGACCTATTTCGGAAAGCTCGATTCCCTGATGGAAAAAGTGTCGGATTCTTTGAAAAAAAACGGGCTTTTTGCCTTCACGATTTCCGAAAATACAGCCTCTGAAAAAGATTATATTTTGATGCCGTCGTCGCGCTTTGTTCATGCACCGAAATATGTTGAAAAGTTGCTCTTGAAAAACGGATTCGACATTGTGTCAAACGAGCAGAAAACTCTGCGCAAAGAGGGCGATAAAAATGTCTTAGGCCGCCTCATCCTCGCCCGCAGAAAATAGGTAATTTATAGCAAAAAAAATCTCCGCTAATTTGCGGAGATTTTTTTATCTTCTGACGACCTAAATTACTTAGATTTTTTAGAAGAAGTTTTCTTGGCAGAAGAAGACTTTTTAGTGCTTGAAGAAGCCTTTTTGCAGCAAGAAGTCTTATTGCATTTCTTAGAAATCTGCTCAACAGCCATCGACCAGAAATATTCATCCTGACCGGACGGGCAGCCGGCGTTTTGCCAGATGTAATAAGCAGCTTCTTTGATTGCTTGTTCGTTATTTACCATAATCACTAACTCCAAATAAAATTCAATAAACATTATTTAATATACATACAAAAATCGATACGTCAATAGTTAATCAAACATTAATGTCAAAAAAAATAAAAAACGTGTAAAAATTTTTTTGATGTCCGATATTAAAAGCTTGCATTTAAACGGTTTAGAAATTATAACTGTTTTACAGAGTTTTTTATGATAAAAAATATGATGAAAAACGCGTGTAATTATGTTGTTAAATTTAAGGAAAAATTTATGCAGAATTTATTATCGAAAGAAGAAATGGAAGCTGTAATAAACGGCGATCACGGCAATGTTTTTGCGGTGTTGGGGATACACAAAAACAAAGGCTCGAAAGAAGTTTATATCAGAGCTTATCAGCCTCATTCCGTATCAATTGAGGTCTTGAACCGCGCAGGGGATTCGCTCGGTATGATGACCAAATTGGACGAGCGTGGATTCTACCAAATTGATTTAGGAAAGACGGACGATTTCGATTATCAATTTCGTATTACTAATGACAAAAATTACACCTATATTGCGGAAGATACCTACCGTTTTACCCCCACGTTGGGCGATATGGATATTTATCTGTTGGCCGAGGGAAAACATCTTGAGATGTATAAAAAACTCGGTGCTCATGTAATGGAAAAAGAAGGCGCTAAGGGCGTTGGATTTGCGGTATGGGCGCCCAATGCCAAAAGGGTCAGCGTGGTCGGCGCGTTCAACAACTGGGACGGTCGTGTCGACGTGATGCGCAAGCATCCCTCCTGCGGCGTGTGGGATATCTTTATCCCCGGCATCGGCGAGGGCGAACTTTATAAATACGAAATCAAGACCCAAAGCAACGATGTTTTCTTAAAAGCCGATCCGGTGGCGTTTTATTCCGAAAAGCGCCCCAATACGGCCTCGATTGTGTATGATATCAACCACTATATTTGGAACGATGCCGAATGGATGAACTATCGTTCGGAGCACAATTCGTTTGACCGTCCGATGTCCATTTATGAGGTGCATTTGGGCTCGTGGCGCCGCAAAGAAAACAACGAATATCTGACCTACCGCGAGTTGGCCGATACATTGATTCCCTATGTGATGAATATGGGCTTTACGCATGTCGAATTTTTGCCCGTTGCGGAGCATCCGTTGGATTCTTCTTGGGGATATCAGGTTATAGGAATGTTTGCGCCGACTTCCCGTTTTGGAACGCCAGATGATTTCAGATACCTGATTGACAAATTTCATCAGGCAGGCATCAGTGTGATTATGGATTGGGTTCCGGCACACTTCCCGAAAGACGGCCACGGCCTCAACGAATTTGATGGAACGCACCTGTATGAACACGCTGATCCGCGCAAAGGCGAGCATACAGATTGGGGAACAAAAATTTATAATTACGGCCGCTCCGAGGTTTCCAACTTTTTGTGCGCCAGTGCTATTTATTGGCTCAAGGAATTTCACATTGACGGCCTGCGTGTTGATGCGGTTGCGTCAATGTTGTATCTGGACTATTCGCGCAAAAACGGCGAATGGATTCCCAACCAATACGGCGGCAATGAAAATCTGGAAGCCATTTCATTTTTGCGCCGCATGAATGAGCTGGCTTATTCGCAGGTTGACGGAGCGGTGACCATTGCCGAAGAGTCGACAGCTTGGCCGATGGTGTCTCGTCCGACAACAATGGGCGGGCTCGGGTTCGGTTACAAATGGAATATGGGCTGGATGAATGATACACTGCGCTATATATCGCATGAGCCGATTCATCGCAAATATCATCACGGCATGTTGACGTTCGGACTATTGTATGCGTTTAACGAAAACTTTGTTCTGCCGATTTCGCATGATGAAGTTGTTCATGGCAAAGGATCCATGCTTTCTAAAATGCCTGGAGACGAATGGCAAAAGTTTGCAAACCTGAGGGCCTATTACGGTTTTATGTATACGCACCCTGGTAAAAAACTTTTGTTTATGGGCTGTGAATTCGGACAGGATTATGAGTGGAATTCTGAAGAAAGCCTGAGGTGGTTTTTGCTGGATTATCCGATGTATAAAGGCATGCAAAATTGCGTTCGTGATTTGAACCTGATGTATAAAGGAAACGAGCCTTTGTATCAACAGGATTTTGATTATCGAGGGTTTGAGTGGATTGATCATTCCAACGCCGACGACAGCGTTATTGCCTATATGCGCAAAGGGTATAACCCTGGCGATTATCTGATTGCAATCTGCAACTTTACGCCGGTTGTGCGCGAAGGTTATCGTATCGGAGTGCCTGAAGATTGTCAGTATCAGGAAATATTCAATAGCGATGATACAAATTACTGGGGAAGCGGTGTCAAAAACAACGGTCCTGTTCAGGCCGAAAAAGAAGAATGCAATTATAAACCTTTCTCCATTAAGGTAACTTTGCCGCCGCTGTCGACAATCGTTATCAAACCCATCCGCTAAGGAGGCAGAATGGTTCGCTACGCAACATCTTCCGGAACACCGTGGCCGCTGGGCTCGTTTTATGACGGTCGGGGCATCAACTTTGCGCTGTTTTCGGTGCATGCCGCCAAGGTTGAATTATGCTTGTTCAATGAAAGTGGCGCCGTCGAAGAAGAACGTTATGAACTGACCGCGCGTGACGGAAATATATGGCATATTTATCTGCAAAATGCGCCCGTCGGAACAGTATATGGCTATCGTGTTTACGGCATCTATAAACCCGAAATGGGCTATCGATTCAATCCGCACAAATTGCTGATAGATCCTTACGGCAAAAAACTTGTCGGAACGCTAATTTGGAATAAGGCGATTTTCGGGTATGATATCGACAGTCCCGACAAAGATTTGTCTTTTTCTGAATTGGATTCCGCACCCTATGTGCCCAAATCCGTTGTTGTGGACGATGAGGCTTATGATTGGGAAAACGACACGCCGCCGCATTACAAAATGGAGCAGAGCATTATTTATGAAACTCATCTCCGCGGGGCAACAAAACTCAATCCATTTTTGCCGGATTCCAAAAGAGGAACTTTTGCCGGTTTTGCCCATGAGTCGACAATCAATTATTTGAAGCATCTGGGCGTTACGGCGGTTGAGCTTTTGCCGATACACGCTTTTTTCGGAAACCGCCACAAAAGGGGCTATATCATCGATAATTATTGGGGATATGAAAGCTTCAGTTTTTTTGCGCCCGAACAGTCTTATCTTTCTGGCGGCGATATCAACGAAATCCGCGATATGGTCAAAATTATGCACGCCCACGGAATGGAAGTGATTTTGGACGTGGTTTACAACCATACTGGTGAGGGTAACCAGCTAGGGCCGACATTGTGCTATCGCGGGATTGATAACCTGTCTTACTATATTCTCAATCCGGACAACAAACGTCTTTATCACGATACAACGGGCTGCGGCGCAAGTTTTAACTTGCAAAATCCGGATGTCGTCAGGCTGGTAATGGATTCCCTGCGCTATTGGGTCGAAAAAATGCACGTGGACGGTTTTCGTTTTGATTTGGCGCCGACCTTGTGCCGACGCAATAATGAGTTCAAGCAGACCAGTGGATTTTTGTATGCGGCCGCGCAGGATAATGTGTTGCAAAAAGTCAAATTAATTGCCGAACCGTGGGATGTCGGTTTCGGGGGATATCAGCTGGGTGCTTTTCCGACAGGTTGGGTCGAGTGGAACGATAAATATAGGGATAATGTCCGCCGTTTTTGGAAAGGCGAGGCCTATCAGGCGGCCGAAATGGCTTCCCGCTTGACAGGCTCCAGCGAAGTTTTCGGACACAACAACCGCCCCATTTCGTCAAGCCTGAATTTTATCACGGCGCATGACGGATTTACGCTCAATGATTTGGTTAGTTACAATGGTAAGCACAATAATGCCAACGGTGAGAACAACCGCGACGGAACGGATTCAAACTGGAGTTGGAATTCCGGAGAAGAAGGCGAAAGCCGCAACCCGAGAGTGCTTCAAAACCGCATGGACAGAACCAAAGCTATGCTGGCGACCTTGATGATGTCTTTCGGAACGCCGATGATTGTTTTCGGGGACGAATTTTGCCGCTCGCAGTTAGGCAACAACAATCCCTATTGTCAGGACAACGCCGTCAGTTGGATTGCGTGGGAAGGAATTTCGCCAAAGCAGCGCAAATTAATCGGTTTTGTCCGCAAACTAATTCGCCTGCGCAAAAAGCTCAAAATCTTTGAACGGACACAGTTCTTTACCGGCAAACCAGTTGATAAAGAAGGTAACAAAGATTTAGCCTGGTATACCCAAGCCGGCGCCGAATTTTCCGAAACGGATTGGTATGACGGCAGCCGTCACGGATTGTCTTATTTGGTTAAAGACGGCAATCGGTTTATTTGGGCAATTTTTAATGCCGAACATCAGGCCGTGGATTGGAAACTTCCCAAAACGGTTGTCGCTAAATCTGAAAGAAAAATTTTATTGGACACTTCCGAAAAACTGCCACACGAATTATCTCCGTCTGCCGGAGCGGTCAACATATCGGCGTGGAGTGTTGTTGTGGCGGAATTTAAATAAAGAAGGACTGAGAAAATGGACGCTCTTTTAAAAGAATTAGCCGATCGTTTGGGAATAGCGACGTTTTTTAGCGATGCTGGTCTGCGGCGTCAGGAATACAATGTCGATGAAAACACAATTCGATTTTTTGTGCGGGCAATGGGGTATACCTGTGATACAAAGGAAGAAACATTGGCCTCGCTCAGGCGGATTGACGGCGTGCGCTGGGCGCAGTGTGTGCGGGATATCTATGTCCGTCAGGTCGGAGATATCGTGATTGATGTTGTGTCAAAAGATTTGTCTGATATCAAGATTAAAGCCAAAGACTGTGATGGAAATACTTTTGACGTGCTCTATGCCTATATGCAAAACAGCACAAACAATGGCGAGCTGTATAAAGAAGATTTACGCCTGACGACGGACTTGACTCCGGGGTATTATGAACTTGAACTGGAAGTTGCCGGAAAAAAACACAAAACAACGTTAGCGGTTGCACCTCAAACATGCAAAAAATTAGAGGACGAGCAAAAGCTTTGGGGATTTGCTTTGCAGCTATACTCACTCAAAAGCCGCCGCAACTGGGGTATCGGCGACTTGACTGATTTGCGCAATTTTGTAAAACTGTGCGGTCAAAGCGGCGCGGACATTATCGGGCTTAACCCGCTGAATACGCTGAGCCATGACTATCCCGAAAACGCAAGCCCTTATTTATCAATCTCGCGTCAGTTTTTGAACCCGATTTATATTGATGTTGAGGCTGTGCCGGAGTTTATGCCCGAGGATAAAAAGGCCATAGAGCCGCTGCTTGAGGAACTGCGCGCAAGCGAACTTATTCAATACGGCAAAGTCTACCCGCTCAAAGTGCGTATGTTGGAAAAATGTTTTGACCGTTTTAAGGCCGACAAAAAATCAGATCGCCGCAAGGCTTATGAGACTTTTTGCAAATGTCAGGGCGAGGCTTTGGATAATCTGGCGGCTTTTCAAGCAATTTACGAGGTCGAAACTCAAAAAGTGTGGGGCGGGTGGATGGCCTGGCCTGAGGAATATAAAAATCCAAATGCTGCCGGCGTCAAAGCCTTTGTCAAAGAGCACAAAGACAGAGTAGAGTTTTTTAAATTTATGCAGTTTGAGGCGGACAGACAATTTGGTTTGGCCGCGGCGGAAGTCAAAGCAAACGGACTCAAAATCGGATTCTATCGGGATTTGGCCGTCGGCGTCGGCCGCGACAGCGCCGAATATTGGAGCAATCCTGAATTGTTTATGCGTAACGCCGGAACAGGCGCGCCGCCTGATGCGTTTTTTCCAAACGGGCAAAAATGGGGGTTGGGAACATTTCTGCCTCAAGTTCTCCAAAAGCAAAAATATGCGCCTTTTATTCGGATGCTCCGCGCTAATATGCGCTATGCCGGCGCATTGAGAATGGATCATGTGATGAGCCTGCTTCGGCTGTATGTAATCCCAGATGCGTCCGAAAAAGGCACCTATATCTATTATAATTTTGCGGATATGCTCAATATCGTCGCCTTGGAAAGTTATTTGAACGACTGTGTGATTGTCGGCGAAAGTATCGGTAATGTACCGGACGGTTTTTTGGACAAGCTCAAAGAAAAAAATATCTATGCCTTGAGTATTTTATGGGCAGAGCGGTGGAATGCCGGCTGGGGCGATTTCAAACAGCCCGCGGATTATCCGGCCGATGCCTTTACCTCGGTGGCTACGCATGATATAGCGCCGTTAAAAATGTGGTGGTTCGGGTATGATATTGAACTTAATGCCTCCTTAGGGCTGATTGGCAGCGCGCAGGACAAAGCCGATGCCTACCATAAGAGAGAGGCCGACCGCGGTAAATTGCTTGAGGCGCTGGATAGAGCCGGTGTTTGGCCAGATGACCGCCCGCGCAGCGGAAATTATATTTACGGCGAGGCCTATCCCGAGGGGATAGAAGAAGCTGTGGAACGGTTTATGTCCAAAACAACTGCGCCGGTATTTCTAGCGCAGCTTGAAGATATGCTCCATGTGATTGAGATGCAGAATCTCCCCGGAACAGACCACGACAAGCACCCAAACTGGCGGCGGCGGATTCCGGTCGAGCTTGAAAATTTAAGCACGGACAGCGCCTATGTCCGCTGCGTGGCAGCAATCAGAAAAGAGCGCTAAATGTTTGAAGACAAGGTATTGGTATTTGATTTAGACGGAACACTCTATGCCGATGTGGCGGTCATCGGCGAACAGGAAAGCGCGCGCATTTTGCACTTTTTTATGCGCAAGCTTCGTCTGAACAGAGAAGAGGCCGAGGATTTTATCATCAAAATCAGAAGCAAGCATTATTATGACGTTGATGCGTTCGGCCATGAATTACCCTTGTCCAAAAAAGAATTTTTGGATTATATCTGTGATGTGGATGTGAGCTGTCTGCCAATTAACGAGAAATTAAACGAGCTTCTGAAAAAAATGTCTCAAACGAAATATATTTTGACGGACAGCACACGCGGCCATGTCAAAAGCGTTTTGAACGCTATCGGAGTTGAAGAGAAACATTTTGAAGATGTTTTTGATGCCGATTCCATGAATTATGAGTTCAAATATACGGGCAAAGCTTATTGCCGCTTTTTTGAAAAACACAGACTTGTTCCGAAAAATTGTGTTATGTTTGAAGATAATAAAATTAATATCAAAATGGCCAAACAAGCCGGAATGATAACCGTTTTAATTGGAAATAAAGAGAAACATTGTCCCGAGGCGGATTACGAGTTTAAAGATATTAATTTGGCACTGGAATATTTTAGGAAAATTTAAAAAAATTTGTTGATTTTTAACCAAATCAGAGTATACATACTCATCGAATGTATATAAAAGAAACGATGAGGAAAAGCTTAGATGGCTCGTAAAACAAAGGAAGACAGCGAACAAACACGGCGGGCGATTCTCGATTCGGCGATGCAAGTTTTGTATGAAAAAGGCTATTCACGCACGACTTTTGATGAGATTGCTGCCCGAATAAACCTGACAAAAGGGGCTGTTTATTGGCATTTTAAAAGCAAAACGGATTTGATAACGGCGCTTGTGATTCAAAAAATATCCGAGCAGCACAACCGTTACAAAATCCCCGAGCCAAAATCTCTTTCCGAACTCTGTCAGACAATATCCAATCGGGCAAAAGAGATAGAAGAGGACGAAAACTTTCGTAAGTTTTTGTTTTTTGTTATTTACCGCATGGAATGGTCCGAGGCTATTTTCGCACAGGTTTGGGGCGAGATTCGTTCGTTGGTTGAGCTTCCTCTTCAACAGTTATTTCAGATATTGTTGTTATGCAGGCAAAACGGCGAAATCAAAAAAGATGTCGATTTGAACAATCTGCGGGATACCATTGCTTATTTTTGGCGCGGCGCGCTCAGCACATATTTATCAAAATGCAAGCCGGAGATGAAATTCTCCGAAGACATCAAAAAAGGAATAAAAACTATTTTTAACGGCATTCAAATGGAGAAGAAGTAAAATGCAAGTGGTTCAAGTAAAGAAAAGAAAAATTGTAATGAATTTTATTGTCATTATGCTGTGCATTGGCATCGGTTGGTATCTCAAAACCAAATTGACGCCGCAGGCCGCCGGCATGATGGGCATGGGCGGCGGTGTGCCGCATGTATTGGTTGAAGAGGCCGTTAAAACGGATGTTTCTCCGCAAAAGAAATACATTGCCTCTGTCGAAGCCATCAAAAGCGTCAATCTGATTCCGCAGGTTTCAGGCTATATCGACAAAGTTTTGTTTCAAGAAGGCTCCGTTGTCAAAGAAGGCGACATTCTTTTTGTGATTGAGCAGGACAGATACATTGCCAACTTGGATTTGGCCAAAGCTTCTTTAGCCAGTGCCAAAGCCAATCTGGTCAAGACAGAGCGCGATTACAAGCGTCAAAAAGCCTTGAGCAGCCAGAACTATGCCTCCAAATCGACTTTGGACACCTCCGAGAGCGCCTATCTCCAGGCCAAAGCAGCCGTTGCTCAGGCCGAAGCCAATCTGGAGTTAGCTAAGATTGATATGGAACACACCGAAATCAAAGCCCCCATCACGGGCGTTATCGGCAAGGCTCTTGTGACCGAGGGCAACTTTGTCAGCACCAATTCGCAGACTTTGGCGCGCATTGTCCAAACTTTCCCTGTCCGCGTCGCCTTTTCGGCGCCGGATAAAGACTACAATATGTTCCGCGATTTGGAGAACTCCGGCTTAAAGACGCGTTTATCTTTGCCCAACGGCGATATTTTTGAAGATGCGATAAGCTCTTATTTCATCAATAACGAGATTAATAAGACAACGGCAACCATAGCTGTTTATTTGGAATATCAAAACGAGGCCCAGCGCCTTGTCCCGGGCAATTATGTCGATGTGATTCTGTCCTCGGCCGAGGAGCATCCGGCGGTTATCATCAATCCGGCAGCCGTCTTGCAGGACAAAAACGGCGCCTATGTCTACACGGTTGACGACAAAGGCAAAGTCTCTGAACGCCGGCTCAAATTGGACGGTATGTTTGAGGATAAGCAGATTGTCTTGTCCGGTTTAAACGGCGGCGAAAAAATCATCGTTACGGGGCTTCAAAAAGTGGCTGACGGGGCGACTGTTCGCGCAAGTCTGGTATCCAACACAACTGAGGAGGCCAAATAAGAATGTTTTCGCGTATTTTTATTGAACGCCCGCGTTTTGCGATTGTCATCTCAATCGTGATGTCTATTGCGGGCTTAATTTCGGTCTTTTCTCTGCCGATTGCGCTCTATCCCGAAATTACGCCGCCTGAGGTTGTCGTCTCGGCAACATACCCCGGAGCGTCGGCCGAAGTTGTTGCGCGCACGGTTGGCATTCCGATTGAAGAGCAAATAAACGGCGTTGAAAACATGATTTACATGTCGTCCTCTTCCGAAGATTCGTCTTATCAGTTGACCATCACGTTCAAACCAGGCATTGATCCCGATATGGCGCAAGTTAAGGTTCAAAACCGTATTCAACAAGCTACTTCAAAACTTCCCTCGGATGTTCAACGTCAAGGGGTGTCAGTTAACAGTCGTTCGTCCAATATCTTGGGCTTTATTTCAGTCTTTTCACCGGACAAAAGCATGACCAATCAGGAACTGAGCGACTTTGTCCAAAACAATATGAAAAACAACCTGACCCGTATTAACGGTGTTGGCGAAGTTAACGTCTATTCGGCACGTTTGAGTATGCGTGTTTGGCTTGATGCCGACAAGATTGCGGCGTTGAATATCCCGATAGAAACAATTGCTTCGGCCATTCAGGGGCAAAACTATCAACCCTCTCTCGGTAAAGTCGGCGGTATGCCCGGCGACGGCAAGCAGCAAATGGTCTATTCCTTGCAAACGGACGGGCGTATCAACGATGTTGAGGAATTCAAAAACATTATTATCCGCACGGCCGAAGAGGGCGGGCTGGTTCAGCTCAAAGACATTGCCCGCGTCGAAGTCGGCGAGGAATCATACCGAGCTGTTTCACGTTACAACAATGTTCCCAACGTGGCTATCGGCGTTAACCAGCTGACCGGCGCCAACGCGCTTGACGCGATGAACAACCTGAAAGCCGAGCTCCAAAGAATGAAGCAGACTTTCCCCAAGGGGGTTGACTATCTGATTGGGTATGATTCGACCGAATACATCAGAGCCTCTATTGAGGAAGTTGTGATGACCTTGGTTTTGACTTTTGCGCTGGTTATTTTCGTCTGCTATATTTTCTTGCAGGATTGGCGGTCGACATTGGTTCCGTCTTTGACAATTCCGGTTTCGTTGCTGGCGACATTCGCCGTCATGCTGGCCATGGGCTACAGCCTGAATATGTTGACTCTGTTCGGCTTGGTTCTGGCGATTGGTCTGGTGGTCGACGACGCGATTGTTGTGGTCGAGCGTGTCTTAACCCTGATGGAGCAGGAAAAGCTCTCTCCGAAAGAGGCCGCGATTAAAGCCATGTCCGAGGTCTCAAGCGCGATTGTCGCGACAACCTTGGTTTTGTTGGCGATTTTCGTTCCGGTCGGCTTCATGGGCGGCATCACCGGAAAGATTTATCAGCAGTTCGCTGTGTCCATTTCTTTGGCGGTGTTTTTCTCGGCGGTTAACGCGTTGACTTTGTCGCCGGCCTTGTGCGCCACCTTGCTGCGTCCGCTCAAACCCGCTCAGCACGGTCCGTTGTTGTGCTTTAACAATATTGTGAACAAAAGCCGCGACACCTATGCCGGCATTGTCGGTATCTTCGGGCGTAAAATCGGCGTTGTAGCGGTGGTCTATGCTTTGGCGTTGATCGTGATTGCCGGTATTTTGCACATCAGCCAAACGTCCTTTATTCCGTCCGAAGACCAAGGCGTTATTATGGGCAACGTTCAATTGCCCGAGGGCGCTTCTCGTGAACGCACCGAAGCCTTCATCAACAAAATCACGCCTCTGATTATGGAAGAGCCCGGCGTTAATTCCGTGATGACAATTACCGGCGTCAGCATGATTGGCGGCAGCGGCGAAAACGTTGCGATGGTCATTGCCATCTTGGACACCTGGGGCAACCGCGGCAGCGATTTGTATTCCACAAAGGTAATGAACAGGCTGCGTGCCAAGATTGCGGAGTTTTCGGATGCCGATGTCCAGTTCTTTGAGCCGCCCGCCATTATGGGCTTGGGTATGTCTGGCGGTATGGATTTCAGGCTCCAGTCCTTGGATACGGACGATCCTCAAGCGATAGAAACGGCGTTGATGGCTATGTTGGGCAAGATGAACACCACGCCTGAAATCTCTTATGCCTACACGACCTACACGGCCAAAACGCCTAATATTTATGTCGACATCGACCGTGTCAAGGCCGAAAGCCTGAAAGTTGCTGTCGGAAGTATCTTCTCGACCCTGCAATATTACTTGGGGTCGGCCTACATCAACGACGTTAACTTCGGCACGCAGGTCAACAAGGTTATGGTTCAGGCGGATTGGAAAAACCGCAAAGACGTTGAGTCGATTAAGGACTTGCATGTCCAAAGCCAAACCGGCGAGATGGTTCCGCTGGGCAGCGTTGTCAAGTTGAGCAAAGTCTTGTCTCCACGCGTTGTGTCTCGTTACAACCAATACCCCTCTGCGGCAATTACGGCGGTTCAAAATCCGGCCGTGAGCACGGGCGAGGCGATGGCCGCGGTTGAAAAACTGGCTCAAACCATGCCCGATGGATTTGGCTATGAGTGGTCGGGTATGAGCTTTCAGGAAAAATCGTCCCAAGGCCAAATCGGCTACCTGATTGCTTTGGCGGTTTTGTTCGGCTATCTGTTCCTTGTTGCGCAGTATGAAAGCTGGATTACGCCGCTTCCGGTTCTGACCTCGGTTGCCGTGGCGATGCTCGGAGCTTTGATAGGCCTGTTCATCACGGGCTTGCCATTGAGCATTTACGCGCAGTTGGGCTTGATTTTGCTGGTCGGCTTGGCGAGTAAAAACGCGATTCTGGTTGTCGAATTCGCCCGTGAGGAGCACGAAAAGAACGGCGCCTCTCTGGTCAAGGCGGCGATGGTCGGCACGAAGGAACGTTTCCGCGCGGTTCTGATGACGTCCTTTACCTTCATCTTGGGCGTGTTCCCGATGATTGTGGCCACAGGCGCGGGCGCAGCCAGCCGTATTGCGATTGGCGTTCCGGTATTTTACGGAATGTTGCTCGGCACGGCGCTGGGATTGCTTGTTATTCCGCTGTTGTATGTGCTGTTTGAGACAATGTATGAAAAAATCTCCGGCAAAAAACAAAAAGCCGATAACTAAAAACAGCCAAAACGAAACCCCGTTTCTTTGAAAACAAAGAAGCGGGGTTTTTGATTAGAGTCTTTTCCATAGTGTTAACAGGTGATAATACATCGTTGGAATATTCTCCAGCGAGAAACATTCTCCGTTAGCGGTGTGGAGGTAGACTTTCTTGACGATCTGCTTTCTGTCGCCTTTCGGACGAAGAAAGACAATGACGATTCGAGTGCCCTCGGTCTGAGCGATAAACACTTTCTTTATAAGATTGTGCACCGATTCGAAAGGAACAGTCTCAAAATAGCGCAGCGTTCTGAGCAAATTTCCCCCGATAAGGCATCTCGTTGTGATGGACACATGCGTCAGGCAAGGCCTTTCCGTCTTATAAGACCTGCTTTTGTAGTGTTCCTCATAGATATTCAGTTTTCTGAAATATCTGTCCTTGTCATAATAAGCCGAGTAAATTTTCCCGTCATGTTTGCACATTTTGGAATAAACATACCCGTCTTCTGTCTTCATTGTGTGAATGTTGTGCGTATAGAGCAGCGACAAACCATTCACGATAACCGATTCATCTTTCTTAAAGACAAGCGGTCGTCCGATTAAGTTTCTCAATCCTATCATAAATATAATTTTAATAATTGTTTTGTGATGTCCTTGATTATACATTAAAGATTCCGCGGCGCAAGCATTTTTTTGTCAAAAATAAAACTTTTATTTTGAAATATCTTGAAATATCTAAAGGAAAAGCAATTTTGTCCATTTTAGCAAAAAAGCATTGCAAAACCGGAAAATCCTGTTGCAAAACAAGATATTTGTGATTATAATAAAAGAAAATGCATTTTTATAATATAGGATACGTGTCTCAAAATGTTTCGAATCAGAAAGTTTGTTATATTGTTGGTCGCGGCGGGTTGTTTGGCGACCTCTGCGTGGGCGAAAGTAACCCCGATTACTGAAACATCTCAAGGAGTCAGCGGCGCGAGTCGTCTGGTCAATGCCCTCTCATCAAGTGTTTCAGGATTTTTAGGGGCTCCGTTTTTGGCGCCGCAGGTAAATCCGACTAATGATACGGGAAATACCCCAAGAAATGCTACGGAATGTTGGCAGCTCTTCGGATCAAATGATGTGACAAACTTTGGAACTCCTGATGACACGTCTTGTCCGGCTGGTGTTGGTAAAAGTTCATGCGAGATTACGACAACAACAGATGGAAATATAACGACCATATCAAAAGGCTATTGTGAAATTCCCGCAAAAGATGATCACACGCTTTGTGTGTCTTCCGGCGGACTTCTCTATTCGTTCGGAAGCTCCTGCACAGACGGAAAAATTGCACCATGTCAGCTTTATTCGATACGTGACGAGAGAGTAAGTATGGCATTTTTTTGCTACAATAATTCCACAAGCAGTAATGTTCAGACCTGTGCAAGTGTTATTGCAAGAAAAGGCTATACTGAAAGGTCTATGTCAGAGGAATATATCTATCCCGATGCAACCTATGCCTGCCGGAACGGGACAAATGAATTGCGCTTTGTCGGAGAGGGGTGTTTCGGAAAGACAAATTCCGAATGTCAGACTGAATATAATGCTATAATGGATACAACCGCCGCTACCTGTGTAAAAAACGGCAATACTTACGGTGCTTGTGTTTGCGGCAGCGGTTATACGACATTGGCGGAATTTTGCACCGCCCATCCGAGCTATACAAACTGCACAACAGAATATCATCCCACCGGCACAGCCTGCACGGTAGAGGTCGACAATCCGAAGTATCAGGAATTTTATAAAGACTGCGAAAAAGTCAAAGAAGAACATGCCGGAAAGAAAGTCACGATTATAGACCTGAACCAATATTGCAGTTCCGGCGACACGATGGACTATTGCGCTCAGCAGCAGGCAGATGGCAATACCTGGGACAAAAAGAAAGCCTGTTATAACGATAATATGTGCAATGTCAGCAAAGATGGCGGAGAAGATTTTATCCCCAAATGCGATGAGCTGGGCAAAAATTATACATGCTTCAAAGACAGCTCAAGCATCGAGCAGACAGCCTTGCCCGTCAGCGCCGGATTAACTGAAGTTGAGCGTTGCGCCGATGCGGATTGTAAGGAAGTTCCCGCCGAAGACAGAGGCTATCTGATGGATTCAGATCAATGGATTTCCTCAAACAGCGATTCTTTAATGAACAGTCTGAACGGTGTTGAGGCAAAATTCAGCTATTGTTACGCCAATGACGACACCTCCGAAAGCTCCCGAAACAATGTCTACCGTTCCGAAAGCTCCGATTGTAAATCCATGGGCGTCGACACCTCTGTCAATCCGCTGAACGGCCAGTCAAAAATAGATCAAAGCGGCGGCTGCAGCGGAAGTGATGAGTTCTTTATTCCGTGCGCAATTTCAGGAAAAGCCACCTCGTCAAACGTCAGCAATATCTGTGTCAAAAAGCTTGATGCCCAGCCGGATAATTATCCGACCTGTGGCGAAGAAGGCTTTACCTACACCTATGCGACCGAGGCCGAGGCCGAGGCCGCCTACCCGGGAGACCTGATTGATCGTTGTTATGAAAGATGCGTCGGGGCAACGGGCTATTGCATGAGTTACGGACCTTTTGAAAAATGTGAGGATTTGGGCGGACAGTTCGATTCAAGCCTCAAAACAGCTTCCGAGTGCGTCAACAAATGGGCTGACGGCGAAATTGTTTGGTGCACCGAGGACGGCACAACTCCCGTCAAAGGATGCCACAAAGGCGGTTGTTCTCTCAGATACAAGACGCTTGCCGAATGGTGCGCCGAAGAGCACCCCGATGAGGCGGATTGCGAAAATAAATACATCGGAAATTATGACACCTATTGCGATAGGGAAGAACCGACAGAAAAATTTGAGGAATTTGTTGAAAAATGCCCCGATGACTCAACTCAAGAAATTCAGGAAGACGGAACATCGGCGTGTAAGATTCAAAGCACAGATACTCCGAACATAACGGGATACTGCTACAAAAACGCTTCCAAAACGACAACAAAATATGCCATTTGCAGCTGCCCGACCAATTATAAAGAGCAATGCGAAGACGGTTCGACCGGATCAGGGGAAAAATGCACTTGGGACGGTGTGGACAAATACGCCGGTTGCACGGTCTCCTGCGATTCGAAATCGGTTATTCAAAAATCCGATACGCAGGACGGGTGCGAAGTTGCCGGAACAAGCACGTGGAAAAATGAAATGTGCACGGATCCGGTAACAAAAGAAGAAAAATTTGTTTGCCGCTGCTCGGCCGATTATCAGACTTTGGCCGAATATTGCGCGGACAAAACCGGAACCGAACAAGAATCCTGTCTGCAAAAACAGCCCAAAGGCGACCCGTGCGAATTGGATGTAGATTCGGACGGTAATGTCATTAAAAAATACAAAGAATTTGCCGATGAGTGCCCGAGCAATGTCACATTGGTTGATGCCGAAACGGCCTGCACGGCGTTAAACGGCGAAACCTCTGGAACATGTATCGACACAGACGGCACAGAAAAAATGGTCTGCCGCTGCGCAAGCGATTACAAAACTCTGGCGGCTTATTGTATCGAAAAAGGAACAGCCGCTGAGGAATGTGCCTCAACTTGGAAAGGCCTGCCGCCAATCTGCTTGGCTGATTTGGACGGGGCTGGTGTTCAACTCGAAAAATACAAAGAGTTTGATACCAAATGTCCGACAGACGCCGCGTTGCTGGATGACGAAGCGTCCTGCACGGCAAAAGGCGGTATTGCGGATTACAAATGCCGCGCCGATGACGGAACGCAAAAGGTTGTTTGTTCATGTCCTGCTGGATATGTGACAGATGCCGAGTGCAAAGCGTCCAACGGCTCGGATTATGAAGGCGCCGGACAAAAATGCTCGCTCTATGGCGACACGGCCGATACCTTGAAATATCAGGAATGTCTGGTAACCTGTTCTTCCATTTTGACCTCTCAAAACGTTGCCGATGACGGCTATGCTTATTCTTATATTGGTGCGGACAGCGCTGCTCAGTGCGAAACGGCATTGGGCGACGGGGCAACTTTCGGCGCCAACAGGATTAAAGGCTCCAACACGGCTTGCTCAGATGAGAATGCCGCAATGTATCCATGCTTCTGCGGTGCCGATATGGAAACTTGCGAAGAAGATGATAATAAGACGCCGAAAGCCTCTTCAAAATCCTGCTCTTTGGGCAGCGGATTTCCGACATTTTATAAAAATACCTCGGGCGAGGCCTGCGACTATACAATTTGTCCGGCCGAAGAAGAAGGCCCCTCGGTTACCTTTATCGGAAACAAGGCCTCAACAGAACCTTACGGCAATGTCGACATTACAAAATGCCGCCGGAATAACGAGGCCGTCCAGCAAATCAGCTGCGACACCTCTGTTTATAAAGTAACCTGCACATATCCCTATGTAGATGATGACAGTTTTTCGGATTTCTGCCGCTATGAAGACGATGCCTCAAAGGTGATGTCGACCACATCTCCCAAGCATTTCCGCCGGATTGATGATTGCAACATGGGCAATTTGACCAGATGCGGCGAAAGCCTGTCGTCGGGAACAACCGGAACAATTCTTGGCGTCGCGGATTCCGTAGAAGCCTGTAAATCGACTTACGGCCCTGGAAGCTTAGGCGAACTCTGCGAATACGGGCCTGATAAAAAATACAGACGCGCCTACAACTGCTACTATGTCGGCACCTATCTCTATAATACCCGCAACTGCGCCGTCCGCCACGATTTGACTGGCCCATGGGTTAAGATTAACGGCGTCAAACATTGGGATAAATGTATTTGCGCGGCCGCTTACAAATATCACAAATACAACTGCGGCGGAACTTACGGCGGCAACCCGTGCCAACAAAAAATTTATGAATATGACGGTGCCAAAGTCTTCTTTGACGAGACAATCCCCGATGATGTCCAGATTGTCAACCTCTATCCGTATTGCACCTGCACGCCCGAATTCAATCAGGTATGCGATGAAGACGGAAGCGGCCGCTACAAAGGCGTTGGAACAGAATGCAACGGCAAATACAAATCCTGCGAATGTGTGCCGGATGAAATTCCTCTGAACTGGGCGGACAATTACTATGGCTGCCCCAACGGCAAAAGGCCGACCGGCGTTTGGAAAAACAACGGCTGCGGGCGGAAGTATTACCAATGCTCGGTCAACGAATGCACTTGGGAATATACAGAGCAATGTCCGTCTCCGTTAATCGGCGTGGGTGAGCCTTGTCAAGATAATCAGGGGAATGTCGGCGGCTACAAATCCTGCCGTTGTCCGGCGGATTATAACCAGACCTGCACCGGCGGAAAAGTCGGTGTCGGCGAGCCATGCAGTCTTAAGGGTGTGTTGTATTACAAATCTTGCAGCGATCCGCAAACCTGCGTCGCCGGCGAGACAGAAACCTGCACCGATGAATTACTGGTCGGGGTTGATGCCTGTGTCAGAGATGAAGTCACTTATTATAAAAAGTGCATCTGCGCACAAGGATATGACAAAGTTTGCTCCGATGGCGAGGTCGGCGTTGGCAAATTCTGCAAATTGAACGGCGTCAAATACTATAAAGAGTGTTCAAAACCGTCCAAAGACGAATGCACCGCAGGACATGTCGCCTCTTGTGACTATAATCAGGAAAGTTATTCGCCATGCACAACGGTTGACGATAACGGAAATCCGGTTATCAAATATTTGTGCCGCTGCCCGAGCAACTATATGACCTGCACCAACGATGGCGAAATTCCGGCCGATGGAGCGACAACCTGCGTTCAAAAAGCCTCGGATGGATCTTCCAAAACATTTTACAGCAATTGCGCCAAGGCCGAGATTGACGCCTGCACGGACAGACAGCTCCAAACTTATACCTATTGCACGGATTCCCAAATCGGCGATGGCGGAAGTTGCTATGATGCGGACGGAAAAATCAAATACGCCGAATGCCGCGAGACAAACAGCTGCGTAACAAACGGATTCAAATATTCTTGTCAGGAGCATGATCCGTCATGGTTGGGCGAGGCCTGCATTGATGTCGGCGGCAACAGATTATACAAAGAATGTCCGTGTCCGTCGAACTTTGTCAGCTGCAGCAACTCAAACGCAACGCGCGGCGCACGGTGCACCGCCGTCAGTCAGGACGGAACCGTCAGTGCACCGGTTTATGCTTCTTGTTCGTGTGATGAGAGTATCTATAAATACACCTGCAATCCGGAAGGCAGCAACCTCGGAATTACAGCGCCCGATGGCTCAAACTACTGCGCGATTGAAACAACATCGACTTCCAACGGCGTTACAACCATAACGGAAAGCCGCTATTACAGAACATGTGCTTGTGGTGAAGACTACAAATACACCTGCACCGGAAACGGCCAGTATGCCACAGCTACGGATAAGGCCGACTACTGCAAGTTAGGCGATGCAACCTACTATAAAAACTGCGGTTGCCAGAGCACCTATGCTTACACGGCCGAAAACTGCGCCGATGAAACCTTGTTCGGAACAGGAGCTGAGCCTGATGCGTCATCGTCATGCACTGTTAACGGAACTTATGGCGATTGGTCTGATGGAACTGTCTTGTATAAAAAATGTAAATGCAAAGACGGGTATAACAAGTGTGGCGAGCTTGACCTCCTCAAAGGAAGCGGCAAGACGGATTACTGCCTGTTAAATAACCAAAAATATGCGCCTGACTGCACGGGATTGGATAAATGCCCGAGTGGAACAAAGATGAATCCGGATACCTATGAGTGCATTGCCTGCTCAATTTCAAACTGCTCTTATTGTAAAGAGGCTGAGGTTTGCTCGGAATGTAATGCAAGCTTTGCGTTGAATGAAACAACCGGCCAGTGTGAACGCGTATGTCAGGTCGATAACTGCGAAGTCTGCTCATCAGATGGAAAGAGCTGCACCACTTGCGCCGACGGCTACACGGCTTCAGGCTCAACCTGTGTCAAGACGCCGTGTGAAATTGCCAACTGCGACAAAACAACAACAGTCGGCGAATGCGCTTGCTTGCAATGCGCTACCGGCTATCATATCATTGGTAAAGTCTGCATAGAAGATCCTAAAGAGCAAAAATGCACAGATTATCCGAACAGCGCTTGTCTGGACTTTAACCAGAATGAGTGCAGTCAATACTGCACCTGCGAAGCGTGTCCCGATATGAGCAACAGATTTGCCAAATGGAAAGGAGGATGCAAAAACAATGCTGTCCGTTCCAAGACAGAAAGCGGTTCAGACGGCAACACCTGCGTCATCTGTGATCCGGAAACCTGCGAATATTGTGGGGATAACGGCATGTGCCTGAAGTGTGTCAACGAAAACTGGACAAAGGCCAAAGGAAAATGCACCGAACCTGCAACAGATCCTTGCGCGGGTTATACACAGGACAAATGCTATGATAAGGCGGGTAATGTCTGCACCAATTGCGATTGTCCGACCTGCAACTCAAAATACAAAGAATGGGACGGCACTTGCAAAAACGGAACAGTCGTCAATATTGAAGGCGAGAATTTGTCTGGAAATATCGTTGCCGCGGGACAAACCTGCGTCAAATGCGGCATTACCTATTGTCTGGGCTGCGCAGTCGACGGTATTTGCGTCAAATGCGGTCTGGTCAACGGTGTTCAATTTGAACTGACGCCGAGCGGTGCTTTCTGTGTTCAGCCGATAGCCGGATGCACAAAGTATCTGGATCAGGCTGTTAGTGGATGTCAAGAGTGTGCCGAAGATTATAATTTGGCTGCCTCAAGCTGTGTTTCAACCTGCTTGGTTGTCTGTGACGGCGGCGAAGGAGCTCTTTGCCAGCCGTGCTCTCATACGCCCACACAGTTTAAGCCATGGGATAAAAAAACCTGCAAGGAAGGCTATAATTTGACAGACGGTGCCTGCGTGGCTAACAGCTAGGCAGACCAGAGCCGAAACCAAACAGCAAAAATAAAGAGCGCTTTCTTTTAGGAAGCGCTCTTAAAAAATGTTCAAATTTGTTAGAAATGATATCTGACGCCGGCGTTAATCTCCGTAACCGATTTCATAAATTCGCCGTTAATCGGAATCCAGCGCCCCATAATGCGCAAGGTCAAATGTTTACTAAGCCAAAATTGAAAGCCCCCGCCGATACGGTAAGTCCATTTAGAATCTTCAAAATTCTTTCCTTCGGAACGAAGCGTCGTGTGCGTGGTATCTTCATAGGCCACAACCTTAATTTTAGCCTGCGCGTCATACTTCCCCACGCCGATAGCCGCCAAAAACTCAATATAATCATTAATCGGAAAATACCCAATAACGTCCAACCCATAGGCCTTGTAAGAAACTTCATACTCACCGCGGGCAAATTCAGGAAAATGCGTGTAACTTTCAGTATAGGCAATATGTTTTTGATTAAACGATGCCGTGTAAAAAGCCTCCATTCCGATATGTCGCAAAGGCCTGAACCCAAAATTGAATGAAACCGAATTAAATTGTTTGTCAAAAGATTTTGTATCGGCAACATAGTCTTCTCCGCCAAACAAAGACGACGGAACAACAAAATCCGTCGATTTATATTGACCATAGCCCAAAACATAATCCGCACCAACGGAAAAAGCGCCGATATCGCGTTGTTTGCGCGGAGAAACCTGATGTGGGGCATAATAATTGCCCTGAGTTCCCGTTTGAGCAGGTTGACAGTTATAGCAATGTCCTGTCGGATTGTTTGTCGCCCGATAGCGCGGCCCTTGATAGGTCTGAGTCGGTGCGGCCTGTTGAGCCGCTTGCCCCTGATATGCGGGCATCGGTGCATAAGCCGGCTGATAAACCCGTTGATAGGCTTGCGGTCTTGCGGTGGAAGAATTGTCATAATATCCCGGATCATAATAATGAACCGGAGCGGCCGCCGCAACCAACGGCAGAGCCGAACCCAACATCAAAGCAGAAACAAAAGACTTCTTCATATTATGTTCCTTCTACCCCTTAAAACAAAAATCTGACGCCGACGGACCATTCCTGCATATTTTTGATGGTGCTGGTCTTAACCTTAATAAACCGATACACACTCCTGAGCACAAGACCGCGTGCAATATTAAACTGAAATCCGCCGCCCACGCGCCACGCCAGTTTATGTTCGTCAAAATCCGTTCCAAATGTATCAACAATTTCGGTGGTTGAGGTTATTGTTTCCAAATGTCTGACCTCAAAATCGGCCGAGTTGTCAAACATATACTGTCCGAGTCCGACAAAAGCCAAAAAGTCAAAATAGTCCGTCACGGGTAAATAGCCTATAAGATCGACACCGAAAGCCTGATAAGACGAGGTGTATGTTCCGATAATATGGTAATCAGTTGCGCCCAGAACTTTGTTATCAAATTGAGTATTCGTATTTTTGCTGTAGGTGCGGTTATAAAAAGCCTCCATCCCAAAATTCGGATTAGGTCTTGTTCCGATAACAATGCCAATGTTGTTATTGCTGTTAATCATTGTGTCGGACGGTGTCTCAAGTCCGGCAACGGGCGCAAAAGGCAAATGATCAAATCGAACGGGCTGGTTTGTATTTTCAAGATGAGATTTGTTGAAGTCCACCCCGACATAATATTTAAAGTGCGAAGCCCTGTCAAAAGCCTTCTGAGCGGTATCTTGCACCTTGCGCATATCTTTTTCAAAGGTCCGTTTATAACCGCTATACAATGAATCGCACGGACACATAACAGTCTTGCCCAAAACGACTGAGCCGTTGGCATCATAGGTTTCATCCGTATCACACGGACACCATTGAATATTATATAAATCGCCATAAGCCACAGCCAAAGCCGACTGCGCCCAAACAGACAAAACCGCGGCCAAAGCCGCCAAAGAAAGCTTTTTCATTCTTGATCCCTTTTTTGCTCTCGGTGTTTTCTTGGCTCTAGGTTAAAATATACGGGACAAAACGACAAGAAAGAGTTGGAATTATGCACAAGATTTAGTGCTGCGAGAATATGTTTCAAAAATGTTAAATTATGCTTGTGTGACAAAATTTTGACAAACTTTAATTGATATTTAATCATTTTTTTGATATACTAATAACATATAATATATCTTTCGGGAGAAAAACAATGGCTCTGCAACCTCAAAAAGCAAGTTTTTTCAGAAAAGAAATGCGTGAAAGCGGTGTGAATCTAAGCACACTTTTAAGTGAGATTCAAAAAGCTAGAACTTTTTATGAAAAGTCAGGAAATAATACACAAACGGAAGAATTAAGCCTCCTTGAAGATGAGATTTTGAGCCAACACCCCGAGCTTAATCAGCAGCAGCCCGAACAAACCGCGCCGGCCGATGCCGCGCCTGATGCCCCCGAGGGCAGCGACAGCGGCAATGCCCAAGAGCAGTTGAACGTGGCAGAAGACGTGCTGAATAATCCTGCCGCCGAAAAATCAATTGATGAAACAGAAGCCGATATCGAAACCGAAGAAAAAGCCGAAGAAGAAAGAGTAGAACAAGAGCGTGCCGAACCCGAAAAAGAAGAAACAAACGAAACGCCCGAAGAACACAAAAACAAAGAAGAACGCCGGCGTGAGGCTTTGTCAAAATTTAATAACGGCGAGGAAATGACCGGCGAAGAAACCGGTCTGGTAATTGACTTTTTGGCTTCGGATCGCGTATCTGATGAAAAAGTCGCTCAAAACGTGGAAAAAATCGCAAGCCTGCTCGAAAATCGGATAAAAGAAAGCGGTATGTCTTTGGAGCAATCCACCGCCGAAGGGATTGCGTTGGTTGATAGGTTGACAAATACCATGGCACCCACAGGATCGGCGCCTATGAGCGGGCAAGAGCCGAATGACTATGGGTTTGAGGCGGCCGAGGCAGATTATCGCAAGCAGAATCTCAAAGCCATTCAAAATAACAAAGATGTGCAAAAATTGGCCGAATTTGAAACCCTGTTGGCCAAAGGCACAAAGGAAGAAAAAAAGGCCAAGCTTGAGAGCCTGCAAGGCGGGTCCAAATCAGCCGTCGAGCTTAAAACCGAGGTGGACAAAGCTCTTCACAGCGCCGACCCCAAGCAGATGGATGCTCTGATTGCCAAGCTTGACGGGCAGCGCAAAAACAAAGACGGAAAAGTTGTGTCGGAAGATATGAATTTCTTGTATGAAAACGCCAAAAAATTCAAAGAAAGCTTTGTGACGGAACACGACAATACTAAATTTCTCGAAGAGCAAAAATCAGCGCGGGAAACCAAGGAAAAAGCTTATGACGCGATGTTTTCTCGTCTGGATAAAATGGAAAATGCCTCCGGCATGAAGCAGGGATTTAAGCAAAAAATCCAGAACAAAGTCATGGAAACCCGACTCAAATTGGATATGAAATTGAAAAATCCTGAAAAAGCTGCCAAACAAATGGAAAAAAGCATGGCTTTGTGGACAAAAGACGCCGAAACCCCATGGCGTGTTTCCACAGCGCCCAAAAAAGTCGGCTATATGCTTCAAGAAGGATGGAAAATTGTGACCAGACGCCATCCGACAGCTTTGGCGCGCCGCTTGGCTCGTAGTCAAAATATAACGGAGAATAAAGACGCCATGGCCAAAGTCAGTGCCTCAATCAGTGTGCTGAACGGCCGCTTAAACGGGGCTGAAATTTTAACCAAAAGTCAAGAGCGTGGATTTAGGCATCTGGTGAATATCCAAAGTCGAATAAAGGAAAAATACGAGGCCAAAAACACAAAGTATGAAGACAAACTATCCAAGCGCATGAAAAAAATTGAGGGCAAAAAGATTGAATCTAAGCCGAGCAAAAAAATGGATGCGTTTCTTGATCGTATTGAAAAAGCTTCAAGCAACAAAATAGAGCAGTATAAAGAAAATCTTGAACACAATCCGCTGTATAAAATCATTCAAAAACTGCCTGAAGAAAAGCGCAAAAATCTTTTGGATGCAAATTTCAATCCGGAAAAGCATTTCGGAAAAGAAAAAATGATAGAAGCGTTGCTTGCGGCAAAAGGCTATTCAGCAGAAAAAATAGAAGAGATAAAATCTGAGATTTTGCCGAAAAAAACGGAGAAAAAAACCGAGCAAAAACAAACGCCGGCGCCGGAACAACAAGAGCAAAAACAGCCCGAGCAGGAACAGGTTAAAGAGCCCGAGACAAAAGAGGCTGACAAAAAGTCCGAAAAAGAACCGATAATCATCGGAAGAGAGAACTATCAGATGGGATCATATCTCAATAAGTATCTGAGGGACAAGGATCCGGAAATGAAAGAAAGTTATGAATCGGCAAGAGTTTGCGCTGATGATGAGATCAAAAATGTGAATTTGATAACAAAAACGAAAGATGGCAAGGATCGCGAGCCGACCAAAGAAGAAATCAAAGCCTTTGTCGGACACCTCAGAGGAAACGGCATTGATAATATCTCAATTGACGGCAACTGGTCGACCGAAACCAAAAAAGCCTTGTTGGATGCCTGCGGAGACAAGATCCAAGTTACCAACCGCGAGGAAATAGAACAGGCTTATCAGGCGGAGCAAGCCGCCAAACAGACGCCGACAAACGAGGAAACAAAGGCGCCCGAACCCAAGACGGAAACCAAAGAAGAGGCTGTTAAACCGGCCGAACCCAAGACGGAAACAAAGGAAGACACAGCCAAACCGGCCGAACCCAAAACCGAAACCAAAGAAACGCCTCAGCCGACCGCCGAGCCAAAAACTGAAACCAAAGAAATGGTATCGGGTTTTAGGGTAACGGATAAAGATATTGCCAAAGCCGATAAACTGAATTCACAGTTGACGCCGGAAGATCAAAAGCGGCTGGATAAAATGCAGTCTGTCGGCTATACAAAAAATGAAGAGGAATACAAGCGCGAGCTTGAAAAGAACTTCCCGGAGAAGAATTCCGACAGAAGATATGTGGAAGCTTTGCATAACAGAGCCAAAAAAATGGACGGTATTGCCCAGATTATGAAAGATTTGCCTGAAAACAACCCGCAAAGAAAAGCTCTCCAACAAGAATATGATAAAACAGCCGGACGAAGTTTCCGTAGTTATCAAGCCAAGAAAGAAGCGATGATTAAAGCTCGTCAGCCTAAGCCCACAGCAAAAGGAAAGACAGTTGATTTGTCCGCGCAGTTTGTTAAAGCAGCTCAAAGGAGTGCAGGAAAGGGCGCCTAAAAGCCACGTTTTCGTCAATCAAAAATCCCCGAATGTCTTTCGGGGATTTTGTCGAATTTTTGTCTTGAAAAATAATTAAAAATAGGATATAACAAAAAAAATCTGACATAAACGGAGGGGCTTGTGAAATTACCACCTTTACCGACAAATGACGAAATTGTGTTTGCCATCAGCGAGCCGCCCTTGGGCGAAGGGCAAGAAGCGCGCGTATTCAAGGTGCACACCAATCCGCATTTTACGGTGCGACAGTCATTGGAATTGTCCAATGACAAGGTTTTTCAATACCTAAGCGAATCGCATCTTGTCAAACAACCCGATATTTTCGGCGGGCGCAATTTTGCGCAGGCGGTGGCCTATTTCAGACACCCGAGCGAACAGCCCGATGCGTCGCCTCTGATTACAATCAACCGCTATGTCCCCGGATTTTCTTACGAGATTGAACGCAGCGGCGGAATGGCGCTAACTTCTGAAGAAGCCTTGATTAAAACCAAAGTGATGACGCAAAAGATTTTGGAAGTGCCGCACAAAGCGCTGGATATTTTGTTTGACGATCTTCACTTTTTGTCGGCGCGCAAACATACGATAGACGTGGGCGGCGGTCTGTTTTGCAATCTGGGAAATGTCCTCTATTCGGCCAATGACCAGCGGCTGTTTATCATTGATTTGCAGCCCTTTATCGATACGCCGAAAGTCAATCCGAACAATACAAAAGGCTTTAACTGTCCGTATTACTTGAGCAATGCTTTGCTGCCGGGGCTGTATCGCTATCGCAATGAGCACGCCAAAAATCCAGATCTTATCAATATGCGCACCGAGATTGTAGATTGCATTATCCGCAGCGCCGAGGAAAACAAATTAAACGATGTCGGGTGTTATCTGCGGGGCGATGAGTCTATTATGGGCGGATTTTGGGAAAATAAGCTGACCTTGCTGCATATTCCTGAAAAATACCACGATAATTTTATCAAACGCGTGACCTCAATCAAAGACGAACAACGCTATCGTGCGCCCAAGCCGGAACTGATGGCGCGGTATCAGCGCGTCAGCGGCATCACGGACTAGAACCATAATTCAAAAAAACTCCCGCGGGCAAAAGCCGACGGGAGCAAGGCGTGATATTTTAAAAAAAGCTTATTTAACAGCGTTCTTCAAAACTTTTCCGGCTTTGAATTTCGGTGTCTTGCAAGCGGCAATTTTGATTTCTTTGCCGGTAGCCGGGTTGCGGCCCTTGCGAGCAGAACGTTTGGCAACAGAGTAAGAGCCAAAGCCTGTGATTTGAACTGTTTCGCCTTTTTTGAGGGCTTTAGTGATAACTTCGATTTCAGCAGCGAGAACTTGAGCTACTGCAGCTTTAGAAGCACCGGCCTTTTTAGCAACGGCTTCTACATATTCGGTTTTATTCATATGAATTTTCTCCTCTTATAAGTAAAACAACGGATATTTATATTCCGTGCCTATATTGTTAAAGATTTTAATCTCAAATGCAAACAAAATTTATTTAGTGCACAGGAAAATAGCATTTTTTTTGCAAAAAACAGCTTTTTTAATCAAATTCGACCGTCCAATCCGGTGTTTTGGCGGCTTGAAGACACATTTGAATCTGTTCTTTGGTGTTTTTTTCCTCGGCCAGCGGCGGAAGTTCCCCAAGGGCGAACCAGCCGCTTTGGGTCGTTTCAATATTGGGCTTAAATGCACCGCCCACCAGCTTGCACAACACAAAAACCTTGCAGACATTATAAGCATAAGGCGGCGGATTGTGGCGGTTGCGGTCATGCAGCGCAATCAGCCGTTCGGCCTTAACCTCAAGTCCGGCTTCTTCCAAAACCTCTTTTTCGGTGTTGGAGCGAATGCTTTGATCAAAGTCGACCCACCCGCCGAGAAGCGACCATGTGCCGTTTTTTTCTTTGACAAGCAATATTTTGCCCTCTCGAACGATAGCGGCGCGTGTGTCCAGCTTGGGCGTCTGAAATCCCGTCTCCGAGCAAAACAAATCCGTGACCTTATCAACGGGTAGGTCTGTATAAGCACTCATAATCTCGGCCGAAATTTGGCGCAGACGTTCAAAACGCTCTTTATCAAACGCATCTTTGGTATAGGTCAGCCCGTTTTGCGCCAAAGATTGCAGTTCTTTTGCCTAGTCGAGCCATTTAGGGGAAGAAATATCCATGATTTAGCCTTTCTCTAAGTGTTTATACTGACTTTAACAGGCGGCGAGCCGGCTGTCCAGTCGTTTTTTTAGAATATAGCACAAAAGCGAGCTCCTAAAGCGCGTGAAAGCTCTTATATCTAAAGACACAATTTTCAAGGAGGCAGACATGAGCGAGGCAATCACTCCGATAGGCGGCTATGGCGGATATTATCAACCGGCGCTGTCTGTGCGCACCATCACCGCGACAAAATCCTCTCCGGCGTTCAGCAAAGAGGGAATGACCTTTTTAGCCATGATGGCTTTGGGCAAAAAAGGCGATGACAGCGTGTCGACAATGGAGCGAATGGCGCTGCTGGCGATGATGTTTCAAAAAAGTGAAAAGCTTGAGATGACAGATATGGAAATGCTGCCGCAGGGCTTCGGCGGAATGAACTTTACCTATGTGTCCGCCGTGCCGCAAACCTACACCGCACGAGCTCTCTCCGGCAGAGCGCCAAGCCCCGCCGGCCTGACTCTGGACATAGAAGCTTGAAAACTGCCGTTCCAACGCCGCCATCCATTTCCCACATGTTCGGGCTTGCCACGTCCGCCGTCATGCTCGTGCCCGAGGCGGAAGCCGAGGAATAGACACGGGCATCCAAGGGAAAAAAGAAGCTCCTTTTTTATTTATCTGCTGGGCGCGGCGGCTGAGAACGATAATCAGGCGCTTGAGGGCGCTATACACGGGCTCGGCGGATGGATTGAGTGTTTCCCGAAAGCCGAATTGAAAGGCGTTGTTTATGGCGTCGGCGCGACAGATGTCGGCGATATCAAAGGAATGCCCGCTGTCGCCCAAGCCTACCAAATGGGGCATGAAATTTAGCCGGCGGGGCTCAATCGGCTGATAAACCGCCTGACCGTGCTGCGCTGAACACCGAACAGACGGGCAATTTGTGATTTAGACACGCCATCGTTCAATAAATTTTTAATTTTTCGGGCATTGGGGGAAAGGCTCAATTTTTGGGATTCCGCGGCCAAAGGACGCCCGAGCTTTTTCCCCGAGGCTTTCAAGTTGGCCAAAGATGATTTGGTGCGTTGAGAAATAAGGTTTCTTTCAATCTCGGCCGCCAGCCCGAATGCAAAAGCCAAAACTTTTGATTGAATATCGTTGCCAAGACGGTAGTTTTCTTTAATCGTCCAAACCTGACAATTTTTGGACAGGCACAGCTCTAAAATTTGCATCACCTCAAGCAAAGACCGTCCCAAACGCGAGATTTCGCAAGAAATTAAAATATCGTTTTCTTGAAGATTTTCCAATAAATTTCCGAGCTTGCGCTTTTTGAGCGCTTTTTGGGAAGATATTTTTTCTTCGACCCACCCGTTGATCATCAATCCATGTTTTTTTGAAAATTGTTCAATTTCAAAGCGTTGGTGTTCAAGCGTCTGCTTGGTTGAGCTGACGCGGATATAACCGATAACAGCCATTGTGTTCTCCTTAAGATTTCATCATAACACCGGCCATAATAGAACAATTAAATCAACCACTTTTTAAAAACGGATTTTAAATAAAAAATAAGAAAAGACAAAGCTTTTCAAAATATATTTGTCAAAAAAATTACGCTTGAGGCGTCCGGCCGCAATTGTTGGTTTATGTCATACTATCCTTAGATAGAGATTAACCTAATCAGAAAGGAAAGAGCAATGATTACCAACGAACAAGCCGCAAAAATGTTTGAACGTCCGACCATCGAGGCCGTTCCGACCGATATGAAACGCCTTGTCATTCCGGCATACGGCTTTGCCGGCGCCGATGATGCCAAAAGACAGGAATGGGGAGCCGACGGCCCGTTTATGGAAGATGTCAAAGGGTTGGTTTTCAAAAATCCGAAAGATGATGCGGATCAGGTTCTGAAACAAAAAGACGGCGTTTTGCTTTGTTATGACGCCCCCGGCCGCAAAGAAAAAATTGAACAATATCTGAAAGATAATCCGGGAGCTTTGATGACAAAAAACAAAGTGAACCAGTTTATTGATTATTTATCCAAAAATGTTGTCAATGAGGGCGGAAAAGCTGATTTGTGGGATAGCGACGTTAATTTTGCGGCAAGCCTCAAAGACGCGCCGGCCAAAGAAGACATCAAACCGGGAATGGTGTTTTCTGCGGTAAAGAAAAAAGAAGCCGTGCAGGCTGTTTATGTCGCGGCGGGCGTTGAATTTGAGGGCGCCGAAGGGCATCCTCAAACAGCCGGAGAAAACGGCGCCTATATCCTGAAAGACAATTCAGGAATGAGAATGATACAAAAAGCCGAGTTTGCAAAAGCTTATCAAATTACCAAAACACCCCAGACAAGGTCAAACGCAAACACAAGAAACTAACTGAAAAAGGAGAAGCAGAGCATTGTTTCTCCTTTAATTTTATGACTTACTCTGTGCAACATACTTAAAAATCTTTGAGTAATCCTTAAACTTTTTGCAAGTCAAAACAGGGGCGGGCGCGTGTGTCAAAAAATCGGAAATCTCGGCGTTGATTTCCTGATTGATGGCGTCATAACTGCGGATTTTGGACAAGGTAATTTTGCGGTAATGATAAGCCTGAACGGGCAAATCGGCGTCAATCTGTTTGCCGATAAGCTTTTTAGCTTTGATAAAACGCCGTGTAAAGCGCCAAATCGCAGTCAGCCGGCTGATTCTCATATCAATAATCAAATCAGGTGACAATTTTTCATACAAATATTTTTGGCACCCCTCGGCGACCCAGCCGGTATGCGCCGCGGCAAAAGCCTCAAGTTTGGCAAATTGCACGTCTTGCGGATAATAACTTCCGTCTGCGGGGGAGCGGCAAACCTCGTCTAAATTCAGCCTCGGAAGACCAAACTCCTTATTAAGTCTGTAAGCCAGCGATGATTTCCCCGCGCCCAACGGCCCAATGATAAGAACTTTCATTCTTTATTCCCGTATCAAAATATGCTTAAAAATCATCTTACTGGCTTTGGCACAAAAAGCAAAATAATTTTCCCCGGTTTGCAAAAATATTCGCTATTTTACTTTTTGACGGGTTTCAATTTTACATTTTGTTCAGCTTCAATTTTACTTTTTGTTCAATTTGGAAATAATCTGCGTGCTGTGCCGACCGCGTGTTTGTGGAACGGCTAAAAGAAAAAGGCATTTACCTTTATAGGGTAAATGCCTCAGAGATTAATCCTTAAATGGCGTGAAATAGCGATGCTTTGCTATCACAGAGGAGCCGAACCATTCGACCTTCAATTTAGAAGTTTCCTCATCAAAGGTAACAATCCAGTTTTGATAACCGTGATTGCGGCCATGGACATAATAGCGTCCCTGAAGTTTCGGTTGATCGAGGCGGGCAAAAATCTCATTAATCTTTGGAAGAAGCGGAAATATCCTCAGGCACAAATCCATCGTTGGTAAATCCTCTTCCTTAAACCTCTTACGAGGCGTCGTTTGGTTTGTTTCCCAAGAGCGTATGAGAACATCCTCATCCTTAAACGGAAATATTCCAAGCACAGTTTCTCCTGTCCATTCGTCAAAAGCTATCCTTTTTGGGGTGCCATAATTATCAATCAGCACATCAAAAGAGGTATTTGTCAGCAGGGCAGGCAAATCCTGTGGAGAAAGGTGTTTCTTAGCAAACGCCTCGACGTCTTTAAGTGTCAACTTATGCTCTTGCATAGTTTGAACAATCTCTTGTAAAATTTCTTCTTTCATAATGATATGTGTTTGAAACAAAATAATAAATTATTTTGCGTTATCTAATCCGATTTTTAGAGGCTTGTCAAACGTTATTTGTTGCTTAACGTAAATTCATATAGTCGTTGCTATATTGTAAAAAATCTGTATAACACATTGAAATTACTTAATAAAATAATTCTTGCGGGGGGGGGAAGTGTGGTATACTTAAAGTATATAAAAAATTATTTTGTTCTATTTTTTTGTGTTATATTTTTGTCATGTTTCGGATTTTGTTTTTCCGTTTATGAGTATTAAAATATTTCAGATAGAACATCGTAATTTGAAATTTTTTATATAATAACATAAAAGAGGGAACCGGATTGTGTAAAGGCACACCCCTCGTGAAACAAACCGGAATAGATTATGTGGGAATATATGAATAAAATTGAAAAGGCTTTCATAATAGCCCTTGGCGTGGCAATGTTAGGCCTTATTTCAGTCCCGCTGGGGTATTTAATAACTCCTAAGCTCGAGGGAATCGTGAGTCGCATCATTGAGAACGGAGAAAAGACAGAAGTCTTTTTTGAGGACGGAAAGTCTGCATCCTTCTCAAAATGTGGAGAAATAGCCTCTTTGGAGGTAGGCGATAGGCTGAAATACATCATCAGCGAAGATGGTGGTGCTAAATGTTGGAGCGTCAGTTCGTCTTCAGATAGAGCAGCTAAAAGGGCTCTGTATGAGCAACGAACAGGAGTAAAGGGCGTCATAGCTCGTATTGAGTTTGGGTATTTCCATTCTTTTAAGTATGGAGATGCCAGCGTCCTATTTACAAATGGGGAAACTAAGGTATTTTCCTTAGCTAATAATCCTCAGATGGCTTGTGCGGAAGTCGGGGATACACTTGTGTATAAAGGGAACCGTTGTGTATCTTTTAGACCGCATCTCACAACAGCGGCAAAAGAATAGCGGTAATGAACAAAGAAATCCGGCGCATCTTGATGATGCCCCGGATTTTTTGTGTCTTAAGGCTTTTTCACTTTATTCAGCAATTTTGTGTCTTTTCATCCAGACAAAAGAGATGCCGATAAGCAGCATCGTCGCTAGTTCAGAAACCGGCATAGAAAGCCAAATCCCCGTAACGCCGGCCAACTGCGGCATAATCCAAAACACGGGAATCAGAAAAACAAAGCCCCTCAACAAGGCGAAAGCCGTCGCCGCCTTGACATTTTCAATGCTTTGAAAATAGCCGATAGCCGAAAGGTTGACAATGAAATTGATGACTGAACGGAACAAATGCAAAAATCTTTTTCAGTGGCAGTTGGAAATCCATGCTGAGTAATCCGGCAGATTGACAAATAAAAAATAACCCCGCCAGAGTGTCAAGCTTTCCGTTAAACGGTCGGCTCATCAGTCTCGCGGGGGTTAAAAGAAGACAAAGGATATTAACGAATCAATCCTTCTCTTCTGAGGTTTTCGGCTGTTGTCCTGATTGCAGCTTCCATATCGGCCTTCATTTTTGTCTTGTTCAAGGACACAGCGCACAGAAGGCGAATCAGCTGGAAGTAGGATCTCAGTGTTTTGTGCGGAAGCTTCAGACGGAAGTTCTTCTCCAACAAAGCCGCCGCTTTTTTGACCTCATCGCTGACCTCAAATTCCAAAGGCTTTTGGAATGTTCCGGCATAAGCGACGCATCGATCCAGAATGGACGCCAGCTCATGAAGAAGCATCTGTCCATCGCACAGACCTTTCCCGTTGTAATATCTCATAACATCGGTAAGGCTCTGTCTCGGCACACACCAGTAAGATTTAACTTCCGGCGCCTGCTGGGCTTGAGTGCGTTCCAGACGCAGACTCAAACGTTGTGTGCAGCACCAGATAGTAACATCTTGCGGGAATGTCACTTCTTTGACAGCTAGAACATTTTCACCGCTGTTTTTGCCTTGATCCAGAAGGACGATATACTCTTTTGGAACAGACAAGCGGGTCAAGACGTATGCCAGAAGCTCAGCCTCGCTCACATCGTGCGTGTGTTTAGACATCAGCCCTTTGCCACCAACGCAGAGAACCTTTGGACTGTAGCCATATTCTCTACGGATCAGATGAAAACATCTCGAAGCAATGAACGCAGACGTAATATCATCATCTATGGCAACCAGCTGTGTCGCACGGACGATTTGACCATTCGGCAGAAAGCAGTCTGTTTTCTTGTTCAGTGTGTCATGCAGCAAAGTTGCCGCATCAATAAATTTCTGTCTCATAATTTCAAAAAAATTTAAATTTCACCATAAACTATAGCACAATAAACAAGCCTTGTCCATACACAATTTGAGGCAAAATTAATTGTAAATTAATGTTTGTTTGCAAAACTAATAATAACAAAATTCTAATATTTAGGAAAACGAATATGGAGTATAAAATCACTTCCATTTTGATCAAAGGCTGGAAAGCAGTAATGATCCAGATACGTTTTCTTCTGAATATCAAATTAAACTTTTTTAAAACTTCCTCTGCATTTGCTTGAGGGAGTTTTTGGTTTTGAAGAAAAAATTTTTAAACAAAGGAAGAATAAATGAAGGATAAAACTTGGCTGCAGAAAAATGTTTTTTTGATACACAAAATTATTATTTTAGTGGAATTAGTTTTTTTAGCCATTATAGCAAATCATTATCAAATAGTGCTATATCTTATTTTCTTTTTATTACCAGTATATCTGGCTAAAAACTTTAATTTAGATAGTATATTTAAGATTTTTATTTCAATAGGAACGTGGATAATATTTAATTACTTTTTGTTGTCAAGAGGTTATAATAATCCTGTTCAGACTACAACTCCAAATGCCGCAGTAAATAGTTTAAACATTTTACTTATTGCATGGGGTAACTTCATATTGTATTTTTCTTGTTTTTATAAATTAGTTAGTAAAAATGTATTTAATAAAATATCGTATAAGAAAGCTTTAGTCTTTATGCTTATATTATCTTCTATAGAAACGATAGGCTGCTGGGATAGGAAGTTTATCGCCCCCTATTTGGGAGAATTTTTTCTGGCAGGTATAGTATTTAGTATTTTTTATATAGTATTTTTATCACAATGTTTTTCAAAGAAAACATGTTTTTGCATTAATTTTCTATTTTCAATAGCTCCAATAATTACTTTCTTTTTTACATTTTTTACAGTGTTAGCGGTTTTAATGACGTTTGGATCTTCAAATGATAGACGGCCATGTTTTATGTGGGGATATTATTTTTTAAATCTTTCTCAGGTTATTAGTTTAAGTTCAATAACTTTTTATTTTATGAAAGATAAGCATTTTATAAATAAAAGTATAATAGTAAAGGTCTTTTCAATGGCATTATTATTGCTATTGCTTAGTATCTGTGTAGTCATGCAGACAAAATATGAGTATTTTTTTAAATTTTGAAGTGGAAAATAGATATGACAACGATTTACAGACTAGTTGCTCTTTCTAGAAATGTAAAAGGTGTGTTTTTTGGTAAGTATAGTGGCTATGCTTTGGTAAAGTATGAAGATGGAAATCCTGTTGTTGTAAAAACTGTAGAAGTTTTAGCAGCAGGTTCAGGTAGTTATATGAATTTTATCAGTAGCGATGATGTAGAAGGTGGCTATGCAGATGGTTGGTTCCCTATTAATTCAGAATTGTCTGGAGAAAATAGGATAGTTCCATCAAAAGTTTATGAAAATGGGCAGTGGATTACTCCAACAAGTGAGTGGTTAGAAGATAGAGAATATAAAACAGTTGAACTGAAAAATAATGGACAAAATTTGGCTAATCCGGAAGATTTATATGAACAGATAGAAACTAATGCTAAGCTGCTTGATCAGTTCAAATGCATTCGTTTGAGGGAGTTTTTTGTTTTGAAGAAAAATTTTTTAAATGAAGGAAGAATAAATGAAAGATAAAACTCGGTTGCAAAAAAATGTTTTTTCGACACACAAAATTATTATTTTAGTGGAATTAATTTTTTTAGCCATTATAGCAAATCATTATCAAATAGCGCTATATCTTATTTTCTTTTTATTACCAATATATCTGGCTAAAAATTTTAATTTGGATAGTATATTTAGGATTTTTATTTTAATAGGAACGTGGATAATATTTAATACTTTTTTATTGAGTAAACAAACTGATGTTTCAATTAATACCCCATTTTTTTTCTCTAACATTTTAAATATATTAATAATTGTGTGGATTAATATAATTTGTTATTTCTGTTTTTTTTATAAAATATTAAAGACAAGTGAAAAAGTTATTTCATTTCAAACTCTTTTGATTATTATTGTTTTATGTTTAATTGAAACAGTTTGCTTTTGGGAAAAGCGGTTTTCAAGTTATGTATTTCCATTTATAGCGATTAGTGTGTTTTCAACATTCTTGTATACATATTTGCTAATGAAGTGTTGTTCAAAAAAGGAGTGTTTATATATCAATTTGCTTATATCAATATCTCCGATTATTACGTTTATATCTGCATGCATTTCTATTTTTTTTATATTGAACACGTTTAATGTGCAAAACGATTTTAGGCCTGTTTATCTATACGGATTTGATTATTTGATTTTTTTTCAAATAATTTCATTAAGCTCTATAATATTTTATTTTATACCAGCTAATAAATTTAATAAATCTGGTAAAATAGGTAAAATAATTTCTTTGATTGGGGTGTTAATTTTTATTAGTTTAGGAGTAATCCTACAAACAAAATACGGGCGTTTTTTGGATTTCTAACATCATTATTACATAACTTTAACGAGGAGAAACATTATGACAACGACTTACAAATTGGTTGCTTTTTCAAGAAATGTTGATTTATCCCTATTACCCGATGGCAAACATAGTGGTTATGGCTTGGTAAAGTATGAAGATGGAAATCCTGTTGCTATAAAAACTGTAGAAGTAACAGCTTCAGCCATTTTAGGAATTATGAATTTTATCAGTTTTAGGATGCTCTCAGATTTTAAGTTATGTGTCAAAACAAAATCAAGCCTTTGCCAATGCTCGGCAAAGGCTTGATTTATAAGATTGTGAAATAAAGGAAATTAGGGAATGAAAAAGTTAACAGGATTTTTAATATTTTTAATGATTTTTGGAAATGTCTTTTTCAAAAATCATAATGCAATAGCTGCAATTAGTGATGAGCAAGCCCATGAAATTGTTTTTAATGGAACGCCGGACGATGTAAAAAAACTTCTTCAAAGTGGATATGATGTAAATAAAGTTTACCTATGTAGTACTTTATTAAATGAAGCAGTGCGAAGTTCTGCAAGAGGGAAGAATGCTCAAAGATATCCAACGTATGCTTTAGAGAAGATAAAGGTATTAATAGACGCAGGCGCCAACATAAATGAGATTCCTTGTCCAGATTTTTCAATGCCTGCATTACATTGGGCGGTTACACTTCCACAGGAACTTAAATATCTTGAAATTGATGCAAATAAAATAATTGATGAAAAAATAAAAAACAATATTGGAGAATGTAATTTTTCAGGAATTGTGTCTAAACCATGTGGTTCAGTTACTCCAGAAGAAAGAGAAAAAATCAGAATAGCTATAAAAGATGCAATGAAATTAGCATATAGCACATTTATTCCATATTTTATGGAAATTATAGATTTCTTGGTTAAAAATGGTGCAGATATAAATACAAAAGCAGGAACTTTAGGGACTGCACCATTGCATATCGCAGCTACAAATCCACAAGAAATAACACTAGAGCCATTACAATACTTAGTAAAGGTTGGGGCGAATCTTAATATCCAAGACCGCGATGGAAATACCCCGCTCTTCTGGGCATATAGTTTAAATAATAATAGAGCCGTGGATATCTTAATAAAAGCAGGGGCAAATAAAGAAATAACAAATAAAAAAGGTATTACTTACAAAGATGTAGAAGGAAAAAGAATAAGAGGCTTTATGGACGTACAAGGAAATATGATATTTAATGAATTTTAACTTTAATTTTTATTAAGGAGAAAACCAATGGTACACAGTACAGCTAGTGAATTGAAAAATGCTCTAACATCCATTTTACAATCTCATAATTTAAACGAAACCTTAATTAATCAATTACTTTCTGATGAATTTATTAATGGAGCATATGAATTAATTCAAGATGAACCAGAAAATGATGAGTTTTTCAGTTTTGTTAAAAATTTTTCTGAAGAACAAAGTTTAAAATCTTTAGTGGATGCTCAGGATAAAATTGAAAAAGAATCCTGCAAGGAAGGATATTTTACAAATATTTGCCAGTATGTTATCGATTCTTGGAGAGATGTTGATTTTTCTAATAATTTACAGGTTGGGTAGGAAAAGATGATGGCTTGTTGGTTCGGGATATTAATGGTAATGGACAGATTGATGATGGAACGGAGTTGTTGATGAGGGTGAACTACTGACTTTAGAACAGGCTGGAATCAGTGGAATCAATTTGGATTATCAAAATTCATCTGCGATAGATAAAAACGGTAACCAACATAAGCAAACAGGGACATTACTATGCCCGTGCTAATCGCGCAGATGGAATGAACTGGATTGTCGGCTTTGATGAAAACAATCTTGCTTCTCTGTCAAGTGACTATTATGAGTCTTGGGATATGGCCAAAGCGCGCTATGTCGGAGAATTTCATGAGTAAAAACAAAAGGCATTTACCCTTACCGGTAAATGCCTTGTGTGTGAATCAAAACAATATTTTTCCACCATTAAAAATAAAATTGAATAAAATTTTGAGGCCTTAAGCGTTCCTTAAGTTCAGAATGATGAACTTAACCTGTAAACAAACACAAAAACTTTTTAATTTAGGAGAAATAATATGAATAAAATTCTTTCTGTTTCAGCTTTGGCAATGGTCGTTACCTTTTCAACCGGAGCTTTTGCTGCTTTCCAAGGCCCCGAGCTTGCTCCCGTAACAATAGCCGAAGCCCTTCAAATGAAAGATGATACCGCAGTTGTGCTTAACGGGCAGATTGAAAAGAGCCTCGGAAACGAAAAATATCTGTTCAAAGATGCAACAGGAAGCATTACTGTTGAAATTGATGATGAAAATTGGCGCGGTCTTGACGTGACCCCTAAAGATGTAGTAAGAATTAAAGGAGAGGTCGACAAAGAAATGTTCTCTACCGAAATCGATGTCGACACGATTGAACTGAAAAAATAAGGCTGAGATATGCGCATTTTGATAATCGAGGACGACCCTTTAATTGGCGACGGGCTGAAAACCGGCTTGAGTAAATCCGGTTTTACGACGGATTGGTTTGACAACGGAAAAGACGGACAAGAAGCTTTGCTGCAGTCGCCGTATGATGCAGTTGTCCTCGATTTGACATTGCCGGGAGTGGACGGATTGGACATCTTACGGTATTGGCGAGAACATAAATGCAAAGAGCCGATTCTTATTCTTACAGCAAGAGATGATGTTGAAGAAAGGGTCAAAGGGCTAAATCTCGGAGCGGATGATTACTTGGGAAAACCTTTTTCTTTGGGAGAGGTTGTCGCTAGGTTAAATGCCCTCATACGGAGACAAAGCGGTGAAATCGGAGAAGTGATAACATATCGTAATATTTGTTTTAATCTGCATACCAAGCAAGTGATGCTTAACGGGTGTGAAGTTCCTTTATCGCCAAAAGAAAACGGGTTGTTAGAGCTTTTGCTGCACAACCGAAACCGCTTGATGAGCAAGGATGTTTTAGAGCAAAAACTTTACTCTTGGGATGAAGATGTATCCAGCAATGCAATCGAAGTTCATGTGCATCATTTACGTAAAAAGCTTGGCAAAGACATCATAAAAACAGTAAACAAATTGGGATATATGTTGGAGGATAAGTGAAAAAAATTAGCCTTAAACTGAAATTTATTTTATTTTTTATCCTTATTTCCTGTGCAGTTTGGGGCTGTGCAGGAGTGATGGCTTGGTCTGAAACAAAAGAAAAAATTGATGAGTTTTTTGATACCTATCAAATGGCCATGGCGCGGCAATTAGCCGGAACAAACTGGAGCGGCATCAGTTCGGATACTCAAAAAAGAACAGACGAGATTTTTGATGATATTCGCGGAGCTGATGATGAAGATGAAGCCATTGGTTTTGCAGTTTTTGACGCTTCCGGCCGCCGGATTTTTCATGATGATGAAAATGGCAAGCATTTTGCCTATCAAGATGTGAATGGCAGCTTTGTCAAACAAAGAGTCAACGGAGAAAATTGGCGTTTAATTTGGATAAAATCGACTGACGGAAAATTCAGGATAGCTGTTGGCCAAGAATTGGAATACCGCGAAGATATGGCCTGGGATATGTTAGAAGAATTTATGATGCCGTGGGCTGTGGGGCTGCTTGTTCTTTTATTGGTTGTCATTGGCGGTATAAGTTTTGAGCTCCAGTCTCTCAAACATCTGACAAATGATATTGCTATGCGCAAGGCTGATGATTTAACACCGATTAGTGATAAAAATATTCCTTTGGAAATCAGTCCGTTGACTCAAGCGTTGAATAATTTGCTGGAAAGAGTAAATTCGGTCTTGCAGCGCGAGCGGCGTTTTATCTCCGATGCGGCTCATGAACTCCGCACGCCGTTAACAGCCTTGAAAGTGCAGCTGGATGTTGCCAGAATTTCAATGGATGATAGCGCAGTGCACAAAGCCGCGTTAAATAAATTAGATGAGGGAATTGAGCGCTCAATAAGATTAGTTGAGCAACTTTTATCTTTATCAAGGGTGGAAGCGTCGTTTCAAAAAAATCAAAAAATTTATGAAGTGATAAATTGGAAATTGATATGTGAACAGATGCTTAATGCGTATCAATCTGATATATCAGCCAAAAAACTTGTGATTAAAATAACCGGTAACGGAGCAGGGGCTTTTGATAAAGGAAATTCGTCATTGGCCGAGCTGATAGTGCGCAATCTTTTGGATAATGCAATCAAATACAGTCCGCAAGGAGCAGATATAGAAATTGTTATTGGATTAAATTATCTGGAGGTGCGCAATACAGGGGTAAATATAGCTCCACAGGACTTAAATAAATTGGGTGAGAGATTTTTCCGAATTGCCGGACAAAATGAAAAAGGAAATGGTATCGGGTTATCCATCGTCAAATGTATTGCAGATTTTTATGCTTGCAATTTGATTTTCACAAATATTGAAAATGTTTTTTGCGCAAGAATTGAACAGAAATAAATATTTTTCTAATCCATAGCCCTTTGTTTATCTTTCTGATTAAACAAGTGATACATAGGTCCAAAATTCAACACTATGTCAAAAGTTTTGTCAGCAAATACACTCAAATCTAAAGCATCGGCGGCCATGCAGTTAAAATCTTTCAATGGCTTAATTTTTATCCCAAAGACCTAACCGGATGTGAACTTGTGTAACACGCTGAAAAACAAAGAAACTCGCTGAAAGCCTTGGTAAATAAAGAAACTTCTCTTAGCTTTGCGAGGGAGAAACGACCGCTGCAAAGGTTAGTTGTTCGCGCAAGTAGAAAGCGTTCAGCTTTCGTAGCGGCGCAAAAACGGCAGGTTTTTATACCTGCCGTTTGTATTGGTGACAATTATGCAACGAATCTCGAACTTTTACTCTCAGAAGAGTATTATACGGAAACAATGCAGACTTATAAATTGACTAAAGCGTTTTTAGAAAAATATCCTAATTGTTCTTTTTTATAAAACTTTTATAGGTTGCCCATAAAAGAGCTATGATTATTAATCCCAATGTAATAAAAGGTAAATATATTCTATAAATAGATAGCCAAGATGAATATTCAACTCCTTCATATTGCGCCATAGCCGCATTATATCCATAAATTATTGAGGGAATAAAACCGAAAATAATGGAAAAATACTCAACATATCCCAAAGCAACTAAGTAATTTGTTGTTTTTTTGTAATTTTCATCAATTTTATTCAGAAAAACAAAACCTTTTTTGAAGCATAAAATGATAAAAAGTATGATGAATATTACAAGAGCACCAGCGTATAACATATCAACAATTATGTTTTCGGTAAATGACAATATAAAGGAGATAATAAAATAAATACCTCCTAACATTAAAATCTGATGTAGTAAGTTTTTCATATTACCTCCTTTTTTATCTATTAAATCACTTTTTTCTACGTTTGCAAGTCTCATTATAGGTTTGTTGAACAATAAATCCTGCTTTTCCCAAATTGAAACCTCTATTCCAGTTTTTAATGATTGGCACGCGCCCAATCATTAAATCTCCCACAGTATTTCCTGTTTTGGCTGGATTTTGTGCATTAGATTTTTTTGCTATTTCGTAAGCTTTATTGATAACACCTCTAATTGAGCAATTACCAACATAGTTATTTGATTTTCTCGGCATTTTTATTTATCCTTCTTAAAAAAATTAACACAATGATAGCGCTATCATAACTTCATATAGGAAATTTATTGTAAAAAAACAATAGCGACAATAAGTTTTTAAGGAATAAATTTTGAAATTAACTAAAGTCCATAAAAAAAGCTCCCGCAAGGGGAGCTTTTGTATTGGTGATGCTTACCTCGCAGTTTACGAACTGAAACTTCTTGTTTTTTACATAAAATTATGGTATATTATACACTTAGGGAGATAACGTTTATGAAGCAAAAAGATATATTTATTGTCAGCCAAGATGGTCTCAATCCTCAGGCAAATCAAATAGCTGTTGAAGCCATAAAGGAATTGATGGCTTGCTTTCCTCAATATAAAAATGATTATCCAATCACGAATTTAGGTGCATGGAAAGACACTGGATATATATATCCGGAAAATGGCAAACTTTATCTTGCTCCATATAAAAGTACACGCTGGCACATTGAAAATGCCAAAAAAGATGCTATCCTAGACGGTCGTCCTAATCAGTTAAATGCAAGCACATTATTTCAAACCATGCAGACCGATCCAACAAATGAAGAAATTCCACAATTTACGATTTTAATCACCAAAGATGATTTATATCCCTGTCAAGAAATGAATTACTGTTTGGGGCTGGGGGATGAAGGAATTGGATGTGTCGTTTCTGCCTACAGATTTTCAGACGACTCTGGCAACATCATTGATCGTGAAAATTTCAAAACTGTATTAATGCATGAATTTGGCCATGTAATAGGTCTTACCTATAAAGGAAGGGAAAATTCTGCCGATATTTATGGAACTCATTGTACTGACGAAGATGGTCTTTGTATTATGCAACAAAGAGTTAATGGAGATTTCAGCGATATAACCAGAGCCAGATTAGCTTGCAAAAGAAAAGGTTTGCCTCCGATTTGCCCAGATTGTGTAAAGGCTGGAAATAGATTTTTTGCTAATGAAAGACAACAAATTAATGTTAATAAAACCGTTAATCAAACTTTAAGGAATATAGGAATACGACGTTGATAAAATTTAACCTTTATTAACAAAAAATCCCAGAGACCTAACCGGATGTGAACTTGTGTAATTGTTTTGAAAAACAAAGAAACTTGCATAAACGAGTTCGGAAAAACTCCCGAAAAGGCGATTTTCAAAAAATAATACATTGCGCACGCGCTGACGCACTGTGCGCCCTAACGGAGCGGCTCATACTTCGCCGACATCTTAAAACGACTAAAGCCGTTTTTGCGATTCCGAACTCGCTGAAAGGCTTGGTAAATAAAGCAAAACGGCAGGTTTTATACCTGCCGCTTGCATTGGTGATGCTTAACTCACACAACACGAGCTATTTTTTATTTTGTAAAATTTAAAATACTCTCATGAGAAATAACCATTCCGGCATTTGTTCCGGTAAAGTGAACAACATCCGGTTTATTGGCTGTACCGACATCCAAATAAACCAACTTTTCGGTTTTGGAAGGATTCGAGATAACATGCGAACCGTTTATATTCGCCGGAAAACAAATAACATCGCCGGTATTGAGATGAATATCGCCTTTTTCCGTTTTGACCGTTGCCTCGCCGCTGATAATGTAAAAGACTTCTTCATTTTCTTCATGATAATGGTAACCATAAGCAAAATTACCGGGTTCGACCTCCACAAAATTGGCTGAACATTTGGTAATATCTTCAATAATAGGTTTGACGCTAAATTGATTATTGCCTTGGTTTTGTACTTGTGCTGGAATTTTATAGTAATTTTTTACAATTATTTCTTTCATTTATTTTCTCCAAAAAAGATTGCATTTAATAACAATAATTTTATAATGACATTTAGATTAAAATGTAAAGTAGGCACTATTTTATTATAAAGTATGCAAAAAGTAACTATTGGAGAAAATAAGATGATTTCAAATAAAAAAATTGTTGATTGTCCGGTTGCAACAACAATTAATCTAATAGGCAATAAATGGAAGTTGCTGATAATTCGTGATTTGCTCAGCGGAACAAAACGTTTCGGCGAACTGCGCAAAAGTTTAACTGGTATCAGCCAGCGTGTTTTAACAGAAAACCTGCGTAATCTGGAGAATGACGGCCTGATTGATCGTAAAGTTTTTGCAGAAGTTCCACCTAGAGTCGAATATAGTCTTAATAAAACAGGGTTATCTTTACAACCAATAATCATGACAATGGCAGAATGGGGAACAAAATACAAAAAAAATCTAGTATAAGATAGTTTCTCTCAACTCATTGAAAAAATAAAGAAACATCATCAAACGAGTTCGGAAAATTCTCCCAAAATGACTTTTTCAAATTTACAACATTCGAACTCGGTTAAGTGATTGATTTATAAAAGAAAAACGGCAGTTTTTATACCTGCCGTTTGCATTGGTGTCTGGCTTAGTAATTTCGCGTTCTTTGACAAGACGCTCAATAACTGCGCGTCGGTCACTTGCTGCGTAATCATTGCATCGCTCAAATCAATTTGGCTTGCAATGATAACTTCGCTGCGCATCACGCACAAAAAAAGCGCCTCAATGGCGCTTTTTTTAAGTGGTGATGCTTACCTCGCAGTTTACGAACAGGTTTCATATATTTTGTAACTTTCCAAATATAAAAGATGGGATATGTTTGTAATGCTTATTAATGTAGCCCTAATTTCAATAAATCTTCTCTTTTTTGTTCTTGTTTTATGCGCTCATCCAATGTACTAATTATATTTCTAGTCCATTCTTTGATAAGATTATTTGAGTGTTCAGAAAGTGGAACAAGAGCATTTTTTACTTTTCTATAATAGTCGCTGACATTTCCCATCCAAGAAAAATTATATATATTTCCTGTCAGTTCCTCCATAATATCTTTATTCTCTATATAATTTTCAAGAATATTTTTAAAGTTATTACTAATATTATCTTTTTCAAATAGTGCTGTACTCTTTGCCACAAACAGACCAAACTCTTTGTTTTTATCTATCAGTTTTTTAAGCACATCCCAACTAAAATTATCAATATAAGAGTTTTCTTTGCCATCAAAATTGTCAGAAAGATAAATATCAAAATAAATAAAATTATAATGATTTTGAGAACAAAAATCGAATATAGCCTGTAAAGCAATTAAGCTTTGTTTTGCTAATAATTCTTTGACTAAGTCACTTGCAAAATATTTCATGCTTGTTTCAGTATCATCATCTTTTACTATATGCTGTAAAATTTGAGATAGAACATTATATTTATCGTTGGCAGCAAGCAAATTGTAACAGTAATTCCACAATTTTTTACATTCATAATTGTATAATCCACTATTGTCTATTTGTTTTATGGTATCCCAGTCGTTAATTATCTCAGAAATTACTTGAATTAACGGTTCTGGTATTTCTTTATTATTAGATAAGATACTATGAAAGATTATTATTAACGCTTGCAAGCTACCTTTATTCGATTTTCTCCTTAGTGAAACTACTAACTTAAAGACATCATCATATTCCTTAGCATAAGAACTTTTGCCGACTATTGGCATATAAAAATACAGATACTCATCCCAATCATATTTATCAATGACTTGGATTAACTGATTATAGCGAAATGTACTGTACTTAATTACTCTGGACATCATTAAAACAAAAATTGCCGTTTCTTTATGCAGACTCCATTTTTTGATATAATTATCAGTTAACGCATCACTTACCCCATCCATTACTCCAGATAAAAAACTACAACCATTTAATTGTTTTGTTTTTTGGAGCAACAACAAAGCATTTATTGAGTTATCTATAATTTGTTTGATTCTATCATCAGAAATACATTCAGCTAATTTTCTTCCTAATAAAAAAACACGATAATTATTGACCTCATTTAAATCTGATAATAACAAATATAATGTTTCTAAATCATCAAGTAATAAAGAAACATATTCATTTACAATTTCTTCGTTTCCTTTTTTGTCATGATAGATACTCCAACTTGCTTTAGATAAAAGGTAAAAATGAACTTGTTCAACCAAAGTTTTAGGAGATAAGATGTTTTCCAGCATTTTTATTTTTTCCACCTCTTTAAGCGTAAAATCTTTGGTTTTTTCGTCAAACTTATGGAAGTGGTTTAGTGCAATACGAATTTTATCCCATCCTGTATTATCAAACTCTACTAGCTTTATAAGACAGAAGATAACTACGTCAATATTATGATATTGTAATATACAGCGTAAATTTTGACCTATAATATCTTTGGCCTTTTGCCTAAAAACAAAAGATGTATCTAAAATTAAATCTTTGAGAATATCTAATACAGCACTTATATATGTTTGTATGTCCTGTAAAGTATGCGGTTTCCAATCCTCTAACTTTATTGAGCCTTGTTTTTCAGGACCTGAGGTTCGTACAAAATGGTCTATCGATAACGCCTTATCCAAAGCATCTAAACAAATGTTTACTTTATTCTCAATTCCATCGGATAACACATCTTTAATAATAGATAACCTTTTTGATGCTGGACAAGTTGTTCCTCCTAGACATAGTTTAAAAAAGCTAATAAATTCTCCTGTTGCATTATTGCTCCAGCCTTCATTCTCCGCGTCAGCTAAGGCTAGCATTATTTCTGCAGCCCCCTTAAAGTATTCTTCATGAAAAGCAATAACTTGTAAACTTGATACTATTGCTCTACGCCCTTCTTTTATCTGCAAATAATCATTTCGAGAGAAACCGGAGAATGTTTCCTGTAACTTTTTTAAAGCTACACCAGGGACAATATTTGATAATCTTAAAAAACATTCTGCACCAAATTTGGAATTCAGCATCTCTCTTTTAGCGAAAGGGACTAGTAATTTTTCCGCCAACGATTTAACTTGAGGGTATACATTTAAACATTCCAATTGCTCGTAACACGATTGTTTCATTCTAACAGGTAAATCATTCAATTTATTTTTTAAAGAGGATGGAGAATTTTCCAACCAAGAAAGAATCATTTGAAAAGCCAATACTTTAGGTATAACGTAATGAAACTCATAACGAGTTTGAATTACTCTTAAATTATTTTTTAATCGATTGAAACATCTTTGGGTCTCACTTTCGGAAAGTTCTGCAAGTAAGGCTATTTGTGATAATTCACTATCATTATCTTGTGTAAAATAAATAGTTTTAAAAAGAGAACAAACCTCTAGAACTGTTCTTAAATTTTCGAATTTTCTATCTTCCCTGTGTGTTTGGGTCATTTTTTCTAATGTTTCGGACTCAATGCAAGATGAAAAGTCTAAGGCATCAGAATATAAATTGAGAATCATAGCCATTCTTGGGTTTTGTCCGCACAACTCGACCAAGTGTTGAAGTTCGTTTTCATCGATACCGCCATGGCTATCTACAAGAATATCTCTTATCACTTCATCATCAACTTGTGATAAAATTATTCGTTCAGACGGAATTAACGGCCTATTACTATAATTATCCTCACTTTCATAGTCTAAAGAAATAAAAGTTATGTTATTGGGACTTGTGTTTAATTCTTTTTTAATTTGAGTAAATTCTTTATATGGACAATCGTCTAAGATAACAAAAGCTTTTTGTTTGTTATCTATTATTAAATTTATCTCATCGCGTATATCATTAAAACGATTTGTTATTTGATTTGTATATAATACTAAATTCTGTATTTCCTTATGTTTCCTAATAGCCTCCAAAAGCTGTCTGCTCTTTCCTATTCCTGATTGCCCTTCAATACGAATAATTGAGTTTGAACATATGCAACTGCCAATATCTTCAATTGAGCGATTTAAGTTGTCATTTGTTTTTAGTGGATTTTGCAAGCTCTTGTCCTGTTGCCATCTTTCAAAATCTTGAAATACACCGCTATATGCACCAATTGTTTGTAGCAACCAAATTTTTATTGGGTAATATCTTCCAATCCAACTAGCCATTTGGGAATGGTCGTATAATTTAAAATTGACATTAATTGTAGGTATGTTTAATTCTTCTGCAATTTGCTTCTTAAATTCATCTTCTTTATTAGTTGTATAACACCCTTCACTATACAATTTATTGCAAAACAAGACATAAGCCCCGCCATTTCTTATATGTGCAGCGATATTTTCTTTCTTCACTTCTGAGGTTAAATTTATATTAGAAGTGGCTTTAACCTGAAATATCATGTCATTTGAAAATAAAAAATCAGTAGATACTGGTGTATCACATTTAAAAATGGCATCAGCACCACCATCTCGTATGGATATCCTGTCAGGCAAAGTTAGATGAACAGAATTTAAAGGAATATTATTAGACAAACACTCCGCTGTAATCAATTTGTTCAATAGTAATGGTAGTGTAATACCATCTAATTGTTTAATATATTTCTGCTGCAATTCTATCATTGAGTTTCTCTGCTAATTGTTTATTTCTTATTTTATGAAAATATATATTTTTTGCAATAACAGTTTAATATTTTGGGGATATGAATTAAAATTTAAATATATGAATAGACTTTAACAGATTTTACATAAATATTACAATATTAGTATTGTTATTACAGCAGGTTGAGCAAATCAATTTATATTTGCTTAACTTTTATACCTCTCTACCTTGTCGGTCATATTTTCATATTCGGCGATGGTGGATTTGTTGATGTCAAACCAGTCGGTGGCGGTTTTGAGGTTGACGAGTTTATCAAACGGCGGACGGAGTTTGTAGACTAGATTTTGCCCATCTAAATAACATTCGCTTAAAATCAAGCTCAAAAGTTTATTTTGTTGTGTCGGATTGGCTGTACTCATCACATCATAGGCCAGAGAGGCAATATCCAACAGCTCATTAATAGTTGTTGTAATTTCCTTGCTTATTTCAACATATTTTTCAGATGTGCGCTGCAATTCCTCTTTCTTTGTTGCGATACTGCCTTTTTCTTCCTGCCATTCTTCTCGTGTGATGTCACCATTAAAAAATGAGTCCTTAACTCGTTGTTCGCGCGCATTCAGTTGATTTAATTCATTAGTAATCTGCCGTTTCATCACCGCATTGGCTTCCGATTCTTCCAATAATTTTTTCTGCACACATTTTTTCAGAGGTTCCACAACTGAGCAAGTGAGCTTTAGCTTGCTAAATACTTCATCATTAAGTTGTTGTAACAAAACCTTTTCACTTACTAAAATTTGATTACAGTTGCCTTTAGAGTGGGCACAACGCAAATATCTGTAAACTCTGCCGCTTTTCTTGGTGTGTGTTTCCGAACTAATCGTGCAGCCGCAATTTGCACATTTTACCAAGCCGCGAAAAGCAAACGGTATGCTGGAATATTTCGGCGTTTGCGTATGAATTGCCTTACCAGACAACTGCTCCTGTACCTTATCAAATAGACTTTTAGAAATAAGTGGTTCAGAATTATGCGGCATTTTCTCACCACGAATTACCATCTCGCCATAATAAAACGGATTTTTCAGCATGGCGTGTATTGTTTCTCGCCCCAATGTTTTATGAGCCTTGTTATGTCTGGAATATAGATTTACCTCTTTAGCGAACTGTTGCAATCCGGTGAGTGAGTAATTACCCGTTGCGTACATCTCAAACATCTTTTTAACTAAAGGCGCGCGCTCAGGATCAACCTCAATCACTTTATTGACATTAAGATACCCGATTGGAGCCTTGGTCTGATATTTACCGATTGACCAGTAGTAATTCATACCTCGGTTGACATTATCGCGCAGGTTTGCCACATACATTTTACCTGATAAAATGCCCATATCCCACCGCATAATATCGGAAGATGAACTGTTTTTAGTCAAAATCAGACCTTCTTTGCAAAAATGAATATCGGTTTTGTCGTCAGTTAGCATATTTTCAACTTCAACACATTCATTAAATCTACGCTGAAAACGATCAACACAATGAACAACAATAGCAGTTTTCTTCTTTTGTTTTTTCACAAAATCCAACATTTCGTGAAATGCGGCGCGTTTTCCACTGGTAGAACTTTCAGTCACCCTGTAGCTATTAACAATTTTAAGACCTTTTTTAGCACAATAATCTTCCATTGCTTCTTTTTGTGCTTTCAGCGATGCATTAGGTTCCTGCTCTTTGGTTGATACTCGAGCAAATATGATGGCTTGCTCGCATGGTGTAGCTTTTCCATATCTATATTTTTTTGCCATTTAAAACATACTCCTTTGATTTAACATAACAATATTATGTCGCGGTTGTTTGGGATTGTAAGCGATTATTTTCTGTTTCTGACGACTTTGTTACTAATATTTTGCTGGTTTTTCAAATAATTAACCTAATTTACAAAATAAATAAGGTTATGAAGAAGAGTTTTTGCCGTCAATGGCAAATTCTTTTGTATCATCATCCAAAACAGCTTTTACAGCCATTGTATAAAAATCAATCAGATTGTTAGTCATTTCGTTTAATTCAATGTCCGTAACATCGGGATAGAGAATTGATAACTCATTTTTGAGTTGGATATATGCGTTACTCATATTTTATAGAATATGAATCTCGCGGATTTCTACTAAAGTTTTTTGAGATTATTTTTCCAAATAGTAAATATTTTAACCTTTAACATTCGAATGTTAAAGGTTGGAGGCTGCACATGCTGAACTAATTATTTTGTTAAAAAATAGTAGATTATTTATTTTTTAGTTTCTTTTTAAGATAATTTACCGTATGATATTTTTGAATGTGGTTTTCCATATTCTGAGTACCTTAGGGTGCAAGAGAGCTGTCGAAAGCTCAAATTGTTCACGGCGTTAGGATATAATGTCGTCAAATTGTCTGCTATTTATTATGGCGGACGATAAATATATCCCCGATTCATAGTGATATGGTCGGGGAGCTTTTAGCGTATGTCCAAGAGCTATATCTTGATCTCTGAAAAAATATAGCTTTAAAGGCTAAAAGAGTCATTGTGAACAATATGATTTTCGAACTCTCCGACCACCTTTCAAAGGTGGTTTTTCTTTTAATTGCAATTTAAAGAGAAGGAAGTTAATCATATGAAGAACAAACTTTTAATCACAACAGCATTAGTGGCACTGTTTAGTGCTTCAAATGTTTCTGCTGAAGTTATTATTGATAAGAATAACTCAAATATTTATCACGAATCCGGTGAAACAAGAGATAAATATGATTTAACCACATCTGATTTGGCAGATAATAATTTAACTGTTAATGGTAATAATAATCTTACGGCCTACGCAAAAGATTCTGTCATCAATGTCAGCAAAGACAAAACAATCACCCTTAATCAGGGCAGATTGCATGCTAACAAAGGCAGCCAAAGTTCACCCGCATTGATTATATCGGGAGGAACCGTTAATATAAATGGACCTCAGACTGAAGAAAATGATGTAACTTTTACAGGTGAAGGTATTTTAATATCTGATGGAACTGTTAATTTGAATGGCGGTAGTTTGTCTGATGATGCAGGTTTTGGTTTTAATATGACCGGTGGTAATATTAACATGAAAACTTCAGAAGATAGTTGGGCAGCTATAGGTTCGGAAAAAAATGGCAACGTCAATATTACCGGAGGCAAAATTACTGTTGATGGTGGTATTGATATTAAGAATTCACAAATTCAAGGCTCTAATTTTATTCAAGGTGCCAATATTAACATTAAGGGTGGAGAATTGAATATTAATTCTGGAGCCAACCTTAAAACTATTAATGGAGATGATAAATCAACCATCAATCTAACAGGTGATGGGGTGATAAATTTATCCGGTGGATTGCTTGCCGATATTTCCGGTAATGGTAATTTGAACATTAAATCATCAGATGCTTTGGTTGAAGGTAATGTATCAGATTCTAAGTTGAGTTTTGATGCGGATCATAGTTTAAGCAAAGCTATTTCCGGCACAATCGGAGATTTGGCAGCGCTCAATATTAACAAAGGAACTTTAACTTACGACAAAACTACCGGAAAAATCGGTAATTTGAATATTGCCGGAACATTGGACATCGGCACAAATACCGTTGAAGCAACAAATGTTGATTTTAAAGATAATTCTAAATTAGCCTTACGCGTTTCAGGTGCTGATAATTACGGAAAAATCAATGCCTCAACAATTAACATCGGCAATGACACCACAATGAATGTTACTTTGGATAACGGAGTTGTTGATAAAGGTGCAAATACTAAGTTTAAATTCTTAAATGGCACGGTAACAGGTGATTTTGAAAATAAAATTGCCGAAAACAGCCGATATGATATTGAGTGGACAGAAGATGGTTATTTAAGTATAACCGGCAAAGCCAGCGGCTCAGATGTAGCTTCAGACATTGGCGGATCTGCGGCAAACGCGGCTACTGCGGAAGCTTGGGACAGCATAAATTCTTCATCATCGGCAAGCGAAGGAGCTAAAGCGGTTGCTTCAACGCTTAACGAATTATCGCAAAATGCAACAACACCTGCGGGACAAAAGGCTTATATTGA
>CAKQRQ010000010.1 GCA_934271465.1 uncultured Alphaproteobacteria bacterium | reverse complement strand
CTCGAATCCGAACCACTTCGCGGTTCTCATCGTGTATTGCAAGCCATTAAAAAAGCACCCTTAAAGGGTGCAAAAAATAAGAGCGCTACATAGGTTGTGCGCGCGCTGACGCCCAGCGCACCCCTAAAGTGGCTGACGCGTTCTCGCCGCCAAAAGTATCGGCGGCTCGAATCCGAACCACTTCGCGGTTCTCATCGTGTATTGCAAGCCATTAAAAAAGCACCCTTAAAGGGTGCAAAAAAAATAAGAGCGCTACATGGGTTGTGCGCGCGCTGACGCCCAGCGCACCCCTAAAGTGGCTGATGCGTTCTCGCCGCCAAAAGTATCGGCGGCTCGAATCCGAACCACTTCGCGATTCTCATCGTGTATTGCAAGCCATTAAAAAAGCACCCTTAAAGGGTGCTTTTTTAATGGCTGCGCTACATGGATTCGAACCACGATTAACGGAGTCAGAGTCCGCTGTCCTACCATTAGACGATAGCGCAATCAATCTGTGATTTCAGAGAGTGTATATATCAATTTATTTTAAAATGCAATCCCAAATTTAAAAAAAATTGCATATCCGGTTTGAAATTGTTGTGATTTGAGATAAATTATGCTAAAGTTTCTTATCTTTTCAAAATAAAAGGAATGTGCCGTATGAAAAAAATCATTTTTATTTTGCTTCTCTCTTTGCTTGTTTCGCCTTCTGTTCAGGCTAAACATTGCGGGCATCGTTATTATCGCCACGGCTGTTATGCCTCGGATATTGCGGCGGGAATCGTCGGAACAGCCGCGGGCGTGATGATTGCCGATCAGGTTATGAATAAAGAACGCCGCGCGCCAAAAAAGCCTCGTGTGTACATTGTTGAACCCGAGGGAAAATGTTATACGGTTGTTTCCCGTAAAACCGGAAAAATTACGCAGGAATGTCAGGATAAAGCTTCAGCCGACGTGATTTATGTTGACTAAATCTTGTGTGTAACCCTGACTGCCGTCTTTAAAAGACGGCTTTTCTTTATTAAATATTTATATGATTTTTTTTAACTTTTGATATCTCAGGTGACCAAATGACTTTCAAAAATCTTATATCCAAATTTCTTAACAGCGATATGACCAGCGGTATTTTGATGATTCTATCCATGTTTGCGGCTATTATCTGTGCCAATACGTCGTTGCATGAGCCTATTGCGCAGTTTTGGGAGCTTCCGTTGTTTGTCGGTGTGGCTGATTGGACTTTCTCTCATTCGCTGGAGTGGTGGATTAATGATGTTTTGATGGTCTTTTTCTTTTTGCAAATCGGTCTGGAGCTTAAACGCGAGATGAAGGAAGGCTTTTTGTCCGATCCCAAGCAAATTCTTGTGCCGGCACTGGCAGCTCTCGGGGGAATTATGTGTCCGGCGATTATCTTTGCGTTGTTGAACAGACATACGCCCCAATATATGAACGGGTGGGCCATTCCGACAGCTACGGATATTGCCTTTGCGGTTTGTGTGCTGATGTTGGTCGGTAAAGCTGTTCCGCAGGCGGCCAAAATCTTTTTGCTGGCGATTGCCATTTTTGATGATTTGGGCGCAATTTTGATTATTGCGTTGTTCTATAATCAAGGGGTGTCTATTGACTTGCTCGGTTATGCCGGCTCGACGTGCATTGGTTTGTATTTTCTGAACAAAATGCAAGTTACAAATTTTCTTCCCTATTTGATTTTCGGTGTTGTTTTGTGGTATTGCTTCTTTAACGGCGGCATCCATACCACCATTGCCGGTGTTGTTGTTGCGATGGCTTATCCGATGCGTGTGCGCAAAAAAGAATATTCTCCGCTTGAGAGATTGAGCAAAACAATTAAACCTTGGGTCGATTTTGTGATTTTGCCTGTATTTGCTTTTGCGTCGGCGGGGTTGTATCTCGGAAATGTGACGATGCAAACCTTTACGCATACCTTGACCCTCGGTATTATTTTCGGGCTGTTTATCGGTAAACAGGTTGGTATTTTTTCGACAACTTTGTTGCTGATGCGGCTTAAAATTGCCCAGTTTCCGAAGAATGTTCATCTGATTGACCTTTATGGCGTGGCTTCTGTCGCGGGAATCGGCTTTACAATGGCGTTGTTTGTCGGAAAACTTTCTTTGCCTGTGTCCATGCAGGAAGAAATAAGGCTCGGAATTTTGTGCGGGTCGGCGTTGTCCGCCTTGTGGGGCGCACTTGTCTTCCAATTTGAAGACAGACTTAAGGCTAAGAAGCCGCTCTTGAAAAACTGAGGGTTTGAAATTTTGATTTTCTCTTCTTATATCTATATTATGAATACAGGTGTAAAGGAGAAAAAGAATGGCTTCATTTAAAGTTCAAACATCGACCGGTAACCTGATTGCCGGTCTTGTTTTATTGGTTTTGGGATTGTTTGTCTGGTTTAATCCATTCGGCACAATGTTGGCTTTAGCTTTTTACATCGGGCTCGGGTTTGTGGTGGCCGGTGTTTTTTATCTGATAGCGTCTATGAACCGCAAATCAGGCTGGTATTTTTTGGTCGGGATATTTGACCTTGTGGTCGGGCTTATTTTAATGACCAACCTCGGGGTGACAGCGGCCAGTCTGCCGATTATTTTGGCTTTGTGGTTTTTGACTATCGGTATTTTGCAGATTATCGGGGCATTTGATCTCAAAAGTTATGGTTTCCCATGGAAATGGTCTTTGCTGATGGGAATTGTCGGGGCTGTTTTCGGCCTGATTATTTTGTCTTATCCGGTTGTCGGGGCTGTTACGGTTTCGACGCTTATCGGACTTTATATTCTTATGTTCGGTATTCTGCAGTTGGTTGAGTATTATTTGACCAAAGACAGCTACCGGATTGTCATTAAGGAAAAATAACTCTAGCGGTAAGAGGCGCGGCGGATACGGTCGTTGATGGCCAGTCCGAGCCCTTCCTCGGGGATAGGCGCCATGGCAATCGCCGGATAGTCCGATTGTTCCTCAGCCAGATGCATATAAGCAAACAAATTGGCGGCGGCCTCAATCAGGTTGCCGCTTTTGCTTAGGTTGAGATTGCCGTCTGCTGTGCCAAACCCAATGTAAAACTCATCAGGTCTTTTCTCCTCGGGCGTGATGTTGATACGCATCGGAATCTTTGGGGCATAGTGCTTGAGCATTTGTCCCGGAGAAGACGGCAAATTCGGATTACCGTGCGAGAGCAAAACTTTTTCGCCCAGAAAAGATTCAATCTCTTCTTTGGCCAGTCCTCCGGCGCGCAGCATCACAACTTGCGGCGTTGTCAAGTCGATGATGGTTGATTCGACCCCGACTTTGCAAGCGCCGCCATCCAAAATCATATCAACCTTTGATCCCAAACTTTCGAAGACATGGCGCGCGGTTGTCGGCGAAATGCTTTGCGACCTGTTGGCCGACGGAGCGACAATCGGCACACCGGATTCTTTAATCAGAGCCAGTGCCGTCGGATGATTCGGCATGCGGACGGTCATGGTTTTGAGTCCGGCACAGGCCAAATCAAGCGCCGGATTAAAATCTTTGCGCTTGAGGACGAAGGTCAGAGGCCCCGGCCAGAATTTTTTAGCCAAAGCTTTGGCGCGCTCATCTGTTTCGGCTAACTCGTCCAATGCTTCAAATTCGGCGATGTGCGAAATCAGCGGATTGAAAGTCGGGCGGCCTTTGGCGGCAAAAATATTGGCGACGGCTTTGGCGTCATAGGCATTGGCGCCCAGTCCGTAGACTGTTTCGGTCGGAAAAGAAACCAATCCGCCGTTTCGGATTATTTCGGCGGCTTTTTGAATGGTTTGGGGTGTTACGGTATAAATATTAGTCGTCATCTTCAATCTTCAAAATATCTCGGATTGCATCAGCGCAATCGGTGTAAGTGTTTAGCACCATCTGGTCTGTTTTGTCAATCAGTTGATAGCGGTTTTGTTCGGTATTCCAGACCAGATAGCAGCATTCGTCTGAGCCTAAAACGATTGTCGTCTCGGGAAAAGGCAAATCGGCCAGAAGGTTTTCGCCGATGATATCCATAAAAAAGCCCTTGAGCGGCGCAATGCCGTAAAGGAAGCCGCCGTCATAGGCAAAAGCGTTGAAATGATGCAAAAATTCAACATATTCCGCCGGAATTTGCGCAATGCCGTTGTCGTTCAGGCTGCGCTGGCACAAAATAATCTGTTTTGTGCTGACGGGCTTTCCTGCATTGGCTTCGGAAAGTGTTTTGAGCTGTTTAACGAGTTTTTGCATCGGTCTTCAGCTGTCCTGTTTTTTTCAGGTAAGTGTTTTCGCGCTGGATATCCCGACGAATTTGGTAAGCCGCGTGATATCCGCCAAAAAAGATAACATCTTTGTCTACCTCATAACTGCGTTGAAAATGCAGCGAGCGGTGATGCGGATGAATGAACGTCAGGAGCATATTCGGAAATTTGTTGATTTCTTCGGGTTTGTCCAACTCGTTCATAAAGGTAATATTATGTTTGTGATGAAGGTCAAAAATGTTTGGGCATTTGCCTGTGCGCATTTGGTCGAGCATTTGTGTGACGTGTTTTTGCTTGTAGTGCAGCGAGACCATAATTTTTGAAAATTCTTCGCCATAACAGGCTGCAAACATTTTGAGATTTTTGGAGCGAGATCCTTCAAAAGGTTTTTGCTTTGTTTCTTTGGCATGCATCAGCATGGCATCAACAAAGTCATAATAATTCATCGTTGGAACAATTTCAGGCGGAATATTGTTTTTTTGAAGCTGATTGACGATTTTGGAGCCCATTTTTTTGAAGTTTGGAAATTTTCTGAGTTCCTGCCAAACCGGCGAATCGTTCAAGCGATATTCTTCGATTTCATAAAGCCGAAATACGGCAATTCCCTCACGCTGTGCTAATTTATTTAAATTTTTCTGCTTGGCAGCGAGGTAAGATTCCGAAAGCTCAAAGGTCTCTTTATTGCGCGGGGAGCTTCCGTAAAAGTCAAAATGGACGGCCAGCCGCTGTTCACGCGAGGCCAAAGGAATCTCCGGATTATGAATATGCGGGGTCAGACCGACAGACCTTAACAAGCTGTCAATTTCTTTTTTGACATCTTCGGCTTTGTGGCGGCGGAGTTTTCTGATCTCGGCTTTGGAAACGCCTTGATATTTTTTGGGTGGACGTCCATCGATTAATGTGGAGGCGCGTTTGACAAAAAGGGCGTGGCTGAAAGCTTCCATCTTATCGCTGATGGAGGCGACAAAACGTTTTTCGGAAAGGTATTGTTTGTTTGAGGAAGCTCTGCTCACAAGTAATCCTCCGCTTGAATTATTATTAATATATATTTTTTTTGTCCAAGAGTCTATATTTAAAACAAGAATGTGCAGAAAATTTAGGAAAAAATTTAGTATTTGGAGATATGCTTGCTTTATATCAGATTTTTCTAAGGAGAAAGCCGATGCTTGAAGTCGTATTTGTGAAAAAGCCTGCCAAACAACCGGCGGCGAAAGTGATTGCGCTGTTTGAGGAATTGCCGATAGAAACAACTCTTTTGACATCTGAAGAGGCGGCTTTAGTCAAAAAAGCTGTGGTGCAGTCCGGTTTTAAGGGGGCAAAAAAGCAATTTGTTACGGTTTACGGCGGCAAATCCAAAATCCTTTTGGTCGGTCTTGGCAGAGCACCGTCTTCATTGGATATTCAGGAAACAGGTTCGGCCTTGTTTAGGGAATTGTTTGAAGATGAACGCGCTGTTTTGGAAACGCCGGACACGGAATCGGCCGAGGCTTTGGTCTATGGCCTTCTTCTCGGTTCGTATTGTTTTGACAAATACAAAACGGAAAAAAAGCCCGAAGATTTTCCAAAACTTGAGAGCATGGCCGTTTTGAGTCAGGCGCCAAAGGTTTCGGCAGAAGCTTTTAAACCTTATTTGGCAATGGTTACGGCGGTTCGTTATTGCAAAGATTTATGCAATGAGCCAGCCTCTTATCTGACGCCGGAGGTCATGGCCGATGACGTCAAGCGGCTGGAGTATCTGGGGCTTGATGTAGATGTGTTGACTCTGCGGGATATCAAAATCAAGGGCTTGGGGCTTGTGGAGGCCGTGGCGCGCGGCGCGGTAAACGAGCCGAGAGTTGTTGTGATGTCCTGGAAGGGAAACCGTGAACAAGAGGCGTATGACTTGGGGCTTGTCGGCAAAGGTGTTTGTTTTGATGCCGGCGGTTTGAGTCTTAAAAGCAATGCCGGTATGGAGAGCATGAAAATGGATATGGCCGGTGCTGCGGCGGTGGCGGCGTTTATGAAGAGCGCGGCGCTTCAACGCGTGCGCAAAAATCTGATTGCTGTGCTGTGTTTGGTTGAAAATATGCCCGATGGGCAGGCTGTTAAAATCGGCGATGTCTGCATCTCATACAGCGGCAAGACGGTTGAGATAATGAATGCCGATGCCGAGGGGCGGCTGATTGTGGCGGACGGGTTGTCTTATTTGCAGAAAAATTATCCTGTTAAAAAAATTGTCGATGTGACGACTTTCGGGTCTGTGAAGGGGGCTTTGGGCAAGGCTTATGCCGGTGTGTTTACCAATGACGACAGGTTGGCGGCGGCGCTTGAAAAGGCCGGTGTTTCAAGCGGCGATGCTCTTTGGCGGATGCCGTTAAATCCGGCGTATGTCAAAGCGTTGGAGTCCAAAATTGCGGATATATGCAATGTGGCTTCGCTCGGCGAGGCGGCCATTGTGTCGGCGGCGTTTTTGTCGCGTTTTGTTGAAAAAGGCGTCAAATGGGCTCATATAGATATGAGCGGCGTTAAGACCGGCAAGGACGGATTAGCTTCGGGGTTCGGGGTCAGGCTTTTGAATGATTTTGTAAAAGGATTGTAAGATGAAAATTGATGAGAGAATTACAAAACTGGCCGAAAATATTCTCAAAAATTCGGTCAAGCTTAAAAAAGGCGATAAAATTTATATTGAGGCTTTCAGCGCCTCAACCAAAGAGTTGTTTGAGGAATTTATCCGCCTTTCGGTTAAAATGGGGGCGACGCCTTTTTACTTTTACAATGACAATGCTTTTGTTAAAAATTTGATTACCCATTCCTCGGCGGCGCAGATTGAGCAATATGCTCAATGGCATGCCCGCCTGATGGACGATATGGATTGCTATGTGGCCGTCAGGGGCTATGATGATTTGTTTGCGCTGGCCGATGTGCCGGACCCCAAAATGCGTCAATATATGGATATTTATTACAATAAAGTCCATTTTGACAGACGAATCGCCAAGACCCGCTGGTGCATTATGCGTTATCCGAATGACACTATGGCGGCTGTGTCCAAGATGCCGCGGGCGGCTTTGGAAGATTTTTTCTTTGAAGCCTGCTTGGTAGATTACAAAAAAATGGGCAAGGCGATGCTTCCGCTCAAAAAGCTGATGGATAAGACGGACAGGGTCAGGATTAAAGGGCCGAATACAGACTTGAGCTTTTCGATTAAAGATTTGAAAGCGGTTGTGTGCGACGGCAATATGAATATTCCCGACGGCGAAGTTTATACAGCGCCCGTCAAGACCTCGATTAACGGGCATATTCAGTTTAACACGGATACGGTTTACGGCGGCGTGTTTTATTCGCATGTCTTTTTGGAATTTCAAGATGGTAAGATTATCAAAGCCGAGAGCCGCGCCAATAATGACAAACTTCAAAAGCAGATTGATGTCGATGCGGGCGCGCGCTATATGGGTGAGTTTGCCATAGGGGTTAACCCTTATATCCGGCGGGAAATGCTTGATATTTTGTTTGATGAAAAGATTGCAAAATCATTGCATATGGCCATAGGAAATTCGTATAATGACGAGACTTTTAACGGCAACCGTTCCAGCGTGCATTGGGATTTGGTTTTGATTCAGGACAAAGCCCATGGCGGCGGGGAGATTTGGTTTGACGATGTTTTGGTTCGCAAAGACGGGGTTTTTGTTTTGAAAGAGCTCCAAGGGCTTAATCCTGAAAATCTGAAATAAAAAAGGCAAAACCTGCCCCTTTTAAGAGGGCAGGTTTTGGATTTTGTGAGGCGACAGGCTTTTGAGGTGCAGATGAGGTTCTCTTCTGACTTCGAAAAGCTGTCCGCTTGCCGTAAAGCCTTGTATGCTTTCAGGCCATGGAGAAACACGGATGTCTTCTTGGTTTTCCAGAAGCGGAAGATAGTATTCTCCCAATACAGGGAAAGCTATCGCTCCATTTTCCTCTTTTGAAAACCAGACCGGAAAAGCGCCTATGGTGCAGGTAGCTGTGCCGAGTTCCATCTTGGCTTTTTTGACCCCGCGGAGTTTGGCAACTTTTTCGGCATCTTTTTTGTCAAGCAGGGCGGTCATCTCTTTGAGACAATAGCCGCTTACTGTTTTTCCGATTTTGAAGTAGTCGCCGATTTCATTCAGAAAAACATCTCCTTCTTTGAGCTCTTGGATGTTGGAAAGTTGAAAGCCGAGGCTAATCAGCTCTTCATCTTCTTCAAAAGCAAAGAGATAGTTTCCTCCGTCATGATTTGTCTTAGTGCACCACCCGAAAGCCGTCATATGATATTTCTTTTCATTGAGCAGGTGCAGCAAACAAGGCTTTGGTTTGCTGTTCATGATGTCAAATTCTCTGAATCCGACTTCAGCATCAGCCTGAGTTGCAAATCTGCAATCTTCAGAGGTGAATGTTTCTATAGGTCTCATATTCTTATAATTAATAATTTGTTGTTATGATTTTTACTATAAGCTGAAAGATGAATTTGTCAATAATTTTGTCAAAAAAGAGAAAACCTCTGACGGGTGTCAGAGGTTTTGCCTCAGGTTTGACAGAGCTGAATCGGGGCTTGTTCAAGATGAAGCATGTCATCAGCATCTTCGCACAGCCGAAAAATTGTTCTGTCGTGAATAATCGATTTTCCGACAGGGACATATTCCCAGTCGAAAAAGCTTAACGGATAAGCTTGGCCTTTGGGGTCTTTAAACAGCGGCAGATCATCTTCAAATACCGGAAAATGGCAGTAGCACTCCTCTGTTTCGATATACCAGGCATAGGCGACAAATTCTCTTGTCCGGCCTATTTTGTATAAAGCGATAACAGATGCTGCTTCCGCCGGAACCTCCCAGGCTTTTGCTTTTAGGAGAGCCATTTTTTCATTCAAAAAAGCTTTGTAGCGAAACAGGTTTTTGTCGTGATACAAAAACATGGTGTTTCGGGTGTAGAAGACGCTTCGGTTTTCGACTTCGGTAATCAGAATCCCAAAAGAACCGAAAAGCTGAGGATTGATAAATGTCGGGAAGACAGGATCAATGGTTTGAATCCCATCATCGGTGTTAAACCAAACAAATTCGGTCCGTTCAGGCAGGTAAGCCAAACCCAGTTTAACCTCGCCCGTTAAGCCGCTTCTTCTGAAATCAGCCAGGGCTCTTTTGTAAGTAACGTGCTTAAACGCTTTTACCGTTAATTTCTCGAGTTCGTGCATAATTATAGTATTTTTAATTTATTTCTGCCGATTATTCTAAATCAAAGCCCTCAAAAGTCAAACAAAAACTCCCCGATATTTCTATCAGGGAGCTTTTGCAAGTTTGGCGTATCCTTATTCGGCTACTTTGAACTCTGACATATATTCAAGCAGAGAACGTTTTTCTTTGACATTCTCCTGAGCTTTATTCAGCAGAGTTTCGTAACGCTCCGGATTCTGTTTGTTGACAATCTGGAAACGTGTTTCGTTGGCCATATAGTCGGACAACGGTTTAGACGGCGCTTTGGAATCCAAGCTCAACGGAGCTTTGCCATCTTTGATGTTTTCAGGATTGTAACGATACAGCGGCCAAGAACCGGACTCAACGGCGGCCTTTTGGTGGCTTAAACCGTCAATCAGGTTGAAGCCCTGAGCGATACAGTGCGAGTATGCAATAATCAATGACGGGCCGTCATAGGCTTCGGCTTCGTTCATGGCTTTGATGACTTGAGCGTCATTAGCGCCAATGGAAACCTGAGCGACATAGACATTGCCGTAAGACATGGCAATCATGCCCAAATCTTTCTTTGGTAAGGACTTACCGGCTGTGGCAAATTTGGCCGAAGCGCCCATCGGGGTTGCTTTGGACTGTTGTCCGCCGGTGTTGGAGTAAACACCCGTGTCCATAACCAAAATATTGATGTTTTTGCCGCTGGCAATGGCATGATCCAATCCGCCGAAGCCGATATCATAAGCCCAGCCGTCGCCGCCCAAAATCCAAACGGATTTCTTAATCAGGTAGTCGGCTAGCTTATCCAAATGTTTGGCTTCAGCTGTGTTGATTCCGGTCAATTTGGCACGCAATTGTTTAACCAAATCGCGCTGAGCGTCAATCATCTGATCGTCTGTCTGCGGGTTGCTCAAAATCTTGTCGGCCAAATCGGCGCCGACTTTGTCTTTCAAGCCTTCCAACAGCTGTTTGGCAAAAGAGGTCTGCTGATCAATAGAGAAACGCATACCCAAACCAAACTCGGCGTTGTCTTCGAACAAAGAGTTTGCCCAAGCCGGACCATGGCCTTTTTCATCTTTGGCATAAGGCGTTGTGGGCAGGTTGCCGGAGTAGATTGACGAGCAGCCCGTTGCATTGGCAACAACCATGCGGTCGCCAAAGAGCTGAGTCAACAATTTGACATAAGGTGTTTCACCGCAGCCGGCGCAAGCACCAGAGAACTCGAACAACGGCTGAATCATCTGAGTGGTCTTGGGCAGATTCTTTGCAACTTCGGTGCGTTTAACATAAGGCAAAGTCTCAAAGAACTTCCAGTTGGCCTTTTCGGCTTCCAGATGTTTTTCGATGTGATCCATATTGAGCGCTTTCTTCTCAGGATCAGCTTTGTTTTTGGCCGGACAGGCCGATGTGCAGATGCCGCAGCCTGTGCAGTCTTCGGGAGAAATTTGCAGGATAAATTTCTTATCAGCAAATTCTTTACCCTTGTAAGCGGCTGATTTCAAAGTCTTCGGCGCGTTTTTGAGTTCGTCTTCCGAGGCAACTTTCATACGGATAACGCTGTGCGGGCAAACTATAGAGCATTTGCCGCATTGGATACATGTTTCAGGATCCCAAACCGGAATTTCGGTCGCGATGCAGCGTTTTTCGTATTGAGTTGTTCCTGTGGGCCATGTGCCGTCGACAACATCATTGAAAGCCGAAACCGGAAGTTCGTTTCCGCGGTCGGCAATGATTTCGCCGGTGACTTTTTGAACGAATTCAGGGGCGTCTGCCGGAACAGGCAGATGACGATGGAATGTCGAGGTGACCTCTGTCGGATAGGCAACTTTGTGCAAGTGAGCCAAAGAAGCATCAACCGCGGCAAAGTTCTTTTGAACAATGGCGTCGCCTTTCTTGGAGTAGGTCTTCTTAATAGCGTTTTTAATCTGAGCAATAGCTTCATCTTTGGGCAAGATGTTTGAAATGGCAAAGAAGCAAGCCTGCATGATGGTGTTAATGCGCTGACCCATTCCGGTCTCGCGGGCAACCTCAACAGCGTTGATTGTGTAGAAGTCAAGCTTTTTGGCAATCATTTCCTGCTGAACCTCGATGGGGAGTTTGTCCCAAACTTCCTCAGCGCTGTAAGGCGCGTTCAAAAGGAATGTGGCACCCGGTTTGGCAATTTTCAAAATATCGACTTTTGCCATGAACGGGAACTGGTGGCAGGCGACAAAGTCGGCTTTGTTAATCTGATAAGCCGCTCTGATCGGATTGTCCGAGAAACGCAAGTGAGAGGTTGTCATAGAACCGGATTTGCGCGAATCGTAAACAAAATAGCCCTGACCGTATTTTCCGGCGTCTTCGGCAATGATTTTGATTGAGTTTTTGTTGGCACCGACCGTTCCGTCTGCGCCCAATCCATAGAAGACGGCGCGGACAACATCTTTGCCTTCGGTGTCGATATCATCGCTGAAGGGCAGGGACGTGTTGTTGACATCGTCATTGATACCGACGGAGAATCCGTTAATCGGCTTCATGGAAGCACCGTTGTCATAGACTGCGCGAACCATTCCGGGGGTAAATTCTTTGGACGACAAGCCATAGCGGCCGCCGAAAATGCGCGGCATAGAGGCAATTTCGCCTTTGGCAAAAGCCTGAGTCAATGTGGCGACAACATCCAAATACAAAGGTTCGCCGATAGAGCCGGACTCTTTGGTGCGATCCAAAACATTAACGACTTTGACCGACTTCGGCAAAGCTTTTAAGAAAGATTTCTCGGGGAACGGACGATACAGGCGGACTTTCATCAAGCCGACTTTGTAACCGTTGTTGTTGAGGTATTCGATTGTTTCCTCAACGGTCTCGGCGCCTGAACCCATAATGACGATAACCTGTTCGGCGTCTTCAGGGCCGACATAATCAACGACATTGTATTTGCGTCCGGAAATTTTGGCGAATTTGTTCATTTCTTCCTGAACAATGCCTTCAACCTGATTATAGAACTTGTTGCAGGCTTCGCGTCCTTGGAAGAAGACATCGGGGTTTTGAGCCGTGCCGCGAACAACCGGCGCTTCAGGACGCAGAGCGTGCTTGGCGTTGAACTGATAATCAACACCCTCTAACATGGCGCGCAAATCGTCGTCAGAGAGCAATTTAATCTTTTTGATTTCGTGCGAGGTGCGGAATCCGTCAAAGAAGTGCATAAACGGAACGCGCGAACGCAAAGTTGATGTCTGGGCGATGGCCGCAAAATCGTGAGCCTCTTGAACAGAGTTTGAGCACAACATTGCAAAACCCGTCTGGCGGCAGGACATAACGTCGGAGTGATCGCCAAAGATTGACAACGCATGATAAGCCAAAGAACGCGCCGCAACGTGCATAACAAACGGGCTCAATTCGCCGGCGATTTTATACATGTTGGGGATCATCAACAAAAGGCCTTGAGAGGCTGTGAATGTTGTGGTTAAAGAACCGGCCTGAACAGCGCCGTGGCAGGCACCGGCGGCACCGGCTTCGGATTGCATTTCCTGAACCTCGGGAATAACGCCCCACAGGTTCTTTTGTTTGGCGGCAGACCACGCATCGGCCCATTCGCCCATCGGTGAAGACGGGGTAATCGGGTAGATAACGCAGACTTCGTTCATGCGGTGGGCAACGGAAGCGGCAGCCTCGTTACCATCCATCATTTTCATTTTTACTTCAGACATCTTTCATCCTTAAAGAAGTTAACGTTAACAAAATAAAAAAAGCCCTGTAAATAAGACGGTTTAGCGCCTGATCTACCGGCAAAAAGAGTAAACGAGAATCTTTTACTGCGGTTTTTATACCATTGCCGTTTCAAAAAATCCAGCAAAAAAAGAATCTTTTACCGAGGGATTGAGCATTTTTTATTTGTGTAAAAAGTGCAAAAAATCTTTTCCTGTTTTTTGAAAAAATATCTATACTGTTTACGATTGTTTGAACATCAATTTTATTTATAATTTATAAAGGAGAATTGTTATGAAAAAGTTTTTTGCCGTTATGGCTGCTGTTTTGGCTTTTACAACCGTTGCCCATGCCGAATGGGATGTTACATCGGCCGCTAATAAGGTCAAAGAAACAGCCGATGCCGCCACAGCCAAAATAGAGGCTCAGAAGAGCGAAGCGGCGGCCAAAAAAGCTCAGGTCGAAGCCGATAAAGCCGCTAAAAAGGCCGAGCAGGAAAAAGCCATTAATGATGCCAAAGAGAGCTTGGAGAATTTGAAGGGTGCTCTTTCTAAGTAAAAAAGGCGTCTAGCTGGCAACTAATACAGAACAATCGAAGAACCGGCTCGGTCATGTAGGCTCAACTACACTCCCGTCGCCGGTTTTCTCAGTTCTTATTATTTGCGCACGCTATCCACCTTTTTTTGTGTATTGTGCCGACTTTTGTTTCTATCCGCTCCAAATATCAGACTTTTTTCAAAAGGAGAGCAATTTGTTCGGGACGGAAAAGTAAGAATCGGTCATTTTCGGGCTTGACCCGGAAATCTAGGTGAAACAAAGAATCCTTATTTAAATTTCCAAATTATTTTTTGGTGAAAGTTTGAGCATCGTTTTACGTTACTTTTGAGTGACCAAAAGTAACCAAAAGTCATCGGGCTGGAATTTACTTTCTAAGTGTTGGCGGCAAACGACTGAACGCTACCGCTGCTTTACACCCGTATTATTCTTTAACTCTTTGCACGCCAACACTAAGAAGTTGTAAATTAAGCCCGAACCCAGTTTGTTTTTGCTTGGGGTTAAAAAATCTCTGCATAAGTTTTCGAAACAGATTGAAACGGAGAGGAAAGATAATAGGTTAAAAGGAGAGTAAAAAGGAGAACTTTTGCTCTCCTTTTGAGGTGTAAAAACGAGGTTCTAGGCGTGATTTTAGGAAATAACATCAACGGATTGAACGGACTTGCGGTGTGCGCCGCGGGTGGTTCAAGCACACGCCTCGTCTTACCCTCCCCCTTACAGTTTCTAGGCTTACAGAAGAATTTTCTGTCATTCTCGTGCCCGAGGCGGAGCCGATTTCCTTTTCTGTCATATTCGGGCTTGACCCGAATATCCAGGTCGAACAAGGAATCAAAATTTTCCTGGATCCCCGTGTCTATTCCTCGCTTGCGCTCGGGCACGAGGATGACAAAAGAGAGGTCAAGCCCGAACATGACGGTTTTTGTAAAATCGGAGGTGTGATATGGTAAAGAGTATCACGCTGACGGCGTCAATGCGGAGCAACTTAAACAGCCTGAAAAACATCTCCAAACAAATGAACACGACACAGGAAAGGCTTTCGACAGGAAAGAAAGTCAATTCCGCAATTGATAATGCCTCAAGCTATTATCAAGCAAGAGCTCTCACAAACAGAGCCTCGGATTTAGACGCCTTATTAGACGCGATGGGACAGGGGATACAAACAATCCAAGCGGCGACGCAAGGCCTGACAAGCGGTGCCTCATTCCTCGAACAAGCCTCGGCCGTTGCAAACGAGGCCTTGAGCCAAATCGGCAGTGCCTCAGGTTCAGGGACGACAGCGGGCAAATCGATAGAAGATTATATCGCCGAGGGCTATACGGCCGTTGGCACAGAGGCAGAGCTTCAAGCCGCTATTGCCGCAGGCGCAAAAGTTGTCCTTTCAGGCGACATTACCTTAACAACTGAGCTCCGTATCACAGCGGCGAATGTGACTTTAGACGGCAACGGGCACAAAATCTCTTACACTGCTACAGAATCCGGTAAATCAGCCATAGAGATAGATGGAACCGGAAACAGTGCAAGCATTAGCAATTTGAAAATTTTCGCCTCAGGAGAAAAAGTTGCCGGTATCAGGGTGTTGAACGGCGGTAAATTGACGTTAGATAATACCTTTGGAATTACGGTTAGCGGCACAGGGGCGCAAAGACTTGCCAATGGCAATGTTGCAGCAATGGAGATTTACGACGGACAAGCAAATACAAAAGCCATTCTCGACCAAATCGGAGAAGCCGGACTGGCAGCCAGTGCAGCAAGCCAATTTTATGTCGGTGACAAAAACGGCGACTTCGGCCAAGGTAAATGGTATTTGCCTTCAATAGGCGAGTGGATGGAATTTTACGGCACAGACACTAGCAAAATAACGGGCAGAGGCAGCTTAACCGGTGCTATAGGCGATAAGATGCTCCTTATCAATAACGCCTTGAATGCGCTTGCTACCAAAGGTGTTGATGCGGCAGCTCTCCGCTCCTTTCCTTATTGGTCCTCGTCTGAGGAGACTTCAGGCACTTCATGGAGGATCGACGGAAGTGATGGCGACTTGGAAAGCTATTATAAGGATTTCACGGGCGCCATGCGTTGTTCTCAGCTTTTAAAAAATATTTTTAATCCGTCCGCGGATGGAACGGCGCCCAAAGTGGGCGACGTCATGTATGAAGATAAAACGTGGGGTTTGGCGGCGGATTACAACGGCAGCAAAAAGGTCGTCGGCGTGATTGCGGCCGTCTCGGGAGACGGATGCGATGCGACAATTATCAACCTGAGGGACTTGACGTTTAGCTCATTTTTCGGCACGGGGAATTTTAATCCGGATAATCCGTATGGCGGGAGGTTTAAAGTGACATATTGGGGCAATAGAAATATAGACATTACGGGGATTCAAAACCTTGAAAACGATATATTCTCTTCACTGCTTCAAACCCGCGGTGAGATTGAAGTTACAAATACATTTTCTTCAGATACGTCGACCAGACAAATTGCTGACTCGCTCATCGATCAATATAACAAAGCTTTTGAGCAGTATGATAAATTAATTAATGACTCATCATATCAAGGCGTTAATTTACTCAAAAATGAAAAATTGGACGTTGTGTTCAACGAAACCCGAAACAACAAACTAACAGTCCAAGGAAAGGATATGAGTTCCGCCGCGTTAGGACTGACCAAAGCTGAATGGACAACGCAGGGAGATATCGCAAACTCAATTCAAGAGCTCTTGGCGGCGGTTAACAAAATTCGCACATTTCAATCAGAATTAGGCAACAATTACAGTATTATTCAGACACGTCAAAATTTTACCGAGGCTTTGACAGATGTTTTGGAAACAGGGGCTGATAATCTCGTTTTGGCTGATATGAACGAGGAATCTGCGAATTATTTGGCGCTCCAAACCCGCCAGCAACTCGCCACCAACGCTCTTTCCCTTGCTGCAAATTCCGCCCAGAGCGTGCTTGCCTTGTTTGGATGAAAATTCTTCTACTAAGAAAAAATAAAAAGCCCTGATTTTTCATCAGGGCTTTTTAGAAAAGGACTAAAATTGTCCGTGGCAATGTTTATATTTTTTGCCGCTTCCACACGGACAGGGATCGTTTCGGGCGACTTTGCCCCATGTCTTTGGGTCTTTTGGATCTATTTTTTGCGCTCCATAGATAAACGGCGTTTGTTTTTCGGGCTCTTCGGGTGTTTGTTCGGCTTTGCCCGAGAGCAGGTTAACCGGACTTTCGTGAACTTCTTTCATTTCAGCCGGACGAGAGTTCTTTTCTTCCAAATCAGAGGCCGAATTTTGTTGAATAACCGTGCGCAGCATAATGAACGCAACTTTTTCGCCCAGCTGGTTGAGCATATCCGAAAAGAGATTGAAAGCCTCTTTTTTATATTCGTTTAAGGGATCTTTCTGCCCATAAGCCCTAAGCACAATCGTGTGGCGCATATATTCCAAGGTGGCAATATGGTCTTTCCATAAAGTATCAAGCTCCTGCAACAGAATTGATTTGCGAACCAGTTTCAAAATGTCTTTCGGCACGTTGGCGTTTTTGGCCTTTTGGGCGGCGTCGACGGCGTCGGTTACTTTTTCGACAAAGGTCTCGGCGTCTGTCTCGTCAGCGTTAATCCATTCTTCAATCGGCATAATCAGCCCTGTCAAGCGCGCCAAATCGTTTTTGATCGCCTCGGCGTTCCATTCTTTGGGCGAAGAGCCGTAAACAATGTCTTTGTAAATGACGTTGCGAATCTGGTCATGGCACATGTCTGTCACGGTTTCGGAGACGTCGTCCGTTTCCATCAATTCTTTGCGCTGTTCGTAAATAACTTTGCGTTGCTCATTCATCACGTTGTCGTATTTGAGCAGATTTTTACGAATGTCAAAGTTGCGCTCTTCGACCTTTTGCTGCGCTTTTTCAAGTGCTTTGCTTATCCATGGATGAACAAGCGGTTCGCCTTCGGGAAGTCCCAGACGCTGCAACATAATGCTCATGCGTTCGGATCCGAAAATGCGCATCAGGTCGTCTTCAAGGGACAGGAAAAATTTTGATGTCCCAGGGTCGCCCTGACGTCCGGAACGGCCGCGCAATTGGTTGTCGATACGGCGGCTTTCGTGGCGTTCCGTGCCCAAGATATACAACCCGCCGGCGGCTTTGACTTTTTCTTTATCAGCTTCAACCTCGGCTTTAATCTGTTGGCGTAGAGCCTCTATTTGCTCGGGTGTTTCGTCGCCTTTGAGCGCGGTTTTGAGGCGCATGTCGACGTTACCGCCAAGCTGAATGTCCGTGCCTCGGCCAGCCATGTTGGTGGCAATGGTAATGGCGCCCGATACACCGGCTTGGGCGACAATATAAGCCTCGCGTTCGTGATGGCGGGCGTTCAGAACTTCAAATTTGAGGTCAGTTTTCTTGGAAAGCAAGTCCGCAACAAGTTCCGATTTTTCGATTGAGGCTGTGCCGACCAAAACCGGCTGGCCTTTTTCGTGGCACTCGATAATTGTTTTGATAATTGCGTCAAACTTTTCTCTTTCGGTGCGGTAAATCTCGTCATGCAAATCCTGACGCGCAACAGGGCGGTTTGTCGGAATTTCGACACAGGTCAGGTTGTAAATGTCGTTAAATTCGGCTTCTTCCGTCATGGCAGTGCCGGTCATGCCTGCCAGTTTTGGATATAGGCGGAAATAGTTTTGGAAAGTAATCGACGCAAGTGTTTGGTTCTCGGACTGGATTTGAACGCCTTCCTTGGCCTCAATCGCCTGATGCAGCCCGTCGGAATAGCGGCGGCCTTCCATCATGCGCCCTGTAAATTCGTCAATAATCATTACTTTGCCGTCTTTGACAATATAGTCGACGTCTTTGGTGTGCATTTTGTGTGCCCGCAAAGCCTGATTGACGTGATGAACCAGACTGACGTTGCCCAAGTCATATAAACCGCCGTCTGTGATTAGCCCGACTTGTTTGAGGAGCTCTTCAACATGGGTCATGCCTTTTTCGGTTAGGGTGACCTGACGAGCTTTTTCGTCTTTTTCATAGTCATCTTCGGACAATTTTGGAATAATACTGTTAACCAAAATATATTTTTCGGAACTGTCTTCGGCTGCGCCCGAGATAATCAACGGGGTGCGCGCCTCATCAATCAAAATGGAGTCAACTTCGTCCACAATGGCATAATTGAAAGGACGCTGAACCATATCCGACAAACGGAATTTCATATTGTCGCGCAGGTAGTCAAAGCCGAGCTCGTTGTTTGTGCCGTATAAAATATCGGCGTTGTAAGCCGCACGGCGCTGATCGTCGTCTTTTTCATGGACGATATAATCAACGGTTAAGCCCAAAAAGCGGTAAACCTGCCCCATCCATTCGGCATCGCGCTTGGCCAGATAGTCGTTGACCGTGACAATGTGCACGCCTTTGCCGTCTAATGCATTAAGGTAAGCAGCCAATGTGGCGACAAGGGTTTTGCCTTCGCCGGTTTTCATCTCGGCGATTTGGCCGTGGTGCAAAACGATACCGCCGATGAGCTGAACATCATAATGACGTTGGCCGAGAGTGCGCTTGGCGGCTTCGCGGACAACGGCAAAAGCTTCGGGCAAAAGCTCGTCTAGGGTTTCGCCTTGTTTGATTCTGTTTTTAAATTCGTCTGTTTTGGCGCGGAGCTGTTCGTCCGTCAGGGCAGAGATTTCCGGTTCAAGGGCGTTGATTCTTTCGACAACTTTGTATTGTTTTTTGATATAGCGGTCATTGGCTGAACCGAAAATTTTGCGGGCAAGGCTACCTATCATTCTTCTTATCCTTAGTTATTATAAATTATGCAATAGTCTACATTTAGTGTTTTAAATGTGCAGAGTCAAGAGACTGACGGAGTTATAAACCAGCAAAAAAAATATCTTGGAATTTTTCGACTTTTTATTATATAACTTCAGAAGATGAAGTTTTTTTTATGTGGAGGAAAAGGATATGAACAAAAAATATTTGCTGTTGGCGGCTTTCGGCTTGGCTTTGCTGCAGTCGGGAACGTCTTTGGCTGCCGGAAAAGACGGCGTTGCGGCTGTCGTCAACGGCAAAAAAATTACGGTTGCCGACATCAAAACTGCTTATGAAGCTAATCCGGCTGTTAAGGAAAAGGCTTCGTTTGATGAGTTTTATGAGAAAACTTTGGATATTTTTGTTGACGGCGAGATTGTTTATCAGGCGGCTGAGGCAGCTAAGGTTGAGGAAACGCCCGAGTATAAGAATCAGCTCAAAAGCCTGAAAGAGGAATTGGCTCGCAAGATTTATCTGGACAAACAGGTCAGAGCTCAGGTCAATGACGCGGCTGTCAAAAAGTTGTATGAAGATTACAAAAAGACTTTCCATGGCGAACAGGAAATTAAGGCCAAACATATTTTGGTTAATTCCGAGGCCAAGGCTAAAGAAGTTATTGCTAAATTCCAGAAAGACGGCAATTTTGAGAAATTGGCTAAGGAATATTCCAAAGAACCAGCTGATTTGGGGTATTTCACAAAAGATATGATGGTGCCTGAATTTGCCGATGCGGCTTTTAAGCTGAAAAAAGGCCAATATACAAAGACTCCGGTCAAGACACAGTTCGGGTATCACGTCATTTTGGTTGAGGACATCCGCACCGCCAAACCGCAGCCTATGAAACAGATTGAGCCCCAGCTTAAAGCTATGCTGGCGCAAAAATCTATGGGCGATTTAATTAAGAATTTGCAGGACAAGGCCAAGGTTGTCAAATATGACACCAAAGGAAACGAAATCGGTAAATAAAGTCTGATTTTGAGCTCATGAGCCCTCTCTTTTGATAAAAGGAGAGGGCTTTTTGTTGCCTCTTGACAGGGGCTTTGTTTTCGGGTAAAAGCGCAGGTTAAGAGGAGTTTGTATCATGACACAAGTTAATCCGCGCAAAACTTTTGCGATTATTTCCCACCCTGACGCCGGTAAGACAACTTTGACCGAAAAATTGCTGTTGTTCGGGGGGGCTATTCAGCAGGCTGGCGCCGTTAAAGCCCGCGGCGAAAACCGCCGTGCGCGGTCGGACTGGATGAAAGTGGAGCAGGAGCGCGGAATTTCGGTGGCTTCGTCCGTGATGACTTTTGACTATGACGGAATTACTTTTAACCTGTTGGATACACCGGGGCATGAGGACTTTTCGGAAGATACGTATCGTGTGCTGACGGCGGTTGATTCGGCCGTGATGGTCTTGGACTCGGCCAAAGGTATTGAGGCTCAGACCAAGAAACTGTTTGAGGTTTGCCGGCTGAGAGATGTGCCGATTATTACCTTTATCAACAAACTTGACCGAGAGGGGCAGGATCCGTTTGCGTTGTTGGACGAGATTGAACGCACGTTGGCTTTGGATGTGACACCGGCAAGTTGGCCGGTTGGATCAGGTAAAGACTTTAAAGGGTGTTATGATATTTTGAACAACCGCATGATTTTGATGAGCAAAACCGGCGATAAGTCAACCGTTAACAGCGTGATTGAGACATGTTCAGGGTTGGATGATCCAAAGTTGGACGAGTTGTTGCCGGCGCATCAGGTGGCCAAACTGCGTGAAGATGTGATGATGATTGAGGAATTGTGCCCTAAGTTTGACTTGGAGGCCTATTTGGCCGGAACTGTGACTCCTGTCTTTTTTGGAAGCGCCATCAATAATTTTGGCGTGAGGGAGGTTTTGGAAGGATTACACCGATTTGCGCCGACTCCGAGACCTCATCCGGCGGTGGAACGAATGGTTAATCCCGATGAGGGCAAGGTGACGGGGTTTGTGTTTAAGATTCAGGCAAATATGGATCCGAAACATCGTGACAGGATTGCCTTTATGCGGATTTGTTCGGGGCATTTTAAACGGGGAATGACTTTGACGCAGGTGCGCACGGGCAAGGGACTTAAGGTGCCGACGCCGGTTATGTTTTTGGCTCAAGAGCGGGAGCTTGCGGAAGATGCGTTTGCAGGGGATATTATCGGAATCCCCAACCACGGGCAACTTAGAATCGGAGATAGTTTGACCGAGGGCGAAAAGATTAACTTTACAGGGATACCGGCTTTTGCGCCGGAACTTTTGAAATCGGCACGGGCGCTGGATCCTTTGAAATCCAAGCATTTGGGCGACGCGCTGAAACAGATTGCCGAAGAGGGCGGCGCGAGCGTGTTTAAGCCGGTGGTCGGCGCGGAATGGATTGTGGGCGTTGTAGGCGTTTTGCAGTTTGAGGTTATGGCGGACAGGATTAAAAATGAGTTTAATCTGCCGGTCATGTTTGAACCGACTCAGTATTTTACCGCGCGGTGGGTGTCCTCGGAAGATAAACTGGAGATGAAGAAATTTACAGATGCCAACCGTTTGAATTTGGCCGAAGATAATGACGGAGCTTTGGTCTTTTTGGCGCGCAATGCTTGGCATTTGAACAAGGCGCAGGAGGACTTTCCTAAGGTCAAATTTGCCAAAGTGAAGGAATAACTTAAATATTTTGTTGCCAAGTGAATTTATTTGGAGTAAATAATTCGGCAACAGCTTGCAGGTATAATTCAATGGTAGAATGTGAGCTTCCCAAGCTTAATATGCGGGTTCGATTCCCGTTACCTGCTCCATTTTCCGCCGGAAGAGTGTTTCTTTGGCGGATTTTTTTTACAAAAAAACGGCCGAGCAGCCGTGTTTGCATCAAATCTTCATAAACCACCGTTTGCGAACAAACAAAATCAACAATTTGTAAAATGGCAAAAATACAGGAAAACCCAACTTTTGGGTTGCATTGTTCTTTTTAATAGTGTAAAAGGTCTGATATATATTCTAGACGGTGGTTTATGAAGAATCGAATCGCCGCTGGTAAAGTGTTATAAGATAAAGGTTTGGGCTGAATGATAGCGGCATTTATAAATAAAACGGGACTATCGGGCAAGCAGCAAGAGTGTTTGTTGTTTGAGTATGCTCACACCTGCAATTTTACCATTCAGCGGTTTATCAAAGCTCAAGCTTTAAGTGAGGCCAATTTATCGCGCCTGCATTCCGGTGATGTCTTTATGATTGAAGATGTGAGGGCTTTGGGTAACGGTTTTGAAGAAGTTATTCAGTCGGTCAGCCGGTTGGCGCAGCGCGGTGTGCGAATTTATATCGTCGGCAATAATCTACAAATTGACACCATGATGCCGCAGGCTTTTGACACGACAGCTCAAATTTGTTTGCAACTTTATAAGTCCGTTTTGTCAGTCAAAAACAAGAATATTCAAGAAAATTTGCTGAAATCAGGCAAAAAGCGCGGTCGACCGTTTAAGGGCGATAATCAAATGGCATCTTTGGCGGATAAGGACAAGCTGATTAAGCAGCGTCTGTCAACCGGCATGAGCAAACGCCAGCTGGCGGCCGAACTTGGCTGCGGCTACACCTCGCTCCTTGCCTATATCAAGAAAAATCAGAGTATTACTCAGGAGGGCGTCCGTGCCTAAAGTATCCGTATTAATGCCGGTGTATAGAACCAAGGAATCATATCTGCGCGAGGCGATAGAAAGTATCTTGGCGCAGACTTTTAGCGACTTTGAGTTTTTGATATTAGACGATTGTCCTGAAGATAATCGGGAGGAGATAGTTAAGTCTTATCATGATGCGCGTATCAAATATAGTAAAAATGAGCATAATCTCGGAATAACGCCGAGCCGAAACAAATTGATAGATATGGCCAAGGGCGAGTATTTGGCTGTGTTTGATCATGACGATATCTCATTGCCGGAGCGTTTGGAAAAAGAAGTTGCGTATCTGGACGCACATCCGGAAGTCGGCGTGGTTAGTTGCAAAATCAAGAATATGATACGAGGAACATATTCTGAATGTTTGGAAAATGACCATGAGATTAAACTGGCGCTGATGAGCGTGTGCGCAATATCACATTCGGCGGCGATGATACGGAAATCTGTTCTAACAAAGAACAATGTCAGGTATGAGGAAGAGTATAGTCCGGCGGAAGATTATGCGTTGTGGAGCAGGCTGATAGGCGTAACGAAGTTTCATAATTTGCCGGAAGTGTTGTTTCATTATCGGGATCATGAGAACAACACGACGCATCATCAGGCGGAAAAGATGAAGAATGCAGGCTTTGCGGTTTGGGCATTTGTGAGAGCGGCTAATCCGGCGCTGTATGAAGAATTTTTGCTGAAAGCCAAGCGGACAACGAGGATAAACCTGTTTGGGATAATTCCGTTTTTGACGATTACTCGTCAGGGCAACCGAACAAAGGTCTATTTGTTTGAAAAAATCCCGCTGTTGACAAGCAAAATGACAATTAAGTTGAAGAACGGGGGACAGAATCATGCCTAAGATTTCGGTAATTATCCCTTGTTATAATTGCGAAAAGTATGTTGCAAAATGTCTGGATTCTGTTTTGGCTCAGACATTTCAAGACTGGGAAGCGATTGTTGTTAATGACGGGTCGACAGATGGCAGTGTTGAAATTTTGAATCGATATGCTGCAAAAGATTCTCGAATAAAGGTTGTGACACAGGAGAATCAAGGTCAGGCTGCTGCTCGTAATAGAGCACTTAAGCTAGTTTCTGGTCAATATGTTTGTTTTTTAGATTCTGATGACTTTTATGATGCTGAATTTTTGATGGATTTGTTTACTGAAGCTCAATATGTAAATGCCGATATTGTTATGACAAATACAAAATATGTTGAGAGAAAGAGTGTTAAACAGACTCACTTTGGGCATAAAATTTTAACAAAATTTTCAGATAAAGTTAAAGTTTTGCCTCATGGTGGTGTTTGGGATAAAATATATAAAATTGACCTTATTAAAAATAATCAAATTATTTTTCCTGAAGGGCTTTATTGGGAAGATAATTTATTTGTTATTAATGCTTTGTTTTATTCTGATAAGTTTTCAGTTATAGATGGTTCTGGATATAATTATGTTTGTAATCCGAATAGCACAACACGAGATCCCGCAAAAGAAATTAAGCGTATACAGGACAGTATTTCTATTTTCAGAATGATTATGGATTTTGCGAGAAAAAAAGCTTGTTTAGAGGAAGATAAAAGAGCTTTAAGTGATTTTTGTATAATAAATTTTTTGAATATCAAAAAAATGGATCCAAAAGATTTTTTGAAGGTTAAGGGGCTTTTGCAACAGACATCATTGTCAGACAGACTAATTAGAAAACGTTCTAGAAGAATTTTTAAACAAACGATTCTTAACTTTTTGAAAAAGTTGTTTTTATTAAAAAACAATTCAAAGTTAACTTATTACATTGTGTCAGGTGGCTTCGATCCTATTCACGAGGGACATATAGAAATGATAAAGGCCGCTTCGTCCGCTTCAGATGGGGTGATAGTTTTAGTTAATTCTGATGAATGGTTAAAACGAAAAAAAGGAAAAAATTTTTATTCAATACAGACACGGAAATCGATTTTAGAAAACCTTAAAGGCGTTGTGGATGTTATTGAATTTGATGATTCTGATGGCTCAGCAAGTGACGGAATAAGAAAAGCTAAAGTTAAATATCCTAATATACATTTGGTCTTTGCAAATGGTGGAGATAGGGGAAAAGATAATATACCGGAACATCCGGTATGTGAGGAATGCCATGTGGATTTAGCTTTTGGAGTTGGCGGAAGCAGTAAAATGAATTCATCTTCTTGGATATTAGAACAGTGGGGGAAGGCATGAAAAAGTTTATTGCGAGGTTGTTAACGTTCCTTATTTTTAATAGAAATAAACGTCGCTATTTTCGTAATTATTTAATGCATTTAAATATACAGGATTTTTGCAATTTGTATAAATTTTTAAAGATGAAAACGAGGAAAAATAGTGTATTACTTGTTGAAGTAAATAATACTCATGGGGAGGTTATAGGCGGTTATTTGAAATATTTTCAAGATATTGGATATAATGTTGATATACTTGTAAATCCGATAATAGTAAAAGAAAATCCATTTTGTCGTTTAGATATTTCAAATGTTTTTGTTTTTATGTCCGATTTTTCATTGATGAAGTTTTTTTTGGCATCTAGAAAATTTTATGAATATAAACATATTATTCTAATGAGCTCAGCTGCTTATTTTTATTGCGTTAATGGTATGTATATGTCCGTATTAAATTATTATCCACAGTTGAGAAAGCACCATTCATTGTTTATTGTAGAACATGATTTAAATGATATAAACCGTTTTAATGAACGTTCTTTCTGCAAACAAAAACATCTCATAACTTTGGGACATTTCCCTCAAACAGTGTTTGCTTCTCCGCTTTTGTTTGGAAGTATTAATATAACACAAAAAGGAAAAAAGACCGTATTTATATGTGTTGGAGGAATACAACAAGAACGTAAAGATCATCAGAAATTGATTTCGGCGATTAAAGAATTAGTTGCGTTAAAGCAAAATTTTAAGGTTGTTGTCGTTGGCAAAGGTAAATTGGAAAATTTACCAGAAGAAATTCGTTCATATATTGAAATAACGGGACGTTTGAATTTTTCAGAGATGTTTAGATATATGGAAGAAGCTGATTTTTATTTGCCGTTGTTAAATCCTGAAAATTTTGAACATAATCGTTACATTACTACCGGAGTTACTGGTTCGGCTCAACTTATATATGCATTTGGAAAGATTCCTGTCATACATCCACATTTTGCACCATTTTATGGTTTTGATAATGAAAATGCAATAATTTCAAAAGATTTAACTAAAGGTATGCAAGAAGCTATCACAATTGATCAGCAAGGATATAAGAAAAAACAAATATTTCTTATGCAATTGTTTGAACGGTTGAAAATGGAAAGTTTAAATAATTTTAAGGAGATTCTTTCACAATGAAAATACCCATAGTTTTTGCTTTTGATGATAGGTATGCTCTTCCCGCAAGTATTGCTATTTCATCTTTATTAAAACATAGGAACTTTGATACAGAATATGACATAATTGTATTATATGGAAATTTGAGTGAAAAGACAATTTCCAAAATGGGGTGCGTATGTCCATATATTAGATGGATTAAAGTATGTGATTTTTTTTCTAATGCACCAATCTCAGAGAATTGGCCAATATCTGTTTATTATAGATTGCTTATTGCGGATGTTGTTAAAGAATATGATAAAATAATTTGGTCAGATGTTGATGTTTTATTTCGTGGAGATTTGACAGAGATATATAATATGGATTTATCTGATTATGATTGGGCAGGGGTTGTAGCTGAACGGCAGGATGAAAAGAATGGTGTTCATACGCATTTCAAGTCAAATTCCAAACCGTATATTTATATGTCTGGTTTTATGCTTATAAATGCTAAACAATGGCGAAATAAAAATATGCTTTCGCGTTTTTTTCAGACTATAAAGGATTTTAACTCAGAATTAAAAATGTTTGACTTAGATGTTTTGAATTTGTCTGTTGATAAGATTTTGGAAATACCTTTTAATTATTGTGTTTTGGAGAATATATTTGATTACCCTATAAATTTAGCTCCTGAGTATCCTTGGCTTTCACATGTGTATTCTGATGCAGAGCTTCAGGAAGCAAAGGCTAATCCTAAAATTATTCACTATGCTGGAAGGAATCCTAAAATATGGAATAGAGCATATACTGAAATATCAAAAGAATATTTTTCATATATTGAAACTTCACCTTTTTATAACAAAGATTATTTTTTTCCGACAAACATTGTTTATCTTAAGTCGTTTTTTTTGTGGCTCTGTTTAAAATTAATGCCGATAAAAACTTTTCGCAAAAAATTAAAAAGAATGCGCAAGTCTTTATATAATGTGAAAAGATGAGGGGTTTGTATTGTGTGGAAGTGGTTAATAAATTTTATTCCTAATAAGAAATTAAGGCATAAACTACGAAAATATTATTTTCGTCACATTGATTTAAGCATAGAAAGTGATACACGATGTCTTTTGATTGCTCCTCATCCAGATGATGAAATGCTAGGGATGGGAGGAATGCTTATTAAATATACTAAAAATTTTGATGTTTGTTGTGTTTCAAGCTCAGGGGTTGCTTATGGAGATATTCAAGCTGAAGAACGGGCTGATATTAGGATTGTGGAATTTAACAAAGTTATGGATATGTTGGGGGTTCAAAATAGGTGGATATTTAAAACTTTTGGAAAGCCTCCCTTTATTGATCAAATTAACGAAATGTTTCAAGATTATTGTGCTGTGTTAGATATATTAAGGTATGATTATATTTTTTTGCCTAATCCTTATGATGAACATATAGAACATAAATACATAACAAATGTTCTTGCTAAAGAAATTATACGTAGAAAAGGCTATAATAAAGATACAATTATAGGCTTTTATGAAGTTTGGTCTCCTCTTAAATCTCCAAATTATTATGAAGATATCTCACAGGTTGTCTCTGTAAAAAAACAAGCTCTAAAGTTGTATAAATCGCAATGGGTAAAATATAATTTAATTCCACGCATATTGGGATTGAATATTTATAGGGGGTGTATGGCGAATAATGTAAATTATGCTGAGGCATTTAGACTCATTCCTATCACAAGGTATTTGAAAGGCAAATTATGAAAAAATGGATGATAAATTTAATACCATTAAAGAAAATTCGTAAAAAACTACAAATTGAATACAAAAAAGAACATTTGCCAAAAATTTACAAGGAAAATGTTATTGAACCAACAGCAGAATGTCGGTTTATTGAAAACATTGAACTTGGTGGTAATGTGTATATAGGAAGGGGATGTAAATTGTATGCTGAGGGGGGGATTTCAATAGGTGAATATTCGAAGTTAGGAGAAGATTCTTTAATTCTCACTACCTGTCATAATTATAAGAGTTCTACGCGCATTCCCTATGATCATATAGGTTTATTGAGACATGTCGAAATTGGCCGAAACGTATGGATAGGTGTTAGATGTATCATATTAGGTGGAGTAAAAATAGATGATGGTGTAATTGTTGGTGCAGGTAGTGTTGTAACTAAAAGTATTCCCAAGTATGCTATAGTAGCAGGCAATCCTGCTAAAATAGTTGGGTGGAGAGATAAGTTAAATTATGACAATTTGGATGAGGCTTGTATGAGTTATCCTCAAGTGAATGAATTGCCAAGAGAGTGGGTTAGAGAGGATATTTTTAAAAATTATTTGAAATAACAGCAAATTATTTTTTTATAAAATTTGGAGAAAATATAATGAAAATTCCTTTTTTTTACTGTGATATACCTAATTTTGGAGATGCTTTGAATCCTATTATTTTTTCTAAATTAGCAAAAATTAAAATTAGATTTGCTCCTGTGGATTTTGCGATGATTATGGGAATAGGTTCTTTAGGCGATATGCTCTTAATGGATACTAAAGACCATATATTTAAAGAAAACCCTATTTGGTTATTTTCTACGGGTATAGGCTTTGAGGAGGGAAAATTTTTTCATAATCCTAATATTATTTTACCAGAAAAATTAAGGCGTAATGTAAAGTGTTATGCTCTTCGTGGTAAATTAACGGAGGCTCGTATATCTAAAATGTTAGGCCATTCGACTGGAGCTGTTTTAGGTGATGGTGGTTTGTTAGTTAGTTACCTTATTGATTCTGATAAGATTGAAAAGAAATATGAATTAGGAATAGTGCCTCATTATGCAGATAGAGATAGCAAAGTTTTTTCCAAAATTACGGGGCGTATACCAAATTCCAAAATTTTAGATGCTACGCTTTCTGTTGACAAATTTTTGCATGATATGTGTGAGTGTAAAGCCGTTATTTCTACGGCGATGCATCCGCTAATAGCGTGTGATGCTTTACGTATTCCCAATCAGTGGGTTAGGATTTCAGAAGAAACAACTAGCCGCTATAAATTTTATGATTACTATTCTGTATTTAATAAACAAAAGGAACCTTTAGATTTATCGAATTATGAATTTTGTGAAGCGGATTTGAATAATCTTGTTAAAAATTATGATATTAGTGATGAGGAAGTATTTAAAGTGCAAAGAGAGTTATTGTGCGCATTGCAGAGTTTATGTATTGATTTGAACAAGATTAAATATAAATTGCTATTTATGTCGTTTATTAAGTTGATTTTAAGGCCTGTTGTTTGTCTTTTTCCGATAAAGAAAATCAGAAAAAAATTTAAGCTATTTTTAAAATATTAGAACTGTAAATTTAATTATTTAGAGATTGATGATGGCGAAATTGTTAAAAGCAAAGCTGTTTAATATAGATCCTGATGTTATACATAACAGATTTGATTTACTATTTGGAACAGATTATAATTTAGTTGAGTTAGATAGTGGAATATTGATTCCGATTCATTTGCAGGGCAATGTTTGTCTGGCTGGATTGTATTTGAGAAATATAGGAAAAGAAAATTTGCTAGAGTTTGCGAATTATGTGTTTTCTTCGAATTCTAATATTTTAGAAATTTCTATTTTGCATACTTATACTCCTTTTTCAACTATTAAAGCGGCGCCGCATTGGCATATTGATTTGCCTCAAACTATTGAGGAATTTGATGCTCAACTTTCGGGAAAAGAAAGACAACATGCCAGATATTATGCCAAAAAGTTGTTGACAGAGGTTGGAAATATTTGTTTTGAAAAAATAGAGAAAGAAATGATTTCTCAAGATATTGTTGATTTGTATTTATCTTGGAAAAAAATATCTCACGATTTTTCATATGATCCTAATTTGTATTTAAAAGATTTTGGCGTTTCTAATGCATATTTATTGAAAACTGGCAGTAAAATTATAGCTATCGGTTTTGATTCAGAGACAAATAAAGAAAATGTCTATTTTGAAAATTTTGCCTATGACCTTGAGTATTCTAAATACTCTATCGGAATGGTTCTTTATCATAATATTATTGAGAGCTGGATTAATAATCATAAGAAAAAAGCTTATTTATTGGGCGGTGATTATGAATACAAAAAACGCTATAACGGTATTTGCACGATGACTTATTCTGGGAGTATTTATCGTCATCCAGAACTTGTAAGTCGGATAGAAAAAATTGCAAAACTTCTGAAAACTATTCCTTTTTATAAGGTGCGTAAATTTTTGGCAAAAAGTTATGGTTTTGTTTTTTTGCCTAAATATTATAAGAAATTACTTTTGCAGAAAATTTAGTTTACCACACTCTTTTCTTTCCAAAAATTTTTGCCAAGGTAATTATATTTTAAATATTGACGGTTATGTATATTCAAATTATAACTTGTCACAGTTGGGTTTATTTATTTTTACAGAGGCATCAAATGGCGGTTCAGACAAAAAAGATTCTCAAAAAGGCTCTCTCTTGGGCGGGGCTGTTTTTCTTTGGCGTGGCGGCGTATATGCTCTATCGCCAGCTTTCAAAATACAGCCTTGAGGACATCAAAAATGCTTTGATGTCTATCCCGCCGCACAATCTGTTGATGGCGTGCGCGGCGTCGTTTTTGGGCTATGTCGCGTTGTCCTCGTATGATTATTTGGCCTTGCGCTACATCGGGCGGAAGCTTGCGCCGTGGAAATGGATTTTTGCCGGATTTATCGGCTTTTCGGTCAGCAACAACGCCGGTCATGCCATTGTTTCCGGCGGCACAATCCGCTATCGCCTCTATACCAGATGGCGTTTCAGAGGCACCGAGATTGTCCGCATGGTTACGTTTTCGGGCTTTACTTATTTGGTCGCGTGCTTTTTGCTGATTATCATCGGCTATTTTATCACGCCGAATCACGCTTTTGGCGACGGTTCCGTGTCAAAACTGACAACCGAGGTAGTCACGCTGATTTCGGCAGTCGGCCTTTTGGGGTATTTTGCTTTGAGCATCTGGTATCGCAAACCTTTGATTATCAAAGGCGTTGAGCTTGATATGCCGCGGCCGCCCATGGCTTTGGCTCAGGTCATTATCGGGGGTGCGGATATTTTGATGGCCTCGCTGGTGCTCTATTTCTCGCTGATTGCCTTTGTCGATATTCCGTTTTCGACCTTTATGGGCGTGTTTATCATTGCGCAGGTTTTGGGCGTGTTCAGTCAGGTTCCCGGCGGATTGGGCGTGTTTGAGGGGCTGTTTATGTATATTATCCCCGGCGACCATAATCGGGCGATGCTGTTTGGCGCGCTGTTGGCTTACCGCATTATCTATTACCTACTGCCGTTGATTTTGTCGGCCTTTGTGCTGTTCGGCTATGAGGGATATCTCAAATATGTTAAGAAACAGCAGATTGAGCGGCTTAAGCTTTTCAGAATGCAGGAAATTGCCAATCAAGATACAAAAAAAGCGGTTTAGAAACCGCTTTTTTTTGAACGTTGGTGTCTGATTAGAACGGGCTTGTGACGTCTGGCGCGGCTGCCTGAACAGGCTGAACCGGCGCCGGAGAAACAGTTTCTGTCATGGTTACTGTTGTTTTTGCAGGAGCAGCGGCAACAGTTTCTTTAACCTCTGGTTTGACTTTTTCCGTCGGATTGCATTCTTTTTCCGCCGGTTTGGGCTGAATCTTTGCAACAGGTTTTGCGGCAGGTTTGGCCGGTGCGCGGCCGATGCCCAAATATTTTTCAACAGCTTTCTTTTCGGCGGTGTGTTCAGAATCCGTAATCAGGTTAAGATTGGACAAAACTTCCAATCTGCGGAGGTCTTTGGCCGCATCTAAGATATTTTTGGACGGGGCTTTGTTTTTAAGCCGCTGGCGCGGAGCCGGCGACATCAAAGCCTCGATAATCACATCGCGTTCGGCCGAAAATTCCCGCGGCGTAATGGCGCGGTTTTCAACGCCTTCTTTTAAGATTTCCAGACGCTCAATAATCAAATCGGGCGAGGGAACGGGCTGATCAATGCCAATCCCCGGCGCTTGGCGCGTCAACGGAAGCAATCCGCCGATGTTGGCCGAGCGGCGGGATAAAAATTCGTCTTTGGTAATAAAATCTTTTTCAGCCAGTTCTTTTAAGATAAGGAATCTGGATACGATATTTTGCTCCTCGGGGGAGAAAATGTCATCAATCCCGACGGGCTGAGACCGAACAGCCGGAATGTCCTTTTTGCTCAGGGCTTGGGCGATAGTCGCTTTGCTCTGAAGGGCGCCGGCGTCTTCGGCAATGGCAAAATGCTTGGTGCCGTCGCGGTTTTCAATGGTCAAGTTGCTCTGCGCAATGGTAATGGCGCGCAAGTTGTTTTTGGCAATCTCCGAAATTTTTTGCGGTTGGCCGTCGGAAGAGCCCAAAATAGAGGTCTCGGTTCCGTTGATAATGATCAAATCCTCGTAATATTGGCGAGCTTTGTTATAACGGCCGAGCTTTTCCGCCGCCAAAGCGCCGACCAAAAGAGCCTGCTGGTTGCGCGGGTTGGCCTTGAGGGCTTCGGTCGAATATTCGAGAGTCTTTTGAAACAGACCGTTTGAATAAGCCAAAGTGGCGCGGTCGGCGTCGGTTTGGCCGTCTTTTTCAAACAGACGGACAAACCAGTTGGACTCCTCAGGAGTGTCTTTTTTATCGACAACGGCGCACGCCGAAAGCAGGCTCAGAGCCGTTGCGCAAAGCAAACTTTTTGTAAAATAACGTGAAAACATTTAATGTCTCGACCTCATAAATAAAATTTGATTTATGCCTATCTTATAAAAGATTGAAACATATTACAATAATTTTGTTTGCATTGTGAATTTATGCTTGATTTAAAAAAATATTAAGGTAGTATTTGGGCAATTAAACGGCTGTTTTGCAACCCAAAGCGGGCGTGGCGGAACTGGCAGACGCGCCAGACTTAGGATCTGGTTCCGTAAGGAGTGGGGGTTCAAGTCCCTTCGCCCGCACCACTTTCAAGCCAAAAGTGGTCTTATAATATTGAAAAGAGAGAAGTTAAATGAAAGTTACCGAATTAAAAGCCAAAGGGCTCAAAAAATCTTATAAAGTCGTTATGCCCAAGGAAGAATTTGCCAAAGAGGTTGACGCGAAATTGGCTCAGATTGCCAAGACTGCCAAAATTCAAGGATTCAGAGCCGGCAAAGCGCCTTTGGCCATGATTAAGAAAAAATTTGAAAAAGAAGTGATGGGCGAGGCTTTGGATGATTCCGTCCGCAACGGCTCAAACAAGGTTTTGGACGAGAAGAAACTTCGTCCGGCAACTCAGCCTGCCGTTAAAATTACGGCTTTCGGCGAGGGCAAAGATCTTGAATTTGAGATGGATGTTGAGGTTTTGCCTGAAATTAAGCTCGGTGATTTTTCGAAGATTTCTTTGGATAAATTTGTTGCCGATGTTCCGGCCGAGGAAGTTGACAAGGCTGTCAAATATTTGGCTCAGGCCCGCAAAGAGACTGTTAAAGTCGACGGCAAAAAGGCCGCTAAGGGTGATACAGTTATGATTGACTTTGTCGGGTCGGTCGGCGGTGTCGAATTTAAGGGCGGCAAGGGCGATAATTATCCTTTGGAGCTGGGCTCAGGTTCGTTTATCCCCGGATTTGAAGATCAGCTTATCGGGGTTGAAGCCGGTAAAAAGGTAGATGTTAAGGTTAAATTTCCTGCCAATTACCATGCCAAAGATTTGGCGGACAAGGACGCTGTCTTTGCCGTAACGGTTAAAGAAGTCCGCGAGCCTAAAGAGGTTGAGATTAATGACGAGTTGGCCAAGTCTTTGGGCGCGGAGAGCCTTGCTAAATTGAGGGAGACTTTGGAAAAGCGTATTAAATCCGACTATGAAAATGCCTCCCGCATGAAATTGAAACGCCAGTTGTTGGATGTTTTGGATAAGGAATATTCTTTTGAAGTTCCGGAGTCTTTGGTTGATGCGGAATACAAAGCTATTGTCAACCAATATGAACAGGCTAAGAAATATAACCAACTTGATGAAGAAGAAAAGAGCAAAAAAGAGGCTGATTTGCTTAAAGAATACAAAGATATTGCTATCCGCCGCGTTAAATTGGGCTTGTTGTTGTCTGAGGTCGGACAGAATGCCAAAGTTTCGATTAAGCCGGAAGATATCAACGCCGCTATTATGAACGAGGCTAAGAGATATCCGGGGCAGGAACAGGCTGTTTTAGATTATTATCTGAAGAATAAACAGGCTGTTGAGGCTTTGAAGGCGCCGATTTTTGAAGAAAAAATCATTGACCATATTGTTTCATTGGCCAAATTGAACGATAAAAAGGTTTCGGTTGAGGAATTGTATCGCTTTGACGATGCCAAAAAGCCGGCTAAGAAAGCTTCTAAAAAGTCAGCTTAAGGCAAAAGCCTGCTTATTTGAAAAGCTCCGAGGAATCGGAGCTTTTTTTAATCAAAATAAAAGTTATTGTTTTTTTAATTATTTGATGTTAAACTAAAATATATGTATAGGTGGCTGTTTTTGGAAACGGCGGCTGCGTTTGTGTTTGGAGGATTTGACCCATGGAAAAGAAATATCTTCTTCTCGGACTTATGGCTATATTGCTTGCCAATCCGGCCTCTTCACAAGACTGTCCGTCGGTGGAGCCCACCTGTGATGAGATGGGGTATGTCAATACCCTTGAGGAATGTGACGGCAAACAAATCGTCAGATGCCCGTTTGATACAACCAAGCTTTTTTGCGGCGGGGCAAGCGGCAGCTGCCCTGATGGAAAGATAGAAGTCAACGAGTTGTGTTATCCAAATTATGACAGCTGTGAAGATGCCGGTTATTATACGACTTCTCAAGGCTGCGGCACGGTTAAAATCTATGTCAAAGGGGAAGAAACAACTTGTTATATTCATTGCTGTCCGGATGGGTATTATAAGATTGACGGGAATTGCCGGAAGCCTTATAAAGATTGCCATAGTGCGGGATATTCAGATGAAGATACGGGTTGCGAAACAGTTGTCATTTATATTGACGGAAATGCTTCTCTCCAAAAGAAAATTTGTTATAATTCAAAATGCTGCAAAGCGACGGAAGTTGATGATAATGGTGTTTGCACGCCTTATTATCCAAGCTGTGCCGCGGCCGGAGCAGCGCAAAGTCCGGCAAAAAATCTTCAATCTACCGCAAACGATTGTCCGGTTGATCCACAATATTGGATTGGAGTAGCTCCAAGTAATGCCGAGAAGACAACTTGTTATGATGCGGATTGTTGTGAAGGTGCGGATAAATGCTTGTATAATGGCCAGTGTGTCACGTGCTATAGAAATTGTCAGGAAGTTAATTCTGATTATCTTGATGCGGAACCGGAAAATTATTCTTGCAGTAGCAACGACTTTTATATCGGATCGGGTTATGCCGGAGAGGCGAGCGTCACACAATGTTATTATGATTGCTCGTGTTCTTTGACTGCGGCGACTTGTGCGGCTGAGGGTAAGGCCTTTAATGCAGATACCTGTGCTTGTGAGGATTGTTCCAGTAAGAATGGGTTTAGAAAATATCTGTTTGATAGTGAAACTAATGAGTGTCGAGAGATATGTTATAAAGCGGATTCTAATTGTTCTGAATACGATAGTGAATGGGTTGGTTGTAAATGTACAGCTTGCGATAGGTCTTTTGATGGATATTTATTTGAAGGAAGCTGTAGGGAAAACTATTGCCATACCTATGCTGATATGTGCGACGTAGATTATTGTAAACAATGTGCTTCTGAAACAGAATGCGCTGTTTGCGCCAGAGGATTTACGTTGAAGGATAATAAATGTGTTTATTCTGCTGATGAATGTGTTCCTGGAATGGTGCTTTATGATGATTTCAACTGTTATGATCCTGACAATTTCCCGTCAGACAGAACGCCGATAGGTATAATTTTTAGGGCTAGCAATGTCAATACAGGTCGTCTGTTAGCTCTATCTTTAGATGAGGTTACTCTTCCTTGGAGTGAAAATTTGGCGAATACGGAGACCGGATGTAACAGCAGAACAGACGGTCAGGCCAATACAGATTGTATCATTGCAGCCGGAGCTGAAGAAAATTCGGCAGCCGTATATTGCAGCAAATATGGCGTCACAGATTCCGATAAAGGTAAGTGGTATTTGCCAGCGGCCGCAGAAGTTCTATCGATGATTGGACAAGGACATCCCATGGTCTGTCTTTTTGATGCTTCGGCATTAAAGTTTGGATCAAAAACTGTTTTGGGTGGTAATGATTTTCATATAGGAGATCTTGCAACTTCAACAGAAAACTCATCTACCTACTTTGTCGCTATTCAGAGAGGGACGGCAAGCTTTCAATTAAATAAGAAGAGTGCACAAAAACATATTCGTTGTGTTATTGACTATTCAAATAGTTCGGATTGCCCCATAATAGAACATTGCGGATCTTATCAAGATGATTGCTCTTGTAGGTGGTGTAGCAGTTCCACCTATGGTGTTGAATATGAGCTTTCGGATGATGGGCTGAGCTGTATTGCGCAATAACAAAAATCTCCGTGGAAGTGAAAACTTTCACGGAGATATTAATATAACAGATTGTTTATTCTTTACCTACTGTAAGGTATTTTTGTTTGGGGCTATTGGGTTTGTCAGGTGCTGTCGGTTTGATTAAACCTTTCTCAATCAGAGGCTTCAAAATTTTGTTTCTAAAATGCACTTTGCTTGTATATTTTGTTTGAGCCATGATTTCAATTAATGAATGAGGTGATGAACAAAACACAAGAATTTTATTAACTTGATCACTAACTTGATCACTAACTATTATATTTTCTTCTTCTCTTTCGTCAAATAAGTTGATTTTCCAGTCTAATTTGAAAATTTCAGTATCTGTTAATGTCGGAACGTATCCTGCATAAAATTTTGAATATTTTATAAGATTAAGACTACTTTGAATAATAACATTTTTCTTAAAAAAAGCCTTTTCTTAATCATTTGTTGAATATATTATGATATGCGATACATTAGATAAGTGACTTTTGTTTATAAAAAAGGAAGGCAAATTATGGAAATCAGAGACAGTCTTATTCCGATGGTGATTGAGCAGACCTCGCGCGGCGAGCGGTCGTATGATATTTTTTCGAGACTTTTAAAAGAACGCATTATCTTTTTGACAGGCGAAGTCAATGACGAAGTCTCGTCTTTGGTTTGTGCGCAGCTGCTGTTTTTGGAAGCGGAAGATCCCAAAAAGGACATTTTCCTTTATATAAACTCCCCCGGCGGCGTTGTCACGTCCGGCATGGCTATGTATGACACAATGCAATATATTTCTTGCGATGTGAACACTCTATGTATCGGGCAGGCCTGCTCCATGGGGTCTTTGTTGTTGGCCGGCGGCGCCAAAGGCAAGCGCTTTGCTCTTCCTAATGCGCGGATTATGATTCATCAGCCTTCCGGCGGGTTCAGAGGTCAGGCGACGGACATTGAAATCCACGCCAAAGAGATTTTGGATATGAAAAAACGCCTGAATCAGATTTATGCCCACCATACCGGCAAAAAGCTCAATATCATTGAGGCGGCTATGGAACGCGACAACTTTATGACGCCGGAAGAGGCCAAAAAATTCGGGCTGATTGACCATGTGGTTACCTCACGCGGCGAACTTAATAAATAAGGATAAGAAAAATGGCTGAAGAAAAATTGCATTGCTCCTTTTGCGGCAAAAGTCAGGATGAGGTCAAAAAACTCGTGGCCGGCCGCGGAGTTTATATCTGCAACGAATGTATTGAGGTCTGCATCAATATTGTCGCAGACGAAATGAAAGAAATGGAACAGGCCGACGGCAAAGTGATGTTTGACAAGCTGCCCACGCCCTCCAAAATTAAAGAGTTTTTGGATCAATATGTTATCGGGCAGGATTTGGCGAAAAAGGTCCTTTCAGTGGCGGTTTATAATCATTATAAACGTTTGAATTCTCAAAAAAATTCTGATGTTGAGATTGCCAAGTCCAATGTCATTTTAATCGGCTCGACCGGCAGCGGCAAAACCTTGTTGGCGCAGACGCTGGCTAAGATTTTGGATGTGCCGTTTGCGATTGCTGACGCCACAACCCTGACCGAGGCCGGCTATGTGGGCGAAGATGTCGAAAACATTATCCTAAAACTGGTTCAAAATGCCAATTATGATATCGAAAAAGCTCAACGCGGCATTGTTTATATCGACGAGATTGACAAGATTACCCGCAAGTCTGACAGCGCCTCTATCACGCGCGATGTATCGGGCGAAGGCGTTCAGCAGGCGCTGCTGAAAATTATTGAAGGAACAGTTGCCAATGTGCCTCCGCAGGGCGGGCGCAAACATCCGCAGCAAGAATTTTTGCATGTCGACACAACAAATATTTTATTCATTTGCGGCGGAGCTTTTGCCGGACTTGAAAAAATCGTCGGCCGCCGCGGCAAAGAAACATCAATCGGTTTTGGCGCCAAAGTTGCTCCCAAGGAAGATAAAAACATCGGCGAGATTATCAAAGATGTTCAGCCGGAAGATTTGCTCAAATACGGCATGATTCCGGAGTTTGTCGGCCGTCTGCCGATTATCGCCACTTTGGAAGATTTGGATGAAAAGGCTTTGGTTAAGGTATTGACCGAACCCAAAAACGCCCTTGTCAAACAGTATAAAACCATGTTTGAGATGGAAAACGTCAAGCTGACCTTTACGGATGCGGCGCTCAAAGCTATTGCCAAAAAAGCGATTGAGCGCAAAACAGGCGCCCGCGGACTGCGCGCCATTATGGAAGAGGCGCTTTTGGAGTTGATGTATGATGTGCCCGATGAGCATGATTTGAGTGAGATTGTCATTGACGACAAAGTCATTAATGACGGCAAAGCGCCAAAATTTATTCATCACAAGGTCAAAAAAGCCGGATAGATTGTTTATTTTGGACTTGAAAATCTCAAAGTTTTCGGCTAATTTGGGAGTGCATTCCCTAATTAGCCGATTTTTTAGATTTGTGGCATCGCCGACTATTTAATTATGACTGTTGCGCCGGCGGCTTCCAGTTGTTTTTTAATTGATGCGGCAGGGAAAGGGCAGCGCGAGAAAGCCCTTTTGCGGAAATTGTTATATCTCTTTGCTTGCTTCCGGAAATTTTTTGATTGTTTTCAGGTCTTTTTCGGCTTGTTCTTTGTCATAGGTCAAAGCCGGTTCTTCTGCGATGCCGTTTTTGACTTTGGCTTTTGTCTTTTTGATGTCCAGTTCGCCGCTGTCGTCTTTGAGTGAAAGGGCATGCTTCCATTGAAAACGAGCTTCATTTTTGCGGTGTGCAAACCAATAGGCATCTCCCAGATGCGAGCTGATAACGGCCGATGACGGGTAAAGTTCGGCAGCCCTTTCAAGGTAGGGAATTGCCATCGCATAATAGCCGAGGTTATACAGTGCAAAACCCAGACTGTCATTAATGCTTGGGTCAAAAGGCGCTTGGTTATAGGCGTCAATAATCATTTTGAAAGCCTCGTTGACGTTCTTTTTTTGACGTATCCAGCTGTAACCCAGATGATTTGAAACCAGATAATGTTTTTTTATCTGATAGGCTTTTAAAAGAGCCGCCTGCGCTTCCTCATAGCGGTTGTCGCTGTCCAATGCGACTCCTTTGGCATAATATAGAATCCATAAGTTGCCTTTGTTTTTGGTTTTTGAAATGGCTTTGTCATAATATTCGACAGCCTCGCTGAAACGGTTGGTCAGGCGCAAAATATCGCCAAGCTCTAAGTCAATCTGCATGTCATTATAGTCTTCTTCTAGTGTCTTGAGCAGAATTTCGGCCTGTTTATAGGCGCCTTTTTTGACCAGATTGCGCGCTTTCTTGAATTGAGCTGCATAGTAGGCAATATCGTTTTGTGATACGCTGTCGTAAATGGTGTTGGCATCATCATACATTTCGCGCATCTCAAAAATATCGGCCATCAGGACTTTTGCCGTGTTATATTCAGGGTTCATGTAAATAGCCAGAGCCGTATACATGTGCGCGACATCAATCGCCTCGTCATAACGAAACGTAGAGGCAATTGTGAAAAGCGCTTCGGAAGCGCCGATTTGCGCAGAGGATAAGACCGGCGGCGTTGTCTTAGGATTGGCATCGTTTACTTTTTTGCGCAGGGCGCTTAAGAGCGAATCGAGCGATGAATTATTAATCGTTGACTGCATCATGGCGACGGCAATTTCTTTTTGTCCCGTGCGGATGTAAAAATTGCTGATTATTTCAAGCAGACGAACGGAGATTTCCGAATTTTTATCATTCAGAATTTGCTGATAAATTTCGGCGGCTTCCCGATTTTTGCCGAAAAAGTCAAACAGCATGGCGCGATGCTGGCGGGTTACCTGTCCGAGGCCGTCTTCTTTGGACAGTTTGCGAAGCTCTTCAAAAGCTTTGTCCTGATTTCCAAGTCCGGCGTAGTTCCATGTGTTTATCAGGGGGGCAATCAGCCGTTTATAAATTTGGTCATCAATTTTGTTCAGACTTTTGATAGAGGCGGCATATTGACCGTCATGCAGCTGTTTGGAGGCAATCAACATGCGTGCAAAGCTGTTTTCGGCTTTGGCATCAAGTGCTTTTTGAGCGTAGTCGGCAGCCTCATCAATCCGGCCTTTGGATGACAGAAGCAGATAAAGCCTTGTCATCAGCTCGGGATTGTTCGGCTCTTTTTCATAGGCAATTTTGTAGTAGTCGGCTGCGCGGTCAAAATCTTTGCGGATGTGAGCCATGCGCCCCGCCAGATAGGCGCCATAAGTATTAAATTCTGCTGTTTGAGCAGGGGTGCTTTGCGAAACAGATAGAGTCGTTTGGGATTGCAGGAGGGGCGAGCATGACGTAAAAAATGCCGCAGATGCCATTAAAGTGAATATAAAAGACAATTTAATCATGGTTAATTTCCCAAAAGCCTCCTGAACCAACGTTATTATTGCATAATTTTTTTAAAGCTTACAACAGCTTTATAAATATATGATTAAATTTGTGCAAATAAATGTTTATTCTTGCGCCTTGGGCAGATTTATTCTAACTTATCGTTATTATGACAGAAAATGCCGATTTGAAAACAGTTCTTGAATTTTATTTGGCGGCCGGAGTTGATGAAACTTGCGGCGATGTGCCGTTATGTTTGACAGTTGAGGCTAAAAAGCCGATTGTCCATGAAGATACAACCGTGTTCAGACCGGCCACGTCGCCTATGGCTGTTGCGGCGGCGGCAGCTGTCAAAAATGCCGATGAAGCTTGTCAAAAAATAACCACGATGGAAGAATTGCGGCAGGTCGTTGAGAATTTTGACGGATGTGCGCTCAAAAATACGGCGGCGCATACGGTTATCGGCGATGGAAATCCTCAAGCAAAAATTATGTTTATCGGCGAGGCGCCGGGGGCTGATGAAGACCGTATCGGGCGGGCTTTTGTCGGTAGGTGCGGGCAGCTGTTGGATAAAATGCTTGCCGCAATCGGCCTTAATCGGACGCTTTGCTATATTTGCAATATTTTGCCGTGGCGGCCGCCCGGAAACCGCACGCCGTCTGATGCCGAGATTGCTGTTTGTCTGCCTTTTGTTAAAAAGCAAATCGAACTTGTTAATCCTGATTATATTTTTGCGCTGGGGGCTGTTGCCGTCAATACGCTTTTGGGAAATTCCGATCCGATTTCAAGACTCAGGGGAAAGTGGATGGTTTATGAAACGGCGGCCGGTAAGCAGATTAAAATGCTTGCGGGGTATCATCCGGCTTATTTGCTGCGCACGCCGGCTCAAAAAGCCAAAGCTTGGTCTGATTTTTTGCGCTTGAAAAAAGAACTGGCGCAAAATAATTAACAAGTCGCAAATTATTTTAATATTTAATGGAATTTTAGTAAAAGTCTGATTATAATTCTGTCAAAAGAAATCGTTTTCATCAGGAAAAGGGAACAAAAATGAAAAAAACAGCAAAAGTTTTGATGCAGGTTTTGGGTGTGACGGCTCTTGTCGGGTTTGGCAGTATCGGGGCGGCTTGTGCGGCATCGACTAACGGAGAAGGCATTAATGAAGTCGTTTTGTTTAAGATTCATGATGTTGTTCCCGAAAAAGATGCAAACGGTAAGGTTTTGTATTGCAGCGCCGGTGCGACGTTTTTTAACCGGACAAAAACTGATATTGCCAATGCTTCGTTGACTTTGAAATGGACAGATGATGTTATCGGCGAGACGATTGATCAGGAAGAACGCGCTCAAAGAGAGCAGAAACGCACAAATTCAAATGCTCAAAAAGCACGTTATTCGACATCGGATTTTACTAAAAAAGAAATTTTTCTGCCTATTAAGCTTCCTCCTTTGAAAGTTAATCAGCAGGTTTCGCTTAAAACAAAAGTTGATACAGACAGATGCTTTTTGCTGCTGAATGATATGGACATTTCGATTGATAATTGCGGCACGGTCGCTTCAGGCGAAAAAACATCCCGCCGCGGATGCGAAAATATGTTTCGTTATATTTCGCCGAAGATGGCTGATTACTATACTGAATTTAAAGAAGTTTCTCAGGATGAGTTAGTTTCTATGGAAGATGCCGAATTAGATGCGGCTCAGGATAAAATTAAAAAGACTTATGAAGAAACGCTTGCGGCTATCAAAGATATTGCTGCAACGTCGCCAGAAACTAAGGAAAATTAATTAAGCAAAGGAAAAAGCGGTGTTGAAACACAGACTGATAGAAATGACGGCTGTTTTGCTTTGGTCGGGAACGGCTTTTGCTCAAATGTTTCAGGCTGAGGAAATGCCGCGTGTTCCGGAAGCGCCTGTTGTTTCAGCCGAGCCGATGCCGCAGTTTGAAGCAGCATCAGATACTGGAAAAGAAGTATCTGAAAATGAGACGATAGACCAGATTACAAAGGCTTTTGCAACAACTCAACAAGAGGCTTCTACGACAGATAATGAAGACAGCCCTTTGAATTTGATTTCGCAGGCTTTGAATCCGTCCGAACAGAAAATACCTGATGTTGAGGCTGCTCCCGAGGAAGATGAAGATATTTTTATTCCTGAAGATGAATTATACCGCTTGGATACACCGACAAAAGACGGATCTAAGAGAGGCGGTCAGGCTTTTGTTGAAGTTGACGATGAAGGCCGGATGAAAAAATCTGATAAAATCTTTTTATTTTATGATAATTTTAAAATCAGATCCCGTATGTCTAAAATGGCAGGATGTGATGTTCGGTTTAATATCTTGTCAAATTTAGATAGAAAAATCAATCAGTTGGATATTAAACTTGTTTGGCCGGGGTTGACGACGACCTTGTCTTTTTCAAATGTTTCGCCGAATACGCAGACTTATTATAACTATGCTTTAATGGGAGAGGGGTGTTATAATATGGAAAAGGCGCCAAACATTATTGTTAACCGCTGCCGCGTTAAAGGAATGACTTCTTCGGAATGTGCCAACAGGCTTGTTTGGCTGATGAAGTAAAAACAGAAATGCATTTCTTAAAAATTGTTTTAGCTTCAGGCATTTTCTTTGGTGCTTTTGCCTTTGATGTTCGGGCAGAGGTTAATATTCTGACGCCTGAAATTTATGATAAAATATTGGCGACGCTGGATGTGTCGTCCGGCGATATAAAAAAATACAAACATATTTTTAAGGCTTTGGAAGCCGGAGATTTTGCGACCGCAGATAAGCGTGCCGGACAGGTGTCTAATCCGATTTTGATGGGACATGTGTTGGCGCAAAAGTATTTGCATAATAACTACAAAAGCTCTGTGTCGGAATTAAAAGATTGGTTGGAATTGTATGGCGACCATCCGCAGGCTATGCGTATTTACAAATTGGCCGAAAGAAAAGGGGCAAAAGATTTGCAACTTCCGACGGCTGGTTCAGGAAACGATGAAACAGATATTCAAAAGATTCCATTGGCGTATCTTGGGAGACTCGGGACATCGGATAGAAATTTTTTGGTTAAACAGGCCAAGAGTTTCAGAACGCATTTGCGGAAGGGAAAGACCCTTGCGGCCAGAGGCGTTTTGGAAAATAAACGCTTTCAGAAATTGGCGCCAAAGGTTTATTGGGATAATCTGGCGGCCAGACTGGCGATGAAATATCTGGTCGATAACTATGATTCAAAGGCTTTGGAATGGGGCAAGCTTGCCTCGCAAAGGCATAATTCCGGAACGGCAACCTGGGTGGCGGGATTGGCCTCGTGGCGGCTTAAAAGATACAAATCCGCGGCCAGTTATTTTGCACGTTTGGGCAGTTCGCAAAATTCGGATATGTGGCTGAAGTCGGCCGGTGCTTATTGGTCGGCGCGGGCTTATGAAAAAACGGGCAATCACCTCAAAGCGCAAGAGATGCTTAAGCTTGCGGCGCGGCATCAATATACTTTTTATGGTATTTTGGCCGCGTATCAGCTTGGCGAAATGCCGGACTTTGCCTTTTCGGCGGATAATTATATGACCGATTTTGAAAAAACGGATTATATTGATGAGCTGGCTCAGGAGCCGGCTATTGCGCGGGCGTTGGTTTTGTTGAAGGCTAAGCAGCCTGATTTGGCCGAAAAAGAGCTTTGGACGGGGTATGATTCTTTCAGCGATACCGAGAAAGAAGCTGTTATTTTGCTGGCCAATCAACAGGGGCTTCATTCGTTGGCGATTAATATCGGCAAGCACAAAAATATTGCTCAACTGAGCGGGCGGTATGAAAAAGAAATGTATCCGCTGCCGGCGTGGTCGTCGCAAACCGAATGGAAAGTTGACAAGGCGCTTGTTTTGGCGCTTATCCGTCAGGAGTCGGCTTTCAGGGATAATGCGACAAGCCGCGTGGGCGCGCGCGGGTTGATGCAATTGATGCCCAATACGGCTTATCACATCAGCGGAGACAAGACTGTCAAGCGCCAAAAAAATAAGTTATTAGATTTGGATTATAATTTAGAGCTGGGGCAAAAATATGTCAGTTATTTGTTGGAAAAGCCTTTTATTGAGGGCAATTTGTTTTATCTTTTGACAGCCTATAACGGCGGGCCGGGGAATTTGGTTAAGTGGCAGAAATTTGCGCGCTACGGCAAAGATCCGTTGTTGTTTATTGAGGTTATTCCATCGGCGGAGACGCGGGTTTATATTGAGCGCGTGATGGCGAATTATTGGATTTATAATATGCGCTTTGATAAACCTAACAAGACTTTGGAACAATTGGCCGAGGGAAAATGGCCGGTTCTTGAAAATACGGCCGATTTATTTTAGCTCAGATAGCAAGGCTTGCATCAGTTCTGATTTTGTGGTATACTATAATTCTAAAAATTATAATTATGGATATAAATATACTGCCTTACGGAATTCTCCTTTTCGCCGTATTGGTATCATTTTTTAGAAAAGGACGCAAGATAGGCAATAACCTGCTGGCTTTACTCTTCTTGGCGTTCGGCGTTTTTTGCGCAGTCAAGAGTGGCTGGTGGGGTTTTGGTTATTTTGTGTTATTGGCCGGATTGGTGCAGGAGAACGGTCCCAGGACTTATGCTCTTGTTGCCGGATTCTGCTTTTTTAATATGCTTTTCCAATGGATTTGGGGCATATTCGGATGGAATCCGCTTGTCTGGCAGACAATTGCATCTGCATACGGAGGTCTTTTGATCTTTGCGTGTGCCGATGTTGCTTAATAAGATGTCCGGTTTTTGAAAAAACGCTTATGTTTTTTTAGAAGCCGGATGTCTTGTTTTTAAAGAGGAGCGGCTTATATTTGAAAGCATATCATATTTATTGAATAGGAAACGGAGCGGCCATGGAATTATATTTGTTTTTTGCCTTTTTGCTGTTTTATTTGATTACGGCATTTTTCTTAAATGAACGCACCAGAGAAAAAATTTGGGCGATTGCTTTTGTGATTTCTTTTTCCGTGACCTCGGTTGCCATTGCTTTTATCAGAGCAGGGCAGCAAGACGTGATGATGAATGCCGACCAGCTGAATTGGTATTATTTTTTGTATCTGTTCGGGATGATTTCGGTGGTGCTCGGCGTGTTTAATTTATGGATTTACCGCAAGCCTTTGTGGCGGATTTTGTTCTCTTCGGCGGAAGAAGATGAGACAGAGGATAAAGATGAGGATTAAAATAAAGGCTCTCCGTGAAAAGAGAGCCTTAAAATTTTTTTAGATATCAGCGACAACCGTCATTGAAATAATTTCATCGGGTTTTGAAACTTCGCCGTTAGCGCCGCTTCCTTTTTTAATCATATCGACATATTCCATGCCGGATGTGACTTCGCCCCAGACGGTATATTGCCCGTCAAGCCAAGGGCAATCGGCAAAACAGATGAAGAATTGGCTGTCTGCGGAATCCGGCATCATGGAACGCGCCATGGAAACCGTGCCGCGTTTGTGAGGGTTGCGGTTAAATTCAGCTTTTAATTTTTTGCCTGAACCGCCTGTACCTGTGCCATAGGGGCAGCCGGTCTGCGCCATAAATCCGTCAATAACGCGGTGAAATTTGAGACCGTTGTAAAAGCCGCTGCGGACAAGCTCTTTGATACGGGCAACGTGGTTCGGAGCAGCGTCGGGATACATTTCAATAATGACATCGCCGTCTTTGAGTTTTAATAAAATAGCGTTTTCGGCGTCTTTGACTTTGTAGGAGTGTTTAATCTTTTTGGCGCGCGTTTTGCTTTGCTCAAGCTTTTTTGTTTCTTCTTTGGGCAGGCCTTTTGTTTTTTTGTCACTCAGCTTTTTAGCTTCATTGTTTTTGAGTTGTTTTGTTTCTGACATTGTTTTTTCTCCTTAGGATAACTTTTTCTGTTATTTATATAGGTATTCAAAACGCAAAATGCAAAATTTCAGCCCAAAATAAACTCAACGCGTTCTTCCGGCGACAAACCTTCAGGAAAAGATTTATCGACTTTTTTGATAGCTTTTTTGAGTCCGAGACCATTGGCAATTTGAATGGCCAGACCGGGGCGGGCGTTGAGCTCAAGCATCATCGGGCCTTTTTGCGCATCAAGGACGATATCCGCGCCAAAATACCCCAAGCCGGTCATTTCATAGGCTTTGGCGGCAATCAACAGGTGTTCTTTCCACAAAGGAACTTCAATTTTGCGCAAATCGGCTTTTGTGTCGGGGTGATATAAAATCGGACGGTTGTGCTGAACGGCTTTTTTTGTTTTGCCTGTTTTGATGTCTAACCCGACGCCGACCGCGCCTTGGTGTAGATTGGCTCGTCCGCCGGATTCGGCCGTGGAGAGGCGGGTCATGGCCATAATCGGAAAACCTTTGTAGACAATCACACGAACATCAGGCACGCCCTGATAGCTGTAATCTTTGAAAATGTCTGAAAAATGGACGACTTCTTCCACAAGCGCCGTGTCATATTGTCCGCCCAAAGAATAAAGTCCGCTCAAGATATTTGAAATATGTTGATACAAGTCATTATAAGAAATTTGTCTGCCTGAGGGAATTGTAAAGCTGTCCTCGGTAAAACCTTTGATAACCAGAACGCCTTTTCCGCCCGAACCGTGCGAGGGTTTAACCACAAATTCCGTGCGGCCTTTGACCATTTCCAAAATGTTTTTGACCTGAAATTGATGTTCGATTACACCAATTAGGTTAGGAGTCTTAACGCCGTTTTTCAGGGCTAACGTTTTGGTCTGGACTTTGTCATCGACCAACGGGTAAAGGCGGCGGGAATTGTAATGCGAGATTACATCGTAATTGCGCGCATTCATTCCTAAAATGCCTTTTTCTCTTAATTTTTTCGGCGAAGCAAAGTTTTTGAACAGGTTAAACATTGCGGCTCCCTATTTGACCAACGGGGCAAAACGTTTGAGTTCGGTCAGACGGTAGCCCGTGTAAGTGCCCAAAAGCATCACAATGAACAAAATGACCAGATTAAGCTCGTTGAAAACAAACATTACATGGCGGATATATTCGTTGCTGATGATAAAGTAAACGATAATACCGACCAGCAGACTGTTAAACAGCTCTTTTCCGGCGTTCCATGGGCCGTCTTCTTCCCATGTGATGGAGGCGCGCTCAATAATCCAAGCGGTAATGATAATCGGGAAAAAGACCGAGGCTTGAGCAACTTTGATGTTAAAATTGTAGCCTAAGAATGTCATGGCATGAATAATCAAAATGACAAAGATGACCACAGCCGAGATTCTCGGAACCAGCAGCAGGTTGAATTTTGACATGACGAATCGGATACACAGTCCAAGCATAATAATTGCGATAAAACAGATTAATCCTATGACAAAACCCGTCTTGACCAAAGCCATGGAAATCAGCATGGGGGTAAAGGTGCCCATAGTTTGAACGCCGATGACGTTTCGCATCAAAACCACAATCAAAATGCCAATTGGAAAGATGGAGAGCCATTTGAGCGTGTTTTGTTGAGCCAGAGGCAGATTGTAAATCGTATAGTCGAACCAGCCGGCTTTAGTGCTCAACTTGGCACGGCGGCTGGCTAAATTCATGGTCGAGGTAATTGATTTTTGCAAAGAGAATTTAACAAAAGAGTCTGTTCCGCCTTCAACATCCAGCAAAGAATCTCCGCCGCGTTGGAAGAGCAGGAAATTTTCCGGAAGTCCTTGTTCGGCCGTGACGGGGTCATAAATCCGCCATGCGCCGTCAACATAGGCTTCCATCATTAAATCAGGCGTTACTTTTTGACCTTCTTCAAGTTTTAGACCGCGCGCCGTTCGGGTGGAGATGCCGCGAATCGCCAAAAGTTCCTGCATCATTTCCAGTTTTGTTTTGGGGCTGTATTGCACAGGCAGATAAGATTTGAGCGCCGGATCAAGAGGTTCTTGGTTGAAAAAAGTAATCAGCTTGGCGATTTTATCTGCTCCGGCTTGTCTTTGCGATAAGGACAAAATCTGTTCGGCCTGAGCCAGACGTTTTTCATCCAATAGGGGCTTTTCGGGTTTTGAAGGGGCTTTATCCCAAAGTTTATCTTTGCCGATGGTATTGTCAAAAACCATAATTTTGTAATATAAATCCTGCTCGCCAATCATATTGCGCGCTCTGAAGACAATCTTATCTGCCAGTTTTTGAGTCCTGTATCCGTTGGCAATGATGTTTTCTTCCAAAATTTTGAAACCTTTGTTTTTAGGAGGAATGCCAAGGCTGACTTTTATCGGGGATCCGTCGGCGGTAAATCCGATGTGAGCCTCAATAGCCCAAACATTGGCGTTTTGATGAGGAGAGATGCTGAATCCCCAATATTTGATTTTGTAAAAAATGCTGTATCCGGCAAAAGCCAGAGACAGAATAAGGAAAAATGTCAGAATCAAACGGACGGAAAAAAAGTTTTTCATTTTAGTTCAGGCCTTTAGTGCATGGTGTTTTCTAAACTCGGGTCAATGATAAAGCGGCCGTTGATGATGTTGCGGCCGATTAAAACCTGATAGTCGAATTTATCGCGGTCGTTGAGTGTAAACTCAGCGTTGATGATTTCTTTGCCAAATTTGATGTCCATGTGGACAACATAACGGCGTTCTTTTTCGCCGGTGCGCACGATATTTGTTTTGCGTTTAACCGGTTTTTGGTAATGGTGTTTTTCGCCGTTTTTGCGGTTGATGATATCAAAAGAGACCCATTTTTCGCCATCACGTTCAAACGGGCGGATGTTTTTGGCATCAAGCGATGAGGTTTCCGCGCCGGTGTCCATTCGAGCATGAAAAGGCATTTTGAAGGGTATAATATAAGCCGGCTCAATTCCCCCAACAACAGGAGTTCCCGTATAAACGGGAGAGGGAACTTCTTCAGGCAGAGTTGCGGGGAGTTCTTCAGGGGGTGTGGTTTGACAGGCGCTTAATAAGAACGCTGTTATAAAAAAGGTCAATTTTTTCATCAGTTTAGCCATCAGATTTGTTTCGTTTTTTGTCAGCCCTAATTTAGCGCGTCAAACGTTTTTTTGTAAAGCTAAACTTTTAAAAATTGACCAGTTTTATACAGTTTTTTTGCTTTTTTTCAGAAGAACAGCGTCGCCCTCAAAGAAAATGCAAAGGCTGTGTCTGATTTTGGATTAAGAGCCGGATCAAAATAGACTTGAACATCAGGGGTAATTGCCATCCATTTTGAAACGCCGAATGTGATGTAAGATTCCAAAACTTTTTCGTAATTGTGCGAGGTGGGCGATCCGACGGCATCTTCATTGATATGGTTGAGTGCGGCAGCGAATCCGATTTGATCTAACGAGTTGCGTTCAAACGGGTTATTCATAACCACGCCCAGCAGATAAGAGGTGTCGATTTCGGCCTGTTCGCCGGAGACTCCGTTGACGCGTCCGAAAATAGCCCATTTGTCGCCTAAGTTTTGGTTGGCATTAAACGACCAGCCGTTTGTTGTTTGCGGTTGGGCTTCGACCCATGGCTGGTTGTAATACATAAACGAATATTGTCCGGCGCCCAGATTGGCAAGGTAAGGTGTATAGGCGACATAGCCAAAGGTGGCAAAGTGTTTTTCATCAAGATTCGAGGTTGAAATTCGATTGCCGTCAACGTTTGTTGCGTCTTGGAAACCTGCGGCAAAGCTCCATGTTTTTGACGGGGTTATCTGGACATAAGATCCGAGCCCCGCAGTGGGATAAGTTGAGGAGGCGTTTTGAGAAAATGTCCAGTTGATAAAGTTTTCCTGCTGGTTGGCGTCATAGGTCGTTCCGTCAAAATTGTAGAACGGATATTGACCAAGGCCGATGGTCAGCCAATCGTATTTTCCGGGGAGTTGGTAAGACACATAGAGTTCGGGAAATTCGTTTGTCAATTCATCATAATCATTGATGGCGGTGGCAACGCCGATATTGTTGTCGATGGTTTCGGAGTTGGCGCCGGTGTAGCGCACAATGTTGTAGGCAAAGTTCAGAACGGCGTTTCCGTAGTCGTTATTGAACATATTCCATGTAAAGGCCGGATATAAAATGGTTTGAAGCGCTGTGTTGTGGCCGCTCGGGGCGCCGTATTGTCCGGTAAAGGAAGCGGTCAGCGAGTAATCAAAGCCGTAAGTGTTTTGGAGGTAGTCTTTGAAAGCCGTGTAGTCTTTTCCTAAGTCCGTGAAGTCAAAATGGCGGTAAATTTCCGAACGATGAACCTGTTCCTCAGCGCTGGCACGTTGTTCGGCTTTGGCCGATGAGGCAACGTTCAGTGCTAAGAGGGCACAACAGACTGATAAAACTTGTTTTTTCATGAGATAGTATCCTTTGTTTGAGAGTTAATCTGTTGAGGATATAATCTTTGATTATCAAAATTAAAGAGAGTGCATTTTTTTGTTTACTTTTGTCTAAAATTGAGATATAAAAAGGTATCTTTAGTTTATTTTTATGTTTAATTTTTAAATTTTTTTCTTATGAGAATCCAAGAAAAACAGAGCCAGGTTGCTCAAGCCATTCAGGAAAAAGCTAAGGCTTCAAATAAGAAATGGGAAGGAGCCTCATTCCAACAACGTGCGGAACTTGTGTCTATCAAGGGCAAGGCGAATCTGAAAGGCATTCCTTCCGGTCCGATTTGGATTTTGAAAGCAATGCTTCAGAACAGGGACAGGTTTGTTTTTGTATTGGAAGTCGAAACCAGACTCCTCTACATCTGTCCAGATCCAATTCCTGAGTATGTTCGAGTTCCAATCGGGACAGAGGTAACATCCGGCGAGAGGAAGGGAATTCTTAGAGAAATAGCCGGAGAAAAGACCATTTGCTGGGATTAACTTCGGTTGCATTAAAAAAGGCGGAAAGCTTTGAGCTTCCCGCCTTTTGGCTTTTAAAACGGCCTCAATTTTATTTTTTCCCAGGTTTGACATAGGCAATTGCGGCGTGTTCTTCGCAATAGGTTTGACCTAAACGAATTTTGCGGCCGCAGAAGTGAAAGTTTTCGTCTTTGGGATCGCCAATCGGCCAGCGGCAGGTGTGGTTATCAAGTTCTGTCAAAGAAATATGTTTTTTGCCGGCAGCACTTTCTGTTTCCGGGTTGATGCTTTTGGCTAGTTTGATATCGTCTTCTTCAAGATGCGTTGCCTTGACCTGAGCAGGGGCCTTTTCAACTTTGGGCTCGGTTTTTGGAGCCAGTTTGGGCTGGACTTCTTTAGGTTTTTCCTGAGAGGTTTTGGCCGGTGAGGCTTTTTTGGGCTCTTTTTCTTTTACGGAAGATTTGGCTTTAGGGGCTTTTTCCGGTTCATCTCCTTTTTTCTTGATGGGGGACGGACGACCCGAAAGCCCTAGGCGGTGAACTTTCCCGACAATAGAGTTTTTTGAAATATTGAGCCGACGGCCGATTTCTCCCGTTGTGACGCCTTCTGCCCAAAGCTTTTTAAGCTCTTCGACCATTTCATCAGTCCAAGCCATTTTGAATCTCCTTATCTGTAATAAACTATTATGAAATATCATACGAGAATATTTTGCGAGAGTCCAGCCTCTTTTAAATATTTTTAAAGTATCTTCTTTTATCCTCAAAAGAAAACGGAGGTGCTTTTGAAAGGTAAAATGATCCTACCGATAGTGATATTTGTTATACTGCTTTGCTCTGCGGTGCGTGCAGGCGTGTCTGATTTTGCGGGATATTTTGATATTGATTTGGAAAAAGATAAGCTTCCAACCTTGGCGGAATTGGAAGTTCTTCTGCTAAAGGAAGATGACTATAATAAAAAATACGGCAGCTTTTATGATTTGCTGGATGATTTTGATCAGGAATTTTATACAACCCTTGCGGCTTATGGAACACAGGAAAAACGGATGAAAGGCGTCAGTGAGGATTTGTATCTTGAGTTTTTGGCGATGCTGCCAAAAAAATATTATCAATATGTCGGGCCGGCGCTTTGGGAAGTGCCGAATATGTCGGATAAGGTTTTGAATTTGCCGGGGATTAAGGAGACTAAAAATAAGTTTCCGACCCGAATTGCGTCGCAGCTTAAAGATGTGGAAAATTTGGAATTTTTATCGCCGTCTTATTATTTTTTGTTGATGCCGGAAGCTTGGCCGGGGTATCGGGAAAAAATAGAAATGCCCCAAATGACGCCTTATCATCCCAAGGTCAAATATGATCCGCAGTTTTATGCGGTGTTGAAAAAACTGGTTGCGCCGGAGAAATATATGCCGGGGTATAAGGCCGAGGCAAAGTTTGATAAAACGGATTTGAGGACGTTGTATCCTGATAAAGATACGATTTTGACAGCCGCTGATATTAAAGCTTTTATTTCGACGGTAGATGCGGTTGAAGATTGGGCTAATAATGACAATAATGCTTTTTTATTGGCCAGAGTCGGAACAATGCTGTCTTTGTATGAAAAACAGGATGAACGGGGCAGGTTTGTTCCGACAGGGTTGGCTGATTTGGTTAATCCTTGTGCTCGATTGGTTCAAAAAACAAGGCTTGTCGGGAAAGAGCGCGAGTTGGCCATGATTGTCGGAAAATCCGGCTTTACATTGAATGAATGGGCTTATACTTGTGACAAATCCATTAAGGCGTATCGGCTGGCTAATATCAGGTCTGATGTCGTGGCAAGTTTGAGAGGGTTTAAAAGGGGGCTTTATGACGGGCAGTTATTGGGCGTGAGCCCTTTGACCAGCATTATTCGTTTTTCGCTTATGCAGGGGATTATTAAGGCCTATGAGGCGCCCTTGAGTGATGTGATGGCTTATCGAAAGAATCGGGAAGAATTTGATGATATGCTCTTTAGACATGATTTTAATCTGTTTGGCGTTCCGGTGCATAATTTTTGATTAACATATTGTTTTGTAATGAAAAAATAATTTTTTTCTTGCATTTGAAAATAAAAATGGGTTATACCTGTTGCGAATCGATAAATTAACGTCTTTTTACAAAGGAAAATGAGATGGCTCGTGTTACGGTTGAAGATTGTATTGATAAAATTCCGAATCGTTATGAATTGTTGATGGTTGCGGCTCAAAGGGCGAAAGATATTGAAGCCGGCGCTCCGCTGACGGTTGATCGCGATAATGATAAAAATTCGGTTGTAGCTTTGCGCGAAATTGCCGAGGAAACTGTCAGTATCGAAGAATTGCAACGTTCGTTGGTTATGGGCTTGCAGAAATATGTTGAAGTTGCTGAACCTGAAGAAGAAGAGCTTGAGATTATGGCCGCCGAAAGAGAATTGTCCGATTTGGATGAACAATTTTCGGGTGTCTTGCCGCAGGGTGAAATTGAGGATTCCATGCAGATTCACGGCGCAGATGACGAGGCGCTTGATATGGACAGCGATGATGACGCGTTGGATGATACAGATGATGCCCTTGATGATGAGGCTTTGGGCGATGACGGATTTGATGCCAACGAGGACTTTGACGAATAGAATTTGCCAGATTCTTTTGAAAAGCGCTTTTCGAATTTGTTTCGGAAGGCGCTTTTTTCTTATCTTTTTAAACTGAAATTTAACAATATAGGGGTATAACTTAAAATAACTGAAACTTTAGACAATGCAAAGCGAAAACAATGTTAAGACAGTATGAACTTGTTGATTTGGTAAAATCGTATGATCCGGACGCTGATGAAGACGCTCTGAACAGGGCTTATGTTTATGCGATGAAAAAGCACGGCGCTCAGCTCAGGACATCGGGCGACCCGTATTATTCGCATCCGGTTGAGGTTGCTGGTATTTTGACCAAATTTAAGCTTGATTCGACCTCTATTATTGCAGGGCTTTTGCATGATACGGTTGAGGATACGGACGCAACCGTTGAAGAAATCAGGGAGTTGTTTGGGCCTCAGGTCGCTCAGATTGTGGACGGGTTGACCAAATTGGCAATGATTGAGCTTAAGTCAAAAGACACCAAACAGGCCGAAAATTTCAGAAAGCTTTTGCTGGCGATGTCCGAAGATATCCGTGTGCTGTTGATTAAATTGGCCGACCGACTGCACAATATGCGCACGCTTCATTTCTGTCCACCGGAAAAACGCGCCCGTATTGCCCGAGAGACTTTGGATATTTACGCACCTCTGGCTGAACGAATCGGTATGCAGGAAATTAAAACCGAATTGGAAGAGATTGCTTTTAAAGAATTGCATAAAGAGGCATATGAATCCATTACGGCGCGTTTGAATTTTTTGAGAGAGCAAGGAAGCGACCTGGTGCCGAAGATTATCAAACAGCTTGAAAAAGATATGAAAGATGGCGGCGTGAAGGCTAGTGTTTCGGGTCGGGAAAAATCGCCATATTCTATTTGGCGTAAGATGCAGAAGAAAAATGCATCGTTTGAACAGCTTTCGGATATTATGGCCTTTAGAATTATTGTTGATGATGTGGCCTCATGTTATCAGGCACTCGGTATTATTCACAGCAAATATCACATGGTGCCGCGCCGATTTAAGGATTATATCTCGACTCCGAAACCCAATGGATACAAATCTTTGCATACGGGGGTTATCGGTCCTGAAAATACGCGCATTGAGATTCAAATCCGCACACAGGAAATGCACGAAGTCAATGAAAAAGGTGTGGCGGCTCACTGGGCTTATAAACAAGGTGAAAAAGTCGTCGGTAAAAATTTCAGATGGATTCAGGAATTGCTTGAGATTTTGGAGGAAGCGTCCAATCCCGAGGAATTTTTGGAAAATACCAAGCTTGAGATGTATAATGATCAGGTTTTTTGCTTTACACCCAAAGGAGATTTAATCGGGCTGCCTGTTAACTCGACGCCGGTTGATTTTGCTTATGCGGTTCACTCCAAAGTGGGCAATACCTGTGTCGGCGCAAAAATTAACGGTGAAATTAAGCCTTTGAGAACTATTTTGCAAAACGGGGATCAGGTGGATATTTTGACTTCAAAAGCGCAGCATCCCTCGCCCGAGTGGGATAGGTTTGTCGTGACAGGGAAAGCTAAGGCGGCTATCAGACGTTATGTCCGTTCCAACAAGCGCGAGCAATTTATTACGCTGGGCGAACAGATTTTGGAGAGGACCTTTAAAGCTGAAAATTTGGAATTCAGCGATAAGGGGATTATTGGCGTGTTGCCGAATTTTGAGGCGGAGTCCGTTGAAGATGTTTATGCCAAAGTGGGCGAGGGGCTTGTGACAGCGTTTGACGTGATGCGGGCGGTTTATCCAAGCTATAAACAATCCAAACTCGGCAAGGTTGTTAAGTCGTTTAAAGTTCCGGGGTTTGGCAAATCTCCTAAAAAAGAGCGCAAACCCGAGCCTTTGGAAATTAAGGGCTTGATTCCGGGGATGGCTGTTCATTTTGCCGGATGCTGCCATCCAATTCCAGGCGACAGAATTGTCGGTATTGTTACAACGGGCAAAGGCGTTGCCGTTCACTCTATTGATTGCAAGGCTTTGGAAAAATATGCTTCGGAGCCGGAGCGGTGGCTGGATATTTCATGGGGCGAGGCGGCAACGGAGGGCGTCCATGTCGGACGCATTAAAGTGATTTTAGCCAATGAACCAGGTTCTTTGGGTGATTTGTCCAATATGATTGCGCGCAGCGGCGGCAATATTTCAAACCTGAATATTACCAACCGCACGATGGGTTATTTTGAACTAATTGTTGATATTGAGGTTAAAGATTTGAAGCATTTGACGGATATTATTGCCTCATTGAAAGCTTCAAAAGTAGTGTCTTATGTGGCGAGGGCAACTCAGTAAAAGGAAGATCGGCATGATTATCGGATTGGGAACGGATATTATCAGTATTGAGCGGATTGCGGCGGTTTTGGCAAAAAATGAGGCGTCTTTTATTAATCGGGTTTGCACTGAGAATGAAAAAAAATATTTGATGGAACGAGGCGATGTCCAATCAAGACTGGCTAAAATCTGGGCTGTTAAAGAGGCGGCCGTTAAGGCTTTGGGGACAGGGTTTGTTCAAGGGGTTTCGTTTGCTGATATTGAGATGAGCCATGATAAATTGGGCAAGCCCGAGATTATTTTCAAAGGCGAGGCTTTGCGGATTTTGCAAGACAAACTCGGCGGCAAAAAAGCCAATGTTTTGGTCAGCCTGAGTGATGAGAAACCGTTTGCTCAAGCGATTGTTATTATTGAAAAAATATAGTTGTTTATTTGCAAAAATGTTTGTATGATAAGCGCCAATTTGAAATTTTGAACAGTAGAGGCTTTTGATGGAAAAAGAAGAAAGTTTTGTTGATACGCTGAAAACGATTATTTATGCCGTTTTGATTGCGCTTGTTATCCGCAGTCTTTGGTTTGAGCCGTTTAAGATTCCCTCAGGGTCGATGTATTCGACGTTGTATGTCGGGGATTATTTGTTTGTTTCAAAATATACCTACGGCTATTCCAAACATTCTTTTCCGTTTAGTCTGCCTTTGTTTGACGGGCGTATTTTTGCGTCGGTGCCGCAGAGAGGCGATGTTGTTGTGTTTAAGAATCCGCAGGATAATTCAACAGATTACATCAAAAGAGTTATCGGTCTTCCTGGGGATAGAATTAAGCTTGAAAAAGGGCGTTTGTTTATTAACGGGCAAATGCTTGAGCGCAAAAATGAAGAGGAGTTTGTTATTCGCAATCATTACGGCAGTGCTGAAAGATACCGCCAATATGTTGAAGTTTTGCCGGAAGGAAAAGAGCACTTGATTTTGGAGGTGTCCGATCATGAGCCGAATGACGACTTTGAGGAAGTAATTATTCCGGAAGATAACTATTTTATGATGGGCGACAACCGCGATCATTCAGATGACAGCCGTGTCAATGTCGGGTTTGTTCCGTCGGAAAATCTTGTCGGCAAGGCGCGCTTTTTGTTTTTCTCCCACAATGACACGGGGGCGTGGTATAAGCCTTGGACATGGCCGAAAAAAATAAGATGGTCGCGGCTGTTTAATAAAATTAATTAGGGGAAAATTTTTGGAAACGTTACAGGATATTCTGAAATATCGTTTTAAAGATGTCGGGCTTTTGCATAAAGCCATTACGCACAGCAGCGTCCATCCGAATGTTGATGCCAATTACGAGCGGCTTGAGTTTTTGGGCGACAGGGTTTTGGGCGTGGCGGTAGCGTCATTGCTGTATCAGCTCTTTCCGAAAGAGCCCGAGGGTAATTTGTCGCAGCGTTTTGTCGGACTGGTGTGCAAAGAAACAGTCGCCGAGGTCGGGCGGACGCTGAAACTTGATGAATTTATGAATGTCGCTCTGCCGGAATTGCGCCATAACGAAAATGTCCTTTGCGATGTGTGCGAGGCGGTTATCGGAGCAATTTATATGGATGCCGGTGTTGATGCGGCCATTGAATTTGTGGACACACATTGGCGGGATTTGATTGATAACAATGTGGCGCCGCCTAAGGACAGCAAGACAAAATTGCAGGAGATTTCTCATCATTTGGGATACGGAATGCCTCAATATACGGTTGTGGGGCGTTCAGGGTCGGAGCATGAGCCTGTTTTTGAAGTTGAAGTTTCTTTGGGGCAGGAAAAAACTGCCAAAGGGACGGGAAAGAGCAAAAAATTGGCCGAATTTGCGGCGGCCTCGGCTTTGTTGGAGAAGATTAAGTGAGTTCTCAAAAGCCCACAAGATGCGGATTTGTTGCGTTAATCGGCGCGCCGAATGCCGGAAAATCCACCATTACCAACCATTTTGTCGGATCGAAAGTGTCTATTGTCTCGCCTAAGGTGCAGACAACGCGCACGCTTGTTAAAGGAATAGGCATTTTTGACAATACTCAAATTATTTTTTTGGATACGCCGGGGATCTTTAAGCCCAAGCGCCGGTTGGACAGAGCTATGGTGGCATCGGCCTGGAGTGGGGCAGATGATGCCGACATTACGGTTTTGCTGGTAGATGCCAAAAAGGGATTTGACGACGAAACGCGGGCGATTATTGCCGATTTGAAAAAGAAAAATAAGTCGGCTGTGCTTTTGATTAACAAAATTGATTTGGTTAAGAAAGAGGCTCTTTTGGCGTTGAGCAGCTCTTTGAACGAGGCTTTTCCCTTTAAGGAAACTTTTTTTGTGTCGGCGGCAACGGGCAAAAATCTGGATGAGTTTTATAAATATCTGGCTGATAATCTGCCTGAGAGTCCTTGGTATTATCCTGAAGAACAGATGTCGGATATGCCTTTGAAACTGTTGGCGGCAGAGGTCGTCCGTGAAAAATTATTTTTGTTTTTGCAGCAGGAAATTCCTTATGCCCTGACGGTTGAACCCGAGCTTTGGGAGCGGCGGGAAGACGGTTCCGTGCGCGCCGAGATGACGATTTATGTTGAGCGGGATAATCAGAAAATCATTATTTTGGGCAAAGGCGGGGCGATGATTAAGCGTATCGGCCAATCCGCCAGACAAGAGCTTGAAAAGCTTTTGGAGTGTCGGGTGCATTTGTTTTTGTTTGTGAAGGTCAGGGAAAATTGGCAGGAAGACGCCGGCCGTTATTCTGTTTGGGGACTTGATTTTAAAGCCTGATGAAAAGAGGAGATTAAGATGAAAATCGTTTTTATGGGAACGCCCGAATTTGCTTTGCCGACGCTTGAGGCTTTGTCTAAGAGCCATGAAATTGTTTGCATTTATACGCGTGCGCCCAAAGAGGCCGGCCGCGGCAAAGAGCTTCAGAAATCTCCGGTGCATCTGTGGGCGGAAGCTCGCGGTATAGAGGTCAGGACGCCCAAAAGTCTGCGTTCGGAAGAAGAACAGCAAAAATTTAAGGCTTTAGATGCAGATGTGTCTGTTGTGGCTGCTTATGGACTTTTGCTGCCGAAGGCGGTGTTAGAGGCTTTTCCGAAAGGGTGTCTGAATGTGCACGGGTCTTTGTTGCCGAGGTGGCGCGGGGCTGCGCCGATGCAGCGGGCAATTGAGGCCGGCGATGCCGTAACGGGCATTACGATTATGCAGGTGGTTGAAGCCCTAGATGCCGGCGCAATGTATCTGAAAGGCGAAATTGCCATTGATTCGGAGATGACGGTCGGGATTTTGCATGACAAAATGGCGGAACTCGGCGCCAAACTGATTGTGGAGGTTTTGGATAAGCTTGACAGCATTACTCCTGTTCCTCAAGATGAAAATTTGGTAACTTATGCCTCTAAAATCGAAAAGAGCGAAAGCTTGCTGGACTGGACGCAGGATGCCGTTGTTTTGGAGCGTAAAATCAGAGCTTTTAATCCGTATCCGGCAACTTATTTTGAGCATAACGGCGAACGCTTTAAATTGTTGAAAGCTAAAGTCGTTTCTGATGTGGGGCTTAAATCCGGTGACATTTTTGAGGACGGCAAAAGGCTTCTTATCGGCTGCGGCAAAGGGGCTTTAGAGATTTTGCAAATTCAAAGGCAGGGCAAAAAAGCCATGACAACAGAAGAGCTGTTGCGCGGATATCACTTTTCAAAACAGGCGCATTAATAGCTTTTGCCGCTCTTTTTGGCTGTTATGAGGGCAATGTGGCCTTCTTCTTTTGCCTGACGGTTTTTGATTTTGCGCTGGATGACGGACTGATATTTGTTGGCGATTTCGTTAATTCCTTCAAAACGCCGTCTTTCGATGTTTTCGAGATTGTCAAATTTTTCATTAATGGTTTTGTCAGCGCCTTCTTTAAATTCATCAAAATCAGAGGGAAGTTTCCCGATAAGCTTTAAGAAACACAGCTTATTGAGGCTGTTGTCGGCTGAAAAAGCTTCTTTGCTGTTGAAGTTATCAAAAGTGGCTACCAAATATTCGCTGTTGATGAAATTGCGGCAGCGCCGATAGGTTCCGTCTGCAAAATCCGGCGCGACCCTCAACGGGCGGTAGCCGTCGTCTTCAATACGAAAAGCCTTGTCCAAAACAGTCATATTATACTGATGAATACTGTGCTGGTTGATTTGTTTAATTCTGTTGTTCAAAATCTTGAGTTGCGCTTTTTTTTGTCTGGCTTCAAGGCTTTCGGTATCTAATTTGTCTATTTCCGTTTCAAGCTGGCGTGTTTGCTCATAGATGGCATGAGTGCGCAGATCTCCTTGGAACAGCGTGTCTATTTTAAGCTGGGCTTCAACATCAAAAACTTTTTCCTCTTTGTTTTTTTGATGGATAATCATTTTAATGTCATAATATTGCTTTTCGTTTTCCTTGAGCGGTTTTTCAAAACGATCGCGCGTTTCTTTGGAATTGATGAAATAAAAATCGCTTTTATTTTCCGACAGGCGGTGTTTGAGCTGCTCGACATCAGAGAGGTATTTGCAGGTAAAGCTCAGACGCAAAATATCGTGAAGCTTTGAGGTCTTTTTAGGCAGATTTTGCAGCTTTTCACCAAAAGCTTCGCGGTCATCGTCCTGAAACATCTTGTCTAGGGCGGCGCGCATGGCCGTAAAAGTTTCTTTGCTGTATTCGTTTTCAATTTTGTCAACAGCGCGTTCGGCAGATTTCATCTGAGGAATGATAATATAAACCGGATTATGGTTTTTGTCGCGGTATTCCAGTCGGGTGCAGGTGGAGGGGGTAAGAATTTTCAGACCATAGTTGATGTTGTTTCCCTGAGCGTCGGTTTCAACTTGTCCGGTTTTGAGGTCAAAAGAACAGGTTTCTTCAGGTTGGCCGAAGGTTTCGTAAATCGAACGATAGACTTCACGGTAGACTCCCATGCTGTCGCAAAAGAATTCAAGCATATAACTGCGTTCTTCTTCATTGATACGGCCTTGTTTGTAGGCGGCGTCGATGGTTGTGATGTTTTTGACGTCAAAATCGCGCTGAATGGCATCAATTTCGGAAAAAGATAAATTGTAAATATCTTTGGCTTCCATGGAATTTGTTCTTTCATTAAATAACCTGATTCGACTGTTCAGTATGCCACAAAATCATCAATAAGGCAACGGCTTTTTATCAAAAAAAAGCCCCGAAAGCTTTGAAAGGCTTTCGGGGGGTAAGGAGCGTTATTCCTGACTTACTCCTTCTATCTTCTCTAAGAGCTTGTCAAAGGCTCTTATTCTTTTTTCCGCGAGGGCTGTTTCCTCACGAGAGAGGGCGGCGTCTCTACGGAAGACTTCTCTTTCTTTGTGAACCTTGACCAAAGGGTAAAGCTCAGAAAGAAAGACTTTGCCGAAACAGTTTTTGAGGACGCTTGTCTCTTCTGCTTCTGTTGGCGGCATCATGATTCTGATGGCATCCATCGGAACATATTCATCGTTCCAAACGGTGCGCCAAAGCGAATGTGATGCCCCAATTGGCAATAGCTTAACACGATACGATGCAACGTATTTTCCGGCTATCTCAGCAAGATTTTCGTGCGGGCATCGCATAGCAAGAGCCAAAAGCTCATCCTTTTGTTTTTTATAGGAAGAGCTTTTTTCCAAGCATTTTGTGAATTTTGCTTTGGACGGGCTCTCCAGGTACAGTGCCGGGAGCAGAACACGAAAGGCAATTTTTTGCCTTAATTCGTTGTTCATCCTTGTCAACTCGATATCCTGATGTTGGACAGGTGTCGGAGATAAAATCTCTTTTTTATACCGATTGATCCACTTGTTTGTGAACCAGCGGTATTGGTAGATGTTAATCTCGTTTGTCCGCCTCCAGGTTGCCAACAGGCTTAACTTCTCGTCAAGCGTTGTGCAGCCGCCGAGAGTTCGGTTTTGGTCGGTATTCAATTTTGGAACTCTCATAGGCTCTTAAATTGAATGAACATCATAACCGACAAGGTCTTCCTCGGAAAGGAGTTTGACTTTTTTTCCATTCAGAACGGCCAGTCCTTTGTTCTCGCCTTTCTTGCACCAGCTGGTGAAGAATGTCGTTCCGTGGAGAGCTCCTTTGGGTTTGAACTCTTTTTGGACGGCCTTGCAGTTGGTGACGATAAAGCCAGGATACTTTTCATTCAGCAGTTGCTGAATCTCTTCAAGGACGTTCTGCTCTTGCGTTTGGTTTGCATTAATGGTGTTTGCCATAATCAAAAATGTTTTTTGTCTAGTTTCGAGCCGCGTGCATATTCGGTGCGGGATGATTTCGACGGTTAAAATTATATTATAATAAGAATATGTAACTATCAGTATAGACAAAAAATCATCTTTTTCAAGATTAAAATTAAAACTTTTTTTAATTATTTGCCGATATTATATAATGAATATCATTGCGGAGGAGTGTGAAATGAGCAAAAAGCTTTTGTTTTCTTGCAGTTTGGCTGTTTTGGCCGTTGTGTCCTGTCTGGGGGTAAGCTCGTGCAAAAAAGAGGGCGCTTCGTATCAGACAGAACGAATCGCGCAGGGAGACATTGTTCAAAAAATCACAGCTTCGGGGATTATCAATCCGATTTCGACGGTTGATATCGGCACGCAGGTTTCGGGGATTATTTCCGAAATTTATGTGGATTATAATTCCGAAGTCAAAAAAGGCGATTTGCTGGCGTTGATTGATCCGCAGACTTTTGAAGCGACTGTGTCGCAAAGGCAGGCAGCGCTCGATATTGCCAAGGCAGAGTTGGAAGTTACCAAAAACAATATTGTTTATTATAAAAAGCACCTCGACAGAATCAAAAAGTTAAACACGTCCAAATATTCGGCCGACAAAGAACTCGAGTCGGCGCAGCGGGATTATGATAATTCCGTTGCCGAAAAGGCTTTGAAAACCGCTCAGGTCAAGCAGGCCGAAGCGTCCTTGAAACAGGCGCAGATTGATTTGGAATATACCCGCATCACCTCATCGGTGGACGGCGTTGTGATTTCGCGCGAGGTTGAGGTTGGGCAAACCGTTGCGGCCAGCTTTAATACGCCGACTCTGTTCAATGTGGCGGAAGACTTGACCAAAATGCAGATTGAGGCGTCTGTTGTCGAGGCGGATATTGCCAAGGTCAAAGAAGGGCAGAAGGTTGAATTTTCGGTAGACAGTTTTCCTGATGAGATTTTTGAAGGTGTTGTCACGCAGGTGCGCAATAATCCGATTACGACCTCAAATGTTGTGACTTATCAGGTTATTATCGGGATTGACAACAAAGATTTGAAACTCAAGCCCGGTATGACGGCGAATGTCGACATTATCACCGCGCAAAAGCAAAATGTTCTGTTGGTTCCCAATAAGGCCTTGCGCTTTTATACCACAGACGAGAAAGGCGAGGTTAAACGCTATAAGGACAAGGGTGTTTGGATTCTCAAGGATAAAAAGCCCGTGCGTATTAATGTGACAACGGGGGTTTCTGATGATGATAAAACCGAAATTTCCTCCCGAGAGATTAAAGCCGGTGACGAGGTTATTTTGGAAGATAAAAACGCCGAATTGGCTAAAGAACAGATGCGCATGAGGATGCCGCGCTGATGAGTTTGATAGAGCTTAACAATATTACAAAAAGCTATCCTTTGGGTGAGACGCAGCTTCAGATTCTTAAAGGCATAACGCTTCATATCGGGTTGGGGGAATTTGTGGCCATTATGGGGCCGTCTGGTTCGGGCAAGTCGACCCTGATGAATATTTTGGGCTGCTTGGACAAGCCGACATCGGGCAGTTATTTATTGGACGGCAAAAGAGTCGACGGGTTGAGTTCAGATGAGCTGGCGCAAATTCGGAATCAAAAAATCGGCTTTGTCTTTCAAGGGTTTAATTTACTTTCCCGCACAACGGCGCTTGAGAATGTGGAATTGCCGATGGTTTATTCCGGCGTTGGCGCGGCGGAGCGTCGGGAAAGGGCGCAAAAAGCTTTGGAAAAAGTCGGCCTTAAAGAACGTATGGACCACCAGCCTAACCAGCTTTCGGGCGGACAGCAGCAGCGTGTGGCTATTGCGCGCGCCATTGTCAACGAGGCGCCTATTATTTTTGCCGATGAGCCGACCGGAAACCTTGATACCAAAATGAGCATTGAGATTATGAACCTGTTTACGGAACTCAATAAGGGCGGGCGCACGATTATTTTGGTGACGCACGAAGAAGACATTGCCCGTTATGCCAAGCGGATTATCAAAATTGTAGACGGCGAAATTCATTCGGATGAGAGGAATGACCATGATTGACCTCAAAACGATTTTTTTGATTGCTCTGCGCGCTATCAAAGCCAATAAAATGCGTTCTATTTTGACTTCGCTGGGTATTATTATCGGCGTGGCGGCGGTTATTGTGATGTTGTCGGTGGGCAACGGGGCGCAGATTTCTATTCAAAACGAGATGAAAACCATGGGCTCCAATCTGATTATCGTTCGTTCGGGCGTGGCGACGTCTTCCGGCGCACGCGGCGGACATGGGTCGCAGCCGACGATGAAAAAAAGCGACGGCGATGCTATTCAGGATAAAATTTCCGCCATCAGGCTTGCGGCGCCTGTTTTGGATGAGACGGCTCAAATTGTTTACGGCAATGCCAACTGGTCGACCGGCATTACCGGCACCGACAGTCGGATGTTTGAAATTAAAGAATGGAAGCTCTCTTATGGGCGGATGTTTTCGGAGACAGACGTCAAAAACGCGTCTAAAGTCGCTATTCTCGGGCAGACGGTTGTTAACGAGCTGTTCGGTGATGTGGATTCGTTAGGGAAGACTATCCGTATTAAGGGCGTGCCGTTTCAGGTGATTGGGGTTTTGGTGTCGCGCGGGCAGTCCGGTATGGGTATGGATCAGGACGATGCCGTGTATATTCCGATTACAACGGCGCAAAAGAAACTGATGGGTATTAAGTTTCTGGATCAGGTTAAAATGATTATGCTGCAGGCGGTTGATTCGCGCAGCACCTATACCGCGCAAGATGAAATCAAACAGCTTTTGCGGCAAAGGCATAATCTGGGCGCTAACAAAGATGACGATTTTGTGATTATGAACCTGACGCAGATGATGGAAATGATGGAAAGTTCGACTAAGGTTATGACGATTTTGCTCGGAGCAATTGCATCTATTTCTCTTTTGGTCGGCGGAATAGGCATCATGAATATTATGCTTGTGTCGGTGACCGAACGCACGCGGGAAATCGGCATTCGCATGGCTATCGGGGCAAAGGCTTGGGATATTCGCAGGCAATTTTTGGCCGAGGCGCTGGTTCTTTCTCTTATCGGCGGGCTTGTTGGTGTTCTTTGCGGGCTCATAGGTTCTTACCTTGTTGGGATTTTCAGTTCGCTTCCGGCTAAAGTGTCCTTTATTTATGTCCTTTTACCTTTTTCATTTGCCGGATTTGTCGGGCTCTTTTTCGGATTTTATCCCGCTTACAAGGCGTCTTTGTTGAATCCGATTAATGCGTTGCGTTACGAATGAAAAGGCGTATAACAGCGCATCTAGAGCGATTTTAACGTGGCATGGCGAAATGCTCATTTACTGTTATGTAAACTCCGCTTTCGCCACCCCTCAAAATCACTTTATCTGCACTATTCTCCGCCTTTTTAGAGAAGTGAGCAATTTGTGCGGGACGGAAAAAATTCACGTAGGTTTATCTACGCTAAAATTTTTTCCGCCCTTCAAATCACTCTATAAATTCCACTATCCGCCTTTTTCAAAACGCGTCTAGCTGGCAACTAATACAGAACTATCAAAGAACCGGCTCGGTCATGTAGGCTTAACTATTCTTCGCCTTTTTTTGTGTTTTGAGCCGACTTTTTTTCTATCCGCCTTAAATATCAGACTTTTTTTATTTTGGGCTGTTTTTACATTAGTCTAGGCAAGTTTAATGAGAACTATTCAAAATAGCAAGCGTTTGTTTTGATGCAATTCTCACAATCTATGCTGCAATTATCATAGTCCATCCATTTTTTTTGGGTAGCCCCTTCACAAGTATAACATTCTGTTACGCCGCCGCAAGACATCAGCTCGCAATGCGGTCCGCAAACCGCATAACATTCTTTAAATGTTTTATAATCCTGATATCGGTAATAGGTTTCGCCGGCATCTACCAGACATCCGAAACATCCGTCATATTTGAAACAGACTATTTTTTCATCTTGATACGCTAGCAAATATCCCTCTTCACATTCTGAACAGGAGCAACTTCCATCATATTTCGCACAATGGTCAACCTTGGGGCAGTTTGTTTCTTCTCCATAAAACATGCAATTACAGTTACAGGAAGATTGCAAATCGGTCACAAAATCATCCGTGCCGAATGTTAATGCCACAGTTTGCACCCCCCAAGCTATTACGTTAATCGTTTCGCCGTAGGGATTATCTGGATTAAAGTTATTTACCGCTGTTTGTGAATTGAAGGTCAAATCTTTCAGATTCAGAATAATGACATCGCGGCCGGTTTCGGAAACAGAGACAACAACCCCGACGGGTGTTTTGCTGCCGTCATACTCAGATACAGCGCCATAGGTTTTGTCTTGATACATTACATCGCCGATTTTAGGTGGAATTCCGCCGATTGTCGGATTAAAACAATTTCGTATCATTAAAGCAGCACGGACTTTTCCCCCACCGCCGCTTGGTTGGTGAAAATAGCCAACTTTTCTTGACTTAAGTGCCAAATCTATTATCCAACTTTTACCATTATCATATAGTGATGATGTTGTATAAGCTTTCCATGTCGTTCCTCTTAAAATTTCAGCATCTGCTCCTTTGGTTGCTAAAGTTTTAAGGGAGGCTTCAATCTGTGTCATTTTATCGCCGATACTTCCGCTGCTCCAGAGAAGTTGTGTAACCTGAGACATATCCGTTCCGATAAAATCCATCCATTCGCCGATAGAGGGTAGATACCATTTGCCTTGGCCGAAATCTCCTGTCTTGTTGCCAACATAAAATAGATTTGTCGCATAAGCAGCTAATCCTTTTTCGCCGGCCTGTTCAATAATCTTTTTTGTATTGCTTTGTCCGTCATAAAATGGAAGCAAATCTTTACATTTATCCGTGCAGTCTAAATCTCCGCAGAAAACTGTGTTATCATCATTAATATTAAACGGACACGGGAGCACGTCTTTATTGAAACAAGCGCACTTTTTTCGAGTCTGCGTATAGCCTGATTCTTCACAGCTTGGACGATGTAAACACTCGTCAGATGCGTAAGTGTTTGAAATAACACAAAAAGTAAAAAGGATAAAAATAAGCTGTTTCATAAGACAAAACCCCGTGGTTGACGCTCCGACTCTAGCGTTTAAACCAACGTTTAAACGCTCTATTGGTTTAAGTATATCAGCCAATTATTAAAAAAGCAATAATTTTAATTTTTCGTTATTTTTCAATGTGTTGACAGTTCGCTTAAAAAGTGTATTTTTTGAAATCTCTTGGAAATGACTGGAGCGTTTAAACGCTCTATTATTTTAAAAGTAACTACGCAGGGAAAGTATTGATTCTTTCTCATCTTTCCCGTTTTTGTCTTCATACAAAAATTGCGCGCTTAAAGCCAAATTGGTCATCAAAACATAATTGGCTTCAAGTTTATAGGTTGTTTGAAATCCGAGTTTTTGTGTTGCAGCCTGAGGCTTAACTTCGGCTAACATTTTAAGGCGATCAAAATCAAATAAAAGGCCGCTGTTGAGGCTCATGGCCATCCAAGAATCATGAGGGAGGGCTCCGCCATACGCAGCTTGTGTGTTCACAAGTGCAAATCCCCAAAGCCAATCACTGAAAGCATAGCTTCCGCCCGTGCCGATTTCAAAAAAGCCGACATGATTTTCATTGCTTGTCTTTGGATTTTTCCACCGCTCGACATTTGCCTTAATCTGAAATGAAAACGGCGCAAACATCTCGTCAATCGGCGAAATTGAACGAATAGTCAGCAAATCCAAATTTTGAAGCACAAATTTATGACGGTTATTATACTGCCGCCATTTTGTTTCCAAAAAATTAATCTCAGCCCCTTTGGGAAGTCCGTAATCGCCATCTGTCAAAGATTGATAAGCCGGTCGATACGAAATTTCTTCAAAACTTTCGCCGTTTCGAATACCGCCGCCGACAACAAGCCTCATTGAGTCATGCGCCTCAAGCGGCGAACGGCCTTCTCTCAAATCTTCAATGCTTCCTTTGTCTTTCAAAATACTTCGCGCTCTCAGAGCGTCGAAACTTTGCTTGCGGTAATCGCCAAGTTCCAGTTCTTTGGCGACATATTGATACTGAACATATTGATAAGCCGTTTCTAAAACATCAGCCTTTTGCGCCTCGGGCATCTCATCGGGCAAATCAAACTTTTTTGTTTTAATAATCCGGCCGTATACATCTCGCTGGTTTTGAGACATTAATTTGTGCCGATGTCTGATTTTGTTTTGTCTGGACGGGCGATAATTCAGCCCCTTCACAAGTCCTTCCGAACGATAAGCCGCTTTAAAGGTGTCTAACGGGATAGCCTGAACCGGAAATTGCGCCGCCAGATTTAAAGACGGACGCACAGCGTCCAGCATCTCCATCAGCATATAAGAGCAATTGCGCGTAAAGAAATAATAACGTGATTGAGTTTGTCCGATTTCCCACAAATGCGCAACAAAAAAGTCCAGTTCATCGTCCGAAAAATCCAAATTCAGTTCCCAAATGTCCCGATTCTCAATGTTGTTGTAGGTATTGATGATGTCATAATACGGCTTGACCGTAAACCCGCCGAAATAACCGCCCGTCAGCCCCAAAACAGCATAAAGCATTCCCGGATTCTCTCCGGTAAAAGCGCCATAGTTCGCTCCATGTGCCAAAAGCTGCGTTCCTTTGCGTTTGGTATCAATCCGAAACAGCGTATGCCCGAACATAGATGACGGATTGTTCATATAAGCGTCTGTGAACAAAAGCGTCACGCCGGCAGGCTGCAAGTCAGTTTTGAATTGCTCATATTCGTCACATTTCGGAAAAGGTTTGTGCACCAGTCCTTGTTTTTTGAGAAGCAGGTAGCGCGACGGAAATTGACATTTTGTTATATCGTCGTCTCCTTCAAATAAAGCCTTTGTTGCTTCCAGTTCAGCGGACAGATTTGTTTTACCCGCAGGGCTCAAAAAGAAATTTGGCGAATCAATAGAACTTTTGCCCCGATGGTAATGCATCACCGCGCGCCACTGCGGCGATGAAGCGAAATCAGCGGCAAAAACTTCTGCCGAATACAAAAACAATATAAAAAATGCTAAATATCTCATCAAACAAGCCTTAAAAAAACAACATCCGAAGGCTCTGTATAAACAAAAACCTCCGGATGCGTTGTCTTTCAGATTAAAGACCTAAGCTTTGGCAATCTGCATAACAGACAAAGTCAAATCAACGGCGTCAACATCGTTGCTGGCGAACAAAACGCCAAAATTGCTCTGGAGTTTGCCAGCCAAAGAGGCTTCATCAACATTCAGGATACCGGCAACGGTTACAAGAGTTTCGCCCTGTCCGGCAGCTGCGTCCAAAGCAAACTGCTCCATGTTGTTCTCAAGGAACGCCAAGAGCATTTTGCCTGTGCCGCCGCTAACGCGTCCGTTCGGGTCACAGCCGGAAGTTCCGGTTGAAATACCGAAAGTTTGTGTGCCGAAGAATCCGTTTGTTGTGGCAGCCAAAACCTGCGGAACAATACCGGACTGGCCGCGCCAAGCCATAGAGCCAAGGCCGCAGCCTGTTGAATCATAGGCCTGAGCATTGGCGCTCAAAGCCAAAACGCCTGCCGCAACGGCAGACAAGAGATAAATTTTTTTCATCTTTTATAAGTCTCCAAAAATTTCTAAAACCGTTTTAGAGATTAGCACAAAATTTTTGAATGTATATAAAAAGAATATTTTTTTCCCAAAAAGAAAAAGTCCTTGATTTATTTTTCCAAGAGTGCTATATGTAAAAGCAATAACAAGACAAACGGCCTGTGAAGGAGTTTTGCTCCCTCGCAGTTCTTTTTTTCTAATAATCAAAAAACAGGTGGATAAAATGGAAAAAATACCTCTGACGAAAGTCGGCTATATTGCGTTGGAAGCCGAATTAAAAAATTTGAAAGGCGTTGAACGCCCGAATATCATTGCGGCTATTTCGGAAGCACGCGCTCAAGGCGACCTTTCTGAAAATGCCGAATATTCCGCGGCCAAAGAAAAACAAAGCTTTATTGAAGGACGTATTCAGGACTTGGAAGCTGTGTTGAGCCGTGCGCAGGTTATTGATGTTCCCACAATCAAAAGCGATGTTGTTCGTTTTGGCGCAACGGTTTTGGTTGCTGATGAAGATGATGACACAGAGAGGTCTTATCAGATTGTCGGTGATTATGAGGCAGATATTGTCAAAAACAAGATTTCTTTGTCATCTCCGCTGGCCAAAGCCCTTATTGGCAAAGAAATAGGCGATGTTGCCGAATTTAAGGCACCGTCGGGACAAAAATCTTTTGAAATTATTGATATTAAATATATTTAAATTTAAAATAAATTGTCTTATATTAAAAGCTGTCGAAAGTTTGTATCGACAGCTTTTTTATTATATCAGGAGAAACCCATGCAAAAATACAGAACCAGAGATGATGTGCCCGATGTCAATTGCTGTGATTGCGATGATGACAACAAATGCGGCTGCACCTACCCCAATAACGTTGACTGCCCGTGCGGATGCACACCCAAGCATAACTGCGGCTGCATCAAAGAAGATGGTAAAGGCGGCTATTATCACGATGCAAGCGTTTGCACGTGCGGATCGGAATGTTCCTGTCACGAATAAGCGCTCATGGCTGAATATAAAACAAAACTTCTGATTATCGGTTCCGGTCCGGCCGGTTATACGGCAGGGATTTATGCTGCTCGCGCCGGACTGTCGCCGGTATTGGTTTCAGGTTTTGAGGTCGGCGGACAATTGACCTTGAGCGAAGATGTTTCTAATTTTCCGGGGTTTGTCGGGTCTGTCAGAGGCTCAGATTTAATGGAAACCATGCGGCAGCAAGTTTTGAATCTCGGCGTGACAATGGTCAATGATATTATTGTTGAGGTTGACTTTGCCCATCGTCCGTTTGAGTGTTCTTCAGAAAACCATAATGCCTTTTATGCCGATGCTGTTCTTATTGCGACAGGGGCGTCGGCTAAATGGCTGAATGTTGCCGGAGAGGATAAGTTTAGAGGATTTGGGGTGTCTGTTTGCGCTACCTGTGACGGCTTTTTCTATAAAAATAAGCATGTTGCTGTTGTCGGGGGCGGAAATTCGGCCGCTGAGGAAGCTATTTATTTGACGAATTTTGTTCGCTCGGTAACGATTGTCCACAGACGCGAGCAAATGCGGGCAGACAAAGCCTTATTTGACCAGTTGGCGCAAAACCACAAAATCAATATTAAGTATAATTGTGTGGTCGAGGAAGTCTTGGGACAGGATAATCCTAAAGGGGTAACAGGGCTCAGGCTTAAGAATGTTCGGACGGATAAGAAAGAAATTTTGGATGTATCCGGTGTGTTTGTTGCCATAGGGCACAAGCCCAATACAGATGTTTTCAAAAACCACTTGGAGTTGGACAAAGACGGCTATATTAAAACAACTATGGGAACTTGTAAAACAAGTATCCCCGGAATTTTTGCTTCAGGCGATGTTCAAAATCCTCATTACAGGCAGGCAATTATTGCCGCCGGCTCTGGAGCCATAGGGGCTCTCGAAGCCGAGCGGTTTTTGAATAAAAGGCAAGATTAGCTTAGCAATGTTTTGATAAGGCCGTTGGCTTTGCCCATGTCCATTTGTCCGGCATATTTGGTTTTGAGTGCGCCCATAATTTTTCCCATATCTTTCATTGAAGATGCATTTGTTTCAGCGATAAGGGCTTTGATGGCTGCTTCCATTTCTTCAGGGCTCATTTGTTTGGGTAAAAAGCGCTCAATAACGGCTATTTCGGCTTTTTCTTTTTCGGCCAGTTCGGGGCGGTGTCCGTCCATAAACATTTTAATCGAATCGTTGCGTTGCTTAATCATTCCCTGCATCATAGACAAAAGTTCAGTGTCGGTGGCTTTTTCCTGTCCTTTGCCGCGGGCTTCAACATCTTTTTCTTTTTGTCCGGCAATAATCATACGGATGGCGTTTGTTGTCAGGGTATCTTTGGCAAGCATGGCTGTTTTTAAACCGTTTTGTAATTCTTCTCTTAACATGGTTATCTCCTTTTTTATAAAATTTTTATTCAGCATAAACATTTTATAAAAAAAATCAACACCCCTTGACAGAAAAACTCATCTTGATAAAGTAACACAAAATATAATTTGGCTGGGTGTTATGGCGTCAACGAATTTACAAAGATTTTGCGATGAATTGAGGGCGAAAATATCGATTGTCGATGTGATTTCCTCAAAAATCAAACTTGTCCGCAAAGGACGGGAATATCAGGCGTGCTGTCCGTTTCATAACGAAAAAACACCGTCTTTTACGGTAAATGAGGCCAAAGGGTTTTACCATTGTTTCGGGTGCGGAGCGCACGGAGATATTATCAAATTTGAGATGGAGGCCAATGGGCTGACCTTTATTGAGGCGGTTGAAAAACTGGCTCATAAGGTCGGGATGGAACTTCCGAAACTGAACCCCGAGAGCAAAGAGCAGGTCGAGAAAAGAGCAACCGCCTATGATATTATGGAAATGGCTGCGCGGTTTTTTGAAAAGATTTTGCGGCTTCCGGCAGGGCGCGAGGGGTTGGATTATTTGTATGCCCGCGGGTTTGATGATACGATTATTCAAAAGTTTCGTTTGGGCTTTGCGCCGGGGAACAACGGTCTGAAGGCGCAGCTTGCTTCGCACGGTGTCAGCGACAAGGAAATGGCGGAGCTCGGATTGTTAACTATTCCAGAGGATAACCGTGCGCCGCATGACTTTTTTCGCAACCGCGTGATGATTCCGATTATGGATAAACGCGGCAAAGTTATTGCTTTTGGTGGCCGCGTGATGGATAAAAGCCAGCCCAAATACCTGAATTCGCCCGAAACACCCGTTTTTAATAAGCGCCGCGTGCTCTATAACCTCAATTATGCCAGAGAAAAAGGCTATGATGCCAAAAGGCTGATTATCTGCGAGGGGTATATGGATGTGATTGCTATGGATAAATACGGCATCGGCTATGCGGTGGCTCCTTTAGGGACGGCCTTGACTGAAAATCAAATCCAAGAGGCTTGGAAAGTTGTGCCGGAGCCGATTTGCTGTTTTGATGGAGACGGCGCCGGTGTAAAGGCGGCTGTTCGGTCGGTTGACAGGGTTTTGCCTATTTTGAAACCGGGGTATTCGCTTCAATATGCTTTTTTGCCTGACAAGCAGGATCCCGATGAATTTTTGAAGGCCAGAGGAAGCGAGGCTTTTATCAAAACCGTGACGGCGACTCTGCCTTTGAAAGATTTGCTCTGGAAAAAGACGCTTGAGGGTAAAAACGTCGAAACACCCGAGCAAAAGGCGTTGGTTGAAAAGGAGATCAAAGAAGAAGTTGCTAAAATTGCCGATGAAACCGTCAGGGCTTATTATGTTCGGGAGATGAAATCCAAAATTTATACGGAGTTTGTCGGAAAAGGTGTTTCTGAAACCTTGGAAAACAGGCCTTATCATCGTTCTTTTGCGCCCAAAAGCCGGCCGCAGTCTTTTGTGCGGACGGTCAAGACGGATTTGGACGATTTGGTTGCCAAATATATTATATCGGCTTTTGTCTGCTATCCGCGCCTTGTGGAAGAATATGAAGAACGGCTGCTTGATTTTTCGGTTAAAGACGAGGTCTTGCGCGGGTTGTATGAAAATATTTTGGCTGTTGTCAGAGATGAGCCTGATTTGGCGGAAGAAGCTGCTTTGTCCCAAAAACTTGATGAACTTTCGGGCGGGACGGCGTGGCGCAAGCTTGTTGACAGCCGTATCTTGAAAAAACAGTGTCCCGATATTATCAAGATGCGTAAAGATTTGGACGAGCGGATTATTGAGGTTCAACTCAGGCAGCTGGAAAGCGATATAAGGGAAAGCAAACGTGTTTTGGAAAGCGGCAACTTTACCGATGAAGACTTTAAGCGCTTTGAGGGGCTCAAAAAGGAAAGAGACGCTCTCTTGCGTGAAAATGAGGAAATTTGAGGCATTCGAGTCACACGGCGGTTTTTTTGATGCGAATCGGAACATTAATGCTTGACAAAAGGGTGAAAAATTATTAAAAACGTGAATTAAGTTTAAGCTTAACTTAAAATCGATTTTTAGGAAAATTTATGTCTGATATAGAAAATTCGGATTTGTATGATGGTGCGTCTTCCGACGCGCCGTTAATTGATTCTTTGGGAAGTGCTGTTAAACGTTTGATTGACCGTGGAAAATCCCGCGGATTCATCACAATGGAAGAGCTTAATAAGGCTTTGCCTTCCGAGAGAGAATCGTCGGAACATATTGAAGATATTATGACCTCAATCTCGGATATGGGGATTAGTATTATTTCGGAGGCAGATGCCGACGGGTTTGACGGGGAATCTTCCGAGGATGAGGACTATGCCGAAGACGAGGACGACAGCGGTAATTTTGATGAGAGAGAACTCGGGCGCAGCGACGATCCTGTCAGGATGTATTTGAAAGAGATGGGCTCGGTTGAACTTTTGTCCCGCGAGGGCGAGATTGCTATTGCCAAGCGTATTGAGGCCGGAAAGACCGTTATGATTGACGGGTTGTGCGAAAGTCCCATGACCATTCAGGCTATTACCGGGTGGCGCGATGAGCTGGTTAACGGCACTATGCAGCTCAGAGATATTGTCGATTTGGAAATGATGTATGGCAATGACGCCGAGGCGATGGCTTTTGAGGAAGAGGACAGCGGCGCCAGCGAAGATTTGGATAAAGTTGCTCAAGAGCTTGATGAAAAAGAAAATCTGGACGATATCGACGAGGATTTGGACGACGATATGGAGCTGGAAGATGCCGTTGATGAGGTGGCTGAAGATGATGAACCTTCTGATGAGGCGTCTGAAGACGGCGAGGAGCATGCTGAAGACAGCGAAGATGATTTGGATGGGGCAAGCGGCCGGACATCAGCTTCTATTGCGGCGATGGAAGAGGCTTTGAAAGAGCCTGTTCTTGAGATTTTGACCAAGATTTCGAGTTATTATGATGATTTGAAAAAAATCCAAAATCAACGCGTTGCGGCCATTATTGCGGGCAAGTCTATCACGCCGGCGGTCGAGAAGAAATATCTGGAAGTTAAAAAAGATTTGGTTGAGTTAATGAGCTCTATTCATTTGAATGCTGTTAGAATTGAACAGCTTGTTGAGCAGCTCAACGGAATCAACAAACGTTTGATGGGTTTTGAAGGAAAATTGCTGCGTTATGCGATGAGCTGCAAAATCAAACGGGAAGACTTTTTGAAAATGTATCAAAAAGCCGAGCTTGATCCGAATTGGCTTGAGGAAGTTGCTCATATCAAAGATAAGCATTGGCAGGAATTTGTCAACAAATACGGTGTTGAAATTACAGAATTGCGCGACAGCGTGGCGCAAATGGCACAGGAATGCGGTTTGCCGATTACCGAATACCGCCGCATGGTCGATACGATTAAAAAAGGCGAAAGAGAAGCCGAGCGCGCTAAGAAGGAAATGATTGAGGCTAACTTGAGACTTGTTATTTCCATTGCCAAAAAATATACAAACCGCGGCTTGCAGTTCTTGGATTTGATTCAGGAAGGTAATATCGGTTTGATGAAAGCGGTTGATAAGTTTGAATATCGCCGCGGATACAAGTTTTCGACTTATGCGACCTGGTGGATTAGACAGGCTATTACCCGTTCGATTGCTGATCAGGCGCGCACTATTCGTATTCCGGTTCATATGATTGAGACAATCAACAAACTGGTTCGGACATCGCGTCAGATGTTGGTCGAGATGGGGCGCGAGCCGGTGCCTGAGGAATTGGCCAAACGTTTGTCGATGCCTTTGGAAAAGGTTCGAAAAGTGATGAAAATTGCAAAAGAGCCGGTTTCCTTGGAATCTCCAGTCGGGGATGAAGATGATTCGTCTTTGGGTGATTTTATTGCTGATGAGAGCGCGTTGCAGCCGTTGGATTCGGCTATTCATTCCAACCTGAAGGAAACATGCACGCGTATTTTGTCAAGTTTGACGCCGCGTGAAGAGCGTGTGTTGAGAATGCGTTTCGGTATCGGGATGAATACAGATCACACCTTGGAGGAAGTTGGACAGCAGTTTAATGTTACGCGTGAGCGTATCCGCCAGATTGAGGCCAAAGCTCTGCGTAAGCTGAAACATCCGTCGAGATCTCGCAAACTGCGTTCTTTCTTGGATCAATAAAGAGAAATTGTAACATATAAAAACAAATCCCCGCTTTTAGGAAAGATGATTCTTTCGAAAAGCGGGGGTTTTGTTATCTGTCAAACTCAAAATCATGTCCGTTGTGTACACAACCGGAAACAATTCCGATGATGGCGCCAAGGGCTTCGATTGCAAAAAATGCTATCTCCCATGCATCCCAACCGGTTTTGACAAGCTCAATAATTGGGACGATGTTAAGGAGAATAAGAAAGGCCAAGATCGACAGCAAAACTTTGAGTAAAGGGTCAGTTTTTTTGTTGATTTTTCTGATTGTCTTTATCAGACAATTAAAAAAAGTTCCGGCCAAGAGACCAGCCATTGCGGCGAAAATTAGCACCAATAACCATCCCGAGACCTGCAAGAGACAGTCAATAAAAATGTTCAAAGATGCCATATTGGTATAGATTTAGGGTTAATAATTATTAAAGTAAGAAGAGGCTAACACAGTTTTTGCAGATGAGCAAGTTGTTTTTTGTTCAGAAAAGCGCTTGACTAAGGATAATAAATATTGTAATCAAAAAATGTCTGTTGTTTTAACGGGCTCATAGCTCAGTTGGTTAGAGCGGGCCGCTCATAACGGTCTGGTCGTTGGTTCGAGTCCATCTGAGCCCACCATAAAAAATCTCCCCTTTGTGGGAGATTTTTTATGGTGAGAATAAGACCGCTCGAACCA
>CAKQRQ010000009.1 GCA_934271465.1 uncultured Alphaproteobacteria bacterium | reverse complement strand
TATGAGGCTGTCAAGCAAATTGCAGGAAATAATCCGGTTGTGCTGGTCGGTTTTTCAGGCGGCGCGCAAATTGCGGGATTGATTGCAGCCACCAAGCCGGACTTGAATGTCAAAAAAGTTGTGACCATAGCCGGAAATTTGGATCATTTGGCTTGGACGCAGGCGCACAATCTGCCGCCGTTAAGCGAGTCAATGAATTTAGAGAGTTATCAAACTCAATTTAGATCTATTCCGCAAATCCATTATGTCGGGAGCAAAGATAAAGTTATTCCGCCAGCGCTGGTTCGCGCGTTTGTCAGAAATGATGATTGGATTATTGAAGTGGACGGTGCCGCTCACAATACCGGTTGGAAGAGCATTTATCACAAAATATGGAATGAGAACTAATTTCTTATCTCAATCGTAGCAAAATGTTACTAACGCGGTGAGTTTTATGGGCTCGCGGATGGGAAAATTCACGGCATAATATACATAGTTAATAACCAAAAGGAGATTGATTATGTATCAAATTAAAGTGAATGGAATCTTGATGCCGACGATTTATTGGTATCTGCGCGATGCGATGAATGCCTGCGATGTTGAAAAAGCCCGCGGTTGTGCTGTGATAACCGAGATTGTTAGTTTATAAGGAGAGCCAAGATGTTGAAAGAATTTGAAAACTGGCTCTTAGAGCAAAATTATAAACCGACAACCGCTGTAGACTATCATGGGCGGATAGAAAGGCTTTGTAGAAAAGAAGAGTTTACGCTCGCCTATCTTATGGAAAATATCGCTTCTATCCTGCCTGAATATGAAAGCTCCGGTAAAAAATCAAGTTATGGCAAAAGAAGTCATACATCAGTCAGACAGGCTTTGAGAAGATTTAAGATGTTTTTAGCCGCGGAAAAGTTAGTAGGAAGCACTAACTAATGACAGATATTAAGACATTAAACGATAATTTTCGTAAAACATTTACCGGCGGCCAAGTTTTATTGACTGCCGGTATAAATGCCAAACCGACTGATGATGTTGCCAATATCCTATCAATGGTTAGAGGTTTTAATAAATTTACGCTTGATAACGATCCGTATGGAGAGCATGATTTTGGCAGTTTTGATTATAAAGCTGATAAAATCCTTTGGAAAATAGACTACTACGACCTCAACAATCAGTATTTATCCGCAAATCCAGCCGATCCGAATATCACAAACCGAGTTTTGACAATCATGCGAGCAGAGGAATATTAAACTGTTCCGAAGATAAAGTTTATAATTTGACCCAAATTGAGCGAATTGCGATAAAGCTTATAGTTTACCATATTTAAGGAATCCGGCTATCCACGGGTTATTTATGAGTCAATGGACGGCGTTTTAGGTCTGAAAATACAAATCATACTGTCAAACATTCCGCATTTGTTACAAACAAGCTCGCCAAAAGAGTTAATTCCTTCAAATTTTACTCTACCTCTCAAGAATCTTATTTCACAGTAGGGATATATAATCTCATGAAATATTTTAGTAGAAGTAGAAACGGGAAGTAACATAACAACCGTTTTGTTTTTGAGGTATTCTTGATAAGCTTTTTGTATAAATGCTTCTTTTAATGTCCGGCTATATGGAGGATTAACAAAATTGCTGTTTCTCCAATCAATCTCTAAGCCATTCCATAAATTTGTGTCATGCTTAAACGGGCAAGGATCAAAGTCAAAATGAAACTCGCTATCAAGACTATCATATAAGTATTTAGGAGTTTTCCAGTCATCATTTAATGTGAGGTTACGTTTTTTCATACCTTTTAGAACATAACCTTGTAAGCGAAACAACCTCATTAAAATTGTAAATGAGGTTGTAAAAATAAATTGTCGTTAACGTCAAAAACTTTTGCAACCTGTCGCCCTTGAGGTCAGAAAGTTAAATTGTCAACTTGTGACATAGCGATGTTAAAAGTTAAACATAATAATAACCTATTTACAATGTGCTATAACTATCAAATTGTCTTGATAGTCGTTGTAATGTCGTAGTTCTTTTGAATTGTAAAACCGTTTTTTAATTATTTTTATGTGGTAATTGAAACAAATCATGCGAAAGGATTATTCTGTCACTATCAAAGCTATTGTTATTATAAATTTTCATTTCTTTGAGGCAATAAGCAATAACAGTATCGGGCTGGCTTTCAATAGGTTTTAAGTCCAAACAATATGCCGGTAATTTTAATATGTTAGTCGTGGATAAAATAGCGTTTTGCAAATCCTGTTCAGTAAATTTACCATGATTAAACAAAATATGATAATGCCATTCAAAGCCTGCACCTTTTTCAGCAAAAGCAATAAATGGTATATGATGCTTGTTCCAGTGCCGGCCTAACAGTTTCTTTTCAAATGTTTTCATAATCAGTTGCAAATGCTTTAATGAATTGGATAAATTTTCCGATGCCCAGTTTTCTGGTAACCGGATTGATAGAAAGTATGTTGGTTGATATTTTTTCAATATCCAATTTTTCATATCTTGTTTAACGGTTGGCAATTCAGATTTAGGGTTAAGGATTGAATGAAGTTTATAAACAACGGATATTGAATATTGAAGACATTTTATCAGGTATTTTTTAATAAGATTAGTTGAGGTTAGATTTTTCATAAATTAGATTTTCCTTTATATTTATTTGTTTTTATTGATTTTAATAAAATAAATTTTGAGTATAAAAATAACAAAGGACGCGTTTTAGTGTTTCCTCGTATCCTGTGCCGCAAAAAACGGCTTGAACAATGCTATTATCGCTTTAGGCAGTCAAAGTTCACAGTTGTGATACATCATTATAGAATTGCTTTTTTGCTGTGAAGTTGCTCGGAAATTTTCTAAATAGTGTATTTTTTTGCAAAAAATGAAGCCAACCTCTAACATGCGAGTGTCAAAGGTTGACCTCAATCTTAGACGTTTGGGCTATTTTCCCGACTTTTCTTGGTTATTCCAGTCTTCATCAGAAATTGGCAACTCCAAGCAGATACGTTCAAGCATCCGAGGTAAGAAAATTTCTCCCATAACTTCGCGAATAAATGCTTCTTTGTCTCTAAACGCTACGGGGACCTTATAGTCCTTAGGTAAACCATTGGTCAGAAAAACTTCTAACAAGGTAAATGGGCGAGCGTCAGAGTAAGTCCCATCTTTACGGAGACGACCGGGATGAACTGTCCGTAATCCAAGAATATTTCCATTACCTCCATCAATGGTGTTAGACGGCTTATCCCAAAATTTACGGCCGCCTTTGGCACCAAAGAAACCAAAACCAGACAGTTGATATTTTGGATCATTGTCTATTGGACATCTTCCCGTAGCGGTATGAGCCAAAGCCTCAGCAATTTTAGCTGCTTTAATCGGATCAGGATGTAAAGGCTTAGCATAGTGATAAGGAATTCCACTGTCTTCTCCTGCTTCTAATGAAGGTAGGTCTCCAATAGCCTTCCATAAAGGCATTGCAAATTCTTCCGCCTTTGGAAACTTCCAGACTCCTTTTCGTGAACCAAGCAGGATACTGCGAACACGGCTCTGAGCCGTCCCGTAATAGCAAGCGTTTTCAATAGCAAAGTTTAAGTTGTAATTCAAACCGTCTGCGGTTAGTTCATCTTTAAGATACTCTCCAATAGTCCTGCCATTCAGCTCTTGTTGTAACCGTGCTGCAATCGGGTGCGTCGATAAGTCTTTGCTCATAGGTAGTGAAAAACCAAAAAATTCTTTTGCGTTTTCAAAGAGAATATGATCAGGTAAGGCATCTTTTATGAATTTAACACAGTCTAGCACAATCAATAACCGTTCATCATCTTTCCAGTTTTTGCCATGCATGGTGCAGAAACATTGACAAGGAATCGTGCATTTTAATAATTTTGAACCGCTTTCTTTAAAGGCGGTGAGCAATTCATCATATTTATCTTCCAACTTACCGACAATCATTTTAACATCATGTTTTGAACGCATTTTATGCATGGCTGTAAAATAATCGGCGCGATTGGGTTCAGGTTCTAAAGCAACTTTGCAAACTAAACCGTGGTCTTCAAGGTAATATTCATCTGAACCTATGCAGGCCGCTATCGATGTATAAAACAACGGCGTTTTCAACCTGCGGTGTTGACGCTTACTAAACGGAATATCCGAAAAGACTGTTTCAAACTTGAACTTGGCCTTGGCTTTAGTCCCGTTAGTATCGGCAGCTTCTTTTTCTTCATCTGTCAACTCTGGAGGTTGACTAAGGAATGAAAGTGCATGGTTGCGAGACAATGTGTCGTTGTTTGCAATTGCATATTTTAATTCTTTTTCAACCAACTCATCTGTCAAACGGGTCAGTTGTCTTGCTTGAGTGTAGCCAATGTTATAGTCTTCAGCCAAAATTTCCTTTTTGGTGCGTAACTCAGTCAACACTTTATCCAAGTCCGCTGTATTGCGTTGCTTTTTTTCATTGTCATTAGCAGCTTCCAAATCGGTCCGCTTACCCATACGAGTTGCAATTTTGCGAATTTCATTGCCAAGTTGAACTTCACCTTTAAGCCACAGATAACCGTACTCCTGAGCCTTTCTTAAAAAATAAAGACGGGTTTCCGGCGGAAGCTTGTTTTTCTTTGCTAAAGCTCCGGCTGTTGTAGCTGCACCTTGGTTAACTGTAATAAATGTATTTAACTCAGTTAAATTGGTTGGAATAGTTACTGTGGTGTTTGTTCCCGAACACAATTCAACCAATTGGTTTTGAGAAAAATGTGTGCGTTTGGACACTTCTTCAACATCAATATAAACTTGATATGAGTTGCCTTCATCGTCTTCAACAATGTCTTCTATGACTGTTCCTGTTGGTGAAGGCGATGGAGTATTATCATCTCCGCCGCCATCTTTATTCGGATTGTTGTCATTGGTTGCCGCACAAGCAATATTTTGTTTGGCATTGTTAATGATCTTAGACATCGCGCTGTCTTGAATTTCATTTGTTTCAAGAGCACTAAAGTCCGGTTGAAAATCTCCGTTGGAGACTTTTTGTGCCGTTTCCCCGTTTTGGTTTGCGGCAGAATTTATGATATATTTCATTTTATATCCTTTAAAATTATTATGAAAATATCAAACGTTTGATGCCTTGAACCATAGCACAAAATTAAGAAAAAACAACTTTATTAAAATATATGATTGTTGAATGAAATGAAATATCTTATTGATATTGTTGCGTTTTTAATATCTTCTTTAATGACCATAAACCTCTTCTAGGATTTAATTTTAAGATCTTTGAAACGACATTCAGTTCAGGAATGTAAAAGAATGCGGAGTTAGGCACCATTTCAATATATGTTAACACCTTTTCTTTTTTATAATGATTAATCGTGGAAACATTACGTTTTAATATTCGAGCAGCTTTTTCCCGAGTGCACCATATTTCAGGATGCTCTCTAATGGTGTCTTTTCTTTGAATAGATAGTGTATAATCAACATTCGGATAAGTCGCTTGATGGAAAGCAGATTCTAGCAACTTATTAACGTCTTCTTCATTGAATAGGCGACCATTTTCATTAATCGGCTGTATAAGGCCTGCTTTTTTTATTTTACGAAGCGCAGCTAATGAACATTCAAGAGCTTCTGCAACTTCGTTACTAAATAAGCCGTCTCTTCCATTAGTAACTGTGATTTTTTTAGGTGTATTGCCGGTTACTTGGGCAATAGTTTCAAGCTTTGTTAAATTATCATAAATTTTATCTATGCATATAATCAGATTGTTAAGCTCATCATAGCCAAGATATGGCGTCTGTTTACTGGCTGAAACTAGTGATTTTTCATTCAAAAATTTATAAAATGCCAATAAAGCTCTGGCTATTTGTCTTGAAAGTTTCTCTTTATATTGTAAATGTAAATATATATAGGGTTTAGTTAATATTTCGGGATTATCCGATATTATCGCGGTAACCTTATCAAAAAAGGTAACCAAATCGCCAGAAATCACATTTTGCATTTTTGCCAGTGCATATAACTGAGGCAAATCTTCAATTTTTATGTCATTTTCGGTAAACTGTTTAATTATAAACTGAAAAGCGTTAATATATTCAGGAATAAGGTTTAATTCGGCATCTAAAATAAAAAATTTCTCTGATTGATATATAATGCTCAACTCTACAAGCGGAAATATATTTTTTGCTTGCTCAGGAGCCGGCTTGAGATATTGTAGAACATTATTTGTATAATGGTTCCGTAAGGTTTCTGCATTGTCGGTTGAGATATAGTATTCACGGTTATTGCACTCGTTATAATATATTAAAAGAGAGACAATCTGTTTAGTGAGGATTTCCCAATGGCTATTTGTGCGTCCATTGTAAAAATCTTTACAAACTTTATTGATAGCTTGAATAAACTGTTTAGATGTAGAATCTTTTAGTTTTGTTTCATTAACTAACCAATTTTGAAACTCTTCTTTTATATCAGACATATTTTTTCTCATCTCCTATTGATGAGAATAGTCTGAGTTTTGATAAAAGTAAAACCGTTTTTTCATGGGAAATTTTATATTTCTGTTGCCAAATAACAACCTTTAACATGCCGGTGTTAAAGGTTAGGTGAAAAATCTACTAAATAAGCAAAAGTCTCTTTAACTCCTCGCACGTAAAGGCCTTGCTGAAATTTGAGGCATCTTTGATTAAATGGAGCTGGGATTGCCGATACTGGCGGTAGTAGGTGCTGGATATGCCGGTTGCCATGGCGGCTACACGGTGGCACTTGGCAGCTGGTATAGGTGTTTTATGGCTCAATTTTTATCCCCAAGACCTAACCGGATGTGAACTTGTGTAATATACTGAAAAACAAAGAAACTTGCGCAAGCGAGTTCGGAAAAAGTCCCGAAAAGGCGATTTTCAAAAAACAAACATTCGAACTCGCTGAAATGCTTGGAAAATAAAGAAAAACGGCAGGTTTTTATACCTGCCGCTTGCATTGGTGATCCCAACGGGATTTGAACCCATATTACCACCGTGAAAGGGTGATGTCCTAACCATTAGACGATGGGACCGTTTCAACAACTGGTGCATATATAAATGTATTTTCCGTTAAGGTCAAGCATTTTTTTTACTTTGAATGATTTTTTTTGCTTTAAATGAGCAAAAGCCCCCGCTTGAGAGGGCTTTCGTCAGTGTTTTTACCCTCTAAAAGTTAGCGGTAGGATTCAAAACCCTGATAACGCGGCTCAGCGGCCACAGGTCAATCCCTTTGTCCGCCATCTGCGGAAGCCATTCCTTGAGCGCGGCAAAAGTCTGTGTCTTGGGGTGGCCGATAGCAATGGCATAGCCGTTTTTGCGCGCCAAAGTCTCAAGTTTGACCAGTTGCCCCAGAATATAGGCCTTGTCATTGTTGTTGTCCAAAAAAACATGCCTGTGCGCATACGGAATACCGGCCTCTTTGGCGGCTTCTTCGGCTTTGGATTTCGCCGAGGTTTTCGAATCCAAGAAGAACAAATCCCTGTCTTTCAAAACCTCCATCACGGCGGTCATGCGCGCTTTATCCTCGGTCAGACGGCTGCCCATGTGGTTATTAATCCCTTTAATCCCGTCAAATTTCCGAAGCATCGCCTCAAAATTGGTTTTAATCTCCTGAAGGCTCATCTGCGTGGTCAGCACATCAGGCGCCACATCGGCTTTCCCGAAAGGTTCCATAGGCGTATGCAGCATCAGCTCAAATCCCGCTTTCTTCGCCGCCTGAAGCTGCTCGTCAAGCTTTTTGCCATAGGTCAAAAAAGCTGCCGTCAGCGGGTATTTCAGCGAAATAATGTCCGCCGTCCGTTTCAGGCTCACGCCCATATCGTCAATCACAATCACCACAACCGGCTTGTCGCCGAAATAGGGCGGCTTGTGCGCGGGCACATCAAGCGCCTTGACAGGGCTTTCGGGCGAGGGCGCGGATTCATCAATCACATCTTCCGGCAGCTGTTCCTCATACAACCTGTCCAAAAGCCGGTTGACATCGGCCGGCTCGGGGAGGGCGTCCTGACCGTTTTCGGCCGCAAGCTCCATGCGCTCGGCTTCTTCCACCTTGTCCGCCAAAACAATCTGCGGCGCCTCAAGCATCTCATCTGCCGGCACAAAATCATGAATATTGCCGCAGGAAATATCCTGGTTGTTACGGCAAAACAACTCATACCCCGATAGCCCGGGCTCTTCCTCAAGAACGACCTCAGCTGGCTGTTCGGAAATATCTTCCGGCGCGTCCGGCGTCTCGTCCTGTCCGAAATAAAAGGCCAAAAACCCGACAATCAACACCGCCGCCAAAAGATGAATCCCTTTGACAATCCAAAATTGAAGCCGCGCCGATGTGGGTTTTTCAATCGTCAAAATTCTAGTCTTTTCTTCTCAGTGTCGGGAAAGCAATCACATCGCGAATAGTTTCCGCGCCCGTCAGCAAAATAGCCAGACGGTCAATGCCCATGCCCATGCCGCCTGAGGGCGGAAAACCGTTTTCCAAAGCGTTGATAAAGTCTTCATCAAGCATCTGAGCCTCATCATCGCCTTTTTCGCGGTCAGCGCATTGAGCCTCAAAACGCTCGCGCTGTTCCAACGGATTGGACAATTCCGAATAGGCGCAGCCCATCTCCATACCGGCGACATAAGCGTCAAAATGCTCAACCAAACGCGGGTTAGAACGGTGCGTCTTGGCCAAAGGCGAAATATCCCGCGGCATATCCATAACCAAAGTCGGTTGAATCAAATTCGGCTCAACGCGGGCGTCAAAGACTTCTGAGACAACCTTGCCCCATGAAATGCATTCGGACGCATCCACGCCGATGGATTTGGCCATCGCTTTGGCCTCGTCAAGGGTATTGGCCTCCAAAAAGTCAACGCCGGTGGCCTCTTTGACAAGGTCAATCATCGACTTGCGCACAAAAGGTTTGGCCAAATCGATTTCCGTGCCGTTGACGGTAATTTTTGTCGTGCCGTTGACTGCCTGTGCCACATAAGCCATCAGGTTCGGGATAAGCTCGGCCATGTCGTTATAGTCGGCATAAGCCTGATAGGCCTCAAGCCCCGTAAATTCGGGGTTATGTGTTTTGTCGACGCCTTCATTGCGGAAGTTGCGGCCGATTTCAAACACTTTGTCAAACCCGCCCACAACCAATTTTTTGAGGTATAATTCCGGCGCAATACGCAGATACAAATCCATGTCCAGCGTGTTGTGATGTGTGATAAACGGCTTGGCGTTGGCGCCGCCCATAATCGGGTGGAGCATCGGGGTTTCAACCTCCAAAAAGCCGTGGTCTTCAAAATAGCGGCGGACGGCCGAGGTAATGGCGCAGCGTTTGCGGTAAATCTCGCGGCTTTCGTCATTCATGATAAAATCGACATAACGCTGGCGGTAACGTGCCTCAATATCCGTCAAACCGTGGAATTTCTCCGGCAGCGCCTGAAGAGACTTGGCAATAATATCAAATTTTTCGGCAGCGACCGAAAGCTCTCCGCGCGGCGTGCGGCGGACATAGCCCGAAATACCGACAATATCGCCCACATCAAGGTCTTTCAAACGCTCCAAATCTTCTTCCGGCAAATGGTTTTTGTGACAGAAAGCCTGAATTTTGCCGCTTTTATCTTTGACATCAATAAACATGCCGTTGTTGCGGACGGCCATGGCGCGGCCGGCAATGGTCACGCGGTCTTCGGTATCAACACCGGCCTCAAGATCTTTGTATTTTTCCTGCAAATCGGCCGCATAGGCAGTCGGTTTGAAGCAATAGGGATAAGGGTTGTAGCCTTTTGATTCCAAATCTCTGAGTTTGACCAGACGTGAGTCTCTGTGAATATTGGTTTCTGTCGTCATTTTCTGAAATATCCTTTATTTTTTATTTTTATAAATTTTTACAATCTTTCCTACTATACACACCCCTGATTTTTTTTCAATACAAAAAATCAGTCCTGTCATAGCAAAATGGAAATACAAAAGCCGGAACACATAATAAAATCCATATCAAGCTGAATTTTATACATTAAAAGTATTTACTAACCGCCTGCCGGAATTGTTCAAGGAATAGCCGCTTAAAATATGAAGCGTTGTTTTGTTCATAAAACAAGATAACGGCTTTTTTATATTCAACCTCGTCCACACTGCGGTATGACAACGGACAATACCCGTTAGCCAATAAAATCGCATTGCTTAAAATGCGGGAAGTGCGCTTGTTTCCGTCTTCAAACGGCTGAATATAGGCAATCATTAACACGGCGATTAAGGCTTTTTCAACCGGATTATTGGTTGCATTGATGACTTCAACGGTGTCTTTCAGCGCTTCCTTTATCTGATAGGTGTTATCCAAAGGTTTATAGTTTGTCCCGACTATTCCGACCATGCCGTTGCGAATACCGGCCGCAACCCCTAACTCATTTACCAGCAGTTTGTGAAGTTCTTCTATCTTAGCAATGCTTATGTTTTTATAATATTCCGGTGCCTTCAGCACAAAATCCAAAGCCTTTTTGTGGTTTAGCACCATATTGGTTTCATCTTTGGTTTTGCCGGTTGCTGAAATATTATCATTTAAGAGGCGTTCGGTATCCAAGAGTGTATACGTGTTTCCCTCAATTTTTGAGGATTTCCACGCCAACTCAACCGTCAACCGCTCAAACTCTTTTTGTAACAAAGTTGGAGACAGCTTGTTTCTCTTGGCGATATAAATATCGTTTAATTTTTCAAACTCAATTTTTTCTTTAGGAGACAACAGGTCTTTTAAGGCTGAGAAAATATTAAAATTAAACCCGATTGCCTCAGGCAGCCTGACATCTTGGTCTTGAGCAAAATAGGCATCAACATCAATATTGGTCAACAGATTGGTTTTAGCAGAAGAACGATAAGCCGTCGCCTTGGCTAAGCCTGATTTTTCAATATCGCCATTGTCTAAAAGCAATTTCAAATCTCTGGTTATGGTCATTTTGGTTGTTTTATATCCCATTTTAGCGAGAAAGACTTCAATATCCTCGCGCTTGGTATTCGGATTGTCTTTGATAAAATCCGATATCAATTCCTGGCGTTTGTTATACATATTTGCTCCAATCGTAACATTTATTTTTATGAATCGTAACATTTGTGTGACGATTAGTCAAGTTTTTATATAAAAGAGAAGGATTAACAGAAGAAAAGCCAAGCGAAGTTTCTGATTGGTTTGAAATGACATACAAAAAATCAGTCGGAGTTATTTATTAAACCGTCTGTCGGCATCATAAGCCAACCCGAGCCCGACAGAAGATAATTTGTTTTCCTGAGACAGCGCGGCATTCTGGAAAATCCGGCGGATTTGGTGTTGAATAAGCGGAATTTCGGTTGAGCCGCCGGTCAAAATAACCATCTGAACAGCCTCGGGCTGAACCTGCGCCAGTTTCAGACACTCGCCGATTGAGGCCGCAACACTCTCCAAATCGCGTTGAATAGATGTTTCAAAAGCCGCTCTTGTCGCGGTTATTTCGGGTCTGTCCGAGATAAAGTCCAAAACGGCGGAAAGGCGTTCTTTGTCGGTCAGACCAATTTTAGCCTGCTCAACAGCCGCCAAAAGGCTGTGCCCGCATTCATTCTCAAGCAATTCGACCAATCGGCCGACTTTTTCAGGCTCTTGAGCGGCATAAAGCATCTTTTTTGCAAAAATAATTTCCTTGGGCGCATACATGCTGTTGACCGAGCTCCACTCCGACAGCGTGTGATAAGGAATAGTCGACAAAGGCAAAACCTTGTCATGAGCCGATTTGCCGCCGCTGAGCGTGCCGAACCCGAATTCGGGCATAAAGCATTTCAAACTCAAATCCTTATCAAAATCATTTCCGCCGATGCGCACGCCGGTGCTTGCCAAAATGTCGTCAGTGCGGTCGGTTTTATGCTTTAGTCCGCCGCCGATTTTGATAAGCGCAAAGTCCGATGTGCCGCCGCCGATATCGACAACGCAGGCTAATTGTTCTTTGGTAAGCTTGGCCTCATGCGCATAAGCGGCCGCAATCGGCTCAAATTGAAATTCAACATTTTTAAAACCGGCGGACAAGGCGATTTGGCGCAATTCATTTTCAGCGCGCCGGTCGCCGGCGGGGTCAAAATCGCGGAAATGCACAGGACGCCCCATCACAACGCTGTCGCACGAACCATCGGCAAAATGTTCGGCCTGATGTTTCAGGTTGCTGACAAAATGTCCCAAAATTTGTTCAAAACGCATCATCACGCCGTTGACGCGCGTGCCGGAATCCATCAGGTCTGACCCGAGAATACGCTTCATCGAGCGCATAAACCGGCCGCGTTCGCCGTTGATATAGGCCGCAACAGCCGCACTCCCGAACAGAGGCTTAGGACTGGCTTCCGGATAAAATACGGCGGTCGGCATGGTCTGTTTGCCGTTCTCGAGCGGAACCAAAAGCGGGGATTGCGGATTTTTAACAATGGAAATGGCCGAATTAGTCGTTCCAAAGTCTATCCCGCAAGCAATTTTTGACATCTGCGACACCTTATAAAATCAGAATATGTGAAATATGCCCCTTTGACTAGCACATCGTTTCATAAAAGTCAAACGATTATAAAGATAATCAAGACAAAATAACATCTCAAAAAATGTTAGAAATTTATTAAACAATCCGATATTTAATAAATTAAAAGCGAATAGGTCGTATTAAGGAGAAAAAATATGGACTTCAATGAACTGGACGGGTTTTTAAGCAAAAATTTGCAGAATTTACAAAACAAATATCATTTCAAAAATAAAACCGATGTCAGCCTTTTGGCTAAGAGCTTGAACTTGATCCGGCAGAAGCTCTGGCAAAGAAAATAGCTAAAATTTCCGCAAGAGGCGGGGTGTAAATTCCGGCAAGAGCACGCCGCTCCTTTGTTTTTTCATCTCAAAGGCTGTCTTTTCAAAAAAATATTTGACTTTTAATCAGAACTAAAGTAGAACAAAAACAGATATATTTTTTTGAAAGGATGCCCGAATGTTGACGCCCAAGCAATACAAACTCCTGATGTTTATCAACAAAACCCTGAAGGAAACAGGCTGCTGTCCGTCGTTTGACGAGATGAAAGACGCCCTCGGGCTGAAGTCCAAATCCGGCATCCATGCCCTGATAGACGCGTTGGTTGAGCGCAACTTTATCCGCAAACTGCCGCACAAAGCCCGCGCGCTTGAGGTTGTCCGTTTGCCAAAGCTCAAACCTTCCAGCATTATTGCCGAAGAAAAAGCCAAGGAAGAGGCGCTTGTCGGCGCGACGGCCGAAATCCCGCTTTACGGCAAAATTGCCGCCGGAACGCCCATTGAGGCCATCGCCAACGAAACCGAAAAAATGACCGTCCCGTTGGAGATGATTCGCGGCGGCGCTTATTATGCGCTGACCATTGAGGGCGACTCGATGGTTGAAGCCGGCATTATGAACGGCGACACCGTGATTATCAAACGCGCCGATACCGCCCGCGACGGCGAAATTGTTGTGGCGTTGGTCGATGATAACGAGGCCACCCTCAAACAGATTAAAAGAGACGGACGCTATTGCCTGCTAATCCCCAAGAACAGCGCCTATGAAACGCGCCGCCTGCCGGCCGAAAGGGTTAAGGTTCAGGGGATTCTGAGCTCTCTGATTAGAACTTATCACTAAATTGAAAAGGCTGTTTTGGTGTCTTATCTCCCGTTAATAAACACAGTTTTTACGGGAGGAGAGGAGATGCGTGTCAGCGGAAAAGTGGCTTTTGCTTTGATTTTGTTATTTGTTTTGCTGGCCTGAAAAATATTTTGAAAAAAAGTTTTTTTAAAGGCGGCGGCCTAAACCAAATATTAACCAAAGTCTGATTGACTCTTATATCAGAAATCACGTTTTCCAGAATAGAGCAAACATTTTTTCTAAAGGCAAAGGCGCCATGGGGTTCGGTTGGGATATTCAGCAAAAATTAAAAAGCGGCTGGCTGATTTTTATCAGTTTGTTCATCTTTGTGTATTTCAGTTTTAATCTGTTCTGCGGCGACAGAAATATCTATCGCTATTTTGCCCTTCAGGATCAGATTGCCGAAGCCAAAGAGCGGGCGCTGATGTATGCCAAGCAAAAGAATAAGTTGCAGCAAAAGGTCGACCGTCTGTCCGACACGGGGCTGGACATGGACTTACTGGACGAGCAGGCCAGAGTTGTTTTGAATATGGCTGCCGATGATGAATTTATTATCCCGAACGATTAGTTAAATCATCAAAAAATTAAAGATTTTTCAGAACTTCCTCGTGATCGCTGAACGGAAGAACTTTCCCTTTGACATATTGTCCGGTTTCGTGCCCTTTGCCCGCCAGAACCAAAACATCTCCGGGGATAAGCATTTCCATGGCTTTTTTAATTGCTTTTGCGCGGTCGGCGATATTATAGGCGCCGGGGCAGGCGGGAATAATCTCGTTGCGGATATCTTCCGCGTCTTCAAAGCGCGGGTTGTCGTCCGTCACAAACACAACATCGGCCAATTCATTGGCAATACGCCCCATCAACGGGCGTTTGCCGGTGTCGCGGTTGCCGCCGCAGCCGAAAACAACCAGCAGGCGTCCCTGTGTGTGCGGACGCAAGGATCTGAGCACATTTTCCAAAGCGTCGGGCGTATGGGCATAGTCGATATAAACGGCGGCGCCTGTTTTGGTTTGCGCCACAAGCTCAAGCCGGCCTTTTGCCCCTTTGATTTTTTCGATATAGTGAATCACATCATCGGGCAGCCCCGTCATGGCGGCAAGCATTCCTAAAGCGCACAAAACATTCATCGCCTGAAAATCGCCCACCAGCGGAATTTCTATCGTGCGCGGACTCCCAAAATACTCAACCTCAAGCCTCTGTCCATGAGCCAGCGGTTCCGATGACAAAAGTTTAATATCCGCGCCGCGTTCGCCATAAGAAATAATTTTGATGCCGCGTTGTTCGCAAACACCGGCAATCTTGCCGAACACGTCAATATCGGCATTCAAAACGGCCGTTCCGTTTTCGTTAAGGAGCTTTTTGAACAGAATGAGTTTGGCTTCCAAATAATCTTCAAAAGTCTTGTGATAATCCAAATGGTCGCGCGTCAGGTTTGTAAAACCGGCCACCTCAAAGGAAACACCGTCCAGACGCCCCTGATGCAGTCCGTGGCTGGACGCTTCCAAAACCGTATACAAATAATCTTCATCGGCCAATTCTTTAAGCCAGCTATGCAGCAACACGTTATTCGGCGTGGTGTTCGGCGAATAAACGGGCGCTTCGTCTCCTTTAATGAGGCCGAGTGTGCCCACGCTTGCCGCCTTATATCCCATCATAGTCAAAACCTGCCGCACAAAATCGGCAATAGAGGTCTTGCCGTTGGTGCCGGTAATGGCCGCCAAATGCGCCGAAACTTTCCCGAAAAAGCGCGCAACAGCCTGCGCATAAGTATGAGTCGGATTTTGCGAGCAGATAACCGCGACGCCCTTGGGCAGTTTTTCGGCATAATCCACCGGAACAATAACCGCCGCGGCGCCGTTTTTGACAGCGTCTTTAATAAAAGCATCGTCATTGAGCGACCCGAACAAAAAGCCTTTTTTGACTTCTCTCGAATCAGCCGTCACGCCTTTAATCTCGACATCAGTATCCGTATGAACAAGTTTGGATAATTTCATCAGTTTATCTCCCGCAAAAAGTAATAATAGTCATTTTTAACCACAATTTTGTAAAAAAGTATTTAATTTTTAACTTTTCTTTTCTAATATTTAAGAAAAACATCAAAGGAGTTTTGAGAGGATGAAACGCGGAATAATAAGTTTTTTGGTGGCTCTGGCCTTTGTCTCAGCGTCGAAAGCCGGTGAGATATATTTGTTTTATAATGCCGCCAGCGACAATTTGGACGAGTTGGAAATTACCAAAGAAGAAACGGCGCATATCTTTGACGGTTCGTTCGGGCCGGCCTCCGATGAATTGCCCTTAGAGGTCAAATTTGATGATTTTTATGTAACCAAATATCCTGACGGCAAGTATGTGTTTATCTTGGATGCGCCGTTTAACTGCGGCCAGCTCGGGTGCAACACGCAGGTTTATACCCGCGATGCGGACGGCGATTTGGTTGAAGAAGAGTCTAAAACTCCCGTCAAATGCAAAATCTATGATGCGGACAAGCTGGTCTGCACGGACGGCGGATATAAGCCCGAAGTCGCCCAAAAGCCTGTTAACAAGAAAAAAATTCTTCACTTTCCGGCGCCAAAAGCCAAATAAACAAAGGTTTTTCGAGCGGAAAAAAAGAGTTTTTTTGAAAAAATGACAAAAAAATGATAAAAAAGGCTTGATTTTTTTAATAAAAAGGTTATATTAAACAAAAATTACAAAAATGGACAAAACATTTTAGTTTGTAAAAGGGAATAAAAAAGATGAAAAAACTTTTGATTGTTGCTTTGAGTGTAATGGTTTCGGCTTGCGCCTGCTTTGAGTGCGAAAGAGAAGCTCAGATGGCTTCTTATCCAGAAACACGCATGGCTCAACCCGATTGTGACTATTTTGACGGCAAGACCTGCTATCGTTATGTTTACAGAAACACCCAGCGTCCTGTTGCCAAACCGGCTGCCCGCCGGAGCGCCTGCCTCTATGGGCAAAAGGCAAAATCTCCTTGCGGCTGCCAGCAAGTGAAGGGATCTTGCGGATGCGGCAATTCGTGCGAAACAAAGATTTCGGAAACACGCGAACCCGTAGAGATTGTCTATAAAAAGACAACTTACAAAACCGTTTACGAGCCCAAAACTTATTCTCAGGTCTCTTATGAAAAAGTCCCTTATAATCAGGAGCCTGAGCGTGTAGAGGTTGTTGACGATAACGAAATTCTCCTCCAAGAAGTCAAATAAACCTCTATAACCCCATAATTCAAAAACCCGCTTTTCCCCAAGGCGGGTTTTTGTTATGGATTAAGCCTAAATTAAGGTTGCAACCTTGTGTCAAAAAGCATTATACTAACAAAAAATCAACCCCGCGGCAAATGGAGAAAACAGATGGACAAGGCTTATCAAATATATTGTCAGGATAGTTTTGAGGTAATGAAAACATTGCCTGACGAAAGTTTTGATATGATTTTTGTCGACCCGCCGTATCTGATTTCAAACGTCGGCACAAGCTGTCAAAACGGCAAACTGGTGTCGATTAACAAAGGAAGATGGGATTATTGTCAGGGGATAGAGGCCAATTTTGAGTTTCATAAACGCTGGCTGGCAGAATGCAAAAGGCTGCTCAAACCCAACGGCACAATTTGGGTGTCGGGCACTTATCACAGCATCCACCCCTGCGGCTATGCGATGATGCAGCTTGGGTTTCATATCCTGAACGATGTCATCTGGTTCAAGCCAAACGCCAGTCCGAACCTGTCGTGCAAATATTTTACGGCCAGCCACGAAAGCCTGCTGTGGGCGCGCAAAAGCTCAAAAGCCAAACACTATTTTAATTATCCGGCCATGAAAGACGGCGATTTCCCGAAAGACGTCCTCAAAAAGCCGCACCATCAAATGCGCACGGTTTGGGCGATTGCCGCAACGCCGCCTGAGGAGAAAAAATTCGGCAAACACCCCACGCAAAAACCTTTGGCGCTGCTCGAGCGGATTATTACCGCCTCGACCGAGCCCGACGCGGTTGTGTTTGACCCGTTTATGGGCAGCGGAACGACCGGCGTGGCCGCGCTCAAACTCAAGCGCCGCTTTGTCGGAATAGACAGCAGCAAAGACTATTGCAAATTGGCCGAAAAGAGAATGGATGATGTTCTCGTCCGCAAGACTCTGTTTTGAAAAACCGCATTGAATTTTGCAAAACGTGAAAATTCGGCGGTGTTTATACTTAAAAAACGTGAAAAATAGCACCTTTTTAGAGTTGCAAAACGTGAAAATTTGATGTATATTAAACTTGAAAAACGTGAAAATCCTCATTAAGGAAAGTTCAAATGTATAGGAAAGCAGAGCAAATACTTCAAAAGTGGAAAGCAAACAAAAATAAAAAAGCTCTCCTTGTGACGGGAGCCAGACAAATAGGAAAAACCTATCTTGTGCGTCAGTTTGGAAAAGCAAACTACGATAATTTTGTTGAAATTAATTTTATCACGCGGCCGACCGCCGCAAATATCTTTTCGGGCGATCTCAGCGCCGATACGATTATTATGAATTTGACGGCATTTATCGGCAAACCTCTTCCCAAAGGAAAAACATTAATTTTTTTGGATGAAATCCAAGAATGTCCTAATGCTCGGACAGCAATCAAATTTTTGGTTGAAGACGGTCGCTTTGATTATATAGAGTCAGGGTCGCTTTTAGGGGTTAATTACAAGCCCGTTCCGTCATATCCTGTCGGGTATGAAGAAATATTACAAATGTATCCGCTTGATTTTGAAGAATTTTGTTTGGCAAACGGAATTCAGCCGCAAACAATGGAATATCTTAAAAAATGTTATGATGAAAAAACACCTGTCACAGAATCTATTCACAAAACAATGTCGGATTTGTTTAAATATTATATTGTTGTCGGTGGAATGCCTGCGGTTGTTCAAGCATTTATCAAGACACATGACATAGGAGTGGTCACTACTGTTCAAAAAGACATTGTTGCGCAATATCGGCAGGATATAAGTAAATATACCTTGGATAAAAAAACGAAAGTAACCAATATTTTTGATAGAATACCCTCTCAGCTTGATGATAAAACCCGACGGTTTAAGCTGTCTTCAATTGAACAAAACGCCAGGCTGCGCGAGTATGAAGATTCTTTTGTCTGGCTTCAGGATGCCGGAGTGGCGCTGCCTTGTTATAATTTGTCCGAACCGAAGGCGCCATTAAAAATAAACGAGCAAAGCCGGCTGTTTAAGTTGTTTATGAACGATTGCGGGCTATTATGCGCCATGGGTTTGGAAAATCTCCAGTTTGATATTTTGCAGGGAAATCTTTCTGCCAACATGGGCGGAATATTAGAAAATGTATTTGCCGAACAGCTGAAGTCAAATGGCTTTTCCTTAAGATATTTAAACAAAAGAACCATCGGCGAATTAGATTTTGTGGTTCAACGGGCAGGAAAAATCATTCCGATTGAGATTAAGTCAGGAAAAGATTACAAAGCCCATCGTGCGCTTGAGAATGCTTTAGGCGTGAAAGAATGGAAATTGGATGAAGGAATAGTTTTTTGTCAAGGCAATATGGAACAAGATAAAAAAGTTGTGTATCTGCCATGGTATATGGTTATGTTTTTTAAGCAAATTGACCTGAACGGTATGAAAGTTGAATTGGATATTCAAAACATTTGAAAGGAAAAATAAAAATGCGTTATTTGATTACCGGAGGCGCCGGATTTATCGGATCCAATCTGGCGGACAAACTGCTTGCCGACGGAAACGAGATTGTTGTTGTCGATAATTTTAATAACTATTATGATGTTGCTGTCAAAGAGGCCAACGTTGCGCAAGCGCTCCAAAACCCGAATTACCGCTTATATCGGGTGGATATTGAAGATATGCCGCGGCTTGAGGCCGTGTTCAAGGCGCACCGGTTTGACGCCGTTATTCATCTTGCAGCGCGTGCAGGGGTTCGCCCATCTCTTGAAAATCCGGTTGAGTATGTCAAAAGCAATATCTTAGGCACAGTCAATGTGCTGGAAGCTATGCGCCAATTTGGGGTTAAAAAGCTTGTGATAGCCTCTTCCTCGTCTGTTTACGGCAACTGCGCCGCCGAGAGTTTTTCCGAAGACCTGAAAGTAACCGAGCCGATTTCGCCCTATGCTGCGACCAAATCCGCCTGCGAGCAAATCTGCTATACATGGCACCATCTGTATGGCATCAATGTTGTGGCTTTGCGGTTTTTCACGGTTTACGGCCCGCGTCAGCGTCCCGATTTGGCGATTAACAAATTTTCGCGCCTGATTGCCGAAAATAAACCCATTGAAATGTACGGCGACGGCTCGACCAAGCGCGATTATACGTTTATCGGCGATATTGTGCAAGGAATTTGCGCCTCGATAGCCTATGACAAAACCGGTTACGAGATTATCAATCTGGGCGGCGGTGAACCAATAACTCTCAAACGCATGATTCAAACAATTGAAGATGCCATGGGCAAAAAGGCCGAAATTATCCAAAAGCCCGTGCAGCCCGGCGATGTCAACAAAACAGTCTGCGATTGGTCAAAGGCGCAAAGGCTTCTAGGCTATCAGCCGCGCACGACTTTTGAGCAGGGTATCAAAAAATTTATCTCGTGGAAGTATAGCAAATGAAAATAGCCGGAAAAACCTACATGAGCATTTTTAAGTCTCCTTTGGGGGATATGTTTTTGACGAGCGACGGCGAAAGTCTGATAAGCGTGCGTTTTGATTTTCAAAAAAAGCCCGTCTATGAGTATGTCGCCGAGCGGAAAAATTCTTTGAAGATTTTCAGAGAAACAAAAAAATGGCTGCGCTCCTACTTTAAGGGCGAAGACATTCCTTTTCCGCCGATGGCATTATTGCCTTACGGAACGCCTTTTTGGTGCGATGTATGGCGTTTGGTATGCACAATTCCGTTCGGCGGGATAATCACGCTAGAAGAAGTGACTAAGATGATTAGACTGGAAGAAGCTTGGAAAAACGTTACGCTTTCATCAGTCAGGGTGGCTGTCAACCAAAATCCGATGGCCATTATTGTCCCGACGCATCGGGTCATTGGGCATCGAAGGAAATTTCTGAACGGCGACAAAATGCTCGAAACCAAGCTCAAATTATTGAAGCTGGAAGGAATTAAACTCTCCAAATTTTCAACCTCAAGACCCAAAGGCTATACCGGCGCCTTGTAAAAGAAAAAAGCCTCAGGCCGCTTGGGCGGTGTTAAGCTCGGCAAGAACTTCTTTCTTGAGGGTGACGTTGTCAACTTTTCCGGTGGCCGATGTCGGGATAGACTCGCGATACAAAATAACCCGAGGCAAATACAATTCCGGATAGCCGTTTGTCTTGATAAATTCCCTCAGGCGGTCAATCGTCAGGTCTTTGTTATTGGTGGCAACAATAATCTGCTCGCCTTTGTTTTCGTGCGGAACAGCCACAACGCCGTAACAAAACTCGTCTTGTCCTTCAAACATCTTGCAAAGCATATTTTCAATGGCGCGCAAAGACACCATCTCGCCGCCGATTTTGGCAAAGCGTTTGATACGGTCTTTAATCGTCATAAAGCCGATTTCGTCAACCTCGACCACATCTCCCGTATGATACCACCCGTCCTGCGGCGGCACCAAAACCCCCGGATGATCCGGCAAAATATAGCCTTCCATCACATTCGGCCCTTTGACGACCAGCTCGCCGCCTTTCTCGATACCGTCGATTTTTTCAAGGCGGTATTGCATGCCGGGGCAAAGTTTACCGATAGTGCCGAATTTGTTAAAGACAACGTTGTTGCCCGCAACCGCCGGCGAACATTCGGTCGTGCCGTAAGCTTCCATCAGGCGTGTGCCGAGGCGCTCGTTCAAAATCGTGCGCGTGTCGAGTTTGACGCCTTCTGCGCCGGCATAAACAAGCCGCAGCGTGTTAAAGTCGAGCGGGTGGGCAACTTTGGCATAACTTCTGAAAAACGTGTCCGTCCCAATCATAACCGTCGCCTCAATCTCATAAAGCAAATCGCTGATAACGCGAAAATGCAGCGGCGAGGGATACAAAAAGACCTTTGCCCCCTGATACAACGCGTAAAGCGTGCCCAAGACCAGCCCGAAACTGTGAAAAATCGGCATAGAGTTCAGCACAGTGTCCGAGATGTTTAACGTTTCAAAAGTTGCAATCTGCCAAACATTGGAAATAATATTTCTGTTCGACAGCACAACGGCTTTCGGCGCGCCCTCGGAGCCGGACGTAAACAAAATGGCGGCATAATCGCTTGGTTTGGCGCGATAGGGCACATCTTTGATTTTGTATTGCCACAGGGCGTGGAGCTTGTCCTTGAGCGGAATTTTCCGCGCGGCTTCTTCCAGATAAATAACCTCGCAGCCGACCTCTTTGACAGCCTCCACAATCGGCTCAAGCGCGGCCTTGCGCACAAAAAGCTTGGATGTAATGATTTTTTTGACCGGAACCGTCTTCACGCTGGATATGATATTTTGCACGCCGGCGCTAAAGTTAATCATCACGGGCACTTGTCCATAGGCGTTCAGCCCAAAAAACGTGCACACCGCCGCGACCGAGTTCGGCAGCATAATCCCGACAGGCTCCTGATGCTCCGAAATCCGGCTGAAATAATGTCCCAGCACATAAGATTTAACCAAAATATCCTTAAAGGTGTTAGGTTTGCGGGTAATATCTTCCAAAACCTCCGGCCGGCCGAACCCCATGCGGCATTTGGAATTGATTTTGGCGGCGCGGATAAGCTGCGTAAAAACAGTCATCTCGGGACGATACATCGATTCAAAAGCCATCTCGCGCATAATCATATAAATCTCGTTGGAGATATGGTTGCGTTGGTGGCGGAGCTCGTCTTTGAGCTTGAGCGGGCGCGGCGCGTCCACAATCACGCTGGTTTTGGGCATCAGCCGGTGCGGCAGTTTGCCCTGCGTGTTCGAAAAATAGCTGTATTGCAGCCCGTTAATCCAAACCGGAATAACCGGTGCGTCAGCTTTGTCGGCAAGCAGTCCGGCGGATTCATAAATTTTCATAATATTGCCCGAGGTTGTCATGCGGCCTTCGGGGAAAATAACGCACAACCGCCCGCCCGCGACAAGCGAAATCAGGTTTTTCAAATCGGGGACATCATGGTTGTCAAACTTCAAAATATCGGCATATTGCATAAAAAGCCTAATCCACGGGTTGCGATAAAGCTGCCCGTGCAACACAAAAATCGGATTCCCCGGCAAAAAGGCAAACAATACAATCGGATCCAAAAAAGACACATGGTTAGAGATATAAACGCCTTTAGAGGGCAGGGCGGCGGGATCAAAGTTCATCTTAAACCTGATTTTGCCGATTCTGAAAATAATCCTTAAGAAAAAGCGTGCCAAAGATCTCATCATTTGTGTTAAAACTCCGCGTTAATCAACCATATCCTACTAAAAATATAAAAAGATGCGCCCAAAGTAAAGTAGGCACCTCAAAGATACTGTCAAAATCAGGGGATAAATCGGCTTTAAAAAAACAAAAAGCGTTCCCTTATAAAAAGGAACGCTTTCGGTTATTCAGAGTTTAGAAGTGTCTTCCGTTACGGATATAAGCCATCAGCAAGTTCGAGTTGCTCTTGATGAGCATCTTCGCCGTTTCAGAAAACTTAACATCCTTGTTCTTGAACAAAATGTCTGCAATCTGGATATCCCCTTTGCTCAGGAGATAGCAAACAGCCTCATCCGCCGGTTGGTAGAACTTGAGGAATATCTCAAGCTGCCACGGCCACAGAAGCTTTTGTGTCTGAGGTTCCAGAACTGGGTTGTCTTTAATGTAGGTTGTGAACTCCATGATGTTTAAACCATGATTGTTCATATTATTGACAACCTGCCTCTCGGAAAAAGCCTTCAGTGATTTCTTAAAGGCCTCCTTGAAAGCTTCATCATTTTGATTGCTGAGGAAGTCTATAAATTCCTTTGTTGTGCCATGTCTTTCAACATGGAAAAGCAGAATTTTTGAGAGGTAATCCCATCTATCCTGTTTGGAAAGATTCCTCTCATCTGCGCTGATATGATATTCCTTAAATACCAATATCAGATATTCCGCCGGCAGCGTATGCTTTTCAGCATATTTCCGAACAACAGACAAGTCCAGAAGTCTTAAGTCTTCGGCCGACAAGGTAATGTCTGCCAAAAGAGCAGCTTCTTCATCGACAGAAGTTGCTCCAAACAGAGCTACATTGTAACACTCTTTAGACATTGTCTGGAACAAGTGTGTCATCTCTTCGACATTACCTCGTTCTCTGAATGCAAAAAATACTTTACGCTGAAGCTCTGCGGAATAATTCCAGAGGCCATATTCTTTGACGAACCACTTTTTCATCCCAAGAGGATACAAGTAGTGCATGGGTTTAACCATGGCTTCCATCCAACGGAATTGTCCGTAAGTCGCGGCTCTTGCGGCTTTCTTTGGGGCGAAAATGCTCCAGAGAAGGAACGCCACAGGGTTATATACAAAGACGAACATGAGAAGTGCGACGAAGAAGTCGCAAAGGGTATTCCATACCCTTGAAAGAAAATCTTTAAACATGGTGTAAGAAATTTTACAGAATGCGCTTATATTCAGCCTCGTCCAAAACCGTCATTCAAAGCCTTTCGACCCCTCAAACAACTCTAAACTCAACCTAATAATACTCACATTCTTAATTAAACAAATAAAATATATCATTTTTTGTCCACTTTGTCAACAAAGAAAAAACACCTCAAACATCATATTAAATTTGGACAACTTCATTATTTACCGTCATTATAAGTAAAAAAGTTATACCCAAAGAGGGGGTATATTGACGGTTTTTAGTTTTTTGTTGGAGAAAAAATCTCACCGCAAATAACGGGGCAGGCGGCGCCGGTGGTCGATGGATAAGATGACGGCATCTGATTAATCCGCCGCATCGCCATAAAGCCGAAAGCCTGCGCCTCAATCCCCATGGAATCAAACCCGCATTCTTCGGCGGTGCAAATTTCATCGGCCTTAATCCTTTGGCGCAAAAAGCGAACCAATGTCGGGTTTTTGGCGCCGCCGCCGCAAATAATAACCTTAACGGGAACTTCCGGCACAAAATCAGCAATGGCCTTGGCGACGGCTTCGGCCACAAAGGCGGTCGCCGTGGCCGCGCCGTCTTCCAAAGACAAGCCCTCCAGATGTTCCAATTTATCGACAAAAGTGTTCATCTCGGCGGCTTTTGGCGGACAGAGCGCCAAAAATTTATGCTTCATCAAACTGGAAAGCACATCTTCATGAATATGCCCCGAAATACCCAGTTTGCCGTTATAATCCATATGCATGCCGCCGTGTTTATTAACCCAGTCATTGAGCGCAGCGTTTCCGGGGGCGGCATCAAAGGCCGTCAGTTCGCCGTTTTCGCCGATAAACGTGACTGTGCTCAACCCGCCCACATCAACCACAACCAAAGGCTTAGGCTCGTTTTGAGTCAAGGCCGCGTGATAAACCGCCGATAAAGGCGCCCCTTGTCCGCCGGCAAAAATATCGGCGTTTCTAAACTTCCCGACAACCGTTCGCTGGAGCGCATCGGCCATTTTTTGATTGTCGCCTATCTGATACAACAAATGCTCCCTTGGGCAATGGGCAATCACATGTCCGCTGAATCCAATCAGGCTGATATTGGGGAAGTCCGACAAAATTTCTTGAGCCGCTGCAATGTGAAAATCCGTCAATTCATTTTCGATTCTGTTCTTTTCCTCATCATCCATGGCGGCATAATTTTTGTGCATATGCCGCAAGGCTTCCCTCAGGTTGTCGTCATAAGGAATATCAAAAGTTTTGCCGAATTCAAACACGTCAACGCCGTCGGTTGTCAAAACAGCCGCATTAACGCCGTCCAAAGAAGATCCGCTTGTCAGTCCCAAAACTGTTGCCGTGTGTATAGAATTCATAAAAACAAACTCCTTTCTTGCATTGAAAAAATTATATGCTAATATGCGTTAAGATTTGGTTATGAAAGGAAAAAAGGAACAAAACGATGTCTGACTTGAAATCGGAATTCTTAAATATTATGCTCGAACGCGGTTTTTACAATCAATGCACCAATATTGAGGGCTTTGATTCTTATTTATATGAGTGCGAAAAATCCGGAAAACCCGCCGTCGGCTATTTGGGCTCCGATCCTACGGGCGATAGTCTTCATGTCGGGCATATCGTGCCTTTGATGATGCTCCGCTGGTTTCAAAAATGCGGACACAAGCCTTTGACATTGGTCGGCGGAGCAACGGCGCGCATCGGCGATCCGTCCGGCAAAGACAAATTGCGTCCGTTTTTGGACGAGGCAACGCTCAAACACAATATTGAGGGGCTCAAAAAATCTTTTTCCAAGTTTTTGAAGTTCGGCAGCGGCGCGGCAGATGCCGTGATGGTTGATAACTGGGATTGGTTCAAAGAGATTAATTACCTTGAGTTTTTGCGCGACATCGGCACTTGTTATTCGGTCAACCGGATGTTGACGATGGATTCCGTCAAAACCCGTCTGGAGCGCGAACAGCCCATGAGCTTTTTGGAATTCAACTATATGCTCCTGCAAGGGTATGATTTTTGCGTGCTGATGCAAAAATATAATTGCCGCGCTCAGATTGCCGGTTCCGATCAATGGGGCAATATTACCTCTGGCACGGAACTCGGCCGCCGCAAATACAACACGGAATTGTTCGGGTTTACCTCGCCGATTATTACCGATTCCAACGGCAAAAAAATGGGCAAGTCCGAAGGAAATGCCGTTTGGATTAATGAAGAAAAATTATCTTCTTATGACTATTTTCAATATTTCCGTAATATCGGCGATGCCGAAGTCGGCAAATGCCTGCGCATTTATACAGATCTGCCGATGGACGAGATTAAACGCCTTGAAGCTCTGAAAGATGAAGAAATCAACGAGGCCAAAAAAATTCTGGCATTTGAGGCGACAAAGATTTGCCGCGGCGCGGCAGAGGCCGAAAAAGCGCAGGAAACAGCGCGCAAGGCCTTTGAACAAGGCGCCCTCGGGGAAGAATTGCCGACGGTTGAGGTCGCGGCCGGCGACGGAATTTTGGATGTGTTTGTCAATATCGGCTTTTGTGCATCAAAAGGCGAGGCGCGCCGCCTGATAAAACAAGGCGGACTCAAGCTGAATGATAAGCCTGTAACAGATGAAAATTACCGCCTTTCCGCGGCCGATTTGCAGAGCGGACAAGCCAAAATTGCCATGGGCAAAAAGAAATTCGGAATGCTCAAACCCCGTTGATATTGATATTTTAACTTTTAAACCTTAAATTAGAGCTTAAGGTTTAAGATGAAAAGATAAAAAAGGGGAAAAATCAAATGCCGGATAATTTGCCGGAATTAAGAGATATTCATTTGCCGGAGGGCGTGTCTGCTTTTCCGCCGGCTTACGGCTGGTTTGTGATTGCGGCGGTTTTAATAAGCTTGTTTTTCTTGGGCAAGATTATCAAATTAGCGCGGCAAAAGTCCCAAAAACTGTATGCGCTCCGCCTGCTGGGGCGGCTGCCTCTTGATAAATATTTGTCGGCGGCTGTGGGTATGTCCGAAATCCTGCGTCGGATTTGCGTGTATAAATATCCTTCGGCCGCAAGTTTGAGCGGACAGGATTGGATTGAATTTCTTAATGCGCACAGCAAAACAAAAATGACTAAAAAGACGGCAGATTTGCTGTTAAATGCACCTTATATGCCCGAAACCGGCGAAAAAGATTTTTCGGTAGCCGACGCGCTCAAGCTTAAAGAGTTTTGCAAAAAGTGGATAGGAGAAAATTTATGATTGTTTTCGCTTATCCGCTTATCTTTGCGTTGCTGCTTCTGCCTTTTATTTTTTATGCGCTGATGCCTGCGGTCAAAGGGCTGCACGGCGACGCGCTCAAAGTGCCGTTTTTGGCAGATTTGAAGCGAATTTCCGTTGTGTCGCAAGGCCTGTGGCATACAAGCACGGGCGCCGAACCGCCGACAAAAAGATTTTGGTTTTTGTATTTGATATGGGGGTTGTTGTGTTTGGCAGCGGCGCGGCCTCAAATCATCGGCGAGCCGATTCGCCTGCGTGCCGAAAGTCGGGATATTATGTTGGTTTTGGATATTTCAACCTCAATGCTCGAGCCGGATTTTGCTCTGGGCGGACGACGGGCGACCAGATTGGACGCGGTCAAAAAAGTTGTGTCTGATTTTGCCGACAAGCGAGCCAATGACCGCATCGGACTCATTTTGTTTGGGACACGCGCCTATCTCCAGACGCCGCTGACGTTTGACAAAGCGGCCTTAAAAGAAATTTTGTATTCAATGCAGGCCGGTATGGCAGGCGATTCGACAAGTATAGGCGATGCGGTGGCGTTGGCTTTAAAAAATCTTCAAACCTCGCAGGATAAAGATGAAAAAGTCATTATTTTGTTGACTGACGGCGAAAACAACGACGGCTCTTTATCTTTGGGACAGGCTGTCCAGCTGGCCGCTGATGAAAAAGTTAAAATCTATACCATAGGCGTTGGGGCGCCGAGTATGTTTTTCAAAATGCTGTCTTTGGGGCGCGCCGGTCTTGATGAACAGGGCTTAAATGCTCTGGCGCAGACAACAAAAGGACAGTATTTCAGGGCGGAAAGCGCATCAGATTTACAAAAGGTTTATAATTTGATAGACAAACTTGAACCTTCCGCCGGAGATGAGCGTTATATCAGAGAAACAACCGAACTTTACTTTTATCCGCTTTTGGCGGCGGTGGTTTTGGCGCTGGCGGCGGCTTTTGTGCTAAGGAGGGGCTGATGGAAGAATTTTTTGCAAACTTTCATTTCTTGCGGCCGTGGATCTTGCTCCTTTTGGTTGCGCCGCTCGCTCTTTACGGGGGGTATTTTAAAGGAGTAACAGCGCAATCATCATGGCAAAAAGTGATAGATAAGCGCCTGTTGGATTATCTGCTGGTCAAAGGGTCGGCGCTCAAGCGAAAAGTATTTATTTGGGTGGGGCTAATTGGATTATTTGCGGCCGTTATTGCGGCGGCGGGACCCTCCGGACAAAAAACGGAAGTGCCGCTGATGGCTGTGCAAAATCCGGTCATGATAATCTTGAATCTGTCAACGGATATGTCCGATAAAGATATCAAACCCTCGCGCTTGGAGCGAGCCAAATACAAAATCAAAGATGTGCTTGCCTTGCTTAAAGGCGGACAAGTCGGGTTGGAGGTCTATTCGTCTGAGCCTTTTGTTATTGCGCCCTTGACGGAAGATGTCCGCATTTTGGATAATTTGCTGCCGGCCGTCAATACGGACATTATGCCCGCAAACGGCGACAGGCTGGACAGAGCAATTGAGTTGGCTGTTGAACGGATAAAAGAAGCCGGATTTGACAAAGGAAACCTGATTGTCTTTGCCGCAGATGTCGGCCAAGGGTTTAATCAAGCGCTTGAAGCCGCCAAGAAGGCAAAAGCCGCGGGCTTTGAGGTCAATATTATCGGCGTGTCGGCAGAAACAAACGAAAAATTGGCAATGGTTGCAGCCGCCGGCGGCGGGGAATATTGGAAGATTCAAGATGATGACGCCTCAATTGCTTCTTGGGCGGGGCGGCTTAATCAAGGGAACAACGGAATAAAAGAAAGCCAAAATTCAAAAGTTATCTGGCTGGATGCAGGGTGGATGTTGCTGGCAGTGCCGATGCTGTGCTGTCTGATGTTTTTCAGAAGAGGTCTGTTGGGATTGGTTTTGGCTGGTTTGCTTGCTTCTCCGGCGGCGCAGGCCGGATTTTTGACAAACGCCGATGAAGATGGGTATAAGGCTTTTAATAACGGCAATTATGAGGCGGCGGCTCAAGTTTTCAAAGAGCCGAATTGGAAAGCAGCGGCTTATTACCGCGCGGGCGACTATGACAAAGCCTTAGCCGAATATCAAAAAGATACCTCTGTCGAGGGGCTGTATAATCAGGGAAACGCGCTGGCCAAAGGCGGAAAAATCAAAGAAGCAATTGAAAAATATGAGGAAGTTCTGAAACAACAGCCCGCTCATGAAGATGCGGCGTTTAATCTGGAATATCTGAAAAAACAGCAAAACCAACAGCAGAACCAACAGACACAGCAAAATCAAAATGAATCCTCCGAGGATAATCAGGATAGCGAAAGTCCTCAGAATAATGAACAAAATCAAGATGAGCCTCAAGCGCAAGACAAAGAGCAAGCTGCTGAAAATGAATCTTCCGGAGAAAACAACTCGGAAGATAACAAAAATCAAAATGACCCAGAACAAGAAACCGGCGAGCAGGATAAAAATTCGGATAATGAAGATGAAAGGGCTCAAAACGAGCGGCAAAAAACAATGAACGAGTTGGACAAAGACCAATCGTCTTCCGAAGGAAAACAGCAGGAAACAGGAGCCTTGAGCCAAGAGGAAAAAGAGGACGAGTATGACGAAAAAATGCAGGCCAAAGCGCAACAGTATCGGGATATCCCCGAAGACCCCGGCGGATTGCTGAAAGCTTTTATCTATCGGGAATATCGTCAAAACAGATACAATGAGCAATAAGGAAAAATAATGAGAAAAATATACTTTGGATTTTTGTTGATTTTCGGAATGATGTCGAGCGCTTGGGCTCAAAGTTTTACCGCGACGGTTAACCGCAACCCAGTGCCCGAGGGCGAAACTTTTGTTTTGACCTTAGAGTTAAAAGATGCGGATACGTCCGCCACGCCTGATTTGAGCGTTCTTAATCAGGAGATGACTGTTTTGTCCGTCTCAAACGGCTATCGGACAAGCATTGTCAACGGGGCTGTCAGCAAGTCCCGTCAGTGGAATTTGGTTTTGATTCCAAATCATACGGGGGAGATAACCATTCCGGTATTGAGTTTGGACACTTACCAGACACAGCCGATAAACCTGACCGTAACACCGGTCGGAGCTGAAAATAAATTGCCCGAAAACCCGAATGCCAATGCCTCGAAATTTAAAATGACGGGAGAGGTTGCCACAACGTCTCCTTATGTGCAGCAGCAGCTGAATTATCAGCTCAAGCTGTATGACGCAGGCGGGTTGCAGGGAAACGCTCCCTATTTTGTCACCAATAACGATGACTGGGTTATCAAAAGTTTAGGCGGGCCGAAAGTCGAAACAAAAATTGTTAACGGACAAAGCTTGAGAGAATTGACGTTTGACTATGCGTTATTTGCTCAAAAAAGCGGCAATTTAACGATTCCACCGGTCAGGTTTGAGGGCTACTATTTAACAAAATCGACCCGAAAAGATCCGTTTGCGCAGTTTTTTGCCGAGGATGATTTTTTTGCCGGATTTGGATTGAATGATATTTTTGCAAATAAAAATCAGGTCGTATTGAATACAAAACCGATTAATGTGGCGGTTCGTCCGGCCCAAACGGAAAGCGGCTGGTGGCTTCCGGCGGAAGAGGTTGCCTTGTCGGCAGAATTTGAAAGTGATAAGCCTGTTTTCAAAGTCGGAGAGGCCGTCAGCCGAACCGTTCATCTAAAGGCTGTCGGCGTTTTGGATAATCAGCTGCCGGAGATGAGTTTCCCAAAAGCAAACGGCGTCAAACAATATCCCGAAAAACCGCAAATTGAAATGCGCGTGGAAGACGGCAAAGTTGTTTCTTATGCGCAGATAACCAATGTGTATATTCCCGAACAAGGGGGAGAGGTTGAATTGCCCGAGATAAGGTTGAATTGGTTTAACACAAAGACCAACGCGGCAGAAACAGCCGTTGTTCCGGCTTACAAAGCCTTTGTCCTCGGGGAAACACCGCAAATCAAACAGCCCGAGCAGCCGGCGGCTAAAGAAAGGACTGCTGAAAAACCCGCGGCGGCGGAGCCTGTAAGCGCTTCTGATAATGTTCAAATGATTTGGTTGTTGGCGGGAGCTTTCATCGGAGGAATTTTGATAACGCTGCTGTTGGTTAAATTAGCTTCCAAATTTTCCGCTTTGCCTGATAATCGCAAAAAAATGATTGTTGCCGCGGCTGAAGCCAAAGATTTACGCGCGTTGAGAGATGCATTGATTGCTTGGGCGCAAGAGACTTTTCCCGAACGGACAATTGTTAATTTTCAAGATGTCACCGGTGCCTTCTCTTCCGAGGCTTTGTCAAAAGAGTTGGACAAGATTCGTGAAGCGTTATACGGTTCATCAGCGGCTTCTTGGAATGAAAAAGAATTTTTGGCTGTCTTTGCAACAGTTTCGAAGAAAATCAAAAAACAAAAAAGGACGACTCATGACCCGCTCCCAAAACTCTACAAATAAGCTCCGTCTCAAAACAACAAGCTATCCCGAGGCAAGCCGGCCGGCTTTTTATGTGTCGCAGGAAGATGTTAACGCTGTTTTGGCAGACGGCGGACTTCCTGAAATTTTTTTGGAGGGGAAGCCGAAAGCGCACTCTGTCAAAATAGCTCTATTATTGACGCAGGACAAAAGCCCCGAGCGGACATTGCCGGATTATTCCATGCCCTCGGCAACGGTTGAGGCCTTTGAAAGTGTCGGGGCAGAGCTGTTTTTTGTGGTTTATGATAAGGTTGAAGAACAGCTGGAGAGGATTAAGCCGGACGGAATTTATCTTCCGGGCGGGTGTTTTGATGTGCCGTTGGAGATGGAAGAAAACGAACCGCCGCATCAAACAGATCTCAAAAGATACAAAGCTTATGTGGCAATGATTGATTATGCGCGCAAAAATAAACTTCCGTTGTTGGGAATATGCGGCGGAATGCAGGTCTTAGCGGGATATTTCGGAGCCAAAATCAAAAGAGTGGACAATCATCGAACAAATATCGAAACTTTTGCTCATGAAGTTATTATAAGACCAAAAAGCCTGCTGCAAAGGATTATCGGGGCGGAGTCGTTTAAGGTAAATTCGTGGCATCGGTGGGCCGTCAGCGAAACATCTTTCGGGCAAAACATAGTTCATACCGCGCCCGACGGTGTGGTCGAGGCAATAGAGCCTCAAGAAAGCTGGAATCCGTTTGTCTTGGGAATCCAATCCCATCCCGAATATTTTGTATCAGAAGGCGATAAAGCTTCAACGGCTGTTTTCAAAGCATTTGTAAAGGCTTGCAAAAATGAATAAAAATCTGGTTGAGATAACGGATAAGCATTTTATTGTTGATTTGATGTATGCCGGAACAGAGCATAATATGACCGGCAGCCCCGTTTATCAGGAAATAGGTCTGGGCAATCGGGCTTTTGTGCATCGGGATTTGTGGAATTGCCTACAAAAGCTTATTCCTTATTTAGAGAACACCGGTCGATTTTTGAAAATCTATGATGCGTATCGTCCTGTTGAGGCGCATAAAAAATTGTTTGAGGCTGTGCCGCGGGATGGATTTTTTATCAAAGATGCTGCGCAGTCGCCGCATTGTCGAGGCACGGCCGTTGATGCGGCTTTAACGGATAAGGCTGGAAAAATGCTTCTCTATCCGACAGAAGTTGATGCTTATACGCCGGAATATGCCGCAGAAGTCAGACAAGGTCAGTTGGATAATTTTTTTGAATATCTTAAAAAGGCATCATTAGATTATAACGGAATTTTACCGCCAAAGGCCGTTCAAAACAGAGACGAGCTGTGCGCGTTAATGAAAAACATAGGTCTTGTGCCGCCGCCGCGCCGTCACGAATGGTGGCATTTTGAACTGCCGGACGGCCGCGGTGGCAAGTATCCGCTCATCACGGATTAAATAACGCCCAGTTTTTGAGCTTTAATAACGGCCTGAGTGCGGTTTGTCGCCGCAACGGCGCGCAGCAGCGCGTTAATATGAAGCTTAACGGTTGCTTCCGAAACAGCCATATGATAAGCAATTTGCTTATTAGACAAGCCCTGCGATAGGTATTTTAAAACCTCGAATTGGCGGTTTGTTAGGCGTTTTCCGTTTTTCAAACTCATATTTTCGGAAGTCTGCTTCAAAAGTGCAGACGGGAAATAAGTGCCGCCGTCCAGAATAAGCTCAAGAGCCGAGGTTAATACTTTTCGTTCGATATTTTTCGGAAGATAACAACAAATCCCGAGAGATACGGCTTTTTTAATCGTATAAGCATCTTCCGAGTCGGATAAAACGCCGACTCGTCCTTTAAAAACGGATTTTAAAGATTTGACACCTTTTTCCCAGTCAGAATCGGGCATGTCCAAACTGACCAAAGCCAGATTAGTATCCGGATTATCTTTTAATAATTCGACAGCCTGAGTCCAAGAGTTTGCATCCGTCAGAGCGGCGTCAGAAAGTATCTTTTCCAGATTAAATCTTAAGCCGTCTCGAAAAAGAGCGTAATCATCTGCAATCAAAATTTTCATTTTGGTCTCCCATAAAAACCATACAAATAGTTCAATAGTCCGATAGTCCGAAAAGTCCGATTGCCAAAAATATATGTCCTGAAAGATATATTTAAAGTTGGCAATAAAAATTTTTATTTAAAGATACAGGCAGTCAACGCCTGCTTCTTTGAACATCTGTTCCGAATAAGAAACTTTGTCGCGCCAGGTTCCGACAGGCTGTCCCTCAACAGGTTCAAATTTGTAAGTGACAACCATCTTGATACCCGCCTGAATAATAGCTCTGGCGCAGTCGGGGCAGGGCATAGACGTCACATAGATAATACAATCTTTCAAACATGTTCCGATGCGGCAGGCATTATAAACGGCATTGCGTTCCGCGTGTTCAAAGAAGTCATATTTTGTCGGGCGCTCCAAGCGTTCGGGAATATCATCGTCCACGCCTCTGACCAAGCCATTGTAGCCGGTCGAGCGGATTTCTTTGTCCGGCCCGACAACAACCGCGCCGACTTTAGTCGACGGATCTTTGGACCAGCTTGAAATCAACTTGGCGATATCCATAAAACGATGATGCCATTTTTCTGAAAACATGTGACCACCTCCAAAATATGATTGACATTATTATAAAAATGAAAGATTTTAATAGCAACACTTTTTTATAAATTTAACAGGAGAAAAAAATGAGTGCGATTATTGATATTCATGCCCGCGAGATTTTGGATTCCCGTGGAACCCCGACAGTTGAGGCCGAGGTAGTTTTGCAAAGCGGCGCTTTCGGGCGTGCAGCCGTTCCCTCTGGAGCATCGACAGGTGTTCATGAGGCTGTTGAGCTGCGCGACGGCGACAAAAAACGTTTTGGCGGCAAAGGTGTTTTGAAAGCCGTTGAAAATGTAAACGACAAGATTTATGACGCTTTGGCCGGAATGGATGCCGAGGATCAGATTGAAATCGATAACGCGATGATTGAACTCGATGGCACCGAAAACAAAGGAAAACTCGGCGCTAATGCTATTTTGGCTGTGTCGATGGCTGTTGCCAAGGCTCAGGCCGAAGAAGCCGAATTGCCTCTGTATCGTTACTTGGGCGGCACAATGGCGCGCACCTTGCCTGTTCCGATGATGAACATCTTGAACGGCGGCAAACACGCTGACAACCCGATTGATATTCAAGAATTTATGATTATGCCGGTTTCTGCGCCCAATGTCAAAGAAGCTATCCGTATGGGTGCCGAAATCTTCCAGACTTTGAAGAAAAACCTCAAAGCAGCCGGCCACAACACAAACGTTGGCGATGAAGGAGGCTTTGCTCCTAACTTGAAGTCAGCCGAAGAGGCTTTGCAGTTTATTGTCGATTCGATTGCCGGCGCCGGATACAAACCCGGTGAAGACGTTGTTTTGGCTATTGACGCGGCTTCTTCCGAGTTTTATGAGAAAGGCAAGTATGAGATGAAAGGCGAAGGCAAATCTTATACCAATGCTCAGATGGTTGAATTCTACAAAGATTTGTGCGCTCGTTTCCCGATTTTCTCAATTGAAGACGGTATGGCCGAGGACGATTGGGAAGGTTGGAAGATGTTGACCGACGCTTTGGGCGACAAAATTCAGCTCGTTGGCGATGACTTGTTTGTAACCAACCCCAAACGTTTGGCAATGGGCATCGAAAAAGGCGTTGCCAACTCTATTTTGGTTAAGGTTAACCAAATTGGAACTTTGACCGAAACCATGCAGGCGGTTGATTTGGCTCACCGCAACCGTTACACGGCTGTTTTGTCTCACCGCTCCGGCGAGACGGAAGACACCACAATTGCCGATATTGCCGTTGCGACAAACTGCGGCCAGATTAAAACGGGTTCTATGTCCAGAACAGACCGTATGGCCAAATACAACCAGTTAATCCGCATTGAGGAAGAATTGGGCGAGATGGCTGTCTATGCCGGTAAGTCTATTTTGAAAAACAAATAAGATTTTTCAAAATCAAGAAACAAGAGCCGCGGTTTTCAAAATCCGCGGCTTTTTGTTCTTTTAAGTTGCCAGAGGTTAAAAAATAGGCTAAAATAAATTTATCGTTTAACTCTAAAAAAGGATTTGACCTATGGTAGAAGCATCTAAATCTAAAGAACAAAAATCCCGCGACATCAAAGAATCTCCCGAATATAAAAGATACGAAAAGTTTGAAAAGACGCCCGAGTTTCAGCGGAAATACAAAGATCTCAATTTAAATTCTGCAGAAGATTTGCGCAAGATACGCGATGCCGAAAATCCCGTTGGCCGCATCACACATATTGAGTTTGATCATGATTATAAGTCTGTTTCTTTGACAAAACTTCAAATCGGGCAGGCTCTGGCCGCGCAGGACAGACAAAACAAAATCAACAAGCAGATAGCCGAAAACACCAAACAGGAACCCGAGCATGAGTGCGCTGTCCAAGAAAAATATAAGCCGTTGCTTCATAAGCGCGAAAGCTCCAAAGAGTTTGAAAAAAAGATGAATCAGCCCTCAGTCAAACGGACAACCTATCGCGGTTATTATAATCCGAGATAAAACAAAATTCCTGATTGACACAAAGCCCGAGTTGTATTAGATTCTTTTTCCAAGAGAAATGAAACAACAAGGGCTTTTTTGTAAAATGTGCCGTTTTTATATAAGAACCATTCCCGCGATTATTATCCCCTAGGGGGATTTACTTTGTTGCACATATCAAATTTTCATTTTATTTCAAACACTAATCATATCATATTTTAAGGTTTTTTACAGATGAAACATTATGCTGAGGTTAAGGCAAAGCCTGACTTTGTCGAGCTTGAAAAAAATATCCTGAACTTTTGGGAACAGGACAAAACTTTTGAAAAATCCGTTCACAACCGCGACGGCGCGGCGGAATTTGTCTTTTACGACGGCCCCCCGTTTGCCAACGGCACCCCGCACTATGGGCATATTATGGTGTCTTATGTTAAGGACGTTGTCGCGCGTTTTCAGACCATGCAGGGCAAAAAGGTCGAGCGCCGCTTGGGTTGGGACTGCCACGGGCTTCCGGCAGAAATGTCGGCTGAGAAACAGCTGGGCGTTTCAGGGCGCAAGCAGATTGAGGAATACGGCGTTGAAAAATTCAATGACTTTTGCCGCTCCGATGTCTTGAAATATTCCGGCATCTGGGTTGAAATGTTCAAACGCATCGGCCGTTGGGTTGACTTCAGCCATGATTACAAAACCATGGATTTGCCGTTTATGGAAAGCGTCATCAACAACTTCAAACAGCTGTATGAAAAAGGCCTTGTGTATGAGGATTACCGCGTTTTGCCTTATTCATGGGCGGCCGAAACCCCTCTGTCCAACTTTGAGGTCAATCAGGGCTATCAGGAAAAGACCGACAGCGCCATTACCGTGATGTTCAAGCTCGAAAACGGTATGAATATCCTTGTATGGACGACAACGCCTTGGACATTGCCCTCAAACCTGATGTTGGCCGTCGGCAAAGATATTGACTATGTCATTATGGAAGAAGACGGGCAAAAATATATCTTGGGACGTGCGTTGCTCGGGCGTTATAAAAAACAGCTTGAACACGCCGTCGAGGTTGGTTCGCTCAAAGGACAGGATTTAATCGGGATGAGCTATGAGCCGATGTTCCCTTACTTTAAGCACCTCAAAGAAAAAGGGTGTTTCAAGGTTTTGTCGGGTGATTTTGTATCCACCGAAGACGGAACGGGCATTGTCCACATTGCCCCGGGGTTCGGTCAAGACGACTTTGACGCCTGCCGCGCGGTCGACGAGCATTTTCCGGTTGTCTGCCCCGTGGACGAAGCCGGCAAGTTTACGGCTGAAGTCCCTGATTATCAGGGTAAACAGGTTTTTGAGACCAACGAGCCGATTATGCAGTGGCTCAAAGAGCATGGCCTGCTGGTCAAAAAAGAGCAATACACGCACTCTTATCCATTCTGTTGGCGCACGGACACACCGTTGATTTACAAAGCGATGTCCAGTTGGTTTGTCAAAGTGACAGACTTTAGAGATGAAATGGTCAAAAATAACCAGCAAATCAACTGGGTGCCTTCGCACATCAAAGACGGTCGTTTCGGCAAATGGCTTGAGGGCGCGCGCGACTGGTCAATCTCCCGCAATCGTTTTTGGGGAACGCCCATTCCGGTTTGGAAATCGGACAATCCGGCTTTTCCGAGGGTTGACGTTTTTGGTTCTGTGGCCGAAATTAAAGAAAAGACCGGCATAGAAGTAACCAATCTGCACAAACCCTATATTGACGAGGTTGTTTATAAAAATCCGGACGATCCGTCGGGCAAAACAATGATGCGCCGCGTGGGCGATGTGTTTGACTGCTGGTTTGAATCCGGCTCCATGCCCTATGCGCAGGTTCATTATCCGTTTGAAAACAAAGAGTGGTTTGAGGCGCATTTTCCGGCAGACTTCATTGTCGAAGCCATGGATCAGACCCGCGGCTGGTTTTATACCCTGACGGTATTATCAACCGCATTGCACAATAAACCCGCGTTCAAAAACTGCATCTGCACAGGGCTGTTAATGGCCGAAGGCGGGCAAAAGCTCTCCAAGCGCCTGAAGAATTATCCTGATCCGAACAATGTTTTGGATACCATCGGATCAGACACATTGCGGTGGTTTTTGGTTTCGTCGCCGGTTCTGAAAGGCGGCAATCTGGCCGTTGATAAAGAGGGTAAAGAAATTGCCAAAGCCGCGCGCGAGGCGCAGATTCCTCTGTGGAATGCTTTTTATTTCTTCACGCTCTATGCCAATGCCGAAGACTATCAAGCCAAAGAGGTCTACACCTCCACCGAGGCAATGGACAACTATATTCTCTCCAAGCTCAAAAATTTGGCCGACGTTGTGAAAGACGGCATCAATTCTTATGATGTAGCAATAGCTTGCGAGGCGATTGCGTCCTTTATTGAGGTATTGAACAACTGGTATATCCGCCGCAGCCGCGACAGATTTTGGGAAGGCGACACTTTGGCGTTTGACATCTTATGGACGGTTTTGGTCAACTTGAGCAAAATTGCCGCACCGTTAATGCCGTTTGTCTGCGACTATATTTACAAGAACCTGACCGGCGGGGAATCTGTCCACTTGACCGATTGGCCGGATTTGAGCGCTATCAAGTTTGACAAGGCGTTGGTTGAAGATATGGACTTCTTGCAGGAATTGTGCTCGGCGGCCAAATTTATCCGCGAAGAGAAGAACCTGCGCAACCGCTTGCCTTTGGCCGGCTTAACGCTTGTTGGCAGGACTTTGTCCGCGGACTATCAAGAGATTGTTAAAGACGAGCTAAATGTCAAAGAAGTCAAATTTGATGACAATTTGAACGCCTATGCGGATAAAAAACTTTATTTGTATACACCTCTGCTGGGTAAAGCTTTGGGCAAAGATATGGGCGCTGTGATGGCGGCTTATAAGCAAGGTCAATGGACTTTGAACGCCGACGGAACTTTGAGTATCGGCGGACAGACCTTGACGCCTGATTTATTTGAAATCCGGTTGGAAATGAAGCAGGGTGTTGCAGGCAAAGCCTTTGCCGAGAACAAAGCCGTTGTGACCTTGGACACCAATGTGACCGACGCGCTCAAGCGCGAGGGTATGGCGCGCGACTTTGTTCGTTTGGTTCAGACATTGCGCAAAGACAAAGACTTCAACATCTCCGATAGAATAGAGCTGTGTTACACAACGGACAATGCCGAGTTGTCAAAGGCTCTGGACGAGAACAAGGCCTATATTGCCGATCAGGTATTGGCTGTCAAAGTCAACAACAGCTGCTCAAACGGTGCTGAAGCCGAGATTGAGGGCTGTCGGGTTGTTTATGACGCCAAAGTTGCTTAAAAATAAAAAGGCATCTAGGGCTGATATAGGTACAACTTAAATCAAAAGCGTCTTCATGTTTTCTTCAAGCCACGCCGACACACCTTTGTCGGCGGCTTGACGAAAGCGGGCGATGTTTTCGGGGGTGTCGTTATCCTCGCCCAACAGGTCGGCAATCTCCCAATCTTTCAGCGCCGCCGCATAGTCCGCAAACCCAAACACAAGATTAACCCGCCTTGGCCATACGCCCGTATTTTCAAAATAATTCTCCTCATAATCAAAAAACAGGCGGGTTAAAATAGTGTTGAGTTCTGTATTGGTCATAGCTGCCCTTTAAATATTGTAAATATACAACATTTAATACAGCAAAAAAAGAAAATGTCAAAATTGATTTTGTTAATTTACAATATATGGGGATAACTTAAAAGTCCGTCCTAACCAAAACAGTCCCGCGTCAGACTAGTCTGTGCGCCGCAAAAACAATCTTGCCGCAGACTTCCAGCTCTTTGATATTAGTCATCTTAAAAGATTTATAGGCGCTGTTGTCGGCCGATACCTCAACCGAACTGTTAAACGGATTGATTTGGATTCGGCGAATCAGACAGTCACCGGCGGTGTTTAGTAGATAAATACCATCGGAAGCCGGTGAGACATAAGATGTGTCCAACCAAACTATATCGCCGGAGTTGATGTTCGGGCTCATCGCGTCGCCAGACACCTTCAGGATTTTGATTGTCTCGGGATTGGCCTTAGAATAGGCCGCAAAGACATCTTTGGACATCATTTCCTGCCCGATAAGGTTTGTCTTGACCGCCTCAAACCGCCCCTTGCGAGCGCCGTCCATATCAATCACGTCAAGCGCAATCAGGTCGTCGGTTTTTTGCCGTCCGAATCCGAACAGGTTGGTCAGCGTGCTCAATTTATCTTGTATAACGCCGCTAGGAATCTGAAAATCACACAAACTTTGCTCCGGCACGTCAAGAATCTGCGCCAGCTGCCGGCGCGCCGTTTCGTCCAGCCGCCGCGGAGAATGTCTCTTGATAAAGTGAAACAAATAAGTCGGATTCTTCCCAAGCCTTAACGAAAGCGAATTCAGGCTCAAGCCTTTTTCTTTGATGCGCGCGTCCAAAAAATCTCTGACTTCCTGCTGCCGATCCATGGCATTTCTCCTTAATATAAAAGCGTGTGAATGCTCAAAGTATATTGTCTTTTTACAACTTTGTAAACAGCTTTTGAGGTTTTTGAAAATTACATTGACTTTACAATGCGCGTCATTATAAATATACAATATTATTACAATAACGGAGCTAAAAAATGTCTCAAAAATATATCTCAAAACAAGAAGCGCTTCAAAAAGGACTGATTAAAAAGGACGGCGTATTTTATAAGCAGTCGCTTTTGGAGATTTGGTATGCCAAAGGCTGGCTCGACCTGCCGACATCTCGATTCGCAGCGGAAGACAGGCTGCGATTCGGGCTTAAATTGGCGCTGGATTACTATACCTTACAACGGGCGACGCTTCATTCGGGGCATAGCTTTACGGAGCGAGTTGACGGCGAATCGGGAACGTCCAATCTGGGTATTCTGAGTGCGGGCGATAGATATGGTCGAATTATTCGGCAGATTCCAAGCGAATTTTGGCCGGTTGTCAAACTTGTCTGTTTGGAGGAAAAAGAGCCGAAAGCACCGGAAAACCTAAGCGAACGGCAAAAGACTTATTTCTATTATTTGTGTCGGACGGATCTGTGCCGCGGGCTGGACAGGGTCATAGAGGCATACACTCATAAGTTGAAAATAAAAAATATTTAGCATTATATCTTTACATTAGAAAAAAATTGTAGTAGAACGTTAAACGTGTTTTTCCCGATGAGGACTAAAAAAATGGACTTGATTGAACTTTATGTAATAATATTTTTAATTCTGAATTTGGTTAATATGATCAAATCCGGATACTTATCCACACATATCATTTTGAGTATAGCCCTTGAAATTCCTATACTTGGAAGAGTTTTTATGTTGTGGTAAAAAAATTTTTATCTCTCCCCTGATTGACTTGTCCGTCGGGTGGGTGTATAAAAAAGAGCATAGTGAGAAAGTGTGTTCAGACACCTTTCTCATTTTTTTATCTCCAATCCAAAAAAAATAAAATCATTCTTCCTTTGCTGAATCCATAAAGTTATTCAAGACCGAGGTAAGAAAGCGATATTGCATGACAGTCGTTTGAAGATTATCCAAAGTTCCTTGTTCGCCGTCAGGATTATTCAGCATTTGAGACACTTGCCGGTAGGATGAGTTAAGATTTTCAAAAGCGGATTCAAAGGATTTATATTTTTCCGGAGAAAAACGAGTTTCAGCGTGTTTAAAAATTTGTTGCTTTAAGCAAAGGCAGGATTGAGCATATTTTTCTGTCAGCGCAAGATCGGAAACATCAACATCGGATATTTGCGGTGCACAAATATCTTCCGCCCTAACGGTTCCAATAAGAGCTGCCAAAACAAGCGCAACAGCAACAACTTTTTTCATCAATACCTCCCATACGGAGCATTAAAGCACATTGAGGTTAATATAAGATAAATATACTGCACAATGGTGCAACAAAAAGAACAAACGGATTCGGGCTTGCCCAGTTCACTGTCATCATCAAACCCGAGCGCAAGCCTGCTCCATTTCTTGTCATCCTCGTGCCCGAGCGCAAGCGAGGAATAGACACGGGGATCCAGGGAAGAAAGAAGCTTCTTTATTTGACCTGGATATTCGGGTCACGCCCGAATATGACGGCAGAGAGAAGCGGCTTTCCTCTCTGCACGGGAATGACCGTAATCACACCAAAACAAGCGTAATCAGGAACGGAATCGGTGGGCTGAAGACAAAATTAGGGCCGTAAAATTTTAGCCTCGTCGAAGGAAATGGTTTGCCCACCTTTCAGAATAGTCAATGCATAAGGCTTTATCTCGTCTCCACCAACAAGCGTTACTTCAAAATTATACTGCATATTTTCAAAAGGAAAATGATAAATCATATTTCCTGAGCTTCCAGTATATTCAACCATTCCTTGAGAAATAATCAAATAAGGCTTTTCGCCCATATTATTTCCTTTTTGCCATAAGACCAAACGATAGTCAAAATCCTGCGTGTCATTGATTTGGTCTATGCGACCCAAAAAGTCCGCTGTTTCAAAGATAAAAATATTTTTCTTAAAGTTTTGAACCGATGGATAAAGCTGAGTCTTGTCTTGGTCGCTTAATTGGCGGGCGTAGGTCTGTTCGGCATCGGAAACAAGGTTAAGAGCAATAAGCTTTCCGTCATAGTCCAGCCAAATACGGCCTGAAAAAAGCATAATACCTTTACTGCCGACGCTTTCCCAGTCAGCAGGGGTAGAATCTAAAATAGCTTGTTTGAGGTCTTTGTCAAAAAGAGTGTCATAACGGTCAATAAATGCAGCTTTGTCTTGAATATCGGGGATTGGGTTTGGGCGTTTGAGTGGATATTGAATATGCTCAGAAATGAGTTGAGGGTTGTTTGAAGCGAGGGCGGACTGAAATTGTCGGATAATATTCTCATTATCCGGAGTTTGAGCCTTGGCGGTTCCGATAAGAGCGGCCAAAACAACCGCAACAACTTTTTTCATCAATACCTCCCATACGGAACATTAAAGCACATTGAGGTTAATATAAGATAAATATAAGGAGAACAAAAATGGGTTTAGCCACAAAAGTTTCCTATGCCGCCGTTGCCGATATGGAGCGGCGCATTGAGCAATATTTTGCCGCGCGCGCCAACAGCACGACCGAAATTTACAGCCCAAAAAAAGGCGAGGTTGTCGAGGTCTGCGAACAGGCGCCGCTTCATCTGACGGGCTTGTGCGACTATCTTGAAATCTCGGCCGAGGAGCTGGACGCCTACCAGCAAAAGCCCGAATTTGCCGAGCTGATTCGCCGTGCCAAAAAGAAGTGCGAGGCCTACCTCGTCGATCAGTGCGTCAAATTGCACAAGGCGGATTTTGTCCTCAAAAACAATTTTCCGTCCGTTTGGCAGGAAAGCCCCGAAACGGCTCTTTCCGAAGATCTCAAAAAAGTTTTGGTTGAGTTTGTCACCAAATAAAAAAGGATTTTTTCATGAACAATAACCCGATTACCGCGCGGATTCCAAAGCCGTTCGCGCCGTTGTTAACTGCGCAGAAACGCATCAAACTATATTACGGCGGTCGCGGCGGGGGCAAATCTTATGCCTTTGCCGACAGCCTGCTACTGAAAGGGCGCATGCAAAAATTGTTGATAGCCTGCCTGCGCGAAGTTCAAGACAGCATCAAAGATTCGGTTTATCGGCTTTTGTGTGACCGCATTGCCTTTTACGGGCTGAAAGATTACAAAATTTCCGAGACCAAAATCCAAAACCAAATCACCGGCACAAAATTTATTTTCAAAGGCCTGCGCGACCAAGATGTGCAAAAAATCAAATCTCTAGAGGGGGTGGATATTGCATGGATAGAAGAAGGCCAAAGCATCTCCAAAAAATCCTGGGAGATTCTTGCCCCGACCATCAGAAAAGACGGCTCCGAAATATGGATTTCGATGAACCGCGAGGAAGAAAACGACCCTCTGTGGGTCATGCTGGCCGAACACCCCGACGAGCGCACATTGGTGGTCAAGGTCAATTACGAGGACAATCCGTTTTGTCCCGAAGAGCTTAAAATTCAGGCGCGGCAGTGTCTGGAGCAAAACCCCGAGGATTATGTTCATATCTGGCTGGGGCAGCCCCGCGCGTGCGGTGTGTCAAAACTGATTATGCCCAATCTGGTGCGGCAGGCGTTTGAGCCAAAAATCTCGTCATCTAATTCACCATTGGTTATCGGGCTGGATATTGCCCGTTTCGGCGATGACAAGACGGTTTTTTGCTTTAGGCGCGGGCGTCTGTGCCTCAAGTTTGAAACACTCGAAAAGCAGGATATCGTAAGCATTGCCGACTATTGCCACGGCGTGATAGAGGACTATGCGCCGGCGCGGCTCTTTTTAGATGCCGGCGGTGTGGGTGGCGGCGTGTATGATATCTTGATGGCGCGGGGGTTCAGGGACTGTGTCCGCGCGGTCAATTTCGGCTCAAGGGCGCTGCTTGACGGGCGTTATGCCAACCGCCGCGCCGAGATGTGGGACAACGCGCGGTCGTGGCTGGCGCAGGAATTGCCCGTCCAGCTGCCCAAAGACGAGACGCTGTTGACCGAACTTTGTTCTGTTAACAAGCGCTATGACGCGCAAGGTCGGCTTTTATTAGAAAGCAAAGACGAGGTCAAAAAAAGACTGGGGCGTTCGCCGGATAAAGCGGACGCTTTTGTTTTGACCTTTGCCGAACCGGTCTATGACCGCGGACGGGCAAAAACCTATGGCAAAGGGCGTGTGCCGCTTGAAGAACTTTTTGCGCTGCGTTCCAAAGAAAGCCGTTGGTAACAATTTTTTTAATCACAAACAACAAAGGAGAAAACAAAATGATAAAAGCTGTCTCGGACAGGGTCTTTATCCGGCTTGATACCGCCAAAGACAAAACATCAGGCGGCGTGCTTTTGCCCGAAGATGCCGCAAAACCGCGCACGGAAGGCGTGGTCGAAAGCGTAGGATCAAAAGTCTCTTCCGTCAAAAAAGGCGACAGAGTGCTGTTTCATATCTTTGACGAGCTGCCTTCTTATGACAAAGATGTTGTCGTCGTGCGGGAAAATTCTGTTTTGGGAGTGTTCGAAAATGAGAAGTGAAAACGAGTTCGGAACGCCGGCCGAAGTTGAAAGCTGGCTCAAAAAAGTGTCGCGCGCCGAAGGAGCTTATGCCGATTATCATCGTCTGGTCGGCGATATCCGCAAATATTACCGCAACGATACGCACAAAGATAAACAAAATATCTTTTGGTCATCAATCGAAACGCTGAAGCCTTTTTTATATTTCAAACAGCCCAAACCCTATGTCGAGCGCAAGGAAAAAACATCTGACAAGGTGCAGAATTTGGCCTGCCGCATGCTCGAAAAAGCGCTTTTGTGGGATATGGAGCAGTTTGATTTTGACAGCGTGGTTAAATACGCCCGCAATGACTTTTTGCTCTCGGGCAGTGGAATGTTGATAGAACGTTACCGCCCAGAATTCGGCGTTATCAGCGGAGCAGACGGAGCGCCGATGGAAATCAAAACCAAAGAAAAAGTCGTAACGGAATATGTCAATCCGGCGGATTTTATTGCCGATTCCGAAAAAGTCGGCATCTGGGAAGAATGTAACTGGTTTGCCATCAGGCAATATATGTCTGTCGGGCAGGTATTGCGCGAGTTCGGCGAAGACATCGGCGAAAGTTTGACGGCGGAGTTGTCGGATAAGGAGAAAACGCTTGAGGTTTACGAGATTTGGGATAAAGAAAGCGGCCGAGTGCTGTATCTGAGCAAATCATGCCCGTCGCGTTTTCTGAAAATGATTGGCGATATGTGGAATGTAACGGGCTTTTTCCCGATGCCGAAACCATTGTTGTCCGCCACCACAAACGACACGCTGATTCCAGTGCCGGATTATGTCGAGATAAAAGGCCTGTTAGATGAGCTTGACGGCGTGACCGCGCGCATGGAAAAGACCATGAAAGCCCTCAAAGTGTCCGGCTGTTATGACAATGCCTTTCCGGAATTGGCCTCAATTTTGAACAAAGAAGTTACTTTGGTGGCTTTGTCCGATTTTGACCGGCTTAAAGCGGCCGGCGGCATCAAAAATATTGTCGACTTTATGCCTGTGGAGCAATATGTCACGGCGCTTCAGACTTTGGCCGTCCGCAGACAGGACATTGTATCCGCGCTCTATGAATTGACAGGCGTCAGCGATATTATGCGGGGCTCGTCCGCCGCCGGAGAAACAGCGACTGCCGTTGTTAAAAAGACAAATTTCGGCACATTGCGTAATCAGGATCGTCAAAATGACATGCAAAAATTTATTTCAGAGCTGTTTCGGATTAAGGCTGAAATGATTTGCGGACAGTTTGATGCAGAAACTTTGCTGTCCTTTTTGCCCGAAAACGAGCAAATGCAGCCCGAGGCGTTTGCGGCAGTTAAATTGCTCAAAACATCAAAATTGCGCGGAATGGTTTTAGGAATAGAAAGCGATGTGACCTATGCCGAAAGCGATAAGGCGCAAAAAAATATCGAGACCGTGACCGCCATTCATAAGATGATAAGCGAAGCCTTCGATATTGTGAGCAAGCAGCCGGCGCTTTTAGAGTTGTATCGACAGATGATAGGCGGTATGGCGGCGTCTTTGTCCAATGCCCGTCCGTATGAAAGCGTATTGGAAAGTTGCTTCTCAAAAATTGCTGCGGAATTTGACACGCCGGACGCGCCAGTGGCTCAGCCGGATATCCAAACGCGTCTGCTGGCCGAAACGCACGCCAAAAATCAGCAGGATTACGAGATAAAAAAAGAGCAAAACAACATCAAGAAAGCTGAGCTTCTCCTCAAAGAAGAATGCGAGCGCGCCAAAACGGCGGCCGAGCTTATGCGCTCTCAAGGCTAAAATAAATGACATATTTCAGCAAAAATTTTTCGGCAGAAGTGATTTTGCCGGATGGGTCGGTTGCGTCTTCTTCAAGCGACATCGACCGTTACTTAAAGGCCTCGTCTTTGGCCGCGGCGTCGGATTATTCCAAAGAGTATCTCCAAAATATCCGCCGCCGAAACGAAACCGCTCAGCAAAAAGAAATTTTTGCCGAGCTTTTGACCACCTACAAGAAAGGAATATGGAATGACTGAAACAAACGAAACTCAAAATATTGAGGAAATTCAACCGCAGGAACCGGAAACGGCGCTTCAAGCCCCTGCGGGCTATGCCCCCGAATTTGCGCAATCTTTTGGCGAATTGCCTGAAAAATGGCAAAAATATTTATGCGCCAGAGAAGATGAAGTAGATAAAGGGTTTCAAAAATTACGAACGCTCTCCGGCGAGGTCGGCAAAACCTTAAGTGAAAAATTTGCCGCCCGCAAAGAGAGCCTCAAAAGTTATGGCGTGACCTCTGAAGAGCAGTGGCTCAAAACATTGCTCGATGTGGATGAATATCTATCCAAAGATGCGCAGGGCGCCATAAAAATGCTTTCGGAAGTTTATCGGGTCGCCCCTCCGAAAGCGTTTTCTTCTCCGGCAGCGGGAGAAGGGGCAAAACACTCGCTGATTAATGCGTTAAACGAACATCTGACTCAGACTTTGGTTGATGACTTTGTCTTTGGCCGCGATGATACCGGCAGCTTAAAGCACCCCTATTTTAAGGAAGTTGCCGAAGACATGCATCGGCTATTGGCCGGAGGCGTCGTCAAAAGTCTGGATGAAGCTTACGAAACGGCTCTGTGGTTTAACGCCAAAACCAGAGACAAACTGATTGCCGGACAATCTCAAGACGCGCTGGAACTCAAAGGCAAAGACGCCAAAAAAGCACGGGAGGCTTCATTTTCTCCAAAAGGTAAGGCCGTTCCCGATACCTCAAATATGAGTCTCCGCGAAGAACTTGAGATGCGTTTTGCTGCGCTTGGCGATGATAATTAATCTTAACCCTTAAAAAATAAAGGAACAAAAAATGGCTAATCAAAATTATAACGATATTTTCAGTATCACGCTTGAATCACGCACAGGAAAATTGGCAGACAATATTTCCAAGAAAAATGCGTTGATTTCAAGATTAAAAGACAAAAATAAAATCAGAACCGTCAGCGGCGGCTCCAAAATTTTGGAAGAATTAGAATACGGCGAAGGCGATATGGTCTGGTATTCCGGATACGACACAATCGACTACACGCCCAAACAGCTCTTTACGGCAGCCGAATATGCCATGAAACTGGCGGCTGTTCCGGTGGCGGTTTCGGGTGAAGATTTGCTCAAAAATTCCGGCAAAGAGCAGGTGATGGAGTTGTTTGAGAAACGTATCCAAAATGCCGAAAAGACTATGACCAACCAGTTGGCTTCAGCCATTTACGGCGACGGCACCGGTTCCAACGGCAAGGCCATCGGCGGGCTCAAGTTGCTGGTTGCCGATGATCCGACCTCGGGCACTGTCGGAAATATCAACCGCGCCACAACCGGCAACGAGTTTTGGCGCAATCAGTCTTTAAGCAAAACCGCGCTTGATTCTTCAACAATCCTTGCCGCGATGAACGAGCTGTATCTCAAATGCACGCGCGGCGTGGACAAGCCGGATTTGATTGTGACTGATGATAAACTTTATGCCATACTCGAGGCGGCCATGCAGCCGGCGCAGCGCTACACGGATCCCAAGTTGGCCGAAGCCGGATTTTCAAGCCTCAAGTTCAAAGGCGCCGATGTGATTTATGACGGTGGACAAAGCGGTTATTGTCCCGAAAATCACATGTATTTTCTGAATACCGATTACCTGTATCTGCGTCCGCATAAAGACCGCAATATGCGTGTGATCGGCGGGGATCGTTTGGCCGTCAATCAAGATGCCTTTTACCGCATTATCGGCTGGGCAGGCAATATGACCATGTCCAATGCCGCATTGCAAGGGGTTTTGATTAACACGCCCAAGACCGAAACATCGGCTTCCGGAGGAAATGACACCAACGCCGAAGGCGGAAATTAATTAACATAAAACTTTAAGGAGCCGGCAAGGCATCAAAACCTTGTCGGCTTCCCAAAACCATTTACAGGAGTTTTGCAAAATGGATTTCAGCACCTACCAAAAATTAATTGAACAATACAAAAATCATCAGGAAGACAGCCTGTTTGCCCGATTTTATGACAAGGCCGTCAAAACAGGCAAAACAGACGCTAACGGACTGCCTGTGTTCAAAACGGTCTGTTACTGCGAAATCAGAATAAAAGATAATACGACAGAGGTTTTTGATCAACCGGCCTCGCCCGATAAAATAGCTCGTTTTCCGGTAGAATACGCGCGCTATCAGCTGTCCAAAAAACAAGCCGAACAAGGGCTCCCGTTAGAGCAGATAGCTTTTTTAACTCCGGCGGAAATAGAAGCCTGCAAATACCGCGGTGTGTTTACGTTGGAAGCTTTGGCCGATTTGAGCGATGTGCACGCAGCAGAGCTGGGGCTTGAAACAGAATGTGCAATGGCCAAGCGTTTTCGGTCGGTCAACCGCGAATTGAAGCAAACAGAGAACAGAGCGCAGCTTGAACAAAAATATCAGGCGCGCATCAGAGCTCTTGAAGCCGAAATCACAAATCTCAAAAGAGTAAAGGAGAAGCACAGATGAAATCTGTTTTGGAAATATGCGGCGAGGTGGCCGATATGGCGGCGACCAAGCGGCCGGAGGATTTGTTTAACCGCTCGTCTTTGTCCGACAGCATTTTTTTGAGCGTGGCCAAATCAGCATTAGACAGTCTGCTGCGGTATGGCGATTGGCAGGAGCTGACCAAAGAGGGGGTCTTGCGCACGTCGGGCGGACGCTCAAACTATCTGCTGGCAGATGTGTGTCCCGATTTTTATACGCTGTTGAACAACACGATTTATATCAAAGATTCAAAGGAAAAAGTTATCGGCGCCGTCACGCCCGAAGACTGGATGAAGGAAAAATATCTTCAAACCTCCTCCGAGGGAGTTCGGTTCAAGATTCAAAACGGTATGCTCAAGTTTTTGACGCCGCCGGCCGACGGTCTCAAAATTGTCTTTCAGTATCGAACAAACACAATTTGTTTTGAGGCATCGTCCTATGTCGAAAAAAGTGAATTGACGGCCAACACGGACATTCCCGTTTTTGATGATTATCTTGTCAAATTGGGCATTTTATGGCGGTGGCTCAAGCGCAACGGTATGGATTATGCGGAAGAATATGCCGAATACGAGCGCGAAATCAAAAAGAAATTTGCCTCATCTCTAGCCGTCAAGGATATCTGCTTGGGCGGCGGAGAGGGGGTATTGCCAGAAGGAGTAACCATCAATGTCCATGCCGGTTATTAGAACATCAAAATCTATCAACTACAGCTTGCCGGCGCCGACGGGCGGCCTTAATGTGCGCGACAGTCTGGATGTGATGGCGCGGACGGACGCCATTGTGATGGACAACTATATTCCGCGCGAAACAAAAGTATCTCTGCGCAAAGGCTATACCATGCACGCCAAATTGACAGCTCCGGTAATGACTCTGGCTGCATACAAAAAAGCCGGAAGCGAACGTCTGATAGGCATTTCCGGCGGAAAGGCCTATAACCTGACTTCCAAAAAGAATGTCAGGGTCTTGTCCGGAGCGTCGTTTCAGAAAAACCGTTGTCAGACAGTGCGCTACAAAGACAGGCTGTTTTTGATGAACGGAGTTGATACGCCAAAAGTGTTTTATGTCAACGACAACGGCGAAGACGTTCTTGAAGACTGGGGCTTTGAGGGCGAAGGCTTGACAGCGGCCAAAATGATCTCGGGCGGTGTGTCCAAACAATTTTTGTGGTTTGTCGAAAAAGAAACGCTCAAAGTCTGGTATGCGGCCTCAGCCGGAAATATCTCCGGCACGCTCAAAGCCTTTGACTTGAGTCAGACTGCGCGATTTGGCGGCAGTCTGGCGGCGGTCTGCTGCTGGACGGTTGACGGCGGAACGGGAATAGATGACTTGACGGTCTTCATCACAACCGAAGGCGAGGTTTTAGTTTATGCCGGAATCAACCCCAATTCGGCCGATGAGTGGTCGCTCAAGGGAAGCTTCAAAATTGCCCGTCCGATTGGTGCGCAATGCACCATGCCTTATCAAGGCGATATTGTCGTGATTACCGAAGAAGGCTATCTACCTTTGTCAAAGGTCTTGCCCTTAGCACAAGCAGGAACGTCGGCGGTGTCTTTTTCGGACAAAATCAACGGGCTGGTGTTGGAGCGCGCAGCCTCGGGCAAAAACAAAGACGGCTGGCAAAGCGTAATGTATCCCAAAGGCGGTTTTTGTTTGTTCAATGTGCCGGTTTCACGCCTGTTTGAGCAGCATGTCATCACGCTCAACACGGGAGCATGGTGTCGGTTTACGGGGATTAAATCCTATTGCTGGGAATTGTTTGAAGGGCGGTTGTATTTCGGAGCGGATTACGGGGTTTGTCTGTTTGATGACGGTTGCTCGGACAACGGCACGCCGATTGCGGGCGAAGTCAGACAGGCTTTTTGCAATCTGGGGACAGACAACCTCAAAAAAATTCAGCTTCTTAATCCACGCACCAAATCGGCGACAAAATATGCGTTGGTCATTTATACGGACATGGATTTTGAAGAACGCCGCTTGGCCTATGCCGAAAATTTGGGTTCGACAGGTCTCACGCGGTGGAACGAAGCGCCGTGGTCGTCTTTGGCAAATCCTGTCGGAACAAAATGGCAGACATTGCGGGGCGTGATACGGTCGCAATGGATAGCCAATTCCGCCACGGGATTTAAAGCCTCTGTGGTGTTCAAAACCAAAACGCGTGGCAATATGATAGACTGGTATGATACGGGGGTGCGTTATGAAACAGCAGCCGGTGTTTTGTAAAATCGTGCCCGATACAACAGGACACATTGCCGATTGGGTCAGTGTCGGTTTGGGGTTTTCCAAAAATTGGGAAGACGATTTTTTAACCCTAGGGTTTGAACTTGACGGTCGGTTAATCGGCGGGCTGATTTACCACAATATCCGCCTCGGGCGTGATGTCTGGTGGACAATCTACACAACGGATAAACGCTGGTGCAGCAGGCGGATTTTGAAAGTGATTTTTGCTTTGGCGTTTGAGGTCCTTAAGGTCAAACGCATCAGTCTGCTGGTCAATACGGACAATTTCTCCTGTATCAAACTGGTCGAAAAGCTCGGCTTTGTGCGGGAAGGACTTCTCCGCGGTTATCGGGATGACGGCGCGGATTGTTATTTTTATGGAATGCTTCAATCAGAAAACAAATGGAAAGGAAAAACAAATGAGTAAATCAATCGGAAAAATTTTGGGTGCGGGCGGGGCTTCAACATCGTTGTTTGGCTCCGAAAACGATGTTTTGAAATATCTGAACGGCTACAATACGCAAAATTATGACACCACTTTAAATAATTTAACTTCTTATGCGGCCGATGCGTCCTCGCAGCTGGGCAATATGGGGGCTTATAGGTTTGGGGCGGACGGCTCCGACGCCGCGCGCCAACGAGCCGAAAATGCGGCCTATCAATCTTATGTGGCAGCCTTGACGCCGCAGTTCAAAAATCAAACGGCGGATTTGGAGGCCTCTTTGGCCAACAAGGGGCTCGGAGTCGGAACAGAGGCTTATCAGCGTGCAATGACGGATTTGCAAAACACACAGAACAATGCGCTGAATCAAGCAGCCTATCAGTCAGTTTTAGCCGGACAAAACGCCTTTTCAAATTCGCTCAATGACGAGATTAAGGCGGCAAATTTCTCAAACAACGCGCAGAGCCAGTTTATCAATCAGCTTCTGTCGGCCTTGCAAAATTCGTATTCGGGCTATGATGTGGCCATGGATAAATATAATATCCGAAGCGGCGCCGACAGGAGAATAGAGGCCAATCGTCAGGCTAATTCGGCCGCACAGGCAGCCGCCGGAAATAATTTTTTGAAATCGGCTTTGTCGGCCGCCGCCATGCTGATATAAAAAGTCTGCTCTTTGGGCGGCTAATCACAAAAGGGGCGGCATGTAAAAATTCATGTAGGTTTATCTACACTAAAATTTTTACACGCCGACTTTTGTTTCTATCCGCTCCAAATGTCAGACTTTTTCAAAGGTATCAAAAAGCAAGAACCCGTCATTTTCGGGCTTGAACCGGAGGTCCAGACCACTCCGTTATCGTCACCTTCGGGCTTGACCCGGAGGTCTAGGTTGGACAAAGAATCAAATTTTCCCTGGATTCCCGTGTCTATTCCTCGGCCAAAGCCTCGGGCACGGGAATGACCGTTCTTTCTTAACCAATACTTAAATTATCGGCTTTATAAATAAAATCAGAATACAAAAACAAGGAAAAGGCGGATGAAAAAAACAATCAGGGGCATAATCATCTTTTTGATTGCGTTTATCGCTCTTCCCAAAGTGATGTCCGTCATTTTGACAGGCATTGCGGGCGGAAATGCCAAAACCATACTGATGTTTTGTGATGCAGCCTTTATTTTGACCTATATTTTCAAATCTTTTTTGGTTTCAAAAATCTTCAAACCCGAAAACCGCGTTGCTTACGGGGTGTATTTTATTCTGATGTATCTGGTTGTGATAGCCGGACTTAAAGTATTGGCGGCAATACTCCTCTAAATTTACCTCATATTTTAATCAACAAGTTAACGAAAGGAACTCAAATGCCATTCGACAGCGAAGGCGTGTTTTCCCGCCTGCATAATTGGGAAGACGACAGAATCAACGATATCGACATTGTGACCGACCACATGGACGAGGAAGACGACAATTTTGCCGACGGCCTCAGTCAATGTTTTCTCAAAAAAGGAACATCAAAAATGGAAGGCAATTTTAATGTCGGCAATTTCAAAATTACCAATCTGGCCGACGGCACCCAAAGCAGCGATGCCGTCAACCGCAAACAGCTTGACAAAGCCTCATCGGACACCTCGCAAAACATTAAAACACTGATGAATGCGCTGGTTGAAATAGGAGATATCAAAGCCTCGGTTTTAAGCGAAAACCACGGCGGTTGGCTGTTATGCAGCGGGCAGGCTGTTTCGCGCACGGACTATGCCGATTTGTTCGAGGTTATCGGCACACAGTTTGGCGAAGGCAATGGCGAAACAACTTTTAATGTGCCGGATTATCGGGGCAAATTTTTACGCGGACTCGGCGGCAATTCGGCGGCCGATATTTATACGGCTCAGGCCGAAGGGCTGCCCGATCACGACCACTCGCACACGACTTATTCCACGCATGGTTCATCAGGCGGCGGTGCGGCAAAAGCCTGGTGCAACGGCGATATGCCCACAGGGCAGTTTACGACGACTTTTTCAAAGGCGAGCGCAAGCAGCGCTGTTTACGGAGCTTCAGCGCATGTGACGCCCGAAAACTATGCCGTCAATTGGTTTATCAAAGCAAAAAAGGAGGAATAATATGGTCGGACGAATTAGGCCAAACGCCATAGAGGTCAAAAGAGGCGATAATTTTACGATAAACCTGCAGCTGAAAGGCCGCAACGGTTATATCAATCTGACGGGAGCCGGTCTCAAAATGCAGGTCAGAACAAGAGACGAGGGCGAAGTTGTATTGACAAAACAGGGGATAATTGACGATGCCGCAAGAGGCAAGGCCTATCTGAGCCTTGAGCCGAAAGATACAAAAGGCCTGCAGGCGGGCGGCGATTATGTGACGGATATTCAAATGATATTCGGCAACGGCGAGGTCCATACGATTTTTCCGGCAAATTTATCAACACGGGCTGCGTTTATCGTCAGTCCGGACGTAACGGAGTAAGAACCGATGGAAAACACAATTATCCTTAATTCGGGCGAAAAAATAGAAGTCCTGTTCCAAGATGAAGTCAGCTTGGATATTGACTGCGCCCTCCGCTATATCAAATCGGGCGAGGCCGAGATAGAAGCCTATGTGCGGCAGACGGCTAAACCCAAGCTGGATGAAGTGATTAAAACAGCCGATAAGCAGTTTGATGCAAAGATATCCCAAGGAATTCAAGATGCGTCTTCTGCAGCATCTGCAGCCGGAGCAGAAGCCGTGGCGGCGAGTTCGGCGGCGCTCAAGCAAGAAGTAGCTGATTATGCGGCGGAAACAATTTTTCCTCAAGTGGAAGCCAAAACGGCCGCCGCACAGGCGGCAGTGGCGAGTGCCGAATCTTCCGCTTCTCAGGCTCAAACAGCCGCAAACACTGCCGCAGCAAGTGCATCGGCCGCCGCAACATCAGAAACAAATGCTGCTGCCTCGGCTGAAGCAGCAGCAACAGCCGCCGCAAATGCCGATACCGCAAATTGCGTGCATAAGACAGGCTCCGAAAGCATATCCGGCACAAAGACCTTTTCAACAAGTCCGCTTGTGCCGACAGCTTCCGCCTCGGATAATTCGCGCAAAGCGGCTTCAACGGCCTTTGTCCGCCGCGCGGTTCAAGCAAGCGTCCTCCCCGGAACGGTAATTGCATGGCCGAATATTGATGAAATCCCCTCGGGCTACTTGTTTTGCGACGGGGCAGAAGTATCACGCGAAACTTATGCCGATTTGTTTGATGTCATCGGCGTGGCTTATGGGGTAGGCGACGGCGAAACAACATTTAACCTGCCAAATGCAACGCGTGTGCTGACAGGGGCTTTGTGGGCTTATGTTTCCGGAACGGGAAAGGCAATCGGTCTGACGGACGGAACAAAAAAATATGCCATGCGTGCCGGAACAGTCAGCGGTTCGGGTGTTTTGACCGGAACCACAACCAACTTCGGTAGCGTTGTCGGAACAAGCGAAACCTCAAACGATTTAAGCGACGGAAGCAACAAATTGGTCGGCTTTTCTCAAACCGGCGCGGAAACAGGACTGAAAGTGAACTTTCCTTACAGCGCCCAGCTCGGTTATTGCATTAAATACTAAGGAGAAAAACAATGATAGCTTATGCCTATGATGAATTGACAAAGGAATACAAAGGCGAACAAAAATGTCAACGCGACCCGTTGGAATCTGAAAAAGCCGGAAAGGATATCTGGCTCTTGCCTGCTAATTCTGTTTGGAACAAGCCTTTAGAGCCAAAAGAGGGCTTTAAGGTTAAGTTTTTGGAGGGGGCTTGGCAGTATGAAGAGGCAAAACAGCCCGAACCGTCCGAGGACGATATCAAATACGGTGTGCGGCAGGTCAGAAATATGTGGCTGGCCGAAACAGACAAGCAAATGCTGGAGGACTACCCGATAACCTCGGAAGAAAAAGAAAAGTGCAAAGCCTATCGAGCCTATTTGCGCGCTTATACCGAAACAGAAAATTGGTGGCGGAAAAATCCAAAAACTTTCGAGGACTGGAAGGAGGCGCAAGATGCTGAAACTGCTGAACTCTGAAGCAATTGAAGACGGCAAAGTCTTAGCCTCGGCTTCTATGGCGATATGGCTGGATTATGCGGCTGTGTTCAATCAGGTCATTACCTTACTGATTAGCTTGTGCACGCTGATTTATGTGTCGGCGCGGGCATATCGCACGATTTTCGAATACAAAAACCCTCATAAAGCAAAGAGGAGAAAGGAAAAATGATTGATATTTATACGGCGTCTCAGCGCCTGTTAAGGCATGAAGGGCTGCGGTTGCAGCCCTATTTTTGTGCCAAAGGGAAATTGACCATTGGGGTCGGCCGCTGCCTCGACACAAATCCATTGAGCCCCGAAGAAGCCAGAGCCGTCGGCGATTGGCGCCATGGCATCACAAAAAACGCGGCTTTGTTTTTGTTGCGGAACGACATCGACAAAACCTTTGCCGGTCTGAAAAAAAGAATACGCTTTTTCAAAGATCTGGACGACGAAAGGCAATATGCTCTGGTGGATATGGGGTTTAATCTCGGGGTGGGCGGTGTGCTCCGATTTAAGAAAATGCTGTCAGCCTTGGCGCAAAAAGATTATGAAACGGCCGAAAAAGAATGTTTGGAGTCTGACTATGCCCGCACGACAGGACAAAGAGCCCGCCGGATTGCGCATACGCTCCGAACGGGAGAGTTCAAATGGTAAAAAAATGGAAAAAAATGGTGTGGCTTGCCGGCGCGCTTGTCGTTTTGGGGCTGATGGCTTGCCGCCCGAAAGAAGCCCTTGACGCCGCGCGGGCTTTGGTCATTTTGACCGGAGAAAATAAATGTGCGTGCGAATAGGGCTGGTTGTGGCATTAATCGGGCTGAGTTTTTGGCTGGGGCGGACGGATTGTCAAAAAACGACCGCCTTCAAACAAATCAGGGAGATAAAATATGTGGCGTTTCAAAAAGCTGAAATCAGCGCGCGTCCTCATGCTGCTAAGTCTGAGCTGCTTGAGCTCATGCGCCGCGGCAAATTATGAGGCTGCGTGCCCGGTCTATCCGGTGGCCGGCAAAGAAGTCGCCCGAGAGATAGAAAACATAACGGGCGGCGCCTTTTGGGAATGGCTCGCCCGAATTAATAAATTGCGTCAGGAATTGGAACTGTGCCGTCAGAGCTGATTAAAGATAAATTAAGGAAAACAGGGTAAAATCTCTTCCTAAGGAGACTTAATAAGGAGACTTAAAATGTTTGCAGACCGTATATTGCCTTTTGCTTTTGCCACGGCGGATTTGGGCTGTAGAAACCAAATTTTGGGCGCGTTTAGAGCCATCAACGAACTGACCGGCGAAGCGCCCCGTCCGGAAGATTCTTTTGTGCTGCCCAAGGGAAGCGAGGCTTATGACGATATCAAAATTCCATTAATCAGAAGCAATTTCAGAACATACAAAGATTTCAAAGACGAGATTTTTGCCTGTTTAGATGCTTTTCTGCTCAAAGCATCGGTGGTGCCGTGCGTATTTATCACGGTTTATAACCCGACCGAAAGCGCGCAGCCGGCCGAAAACGCCGATGCGCTTTGCCGCGCGGTTAAGGAATATTATGCCGAGCGCGGCTTGGGCGTTGTGATGACGGTTATTTTGGCGGCTCGCTACCACAAATACAAATATATCGACTTAATTAATATTCCAAAACATTTGATGACTTTTGCGCTGCGCATCCGCTTGTTGCAGCACAAAAAATTGCGCAAAAAAGTTTTGATTACCATCGGCACAATCAATAATTTCAGCAATGCAGGCGTCAAAGAAGCATTTAAAGCGCTTCAAAAAAAGCTGGAACACCTCAAAACAGACTCTGAATTGGCGGGGCTGGTTGATAAATTTGAGCGCTATCGGGATAAAAAGAAACATGTTGTCTTTTGTTTGGGCGGACGTGTCGAAGGATCGGAAATAGTTTTTGATATGACTTATGCGCAAAAGCTTTTGTCCGATGCCAAACATCTGGCGGCGGCCGGTTATGGGGTTGTGTTTGTCAACGGTCCGCGCACGCCGAACAATGTGACGGATTATCTGTTTGAAAAAGCAGCGCAGCTTCCAGACATCATTTTTCAAAATTCCAAAAAAATTGCCTCCTCTGATGACGAGCGCACACCGGCACATTGGCGCATCTATTCCGGTCAAAACGAGGCTGCATTCAGAACTTTGGCAAAACTCGGCAATGTTTACCCCGGTGTTTTGGGGTGGCCGAATACATTGGTGGTGCATACGATGGATTCTTATTCCGGTTGTGAAACAGCCGGCGCCGCCATTCCGACAGCCATCAGCAAAAAGGGACTGTGGATAGACCCCGTGGCGCGGTATGACTGCCACAATTTGGAACAGCTCTTGTGTCCGCGCTATGCCATAGATTTTGACGAGTTTGTCAATCTGGCGTGCAATATGAAAGTCGAACCGAAAAATTTGCATCCGCAAGTGCTGTCCAGTCCGTTGCATGTTTTTGCCGAAACGATCATCAACAGGCTGAACAAAATGTAATCTGTCAAAAAATACTTGCTCAAACCAAAAAGGTCTGTTATATCAGAGTCATATCAAAGTATTTTTATGTATAAGATTATGGACTTTTTAAATGGATTTTTTAAAGATTGCCCGACACTGATGGACAAGGTTCAAAAGGTTTTCGCAATCGCTTTCTGGTCTATTCTCATGGGTATTTTTTTATTTGCTGCGCTGATTGATACGCCGGAAAGCATTTTGAAGTATTTTTTGACGATTTTTGCGGTTGAAGTTTTAGTGTTTTTTATAGGGTTTATGCTCTATAAAGTTTATGGACACAGAGGCGTTATTACCTATGCAATAGCCTCAACATTCTGCACAATCGGCCTGATTCTATGGACTGTTTTGTCCGTAGCCTGACAATAAAACATCGTTTTTGAGAACCTCCTGATTATCAGGGCTGTTTTCAAGCGATGTTTTTTTATGTAAATCAACCTGAAATAAATCTGAAAGAAAAAAGTAAAAAAGCCGCGGCTCCGAGCCCACAAATTTTAAAACAAAAAACCGTTGGATTTCCAACGGCTTTTTTAACTGGCGGGAGTGACGGGGCTCGGACCCGCGACCTTCTGCGTGACAGGCAGACGCTCTAACCAACTGAGCTACACCCCCATAAGGTGTTTTCCTTATACATAACAAAAAAATGAATTGCAAGAACTTTTTTTCACTTTTTGTGACTTTTTTATATTTTATTCATTTTTTTCTGACATACTATCCTAAGTTATACACATAAACCTTATTAAAAGCTTTATTTACAGCCAAGCTGGCTGTATAGTGGCAAAATCGTTTAACAGTAAGGATTAGTCCGTTGAAATTGAATTGGAAACTATATAACCGACAGAAAGTCATTAATTTGTGCTATTTTGGCGCCGTGACTGCCGCTTTTATCTTGTCTTTGGCTCACAATAATCGTGTTGAGGCCTCGGTTGATACGCGCGATTATTTTTCGTATCTGATGATTGACGACAACGCCGACACGTCTGAAACCGCCATGGAATCGCCGGATAATATCAAAGCCCTGTTCAAGATGGTTGACGAGCTTGTCAAAAACAAAAATATCGAAAAAGAACTAATCCTCCAAAGCGGCGACACCTTGATTTCTGCCTTGATGCGTCTTGATATCCCGCGCGCAACGGCTAATGATATTTATTATTCGCTCAAAGAGCATTTTGATCCCAAAGATTTGAAAGCCGGTCAAAAGCTCAAAGTCAATCTGGCAATGGATTCCAAAACAGATGAACTGGCGCATGTCAATTATTTGCTGATTGAGCCGGCCGTCGGGGAAAGAATCGTGACGGCTTTCAAAGACAACGCCTTTACAACCTTTGTTGAAAAAGACGAGTTTATTGACGAAGTTAACGCCGTCACGGGAACAATCAACGGCAATTTATCTTCCGCTATGGCCGCCAAAGGAATCCCGATGCGCGTTTCGGCCAATTTTATCAATTTGTTTTCCTATTCCATTGATTTTAAACGCGATTTGCAAAAAGGCGATTCTTTTGAGGTCGTTTACGAAAGTCAGGTTTTATCGGACGGAACGCCGGTCAAAAGCGGCAATATTCTTTATGCCGGTCTGATTTTGCGCAACCAAAAAATAGCTCTCTACCGGTTCAAAGACTCTAGGGGAAATGTGGATTATTACACCGAAAAAGGTCAGGCGCTTAAGAAGACTCTCGATCGCAAGCCGATGGCTTTTAGGAATGCCCGTATTTCCTCACCCTTCGGCAAAAGATACCACCCCATTTTGAAAAAGTACAAAATCCACTGGGGCGTTGATTATGCCGCGCCCAAAGGTAGTGCGGTTTATGCCGGCGGCGACGGTGTTGTTCAGGTGGCCAAATACAACGGCTCTTACGGCAACTATATCAAAATCCGCCACAATTCGGAGTTTTCCACAGCCTATGGGCACATGAGCGGTTTTGCCAAAGGCATCTACCCAGGCAAACGCGTTACCCAAGGACAGCTTATCGGTTATGTTGGCTCGACGGGGCGCTCCACGGGGCCGCACCTGCATTACGAGGTTATTCAAAATGGGCGCCGTGTCAATCCGCGCACCATCAAAGCCTCTACCGGCGAAAATCTGTCGGGGCAGAATTTGACCCAGTTCAAAAAGCTGGTTGCCAAAGTCAATTCGGATAATGCTTTAGCCTTTGCCGCGACAAAAGAAGTCAAATTGGCTAAAAAGTAAAAATTGTCCCTTTGAACGGCAAAAATTTTTCATTTTTTCAAAAAGATAAACTGTTTTTTAACTTTTTATCCTTATAAACCATTCTCACAGAACGTTAATTAAATTTTTTTAGGAGAAACAAAAGATGTATAATTTTAATGAAGATGCTATTCGTGAAGCTGCTTATTTTATCTGGAAGAACAACGGTTGTCCGTCAAACTCCAGCTTGAGCGATTGGGACGCCGCTATCAATCAACTGTCTGCTCAGGCCGCTTTGAAGTTGAAAGCTCCGAAAAAGATTTCTTCATCGGTTAAGGTTTTGATGCCCAAAAAGACAACCGCAAAAGTTTCTTCTTTCCACAATGTTAAGTCGATTATTTTGAAACCGGCTTCTTCTTTGAAGACAACTTCTTCCAAGAAAACTTCCTTGAAAAGCATTTCTTTGAAAGCGTCTTCTTTGAAAACAACTGCCGTAAAGAAAACTGTTGCTAAAAAAGCAACCAAAAAATCAAAATAATCCTTTGAGGTTACATCAAAAAGCCTTCCTTTACCGGAAGGCTTTTTTTAGTGTTTAAACGCAAAATATTTGAACAGCAGATAGCTTGATACTGTTGTGCAGGCAATGGCCAAAATCTGCGCCGCATAGGCATTGATGCCGCAAATCTGCACAAACAGTCCCAACAGTCCGGCGTTGATGCCGTATGACACCACCCACACGCCCAGACATTTAATATATTCTCTAATCCAAACCGATAAATTTCCCTTTGTGCAGAAGACGAAAACTTTTTGTGTGGCAAAAGATGAAAATGTCGACAATATCCAAGAAGCCACAAGCGCCGTTTGATAGATGCTTTCGCCCCAAATCAGCAGAATAAGCACATATAACGCATATTGCACCGTTGCGTTAAAACCGCCCACAAGGACGAACCGGACTTTATCGGGCAGGGCGAACCAAAAGCGCCATACTTTCCAAAACAAGTTCACAATCAAGCGCATCGGGGTTAGCTCTTCAAATCAACCAGAGTCGACAGCATTTCGTCATTGACGGTAAAACTGCGGGAATTGAGCGTGTAGGCACGCTGAACAACAATCATTTGCGAAAATTCTTTAGCCAAATCGACCGACGACCCTTCCAAAGATTCCGGCACAATCAGCTCGTCCGTGTTCACAAAAAAGGTGTTGCCTGTTTCGCCGTTGGACTCAAACAACGTGTTGTTGTAAGGGGTCAGGTTTTCCGGCGCGGTAAAGCCCGATACGGCCAATTTGGCAATGGTCACGTTGCTGCCGTTGCTGTAATGCGCGCGCAAAATGCCGTTATCATCAAAGGCCATATTGGTCATCTCGCCCGAGGGGAATCCGTTTTGCTGGATTTTGGTAATTTCGGAGCTGTTGCCGTATTGGGTCATTCCGGAAAGGTCTAGTGCGACAGAGCTTGTCGAGCCATCGTCCCAGGTAATGGCAACAGTTGTTTTCTCGGGGGTTTTGATTTTGCCGTTGGTATCAAAAATCACTTCCGTTTCAGGCGAAACAGCCGTTCCGTCCTCCAGCTCAAACGACAGAGCCCACGAATTTTGCCGTCCCTCAATCCGCTTGAGAACCATATTCAAATTGGCGCCGTCGTAGTTATCGGAATAAATCCGGACGCTGTAAACCGCGCTGTCGACATCTTTTGCCGGCACGTTGGCTATAATCGAGGCAGCGGTTGTTTCCTGCTGTTTGATGGTCAGGGGAGCCTCAACCACAATATCGGACGCGGCCGAACTGAAGGTGTCGCCGCCGTCAACCGACTTGAACCCCTGCACATACAACCCGCCGGAAGACACCAGATAGGGCAGGCCGTTTTGCGTCAATTTTTGAAAATCGCCGGCGCGCGAATAATAGATATTGCCATAGCCATCGCTCAGGGTAAAAAAGGCATTGCTGTTGCCGCTGATGGCCACGTCAAGCTTGTTGCCCGTTGCCTGCACAGGGCCTTCAATATCGACATTGGTGCGGTTGTAGGCGTTGACGCCCGTGATAGACACCCGAGACGACGATAATCCGCTCTTGGAGCCGACGCTGCGCCCCGACGAGCCCAGTAATGTCTGGAACAGAGTTTCGTTTTGCTTATAGCCGGTGGTGCGCATGTTGGCAATATTTTCCGAGACGCTCTGCTGCGCCTGCGACATGGCGTTCATGCCGGTAACAGAAGGAATAAAGCTGGCTATTGTCATAATACATATCCTCGTTATTTAAATGAGCTCGCAAGAATATATGCAATTTTTGTGCCAATTTTAGAACGTCAGGTTTTGAAGTAAATTATTATAATTCATCATAAAGCAGTATCTTCAAACGGCACCGCCAACACGCAACGGACAAGCCCACTTTCGCCGTTTTGAACGCGCTTATATGATATTGGGCTGGCCGTATATCCCATTGTCAACGTAACCTGATAATCCCCGTAAGTTGAAGTCCAGAAGTTCCTGTCTAAAAACTTTGAATTGACATACTCAAGAATATCTGATGAGGGATCATTGTATTTATGCAATGTTTGAACTGTAAAGCAAAATTGTCCTTTATATGTATAACTAGCAATCGTAGACGATGTATATCCGGCAAGCGTTTTAGTCAAATAATGCTCATAAATTGTTCCAAATTCACGAGCTGTCGGCAAAAACCATTTTCCCTTGTCAGCTTCCGTCACTCCATAAGAATTGCAATAGGCCGGCGCAGAATACTCTTCTATACCGTTAGCGACAAGACATTCTGTTTGCTCTTTTCCATTATTAGAAGAACACTTTTTATACACGCTGGCTGTTCCTGAGAGGAGTTCTTTTTCATCGGAATCATCTAAGGCCAGAACTAAAACTTTATCTTCAGAAACATATGCCGCAACCCCTATGGGCGTCTTATCACTTTGCTCTGTAGGATAACACTTAAAGTCATCATACATAATCGCTCCGGGGACACAATAACTTTTTACATACTTACCTTGTATCCAAAATGAGGCATATCTGTCCTTACAGGCGTTATTTTGCTCATCTAAACTACCTTTCCAAGGACGAAACCTACTTCCCGACATAGAAGGAGAACAATCTTTACAAATATTGTTTGTCGGCCAGCATGTCTTATAATCTTCACAAAAATAAGCTTGGCAACTTTCACAATGGTATGCATTGCAATTTTCAAAATCACAAAATGTAGCCAAATAGCATCCTCCATTCCCCATCAACCTAGTATCATTGCATCCGGTGCAGGAGCAAGACGAGTCATAACTTACGCACCCTTCAATATCTTGACAGCATGTGCTTCCGTCGCCGGATTCCGTATAGCCGTCGACACATTCGCAAGTTTGATAATCTGAATTGAAATATCGATTTTCAGGACAAGCCTCGCAAGCACAAGATCCTTCATTAAAGGTTTTGCTTTGTGCCGCGCAGATTGCTGCATTCAGCTTACAATCCGGTTCATAGAGCTGACACGGACAATTGTCTGAGGCTTTGGCATAGGTAACAAAATCATCTTCTGAAATATTTTGTACCTTTGGCGCATAGCCCCATAAAGAATCCGGTTTCCAATACACCCTGTAGCCGGGATTTAAATTTTGAGTTGAATTTGGCCTTGCTGTATAAGGATCATCAGGATTAAAGCTTTCAGCTGTGTTTCCTGAAAATTTTAAAGACTTCACATTCATAATGGTCACGTCTTTTCCCGTGTCTGAAACAGCTGTGACAATTCCTGCAATGGTTTTTGTTTTGTTGTAATCATTAGCTGATCCAAAACTTTTATCTGTATAGACAACGTCGCCTATTTTAGGAAATGTATTTTCGGTATTTGGTAAATCTTTGAGGATCAGAAAACACCGCACAAAGCGTCCGCTGCTTGTATTTCCATTTTTTCTATGAGTATAACTTATATCAGATTCATAATACCATGTTTTTTTTCCCAATACTGTAGAAGAATGAATATCTTCCCCAAGGAGATAAGAAGCATTAACTCCTTTATTGTAAAGTGTGGTTAGCGCAGCATCTATCAATTTTTCTTTAGCGCCCTCAACTGAGCTTTTCTTTTTCGATTCTACACCATCGGTTATTTGAGCAACATCTGTTCCATAGGTATACATCAATTCACCGATTGAAGGCAGATACCATTTTCCTTGACCGAAGTCGCCGTTTTTATCGCCAACATAAAACTGTCTTGTTACATAAGCCGCTATGGCATTTTCGCCTAGATCGGCAATAGCTGCTGTGGTGTTATCTTGCCCCGCAAAGATCGGATAAGCCGCTATGCACTTTTCCGCACAACCCGAAAGACACTTACCGTTTTTCAAATTAAACCCGTCTTCACAAGCTGTGCAGTTACAGGGATCATATTCGCTGTCATAAGTTTTGCAATTGTCAACAATCGTGCATATCTTCTTACACACCCCGTCAACAAGCAGATAGTTCAATTCACAAGCCTGACAGGTACAAGGTTCATAATCACTGCTGTAAGTCGCGCAATGCTCAACTTTTGTTGTGTCACAAGCGATTTGTTCGCAAGCCTTTGTCTCGGAATTGAATTGATAATTTGTCGGACAAGCCTCGCAAACGCAATTTGCAGAATTAAAGGTCTTGTTTTCCGCCGCGCAGATATCGACCGACTTATCACATTCCGGAACACAAGCTCCATCAGAAAGTAAATATCCGCTCTCGCATGCCGTGCATTGACATTCGGTATTATAAGCCGTGCAATAAGCTATCTTATCAGCGCATTCGGCTGTCCAGTTTTCAGGCGTCACAACAGGCTCCGGCGCATCAGGCAGCTGCTTCACGCCGGCGCAATAAAACTTGTTCTCATCAAACGGACATCTGACGCCTTTTCCTCCGGCACAGGAGTCTTGCGTATAGCCCATTTCAGCACAACTGGGGATTGATTCACAATCCATCTGTGCGTAAGTGTTTGATATTACACAAAAAGTAAAAAGGATAAAAAGAAGCTGTTTCATAAGACAAAACCCCGTGGTTGGCACTCCGACTCTAGCGTTTAAACCAACGTTTAAACGCTCTATTGGTCGCGCAGGGTTTTAAAAGGGTTCAACTTTGCGTATTTTGCTTAATTTATTGAAAAATAAAGATAATTTAATTCTATTGATTTTTGAAATTTTTATGATAGACTGCTTGATGAATAGAGCGTTTAAACGTTGGTTTAAACGCTCTATTTTTTTACTAACTATATTCGTGGGTAATTGGCCATTTCTTAAACATGACCCGATAAAATAGATTGCAATCAAGGGGAAAGATGATATACTCCCTTCCATTGTTCAGATAATTCAATATGGATACACAATGATAGAAACTGTTCTTGACGGACACTCCGGTGATACTTTTCTCAACCAGCCTCGGCCGGTTTATACGCTGGCCTCTTTCAGCGGGACGACCTTTGATGATTATCGGCGTGAGGCCCAAAATTTTGTAAAGACCTATGCCAAAGAGCGCATTGTGATTGTGCATATCCCGCAGGAACATTTTTCGCTCAATCTGTTTTCTCTGGCGCTGTTTGTGGAATCTTGCCGGATAGACAACGATATTGATGCCGCTGTGTTTAAGGTGGCGGATGAGGCAAAGGCTCTGGCCGAATACAAACCTTTTGTCGCGTTGACGATTGCCGTCAAATATGTGATGCGCCTGTGCAAAGAAGATACCGCGCGGATTTATCACGAATTTACGGAGCTTGGGTATCTGGGGCTTGAGATTACGCAGGATTATTTTAAAGACGAAACGACTCTCCGCCTCAAAGGAAGTGAAGACCTTGTCAGACTCACTCCAAAGTCAACGCAAGAGGCTGTCGCCAATGTCGGGATGCTCAAGGCTTTGTCTTTGCTCAAAAATGAGGCAAATATCGAATTGCTCATCAAAAATAATCCCAAAGACACGGCGCTTGATGAAGACGCAGCCATTGCGCAAATCCTCAAGGATATTACACCTTGGGTTAAAATCGGGTGAGACTTTTCCGATACAAAAAAGCCCTGATGCCAAAACATCAAGGCTTTTATTTTTGATAGAAATCAATCTATTGAGCTTTGATTTTTTTGCTTTTATCTACAAGCATCAAATCCGGTTTGCCTGCTTCAGCCGGAATAGCGCCGCCCTGACGGATGCAGTGCCCGTCAATATAGGCGCCGGGCTCAATGGCAATGGTGTTATGCGCGGCATCGCCGATAAGCTTGGCTGATTTTGCCACAAACAAGTTGTCAACCAAGGCTTTGCCTTTCAAAATACCGTAAAGTTGAAGATTGTTGGCCGTTACGGAACCCGCAACACAGCCTTTAATCCCGATAATCAGTTCCTCGCAGGAAATATCCCCCTCAACCCGTCCATCAACATGAACAATGCCGTCGCTCAAAATATCGCCGTTGATGCGGGTTGTTTCGCTGACAATGGACGGAACGGGCGCGCCTGTTGTGCTCTTGCTCAAGCGGCGGGCGAGTTTCAAATAAAGCAGTCTTTTCAGTTTTTTCATCATCTTTTTCCCTATATTTTAAGAAATTTTGGCCTGCATAAAGGGCATGGGATCGACCGGATGCCCTTGATACAAGATTTCGTAATGCAAATGCGGCCCGGTGGAACGGCCTGTCGAACCGACTTCGCCGACAGCATCGTTAATATCAAGTTGGTCGCCTTTGGTAACATAAATTTTGGACATATGGGCATATTTGGTAACGAATCCGTTGCCGTGATCCACAACAACCAAATTGCCGTATCCGGTATTGGAGTATTTGACCTGCGTCACTTTGCCTCTGGCCATAACTTTGATTTTGTTTCCGCTGCGGGCGGCCAAATCAACGCCTTTGTGCCCTGTGGCGCGGCGGTTGAACGGATCATTCCTGACACCGAATTTTGAGCTGACCCAATAACTCCAAACAGGTTTGCCAAATGGAACAGATTTAACCGTTTCGCGGTAATATTCCAAATCATCGACAGCCTGATAAATATTGCTGATTTTTTCAATAATGGCTTTGTCCTGCAAGTCAATCGCCGAAACAGGAATAAATGTTCCGCCTTTAGAGTCTTTTTTCTTTGAGTTGGCAAGCGGATTATAGTAAAGCCCTTGTTGTTTAAGCGACGAATTCGCCTTGGCAATGGCGCTTTTAATTTTGCTTATTTCTTTAGAGGCGATGGATTCGACTTTCTTAAAAACTTCCATTTCGGCTTTTTTAATATTTTGAACAGCCGTTTCCATTTCTTTGAGCTGGTCGCGCAGGGCATCACGCTCTGCCGCAGCCAAATCCCGCTGTAAAGCAACTTCGTTAAAACTGGCTTTGTCGGCGATAGTCTTATTATCTGCCCAGCCTTTATCAGTGGTCAGCTGTTTGATTTTGTCTTCAACCAGCAAAGCCTGACGCTTATAGCGTTCAACATCTTTGCTTTTAGAGGAGTTGAGCACTTCATCAATATTCTTTTGAATGGCGACAAAATCCCCCATCAGGTCGACATAGGCATCGCGCGCCTGCACAAGTTCCTGATCTTTGTTTAAAAGAATACGCCCCGACTTATGATACATATGATAAGAATAGGCGCACCAAACCATAACCGCAAAAAAGAACAACAGCACAAAAATTTGAAAAGCCGACGATATTCGAATAACCATAGCTTTTCCACCGCTCCGAATAATAATTTCCTTATCCGAAAACAGCGGCTGCCGTTCGGTGTAGCATGGCTCGTAATCCTCATCCAGATCAAAATTGTCTGTATAGTCAATCAAAAGTTATCAGTTTCCCTTTTTGGTTAAACTGCTTTATCTATAACAGAAAATTGAAAAAAATAAACTCTTTTTTAAAAAGTTATCCAAAAACTGGGTTAACTTATTGTTTTTTATCATAAATAAAATCTATGAATTGGGCGCGTCCGTCGATGGTGCGGGGGATAAAGGTTCTGAAACAGCTTCAAAAGGAGCCGCGGAATCCGCCGGTAGCAAGGCATCTTTAGGGATATCCGTTTGTTTTACCCAATCAGGCGCTTTGGTTGAGGGCGTCAAATCTTCTTTGGTGTTTTCGGGCATATTTTCCACGCCGAAAGTCGGCGGAACGGTGCCGTTGTATTTTTCTTCAGCCTCGGCTATCATTTGCTCAAGCTTTTGCTGAATTTGCTCAATAATCTGCTTATTATTTAAATAGCGGGTCAAACGTTTGGATAAAATCTCTCTATGACGCGATGTTTTGGCTACGGCAACAAACATCGGAATCCGCCACAGACTTTGCTTGGCGGGAGCAATTTGATACCGCAGGCCGAGTTTGATAGCCTCATACAGCCCGAAGTAATAACTAGTGAGGATATAATCAACCTGTTTGGTAAAAAGTTTTTCAAACATGGCATAAGGCGTGTCCACCGTAATTAAGTCAAGCATATCGGCCTGCCGTTCGACAAAGTCGCTGAAAATCTCTTTGGACAGGCGCACGCCTTTAAGTTTTTTGAGATCTTCCGTGGTCTTAACCTCGTCAATGCGGTTAGGGAGCATAAAAACGGTAATCGGATTGTGAATGGGCGCCGGATACAACAGGTAAAGGCCTCGAAATGTTTCGGTCTGATAATAAGCACCGACCATAAAATCAACCTGACCGGAACGGACAAGCTGCGCCCAGTCGTCAATGTCGCGGCCATAGGGAATATAAGTCAGTTTGACCTCTGTATCTCTTTGAAGTTCATCAAGAAGAGGCTGAAACAAAGATTGAAAATTATGGCGGTCTTTAGAACCAAACGGCGCATAATCGGCATATCCGGTAAAAGACGTTGAAACAAAACCTTTGGGCTTAGGTTCTTCATAACGGACAAGAGCTGCCGCTGTTGCCGCAGACAAAAGAAGCGCCGACGCAAAAATTGTGAGCAGAGTTCGTTTCATAGTTGCTTTTATCTCCGAAATTAATTATATTTATAACAAATATAGAACAATGTTAGTTAAAAAAACTTTTAATTTTTGTTGAAAGATTAAGACAATGGATAAAATTGGCGGATATGCCCAAAATGAAATAGCCGGAATGAACGAATCGGAATTGGAAGCGAGAGCCTTGATTAAAGCGGCATCGGCGTTGAACCAAATCAAAGAAAAATGGGAAGAATCTCAAGGAGATTTGTCTCAAGCATTGGATAAAAATAGGCGCTTATGGACGATTCTGGCTTCGGCAATGCGCGAGGCGGACTGTCCGCAGCCGATAGAAGTTAAGCAAAATATCTTGAATTTGGCCTCTTTTATCTTCAAACGGACAATGGAAGTTTTATCGAATCCCGATCCGAAAAAGCTTGATATTTTAATAAATATTAATATGAATATTGCGCGAGGGCTGTCCGGAAAAGCCGAATAAGGCTGCTTTTTAAGGGCAAATAAAATTTTTATTAAAAAGTCTGAAAAAAAATATTGACTATCTCAAATAAATATATTATCAATGCTCTCGTCTTTTGGGGATGTGGCGGAACTGGTAGACGCGCTAGACTCAAAATCTTGTGATCTCTGATCGTGTGAGTTCGAGTCTCACCATCCCTACCAAAGCGAAACTCTTCGGTGTTAAACATCGGAGAGTTTTTTTATGTCAATAAATTAGGCTTGAAAAACAAGATAAGATTCTTGACGGCAGAATAAAACAAGCTATACTCTTTTGCATTATGGTTTTACTTGTTCATCATACGACATCGCCGTTTGCCCGCAAGATACGTTTGCAGATGAGCGAAAAGAAAATGCTCTTTATCTTGAAAGAAGAAGAGCCGTGGAATTTGTCGTCCGAATTATACAAACTCAATCCGGCCGGAGAATTGCCCGTTTTCTTAAATGACGGCAATGTGATAGTCGGGCATTATGCCATATCTGAATATCTGGAGGAAACTTCCGCCGAAGTGCCGTTGATTTTCGGCACGCCGAAGCAAAAAGCCGAAATCCGCCGGATGATTGATTGGTTTGATAATAAGTTTTATCGGGAAGTTTACCGCAATATTGTGATGGAAAAAGTCCACAAAAGATTCGCCAAAGGGCTGGCGCCCGATTCCAAAACACTCAAAATAGGGCTCAGCAATTTGGGCTATCATTTGGAATATATCGAGTGGCTTTTGGAAAAGCATCAATATCTGGCCGGAGAGGAACTGTCATTGGCCGATTTGACGGCGGCGGCACATTTTTCGATAATTGACTATTTGGGCAACGTGCCGTGGGATGAATTTGCCACATCAAAACTCTGGTATTCCAAGATTAAATCCCGTCCGTCTTTCAAAGATTTGCTCAAAGACACAATTCGCGGCATTTTGCCGGCGCGCAACTATACAAATTTGGATTTTTGATTATGAAAAAAATACTTTCGGCAGCTTGTTTATTTTTGGCGTCTTGCTCGTATTTTACCGGCGGAACGGGGCAGCTGGTCTATCATTGGGAAAGGCTGCATACGGGCGTTCAAAAGTTTGCTGAAGATCACAGTGAGTGCCTGATGTCTTCAAAGGCAGTCAAAATAATTCCTGATTTTCGGTCATGGTTTTATACGGAAGAAACAAAATTAAATACCCGCGCCGACTGGAAGTCTGACAAAGGAATATGGGCGACATACATTCCTTATGCCGGAGCCCAGCCATTGATTATCAATTCCAGATATGACGATAAAGATATGGATCCGCACAAATACGTCAGTTGTATGAAGTCAAAGGGCTATTGGGCGCGCACGCATGATATTCCGGAGATTACAAATATAAATCTGTATAAGGCGCGCACACCGAACCTGTGGTATCCGTTCAGTAAACCGGACTATTACGACTAGTCCGATGGATGGTCGTATCCGCCGCCGACGGCTTTATAAAACCCGATGACATCTTGATAAACGGCAGCTTTGCTTTCAAGGTAAGCTGTTTCGGCCGATAGTTTGTTTTGTTCGGCAGTCAAAACATCTGAAAAATCAATCAGTCCGTTTTTGTATTTGGTCAGACTCAGATCCAAAATCTGCGTGGTCGAGCGCATGCTTTCGGCCGCAGAGAGGTTGCGTGTTGTCTCTTCTTCCAGCGCCTTAATGCTGTTGGAAATATCTGCTGCCGCTTGTAAAAGGCTGGCTTGATAGAGAGAGAGGGATTCCTGTTTAGCCGATTCCTGAAGCTTGACCTGATTGACCAAAGCGCCCCAATGCAGCAAAGGCATCACAACGCTGCCGCCTGAAGAATACATGTTGTAATCAGGCCCGAAAATCGGAGACAGCGTTTTGTTCTGATATCCCAAAAAAGCGCTCAACGAAACCGACGGAAACAAATTGGCGACAGCTTGTCCGATAAGAGCGTTTTGGGCAATCAGCTGCTGCTCGGCGGCGCGGACATCGGGACGATTGCGCACAATATCAGCCGGCAGGTTATACAGCGCCGAAAGCGTGACTTCGGGCTTTTTGTTCAACGGATTTTCTTTTGAGTGAACAATTGTGTCGGGCAAAGCGCCGACCAAAACAGCCAAAGCATTTTGATAGGCTTTTTCCTGTGTCTTAATCTGCGGCAGCATCATGCGGGTGGTTTGCAAAACGGACTTAGCCTGTTCATAGGCCAAATCATCGGACAATCCGGAGCTGTATCGATTTTGAACAGTTTGAAAAATATCTTCCTGCAAAGCGAGGTTGCGTTCGGTAATCAGCCGCTGTTTTTCAGCCAGTCGCCACTTGAAATAAGTCGAGGCAATTTCGGCCGTTAAAGAAAGCTTGACGTTGTCCGAATTATCTGCAGCTGCCCGCAGCAAGGCCTGCGCGCTTTCGCTCAAACGCCGGCGTCCGCCCCAAATATCAAGTTCCCAAGAGGCGTCCACGCCGGTTTGAAAATATTCTGTTTTGCCCAGAGGCGATACGGCGGCTGAAGGACTTGATTTTGTGTAGCTTCCCTGTGCGTCAAAAGAAGGCAAAAAACCGCTTTGGTCAATCAAAAGCCGATAGCGTGCCTGATGCATCTTAGACAACGCCGCCGCGACAGAAGGGCTGTTTGAAAGGCCCCGATTGATAAGGGCGTTCAAATCATCGTCTTCAAAGTCAAAATACCATTGTCGGCTGATTTGCCGCGGATTATTCATCTGAAGCTTTAAGGTTTGAGCGATGGCTTCATCGGAATAAATGTCGGGGCGGTGGTAGTCCGGTCCGACGCTGCAAGCCAAGCAAGCCAAAGAAACACCGGTCAAAATCAGTTGTTTAATCATGGCAATCCTCCTGTTGCACAGGCTGTTCAAGGCTCAGGCGGCCTTCTTTGAGGTGTTCAAAAAGCGAGAACAACGCCGGAATAAAAATAATGCCGACAAAAGTTGCTGCAATCATGCCGTAAAAAACGGACGACCCGATGGCAATCTGGCTTGAAGCGCCTGCGCCAGTGGCGATAATCATCGGGAAAACACCAAGAATAAATGTCAATGCTGTCATCAAAACGGCTCTAAACCGTTCGCTGGCGCCTTTCTCGGCTGATTCCAAAATAGAATAACCTTGTTCGCGGTAGTCTTTGGTAAATTCCACAATCAAAATGGCGTTTTTGGCGGCCAGTCCGATAAGCATAATCAGCCCGAGCTGTGCATAGATGCTCAAAGCCTGCCCCATAAAATAGAGCCCGACCAGCGCGCCCAAAATGGCAAACACGGTCGAAAACATTACCGCAAAAGCAAGCATCCAGCTTTCGTAAAGCGCCACCAAAAACAAATAGCAGAACACAAGTGCCAAAATAATCAAAAATGTAGCCAGACCGGCAGCCTCGACTTCCTGAAGGCTAAGCCCTGTCCAAGCTATCTGAAAGCTCTTGGGCAAAACTGTTGAGGCCGTGTTCAAAATAGAAGAAATAGCCGTTCCGCTGGAAACATTAGAGGCTGTTTGTGCGGTAACGGCTGCTGCGGTATAAAGGTTATAGCGGTATAAAATCTTGGGCGAAATCTCAATAGATGAGTCGGCAAAATTGCGCAGCCGAATCATATGTCCAGTGCCGGATTTAACATACAGATTCATCACGTTGTCAATGGTGCGCCGATAGGGATAATCGGCCTGCACGATAACTTTATTGATTTGCCCGTCCATGGTAATGTTGTTGACATAGCTTGATCCGAGGTTGTTGTTGAGCGCCGTAAACAATGTGGACACGGCTACGCCCGCGCTTTCAAGTTTGGTTCGGTCAATATCCAAAAACAAGTGCGGTGTGTCGGCGGTAAAAGTGCTGAAAGCATAGGCCAAATCCGGCAGCCCGTTCAGCTCTTTCAACAACCGCTGCGTTTCATCAAAAAGCGCGGTGCCGGTGGTGTTGCCATCGGTGGCCAAAAGCTCAAAAGACAAGCCGTCCGAGTTGCCAATTCCGGGGATAGACGGCGGCGCAAAAAAGTCAATCTGTGCTTTGGAATTATGCGCATATTGTTTCATCAAAGAGGAGGTAATGGCGTCCATGGAAAGGCTTTTGGCTTTGCGTTTATCCCAGTTGTCCAGCCCGACCACGCCCAGAGCAACGTTTTCGCCGCTGCCGCCCAAAAGTGAATAGCCCGCAACCGAGATAAAATATTGAACACCGTTCATCTTGAGCACATTGTCGGCAATCTGTGCCAAAACCTCGTTGGTCTGGTTGAGCGTGGCGGTGTTCGACAGCTGAATATTGGCAAAAATAATCCCTTGGTCTTCTTCAGGCAAAAACGAGGTCGGCGTCAGCTTGAATCCAATGCCCAAAAGGACGATAACCCCAAGGGTAATCAAGGCTGTGGTTTTGATTTTGGAAGAAAAGAAAGTGACGGATTTCAAATACTTTTGCCGGCCGTATTCAACCGCTTCATCAAATTTTTTGAAAAAAGCGTAAGATTTTTTATCTTCGGCTTTGGCCAAAAAAATGGAGCACAGCGCCGGCGAAAGAGTCAGGGCGTTCACGGCCGAAAAGACAACGGATGTGGCAATGGTTACGGCAAATTGTTGATAGATTTTTCCGGTAATGCCGGCCATCAGCCCAACGGGAATAAAAATGGACAACAACACAAATGTCGTCGCGACAATGGCGCTGCCGATTTGCTGCATGGCTTTGATTGAGGCGGCTTTGGAATCAAGCTTTTCTTCGGCCATCAAATATTCCACGCGTTCCACGACAATAATTGCGTCGTCCACCACAAGGCCGATAGCCAGAATCATTGCAAACAGCGTCAAAATATTGATGTCAAATCCCAGTAGATAAATTACCGCAAAAGTCGCAATCAGCGATACCGGAATGGTAATCAGCGGAATAATGGTCGTGCGGATTTTTTGAAGGAAAATATAAGTGACCAAAACCACAAGAGAAAAAGTAACGACAAGCGTTTCGATAATGCTGGCGATGGACGCGCGCACAAAATCGGTCGAATCATAAGCCGTGCGCAAAACCATATCCGCCGGAAAAGTTTCGTTCAGGGCTTTGACTTCTTTTTGAACATTTTTCATAATATCCAAAGAATTGGAGTTCGGCGTCTGGCTCAGCCCGATGATAACGGCCGGCGCGTTGTCAAAATGCGCGTTCATGTTATAGGTGTCGGCGCCGATTTCAATACGGGCAACGTCCCTCAGGCGCACAACGCCGCCGTTTGTAGAGGTCGCCACAACGATTTTGCCGAAATCGTCCACTGAATCCAAAAGCCCTTTGGCTGTCAGCGACAGCACAATCGGATTGTCCTGCGGGCTTGGAGCGGCGCCCAACGACCCGATAGATGCTTGCACGTTTTGAGAGGCGACAGCCTGCACCACATCGGCGCTGCTCAACCCAAAGGAGGCAATTTTTTCGGGGTTAAGCCAAATGCGCATGGAATGTTGCGGGCCGTAAATGTCAACACTCCCCATTCCGTCGATACGCAGCATTGGATTTTTAATGGTGTTATAGGCAAAGTTTGACAAATACAGGCTGTCATAAGTATTGTTGGGCGAGCGCAGCACAAGCATTGCGAGCATATTGGAAAGCTGGCTTGAGATGTCGATGCCTTGCTTGGTCACCACCTCGGGCAGCTCCGAATTAACCTGCTGAAGGCGGTTTTGCACCTTGACGCGGGCAATATCGGGGTTGGTGCCGATATTAAACGTGACGGTCAGGGTATAGCTTCCGTTATCGTCCGAGGTAGACGACATATACAGCATATCTTCCACACCATTGACGGCGTTTTCAATCGGAATGGCGACCGTGTCGACCAAAACCTGCGCCGACGCTCCGGGGTAGGTCGCTTTAACGACAATCTGCGGTGGCGTAATGTCGGGATATTGCGACACCGGCAAAACGGCAATGGCCAACAGCCCCAAAAGAACCATCACAATGGACACGACGCCGGCAAAACGCGGCCTTTCTATAAAGAATGCTGAAAACATTATTTGCTCTCCCTGACGGCGGAAAGAATGTTCATCTGAAGCGGCGTGTCGGGCGCAATCCGGCCGAGCTTGTCAACAACCAGATAATCGTCTTTCGAAAAAGTGTTTTCGCTCACATAACAATCTTGATAATAGCCGGCGATTTTGAGCGGAACCTGAGAGATTTTGCCCTTGTTCATAATGTTGACAAAGATGCCTTTGTCGGTCATGTCGGCATAATTTTGCCTGATAAGAAAGACATTTGACAAAGGTTTTGAAAGAATCACATCAACATACGAGTTGGACAAAAGGAGCCTGTCTTTGTTTTCAAAATCGGCAAAAACGCTGACGGAACCGGTGGACTTGTCGATATGATTATCGGCAAACTGAAATTGCCCGTTAAGCGGATAGAGCGTGCCGTCGGAAAGCTTGAGCGAAATACTTTCGCCCTCAAAGAGATTGCCGTCGGGATGTTTTTGCGCCTCAATCAGATATTCTTTGTCCGACAGGGCAAACATCACACGGATGGGGTTAAACTGAATAATACTCAAAAGGGCGTTTCCGGACGGCGACACATAATCGCCTTTGGTCAGAGTCACATTGCCGATAATTCCCTCAATCGGCGCCTGTAAGACGGTGTAATCATACAAAACGGCGGCTTTTTGTTCTTGGGCTTTGGCTTGTTTCAGAGCGGCGTCCGCAGCCAAAAACTGCGCCTTGGCCTCATCAAGAGCAGAGGCGGACACGGCCTTTGCGCCGGCTTTCTTCAGGCGGTTGTAGTAGGACTGTGCGTTGGACAAATCGGCCTGCGCCTGAGCAACGGCGGAGCGCGCGGCGTCCAGCGAGGCCTTGTATTCGCGCTGGTCAATCAACACAAGGTTGTCGCCGGCTTTGACATGCTGCCCGCCGACCGCCCAGACCTCGTCAATATAGCCCGAAACATTGGGGCGCATCTCAACGGAATTGATGGGCGTGATATAGCCGACAAAAGACGTTGTCACATCGACATGCTGCGCCTCAAGCGGCAGCACATTGACAACAAGCGTGTTTTTGGCCGGCGGCGTGGCGGAGCGAACCTCGCGCCCAAACAGCGCGGCCATCAGCCCGCAGACAAAAAGCCACGAAAAAAGCAAATATTTCAATGATGTTAATCCACGCATAGCGCCACCTCTCCAATGCTTAAAACCCATATATCGTTACGGATTTAAATAAGAGCGCTTTGGGCTTATACAATATATGAGTGATAAAAATAAATAAAAAAGCCCGATGAGCGGGGCCTTCAGCCTTGAAAAAGATGGGCGAATTTTCTATTTTTATCTTGAAAACTCAAATTAGTTTTGTATTATATCGCTTAACAATTTTTTTTAATCAACCAGAGGAGGTTACAATAGCTAAGGAATATACCAATGCGCCAGTACGCGAAGAGGACGGACCGCGCATTAACGAAGAAATTAGGGTTAAACAAGTCAGACTTATCGATGAAAAAGGCGAAAATCAGGGCATTGTCCCGATTGCTCAGGCTCTTGAGATGGCGGACGCCGCCGGCCTTGATCTGATTGAAATATCTCCGCAGGCTACACCTCCCGTTTGTAAAATTTTGGACTTTGGCAAATATAAATATGAAATGCAAAAGCGCAAAGCCGAGGCCAAAAAGAACCAAAAAGTCGTTGAGATCAAAGAGCTCAAACTGCGCCCGATGATTGACACGCACGACTATGAAGTCAAACTCAAACAAGCCAAAAAGTTTTTGGGCGAGGGCAACAAGGTCAAATTTACCATGCGTTACAAAGGCCGAGAAATGAGCGCCAACAATATGGGTAAAGAGGTCTTGGACAGATTGCTCGAAGATTTGGAAGGCCTGTGTAAGGTTGATCAGCCCGCCAAGCTTGAGGGCAAACAAATGATGATGTTAGTCAGCCCTGAAAAATAAGCAAATTTTTATCAGTCGGAGAATGTCAAATGAAAAAACTGTCAAACTATATCTTTAACGGAAAAGGATTTGGTGTTTTGGCGCTGTTTATCTTGGCGCTGATTGTCGGCGGAGTGTTCGGTTTGGCGCTGAAGGAAATCGGCGATGCTTTTGTGCCGGTTGCGCAGGATGCCGCGGATAAAATCCTTCCGATAAAAATCGAAGACGGAAAAGTCGTCTCGCCGGAGAATCTCAACAAAACCGTTTCGGTTGAATTGGCTGTGATGAATGACGAATCGGGTGAGCAGGAAACATTGGACATCACAATTAATACAACGGAAGACGAGCTAAAACTCGATTCGCTGAAGACAGGACTGTATCTGTCCAAGACAAAATTTTACACGGTCAGCGATTCGCAGGTCAAAATTATCCCGCTTGAGGGAAGTTTTGATATCAAAAAGGGCGATTATACGGAAATTTTCAAAAGCTTTGTGACTTACGGCTCGGTTATCGGCGGTTTGTTTTATTGGATTCTGGCTTTTGTCTTTTTGCTGCTGTTTGCGTTGGTTTTGGCTGTTGTGGCCGCCGGAATCGCCAAGATTCTGCGTCGTCAGGCTGCGTTTGACGTTCGGATGCGGTTAAGCGTCTGCGCTTTAATCGGTGTTTATTTGGTCGACTGGATTCTCGGCTTTATGAACTGGGAGATGAGCTTTGCTGTAATGTGTGCGGCGCTTGTCCTTGTTCAGGGATTCGTTTTATATCGGCACAAACAAGCCTAGACTATACTATAATAAAAGAAGAATCGCGGATATCGGAAGAAAATTTCGAGTCCGCGATTCTTTTATATATATATATTAAAGAGGCGGCCAAAAGGGGATTCGCAGGGGGAAAATGGCGGTTATCCACAAAAGGATACCGATTCTAAAACCAAAAGCGACTTGACGCGCAAAAAATGTTCATATAATATTTTAAGGAATAACAGTCACTTGTAATAATTTTGCAAAAAAAATGAAAAAAATATTAAAATAGTGTTGACAAGAGGAGGGTGATGTCATATACAAGGGGACACCGAGCGGGGGAGAGAACCTGCGAGGGAGTTATAAAGAAGAGTGAATAAGCAGAAAATAAGAGGATACGCAGACAGTATTGCGGAGGTTGACTGAAGCAATATAAAAAAAGATATAAAGTCTGGAGTATC
>CAKQRQ010000008.1 GCA_934271465.1 uncultured Alphaproteobacteria bacterium | reverse complement strand
GATACTCCAGACTTTATATCTTTTTTTATATTGCTTCAGTCAACCTCCGCAATACTGTCTGCGTATCCTCTTATTTTTTGCTTATTCACTCTTCTTTATAACTCCCTCGCAGGAACTCTCCCCCGCTCGGTGTCCCCTTGTATATGACATCACCCTCCTCTTGTCAACACTATTTTTAAAATTTTTTTGATTTTTTTTGCAATTTTTTGCAACTTTTTGAAAAACAGTCTTTTTTTATTTCAATTTCTTTTGGGGCTTTTTAAATTTTTGCTTTTATTTGCCCGAATTTCACTTATAATGCCTTTAAATTTTGCGACTCGCAGGGGCGACTCTTGTCCGAGTCTGTCTTATAATAATAAGGAATCAAATATGAAAGACGATTTTTACACTCTGGGCGGCGGTCATTTTTGGGAAGATTTGTTCTTTTATCAAAAATGGCGTATCCAGCGCAACACCCTTACCAAGAAATGCCGTTTGCTTGACAACTGGGATATCCGCCGTTTTGAGGGAAGCTTTGAGGATTGCCGGAAAGCTTTTGTTGATTATATTGAGGCTTATGAGATTGCCCGCCAACACGGCCACATGGTTGTGATGATTCACGGACTCGGGCAATCCAAAAACATCTTTAAGCCCCTGTGGCGCGAGGCTTTGGCCAACGAATTCTTGGCGGCGGCTGTCAACTATCCGTCGACTCAAAAGGATTTGGAAGGACATGTGAAGCAATTTCACTTCTTTTTAAACCATCTGGAAGATGTCGAATCGGTTTCTTTTGTTTCTTACGGCGCAGGCAGTTTGATTCTGCAACGGCTGTTTGAAGATTCGGCCGATTGGCAGGCTAAGCTTCATTTATCGCGCGCGGTTGCCGTTGCGCCTTGCGTTTCAGGCAGCAGTCTGTTAAACAAAATTGCTCAGACAAAGTTCGGCGGATTTGTCATCGGGCCGATGGGCAAAGATTTGGCGCCGGAAAAGATGCGCCGAATCGATGCAAAAGTTTCTGTTGAAACGGGCGTTATCACGACAAACAAACCTGTTACCGAGAAAATTTTTGAACGCCTGATGCGATGCACCGTCCCTGAAAAATCATTGGAAGAGATTAAGCACCAGTTGAACGCCTCTGATATTTTGCGGATTGAAGACCATCATTTTAACATTTTCAAAAATGACAGGGTTTGCCGCAAGGTTATTTCATTTTTGCAACGCGGAAAATTTTAATCAGTTTCTGAAGTTCCAATTCATCCGGCCTTTTTGATGCTCGTTTCCAACGGCGTGGGCAAAGCGGACAAATTCTCTGTCAATCTCCTCGGCCGTCATCATGCCGTTGTTGAACTCTTGCGCGACTCCATAGCCGAAAGCATCTATTTTGTCCTGATAAAATTTCGTATAACTGTAAGATTTCTTTATCTCTCCGTTTTTGTCGGCGTTGTTGGCATAAACCTCATCAACATTGTTCAAGGATTTGATGTCTGTCCCGTCTTTGAGTTTGAACTCTTCCATTTTGTTGCGGATTCCGTCTGAAGACAGCTTGGTTACACGTCCTTTTTTATCGATTTTTGTCAGGCCGGTTTCCATTACGCCTGTGTCTGAATGCATTTTCATTGATGTAAAGACAACTTCGCCGCTTGCGGTTACATCTTTGATGACAAATTCGCCGTTTTTATCTGTGACAACCTCTGTCGACACAATTTTTGCGTTTTCGGCATCATAGGCATAGCGAGTTGTCCGTTTTGCCGCGGCGTGTCTGGCAAAAGCGGTTTTGGCCTCAATCAAATCTTGCCCTTTTAGTCCGTCAAACATCTTTTTGAGCTGTTCGGTATCTACAGAGCCGTCCTTGCGCAAGATGTTTTCCGTTTTTTCGTTTAACATCTGCACCTTGTATCCGCTGACTTTGTTGCCGTTTTTGTCGGTAGATGTTGTTTTGACGACGGTCATTCCGTTAAAGGTTGTTTTTTCGATACGGTCGCCGTTTTTCTTAGTCTCTATCGAGCGCATAACCCCTGTGGCCACATCAAGCTCTATTGTTTGATTTCCTTTGACATAGGTCTTTTTGCCGTTGACGACGGCCGCTTTTTCAACCTTATTCCTATCCTTATTGCTCTTTGCACGGCGGAACATGTGAGTTGTTCCCCTGAGCAGACGCTTGCCGCCCGATAGCATGGCCTTACCTGTTGCTTTGGCTACGGGCTTTCCGGCTTTGACAGCCATTCCTTTGGCTGATGAGGCGGCCATTGTTCCGATTTGAGAACCGATGCTTGTGTTGCTGATGGATGAGGCAAAGTCATCAGCAAAGCTTTTGGCCATATTCATTACCGACCAGGCCAGCAAAAAGACGACGCACAACCGCCAAAAAGCTCGCGAACCCCAGCCAAAGTTCTCAACAATTGCTTTATGATTCCAGGCCATAGCCGAATCAGAAAAATTGTTTGCGTCAAACAATTTATCAAAATCAAGGATTTCGCCGGCTGTGTCTTTGCCAACAATCTGCAAGGTGCCCAAAATAATCAACACAACAGCGGCTATGAACACAAAAGCAAAGGCTGAGTTAAGGACGGTTTCCCAAACTTTTTTGGTATATTGCCGTGTCGATTTGAAAGCAAACCCGCCGACGGCTATGGGCATCAGCGCCATGGCCACGCCAAGCTGAAAGACCGAATCGACCAACAACAGCGGGACAGCCAAAATCAGCAGCATGGAAAATACCCACATTCCAATTCCCGTGAACAAGATGCTAAATTTTGGAACAATGTTCCAGTTATTGTTTGATGTGCGCCAGGATTCACACATCAGAGAACTTCCGATAGCTTTATATTGACGAACTTTGTTTTCCATCAAGGTCATGGTCAAGATAATGTTTTTGCCCATGCTTGTCGGCAGGCTTCCTTGTTTTATCAGGGAGGCGCTGGCGTCCATGGTCTCTTTTGCCTCGGTATTGGACGCAGTGCACGCTGTTTTGTCTTCTCCGGCGCAGCTGTTATACATAGTCTGCGCCATATATTGCCCCGTGTTGTAGACCGGCGCGACAAATGAATTAAAGAAATTGGACACGCCCGTTTGGATAATTGAAACCACAACCACGACAATAAATCCCTGTATTACGAGAGATTGCATCAGGTCTTTGAGGTCGCGCGTTTCAATTGCCGAGGCAAAGGCCAAAATCTGGATAGCCAGCCATATCCCGAATCCGACCAGAACAACTTTTGCCACAGATCCCGAAAAAGCCTTGATTGCTTTTGAACCGACGGCGCTGACCGTGTTGAACACGACCGCAAAAATGGGACACAAGGTGCATACCTTGACGGCTTGATATTTGCATATCGGGGCGCACCGCGAATCTTTATCAACACAGAGTTCGGGAATGGAACTCCATTGTTTCATAAGAGCTTTTTGGGATTGATCAATAAATTCTTTAGTCTCTCCTGAGGACGTTGCTTTTGAATATTGATCAGCAGCTACCATCCCTATCTTTGAACCACCTAATCCCAATCCTTGCGCCCATGCTGAAGAGTTACAGCCACACGCCAACACCACAAAACAGCTCAAGAGCCCGATTTTTAGAATATTCAACAGTTTTTTCATGGCGCACCTCTACTTCTTCTTGCTGACCGCATTTTTGACTTTTTGCCCGAATCTCTTGGCTCCGCTTCCGATATTTTTGGCTGTTCTGACCGGATGGAAGACCGCGCCGACTGTTTTTTTAGCAGCACCGTGCATTAGTCTTCCGCCCTGATAGGCTACGAGATCTTTGGCATAGTTGAGCCCTGTCACGCTCATGCCGACTTTCTTTGCCCAAGAAGTCATCATGGTGGCGGCGCTGTGCATCGGCGACGAGTTGCCAAAGCCTTTGTCGGGGAAGAATTTGTTTGTGATATCCGAACTTGTCTTTTGAACCATCTTGAAGACATAGAGGAATGTAAACAAGAGCAAAATAAATGTCGGAGAGAACAAATACAGCCTATCGTTCAATGTTTGACGCAAGGTGTCGTTTTCTACATCACTGTTAGCCGCAAAGTAATCCAACCCTGTATAGAAATCCGAATCGAAGTTGCCGGCGTTTGAAATCAAGACCATTCCAAAGCCCGTTGTGATGGCCAAAAAGGCAAACAAGGCGGCTGATTTTGCGATAATGCTGATGGCGACGGCCAGTTTATCTTGTGTGATGCCGAACGGCCATAATCCCGCCATGATGGGCATGGCCAAAACCGCAAAGCCGATTTTGAAAGAAATATCCATCAGGTAATAGGCAATGGCCATTGTCAGCAAGAAGCCGAAACACAAGATGAGGGCTCCTTCAAACCACATAAAGAAGTTGGGGATAGATATTCCATCTCCGGGGAATAATTTTACGGTAAGGGCGCCGCCGTTTTTGACTTTGCTGTAACACATAATCATTCGCCCGACAATCATGCTCTCGGCTGTTGTGTTGGTAATGGCGCGGGTGGCGCCGAGCATCGAGTTCATCACAGACTTGGGAATAATATCCGCCGGTCCGGTATAGGTGATATCATCAGACAACAAAGCTGTTGACCCGCCCGTTCCATAGCCGGTATAGTTCGACCCTCCGGTGCCATAACCGCTGTAGTTCGACCCACCGCTTAAACCTTTATACGTTCCGCCTTTGTAGTTGACCAAACTGTAATTCATATTTGAACCGCTTGCTAAGGCTTTTAAGGCCTCTTTGTCAATTTTAGCGTTCGGATTTTTTTTCAAACGCTGACGAATAATTTCGCTTGTGTGAATAATCTTTCCTCTTTTTCCAAAAATAGTTGGACTAGCAGAGGCATAATCACTGTTAAAACTGATGACTTTTCCACCGCCCAAGTATGTTGTTGCGTGATATCCGCTTCCGCTACCGGTTTGTCCTGCCGTTGCTCCAGATACTCTAATGTAGATAATATCTCCAACGTTGGCATATTTAATAGCTTCCGCTAAATCGACATCACCACCGTCCGTGCCAACAACTGCTGAATTTTCATATTCTGCTCCAAGTGCAATTCCTGATAAACAATACCCTTTTCCTGTTTGGAAGTTAGCAATATCGCCCCCGACTTGTTCTTCAATTTCTTCCAATGCCGCTGTAATGGTCATCATACAGTAAGCGCCCGCTCCGCTAGATCCGGCTCTGGCGTAAATTTGCTTAACATAATCCCTATGACCTTTATCTGTGCAACTTCCGTAATTGACACATCTGTTTGGTTTTTTTTGCTTGCATTTCGGAGATCCTGTCGTCACATATGGCGCATCAGTGCAGCTGTTTTGAATTTCTTGCATATACTGTTGTAAGACAGCAATTAATGCTTTTTGATATAACTGAACAATTTCTTCAAACTCATCCGGCTCAACACGCTCAGGATTTGAAACTTTTTCTTCCTCTTCTGTTAAAGTAGATTCTCCTTCACTACTTTGTTGCCTCTCTTCCTCAGAAGAAACACCTCCCGGATTGTTTGCAGCACTTAAGGCTGCCTCCAACACTTTTTGATCGGCTTCGCTAATATATTCGTCTTCCCATACATAATCTTCGGTATAGGCTTTGATGTCTTCATCCCAAAATTGCTGACCGATGAGCGCTCCAACGCTTAAGATGGGGCGGATAAAATAGTTGCTGATGGCTCCGGGGCCGAATGAGATAAACCAATAGGCCAGAGCAACTTTAAACAAAAACTTAAACAACTCGTTGAGGATGTTCCCCAGTTGTATTTCCGTGAAAGACGATACGTTTTTGAGCGCCCACATCGCCAACCAGATGGCACTTCCCAGAATTAACAGCGCAACACCCGCTTTTTGAGAAACACCTAATCCAGCTTTGGCCGCATATAAAAAGGCAGACGAGACTTTTTCGAGGACAAGGCAAGACCAACAACCAGCCGTGACTTCGGCACGAACCTGAGCCGATGTTTTACAGCCGAGCGTCTTATTTTCAATCACTTTTGCCATTTTTTCTTCGCGGGTTTCAATTTTTTTAACTTTCTTTTCTTTCCCCGCTTTTTCAGCTGCTTCTTTTGCTCTGCTGCTTCCGACTTTTGTTAAATGCTCTATTTCCTTCAGAACTTTTTGGTATTCTTCTTTTGAAATTGCTCCCTTTTTATACAGCCCATCTAATTGTTTGATAGCTAATTTCTGCACATCTATGGCTTGATCATTGCTCCAAACACGGCTTCCAGTATACTTTTTATATCCATCTTCTGTTGTATATTGTGATAATCTTTCTAAAGCTTGTTCTAATGACCGCGCTTTTCCTTCTACTCCTTTTTGCGTGCTCTTTTTTACACGCTCTAAAATATCCTGAATCTCTTGACTAACCTTGACCTGCTTTTGTTCCTTACGGGGTTCAGTTGGTATATTTGATTTGTTTTCGTTTATATAAGATTCAAACGAACCGGCATTCCACCCCCCTTCTGGTGCATTTTCTTGTGCCCAAGCGGAAGACGAATCGACCATGACAAGAGCCGCCGCCAACATTGCGGCTTGCAAGAGCTTAAACCCGAACTTTTTGATATTAAACTGTCCTGTCATCGTCCTTCTCCACCCGTTAGCTCCTTCCTGCCCATCTGTCCATCTTTGCTTTGGCTTCGTTAATCTTGCTGACACCGCGCGCAACCGCGCGAACCAATTTAATTTGCGACTGCGGAAGTAATGAAACACCCCATGTAATCAATGCGCCAAAGGCACTCAAGACGGCTTTGCCCAAACCGACAACCGCCCCTTTGAGGTTTTGCTGGAACTTGTTGTCGACATTTGCCCCCAACAGACTTGAGGTCAGCTGCTGCGCAACACCCATTGATCCGTAAATCACAAAAGCAATCAACAATAGGCAAATAAAGCCCATGCTGATGTCTTCCATAGCGGCCTCGGGCGGATCGGGGTCAAAGATTGAGGGATTGGAATTAATCAGGCTGGTCATCGCCCGCAAAACCATGGCAACCAAAATTGAAAAACACATCATAAACGACGCCGAAGCCAAAGACTGTTTGAAGCCGATACTTGTCCATTTTTTGGTCGGCCCAAAGGCAAAAGACAAGATAAACAACGGCAGCATCAATATAATCAGCCCCATTTGGAAGATTGTATCAACCAGATAGAAGACAAAACTAACTTTGACAATCCAAAATGTCAAAAATAGGAATATTCCCATAACCACGCCCGTGATGGTTTTTGTCTGCTTCATGGCGGTCAAGGCGACATCTCCGCCGATGGTCAAATATCTTGAAACCGCGTGAATCATGCATTCCAGAGAATTGCGGATTGCCGAGGGGAATCCTAATGTTTCGCCATCGCCCGAGGAGGTTATGCTTCCGGAAAGTTTGCATTTGATATCGACATCAGCAACCGTCACGTTTGCGCCAAAGACCCTAAAATCAGCCGTTTTGGGAACTGCCGAATTGACAACTTCGTTTTGCTCGCTGTTATCCAAAATTTGAATACCCAAATCCAAAAAGGCCGAATATATCGGGAAGATAATTGTGTTCATGGTCGCTTTAAGCCCCGAAGAAGAGGCCAAAAGACCACAGATGAGGCAGATTGCCGCTTTTTTCAGAATCTCGTTCCAGACCTCGGCAACGTTTGTTTCCGTTACGGAGCTGACAAACTTTAGCAGACGCAGCGCCAGCCATATAACAAACCCAATCATCATTATGGGCATGGAAGCTTTTGTAAAAGTTTTATACAGAATGCCGACGTTGTTTCCGACCGCATCGTAAATCATCACAAGGATTTCACAACTTAAACATTTTTTGTCGGACGTATCAACGCATCCTTTTGTATTGTCGCCCACACAGGCCTCGCCGATTATAATATCCTTGTCTGTTTCCCCACAGCCGCCCAAAACCAAGACCACCGCGACAATCATCAGCAGTCTTTTTAAGATACTCGGTATGTTGTTTAAGTATGCCATGTCCATACCCTTTCTTAGTCCAGCTTATCCAACTTATCGAAATCCGGCTTTTTGCCCGCTTGTCCGGCTGTTCCTTTTGGGGCGGCATCCGGTTTTGGATTTGAATCCTCTTGCGGACGGCCGTAATCAGGAGCCTTGTAATCCGGCGCCTTATAATCCGGTTTTCCATAATCCGGCGTTTTGTAATCCGGCGGCGTTGTTCCTTGGGTTTCCGGCTTGGCCTTTTCATCTGCCTTTTGAGGCTGCTTAACCTCTCTATCAACCTTTTGGGACTGCTCGTCCGGCTTATTTTCCGGCTGCGGCGCAGCAGGAGCTCTTTTATCGGCTTCATTTCCCCGAGATTCCAAGTTGTCCAATCTGTTGATATCGGGCTTTTTGCCTTTTTGTCCCCCCGCGGCCTCTTTGGGAGCTGCGTCAGGCGTTGAGCCGGAACTGCCTTGCGGATGACTGTAGTCGGGCGCCTTATAATCCGGCGCTTTATAATCCGGTTTTCCATAATCCGGCGGCGTTGTTACTTCGGATTCGGGTTTGGCCGCCTCACCGGTCGTTTGAGCTTGTTTGGCCTGTCCGTCTTCAGGCTGAAACTTTTTCGGAGCTTCCTGACCGATTTTCGTTTCCGGAGATTCGGGATTTTCCGATTGAGTTTTTCCTTCTTCTCCAACGGGATTGCCGTCTGTTTTCTTCTCCTCGGGCTGTTTGGCCTCGCCTTCCGATATTTGTTTGGGCTTATCGCCGTCTGATATCTGTTGTTTTTCATCTTCTGCTGCAGGCGCGGGTTTTTCCGTCTTGTCGTCGGGCAGTTTTTTCTCATCTTCGGTGTTTGCCGATTTGCCGTCTCCGACGCTGACCGGTTTTTTGGGTGCATTTTCAGTCTGACCGGATTGGCCGCCTGAGCCGCCACTAGAACCCCCACCGGAGCCACCTGAACCGCCGCCAGTTGGACCACCGGTCGGAGGCACATTGGGGCCACCGCCGGAGCCTACACGCACCGGCGTGGGACCAGAACCGCCACCTGAACCGCCGCCAGAGCCACCTGAACCGCCGCCAGAGCCCCCACCGGAGCCACCACCGGCTCCTCCGCCTGCCCCGCTACCGGAGCTGCCTTTTCGTTTGAACAAGCCAACGACTTTTTGAACAGCTTTTCTCGGTGTCTCTTCAAGAAAATCATCAACATCTTCCCTGAGGGGCTGGGAGGCTTTCATGGCAAACCCTTTTACCGCCGAGGCGCCCATCGTCGCAATTGCCGGCGCAGAGGCTTTCATACCGCCGGAAGCAAATCTGTCGGTCAATTCACTGACACGCGCCAACAACAGGAAGCCCATAATATTGGCAAACAAAAAGATTAAGAAGCCGACGCTTAATACGTTGACCATTTGTTTCAGACGCTCGGTATTGGTTGTGTCCAATGCCTCTACCAACAGCGCAAGCGAGCTGGTTTCCGAATTGCTTCCTCGAGTTTGGGTGTTGATGTCGACAGCCATATTGACAAGCTCCATGCTGACTTTGACCACAACGCCCATCAAGATAAACGTGAAAATGCTGTTTAGTAACATTTTGAAGCCGGTCGAGGTGTATTTTGACGTTATCTTAAACGGCCAACTGGCAATCAAAAACGGCAGTAAAGCTCCAACAAACCCCAATTGAACTACGGCATCAAGCAAATAAAAGATAAAGGCCAGACACAGTAAAAAGCCAAATACTGAAAAGGCCAACCCATAGATAAGGCACCCAATGCCCAAACCTAACTCCCATCCGGCACCGGCAACCTGCCACAACAGATATTTCCATCCGATACAGTTGAGCCCGCCGCCAATAACCTGCAACAGAGTATATTGCAAATTGACGTTGTAGGCAAAGTTTTCCATTGTCTCAAAAATCTTGAACGAATAAAACACGTTTTGCGTATTTTCGTTGTATTCAGAAGGAATTACGGCTAAAGCATCTCCGTATTTGGCCGGATTCTTGAAAACCTCTAAGGTGCTTGTAATGCTGTCGGGCAGATCGAAACGATGCGCAACCGACTCAACCTCTACAAACTCCTTTCCGAACTGCAATCCGGCTACCAGCAAGGGGTCGATAATCAACCGGAAAACATCGTCATAGTAAACCAAAGCGAAAAAGGCTATGATAAATTTGTAGCTCTGTTGAATTATTTCCGTAATATATTTTGCCGCATCCTGCTTTGTCAGGGAGCTGACAAAGGTCAGGGTCTTCATGGCCAGCCAGACCATCAGACCAACCACCAAAACTATCGCAAAAGATTTGCCCAGCGCGTTATAAGACTTAACTGTAATGTCGTCCACAGAATGATACAAAAACCCTATCATCTGGCAGAATTTACATTCACGGTTGTTGTAATAGCGGACAGGAATGACATCGCATTTGAAAAATGTTCTACCTGAGGCGCTGGTCGCCGTATAAACATGAACTTCTTTGCCGATGACCTTGATGCAATAGTTTTTTGTTCCGGTCTTTTCGCCGTTTTCAGTTGTTTCCGTGACGGCTTTATAACAATCTTTGTCTTTCAGCTCTTTATCTTTAACTTTTAGTATCTGCGTTTTTTGCTTGTTATATTTGACCTTTGATTGCAATCCGCCTTCCGTATCTTCGACATACCCTTTCTTTTGATATATGCCTATTGTGGTCGAATCATTCCGGTCTATGCAAACATAAAAATTTTTTTCTATACGGCCATTGCGCTTTGTTTTAACCAGTTTCATACAGATATGCGTTTTAAGGTTACAGGTTTTGCGGCCGCACGGAATAACGCTCAGATCGTTTTGCTCCGCTCCGAACCTATCTTTAAATCTTTGAAGTTCACCAGGAGCTAAATTTGCATTTTCCATATATTCCCACGCATCTTGCGGCACAATAACCGAATCGGCAGCAAACGATTCTAAGGGCACTGCCGCAATAAACAGTCCCGCCAAAATAGAAAGTAAAAATTTAGTCCTTGTCTTTATCATTGTTCGTCCCTTGCGCAAAAGGATTTCCCAAAATAATTACTGCCGCCCCCAAAGCTATGACAACCAGCCCCAAAGCTATGTAAAAGACAAAATCATAGGATAAAAATGTTAATACTCCCGACCAGTAAATTATTGCGAATGCCACTATCATAAGCAAACTCATAAACCAGGCTTTTATCATTTTAACAAAATCCTCCTACAATTCTCTTATTTTATCATACCACATAAATTACTTATAAAGTGTTACAGTTTTTTGATTTTTTCTTTATGTTGCCCTTTTTTATTTTAGACGATATTTTATACACAATTTGTCTTATTTTTCGCTATTTTCTTGATTAATCCGTCGGGCGTATTAATATCATAACCAGATCTTTATTACTTTAACAATGAGGATAATTAGTCATGGAAGAAATTATTTTTCCCAATCAAATCAGAATGTATCGCCGCTTGAGAGGGCGCTCTATGCAGGAACTTGCCGACCACTTGAATGTCTCTCTTTCGGCAATTTCAAAAATCGAAAAAGGTTATCGCCGCGTTGATCAGGAGCAGCTTGTTCGGGTTGCCGAATTTTTGGATTGCCCGTTGCAGGAGCTTTTTGTCAATGAACAAAATTCTCAGCAGGAAATTGTTCAGGCTTGGCGCCGCGAACAAGAAAGACGCAACAAAATTAATGAAAAAAGCGGTTTGAAAACTCTTGGCGCCGGTTTGCGCCAAATCCGCAATGAAAAGAATCTGACTTTGATTGAGGTGGCCGAAAGCGCCGACATGACTCTTTCTGTTTATCATAGGATAGAAATGGGACAACGAGAGGTTTCGGACAAAGAGATGAAAAACATCGCCAAAGCCTTGAAGATGCCTGTTGATGACCTCAAAAAACAAATCAAAGACTTAAGCGAAACGGGACTGTTGGAAGAAATCATTCAACGCAATGATGCCAAATACAAGCTCCTTTCAACCCCGCGCGGCGCTATTGCTTCATTTAGCTCGGCTATGGCCGACCAAATTTCCGTTTATGGTGTTTCCGGTAGAGACGGTAATATCTTTATTGATTTGGAAGAAGAGACCAAAAAAGTTCCTTGTCCTGTTTCTTTGCAGAATAAACGCGATGCTTATGCTTTGAATTTGTGCACCCGCCGGCTGGGTAATTTGCTTCCGTCACGCTCTGTTTTGTTTATTGATCCGCAAGAACCTGTCAGTGTCGGAGATATTGCTGTTTATTACCTTTCAGAGAGCGAGGTTTCCGTTTTGTCCGTTAGAGAAGACGACAGCGGCCAGATGTATGGCATCAGATGGAATCCGGAAGAAAAAATTATTTTTACAAATGATGATATGCAAAAACTGCAACGGGTTGTTTTCATTAGTTTGTAAAAAATCTTTTCTACTAAAAAAAACCGCCAATCGGCGGTTTTTTTATGCTCTTTACAAGGGCGGAATATTCAGCTGAACCAAATCTCCGGGTTTGATTTTGGTATTGGCATAGCGCATATTTCCCGTTTCTATCATAAAACGCTGACGCCCCGTCATCTGTGATGCCAGATCATAAAAATCTTTGGCTCGCATATCCTGCCGCTGCGGATTCATCAGATACAAAACACAACCCTGCGTCCGTTCTGCCACCCCGCATCTGGCGCGGCCTCTGGGCACCTCGGCATTAACGACGACCCCTTGAAGCCCGTTGCGCACAACCTTAGATTCGGCAAAAATAAATTTTCCGATAACAAAACCGACAAATAAGCTGACACAGGCTATCAAGACCATTATTTTTGTTGTCAACCATGACGGCGTTGAGGCTTCCGTCCGTCCGTAAACTTCCTCATCATAGGCTTCCTCGTCAATATATTGAGGCTCATGAGGTTCTTCTGCCAAAACAGGCTGATTATTTTCTTTAACAGGGACTGCCGTGTTATCCAAAAAGGAATTCAGGTTTTCTTGAGAAACAGCAGCGTTTTCTGCCAATTGAGTAGTGTTTTCAGGAGCAACAGCCGATGTTTGCGGCAACAACCTGTTAATCGGACGCTTTATTTTTTTTAGCAGGGGTCTGAAATTTCCTGTTTGATTTTCCATTTCTTTCTCCAAAAAATTACAAGTTATTTTCCAGAACCTTAGATGTTCTTATTGTTTTGACTAATCTCGGAACAACCATAATAACCGTTTCGGATTGAGGTGATTTCTTTCCAAATACCGTATTGGGTAAACCGATAATCAGAAAATTTTCTCCCAATTTGTTTCGAATCGAAAATTGAGCAATCTCACCTTTTTTATTTTCTATCGTTATTTCCGAAAAAATCTTATTGTTTTGACGGAATGAGGCTTTCGCCAAAACGGACAAGTCTGTCAACATGGGTTGAGTTGAAACACATTTTCCGATGTCAAAACGAGAAAACCACAAATTCGGCACAACAAACTTTCCTTCGCCGACATCTTCAACCTGCGCCTGACGACTTAAAAAAGAGGTCAAGGACGAGACATTAATATCGTTTGATGTTGTTAAAATGCGCCCTAAAACACCGCTTTTGGCACTTTTTATCGAGCCAAAGTCAAAGGCTTGCATAATCTGCTGCCATTCAACGCCTTTTGCCTGATACGGATACAGATTAAAAACTTTAATATCATAGGCCAAAAGAATCGGATTTTCTTCAAAATACCCTATCAAGTTAACAATCTTATTTCTCAACTCAAAATCCGCATCAAACGTAATGCTGTAATCCTCAAAGTCTGATGTAAAATCTGTAATGCCGGAACCCCGCAACACATCCAAAACAGCAAGCATAATTGTTTTGGACTTCGGAATATACAGGCTGAAATTTTCTTTGCGCGAAATCCTCAAGGTCTTGTTCGCGGCATTATATGTATAATAAATCTCAGCCGCATCTGCAATCATATTGACAACATCCGTAAAATCGCCCCTTAAATTTTCGGCCGAAATTCCGGCATAAGGCGCATCTTTTGCCACAAGTTTCAAGCCGGCTTCTTTCGTCAGTTTCAACAAGGCCTTTTCAGCAGGCATTGTTTCAAAAGACAAACCGTTTACTTCAAAACGCGGCAGAGGATCGCTTTTGCCGTTGCTGACCAGATTAAAGGCTTTTACATTATAAGGAATCGTTGAAATCATTTGCTGTGTCGCCCAATTGACGGAACATCTCAACGGCGTTTCCAAATCAAGACTATCTGCACCTTGGGTTGTTCTTATCTCGGGATATGTTTTTTCCTCAACTTTTGCCGTATAAACAGGAACGGCAGATTTCTTGGGCTCCGGCTTAAAAAAGCCTTCTGACATTTTTCCCTCGAACTGTATGGGTAAATTCTGAGAAAATTCCTCAAACGCCGTGCATGCGCTTAATAAAGCTACACATCCTAAAATCGCTGTTTTAATCTTTTTTTCCATTATTCATTCCTATGGTTTCGGCTGTCCTTGCGGCTGTTGTGCGGGAGCCTGCTCTGAGGCCTCAAAATTCGGTTTAATATGATTTTCCTGCATTAATTTATTAACGACATCGTCCATTGACATTCCTGCACCGGCTGTCGGGTCTTCGGATTTATCAATTTTTCCTAATGCCGCTTTCATTTTGTTCAGCTCATTTTTATCCTGTTTAATCATTTCGGGAGAAGCGTTATGCTCCAACTCTGTTTTGAATTCTTTCAAATTTTTTCTTAAGGCGTTAACCCCTCCGGAAATCCTCTTCTCAACGTAATCGAACAAATCCTGATGAGCCAGAATATATTCTCCGGTTTCGGTAATTTCCTCCAAAACATCTAAAACATATGCATAATATTTATAATCTTCTATTGCGATATTTCCGCTGCGGACACACCTTGCGGCAATCCGTGAAATTGTCATATCATAGTAGTCTTTGAGCAAAATATAATTATCGACATACCATGTATCGCCTGCCGTATTTTTTCCCGAACTGAATGTTTTGCTCTGTTCCATTTGTCCATCCCCTTGCTTAATGTGCTTTGTTTTACTCTAATTGAGCCTTGCAACTTTGTAAATTATTATTTTAATCTTTTAGAATACTATTTTGATACGGATCAGAAATATCCTCATCATTCGCTGTTATAATCTTTGGACGAACAGACAGTCTTTCAGGCGTCATTCCATACATCAATGCACCGCCGTTTGAGACTTTTTCTTGTCCGAATAAATCTCCGCTATAAATATAACTATTTTCACCGATAGCCTCTCCGTCAGCTTCTTCCGGCGCTGTATCTTCAACATAATCCCATGTCCAATCTGTTCCCTCGCCGTTATCATTGTCTTCCACAGCGGCCGGCTTTTGAGGCTCGGCAGAACTCGACCCAAATCCCCAATCATCACCATTTAGCTCTTTTGAGCCTTCATCCGTTTCCTCTTGGTTTTCTTCCGGATATTGAAATTCTTGGATCGGAAAATCTTCTGTCTGGTTAAACTGCTCTTCAACTTCGGCTTCTGGTTCGTTTTCAACCGGCTCCATAGAATCCTGTTCTTTCAGCTCCTCTTGCTCAATATTTTCTTCTTCAGGAAGCTGAAAATCTGGTATCTCCGGACTTTTTTCAGAAAAATTTTCCGTTAACTCCGTTATATCTGGCAAATCATTAATACTGAAATCCTCTTTATCAAAGGGACTTTCTTCAACGACTCCTTCTTGTTCTTGAGGAGATTGCTCAAAAATTTCAAGTTTTTTCTTTTTTTTCTTCTTCTTTTTCTTGCGCGGCTCATTTTCGGCTTTTTCTTGTATGACAGGAACATCCTCGCTCAAAGGCTCATCTTTTTCATGAGCAAAAATATTTTCTGCTTGAACAGTCGGCACTTCAGGAATGTATTCTTTTAAAAAAGGCTTTTCTTCCCGAGGCGCTTCTTCAATGATTTTTTTGGCATCATTCAATCCCTTTGTTATAATCTGAGCCAACTCTTCCGTCTGGCGGCGGCTGATTTTATCATACACCCCGCCTTGGGCTTCTACAATTTTTGCAAGGGCTTTTTCAAGATTTTGCTCGTTTGCGGCCTGTAGAGAAGCTATTTTGTCAACCAGCAACAACATTTGCGCTGAATTATCCGGTGCATTAATATGAATATTGTTTGCATTATTAGCCTGCGAGCTTGAGGCACTTTGCTGGATATTGGCCGCCAAAATCGTGTGAATAAGCCTTTCTTGAGATTCGCCGATTAATTTAGCCAGTCTTTCTTCATTGCCGCTCCCAACTGCAGGGCTCTTTTCCTGCGCTTCTTTGAAGCTCTTAATCATCTCTGTCTGAGATTTTTCAAAAACAGCCAGCAATTCTTTATTGTCATTTGCCCGAGAAAGAGACAATTCTTCAACTTTTGACAATCTGGAGCTTAACTGCTTTTGTCCGTCTAGCACGACTTCCATCAGCCGCTGGGTTGCCTCGTCCTGCGAAACCGTTTTTGAAACGGGGATTTCTTCTTTAGAGCTTGCCGCCGTTTGAGTTTTAGCAATCGTCTTACAAAGTTCTTCCATATTTGACTGCCGGTCTTCTTTGGCTCTTTTGTAAACTTCAACAATAACCTTACACAGCCCCTTGATATCTTCTGAATTTTTCCCTTTTGTTTCTTTGAGACTTTGGGCTATGAAAAGTTGCGTCTGGGTCAGATTCTCAGATAATTTTTCTAAGTTTTCTTTTTGGAGAAGCGTTTGCTGCTCCATTACGCCGCCGATAATTTTTGCAAATTCCGCTGCAAAGTCCTTATCCATTGTCAGGTTGGCTGTTCCGGAAACAGCTGCAACCGGTGCAGAAACAGTTTCTACTCTGGGCTGTGTTTGGGATTGAACCTGACTTTGCGCTTGAGCCAACGCTGTTGCCAAAATTTGAGCTTGTTGGTGGGCCTCTTCATTTAATTTTGGCGCAGCTGAAGAATGAACAGATTTTTGGACGCCGTTTTTTTCAGCCAAATCATCAACATAATCCTGCAACATAATGCCGCCGGGCAATGATGAAAAAAGCCCTCTGATTTCTGGGGAGAGCTCCAGAAGCATCTTGTTAAATGCTTCTTTGCGCTCCGGCGAAAAAATATGCATTTGTCGATAGATATTTAAAAAGCGCTGCGCAACGACCAGAGGATCTTCCTCGCCGTTTCGCATGGCCTTTCTTCGGGCTTCTGTTGTTTTGTCGTTTTCCAATACCATCTTTTTTACAAGTTAAACTTTACCCATACTACCTTATGATAGATGAATCTTGTAAATTTAGGGTTAACAAAAAGAATAAAAAACACCCCACTACGTAATTTCCGTAACGGCACGCAGGTTTCCGTCACGATTAATTTGGACGACCCTTAATTTTTGGCGCATTTCTTCAATGGTTTTTTTGCGGTCAATTGTCGGATAAGTATGCAAAATACGGTCAGTAAATGCTTGATAAGCCGCCTCGGAACTCTCGGCGTGGATTGTTGCCAAACAGTTATCGTGGCCGGACCCCATTAATTCCCAAATAGCACCGGCATTTCCTGTTGAAATTTCGCCGCCGATAATTGCATCCGGTGTAAAACGAACCACTAAGTCAATTACTTTTGCATAAGTTAACGCGTTTGTCTGCTCCGTTCTGGAAAGCGTGATATGAACTCTGTTTTTGTGGGGCACAATCAATTCGCGCGTATCTTCAATTGTCAAAATTCGTTTATTGATATCCAAAATCTTGAGCAAGTTGTTCAAAAATGTCGTTTTACCTGTTGAAGTTGCTCCTGAAATCAAAATGTGGTCACCGCGTTTAATGCTTAATAACAATCTTTCATAGGGATCTTCCGGCTCTTTAATATCTTTGAGCGGATTGATTTTATGCAGCCTTTCACCCTGAATCAACCCATAGTCGCCCAATCCGAACGCCACATCATCGGCATGGACACGAATTGTCAAAGCGATTCCACCGGTTAAATCGTTGTTATCATACATTACATTCTTTCCGCAAATTGCCGAAAAGCGGTGTTCTCCGGGGATAGTCGCATAAACAACGGGGTTTCCCTGTATCGGGTCAAATGGAAGTTCATAGGTATTGGCCACAATATAAAGCAAATCGGTCAAATATTCTTTGCTTAATTTTTCATCTTTGTAGGCCACCCACGGATAAGCTCTTTTTCCCCTCAGCCGCAGCCAAACTTCTCCCGCATGATTGATTGCCACTTCTTCTATACCATCTTGCCCATACCAATAAGACAATGGCCTCAGGATTGATTCAAGAACTGTAAAACTCATGGGACAAACTCCTTAGAATAAAGCCGGAATACTTTGATTTGTATTGCTGCCGCCTGATGTCTCCGATGACGATTTCGTTGTGGTCGTCATGCCGCCCGTTCCGGCTGACGGAATATTTCCGGCAGACGGAGGCGGCGGTGTGATAGAAGTATTTTTCTGTTTCTGAGATGTTTTATTAATCAACGGCGTTACTTTTTGAGCACTTGAAGATTCTACATTTGCGTCATCCGGCTCATAAACGACTGAACTGGAAGCTCCGGTTTTGTTTTTCTGCTTTTGATTTTCTCTTTGTGCTTTTACTTTCGGGTCATTAATCAGCACCTCTGCATCTCCCATCATTGCCATAGCCTCAGAGTCCCTTTCTGCCGTGCGTAGCCACAAATCCGTATTCGGATAAACAATAATACGTGTGCCGGCCGGAATATAAGTCATCGCTTTGACATCCGTCTTATCTGCCAAAATTTCATCAAACAGGCTTTCCATATCGTTTAAGAAGTTTTGACGAGCATCACTGGCCGCTTGCTGTTTTGAGGTTTCAACATTCCCGCTGGCATCTTCCGCACTGGCGATAAAGTAAGATGCGCCCGAGCTCAAAACTGTTGTCACAATCGGCAAAGTATATTTCTTAAACAGTTGTTGATCAACATAACCCAATGCACCGGCTCGCCCTTGAGCATCTGCCGTTTGCCCCGAAAAGACAAAGATTGATCCGTCCGGACGGATGAGACGTTCCCAACTGATTTGAACACGTGCAGATTCCGATGTGGCTTCAGCCGCTGCCGTTATGCTGCCGAAAGCTCCGATTAAACGAGACCCCGCCGGAATAATAATATTTCGCCCTTCTTCCGCATAAACATTTCGTTCAACATATGCCGTAACGGGAGCAGGATTGTTTGTATCAATTGCTCTGGCAATAACAGCCGGAATTGGTTTATCTGAGAATATCATCTCACTCATATCCACACGCCAAGACGAAATTGACTTTGGAATTCCCTGTTCGGACCAATCTTTTTGATATCCATCAAAAGCTTCTTTTCGGATACCACTGCTTATCTTGCCAACGCTGATATTTTGTCTTCGTTCCTGCATTGCCGCATCTAGAGCTGCTTTCCGAGTCGGGTCATATCGTTCGCCAGGACCATACCCTCCGCCTGGGCCCAAATTGCCCGCAGGACCGCTCCCGACGCCATACGCACCCCCAGGGCCGAATGTTCCGGCAGGAATAAAGATATTATCTTTGTCGGTTTCTTCCGTTTCAACTTCTTCTGTTCCGATTAAATTGCCGTCATCATCAATAATCAACCCGTCAGGCATTTTGTATCCGATGACATTTCCTTTATCATCAATAACGGTGTCATCTTCCAAAATTTCCCCCAGATACTCGCCATCCGGCGTCAGCGCAATTCCCAATGACTTATAATAGCTCGAATCCTCAAGAAGCTTCAATGCCGGAGAGACATCATCTTTTTTCTTATTTACATCAGTTTTGGCGATTGAAGCCTTGTCAAACCATTTTCGATTGGTATTACCGATAACATTTCCGTCCAAATCAACAATTGTTCCGTCAGGTAAAACTCTGCCTATCACATTTCCGTTTGCATCCACAACCGTTCCGTCAGGCATAACATAGCCTATCAGATTTCCGAACTCATCATAAACAGCTTTTCCTTTGGCCAGGCGCCCCAGCAAATTACCATCTTTGTCCGTAATTGTTCCGTCTTCATTGAGTTTTCCGATAATATTTCCATCTAAATCGACTAAATTGCCGTTTTCATCCAACCGACCGATAACTTTACCATCCAGCCCGATGAAGTTGCCTTTGTCGTCTATATAGCCGATTAAATTACCATCGGCGTCATAAACCGGCCGCAATCCCGCAACTTTTCCGATGACATTTCCGTCTTTATCTCGCAAAGTGCCGTCCGCGTCAAGTTTTCCGATAATATTTCCATCTAAATCAACCAAATTGCCGTTTTCATCCAATCGGCCGATAATTTTTCCATCAGCATCCAACAAGTTGCCGTTTTCATCCAAATAGCCGATTAAATTACCATTAGCGTCATAGATTGGACGTAAATTTGCTGTTTTGCCTAAAACATTCCCTTCAGTATCTCGCAAAATTCCATCTTCGCCAAGTTTCCCGATAATATTTCCGTTCAAGTCGACCAAATTACCGTTTTCATCCAATCGGCCGATAATATTTCCATCAGCATCCAGCAAATTTCCGTCTTTATCCAAATAACCAATCAAGTTTCCATCGGCGTCGTAAATTGCACGCAATCCCGAATCGGAGGAAATCAATTTTCCATCTGGGCCTATTCTGCCAATCACATTTCCATCTAAATCGACCAGATTACCGTTTTCATCCAACCGACCGATAATTTTTCCATTAGCATCGCGCAAATTACCGTCTTCATCCAGATAACCTATTAAGTTTCCATCGGCATCATAAATCGCTCTTCCTTTTATGGCAGATTTAATTAAGTTTCCATTAGCATCAACTAAATTACCGTTTTCATCACGATATCCTAAGAAATTGCCGTTTTCATCAAAAACCATCTGACGTTTATCGGCTGTTTCGGCCAAGCTGTAAAATTGCAAAGGTGTTGCAACGGCTATAATTTCGCCATTTGCATTTAAGATATTTCCCGCACCAGACAACGTTCCGATAATATTACCGAGGTTATCCCGCACATTGCCGTCCAAGGCCAATTGCCCCAAGACCAAATGCGACTTTTCTCTGATATTATAGTCTCTGTTTCCTCGTGCGATGACGGCGCCGTCTTTCAACACGAATCCTCTGTCAAAACGTCCTAAATTTTGATTGCTGAAACTTGTAGCTTCGCCATTACGCGTAATTAAACCGATAACTTTACCGCTATTGTCATACAGATAAAAATCATTTAACGCATAGCCTATTTTAGTCGATTTTGATACAACATAACCGTCAAAATCTACCTTTCCGATTTCTTTATTTTTGCTATCCAGAACTTTACCATCTTTGGCGACATATCCTATAAATTTATTATCCAGACTAAACGCCACTTTATATTTCATCAGCATACCTATCGGCAGGCCGGCCGTTGAATTGACGTTATCATTCGGTTGCTGATATCCTTTTAAATTATTATCCGAATCGACAAACAATCCATCCACTGTCGAATACCCGATAATATTTCCCGAAAAATCTATAACAGATTCATAACTGATGGCCTTACCGATAAGCGCATTATCGGCATTATACAATTTTCCGTCTTTTGAAAGACACCCAATAGCCTCATTCTGCTCATTCATGACCTTTCCGTCATAAGCCGTGAATCCGATAATTCTTCCGTTAAAATCAATAATCGGCGTCTCTTCAACCGTATATCCCAACACAGCGCCGCTATCACTGATAATTGTTTTATTTTCGAGGACTTTTCCGACATAAACACCTCTGTAATTATATATTCCGCCGGAAGAAGATGTCACGCCGATCAGATTGCATTTTTCATCTATTCCACCTTTATACCCGACGAGATATCCGATAACAATTCCGCTATTATCCTGAACAAGCCCCCTCTCGACGGCATGCCCGATTTTGGCACCTGACAGATTATTGATGTTTCCGACAATATCGGCATATCCTAAAAAGCCTCCCGAAAAATCAAGAGCAATATGTTCTTTGTATGATTGCCCAATTTTCGGCATATAATTTAAATTTCCCGAACGAATTTCCGTAATGCTCCCATCCGGCAAAATCTTAGCTATCGGATTTAATGAGTTATTCAAAATTTTGTTCTCATCATTCAAAATACCGATTTGCGTTCCATCTGATTTAACAGCCAAAAAGTCCGTTATATTTTGAGAAACAAAATTGTTTTGCTGATTCAGAACATATCCCGCGCCCACAATTCGACCGAATTCTGTTCCTGAAGCGCTCAGAGCTTTTCCGTCAAGACCTTGATATGATGACACCGTTCCGAAAGGCATATAATACCGCCCCAGCGGCAAAGCTCGACCGGCAATTGCACCGGATTGTCCGAAAACATAGCCTAACGGCGACACCATTATTTTATCACTTTTTGAGGAAAGAGATGAAGATATACCGCTCATTCCGACGAAAACCCCGTCAACACCATAGACCGCCTTCGGAGACATAACTTCGCCTATTGCCGTCCCTGACAGATTATAAGCAATATTTCCTGACATATAGCCGATTGCTGTTCCGTTCAGCGAAATAATTGAGCCATTGCTTAACGCATGCCCTTTCAGTTCGCCTTTATAATCATAAACAGGTCCTGTTTTGACAATGGAGCCTAAAATCTTTCCTGATGCATCACTTACAATTCCTCTGGCGCCGATTAATCCGCTCACTTCTGTTGCTCGGGCAATATTTCCATCCGGCAAAATTCTTCCGAGATATCGACCGCTTAAATCCGTTGCTGTCGCAGCAGCATCCTGCATTGTCCCGACAATTGCACCGTTTATATTCATTACGAGCCCGTCTGCACGAACTTTTCCGATAACCTTATTTTCGTGAACAACTTCGCCGTTATAGCTGACAAAACCTAAATAGAATCCGTTATTGTCAAAGGCATACCCCGATGTAACGATTTTACCGATAATTTTGTTTTCACTGTCATAAACAAACCCGTTTGCCTTGACCTGTCCGATGCTTTTGGAGTTAAAATCGGTGACCTGACCGCCGGGAACAACGCTCCCGATAAAATCTCCAGATAAAGAAACAACCATTTTTGATGAAATAAGGCGGCCGTCCAATAAATAATCATTTCCGATTTTTCGATAGGCATACCCGTCCGGTGTCACAACGCCTATCTGTTGTCCATTAAGCGATGTGTAAAGGCCATCACCCGTTATACGGCCGGCAATTTTGCCTTCATCATTATAAACCAGCCCCGGAAAGATAATTTGTCCTAATATATCAAAAAACTCATTCACAACCAATCCGTTTGGCAAAGCTTTACCGATAATTTGCCCCGATGCCGTGCGCACAGATCCGTCATTTCCGACTTTTCCCAACAATCCGGTATCATTCCCGATGGCCACTCCTTGAGGCACGACACCGCCGATAAGTTCTCCTTTTGAATTTATAATCAAGCTATCTGCCGTCACATTACCCAAAAGCTTATTATCAAAACCAACAACCTTTCCGTCGGGGATAACTTTTCCAAGCATTTCGCCATTAAAATTAATTGCCGTAATTTCTTGAGCCTGAGCCATACCACTTATCAAGATGCTTCCACAGATGCACCCTGTCAGTATCAGCCATTTTTTTATCGTTCTTAACAAGCTCATTTTTAATTCCTTTGGTTTTTGGCCACTTCGCCCAAAACATATCCGGATACTTTTTTATCTAAATCAATAAAAGATCCGTTACTCTTAATATACCCGATATTCTCGCCTTTAACATCCGTTACGGATCCGTCAGGCGCCAATCTTCCAATATATTTTCCGTCATTTCCGAGGATTGTTGCACCGATTTTGTAGATTTTGCCCAAAATCCGGTCATTCAGATCCATTGCTAATCCTCCGGAGAGAACTTTCCCGATTATAGTAGCATCAAGCCCTATAATTTTACCATCAAAATTTACATAACCCACAACTTTATCTTCATTTGAGATAACGATGTCGCCGTTGATAACCTCGCCTATAATTTTTCCTGAAACGCTAACGACATTTCCATCCGGCAAAACACGACCCAAGACTGTTCCGGACAAACTGTTGACTTTTCCATCAGGAGCAATAGCGCCAATAACTTCTCCGCCAAAATCCGTTACAAACCCTTCGGGCAAAAGACTCATATTTTTGTCACTGCTTCCACCGGGGAGAATCGCCGTCACGACATTTCCGTTCAGATCGGCAATATCTCCTAGTGAGTTTAGCAATCCCTTATAATTTCCCATCGTATCAATCATTATTCCCTCAGGAATAACTTCGCCGATAATTTCTTTGTTCATATTTAGAATTTTTTTATCATGCGTGACCGAGCCGACAGTTTTACCATCCAAATCAATAATTTTTCCTGATGCCGTTGCATAGCCGACATAAGCTCCGTCATACCCGACAGCCACACCTTTTGTTACGATGCCGCCTTGATAATCTCCGCGTTGATTAAAATATTCGCCTTTGGCATTGATATATCCTAACGTATCGCCATATCGACTAATGACTTTTCCGCCATCGACCGCAACACCGATATTGTCGCCGGATAAATCAACAACCTCTCCTATCGGGGAAATTTCTCCGTAAACACCGTTATAGCTTCCCAAACCTCCGTTTTTAAATTCTCCCTGAGAAACGCCTTTTGCATCATAAATATATCCATCAGGAAACAAACGGCCGACCAATTTTCCCTGACTGTCGATTAATGTTGTTTTGGCTGGAACAGCAAGGCCTATGACTGTATTTTTTTCATCTAAAACCAAATCTCCGGCAGATAATCCGGCAGAGGGTTTGCCATAGATGACTATTTTTGCAGTATCGCCGACACGATTTATATAAGAACCGTCTGAAGTATAGGCATATTTTTCGCCGACGGCTCGTCCAATATAGCTCCCTTTATTGTTAAAGACATCGCCCAAAAGTCCCACACATCCGACAGCTTTTTTATCTTGATTAATAACCAAATTGTTATCATTAATCAGCCCAAGATATTTCCCGTTGACGTCAACAGCCGCTCCCGTCCTTCCAACGGCACCTATAAATTCTCCTTTTTCATTCAACACGCTTCCATCAGGGTTAACACATCCGACATATTTGTTTGAAGCGTCCTTTACAATTCCAGAATTATCAACCACCCCGAGCAAATTGCAATTTGCATCAAAGACCTTGCCGACTTTTAGAGTTTCGCCGACATAGATTCCTTCTGCATCTAAGACTGTTCCTTCCGGCGTCATTTTATAATTTGTTTCAGAGTTTCCTTTTTTAATCTTTCCATCCGAATCCAAATACCCTATAACAGAACAGCCATAGCCGACGACTGTTCCCGCACGCACCATCTTTGCAACAATCTTTGCTCCGTTCGGGGCTTTAACCAAGCCATTCGGCAAAACTCTTCCGACGACTTGCTTGTTTTCATTTTCAATTGCTCCGTCATTTTTTACGGCTCCCAAAACCGTTCCCTGCGGGGTAATGGGAATTTGATCGAAATTTACCAATTTTCCGATAATTTGCCCGTTTTTATCAATCAAGACCTCTTCGCCGACATGTCCGACAACATTTCCGTTAAGATCCACAACCGTTCCATCTTCTAACATTTTTCCGAGGATATTTCCGTTTGCATCGACAAAGTTGCCGTTTTCATCGACATAACCGATTAAATTTCCTGCAGAATCATAAACAGCCCGCAATTTTTTGCCGGCCAATGGCGAATTTTTCAATATGACATTTCCGTTTTCGTCAACGTAACCGATTACATTGCCATTGGAATCGACGACACTTCCGTCCGGCATCACAACGCCGATAGCCCGCCCGCTTGCATCCAACGCCACACGCCCCGGTTTTGTGACCATACCGATGACATTTCCGTTTAAATCAACAACTGTTCCGTCTGGATTAACTCTTCCGATGATATTACCATTAGCATCGACAACTGTTCCATCCGGAAGAACCCGTCCGATGATATTTCCGTCCTTATCATAGACAAATCCGGTTTCGACAGCTTTTCCGATTGTTTTTCCGTTCAAATCTACAACCGTTCCATCCGGCAAAACTCTCCCGATAATATTTCCATCCAAATCAACAACTGTTCCATCCGGATTGACATATCCTATAAGATTTCCAAACTCGTCATAAACAGCACGTCTGTTTTCGGCAACACCTATGACATTTCCGTCTTTATCGACAATTAATCCGTCCGCACCGAGTTTTCCGATGATATTTCCGTTTGCATCCCGCACAAACCCGTCTTCATCTATTGTTCCGATAACCTTGCCATCCGGCCCTATAGCCTGCCGCACAGCTTTGACATCTTTTTGCGACTGCGTAATTGTTCCATCTGCCGATGTTTCGCAATAATTACAATCTTCTTTTGTAACGGCATTTCCATAAACGGGAACTTTAGCCGCCTTAACACTGTCCTGTCCGAGATTAAGCTCGTGCCATGATATAATAAAGTTATTTTGAACATTTCCGGCAACAACAGGCAGCCAACTCATTGTAATATGGCATGTTTCTTTACCTGTTAACGAAACACCCGAGCAGCGGTCGCTGAAAGTAAAACCAGCCGCCGGCGGGTCAGCCAGCTCAACAGAAACAATTTTAACGGCAGATTTTCCGTTTGTTCCCAATGTCAGGACATTTTTTGCCTCCGTTCCCAAAACAACCTCGCCCATTTCTATCGGATCAGGTGTTGTTGTTAAGGGAATATCGCCTTCCAGTGTCGAAAACTCAATATTTTGAGGAGCTATTGTTGTCGGAATATCGCCGAATACATCAGCGTTATCCGAAAAAACAGGTTCTTCATAGAAATCTGATGTATTATTGCTTTTGATAAGCAAGACCAGCCCGACAATAAATATAACCAAAGAGGAAAGACCAATCATCAAAATGATGGTATTGGTCTTTTTTATATATTTTTCGGAATGTGTTAAAGGTTCTTTGCTCATACTCTTTTATTATTGTGTCCTAACCACACTGCAAAAGACGCCGTTCCTTCCCAATTCGCTGCAAATTTTATCCCCAGCGTCAAGGTTTTTGACAGGGCCGACTCTCAAGTGGAAGAGCTCCCGCCCTTGCCCGTCTGCCGGAGCGTCAACTGAAAAGAATGGTGTAAAATATCCGAGTTCTTTGTTGTATTTTGACGACAGCTTTGTCCACAAATCTTCCAAATTCGACACATTACCATCCGCGCCTAATTCAATGGAAATATTCGAGTTATCTGCACCGGCGAATCCTGAACCATACACATATTGCGGCATCTGAATATTTCCGGCGTTTCCAGAAACGTTTCCTTTAATACGCTGCATTTTTGAATAGTCAAAATTATCTGCCGCAATACATCCGTTTCCGACACATCCGCCGGCTGTCTTTGCATACTCGGGAACAATAATCTGGCTTTGACCCAGCTGAATATCAGCCTGTCCGACAGCACTTATTCCGCCATTTGCCATCGGTGCTCCGAATAAGGCGTTCCCTGCGCTGCCTGCTCCATTACCATATCCCATTGTTTTACTATTTGGAATGGCAGGAGAAACATCCCATGACGGCGGCAGATAATCTGCTGAATCTATCGCAAACTCAAGCCCAGATTCATTAGAACGGCGGAGTTTAATGCAGATTAATCTTTTTCCATTGCGCAAGACCATATCTCCGACACCCTCAACAACAATCAGTCTGTTATCAGGGCCTTTCGCTCTGAAGCCGACCGGAACTTCAACCTTTTCGACAATCATACTGACGACAGGTCTCTGAGTCATATTAAGAGCTTTTTTACCCAAATCAATATAAGTGAAGACGTTATCACGCCAAACTCTTTCCGGCGCAATTACAACATCGTCCGGGTTTGGGACATAAACTTCTAAGTCAAACCGAAATTCACTCGGGTCAACAGGAATAGACTTAATCCAATCCGATTTCTGGAATCGTCTTGTATAAGTTGATGCCGTGCCACTGGCCGTTTTAGCACCTCCGGAGAGACCTCCGGCTGCCCCGCTCACTCCTCCGGGCGCATAATCATCCAAAACATCAATATCAATAATTGCATTTGTCAAACGCTCGGTATTAACAGCCTCAGACTTCAAATAAAAGACATATCTGTTTCCAGAACGTCCAAAAACAATAAGGTTCGTATCCACCCCGACATTCGCTCCCCTTTTGGGATAGAGCAAAAGCGTATTCGGACTTGAAATTTGGCCATCAAACGTGGCACTATCGCCCAAATAAATATCCTCTATCAACTCCCATTCAGGGAAATTAACCATTGTAATCATCCCTTCGCGGACACGTATCGGCAATACCAAATCAGGCGTCCAGTAATATTTGGAATAAGCAGGTTTTGTTTGTCCCTCGCCAAGGTTTTGAACCGGATCAAGCCACGCCGCCTGCGTCATTCCCAAAGAATTGAAACCTGCATACCCCATATTCATCGGCGCATAATTTCCCTGAGCCTGCTCGGCACTGGCATCCATAATCTGCTGGTCGACCTGAGCGGTTGCACTTCCGATAACACCACACGCAACCAGAAGGCCGCCCCACAAATATTTCATCTTTATTCCCTTGTTCACGTTTCTGTTACTCCACCTTATTGCGGCTTAATGCATATCTTATAACCGTAAAGCCAATTGGGTTTTTAAGCCTGTCTCCATATTTAACCGTTTTACGACGATACCCGATATTTAAAGAGGCTGTCCAATAGCCGACTTCCGGTTCTGTCGAATCAGGATACATATCCCGCGTTTCATATTCAACCTGCCATACTCCCTCAGCCAACTCATTTACTGAAAGAATCTTGACACTGCGCTCCATTCCTTGATTTTTAACAAGCTCCAGAGCTTTTTTTGCAACGTTATCCAAGAAACTCTGATAAACCTTGTTACTGGACATTTCCTGAATAGGGCCACCAGGCATCCAGCGCACTTCATTTTCATTGACATTTCCGCTGAAAGTGCTTCTTAACAAGACATACTCACGCACAAAGACTTCCGTTATAGCTTTTCGATTGCGCAACTCATTCGCAATCGGTTGAATATTGTAAACCTGTTCAGATCTGTTTTGGAAAGTCAGCAAAAACGGCTCTATTCGATACAAAGGCAAGACCTGAAAGATTGCCAGAATCAGAACAGCATTGCAACACAAGCTCAATGCTGTTACGACAGCGAATGCTCTAGCCGTCCACAGATATCTTTTTTCGGCAATATTAGCAACGAACAAATCCTCGTTTGCTGTTGTCCGACGCCTCGGCATCGGTCGTTTTTGACCTTCCAACAACCTTGACTGTGGTCTGTTTTGCCCGATTTCCTCCACAACACCCTCTCTTTAATCTAAATCATTGCAACAAACCAATCGGGGAGCGTTTTCGGCAGCTCTATCTCCATACACGCGCATGGCGATAATTTTAATTCGTCACTTCCCGTGCCGATGCCGACCGGTTCGGGTTCATAATATGATCCATAACACCCTGCCAAAGCAAATATAGCTATCAAAGCCAAGATTTTAAGCTGTTTTTTCATCAAGAAACACCTTTCCTTCAAGGTTAATATACTCCTATAGATATTATGAAGTTATACTGTTTTCTTTTAAATGTCTAACAGCTTAGGTATACTTATCAACAAATTAGAATATTTCGACTTCAGTTTGCGAGTATCTGGTTACCGTAAATCCCAACGGATTAACAAGTCTTAAAGTAACAAAAGATCTTTCAGGAATAAAGAAAGCCGTGACAGATGCTGTCCAATATCTGACGCGCAACGTTGCTTCCTGCTGTGTTTGATCCTGCATTGCATCGTTTTGCAAATCATAAGTTTTAAAATCAACTTTCCACACCGCTGAGCGTTCCCCGCCTTGTCTGGCCACAGAGATAATTTCAACCTCACGAACCAAAGATCTTTTAAAAATCTCGGACCATATCTTTTTTGTCGCTGCACCAAATTCATTATAGACATCCGGCGATGACAAATAATTTAGCATTCCTCCGGACATCCATCTTGTGCGCATTTCAATCGGGTCATTAATAATTGTATTGCGCAAAGACACATATTGTCTGATGAACATTTCAAATATTCTATCCTTTGAGGCCATATCTGCAGCAATAGCTTCATCTCGAACAATGTTTTCGGACTCGCTTTGGTTAATGAGCAAAAACGGCTCTACCGTTACCATCGGAGCTAAATGAAACAATGATAATGAGGCTAAAACCAAAAACAACATAGAGACCGTGGCCGTCAGAATAAAAAATCTGGACACCCACAGGTAATAGGTCTGACGCGCACCTTTTTCTTCTTTTTCCAAATGATCAAGATAAGGCTTTGAAGGCGCATCGCCCTCTATTGCCAGCGGCTGTGTTCCTGTTTCTAGCTGTTTTGTATCCATATATATTACACCCTATCAGTAATTGGCGCAGAACGGTTCTTGGGTATCATTGTAGCTTTTCTGCTTCTCTTTTAAACTGTTTTTATACTTATCTACAACAGCACTATCCGTTTTGGCCTTTTTCAGCTGAGCTGCCAAATCATTATCATCCGCCGACGTCAAATCCAATTGCAACAAACCGTCATCATCTTCTTTCATAATCGAGACCAATTTTTTTAAAAGGTTTACTTTTTCTTCAACCGGTTCGTTGTCTTTGACATCAATTTTCAAAACACTTTCCGCTTCTTTTATTTCTTCCTGTTTGAACCCTTTCAATTTGGCAACGGCCAGTTTATAATCGCTTTCTTTTACCAAGTCGAAATCTTCGGCCGGTTCAAATCCAAATTGCCTCAACCGCTCTTTAAGTGTTTCCATTTGCTTTTCGTGCGTTTTTTTATGAGAGTTTAAATTGTCTTTGTAGTTTTTCTCATTTTCAACATGTTTCAGATAATCTCCGATTTGGTTTTTGTCAAAAGAGGATTGTTGAGCTCTAGCCATGTCATCTTTTTCACGATTACTGGAATCTTCATCAATATCACTATTTAATGTTTCATATGCTTCAAAAGCCCGTTTTCTGAATGTCAGCTTATTACTTCCGCCGGATTCAAAGAGCATTCCCAATTCGCTGTATTTACAATCGACAGGCTCCGTTTCCGACCCCAGCAATATTACTGACGCATCCATCAATGTATGTTTGAGTTTTCCTTTAACTTCTTTTATCTTCAGGCATTTCGGCAAACCGGCTGAGGAAACATCCTTTCGAATTGAGTAAAACCCCGTTTTACTAACATCTAGAATCTTTGAGGTTCCGTCAACAATACACGGCATTATTCCACCCCTTGAAAACGCGGTGTCTTCACATCCTAAACTCAAAGCTTTTTTCAAATCATAACTGCTTTCAATAAAGGCATTGTCTTTGAGCATTTCTTTCCAAACACTCGGAATTTCGCCGCCATAATTTAAGAAGTCATTAATTGTAATCATGCGGTTCTTTTTGCGGCGTCTTTTCTTTTGCTGAGGTTTCACATTAGCAAAATCCGTTTCATCGAATCGGACAATTTCTCTTACCGGAGGCAAAATGAAGTTCGGCACTGCATACGGCGCTTTCAAATCTCTGGCTTTGGGCGATGCCCCGACAAAAAGCCCCTCTGTTTCGGGGGATGTATCAGCTGCCAACAACTTGGCATAAATAGCCAAATTATCTATACGGATTAAACCTGCGACAGCATATGTTCCAGTTAATGCTTTGATTTTATCAAGCATTCTGTTATGTATTGCAATCACTTTTTCATGAGAATCCGGCTTATACAAATCATCGCCTAAGGCCATCATTTCAGCTACAGAGGAATCGACAATTGCATCAATTTGCTTCTCAAAATTGCCAACTAAACTTTGTGCCTCATCCACGGATTTTTTCCACAACAACGGCACATTTAAAAGTTCATTCGACTCTTTAAGCTTGTTTAGGATAGCCATCATATTCGTCTTGACGTCGCCGGCATATACATTCAATCCGGCTTCCTGCTTTTTCTTAATATTTTCAAGAAGCCGAGCTTCCAGATCTTCTCGTCCAGATACAGCTGCCACTGCCCCTTCTTGTGCATCCAGTCTGGCATCTGCAATTCGATCATCTATATCATCTATTTGATCCTCAAGGGTTTTTAATTTATTTTGAGCTATCTCTATTTCTTTTTCCAATAAGCTTATCTTTTCATTATCCGTAGCTTGTTCATTCCGTTCGGAAAAAGCGCTTTTCATTCCGTCCATTCCTAACTCTTTTCCTTTTTCCGACGACCCAGGTTCTTCAAAAACGACCTCTGCCGTCAACGCCTTTTCTAAACCATTAAACGATTTTTCTTTTGCAACTTCTTTGATGTCTGCAATTTCATCTCTGTTTTCTTTTATTTTGAGATTAATCTCATCCATTTTAGCAACAACCTGCGCCCGCTCCGCCTCAAGTGCTGCAACAGCCGATTTCTTTTGTTCTTCAAATCCGGCCAATGCATTTTTACTGTTTTCACTGTATTGAGCCAATTCCTGCGCGGCATTTTCACCTTCCTGAGCCAATATTTCCTGATATTTTGAATCAGTCGGATTCTGCATTCGCCCCTGCAACCGTTCAACAACAACAGCCAACACATCATTATAGTTCAAAGATTTGAGATACTTTTTAATATTGTCGTATTTTCGGGTCAGATATTGATTATAAAAATTTTTGGCATCATTCCATATCAGACTTTTATCCGTCGGCGTTCCCCATTTTGATGCATCTGCTGCCAAAAGTTTGGAGGCTTCGGCGCCAATCTGCCAAGCAAGCAGCGACATTTTTCGGCTTTCTTCTTCGGATTTTTCCTGATCACTTTTGCTTTTTTCGATTTTGACATTTTTAAATTTTTCTTCAGCTTTTGACCCATCCGGATCGTCATTCAATTCTTCTTGCGTTTTGTCGTCGAAAGACAATTCTCCGAGGTCGTCTGACACAGAGCTTGCCGCTTGTGCCGATTTGGCGACTTCATACGCATCTTTTGCCCAAGAGGAGATTGCTGCCCATGTTTCCTTTGGAGTGGAAAAATAATTGCTGACATATTTAATGCCATAGCTTTCCGATAATTTTAATTTTTCCTGATATTTGCGGTATTCTTCCTGTGCTCTGACATATTCTTCGGCACTTTCTTTATATTTTTTCATTTCGCCAATCATATTATGAATGGACAAAGCATTCTCAACAGCCTCTTGAGCCGGTTCCAAACTTGTCAGAGCTTCCAATTTCTTTTCCTCATTAACAAGGTTGTGTTCATTTTCCGGTTCTTCAGGGGAAACAAATTCTATTGTTTGTGCCACCAAATCTCCTTCGTCATCTCCACCGCCCATACCTGATAATGACGTATCTGTTTGAGAATAGGATACCTGAGCAAAAGCAGTTTGTTCTTTATTATGTATTTTTCCGATGGCTGTCGGGGCATTTTGAGGCAGCAACCATGCCTGACTCTCGCCGTCACTGTCCCCTTCCGTGCGGACATCGGGATCCAAATCTTTGATAGCCTGAACAGCCGTAAACCGCGCTTTTAGAGCCGATACACTTTCCCAAATTTTAACGACACTGTCCAAAGCTTCCAACGTCTTACCATAAGTAAACAAGACTTCATTGTTTCCACCGGTTTCTGTTTCGGGGATACCGCAAACAGCTCCGTTCCCTTCCGCGCACTGTTTGGCCATTTCAATTTTGGGGTTTACCTCATCTCTCAATTTGATTAAGAGCTGACCGGCCGCTGCATTAATCGCATAGATATTATCCATATAAAATTTTTTGCGCAATTCATCTGTTTCATTTTTGTCATTAACGAGCAACGAATCATAAGTTAATAGAATTTCTCTTGTCTTCTTGGCTATTTTATGAACATCAATCTTTGTCAATTTTTTGCCGCAAAACCGACCTTCAATCTGCCCCGGATTTCCAGCTACATCCTTTAAGACTGCTTTACTTTCAATATTGGCAAAAGTTACGGTTACAGCGGATTTCAAACTGGTATAGGCACTCTTTGCCTGATAAATTGTTGTTTTAACCTTGCTGGCCGATGTTTGAACATTTCGAATAATCTGTCCGGCTTCGGCAATGAAGTTAAATGACGGTGAAAACGGCAGGGCATTATACGCCATAGAGGCCGCCATTGCAAAAACGGCATGCGCCGGTGTTGCATACTGAAGTAAGAAAGCGCAAAATATAATCCCTGTTATTTTCCTCATTTTCTTTCTCCCGATCCGTAAAACTTTCGCCTTCATTTTACTTTTTCTTCCGCTTATAATCACACACATCTATTCCCTTAGGTTCTTCATCTGGAACTTCGTAATCAAATTCCCGAATAGAGATGATTCTGTTTGTCTCTTCCTGCAAAGACTGCAATTCCAATATTAAATATGTATACAAAGCCTCGGCCTGACTGATGGTGCTTGTTACGGAAATATGCGCACCTTCCGATTTCCCGTTAAGCGTTCCCGACACAGCTGCCGTATTCTCATTTTCTTCTTTTTCTTCATTTGTTTTGGCAACACGTTCCGCGGCCGTGCTTGTTGTTGCGGTTATCGCGGACATTATTTTTGAATTTCTTTTCTTTTCTTTTTCGATTTTATCGCCTACCGAGACAATATCCCCTTTCTTAAAGGATAAATCGGCCATCACGTCTTTTATCGCTTCTTCCGGATCTTTGGCCTTTTCGTCTTTATTGTCTTTTCCACCGTTCATCATATTTTTTAATTTGGCGCTTAATTCAACAATTTTTTTACCTTGTTCATATAGTGAAATATCATATTCTTTTTCGATATTTATCGTTTCTTTTGTTAAATTTTCTTCAACAGTTTTAATTTCCGACTGTAAAGCTTCAACCTCTTGTTCGGCTTGTGTTTTCAAATCCGGCGCGCCGTTTTCACCATTTGCTTCTCCTTCTGTTCCAGATCGGGTATCTGCCATTGTCGTGTTTTTAAAATTATTTTGCGCTGCCTCTATCTTTCCCTCAAGAACTGTCTTTTGTGTTTCGGCATCGGCTTTTGCATCGGCCTGTTTTTGTTTCTTTTCTTCTTGAATTTCTTTCAGCCTTTTTGTTTCTTCGGCAATTTGTTTTGACAATTTCGCTGCTTCTAACGCTTTTGAATTTTCAACATCTTTTTTGAATTGTTGAACATCTTTATATAAATTCTTACTAAACGCTATTCCTTTTTTGGCTGCGTCAATACCGTTTCCAACCATTGTTGCAAATTGAGATTCACTAATTCCTTTAATAGCATCCTGAAAGACGATAAACTGTTCCTTGACCCCGTCAATAACCTTTTGAACCCCTTTGGGAACATCAATAGATATTTGCGCACAAACGGTTTTCGGTTGGGTCGTCAAAACGCCCAACACTATCAAAAGACAACCTGTTTTTTTTGAAAATTTCATCATCTTTCTCCCGTTTTGGCTCAGTCTTTTTTGAAGTCTTCACAATCTGTTGATGTCTTATATTGGCCATCTTTAAAAACTCTAAATTCGCCATAGGCATCGTCTTTAAAATTTCTTTTTACCTCTTGCAAAACCGTTATCATTTGCCGGCTGGCTTCAAAAGCGTTTATAATGTTAATTCGGCGACTTATTTCACTGAGGCGGCCGAGAATCTCGTTTTCAAGGATATCCTGCTCGTTTGTCAAGTCCATTGAGGCAACACCCTTTGAGGCTTCTTTCTCTGCATCCAAATAGGCTCCAATTTTAATGGATTGCGCATATAAATTGGTCGCATATTGAGCCATTGTCTCATAATAATTCTTTTGACTTGTCGAGGCATCCCCGAATCCGGGTTTAATTGTGCGAATTAGTAAACAACGATTATATGCATTGTTTTTAATGTCTTCTTTGCCTAACGGATTTAACCAAATAAGTTCAGGGTCGCCTTTGATTTGAGACTCAAACGCCCACCCCTGCCTGTTGATACAGAGGACGCTTAACATCATCACTACAAAATATGTTACTTTTTTTATCATTAGCGTTTCCTTGTTTATTCAGGAGGCAACAACCCGCCGTCTTCTTCAAAATTGATGCGGGAGCTTCCCTGATTTCCGTCATAATCTATTTTCGGAGGGTTTACCTTTTGAGGTTTTTTGGGAATATCCAATCCGCCTCCGAGTTGGTCTTCAAGAGGTATGTCTGTTTTTATCTCGGGCTCTTTGGATAGGTTTTTGTCAATCTTGGGTTCCAAGTCGTTCGGCGTTAATTTGTCCCCCGCACCCGTCGGCGGAACAGGGAGATTTCCTGTATCAGGCTCTGTCGGCGTGTTTTCTTCAGCCAAATCAGATGCTGTTTGAGCCGCTATTTTCTTTTCTTCTTCCGTATCCGGAGATGATTTATCATCATCTTCTTCACCCATTATATCCGAGCCTTCTCCGCCGTTATTTGAATCTGAATTATCGCCTATTCCGAGGTTATTTTTTCCCTCGTTAATCTTATTATCAATCTGCCCTTTAACATCATTCATTTTATTTTCGAGGGTATCCGTGGCATTATCTACCATATCTGATAATTTTTCTTTATAAATCTTTGTGCTTTCTTTTATTGCTGAAGCCTGAGCCAGAGTTTCTTCTGCCTGAGCTTTTAGTTCAAGAGCTTTTTGTTTCAGCTCCTGATATTTTTTCGTTAATTCTTCTTTGCGTTCTTTTGCCCGCTCAATGCGTTTTTTTATTTCTTCGGCTTTTTCCTTCAGACTTTCGGCTTTGCGCTTCAGCTTTTGCGCCCGCACCTTTGCTTTTTGAATTTTATCAGAGCTCTGAACTTTGGCTTGGGCAATTTTTTTAATATTCGAAATTTCCTTATCAACGATATTACTTGCTCTTTCAATAACATTATCAACGGAATCCAAAATATTGTCCAATAAGTCCGTATTGGCTTTGGCCGGATTGCACAAGGCCAAAACCATCAGACTTGCCAGAAAAAGATACCGTCTTGTGTTACCCATTTTTGCCCCCTTCACATGGATCGCTCAGCATTTCTTCTTCATCTTCCGGTTTGACTTCCACTCTGGGAAGAATTTCTGTCAGCAACGGTCCGGCAACTGCTTTGACCGTGATAACCCCCGAACGCGTATCAAGAATCCCCAACAACACTTTTGTATTTTCGTTTACAAGCTTGCCATGTTCTTCCAAATCCTGCCTGCTGTCATTATCCCTCACCGGACTTGCCAAACTTAAATCTTCCGGCATTTTTCCCGCTAAAATATCAGCTTTATCTTTATGCTCTCCGGCCTCCACCAACTGTTTCAGCGCCGTTGCAATATAATCTTGAACATAATCGCTGATTATTCTTTCTTTTTCTTCGGCAAAGCTGTGAAAGTCAAATGTTTCATCTTCACTTTGATACCCGTTTCCGTAAACCATATCATATGCCAAACGTTTCAAGCAATCTTCCGTCATTTTATAATCTTGAGTGCTCAATCCGCATCTTCTTGCAAAGACCTCTGACACGACTACCCGCCCGTCAAGATCTGTCCCGTTATCTTCACACAACCCGAACGCCTGCGAAAACGGAATAAACGCAGTCAGCATCGCTATCAGATATGTCTGCATTGCTTTCATTGCTTTAGTCCTCTTCTTCCGTATCCTCGTCGTCATAAGCTCCGAGCCCGTTATTAAAATAGACTTTATATAATTCAATGGATGATTCCCGAGACCACAACGCCGCCAACTGATTAATTCTTTCTCCCAGCTGTTGGCTCATTTCCTTGGTATATTTCCAAGCATCCTGAACTGTTGCGATATCTTGATTGATTACCGGATCATAAATGTTTGTTTTATAGGTCAATGTATCGTTATAAATGTTAAAAGCCTCAAAAAATGATGACGCATAATATTCAAGCAGACCGTTTTCAATATCGCGCGCCATATCTTCACTTTCTTTTTGATTACGATCCGCCATTTTAAATTTTATCCGATTTGCCTCGCGCAAACAATCATTCATTTTTTCCGGCTTTATGGCTTTTTTATAGCCTAAAGCACATTTTTCGAGGCCGCTTGCACTTAAGCTTTCCGGAACAATTAACACATCATCTTCCGTTGAATTCGAATCCATATCATCCGAATCCAAAACAGAGGCAAACCCCAATGGCTCTGAATTATGGAGATATCCGTATCCAGCGGCGATTTCAGGGTTTTCTTCCGGCTTATCAAAAGGCTTGCGCCCCGGCTGCGGAAGTTCTAAATCCTCTTTCGGCAAAATCGGTTTATCTTCAGAATCGTCAGGATCGTCCGGTGTTTTTTCTGGATCTGTCGGATCAGCCGGCGGATTTTGAGGATCAGATGGATCAGAAGGAGGCTGCGATGTTTGATCCGAATCAGATGGGTCTGTTGGCGGGGTTTGAGGATCTTCCGGCTTTTCACCTTTATCACCTGTTAAATCACCTATTTTATCTTCAATCTTATTGCCGAATTCATCTAACTTGCCTTCGGCCATTTTTTCCAAATCTCCGACTGTATCTTTAATTTGATCAACCGTATCCTTAAATTCGTTAACTTTGGTCTTGACTTCGTTAACTTTATTTTTAACTTCTTGTGCTTTTTCCTTGAGCTCTTTAGCACGTTTTTTCGCCGCTTCAACTTTTGCCTTATATTCAGCAACTTTTTCCTTATATTTTGCTATTTTTTCCTTTTTTTTCGCAATATCTTTCTTAACATTGCTGATATAATCAGACACACTTTTTTTAGCGGTTCCCAAAGACGTCATTGTTTTTTGCAGAGTTTTTCCGGCGGCAATAGATTCTTTCAAACGATTAGCCCCGCCCGCAACTTTTTGAACACCCTGAGCAATACCTAAAGGATCCGTTGTTAAAACAGGCAAAAAAGCCCCAACCGGCTTTGCGACCACCAACAACCCCAGCAGAATCAAAAAGAGACGAGATCTCATGGCTTTTCTCCCATACAGTCCACCATATATCTATAATAACACAAAATTACCTTAAGATAAACGATTTAGAGCGTTTTCTCTAAAGATTTAAATATTTTGTAACAAAGTTGTCCTCACCATATTCTTTGATGAGCTCTTCAACCAATAATACATTCTTCCGCCCTGAGTTATAGAGCTTCAAATAGGGGCCCAAACCACTTAAATCAACATCTAAAATGACAGACTCCCCTGTTGCCGGACGAGACAACAGAATCGCATATGGAAAATCACGATATGATTTGCCGAAAATAAAGTCCGTTTCGGCGTCTGTCAGATTCCAGTTGGCATAATCTTCTGGCGTTGCTTGAGGGTTTCTGAAGAAAATAACCGTTTGGCATTGGCCGCGGATAACCTCGCCGACACCCAATGTATCAATGACGTTCGGCTGTTGGAATGCACACAAATAGGCTTGCCGTTTTTTACGGCCTTCCTGCAAGCCGATAATGAAATAATCTCTAAACATCGGATGTTTGAGCATCGGCGCCGTTTCATCAATCATAATCAGCGACGGCACACCTGTTTCGCCGGTTTCGGATTGGATTCGGTGCATGATATAGCTGATGACGGCCGGTGCTAAAAGCTCATCTTCAAAAATATGTGTAAAGTCAAAAGCCATAAAGCGGCGGCTTTTTAAATCCAAACTATCGTTTTCGGCATTAAAAATTGCCCCGTATTGATCGGGATTAACCCACTTGTAGAGCTCGCGGCGCATATTTCCTGTCGGCGAAAAACAGCTTTTATACAGGTTAGTCATCATCCGTTCTTCAGGCCGCAAATATTCAAAAGCCGTTGTGACAGCGCGGGCAATTTCTTTTTCGGAAACAGCATCGTCAACCAATGTAATCGCGCGCATCCAGCGCCGCAGAAAGGCTCTGTTATTCGGTGTATCGGCACAAGCAAAGGGGTTTAACGACACATTCTTTTCATCGCCCTCAAACCCGACATATGCGCCTTTGATAGCTCTTGTGAAAATTTCGGCACCACGATGGCGGTCAAAAAAGAACACTTTCAAATCGCCGTGCCTCATAGCCTGTCCGGCCAAAAACGTCAATAATGTTGTTTTACCTTGACCTGTCGGACCAATGATACAACAGTGCGCCACGGCCGAATCCTCGGAAGAGACATGGAATTGGAATCGATAAGCCGAACCGGAAGTCGTTCTGAAAACAGAAATTGCCCCCGGCCCCCAGTCTGATTTTGAAAAACCTTCCGAGGGTTTGTCAAAAGAAACAGCCGTTGCAACAACTCGTGACAAATACATATATGTCCGCGGCAAAGTCTCATATGTTGGGAACTGGTTGAAAAATGTTGCCTGAGCAACCCAGCCCTCGCGAACCGGCGTCACACTGAACAAACGGCAAATACGTTGAACCTCGCCCTCGGCAAAATCGATTTCTTCTTTTGTCTGGCCACGCAGTAAAATCGCCATCGCATACTGCGTTAATGACTGGTGCCCTGTATCGCTGTCTTCAATTGACGCCAAAACGGCCCCGTATTGGTCGACGACATCGCTTGAAAAGCTTGTCATTGTCGCCATACGCTGTTGCTGCATCAGCAATGCGCGCGCCTTAGGTTTGAAAATCGGCTGAATATTATGCAGCAAAACCAGCTCACAATCTAACGACAGCAAAGATTCAACCATCGCTTCGTCCATATAATCGCCGGAAGAACGTATTCCCATAACGATTTCATACATTTCTTTGTCGCCGGAGAAAAATTTAATCAACCCTTCTTCGCCCGTAAAATGGATATGATCTGCCGTCAAAAGCTCATTCAACTGAGCCCCCGTAGCTCCGTGGACTTTTGGCATTGGACGGGAAACAGGCGAGCAAATTTTAGAATAGACAGAAAACGGGCTGTCTTCCGGCGCGCTGCCTTCTTCTTCAATCAGCGGACGAATGCCGTAATCGTTCATTGTCGCTGTCAGAGATTGAGAAGCATAGTTCAAATCTTTCAGATTATTATCTCTGTCTGCAACAGATAAAACAATATAGTGCGTATTGAAAAAAATACGATTGATGTTTTCTTGCCAAATATCCGAGATTTTTTCAAGCAAAGGGTTATTAAAATCGCCGACATTTTCTTCCAACGGAACTCTTTCCCTTACGGTAATAACCCGACAGATAACCTGCAAATCGGACATTCCGTCAATCCAAGACTTGCGCGCCTCAAACATAGATGCAACCTTTTCTTCGGTTGCAAAAGCCAAATCCGCGCCGGTTACTCGAAAGATGCGTGCCAACGATCCATTATAGCAACGGATTGTCATACCGTCGGACAGCAGCTTTTCAAACGGCATAAAATCTGCCACACGGGATTCTCTGGGATGAGGTAAAACCATGTGTCCGAATTTGGTCGCCCAGAATCCGGCAAAAGCCGCCGCCGAAACGAATCCGATTGCGGCAACAATAATTTCAAAATTTGACAGACCTTCAACGAAGATCGAGAAAAAATCATATTCAGGGTGCAAATTTGTTCCCCTTTACTTTATAAAGATTGTTTGTTTTTTGAGCGACCTGACCGAAAGCCTGTATCATTGTGGAAGCGTGCGGCTCTTTTGCCCCGAGCGCAATACAAAAAATATGCCCAAGGACAATTGAGGCCATAAACCAAATCGGGTTGATATCCCATGTTCCCAAAAACATAAACATCAACGGAAACTGTATGCCCAGATTAACCATGACGGGCAAAAACGGCCCCCATAAAATTCGGGGAGGATTGGCAACGGCTTTCAAGATGATTTCGCGCATCAGTTCCTCTTTCGGTCTTATTCTTTTTTATGATACGGCATCCGTTTTTTTTTGCAACCCGACAAGTTAAATTATCCTCTCCTTGTTTTGGAGCTCAAAAAAACGGAGGCATCCTTTATAATAAAGTATACCTCCGTTTTTATGAATAATCTGTTAATATCAGGCGTTATTGAATAACAATCGGCATTTCGCGCTCTTCTTTCTGCCGGCTCAGGTAATTTGCCTCACTCTTTTGAAGATCTTCTTTGGCTGCGGCAAGCCCCGTTGCTGCGGAATTCTTTTCGATAATGGCCAAATCATAATTCTTTTTGAGTCTGTCAGCCATCCGCTTATCCGCCTCTGCTCCGGTCTCTGCTGCCTTTTGAGTTGCCTGTTGATATTCCGTCAAAAGAGCCTTTTCCAGATTTTCTTTTGTTTTCAAAGTTTTGGCGGCTGTTTCCAGCTTTTCCTGACTTTCGGTATAGACTGCTTTTGATGCTTGAAGTTTGGCTTCGGGCGTTGCGTCGCCTTCATATTTGTTGTCAGGCAAGACAATCTGTCCGGCCTGTGGCTTGATAAGCTTTTGTTCAAGCTTATTCAGCTCATCTTTTTTGGTCTCGGCTATTTCTTTAGCCATAGTTGCCGCTGTTTGAGCCGCTATGCACAACTGGCTGCTTGGATTGCTTGCACAAGCTTCTTCGGCTGCATCGGCTTTTTTCTGAACTTCGCCTTCAAGATCTTCGGCCTCTGACGCCAAACTCATGATAGCCGCTTCCGAGACATCTTCTTCATCAGGCTCATCTTCCGAAGCTTCCTTAGAACCTTCTTCTATGTCCACTTCTTCTACATCGGCTTCTGAAACTCCGCCGGTTTCGGGGGCTCCATCAACTGCAGGTTCCGAATCGTCCGGTGCGGAATCATCATCCGGTTCTGAAGGTGTTTCTCCATCGTTCGGCGCAGGTTCTTCAGGCGCGGGATCTTGAGGCGTCCCTTCGCCGCCTTCCGAACCATTGGACTCTCCGCTATCTTCAGGTGCTCCGCCATTGCCATCCGCAGACGCCGTATCATCATTCGGCAGCGGATCGACACTGATTTCCGGCTTATCTTCCTTATCCGGTGTGGGCAGATTGGGGTTTTCTCCTCTTCCATCAGAATCTCCCAAATCGACTCTATTGTCATCCAACTTTGGCTCATTAGGCGTGTTGGGCGTATTCGGCTCATTGGGTGTATTAGGAGTGTTAAACGTGCTTGGCGCATCAGACTTGCTATCGCCCGGATTGGCCTCTGACACATCCGTGTTGTCTTTATTCACTCCATCGCCTGTATTACCGTTATTATTCGGAGTTCCGGAGTTTGAACCTGTTCCGTTTCCTGTTCCGCCGCTACCGGATGATCCGCCACCATTGGTGCTTGAACCTCCGTTATTATTTGAACCACTGCTTCCTGACGACTTGCCGGATCCCGATGAACCTTTGTTCTTACCTTTACCCAAAAAGTTGTTAACATCTGTATTAATTTTTGCGGCTGTTCCCAGACCTTTTTGAGCAGATTTATTCAAGTCTTGCGATTTTTTGTTCAGGTTATTCAGCGCATCGCCGATTGTTTTGGCGGTTGTCTTCTTTCCGGCATATTTGCCGTCAACGTTTTCAACGCCTTTTGTGCTTGAATCCCATTCCTGCCCGCTAAGCGCCGCATTGATTTTATTTGTTGATTCTCCTCTGTTCCGACGATTTTGAAGTTCTTGTTGCTGAGCAACGGATTTGCCCATATCTTGAACATTGTTTGCAATATTTCCGATACCTGATCCGATTGTATTAGCCGCGCCCGTTGTCGTTGAAATAATGCCGGAGCTTTCATTTAAGATTTTTCTTGTATTATTAATGATTTCTCCAATGTTGGCGCCTTTCATATCTTTTGCCGCGTCAGCAATCACTTTTGCTCTGTTTTCAATTTCATCAATTCGTTTGTTTACATCCTCCACCGTTGTTTTAACTGTCGTGACCGTATCTGAAACTTTTTTCGCTGTCGAAATGATATCATCAATACAACTTGTAAAATTTGCCCAGCCGGAACCGGATGTTCCTTTGCAGAATCCCGCCGCTGAGGCGCTGAATTCTTCAGGATTATCTGATATGCCATCTTTAGAGCTTAAGTCACGCTTAAACAACCTAACGCCGGGAGCCCATTTGCCGACTGGATCGTCTCCGTAAACCACAAAGGCATCATTAAACACATCGCCGATACCATATTTACCGTTATTTCCGGCGACAGCGTTGTCATTCCATGCAGCCGCATAATATTCACCGGTTTCACCTTTGGCAAAATATTCTATCAACCGCCCCATATTGGCCACCAGGAACAATCCCATGGCAATATTTCCAAACCATTTCCAGCTGATTTTATTGAAGATGGCCGCCCAAGCGAATCCGATTAACCCAAAACCGGCAAACACATAAACAATTTGTTTCAGCTCCAAAATAGCTCGAGCTGCACGACGCGTCACGCTGGTCAAAACATCTTTGTCTGCCTTATAATCGTTTTCGCTCATCCCCTTAGTAATAAGCCCCGTGCCCATAACGCTTTTAGCCGTGTCAAAACTTGCTACGCCTTGAAAATTCTTTTTATCTTTAACCGATGTCGAATATTTGAGAACTTTATGCGCATTTTTAACCCCATCGCTCAGTTTAAGAGGCTTTATATTTAATTGCTCGGAAATGTTTTTATATTCTTCAAGTTCTTTTTCAAGTTCAACGGTTTTCGCACAAGCTTCGCGGGCTTTGGCCTGTGCATCTTGTGAGCGCATCCCGCTGTATCGCGTGCAATCGGCCTGAGCCGCTGCTAATTCTTTCTCTTTTTTTGTTTTATAATTGTTCATTTGAGAAGCTATTCTCGCCTGAGTCTTTCTATCCAGATTATCAAAGCCGCGATCCAAAGCCTTTTTATCAGCATCGTTCAAATTTAAATTGTTTTTCAAAAACTCTTCTTTTGAACCGGCGCTTCCGCTACCGCCGCCTGATGAAGATGTTCCATCCAACGCACGTTGAGCACTTTCAACTTTGTATTTGGCATTATCAACGGCTGTCTGAGCACTACTGACAGCTTCCGTTTCTGCCGAACAGTCGCCGCCGTTTTTTTGACATTTTGCAAGAGCTTTCTGTGCTTTATTTAACTCTCTTTCTTTCTTTCTCGCCTCTTTTTCAGCCGCCGTAAGGGCTTTTTCTTTTGCTCGCTGCTCGGCCAAAGCCGCTTGGTTTTCGGCTTTTGTTGCTTCATTAGCTAATTTTGAAGTTTCTTTTTGAGCTTTATTGTAGGCTGTGAGCTTCTCGCTATATGTTTTCTTTGCATCTTCGGCCGCCTGACGCTGCGCAGAACAATCTCCACCGCCGGCTACGCATTTGTTGTAAGCTTCTTGCTTAGCATTATAATTTTTTTGAGCAGAATCTCGTTCATCACGCGCTTTTGTCCATTTCTCTTTTATGGCTGTTTGTGCCGCGGCAGAGGCGGAGTCCGCATCAGCTCTCTTTTTATCAGCCTTTTCCTGCGCCTTACTTTTTTTAGGACCATCAGCGGTGATGATGCTTGGATCAATTGTATCTTCAAAGTCAGCAAAAGCCTGCCCTCCGGCAAACAAAGAGAAAGCCGCAACCAATCCTGCAATCAGAATTACCTTGTTTATTTTTGATATTTTTAACATGGCTTCCTCCTTTATTTATTCAAAAAAAGATTCTATTCAGTGACATTTCTATACTGTTGTCAGTCTATATTTTCCAGTTTCGCATCCGTCTCCGCCATTGAGGCATCTATTTCTGCTTCTATGTCTTTACTTGCGCGGTTCATTACATTGTCACCAGCACCTGTTCCATAATTCCACTCTTCGGACCAATAGACCTTTCCGGCGTCAATTCGCTCTTCAACATGTGCTGATCTGTCGCCGTTATACCTGTCGCCATTAAGGGTATTTGTGACTAATTTTGCTGAGAATTTCTCACAGCCGGTCATCAGCACAATCAACTCGCCGGCCGTTCCAATAACAACCAACGAAATCACTATCGCGCCCAACCATTTCCAGTTGAGGTTGCCGAAAAATCCGCCGACAGCCACTGCAATAATGCCGAATCCGGCGACAACATAAATTAAATCTCTCAACTGATTAAAAATCCGCTGGCCTGTTGCGACAAGCTCAGAGAAAATACCTAACTCTTCCGTGCAAAAATCGGCCGCTCCTCCGGTATCTCCTTCTGCGGCTAAGGCTATTCCGCTCCAGAGGCAGATAAACAAAGCCGGCATCAGAACTTTGACTATATTTTTGATGTTTATCATGGCGCCCTCCCCTTGAGCTTTGTCTTTTCGATTTTGTTTGAAAGCCCCTCAAGACTTTTAAATAAAACCGATCTTATTTTTGTGAGCCGAGCCTCGGACGATACTTCGTCCGAGGCTTTGAGCTCTCTTTAGCCAATTTACATTGTATAACTACTAGAGTCTTTGAATGTATCAGCCATACCAGATGTAGCGTTGCTATCGCCGGTTGCGTAGTTAACGATAGATCCGGCCGCGGCCAAAATAGCCAAGCCGACAGCCAATCCGGCAAACCACTTCCAGTTAACCTTACCGAAAATAGCGGCAAACGCAATACCCACCAAACCGAAACCACCGACAACAAAGATGATGGTCTTAACAGCTTGGAAAGTATTCAAAGCTTTGTCCTGTGCAAGTCCCATAATAGAACCATCTGTTACAGCCTGAGCCGAAGCATCTCCGGCAAAGGCCAAAATGCAGAACACTGCCGTCAGGCAAAATGTCCAAATATTATTTTTAATAAAGTTCATCGTTTTTCTCCTTTTTAAATTTTGCAAAACTTAACTTACTTTACTCTTTTAGGATACCCGATTTTGCAAAATTTTTCCAGTAAAAACGGACGGCACAAAATTCGCATACCACATTGTTTTTCAACAATATTTTTCCGTGTAACAAAAAATTCACAGACCTTAAGCATTTCTAAACGCCTGTTTGGAACAAAATATGACTGTCTGAAGAAAAATTTATCCGAGCAGAGCCTCTAAAACCTCAATTGATTTTTCGGGCGCGCTGCCCCAAAAATCCTGATACTGCTTATTGTGGTTCTCTATTCCCGGGGTATCACTGATAATGCGCAACGCTAAAAACGGCACCTTATACAACAAGCAAACCTGTGCAACGGCCGCGCCTTCCATATCCACGGCCAAAGCCTTTGGAAATTGCGCTTTTATGTCTTTGAGCTCTTGCAATTTTTCAATAAACCGGTCGCCCGAAACAATCAGCCCCCGATGCACCGCTACATCCGAGCGGATTTTTGATATTTTTTGGAGCAGGTTTTTATCTCCCAAATAGCTTGCGGGCATTCCCTGAACCTGTCCGACAACGTTTCCCTCGCCGCACCAGACATCATGATACGCCGTTTCGGCTCCTGCAACAATATCCATCACGCTTACGCCTTTATCTAACCCGCCGGCTATTCCCGTATTGATAATCTGCATCGGGGCAAAGTTTTTTATCAGCTCGACTGCCGCCACCGCCGCGGCAACTTTTCCGATACCGCTTTTGACCAGAACAACAGGTGTCTTATTCCATACACCCTCAACAAACTCCAAGTGCCCGATATGTTTTGTTTGTATATTGACAAGCTTTGCTGCAACCAGCTCAAACTCGTTTTGCATAGCAACAATCAATCCGGTTTTCATCTTTTATCTCCCGTTTATTCGGGTTAAGTATATGCGAATAAAATTTTTATACAATAAAAAATACCAATTTTTAATATTCACACTATATTATATATAAAGAATCATATTTGAGGAGAACGACTTATGAAAAAGATTTTGGCTTTTGATATCGGCGGAACAAAAATCGCCTATGCAATTATCAACGAGAAAGGCACGTTTTTGAACGAGGTTATTAAGGTTTCAACCCCAAAAACAGCCAACGGCATTTATGAGCTCCTCAAAACCACCGTCAAAGGGCTTGAAGACCAAATTGACGGTGTTGCCATTGCCACTGCCGGCGCCATTGACCGCAATGGCACAAAAATTACCTCGCAGGTGGGCAATCTTCCCAAAGACTACAACAAAACAGACTTTATGTCCCTGACGTCAAAACCCGTCTTGCTTGAAAACGACGCCAATTCCGCCGCCTGGGCAGAGTTTTCCATCGGCGCAGCCAAAGGCTGCCAAAATGCCATTATTTTGACACTCGGCACCGGCGTCGGCGCCGGAATTATTGTTGAAGGCAAACTCCTCAAAGGCAAATCCGGCGCGGCCGGAGAAATGCATTTTCCGATTGATTCCGGACACAAACGCCAATGCAACGGCTGCGGATTGTATGATTGCTTTGAATCTTTTGCCTCGGGCACGGGGCTCAATGCCAATGCCCGCGAATATATCGCCCCTGAGGCAACAAGCTATGACGTTATCAGAGGAATCAAAGAAAATAACCATCAGGCTATTGCCGCTTTTGAAAAATGGCAGGAATATCTGGTCAAGGGGCTGATTATGCTCGGCAACGTCTTTGACCCCGAGATGATTATTCTTTCCGGCTCTATGGCCAAATTTGTCGAGTATGACAAAGTTAACAAAGAAGTTAACGGCGCTATTTTAACGCAGCCATTTGTTCTTAAAGAGGCTGTTTTTGAAAATAATGCCGGAATGATCGGCGCGGCGCTTTTGCTTGCGGACAAGCTGAAACAGGCCTAAATCTGTTTCAAAAAGCTTTCCAGAGACATCAGCACTCTGTTGACCGTGTCAGAGACGCGCTCTTCTTTGGTTTCAACCACAATATCAGCCTCGGAATAATAAGGATATTCCTCGCTGACGTAATTTTCTATCTTTTCACGCAGTTCGGCATCATCTCCCTGCAAAAAAGGTCTGCGCTGGCGTCCGGCAGTGCGGGTGCACAACACGTCAACATCTGCCTTAAGCCAAATTGTTACAGCTCTTTCATGGGCTAATTTTCGGGTTTGATCGCAGACAAACGAGCCGCCGCCCGAAGCCAAAACACAAGGCGCCCCCTGCAACAGCCTTTTCATAACCCGAGCCTCGCCGGCGCGGTATTCTTCGGGACCGAAACACTTGAGCACATCCACAAGACTTAAACCGGCCGCCTTTTCAATCTCTTGGTCGCCGTCGACAAACGGCAAATTGAGCCTTTGAGCCAACCTGCGCCCGACAGATGTCTTGCCGCTGCCCATCAATCCGACCAATAAAATGATTTTATCTGTTTGTATGTTCATTTTTAATTTATCTTTCAAACTTATTGTGATAAATATATAAACAACATCACTTTTTCGCAATATATTTTTTATAAAAAGGACAAGAAAATGCGTCAAAAAAAATCTAACTTTATGTATTACCTCATTGCCATTATTTTGCTGGCTGCAGTCGGATTTGTCGTTTCGCACGAATTTCCGCTGCATCAGGAACATATTGAAGAAGTCGTTAAATAAAAAAATATGTCTGCTTTTGTCAGTAATTTTTTGGACATGATGGCCGCTGAAAAAGGCGCAGCCGAAAACACTTTGATATCTTATCAACGTGATTTGGCTCAATTTCAGGCTTTTTACGGCGATGAGATTTCAGGCGCTACGGAAGATGACGTGCGGGAATATATTCGCGGTTTATCGGCCAGGGGCTATGCCGAGACGACTGTTTTGCGCAAAATCTCAACTCTGAACGATTTTTTTAAGTTTTTGCTTTCAGAAAAACAAATTACTCAAAATCCGATGATTAATATTTCAGCGCCCAAGAAAAAACGCCCTTTGCCCAAATTTTTGACCCGAGAAGAAGTTAACGCTCTTATCTCGGCGGCTTTTTTAAAAAAAGATTTTCGGCATTGCCGCACCGCCGTTATGCTCCAGCTTATGTATGCCTGCGGGCTACGCGTGTCAGAATTGTGCGGACTGCCGCTCGGGTGTATTAATTTTGAAAAAAAACAAATTCTTGTCAAAGGAAAAGGAGCAAAAGAACGGATGCTCCCGATAGCTGATGAAGCCGCCAATACTATTTCGGAATGGATTCAGTTGAGAGCAACAATGCTTAACAAACAAAAAAATCCTTTTTTGTTTCCCTCTCTCAGCGCTAAAAGCGGACATTTAACCCGAGATGCTTTTTTCAAAGACTTAAAAAAACTTGCGTTACTTGTGGGACTTTCCGAAGAAAAAGTTTCGCCGCACGTTTTAAGACACTCCTTTGCAACCCATCTTTTGAATCGTGATGCAGATTTGCGGTCGGTGCAAACACTCCTCGGGCACGAAAGCATCGCGACAACCGAAATTTATACGCATATTCTTCCGAAAAACCTCTTAGATGAAGTCCGGACAAAACATCCTTTATCCCACAGATAATCTTATTTTTTCTTATTTTGCTGCACGGCTTGGTGCGCTTTTTTAGCGACAGTCTCCGTTCCTTTGCCGACGGCTTTTGTAACTGTTCCGGCTGTTTTTGCCACCTGTCCGGCGGCTTTTGTCGTTGCTCCCGCCGCTACAAGCCCCGCACCGGCAATTTTTCCGATAACGCCGCCGCCGGCAACCATCTTTTTGCCGACAGAAGACATTTTTTCGCCGGCCGACTGGACAGCTTGTCCGGCGCCTTTGGCCAAATCTCCAGCCGCAGATCCGGCTTTTCCGACAATTCCGGTTACACCGCCGGCTCTGTGATATTCGGCAGCAATAGCTTTTCCGGTCGGCTCGGCAACTTTGTTGGCGACGCCCTTGACCGTTGAGGCTGCCATTGTTCCGATTTTTGCCGAGATACCGCCCTTGCCGAATCCGCCCGATGCCAGCTTATTGGCCAGAGGGCTTGCCTGTGCAATAAATTTGAAACCGAAAATGCAGGCAAAGGCCAGCAGCAAAAACCCTGTGCCGCCGATGTTTGTTGCATTAACCAGCTTATCAACTTCCTGATTATTCAAAGCATCAACAATCAAATCAAACCCGCTTTTTGTTCCGTCATAACTCTGCATATTTTTGATTTCTTCTTCATAAGCACTGTTTCCGACGACCGCCGAGCTGTTTATTTTTTCGCCGATTTGAGTGTTTGACAAACTTAAGGCCTGATTAATCATTTCTATATTAACACTGATTACAAATCCGGTAAAGAACATCACAAAAAACGTGTTCAGCAGCATCTTGAACCCTGTTGTCGCATATTGCGCAGTTGCTTTGAGCGGCCAACCGGCAATCATAAACGGCATCATCGCCCCCAAAATGGCCAATTGGAGCAAAGCATCCAAGAAATAAAAGGCAAAAGAAAATGTCAACAAAAAGGCAAAAACCGTCAGTAGCGCACCTAAAAACATCATCCTTACGCCGTCTTTGAATCCTTGCAACCTAACATCCATTTCCCACATTTTGTGCGACCCAACACAAAAGATTGTCGTGCCTATGGCCTGAAGATAGGATAATTGGCTTTGGACAGATGCCAAAAAGAGCTCTATGCGTTCATAAAGGGATTTTTCGCCGCCTTTATGATAGTTATAATAAGTGTTTGAAATGGTCGGATTGCTGTAATGATATTTATCATAATCAGGCTCGGGCAGATCAATAGACTGAATATGCGTTCCCATGGTCAGTCCTCCTTTAAGAACCGGAATAACAAACCCTGAAAACAAATTGGTCGAATAGGTTAGCAAAAAGAACGCTATGGCCACCTTAAACCCTTGCTTGAGGATGGCCGCCAAAAACTTGGGCGCGTCTTGTTTGGTCATTGCAAACAGCTGCTTTAGAGCCAGCAAAGCAACCCATATCGCAAAAGCCGTCAGCAGAACGACCCTGAATGATGATGCGAAAAATTTGAAAGATTTTGAGGTTACTTCATTTGCCGTTCCAAAAATTAATGAAGCCAGCGGACAGAAAAAACACCCCTGCATATTATAAACCTTAACAGGCAGAACCTCACAACCATTCATGGTCTTTTCAGCATATTCTATTGTGGGCGTTCCGCCGACTGCCAACCGATACTTTTTGTTCGTCGCTGGATCCGTAAAGGTATGGTCGTCAAAAACAACATCAACCGAATAATTTATGCCCGCTGAATTTGCCGTCAGCCAGCTGACATTTTGAATTGTAACAGAGCATGGAAGAATCTTAATTGAACCCCATTTTCCTTTTTCGTAACACCCTTCCTTTTGGAAATATTGATAGAGATTATCCGCATCAACTTTTGACTTTGAAATACATTTTCCATATTCCTTTTTGGTTGTTATTACATGCGAAGAATATTCTCCAGAGCTTTCCTGTTGTGTTTCATAAACCGCTTTCAGACAATATTCCGTTTCTTGGTCGCAAAGATTTTCTTTTGAACCGCAGATAATTTTGGGCTGTGTTTTATTCTCTAATGCCTCAACCAAATCTCCGCCGCCGTGTTCGCGGGCAAAATCGGCGGCGCTCTGGCTCAAGACCTGCGCGCCTGCGTATGAAGCGCAAAGGCATAAGCCCAAGGCTATTCCTGTTATGAAGAACCGTGTTTTCAAAAGTCCAAACATTGCGCCTCTCATCTCTTTTTACGCAGTTGCCCTATTGTTATATTTCTATCATATCACATAAATTACTTAAAAAGTGTTACAGTTTTTTGATTTTTTATGTTTCTCTTTTATTTTTTGCAAAAGCCCTTTCAGACTCACTTTCCGGAATATTTTTCAAAAAAAGTCCACAGATTTGTGCATATTTTTTAGCGGCTCTTGCCAAGAGTCGCATTTTGATTTATCTAGTTTTTAGAGGGGTTTTATATATGCTGAAAACAGGCTTAAAAGCATTTGTTTATAGTTTTTCGGTATCGCTGTTTGCAATTTTGACAGCGAACAGATGCTTTTGGCACACTCAAAAAACCTCTTCACCCCTCCCTGTTATCAGCACTAAAAACATTTCTTTATTTTTGAAGAGCACCCGCGTGGCGCCCCTTCCGGTAAAAAAGATTGCTTTATCTGATTTGCCCGATATTCCTAAGATTGCTTTACCGGAAGCTGAAGATACCCCTGAGGTTATTTTAGCCGATGTCTCGGATTCTTTTGATTTTCCTCTTGAAATTTCAACAGATTCCGTCGATTCAGCCTTTGCCGAGGCAACAGACAGCGCCCCCTTCGTTTTGGCCGATGTTCTTTATTCGCCGCAAGCACCTTTGCCCGAGCCGAAAATTGAGGCCGATACGGTTTATACCCCTGAATCGTCCGAGCCCTCTCGTTTTGCCCCACCGGCAGCGCCCGCATCAAAACCCGCTTCAAAGGCCAACGAAACTTTAATCGCAGCCCGTCAAGCACAACCAGCTGAAATTCCCCTCCAGCACGGTGCACAAAAAAGTGCCAAAACCGTTGTTTTTGGCTCTTCAAACGACCTCAACCACGTCGCCCTGAACGACACTCAGGTCCCTATTTCAAGTATGGAAACATCTTCTGACTTATCTACCGAACCGGTGGAGCAGTCAAAAGATTGGGTTAAAATGGAAGACAGTCCTTGGGTTGTCGCCAAAAGCGGCGGCGGAGCCAAAAATCAAATAGCTGTCAAAGAATTTTCAGATAAGTCTCCGGCTGACATTTCCGATGCTTTGAATATCCAAAAACAACGTCCAGAAATTCAAGTAGCTTCCGAGACGGTCAATAATTTGATTATCCCTATTCCAAAAGACATCCTAAGCGATGAAAATTTGACGCCGAAACTTGCTTATCCAGATTCATCGGAAGATGCTGCAAAGGAAAAGCTCATTGATGAAGAAATCAAGCTTAAAGAACTCAAAAAAGAGAATAAAAAAGAAAAACAGGTTTTGACAGCTTTGGAAGATGATATTTCTTTAGATGCGCCGAAAGAAAGCAAACCTCTCTCCCAAATTTCAGCTCCTGCCAAAAAAGATAAACCGGGACTGATTAATACATTGTCTTCTCTTTTTGCCTCATCAAAGAAAAAGGTCGCCGCGGAAAAATCAAAAGAAGAAGCTCTGGCCAAAGCGCAAGCCCGCCGGAATCTCAAGCGCAAACAGGCTCAGGCACGCCCCGTCTCAATTATGCCGACAGAAATCCGCCTGTCTTTTCAACCAAACAAGGCAGAAATTTCAGGACAGACTTTGCGCTGGATTCAGGCTTTTGCAACCAAAGCCGCCGAAGCGCCGAATATTTGGCTTGAGATAAGGATTGACGGAACAAATTCAACCGCGTTACAGCAAAGACGTTTGAATTTGCTTTATAATATTTTAACAAACAAGGGCGTGGATTACTCAAAAATTAACACCGTATTCACGACCAGAGAACCAAACAGCTTTATCTTGAGGACGCTTACCTCAGATACGGACAACTCGGGAGGATCAACCGGAAAAATAAATTTTGCCGATGGAGGGAAATACATACAATGGTAATAACTTTTCAACGGCGCTTGATTATTTATTTTTCAATAGTATGATAGGAAAAACATAATGAGAAAATCTACTCAAAGGATTGCAGAGATGCGTTTTAGAAGCTTATACAGACTGTCTTTTTTGCCATTGCTTTTGCTGGCCGGCTGCACCGGTAGTTACAGCTTATGGAATTTACATGACGATGAGGCGGAATCATACTATCAGCCGGTCGAACCGATTATGCTGTGTGAAGAAAATGCGCCCTGTGGCTCTGTTCAACAGGGAATGCCCGCCGCGGCAAATGCTCCGATGGTTATTCCGCCTGAGGAAACACCTGACAGATTTGTTAATTACCGCCGCTCTGCCGCCGATTACAGAGAATATGGCGAGCGCACGCCTCAAGATCAAATGATTGTTACAGCAGGCGCCGGAAGCAATTTGTCCGCCGCCATTCCGCCGACAATTGATGAAGAAGTTTCCGATTATGAAGAAAGCGTTTCCATGGCTTTTGAAGATGCCGAAGCATCTGCAAACGATGGTGGAGATAATGCCGAGGCTTCTTTGGATGACGCGGTTGAAGACTGGTTGGCAGAAGAAGGGGCAACTTTGAAGGGGCTTTTGAGTGAGTGGTGCGAACGCGCCGGATGGCGTTTGATTTGGAACACCAACCGCAATTACACTTTGTCTGCCGGTGCAATGTTCCGCGGACGCTTTGCCGATGTTTCGTCGGCGCTTATCCGCACTTTTGCCAGAGCTCGGCCGGCGCCTTTGGCTACATTTTATAAAGGAAACCGCGTCTTAGTCGTTGAAACGAAGGAGGATGAGAATGCGTATAACTAATTTCAAAAAATTGAGCCTTGGGGCTTTGGTTTTAGCCTTTGCCGCTTCCTGCTCTGTTTCGACAACCATGGACGGAGAAATCAACCGTGATGTTGATGCCGCTTCCCGCCTGCGTGAAGAAGCCAAGATGCCTACAAAAATCGCCAATCAGGATTTGGTAAAGGTTAAAGACGATATTTGGCTCGGAGATACCAGCAAAATTGAATATGAAGGGGAGCCTCTTCCTTCTTATCTTGAAACAAAAGACGGCATAACCCTTGTTTCAAACCGTCCTATTTCTCTGTATGAAATCGGCGATATGATTAACCGCACAACAGCTTTAGGTATCAGATACGCCTCTGATTTGGAAGACAATGTCCGCGCCAAGGGCGAAAGCAACCGTCCCGACGCTGAAAAATCGCCTTCAACAGCCGGTTGGGTTTCGCCGGACACCATGCTTGTTTCTTATCAAGGACCTTTGAGCGGCTTTTTGGATGAAGTTTCGTCTCGTTTCGGGGTTTGGTGGAAATATGAAAATAAGGACATTTATTTTTACAGATTTATCACAAAAACTTTTGTTATTTACTCTCTACCTTCCAAACCGAGCATGAATGTTAATATCGGCGGCTCGGCTTCCGGCGGCGGAGGTTCGTCTTCAATCAGTTTGTCGTCATCTATTGAGGTTGAGATGTGGACTCAAATTGAAAAGAGCATCTCTTCCATGATTTCAAACAATGCCAAATTGACGGTTTCGCCTTCAGACGGCACAATTACCCTGACGGCAACGCCGAATGATATTAAACTTGTGGCCAAATATATTAATGAGCAGAATGCTCGTCTGTCCCGTCAAGTTGCCATTTCCGTTAAAATTATGCAAATTACGCTGACGGATTCCGATAAATATGGCTTAGATTTGAAGGGAACTTTTGGCGACGGCGTTACCTCAATCGGCGTCACAGGAACACAAGGACTCTCCTCAGAGAATTTGTCAAGCGCTCTGACATGGGGCGTTGTTAAAAAGAACTGGTCTGCTGATGCTATTATTCAAGCGTTATCGCAAAAAAACCGCACAACTTTGGTTACCAGCGGCACTGTAACGACTTTGAACAACAAACCAGCGCCTATTCAGGTTACTCAGAAGCAAAACTATATCTCTGAAATGACCAAAACCAACAACGGCACAGACGGATCAAACTATGATATCTCCGTTACGACGGAAGAAATTGAAACAGGCTTTACACTGGATGTTTTGCCGCGTATTTTGGAGCATGGCAGACTGCTTGTTATGTTTAATATGACATTGTCTGATTTGCTGACTCTTGAAAAGGTCAGCTTCGGAAATGCTGATGAAAACCAATATATTCAAAACCCGAAAGTCGAATCGCGTGCCTTTACGCAGGAAGTTGCTTTGACATCGGGCGAATCTTTGATTTTGACCGGATATGAAAAAGTTTCCAGTGAAACTTCAAAATCCGGCACTGGCTCTGCAGAAAACTCTCTCCTCGGGGGCGATGCAACGGCAGAAAAAGACAGAAATATTCTTGTTATCGTGTTGACACCGGTTGTTTTGGAAACACCTCTGTCGCCTGAAACCAGAATGACCATGAATTAGAATTTCCGCAAGGGAGAAATTGCAAGTGCTGGAAGACGCAAAACTTTTAGATGATTACGATGACGGAGCACCTCGCCGCACATGGGGAACAACCCTTGAATTAAATGGCGTTACCTATGCGACGAGCATCTTCTGGCAGCCGTTGCAAAATTCCAACGACTATATGCAGGAAATTGAAGATGCTTCCAATACTATTCTGGAAGGCGCTGATTTATTCTGCATAAAAGGCGGCAAAGCCCCGCAATTCGGTATTTGTGTTTCTCATGAGGGGTATAAAAAAGGAGAGACTGTTGCGGCGGTTGCTTTGGCGACTTCTTTGTCCGATGTTTCTTCTTTTGTTGCGGTATTTAAGACTTCTGAAGGCTGGTGGTATACTTGCGTCCGTAACGACATTATTTTGTCGGACGGCGATATGTTGTTTTTGACGGAAGAAGAAGCCAAAGATCAGTTTATGTCTATGATGGCCGTTCCCGATTGGGGCAAAAAGATTGCTCCAAAAGAATGGGGAATTGAAGATACCGAGGATTTGAGGCTGAGCGATCTTATTCAGCGCGGCGCAACGGCTAAACTTCAAAAGATAAAGGGACTGCGCGGCTCTAAACTTTTGGCTGTTATCGGCATTTCGGCCGTTGTCGGACTTTGGCTGCTGTCCAGCCTGATTGATAAAATCTTTTTGGCGCCGCCCAAACGTCCTGTGGTTGTCCCTGTCAGACCGAAAATTGCCCAGCCTGCTGCACAGGTTGTTCCTATCCAAAAGCCGTGGGATAATATCAAAAACCCCAAACAGGTTATGCAAAATTGTTATGAGGGCATTTCACAAGTGGCCAGTATTTTGCCCCCAGGGTGGAAAATCGGCACTTTGACTTGCTCGGATAATACTGTTGCCACGACATGGCGCAGAGAAGTCGGTCATCTTTCTTGGGCAGAAGAAGCCCTCAAAGATTCAAATCTGAAATTTTCGGGCTATTCTTTCAGCGGAACGGGCAATGATTTGACCGCTTCTTTAACGATGTCTCCTCTTGAGACGCTTGCTTCGCCACCGGAAAAGACATCAACGGAATTGAGAAACATTCTTAATGAAAAATTTCAGTCTTTGGGTTTGACAATCACTTTGACAGACGAATCAAAGCAGGTTTCGCAGCCGACGCCGCAAGCACCTGTCGGAAAAGGACCTCAAGCACGTCCTGCGAATTCCTCTGTCACGTTCAGAGCTTTGAAATTTAATTTCAGATCGACCCACAATCCGACAACTTGGGTTGATTTGTTAACAAAATATTCAGGTCTTGAGATTAGACTGATTACATATTCCCCAAACGATCGGGTTTGGAATTATGAGGGAGCTATCTATGTTTTATAAAATCAAAACTCTTTTATTTGTTATTTTATCGTGTGTTTTGGCTTTTTCGTTTCACAATGCCAAAGCTCAGGGAGTTGTTTCGCTCTCTGAAGAGGCTATGTTTGATGACGGGCTCGAAACACCGGATGAAGTTCCCGTTGCCAAACCACAGGCTGCGCCTCAGGCTAAACAGCCTGTTGAGGATTTGACCTTTACCGATGACACAGAAAATCTCCCGCAGCTCTCAAGCCAGCCCCAAGCGTCTGTTCCGGCTGATATTCCGTCGGTTACTCCCTCAACCGATGCCGCGCCGACCGCTGAAGATTTGGATAATTTGGATTTTTTGGGCGAGGCGAATCCGTCGGCTATTTCAGACACAGATCTTTTCTCCAAGATGTCGGATTTGGAAAAAAGAACGGCTTTGTTAAACCTTGAATTGCGCCGCGAAAAATTGCAAAATGAAATTGAAGCGGTTAAAAATCAGCGCCGTCAAGCTCAATTGGAAGAGCAGGAAAAAGCTGAAGCGCTGCGGCTGAAAAAGATTGAAGCAGAAAAAGAACAAGAGCGGAAACTTCTGCAAGAACAAGAAAAACTGCGCGAGCTGGATATTAAATTTGAAACGCTGCGTCAGGAAAAAGTCTTGGCTGCTTACAAAAACCAGATGCTTGAAGAAACGCAAAAATGGATTGAGCACGATGCCAATTTTTACAAACAAATTGCCGATTTGCGTGACTCTAAAAAGACTCTTGTTGCTGAAACACAGCAAAAGTTTAACACTCTTTTGACCGAGGCCAAACAAGCCAAGGCGGCTCATCAAAGCCGCATTGAGGCCTATAAGTCCGAGATTAAAGAGCAGCAACTCCAGATGGGCGTTTTGAGAAGCCGAATTGAAGCCCTTGAAAAAGAACGTGAAGAAGCCAAAAAGAATCAAAACCCGTTTGCCGAGGGCGGAGAAGCAGCCGCTACCGCCGAAAACGGCAAGGCAGAGGGAAATAAGACTATTTCTCAAGAACCTGAAGAAACAATTCTTTCTTTGCTCTACGGCGTAACAGAAATTCGCGGAAAAGGTCCGGAATTGGTTGCAAAGCTGCTTAACAAAAACGGCACAGCCTTTTATGTCAAAAAAGGCACCTCTTTGCAATCCGGCCACGTTATTAAAGACATTACGCCGACTTATGTTATGGCCGAAAAAGACGGCGAAAAGTCTTATCTTTACTTTGCCGCCGGCGGAATTTTACCGGCCGAGACAGCAAAGTTTGAGGTAGAAAAAGCCAACTAGCCTTTTTTCAAAAAGGTCTTTGCATTCAATATGGATTAATGGGATTTGCTCATGGCCGAGGAAGAAACAACAAATACATCAGAAACGTCAACGGCATCGGATACCGATGCCGCTTTGGCGCCTATGACTTCGGCACAATTGGCGGAAGAAGCTGCAAAAGCGGCTGAACAAAAACAAAACGGAGCAGATTCAACCGGATCCATTAACGAAATTTATTTTTCTAACGGCAATCGTTTGCTTACTCTTCCCGGGTCGGCTTTGGCGGTTAACGATGACACAAGGCGTCTGTTGGCGCTGTTTTCGGACGGGCGTTTTCTGGTTGTCGAATCGCACAAATTTGACGGACGCGTCTTGAGCTTTGAGGTTTTGGCTCGTAAGAAAAAAATGGCCATTTCAAAGCCGACTTATGTCTCGCAAAACGAGCTGAACGCTATTTACTCCATTGGCGAACGCGCCCAAGCGGCGGCAGAAGTTTCAAAAGATGCCGAACTTGATCAGCTCCAAATGCAAAAGGATTTTGTTAACGTTGTTTCGCAGGCAGCTGCCAAAAAAGTATCGGATATTCATGTCGTTGTCGCCGACAGCACCGTTATTATGTTTCGAATCAATGGTATGATGCATGTCGAGATGGAATATAATAAAGAATGGGGCGAATCGTTTGTCCGCGCAGCGTTTGCTTCGGCAGATATTTCGGACTCAAACTATGCTCAAAACGAATTTCAAGGAGCTCAAAAGCTTGGCTCGACGCCGTTGCGCGGTTCCAAGGGTAAACTGATGTTGCCGCACAATGTGCTGGCTATTCGTCTGCAATTCAACCCGATTGCGTTTGGTTCTCAATATTTGGTTATGCGTCTTTTGTATGCCGATGACAATCCGGACGGATCAGGCGATTTGGCCGCTTTGGGGTTTGGCGAATTTGAAGAAGAGCTTTTTTACCGCCTGCGGGCTGTTCCCGTCGGGATGAGCATTGTCGCAGGACCGACCGGATCGGGCAAATCAACAACTCTTCAACGCAATATGATTAAGCTGTTGCAAGAAAAGAACTATGAGCTGAACCTGTTGACCGTGGAAGATCCGCCGGAGTATCCTATCCCCGGGGCGCGGCAAATGCCCGTAACCAACGCCAACACCGAGGAAGAAAAAGCTGAACAATTTACAAAAGCCTTGTCTGCCGCGCTCCGTTCTGACCCTGATGTTATTATGGTGGGCGAGATTCGTGCTTTGGCGGCGGCGCAGCTGACTTTTCAGGGCGCTTTGTCCGGCCACGGCATGTGGTCAACCCTGCACGCCAACTCGGCGCCGGCTATTCTTAACCGTTTTCGCGATATGGGCGTTGAAACATTTAAATTACTTGACCCCGAATTGATTAAAGGATTGATTTCGCAACGTTTGTTCCGCAAACTTTGCCCGCATTGCCGCATGTCCGTCAAAGAGCGCCAAAATGATCCGTCTTTTCAGCGTCTGCGGACGGCTTTGGGCGATTTTGGCGTTGAAAACACGTTTGTGCGTGGCCCTGGGTGCAAGTTCTGCGGCGGAACAGGCGTCAAAGGCCGTATGTGCGTGCCTGAAATTATTTTGCCCGACGCGACGTTTTTGGAATTGATGATTAAGGGCGAAACCCGCAAGGCTATTGACTATTGGACGTCTGACCTTAACGGGCGCACGCTCAAAGAAGCCGCCATGGAGCGTATGCTCAAAGGGTTTATTGATTTGGACGAAGTGGAGCGTTGGTGCGGTTTGCTGGATCAACGGCCGGCTTATTAATAAAAGGGAAAACAGATGGCTGATGAAGCGCTAAACACAAGAAAAAATTCAAAATCTTTGCAATCGGCAATGAAAAAGCTGAATAAAGCGGAAGAATATTATGCCCGCATTATCATTCAGTTTTCGAACAAAACACGCCTGAAGCTGTATCGCAAAATTGCCTCGTTGATGCGCAACCGCTTTTCTTTGATGGACGCGCTGGATATGCTGCATGACGGCGCTTCAAACGGCGGCAAAAACCCCGGCGAACCCCTAGCTATTGCGATTGCTTCATGGGGACGAGCCCTGAACAACGGTAAAACTTTTTCCGAAGCCCTCAAAGGCTGGGCACCGGATCGGGAGCGCTTGATGCTTTCGGTGGGCGATGTGTCTGACCTTGAAAGCGCATTGCTGAATCTGATTAAAGTTACTGAGGGTTCAACCAAGATGATTCGCCCGATTATCGGCGCCATTGCCTATCCGAGCTTTTTGATGATGATGTCCATTTTGATTATTTACGCTATCGGCGTTTACATGGTTCCGCCGATGATTGATGCGGCACCAACTGTCCGTTGGCACGGTATGGCCAAAGATTTGGTTGGGCTGTCGGCTTGGATTAAAGATAACTGGCTTATTGCATTTTCATCTTTGCCGATTGTGATGGGAATCGTCTATTTTACCATCGGAATTTGGACGGGAAGAATTCGCGCGGCATTTGATAATATTCCTCCATGGTCGCTTTATCGTGTGTTTACGGGAATCAGTTGGTTGTTGGCTTTGGCGGCTTTGGTCAAAGGCGGCACCCCAGTTTCGACAGCCTTGCGCGCTTTACGGCGCGACGCGTCCAGATACCTCAAAGAACGCATTGACAAGACTCTTGTCTTTATTAATAATGGTGACAACCTCGGGCAGGCTCTGGCCAAAACAAAACTCGGGTTTCCGGATAAAGAAGTTATTGACGATCTCAAGATTTATTCCGAATTGGACAACTTTGAAGAGGCTTTGGATAATATGGCCAACGAATGGCTTGAGGAATCGGTCTTTATGATTGAAGAAAAAGCAAGTATCTTAAATATGGTCGCTTTGTTGGCCATCGGCGGGGTTATCGCTTGGGCCGTTATGGGCACTTTTGCAATGCAAGATCAAATTACAAGCAGTATGGGATAAAAAGAATGATTAAAACCTTTTTGAGAAGACTTTTGAGCCTGTCTTTCTGGAAACGTCATTGGCGGGCGGCTTTGATTGCGGCGGCGGGCGTTGTGGCCGTATGCCTGATTTTTAAGCTCCTTATCGGCACGCAGGAAGACATTGGCGCGCAAGAGGCGGGGCATCAGGTCGCGCAGTTGGCACAAAATATCCGCAACCGCTACAAAACCCGTTTGGACTATTGGGGATTGAGCACGACCGAAGTTATCAACAAAAAAATATACCCGTTGAGCATGAACGCTTCGGACACCGAGTTACGGGGATATTTCGGCGGAATCGTCGAGATAGGTTCTGATGAAAACGGCACCCCCGTTATGCCGACGGTCAAGACTTTTGCCGTGGCTTATAAAGATTTGACCAAGCCGCAATGTCTGGCGTTGGCTTCTTACAAATTTGATCAAAATTTTTGGCTGGGGGTTCAATCAATGGTCATCAGCAATGATTCAGGCGCCACGCACTTTGATTGGCGCTCCAACGATTTAGCTTTGCCTGCGGAAAAATCGACTGTCAAATCTTTGTGTAAAGACTTGAATATTATTATTTTTTACTTTGATTGATTACAATTTTGAATGACTTTCTGTTCAGAATTGTATTTTAGTATTGATTTCTAAAGTTTTTACGATAAATTAACTAATTAGAGATTATACTTTGTTTAACAATATGGCTAAAGTTATAACACTTATGGGCTGCACTATGACCAATGACAGGATTGTCCAACCCCTTAATCTTTGTTATGATGAAGGCATAAAGACAATCTGTATTGAGGAGAGGAAAAATGACAATATTATCAAGAAATGATCAGAATGGTCGTTCGATGATTGAGATGCTTGGCGTTTTGGCCATTATCGGCGTTTTGTCCGTCGGCGGTATCTCGGGCTATTCAAGAGCGATGGCTAAGTATAAACTGACAAAAGCACAAGATCAAATTACAATGCTTTTGATGAACATTCGAACGGCTTATGCAACAAGCCCGAGCTATAACGGATTGACTGCTCAAACTGCTGCGGATTATGCAATTGCTCCAGGAGATATGATTGTTGAAGCTGATGACGGTTCTAAAACCTTAGCTGGCGCATTTGGCGGAGAGGTTGAAGTTAGTTCCCTTGGCGCCAACAATGCTTATTTTTACATTACAATGCGTGCTTTGGCTCAAGAATCCTGCCGGTCTTTGTTGACCTCTGATTGGGGTGCGGATGGTTTGGTTATGATTAAAGCAGGTTTGGATTCTGGATATGTCGCACCGACAAATGCTGATATTCCCTGCACAAGCAATGCTGCTGGCGGCGTCTTCTGCACGGCGGATCTTCCGGTTGATTTAGCAGGTGCGGCAGCATTGTGCACAAGCCCCGGAACATTTATCACATGGTATTACTACTAATCTTGATTTTTCCTCAAAAAAGCCTTGCTTCCCGCAAGGCTTTTTTTATTGCCTTCGGACTTGATCCGTCTGCTGTCATTCTCATGCCCGAGGCAGCACCAATTTCCTTTTCCGTCATATTCGGGCTTGACCCGAATATCCAGATGAAACAAAGAAGCTTATTTTTTCCCTGGATCCCCGTGTCTATTCCTCGCTTACGCTCGGGCACGAGGATGACAAAAGAGAGGAACGGCTTACGCTCGGGCACGAGGATGACAAAAGAGAGAGGCCGCTTACACTCGGGTTTGATGATGACGATGTCCGGAGCAAGCCCGAACATGACGATAAAGGAAAAAACTGTGTCTATTATCTAATAAACTCTTTAATCCGCTCCAGTGCGGCGGAAGCGTCGGCGCGGCCAAGCTCATACATTTCCCGCACGATGTTCAAATCATGCTCCATATGATGAATCGGCACAAACCGTGACGGACGCAGCACCATAGCCGTTCCCTTTTGCTCGGCCTGCGCCACATCGTCCAATTCAGCATTATACATATCCGCCCGATTAATAATAGCCTTAGCAAACCGCGGATATTTCCGAAAAACAACTTTAGCCAGCCAGCGGTTTAATGAGGCTTTTTTGCGGTATCCGGCAGGACGCGTCAACACAACAATATTTTTGGCGTATCCGTGCTTTTCGGCCGCTTTCAAAGGAATACTGTCGCAAATGCCACCGTCCAAAAGCTTTTTGCCATCAATTTCAACAATCTTTGAAAAAAACGGCAGCGAGGCCGAGGCGCGGATATAGTCAATTTTTGTGCGCAGCTCCGGACACCAAACATATTCCGCCTGTCCGGTCTCAAGATTGGAACAAACCGCGTAAAATTTGATACCGGAAGTTTCAAAAGCCTTATGATCAAACGGATCCAACACATCGGGCAGTTCGTGATAACAAAAATCCGTGTCGACCACGTTTCCGGTTTTGAGCCAGTTTTTGAGGCTCATAAAACGCGAATCATTGCCGTATTTCAGGTTATAGCGAATAGAACGGCCGATTTGTTTTGCCGCATAGGTGCAGCCGTGAATCGCCCCCGCCGACACGCCGAAAACCGCCGGAATAATTATATTGTTTTCCAGCAACACGTCCAACACGCCCGCTGTGTAGATGCCTCGTTTAGCGCCGCCTTCCAAAACCAACGATACCTGAGTCATTGTTCAACTTCCTTTATTTTGACATCGGGGAACAGCCGCAAAGCCACCTGTCTGTAATGCTCATTCAGCCGGCTGACCAAAACTTCAAGCCGACTCTCGCGGCTCAAGCAAATATCAATTTCAAGATGTCGTTTCAGATAGTCTTTGAGTTTATCGCCCATCAGTTCATCTTGCGATACGACTTTGACATTTTCGGGCAAAGCCTTGCGCAAAGCCGTTTTGACCAAGGGATAATGCGTGCAGCCCAAGATCAACGACTCTATGTTGTTGAAGCGCTTGGCATAGGCAACGGCCGCCTTTTCGGCCTCGGCAAAATCATTGTTTTCTATCAGGGGCACAAGCTCCGGCGCGGCCTCTTCAAAGACCTCCAAATTCGGGTTGATTTTGTGGAGTTCCGCCCGATATAAATGCGATGCGACTGTCGCTTTTGTCGCCAAAACACCAATGCGGGAGGCTTTGTCCTCAAGCGCGACCTCGACCGTCGGGATAACCACGCCCAAAACCTTAACATCCGGCGCGTAAAAAGGGATAAACTGCCTTTGCAAAAACCGCAATGCCACGGACGTCGCCGTGTTGCACGCAATGATTATCAACCCGCAGTTTTGCTTAATCAAAAACTTGACCGCTTCGACCGTGTAAGACAAAATCTGTTCGGGCGTCTTGTCCCCGTAAGGAAGACGCGCCGTATCGCCAAAATAAACATAGTCATACTCGGGCAGCGCTTTGACAAAGGCTTTGGTAATGACCAGCCCGCCAAGCCCTGAATCAAAAACGCCTATTTTCATTGCCTGTCCTTTGAGGTTTGTTTACAAAAAAACCTCCCCAAAGGGAGGTTTGAAATTGGTGGGAGTGGCAAGACTCGAACTTGCGACCTCTACGATGTCAACGTAACGCTCTAACCACCTGAGCTACACACCCGTTCTCTTAAAACACTCTCTTTAATAATATAGCTTTTTATTAAATGCAAGTGTTTTTTACCCTATTAGCGAATATTTAAATATTTTTATGTATGATTTATTATGGTTTGGAGCAGTTTTTTGAAACAACTAAGGAGCTTTTTATGACAGACCGGCTTGATTTCAGGGTTGATTACAGCGGCTTAAAAATCTTTGACGAGTTTAACACCAAAGATTTTAAGTTTCCGATTGTGCTGTCTTCGCCTCATGCCGGCTCTTTGTTTCCGCCGGAGTTTTTGGCGCACACGGCATTGACTGAACACGAACTCCGCCGCTCGGAAGACTGCTTTGTCACGGAGCTTGTCAAAGAGGCTTCGGACGAGGGAATCCCCTTGTTGAGCCTTAATCTGCCGCGCACGTTTGTTGATGTTAACCGCGACAAAATCGAAATTGACGACACAATGTTTTTTGATGCGCCACAAAACGCCGACATCAACTCGCGCCGCTGCCGCGTGGGGTTGGGCGTGCTGCACCGCGTGGTTTATCACAACAAAAATATCTATAACGGTCTATTGAGTTATCAAGAAGCCTTGGAACGGCTTAAAAATGTGTATGATCCTTATCACAAGCGCCTTAAACAGCTTGTCGACAAGTGCGTGCGCAAGTTTGGCTATTGCTTTTTGGTCGACTGCCATTCCATGCCTTCGATGATTTGCAATATTATGAACGAATCCAAACCGCTGGATATTTGTATTTGCAATTTGTTTGACCAAAGCTGTCCGCCGGAGGTATCGGCCAAACTCTATGAAAGTCTTGACAACAAAGGCTATGTGGTCGATTTTAACAGACCTTATGCCGGTGCTTTTATAACCTTTAACTACTGCCAACCTCGCAAAAATATCTATACCCTACAAATTGAGGTTAACCGCAACCTGTATATGGACGAACAATCCTACCAAAAAAAGTCTGTTTTTCAATCAGTTGCCAAAAACTTGAGCCAGTCTTTGGTTGAGCTTGGAAATTTTTTGCTGGATTTTAAAAAATAATTGTGCTATACACCCCTCTTGTGTATTAATAATCCGTTAATATATTAATAGCGGATTTTGGTTTTTTCTTTGATGCCGAAAGGCTCTCGGATTAAACCTTTGGCTAACTTAACCTTAAGTTTTTACTTTTTTAAGATGTGTCAGCCGTTAAGCAAGTTGAAATTGGCATATTTGTTGCATAAGGGATACTTGTGGCGAACTTAAGGGAACAGAGGGATGCGACTTTTCGTATCAAAATTTTTGATGTTTTTGTTATTCTTGCTGATGTTTATTCAGCCGGTTGAGGCGTCTGAATACCCAAAATTTGTCGAAGATACAGATGTTTGCACGGTTGCCGCTCAGCAATATGAAAAAAAATACCAAATCAAAAAGCACCTTCTTTCAACCATTACAAACGTTGAGTCCGGACGCTGGAACAAAGAACACCAGCGTAATATGGCGTGGCCTTGGACGGTTAACGCTCTTGGAAAAGGCCGCTTTTTTGAGACAAAACAGCAGGCCATCGCCGAAGTTAAGCGCCTGCAATCTCATGGAGTCAAAAGTATTGATGTCGGGTGTATGCAGATCAATCTGGCCTATCATCCGGAGGCTTTTGACAATTTGGAAGAGGCCTTTAACCCATACAAAAATATGGAATACGGCGCCAAATTCCTGAAAAAGCTTTATGCCCAAAAAGGCAACGACTGGAACAAAGCCGCGACGGCTTATCACTCCAGCGTTCCCAAAAAAGCCCAAAAATATGCCATGAAACTGTCCAAAGTTTACAAAGGCATTATGCAGGCTCATTTGGAGACAAAAGCTGTTAATAAAACAGTAGCTAAAGCAAAAAGGCTTGAAAAAGAAAAGCTTTTGGCTAAAAATAGAACCGAAATTGAGGCCAAGATTGCCCAATCCGCAAATGCTTGGCGCGAGGCAAGACTGGCCGAATATCGTTTGAGAAAGGCCGGACAACTTTAGTTTTTTTGGGTTCTGAATGATCGGCTTATTACAAGACACGGGATTATATTGGAGACCGCTCGGAGGCAACAACATTGACCAAATCAGCGGGCATTGCTATCAATATACCCGTGTCTTTCAAAAAAACAATCAGATAAAATATTCTTCCCTTTTGGTGGATCTCGGCAAATTTGATAATCATCAGGCGCTCGGTATCAAAAATTCTATCGCCGCCGTGCCGGATATCAGAGATGTGCTCCAAACCAAAGAGCTTAACCTTAAGGGGCTTTTGATTACCCATTCCCACCCCGACCACCTTAACGGCATTGTGCACTATATCCGCGCCGGATACAGGCTGCCGACGCTTTACGGCGGGCGCTACACCAAAATGATTTTGGAAGATTTGTATAAGCACTATCAAATCGGCAAAGTTAAACAGCCGCCCTTTGTTGTCATCAACGACGGCGACAAATTTAAGTGCGGGGATATTTCGGTTGAGGTTCTGAGCGCCTCGCACACATGTTTTGACAGTTTCGGGTTTATTTTGAGCGACGGCGAAACGACCGTTTATCACAGCGGAGATATGAAAACCGATAAAACAACTTTTTTCAAAAAACCGACAAATCTGGCCTATCTCAAAAAACAAGCCGACAGAATCAATTATGTCGTCGCTGATTTTTGCGGAATCGACCGCGATGGGCTGGCCTATCGAGAAGCAGATGTTTTGGCGGCTCTTATCAAAATTATTAAAAGCTCCCGCAAGCGCAAAATCTTTTTGCCGGTTTATCCGACACATGCCGAGATGTATATTCTGGCTTTTTTGACAGCGCTCAAATTGAAGAAAAACGTTATTTTCTACGGAAACGAGGATTTTTACACCTATCTTGACCTTATCAGGCGCTATGGAATCGATTTTGAAAAAATGGCCAAAGGAAAAATTCTTGTTTCGGAAGGCGTGCCTGAAAATATCGCCGATTTTAAAAACAATTTTATTGTTATCGGCGCTTTTAACGATATCGGCAGCCATTTCGGCGACTCTGCCAAAGATTCTTTTGCGCTGATTACCGCCCGCACTTATTTTAACCCGCTCAAAGGGCAAATGAACGCCCGAAACATCAAATTTGTCACTCTGGAGGATTATCCCATTTTGCAAGGCGCGGGACACGGCTTTTTGGGCGACTGGGAACTTGTGCTTTCGCTCTTGCCCAAGGCTGTTTATATTCCGACGCACTGCCCGTGCTTTGTCGCGGAAAGCTTTCGCCCGCTGGCCGAGGCGCTTAATTTTAACCTGATGAATCCTATCCCCAAAAATAACAATATCTTTTGCCTTTTGCCGGACAGATACCGCCTTGTTTCGGCTCAACCGGCGACATGGCTTGTTGCTCAAAATGACGGTTCAATGACCGAAGTTTGGCAAAAAGCAACCTCAGGCATGGGATTTTTGAAAAGGACATTCAGCCGACGCCGCACTACCCAAAAGTTCAAAATGATTCTTTGCCAAAGGAAAAATAAATGAAAACATCTCAGACTTACACCATTCGTTCTTATGAGTGCGACCGCAACAACAACCTGCGGATTTTGACTTTGCTGAATATTTTTCAGGATATGGCTGATAATGACGCGGCCTCCAGAGGATTTGGGCTGGATTTTTGTATTCAAAACGGCATGACTTGGGTCGGAAGCAATTATATTATTGAAATAGCCCGCCTGCCCAAAATTCACGAAACCATTCGCATTGAAACATGGCCTTCAGCCTCAAATAAATTGACAGCTTACCGCGATTTTGAGATTTTCGGTGAAGACGGCATTTCTATCGTGCGCGCCACAAGCCAATGGCTTTTGCTGTCTTTGGAACGGCGGCGGCCGATTTCAGTTATTGACCACATGCCCGCACACAAGGTTGTTCCTGAACGCGCTATTGAAACGGATTTTCCGAAAATTGAAGAGATTTCTGGAGAAACGGAAGAATTTCATTTTAGAGTTCGGTTTGATGACATAGATCTGAATAAGCATATCAACAATGCCGTTTATGCGCTTTGGGCGAGCGAATCCGTTCCTGCGGACTTTCGGCTGGCGCATAATCCGAAAAAAATCAGCATTAATTTCCGCAAAGAAGGATTTATGGGCGAGAAAATCGTTGTCTTGACACACTTGTCTGAACAGACCTCTGTTCACACTATCCGCACCTGCGGGGCGGAGAACGACCGCGAACTGGCGCGAGTGATTATTGAGTGGGCTTAAGCGCAAACAAAAACCGCTTGTTTCTTTTTGACGGAAACAAACGGTTTTGAATTTCAAATCCTCAGTTTTTTCTTGAGCTGATGTCCATAAAGACCCCAACCACACTACTGATGAATCCTAAACTTCCGATAACGGCCATAATTTCTCTGCTCGAGAAAGAAAACGCCATCATCATCATAACTAACCCGAGAAGCGTCATCGCAACTCCGAGTTTTTCAAATTTTTTTCTGTTTTTCATTTTAATAATTTATTTGGTGTTCAACTCCAGAAAGATTCCGGTCAATGCAGTAACAAATCCTGCTCCCGCAAAAAGTATTTTTCCGCCGTCCGACATTATTAAACATCCTGCGGACATCATCAGGATCCCAACAAAAGAAAGAATCGCATACAAAACTCTTTTCTTTCTTTTTTTGCAATGTTCACGCAATTCTGTAAAAACATCTTTTTCTTCTTTTTTCTTCATAGCTTTAAAAAATTAATAATACCTACTGATAATGCATCTCATACCATTTTAATCTTTTTCTTGCAAGCAGAAATTTCAGCTGGATTTTTTGCCAAGCCTTTTATAAAATAGAATCGTTTTGAAAGGGGCTTTTATGAGCGACGAGAATTATCTCTTAAATAAACGCGTCAAAATTTATCAACCCGAGGGGGCTTATCATGCCTCGACAGACGCGGTTTGGCTGGCAGCGGCCGTTGAAATGGTCAAAAACGGCGATTCTTTTCTTGATGTCGGGGCGGGAACGGGTGCTGTTTCTTTATGTTTGGCCGAAAGGTTCAAAAAGTTTGATATTTCTTTGACAGGACTTGAGATTCAGCCTATCCTTTGCGAAGCGGCCAACAAAAGCGCCCAAGCTAACTGCTTTGACTTTGTTCGCTTTATCAATACCGATATTTTCAAATCTCATCTGCCCCCCTGCTCGTTTACTCATGTTATCAGCAACCCGCCTTATGCCGCCGGCGACACAGTTTCGCCCAACCCGAGCAAAGCCGTCGCTCATAATTTTTCAACCAACGGGTTGGCCTCATGGATTGCCTTTTGCATTAAGATGATTCGTCCGAAAGGCTTTTTTTATATGATTAACCGCGCGGAGGCTCTGGACGAGATTTTGGCTTGCCTGCACGGAAAACTCGGACGAATCGAGATCTTTCCCATTTATTCCAAAACCGGAGAGCCCGCCAAGCGGATTATTGTCCGCGCCCAAAAAGATTCCAAGGTGCCTTTGGCTATTCGCCCGCCTGTTGTCATTCATTCCCGCACAGGCTCCCACACCCGCAAAGCCGAACAGGTTTTGCGAAAAGGCTCGTCAATTTAGCTGTTGACAGTCCTCAATTTTATTTGTATAAGTGGCTTTGTCCGAGGACTCCGAATAAGGTATTCGGAGCTTTAAATAACTATAACTAACCGGAGAAAGAAAATGAAACGCACCTATCAGCCTTCCAAATTGGTCAGAGCCCGTCGTCATGGGTTCCGTTCTCGTATGGCTACAGCCGGCGGCCGCAAGGTTTTGTCTGCCCGTCGCGCTCATGGACGTAAAAAAATCTCAGCTTAATTTCTGATTAAGATGAAAGTTTTTACGTTAAAAAAACGCAAAGATTTTATTAGAGCCGCCCAAGAGTTCAAGGTTGTGACCAACGGACTTGTTTTACAGGCGGCTTTAAGTTTTTCAGACTCAGACGAGCCCTGCTGCTTCGTCGGATATACGGCAACTAAAAAAATCGGAAAAGCTTTTTTGCGCAACCGAACCAAACGGCGGTTGCGCGCTGCGGCGGCTCTTGTCTTTAAGGATATCGGACGAAATGGCGTTAATTATGTCCTTATCGGCCGCCACAATACCGCGAAACTTGACTTTTCTTATTTGGTCAAACGTCTCAGAGAGGCCGTTTTGAACATTAACGGACAGCTTTTTCCGCAGGGAGAATCCCATGATCAAAAAACTGATGATTCTCTTGATTAGAGGGTATCAAAAATTTCTTTCCCCTTGTCTGCCTAATGTCTGCCGCTATCGCCCGACTTGTTCGGAATATTTTATTGAAGCCCTGCAAATTCACGGTATTTTTAAGGGCTGTTTGCTCGGCATTAGGCGGATTTTACGCTGTCACCCTTGGGGCGGAAGCGGATATGATCCCGTGCCGCCTAAAAAAGCCACAAATTCAACGGATAAAGCAAGATAAGAGCTTGCTTATCCCGTTAAGTTGAGCTAAAAGGATATAAATTGTCGTTTTGTATTGAGGAGTTTTATAAGAAATGAAAGAAGAAACAAAGGGACTGTATTTGGCTATTGTTTTGTCGACAATCGCTATTCTGGCTGTTAACTGGATTTGGCCGACGCCTCAAAAAACTCAAAAACAAGCTGAAGCACCCGCCGTTTCTCAGGAAACTGCCGCCAAACCGGCAGAAAATGCTCTTTATACGCCGGCCGGACGCGAGGTTGCTTCTCTTGATAAGGCTTTGTCACAAGATAAGCGAATTCCTGTCTTGAACTCAAAAATTTCGGGGTCTTTGCGCGTCAAAGGTGCTCGTTTTGATAATATTTTTCTCAGTCGCTATAAGCAGACTTTGGATGCCGACAGCTCCGATGTTGAGCTTTTGGCGCCTTCAAACACAAAATCGCCCTATTATGCCGAATTTGGCTGGCTGTCCAATGATTCAACCCTTTCCCTGCCGACAAACACAACTCCTTGGAAAATTATCGGTAACAAACTAACGCCGAATACGCCCGTTACGATGGAATGGACAAACGGCCAAGGACTTAAATTTGTCCGTAAGATATCCCTTGATGACAATTATATGTTCCATCTTGAGCAAATTGTTGAAAATTCCTCCGGCAAAGAAGTTACCCTTTATCCTTATGGTCTGATTAATAAATTTTATCAGCCCGATGCTTCTTCATCTAAAGTTGTTCATGAGGGTATGCTTGGCGTTATTGATTCCAGTCTTAAAGAAATCAAACCGTCCTCTTTGAAAGTCGGAGAAAATAAAGAATTTTCGACCATCGGCGGCTGGGCCGGTTTTGGAGAACGCTATTGGTTTTCGGCTTTTGCCTTTAAAGATGGTGTTAAAAACAAAGTCCGCTTTGCCAAAACGGCCGAGGACACTTATCAAACGGATTATGTCGGAGAGCCTGTTTCCATTGCTACAGGAACAGTCGGAACATCAAATATCATGTTCTATGCCGGCGCAAAAGAAATTGCGCTGTTAGACGCCTATACCAAAAAGCTGAATATTGATAAATTTGATTTGGCTGTTGATTTCGGCTGGTATTATTTCTTAACCAAACCGTTTTTCTACATCCTTGAATTTTTGTATCACTTTATCGGTAATATGGGGTGGGCTATTCTGCTGTTTGCGGCTCTGCTGCGGCTGGCCATGTATCCGATTGCAAACAAGTCTTATGAAAGTATGTCTAAGATGAAAAAGGTTCAACCCAAGATTCAGGCTATTCAAGAGACTTACAAAAACGACAAACTTCGTTTGCAGCAGGAAATGATGGAGCTTTATAAAAAAGAAAAAATTAATCCGGCGTCGGGCTGTTTGCCGATGTTTATTCAAATTCCGGTATTTTTCTCTTTGTATAAGGTTTTGAACATTGCTATTGAAATCAGACAGGCGCCTTTTATCGGCTGGATTAGAGACCTTTCAGCGCCCGATCCGATGACAATTTCAGCAATGACGGGGCTTCCTATTCCGAGCCTTTTAGACCTTGGTGTTTGGCCGATTTTGATGGGTTTGACAATGTATTTGCAACAAAAACTTTCTCCAAAACCCGCCAACAAAGATCAAGCCAGAATGTTTGCCTTGATGCCGATTGTCTTTACCTTTATGCTCGGTCATTTTGCGTCAGGGCTTGTCATTTACTGGACTTTGAGCAATGTCTTGTCGATTATTCAACAAAAAATCATTATGCGAAAAGTCGGAGTTGACTAATGGCATTTGAAAAGGAATCGTTTTCAACTGAACAACTTGCCCAGGCAGAGGCTTTATTCAGAAATAAAGCTGAATTTGTGCTAGGGGTTGCTAAGCTGGAACAACTTCCTTTGGACCGCATCCCAGAGATAGCCTTTGCCGGTCGTTCAAATGTCGGAAAATCAAGCATTATTAACGCCCTGACCGGCATTAAAGGGCTTGCCAAAACATCTAACACTCCCGGACGGACGCAGCAGCTTAATTTTTTTAATCTGGCTAATAAGATTCATATTGTCGACTTACCCGGATATGGCTATGCACAAGCACCCGAAGCACAGGTCAAACAATGGCAGCAGGTTATTTTTACCTATCTGCAGGGACGTGTTTGCCTGAAACGTGTCTTTTTGCTTATTGACTCTCGCCACGGCCTCAAGAAGGTTGATTTGGAAATTATAAAAATGCTGGACAAAGCGGCTGTCACTTATCAAATTGTTTTAACAAAGATTGATAAAATCAGCGACAAGGCCCTTTCCAAGGTTTTGGAAGAAACGACAAAAGCATTGATAGAACATGCAGCAGCCTATCCGAAAGTTTTAGCAACCAGTGCAGAAAAAAATATCGGGCTTTCGCCATTGCGCGCCGAGATAGCCTTTTTGATTTAAGCCGGATTTTTAACGTCTATTTCTTCTAAAATACATTCGAAACTCTCATCTTTCGGCGAACAACAATAGGCGCCCGCAGTCATCATAGATGATACCTTTCGCATGTGTAACATTCTGATTTGTTCAAATTTTTCGCCGTCAACGGAATAGCTGACGATAAAATCTTTTCCTTTGCGACGAATCCTAAAATAAAGCTCTTTTGTTTCTGATGGAATCTCCACCGCCGACCAATCCGAAGCCCCATCGTTTGACACCACTGTCCCTATTTGCGGGCGATACGGATTAGGCGACAAGAGTCCGACTTTTATCCAGTTTTCGGCATCGACTCGAACCATAACGCCGCACTGAGCCGAATCTTTGATTGTCCTGAAGGACCATTTTGCATTTATAATAAAGTCGCCTTCAAATTCGGAAGAAAAAAAGTGCCCGTTATCTTTAAAAAATCCACAATCCGCATTTTGCCAAAAATCCGTTTGCGGGGCTGTTTCAATAAGCAACCCTTCCTCAATAAAACGGACATTTTTAGGATCATTATACCAATCAAAATTTTTGATATTTTCAAGAATCATTAAAAAGTCCTGACTCCTTCATCGGGCATTCCCAAAAGCGCCTTTTCAAGTTCAGGGCTTTTCGTCTTAGGCATAATGACCTTTAAGGTTATAATCTGATCGCCGCCTTTAACGCCTTTGCCTTTCAACCTTAACTTTTCGCCCGATGACGCATAGGGCGGAATATTAACTGCAACTTTTCCTGTAATTGTCGGAACAGTTACTTTTCCGCCTAAAATAGCTTCTTTAAGGGTTACAGGTAATTCAAGTAAAATGTTTTTATCTTCCAAAATAAAATACGGATGTCTATCTACATTAAGTGTAATCAGCACATCCCCTGGCGTTCCACCATTATAGCTCGGCTCGCCCAAACCTTTCAACCGCAAAGTCTGTCCGTCGATCGTTCCCGCAGGAATTTTAACATTGATATTTTTACCATTGATATTGACGGTCTTTTCTTCACCTCGGACAGCCGACAAAAAGTCTATGCGCATGGTATAGTTGATGTCCTGCCCCTTGCGCGGACGTCTGGCTGAAGTTCCAAAGCCGCTGCCGAACGGATTGCCGCCTCTTTGTCCAGCAAAAGAAGAGAATATGTCATCTCCGAAAATAGAGGAAAAGTCAAACGATGCGCCTTGCCCGCCAAACGGATTTCCCTGCGACGAATAAGTTTCATATCCTCCGGCGCCGCCAAAACCGCCTGCGCCGAATCCTGTCGGCTTGCCGTCGGCATCTATTTCATTATTATCATATTTTTGCCGTTTTTCTTTATCGCCCAAGATATCATAAGCACATGAAATCTCTTTGAACTTTTCAGCTGCATTCTTATCATCTTTGTTCAAATCCGGATGATATTTACGCGCCAATTTACGATAAGCGGATTTAATTTCCGCCTCGCTCGCCTGTTTATTCACTCCTAAAACATCGTATAAATTTTTTGTCATTCTTTCATCCTTCCTACTTTGTTATATAGGAAGACAAATCAGCCATTGCAAGTTTTATCGGCATGCAAATGTCGCACGGCGCTTATGATTCGGCTGCATCACGATTTCATACAGATGAGCCGTCTTTTTTCCCTGATCATGGCAATAAATGGCCGCTACCGGTGCAATGCCGTCAATTCTAACATTTGAATACTCATAAATGACATAATTTGACGTCTTATCAACAACTCGGACATTGTCTACAATTGCGTTAAAATCGGGTTCAACATACTCCGGTTGTTCCTGTGCTATCGAGCACGCTCCCAAACCAAGCATTACCAAGACAGAGATTAAAATTTTTTTCATGCGTTAGCCTCCCTTGTCTTTGAGGATACGGGAACAATTTTCTCCTTAACAGCTCTCAGCGGCGTCAGGCCTTTAACTCCTTCCCCTTTTTGCTCTATGATTTTTCGGCGCATATTTTCCAAATTTTTTTTAAATTTATCAGCAACTGTTTTATCCATTTTTTCCTCCATTACAGAGTCCTTCTATTTTGATTTTACATTTCAGGCGTTAAATATTCCTTAATTCAATTCATTATAAATATCTTTTCCCGCTTGAATTAATATCTTATAAACTCTTGAATTAACCGCATTTTTAGTCTTTTTGTTTGACAGCTTATCAAGCATTTTGACCAAATCTCGATTAAAGCGCTCGTTTTCCCGCAATTTTTCTATTTTTGCCAAATTTTCTTCATCGTCTATTTTGTAATTAACTACCGCTTTTAAAGTGGCTATATACGCAGCATCTTTTTGTGCCGCATATTGGGCATGTGCGGGAGGGACGACTAACAACACCCCCAGAACAACCATATCTGCCATTTTCATCTTTCCAACCACCTCTTAATAAGATATTGTTTTCAAATAATATAGTGTTTATACTACAAATATTCGAATCGATTGACCATGTTTTTTTGAAAGTTATTAAATATGAAAAAAACTCTTTGGATGCTCCTTGATGACAGACGCGGAAGCGCTTGTCAGGCGAAAGGTATTGCTGAAGCTCTCGGCGACAGAATGATTATAAAAGAAAAACAACTTGTTTACACACGTTTGGCCTCTTTGCCCAATTGGCTCCGCGGTAAATCTCTCTTAGGGATTGACGTTTCAAAATCCTCCGCTTTTGAAGCTCCTTATCCAGATTTGATTTTATCAACCTCACGCCGCACGCTTCCTGTGGCCCGTTATCTGAGAAAAAAATCCGGCAATCATTCAAAAATTATTCAATTGATGTATCCCAGCGGAAGCAATATTAAAGATTTGGAATTGATTATTATCCCGGAACATGACGGGAAAAAGAAATGTTCTCTGCCTAATGCCTTTGCCATTACGGGGGCCCCGACAAGAATCTTCCCTCAAACATTGGAAGAAGCTCGTCTTTACTGGGCGCCTAAATTTCAAGATTTACCCAAACCTCTTATCGGCGTCATTATCGGCGGTGCTATTAAAGGAAAACCTTGGCCTTTAGACAACGCTGAGGATTTGGCGGAAGAGCTCAAAAAGATACATACTCGCCTTGGCGGTTCATTTTTGCTGACTTCTTCCAGACGCACCGGAAAACAAGCTGAAGATTTGATTATGGAAAAACTTAAAGGTATTCCCATGTATACTTATCTTTGGGGTGAAAAGAAAGAAAATCCAATTATGGGATTTTATGCTTGTTCAAACCTGATTGTTGCAACTGCAGACTCTGTTTCCATGTGTTCTGAAGCTTGCGATACCGGAAGTCCTGTTCTTCTGTTCAGAGGGAAAAATTGGCTGACAAATAAACACCAAAACTTTGCTCAATCCCTCATTGACGGACATTATGCCTGTGACATCAAAGATGAAAATGCATTGACTTTTAGGCCGCATCATACAATTAATGCAACTTTGCAAATTGCTGATAAGATTTTAAGTTTGGATTAGAACTTACGAATTAATATCAAACTCTTCTTTTTTGATTGCGACTGTTTTTTGGAACATTCGCCCAAAATAGGTGTCCTTTTTCCATTCAAATTTATTTCGGTATTCTGGCTTGGCATATACCGAAATATTCCTGTCCCACAACCTTTCAACAAACGGGTGATACAACCGATTATACATTCGAACAATGTATCTTAAAGGATGATATTCTTCAGGATTGTGCCAATCTGTAAAAATAACTTTTCCTCCCACTTTTACCATTCTGAGGGCTTTGTTAATTATTTGGCTCTTGGTTTGCGACGGAACTTCGGAGAGCACCATAAAGCAAATAACAGCATCATATTCAGTAGAATCTTCTACATCAATTACATTCTTTTTATATACTTTCATATTATGATAGAGTTTCCAGTATTTTTCAGTTACCCTATCGGCCTGAGCAGGGTTAACGTCCACTATATCATACCGGCCATACGCGCCCACCGCCATGGCCACTTCATCCATTTCGCTTCCGTTAACAACACCGACTTGTAAGACCTTTTGATCTTTTTTCAGTTCCCAAATTGTCTCCGCTACCAGTTTTTTATATTGAAAAAAAGTTCGGAGCATACTTACAAAATCATTATCTCTTCTTGCACATTTTTTCGGATTCAGATACAAATCTCCTTCGACTATTCTCTGATACGCCGGCAAATCCGCTTGTTGAGACGATTTATTTATATTCATTTTCCCTCTCTTGCAAAACCTCAATAACTTTCAAAATGCTTTTTTGATAACAATCTTGGCTTTTTGAGATTAAATTTGCAATTTTTCCTAAACGGTTATTTAAAAAATCATCTTCTATTTTAGTGCACATTTTAGAAAAGTCTTCCATCCCAAAAACGAGACTGCTTGAGCGCCAACAATGAAAAACTTGTTGTTTTTCAGCATCTGAAAACTTATCAAGGGCTGCCCATGATTTTGAAGATTCTGCCAAATAATCCTTGAGCAATCCCTGCATTTTGCTTTTACCGAAGATATCCAAATATTCGTCTAATTGTTTTTGATTAATGTTTGTCATTTTAATTTAATATCCCTACATGTTTTGCCGCAGCGACAGCTCCGGTTCTGTTATAAACATTTAATAATTTTAAGATGGCCGTCACATGGAGTTTGACGGTTCCTTCCGTCAGCCCCAGTTCATAAGCAATCTGTTTGTTTGACTTTCCCTCGGCAATCAATTTTAAAACATCAATCTGCCGTGGAGAAAGAATTTTGATTTTTTCGGAAACATCCTGATTTTCAGGCATATCTTCTAATTGTTTGAGTAGATTAAACTCATTTTGAGATGTTCCCTGAAGAAGCTCTGCCGGTATGTAAACTCCGCCTGACAACACCAAATTAACCGCAGAAAGAATAACTGCATTGCTTGATGTTTTCGGAATATATCCGGCGGCTCCCAATTCTATCGTTTTTTGCACGATTTCTTTATCAAAAACCGCCGATAAAATAATTATGGGTGTTTCCGGTGTTGTTGTATGAATTTTATTCAAAGCATCCAACCATCTGGCTCCGGGCATGGCCAAATCCGTCAGGATTAAAGTTAAGTCTTTGTTTTTTCTGATTGCGTCAAAAACTTCCGTATAATCTTTGGCTTTTATCAGGGCTGCCTCTGGATAAGAGTCCGATAAAATCATCTCAAGACCTTTTAAAAATAACTCATGATCATCAGCTATCAATATTTTCATTTTATTTTTTCCAATCCCCTTCTATCGCCTGCCAAACAGCCAGAGCCGCTGCTGCCGCTGTTTCTGCTCTTAAAATTCTGGGTCCCAAGCTAACATTTTTAACAAAATCGCACGCGACCAACATTTCCGCTTCTTCTTCCGCAAAACCGCCTTCAGGACCTATCAAAATCGCTGCCGGACGACCTTTACCGTTCTTAAATGCCTCGACCGCAGGTATCCCGTTCTTTCGTTCATCCATAAAAAACAGCACTCTGTCTTTGTTCCATTCTGTTAAAAGCTTTTTTAATTCCACCGCCTTTGAAATTTCCGGAACACTCAACCTCTCGCACTGTTCTGCCGACTCCTTGGCCTGAGCTTCAAACCGTTCGTTTTTAACTTTATCGGTATTTGTATATCTTGTCAGGACAGGAATAATTTTTGAAGCTCCCAGCTCAACGGCCTTTTCAACCACAAAATCCGTTTTATCTTTTTTAAGCGGCGCAAACAACAGCCAAATATCTTTTTCTTTTTCGGACTGCCTGAGCTGTTTTTGCAATTTAACAATGCTTTTCTTTTTATCCGCGCTGATAATCTGGGCTAAAAATTCTCCGTCTGAAGCATTAAAACAACGAATGTTGTCTCCCTGCACACACCTCATCACATTAATTAAATAATGAGAATCTTTATCTGAAAGGATGATTTCTTTTCCAGATACTAATTTATCGCCAAACCAAAGCCTTATGTGTTGTGTATTTTTCATTAATTAACCATCACACTTTTATCTTTAATGTCGCCAGAAGCATTTGTTCCGATAAAATAAATCCCGACGCTTCCCGACGCTTGACGCTTAAATTTCAAAATACGTTCATTCTCTTTATTGACTGTTCCATCAACCATTTGAGCAACTTTTGACGAATCATAAATCTTAACTTTCCATGTATATTCCGAAGTCGGAAGAATGACTTCAACCTCATCGCCGACAGATAAAGAAACGCTTTTAGTCGTCGCCGAGCGCAAATCAACTGTTTTGACCGTTACTTCTTTGGCTTCTTCTGTCTTCCGTCCGACTGTGGAAAGGACCGAGGAACCCGTTACCATATTTTTATACGACAAAGCATCATCCGAATTTTGTCCGACAATCGCCCATGCCGAAAAGCTTATTCCCATTGCACATAATGCGCCGATAATCATTCCTTTACGCATTTGCCTATCCTTTCCCTAAAAAATATACACATTTTGATATTTATCCTTTTTTTATTATACTGTTTATTTTATTCTTAATAAATAAAAAAATGGTTACTCAAATAACTTTTTTGGGATTTTTCGATGATTATCACGATTGACGGACCGGCCGCAGCCGGAAAAGGAACTTTGGCCAACCGCTTAGCCAGCAAATATCATTTAGCTTATTTTGACACGGGAATGGTTTATCGAGCTGTCGGTATAGACTTAATTTCTAACGGATTTTCGACAGAAGATGCTTCTAAGGCTGAAGAATCGGCAAAATCTCTTACTTTTTCAAAAATGATGGCGCTCGCCAAACACCCTGATTTTCGTTCGGCTTTGGGTGGTCAGGCCGCTTCTAAAGTTGCGGCAATGCCTTTGGTCAGACAAGCCCTTCTTAAAATGCAGCAAAACTTTGCACTTCAACCCGTTTTTGCCGATGGATCTCCGGCCAACGGCGTTGTTTATGATGGTCGAGACACGGGAACCGTTGTTTGTCCGGCGGCTGATATCAAACTATTTATCACAGCATCGCCGGAAGTCCGCGCCATGCGCCGCCATACGGAATATCTTCAAAAGGGGCTTCCTTCATCTTATGAAGATGTTTTGGCTCAGACAAAAGAGCGGGATTTGCGGGATAGTTCTCGCACATCGGCACCTCTCAAACCGGCAGATGATGCGACAATCATCGATACCTCTCTTTTGACGGCCGATGAAGTTTTTGACAAAGCCTGCAAAATTATTGACGCAAAATAATGGTTTTTGAGCTTTTTTGCTTGAAAAATAAATATTTATGTGTATAAATAGCCCTGTTTGAACAAAACGGGGCGTTTCGTTTGTTCAAAGGTTATCCCTCAAGCGCAAGTCCGCCGATATTTTCGGGTCTGGCATTTTTTGAAATTTATTATATTAATGACTAATACAGAATTTAAAATTCCCGAGACAAACGAAAACTTTGAAGCTTTGCTGAATGAACAATTCGGCGATAACGGCATTACAGGTTCGGTTGTCAAAGGAACGATTATCCGTGTAACTCCTGATTTTGCAACTGTTGATGTCGGCTTGAAATCTGAAGGTCGTATTCCGTTGCGTGAATTCGGTCAAAATCCCGAACTCAAAGTCGGTGACACGGTCGAGGTTTATGTTGACCGTTATGAAGACAAAGACGGCAATATCGTTTTGTCTCGTGAAAAAGCTCGCCGTGAAGAAGCCTGGCATGATTTGGAAAAATCTCTTAATGCCGGCGAAAGAGTTAACGGTGTTATTTTCGGCAGAGTTAAAGGCGGCTTTACTGTTGATTTGAACGGCGCCATTGCCTTCTTGCCCGGTTCTCAGATTGATATTCGCCCGATCCGCGACATTACGCCGTTGATGGGTGTTGTTCAACCTTTCCAAATTCTCAAAATGGACAAAGTCAGAGGCAACATTGTTGTTTCCCGCCGCGTTGTTTTGGAAGAAACCAGAGCCGAGGCTCGCGCCGAATTGATTAACGACCTCAAAGAAGGTTCTATCCTTGAGGGTGTTGTCAAAAACATTACTGATTACGGTGCATTTATTGATTTGGGCGGTGTTGACGGCTTGCTGCACGTTACAGATATTTCTTGGCGCCGCATCAATCATCCGGCTGAAGTTTTGTCTGTCGGCCAGACTGTTAAAGTTCAGGTCATCAAATTCAACGAAGATACTCAACGCATCAGCTTGGGTATGAAACAGCTTGAATCTGATCCTTGGGCTAAGGTTGAAGGCAAATATCATGTCGGCGAAGTTTACACAGGTAAAGTTACCAACATTACCGATTATGGTGCATTTGTTGAATTGGAAGACGGTATTGAAGGTTTGGTTCACGTCTCTGAGATGAGCTGGACACGCAAAAACGTTCATCCGGGTAAAATTGTTTCGACTTCTCAAGAAGTTGAAGTTAAGGTCTTGGAAGTTGATGCCGACAAACGCCGCATCAGCCTCGGCATTAAACAATGCACACCGAATCCGTGGGCTGCTTATATTGAAGAGCATCCGGTCGGATCCGTTATTGAGGGCAAAATCAAAAACATTACCGAGTTCGGTTTGTTTGTTGGTTTGTCTGATGAAATTGACGGTATGATTCACTTGTCTGACATCTCTTGGGACAAGTCCGGTGAAGAAGCCGTTAAAGACTATACTAAAGGTCAGGACATCAAAGCCAAAATTATTGACGTTGATGTTGAGAAAGAGCGCATCAGCCTCGGTATTAAACAATTGACCGAAGACAGCGTTTCTGCTGCTTTGAACGGCCTCAAAAAAGGCGATGTCGTTAAAGGCAAAGTTACAGCCATTGATGATAAAGCTTTGACTGTTGATGTTAACGGCGCTTCTGCAACAATCAAAAAAGCTGATCTGTCTCGCGACAAAGCTTTGCAGAACACCGAAAACTTCAAAGAAGGCGATGAAGTTGAAGCCAAAGTTACTTCTGTTGACAAGAAAAACGCCAAAGTAACTTTGTCTATCAAAGCTTTGGAAATCGACGAAGAGAAGAAAGCTCTGGAAGAATATTCTTCCGCAACGGGTAATTCTGCTCTCGGTGATGCTCTTGGCGAAGCCTTGAAGAAAAACGCTTAATTTTTAAGTTGTTTTGTCTTATCAGAGCTCTCTTTGCAAAAGGAGAGCTTTTTTTAATGCTTTTTTCAATGAAATATGCTACACTTATATATAGTTGAGTTATTTGGAGATGTTTTGATGGCAAACGATGACACACAAAAGCTTGACGAATCGTCCGATGACGGGAGCTCTTTGGAAAAAAGCATAGAGCACTTAAATAAGGATGATCCGAATTATGAGGCTAAACGCGATAAACTTCTGAACCGTCTTACCGCGTTTAGAAAAGAATTGGATAACACGCGTCTTCAAATAAAAAAGCAGCAGAAAGAAACACGAGAAACACTATCTTCTCTGCGCCAAAAAGCTTCTCAAAACCCTCAAGATGAAAATCTTTCTTTGTTGGTTGACAAAACAAAAGAAGATAGTCTCTTTTTGACAAGAGCAGCAGTGGAGCTTGTCAGCGCCAAGGGGAATCTTCAACAAGATGTGAATCGTCTTACTTCAAGCAAAACTTTCCATCAACCGGTGGATATGAGCATCCTTACTCAGGTTCAGATTAAGCCCTTGCCCAGCTCCCAAATTTCCAAGAAAAAAGAAAAGTCAAAAGAAACGCCCCATCAAAAATCTTCATCAGAAAAAATTCAAAATTTGCGCTTTTCTTTGCCTCAGCGTTCTTTTCCTTCTCATCCTCGTCAGCCGGTTAAAACGCATGAACGTAGTTGATTTTACGCAAAAAAGAACCCTGATGTTTTTATCAGGGCTCTTTTTTATTTATTATTTTAGCGGACAAAAATCATAACAGCCGGCGCAGAAGCTTTGGCATCTGTCTTGGCTGAGATATTGACCCTGTCTGCGCTTACCCCCATATCAATAATCTCTTGAAAGATTTTTGAGGCATATTTCTGAGCCGAGGCTCCCTGAACAGGGTTAACGGCGACGACATCAAAAATGACATTTTGTTTTTTGGCAACCGCATTGCCAACAGCCTGTTTCAGGCCTTCTTTATAGTTGACATCTTTTGATGCAAATTTAACTGCAAACAACGGCTTTCCTGACATAGCTGCCGCAACCGCAGGCTGACGACCGGCCGGCTGGCCGCCCATCGGCGCCAAAACAGGCGAACGCATCATCGGAGCATTGTTAACGCCGTAGCTTCCGACTCGGATAGCATCGCTTAACCGTGCAATGTTATTATTTGCTGTATCGATATATTGCTGCTGACGAGAAATATCCCCGCTGACCTCGCCCAGCAAAGAGTGCATCAAGATTGATGTTTGTCCGGCTTCATTCTCTAAGACATGCAGCTGACGATGATCTTCGTCTACCGCGCCGGAGATGCTGTAAGCCGAGCGAATTGATTCAACCAAATAATCCGTATTGGCTGTATCTGCCGCGACTTTTGCGGAAAGCTGATTCAGAGCTGCTGAATTGGTCGCCATTGTCTGGATATTATTCTGCGACTGAGCCAGCATTTCAAACATCCTCGGGTTTCCGGGAGTTGTGCCGACTTGAAGTTTGGCCTCAATTGTTCCGACAGTTTTATGATACTGGAGCGCATTGTTAACAACCGAACTTCTGATTTCCTGAAGTTTGGCATTGTTTGTTTTGATTGATTCTTGCAACTGGCTCAGTTCATTGCGGAATGTGATGACTTTTTGTCCGACAAATGTTCCCGTATTGCTGACTTCTGAAACGTTGACCGGTTTAAAATCCGTTGTTCCGAGCACAATTCCCGCTTCTGCGGCATTTTGCTGTTCAAGAGACTCCTCTTGCACATCAGACCCGAATAATGACGGGAAAATGGCATCGGATGAATATGTGCACCCGCCCAAAACGGCCGTTGCCATAATAACTGAAGATAATTTTGCTAATTTTGTCATCGAAAAAGCACCTTAAAAAATAAAATAACACTCTTGTTTGTTTTTACACTATCTTACGGTTTTGTAAAGAAATTTTTTACAAAAACCTGTCTTAAAACTCTAAATTCAGAACCACTTTACTTTATTTTGTTAAATTATTTGTAAAGAAAATTACAAATTTTGAAAAAATTTCTTGCTTTTTTTGTTTTATTGCGCTATTAACTGTTTTCGTTATGACGATGCGCCCGTAGCTCAATTGGATAGAGCATCTGACTACGGATCAGAAGGTTGTAAGTTCGAATCCTGCCGGGCGCGCCA
>CAKQRQ010000007.1 GCA_934271465.1 uncultured Alphaproteobacteria bacterium | reverse complement strand
CACTTTGAATGCTGAAACCTGCGCCACACAGGGTAAAACATTTAATAACATAAGTTGTGCTTGTGAGGATTGCCCGACAAATTATCAATTTAATTCCGAAACAAAGGCTTGCGAACAAATCGCTTGTGACACAACAAAAGTTGAGCATTGCACGACCTATGACAGCGAGTATGAGCCTTGCACCTGTCAGACGTGCGAAGATGGATTTACACTTCAAGATGATGGGACTTGTAAGAGAGTTTGCACCAATCTTCCTGAGGGTTGTCTGGATTATGATGATGAATGTAATTGCACACAATGCGAGAATATTCCAAACTGTCGATGGTTTAATGATGATTGTTCTTGTCAGACTTGTGTGAATGACTTTTACTTAGGTCAAAACAATAGAAAATGCTATCAGAATTTCTGTAATAATTTCTGTAATGTTGATTATTGTAAAGTTTGCTCGGAAGATGGAGGTTGTTTGGAGTGTGCCGATGGCTGGGTATTAGAAGGCGATAAATGCACGCTTCCTGATAATCAATGCATAGCAGGTGCTATTTTGTATAGTGATTATAAATGCTATGATTATGATAAAGCTCCAAGCAATGTTACGCCTATAGGCGTTATATCTTGTCAGAGAAGCTATGGTGGATGTGTTGCTATTGCTTTAGATGAGGAAAAACATCCATGGAGTGTTAATCTCAAAGATCAAAGAGTATTTAATGATAACTATAATGCTAAATCTAGAAGATACACACTATTAATGATAGCAGCAGGGGCAGAAGAAGATTCTGCAGCTTCTTATTGCTATAATTATTCAAAAACGGATGATGACAAAGGAATGTGGTATGTTCCAGACATAGCTAAGGTTCCACCATCTTCTCAAATGTGTTTACTTAATTTTTCGTTGAAAAAAGTCGGTTCTGAATTTGCATATACTGCAAGCTGGGGTGCAGAAATATATTTAGCGGTCGATGAATACGGTTCAACTCAATGTAGAGACTATAGGTATTCAGGAGGTGCTTGTAGTAGCCATGATTTAGGCTCACTATGCTATGAAAGTCGTTTTTCTCAAAAAACAACATCCTTACGTGTTCGCTGTATTATTGATTATCAAAATGTGATTAATAAAGTAGAGAACTCTTGTGCGGAACTTCCAGACTGCGTTGCCTATAAGGCGGATTGCAGCTGTGACCTTTGTATGCCGCCAAAGTTACTATACACGGATGGAAAATGTCGGTAGTGGTTATACTTAGCTCTTTTTGAAAGAGGATATTCTAAAAAATCTCCGTGAAAGTGAAAGCTTTTACGGAGATTTTTTAGAAAGATATTTTGATTACATTATATCCGGTTTGGCTCTGCGGCGGGCAATCGGATCCAGAATCCGTTTGCGCAGACGCAAAGTCTTTGGCGTGACTTCCAGAAGTTCGTCTTCCTGAATATAAGACAAACCTTGTTCCAAAGTCATTTTGCGCGGCGGAATAAGGTCAATGGCCTCGTCTTTGCCGGCGGCGCGGATGTTGGTCAACTGCTTGGCTTTGCAGGGGTTGACTTCCAAATCATTAGGTTTGGTGTGTTCGCCGATAATCATTCCTGTATAGACTGGAACACCCGGATCAATGAACATTGGGCCGCGTTCTTGTAATTTCCAGAGTGAATAAGCAATGGCTGTTCCGGTTTCTGATGAAATCAAAACGCCGTTGCGGCGGCTGTCAATTTCGCCTTTGTAGGGCTCGTAGCACTTGAATAGACGGTTCATGACGCCTGTGCCGCGGGTGTCTGTCAAAAATTCGGAATGATATCCAATCAGGCCGCGTGAAGGCGCGTTGAAGATCAGGCGGCATTTGTTTCCGGCTTGAGATGGTATCATCTCAACCAGTTCGCCGCGGCGGCGGCCGAGTTTTTCGACAACGGCGCCCGAAAATTCTTCATCAACGTCAACAACAACTTCTTCAACAGGTTCGAGAAGCTGGCCGTTTTCATCTTTTTTCATTAAAACGCGCGGGCGGGAAATTGACAATTCGAATCCTTCACGGCGCATGGTTTCAATCAAAACGCCCAATTGCAATTCGCCGCGTCCGGCAACCTCAAAAGAATCGGTCGAATCCGTGCGAGAAATCTTTAAGGCAATGTTGCCTTCGGCTTCTTTGCAGAGCCTATCCCAAATCATACGAGAGGTAACTTTGTCGCCTTCGCGTCCGGACAGGGGCGAATCGTTGATTGAAAAGGTCATGGCCAATGTCGGGGGATCAATCGGCTGAGCATGGATAGCCTCGTTGACCTCAAAAGCGCACAATGTGTCGGCAACCGTTCCTTTGACAACGCCAGCAACTGCAATAATGTCTCCGGCATGGGCGACTTCAAGACTTTCTCTGTTCAGGCCGCGGTAAGCCAAAATCTTGCTGATACGGACACGCTCAATCTCTTTGTTTGTGCCGTCCAAAACCTTTACTGTGTCGTTAACATGCAAAGAACCGGATTGGACTTTTCCCGTTAACAGGCGGCCGATAAATTTGTCTGATTCGAGTGTCGTGGCCAACATCGAAAAAGGAGCATCCGGCTGGCAATTCGGCTCGGGAACATAAGAAATAATTTTTTCAAATAACGGTGTTAGGTCTTTCTTTTCGTCGGTCAACTCATTAACAGCCCAGCCGTTGCGTCCCGAGGCGTAAAGAACCGGAAAGTCAAGCTGTTTATCATTGGCGTTCAGGTTAACGAACAGGTCAAAAACCTCGTTTAAGACTTCGTCACAGCGGGCATCGGGCTTGTCGGCTTTGTTGATGACAACAATCGGGCAGAGGCCGAGTTTGAGGGCTTTGCCCAGAACAAACTTTGTTTGAGGCATGGGGCCTTCGGAGGAATCGACCAACAGCACAACGCCGTCTACCATAGACAAGATACGTTCGACCTCGCCGCCGAAGTCAGCGTGTCCGGGGGTGTCGACGATGTTAATATGCGTGCCTTTCCAATTGACGGAAGTGCATTTTGACAGAATGGTGATGCCGCGTTCGCGCTCAAGCTCGTTGCTGTCCATCACGCAGGTTTCAACCTGCTGGTTTTCTCTGAAAGTGCCGCTTTGTTTGAGCAGTCCGTCGACCATTGTTGTTTTGCCGTGGTCAACGTGTGCGATAATGGCAATGTTTCTCATTTGCATTGGTTTATTTCTTTCATAAAATCACTTTGCTGAAAAAGAAGCTTTTCAGCATTATTTAAAATTCGTCTTACAATACACTTTTGATTTTAAATTTCAATAGCTTAATTGAGCGAATTTTCAGTTTTTTTAAGCTCTCTTGCCATAGGACAGGAGTTTGTTGCGCACAAGACCTCGTAAAGAAACTTCCGGACGGGCGCCGTAGTGAGTGATAATCTCGGCCGCGGCAATGGAGCCGATAATGGCGCATGTGCCCAGAGAGCGTCCCTGTGTCATGCCGTAAAGGAAGCCGGCCGCATATAAATCGCCGGCGCCGGTTGTGTCAACGACATTATCCACTTTTTCGGCTTCGACATAGGTTTTTGTGCGTCCGTTGACGACAACAGAGCCTTTTTCGCCGCGCGTGATGGCGGCAATTTCAATCAGGGGTTTGATTAAATCCAGACATTTGTAAAAATCTTCGCCTTTGAACAGAGAGCAAATTTCTGCGTCGTTTGCAAACAAAATGTCAACATGGTGCTTGATAAAGTCGAGGATTTGCTCTTGTTTTCCGTTAACGCAACTTGTGTCAGAAAGAGAAAAAGCAACCTGTCTGTTGGCTGAATGGGCAATTTGAGCTGCTTTGAGGGCAATGTCCATGCCGTGTTCATAATCAAGCAGATATCCTTCAAGATAGGTAATGCGGCTGGCTTTGATGATATTTTCGTCAATGTCGATAACATCAAGGTGCGTGTTTGCGCCTAAATAGGTAAACATGGAACGCATGGCATCAGGCGTGACCAAAACGATGGAGCGTCCCGTTACGGGGCCTTCGTTAAGCGGCGGCGTAAAAAAGTCAACGCCAGCAGCGCCGATGTCTCTGGTAAATTCCTGACCCAATTCATCATCATGAACTTTTCCGATGAAAGCCGGCGCGCCGCCCAGAGAGGCCAGTCCGGCAACCGTATTGGCCGCCGATCCGCCGGGGACTTCGCGCTCAGGGACAATATCGGCATAAATTTTGCCGGCGTCTTGGGCATCAAGAAGCGTCATGCAGCTTTTGGGAAGATTGCGCTCTGTTAAAAATCTGTCGCCGACTTTTGCCAGAACATCGACAATGGCGTTGCCGATGCCGACGACATCGTAATAAGTTGTTGTTTCTACTTTTTGTATCATGAGGGCCTCAATTTAAAGCTCCCCTTTTGCAGGCAAAAGAGGAGCTTGGATTTGAAATAAAAAAATATTACTCGTTTGCACTGGGTAAATTTTTAGCGTTTTCCTGAGCGAACTTAATCCATTTTTCATCAGCTTCGTCTTCAGGTGTAATAGCTTCCTGCGGGCATTCGGAAATGCAAACACCGCAATCAATACATGTGTCGGGATCAATTACCAACATATTTTCGGCTTCGTGAAAAGCTTCAACCGGACAAACTTCAGCGCAGGTTTTGCATTTTACACAGGCGTCATTAACAACAGATACCATTAGTTTTAACTCCAGTAGTTATATTAAAAAATCAAGCTTTAATTTATCCGTTTTGCAAAATAAATCAAGTATAATCTTGCATCGGCCGAAAAAAGTTACTAACTAAAGGATAAACAAAGTTATTTATGAGGAGATTTTTATGACGGATAAAATTGCTTTTCAGGCTGATGTCAGCAAAATGCTCGATATCGTCATCAATTCACTGTATTCGGAAAAACAGATTTTTTTGCGGGAGCTGATTTCCAACGCGTCGGACGCTTGCGACAAGTTGAAATATCTGGCTTTGACCACGCCGGATATTGCTAAAGAATCTAAAGAGTTTAAAATTATTGTCACGCCTGATGAAAAGGCCGGAACTTTGACTATTGCCGATAATGGAATCGGTATGAATAAAGAAGACTTGATTGCTCATTTGGGGACGATTGCTAAGTCAGGAACGGCGGAATTTGTTAAAAATGCCTCGGAAAATGGCTCGGCCTGCGAGCTTATCGGACAGTTTGGCGTTGGATTTTATTCGGCATTTATGGTTGCTGATAAGGTTGAGATATTAACCAGAAAGGCCGGTGAAGATAAGGCTTGGAAATGGGTGTCTAACGGAGTGGACGGTTTTGAAATTACCGAGGCTGAAAAGCCCGTTAACGGAACGGAAATTAAACTCTTTTTGAAAAAAGACGAGAAAAATTATGTCGATACAATTTATCTGCGTCAGATTATCAGAACTTATTCAGATCATATTGCCTATCCGATTGTGCTGAATTTGGGGAAAGCCGGCGAAGAGACGGTTAATAAAGGATCGGCTTTGTGGACGCGCAATAAGGCCGAGATTACAAAAGACCAGTATAAGGATTTTTATCAGCATATTTCGCATAATTTTGACGAGCCGTGGCTGACACTTCATTTTAAAGCGGAAGGAAATATTGAGTATACGGGATTGCTGTTTGTTCCCTCAAACGCGCCCTATGATTTGTTTCAGCCAGATAAGCGGACGTCTTTGAAACTCTATATTAATAAGGTCTTTATTTCGGATAAGGTTGAAGAATTGATGCCGAATTATTTGAGATTTGTCAGAGGAATTATCGATAGTGCTGATTTGCCGCTGAATATTTCAAGGGAAATGCTTCAGCATTCGCCCCTGATTGAAAAGATTAAGGCCGGAACAATCAGCCGTTTGCTGAAAGAGCTTCAAAAACGCAGCAAAAATTATGATGACTATATGACCTTTTGGAAAGCTTTCGGAATTGTTTTGAAAGAGGGTATTTACGAAGACTTTAAGAATCGAGAAGAAATTGCCGGTTTGTCTTATTTCTATTCAACGGTCGATGAGGAGAAAATGACCACGCTTGATGATTATATTTCCCGCTGCGGCAAGGATCAAAAGACTATCTATTATATTACGGGCGATGATATCCGCGTCCTACGCAATAATCCGCAATTGGAAGCTTTTAAACAAAAAGGAATCGAGGTTTTGTTGATGAATGATCCGATTGACGAGTTTTGGCCGCAGGTCTTGCCTAATTATAAAGGATATGCTGTTAAGCATGTGTCGCAGGCTGATGTGGATATGAGCTGGAAACGACAGGAGAAAAAGGCCGATGACGGTAGTATGACTAAGCTTTGTGAGATGTTGAAAGAGGTGTTGAAAGAGGAAGTCGGCACGGTTTCTGTTACCGAAAAATTAACGACGTCTCCGGTCAGCCTGACTGTCGAAAACGGGCAGATGAGCCTGCATTTGGAGCGTTTGATGCGGACGCATCAGCAGCAGACAGCGTTTGCCTCGACCCGAATTCTTGAATTGAATCCGTATCATCCGCTGATTATCAAATTATCCGAAATGACTGCGGATGAAACCAATAAACCCAAGATTGAAGAAATCGGTAAAATTTTGCTGGATCAGGCAAAGGTTGCCGAGGGCGAGACGGTTTCGGATCCGTCTTTTTATGCCGAAAAAATCAGCGACTATATCTTAAAAGCCATTTAAAATAGCTTTTTTTGATAAAAATGCTTGCAATTAAATTATTTATCGGTTACAGTCCGCTCAACTTTGGGCGGACTCTTTTTAAGAGAGACTCCGTTGAAGTGCGGATATTTATGAAGGTAGTATTCGCTGTTTGGATTTATCGGGCTTGCCTTGCAAGCCGGCAACATTTGAAAGGAAAATGCCATGAGACATGGAATGAAACAGAAAAAATTGAATATGGATACAAATGCCCGCAAGGCTTTGTTCTCTAACTTGACAGCTGCCGTTTTGCTGCATGAACAGATTAAAGTTACTGTTCAACGCGCTAAATTGCTACGCACTTTTGTTGATAATATGATTACTTTGGGCAAAAAAGGCCAGCTTAACAATCGCCGTCAGGCATTGGCTTTCTTGCGTGATGAAGAAGTTGTTGCCAAATTATTCTCGACTTTGGCCGAGCGTTATAAAAACCGTAATGGTGGTTACACACGCGTTTTGCGCGCCGGTTTCCGTTATGGTGATTGTGCTGATATGGCTATCGTTGAGTTGGTTGACCGCGATGTAAAGGCTAAAGGCGCTAAAGATTTGGCTCGCGTTGCTGCTGAAAAAGCTGCTATTGCTGCCGCTGAAAAGGAAGCTGCTGCTGAGGCTAAAGCTGAAGAAAAGAAAGCTGAGAAAAAGGCTGAAAAGAAAGTTGCAAAGGAAACAGAAGCCAAGGCTGAAGAAAAGAAGCCTGCGAAAAAAACAACTGCTAAAAAAGCTAAGTAGTTTTTAGTTTCTTTCAATTTTGAAACACCGCTCTGAATAGGGCGGTGTTTTTTGATGAAAAAAGAGTCTTTTCAATGAAATAAGCTCTTGCAATCTAAAAAAAATGTGGTAAGAATCGCACGTGTTTAAACGTAATAATGCATTATTATTTTTTGTCAGCCTAATCGAGAGAGCGCAAGGCTTTCGGGGTGATGGGCTTTATAAAAGAATCGCTTTTTCAAAAAAAAATAAAAAACATGTTTTAACCTCTTGCGAACGGGGTTCGGGCTTTTTGAGCTTTGACAGTATTGTCGCAGGATTTTCAGATAGATAAGGATAAGAATACAATGAAAGAATCTTATACGAGCAAAAGACGTGTAAGAAGAAACTTTGGCCGAATCGACGCTGTTGCCGATATGCCGAGTTTAATCGAAGTTCAGACCGGTTCTTATAACAATTTTATTGAGGCCAATGGTGCCGAAAAATGTGAATTCGGTTTGGAAGAAGTTTTCAAATCTATTTTTCCGATTAAAGATTTTTCCGGAAACGGCGAATTGGAGTTTGTTAAATATGAACTCGAGACACCGAAATATGATGTTGATGAATGTATCAAAAGAGATATGACTTATGCGGCGCCCGTTAAGGCGACGCTGCGCTTGGTTGTTTGGGATACTGATGAGGCTACTGGTGCCAAATCTATCCATGACATCAAGGAACAAGATGTTTATATGGGCGATATTCCGTTGATGACGGATAAGGGAACCTTTATTTTTAACGGGACGGAGCGTGTTGTTGTTTCGCAAATGCACCGTTCTCCGGGTGTTTTCTTTGACCATGATAAGGGTAAGACCGTTTCTTCCGGTAAATATTTGTTTGCAGCCCGAATTATTCCGTATCGCGGTTCTTGGCTTGATTTCGAATTTGATGCCAAAGACTTGGTTTATGCGCGTATTGACCGTCGTCGTAAATTGCCGGTTACTTCTGTTTTGTATTCTCTGTATTCTAAAGAAACGGAAGATAAAATTGCAAAATTGGCCAAACAGGGGAAACATATTGACCCTTCCGAAATTAAGGGTATGGATAAAGAAGAAATTTTGCATTATTTCTATGATGTCGATACTTATGAGACTTCTAAAAAAGATTGGAAAGTTAAATTTGAGCCGGCTCGCCTGAAAGGTGTTAAATTTGATTTTGATTTGGTTAATGCCGAAACAGGTAAAACCGTTTGGGAAGCCGGTAAAAAATTGACGGCTCGTTCGGCTCAGAAGTTGGCCGATGATGGATTGGCTTATTACAAAGTTGCTAAAGAGAAAATTCTTGGCAAATTCTTGGCTGATAATATTGTCGTTGCCAAAACAGGCGAAGTTTTGGCTGAGGCCGGCGATGAAATAACTCAAGAGCTTTTGGATAAATTAACGGCTAATAAGATTTCAGAGATTAAGACGCTCTTTATTGACGGCGTTAATGTCGGACCTTATATCCGTAATACATTGGCTATTGATAAAAACTCCTGCCGCGAAGAGGCTTTGCTTGATGTTTACCGTGTTATGCGTCCGGGCGATCCTCCGACATACGAAGCCGCAGATGCGTTGTTCAGATCTTTGTTCTTTGATAAAGATCGTTATGATTTGTCTTCGGTTGGTCGTGTTAAAATCAATACGGCATTGGATATTTCTTTTGAAGATGCTCCGGATACATTGGGCACGCTGCGTAAAGATGATATTTTGCGCATTGTTAAGCATATGGTTGAATTGCGCGATGGCAAGGGCGAAGTTGATGATATTGACCACTTAGGCAATCGTCGTGTCCGCTCGGTCGGCGAATTGATGGAAAATCAATACCGTATGGGCTTGTTGCGTATGGAAAGAGCCATTCGTGAAAGAATGTCTTCTGAAAACCTGAATAATGTTAAGCCGCAGGATTTGGTTAATGCCAAACCGATTGCATCTGTTATCAGAGAGTTCTTCGGATCTTCTCAGCTCTCCCAATTTATGGATCAGAACAATCCGTTGTCCGAGATTACGCACAAACGTCGTTTGTCTGCCTTGGGTCCCGGTGGTTTGAGCCGCGATCGTGCCGGATTTGAAGTTCGAGACGTTCATCCGACACACTACGGCCGTATCTGCCCGATTGAAACGCCTGAAGGACCGAATATCGGTTTGATTAACTCTTTGTCTACATACGCCAGAATCAACAAATACGGCTTTATTGAATGTCCGTATCGTAAGGTTGTTGATGGTGTTGTTACGTCGGAAGTTGTTTATTTGTCTGCTGATGAAGAAGGTAAATATAAAATCGCCGAAGCTAATGCTAAGGTTAAAGACGACGGACATTTTGCCAATGAATTGGTTGCTTGCCGCAAAGCCGGCGAATTTGAATTTGCCAAACCGGAAGAAATCAACTTTATTGACGTTTCTCCGAAACAATTGGTTTCTGTGGCGACGGCTTTGATTCCGTTCTTGGAAAACGATGACGCAAACCGTGCTTTGATGGGATCAAACATGCAGCGTCAAGGTGTTCCGTTGCTGCGCTCTGAGGCGCCGTTGGTCGGAACAGGTGTTGAAGCTGTTGTTGCAAAAGATTCCGGTGCAACTGTTGTTTGTAAGGCTGACGGTATTGTTGATGCTGTTGATGCCAACCGTATTGTTGTTCGTTCAAAGGACGAACATGCTGCTAATGCCGGTGTTGATATTTATCGTTTGCAGAAGTTCCGTAGATCTAACCAAAATACCTGCATTAACCAAATTCCGTTGGTTAAAGTCGGCGATGAAGTTAAGGCCGGCGATATTATGGCTGACGGACAATGCACGGACATGGGCGAATTGGCGTTGGGTAAAAACGTTTTGGTCGCCTTTATGCCTTGGAATGGTTTGAACTATGAAGACGCGATTTTGCTCTCGGAAAGAATTTCTCGTGATGATGTCTTTACATCGCTTCATATTGAAGAATTTGAAGTTATGGCTCGCGATACAAAGTTGGGTCAAGAAGAAATCACACGTGATATTCCGAACGTTGGTGAAGATGCTTTGCGTAATTTGGATGAGGCCGGTATTGTTTATATCGGTGCTGAGGTTAAAGCTGGCGATATTTTGGTCGGTAAAGTTACACCGAAAGGCGAATCTCCAGTTACTCCGGAAGAGAAGCTGCTGCGAGCTATCTTCGGCGAAAAGGCTTCTGATGTTCGTGATACGTCTTTGCGCGTTCAGCCGGGTATTGAGGGTATTGTGGTTGATGTTCATGTCTTCTCGCGCCGAGGTGTTGAGAAAGATGAGAGAGCTTTGTCTATTGAACAGCAAGAAATCTCCCAATTGGCAAAAGACCGCGATGATGAGATTGCCATTATCCGCCGCAACGTTGAGGCTCGTTTGAAGACAATGCTTGTCGGACAGAAGGTTGTTGATGCTCCGAAAGGCACTATTGCTAAGAACGCAACGATTGAAGCCAAAGATTTGGAAGGTATTCCGTCTTCTCAATGGCGCAAGATTGTTGTTAAAGACGAGGCTGTTATGGGCAATATGGAAGAATTGCTGGCTGCTTTTGATGCCCGTGTCGAAAAAGTTCAGAAACATTTTGACGACAAGGTTGAAAAAGTTCAGCGCGGTGATGATTTGCTGCCTGGCGTTTTGAAGATGGTTAAAGTCTTTATTGCTACAAAACGTAAAATTCAATCCGGAGATAAAATCGCTGGCCGCCATGGTAACAAAGGAACGATTTCCCGCGTTTTGCCGCTGCAGGATATGCCTTATATGGAAGACGGCACACCGGTTGACATCGTTTTGAACCCGTTGGGCGTTCCGTCTCGTATGAACGTCGGTCAAATTCTTGAAACTCACTTGGGCTGGGCTGCTCAAAAGCTCGGACAACAGGTTAATGAGCTTTGGGAACAAGTTAAGGCCGGCCATAAGAAAGAAACGGAACTGCGTTCTAAATTGAAAGAAATTTACGGCGAAAAACAGTATAAACGTGAGATTGAAAAAATGACATCTAAGGATTTGGATCAAATGATTCCGAACCTGAAGAATGGTATCCCGATGGCAACGCCTGTTTTTGACGGCGCTACCGGAGATGATATCAATCAGATGTTAACAATGGCCGGTTTGCCGACGTCGGGTCAGATTGACCTTTATGACGGCCGCACCGGTGAAAAATTTGATCGTAAAGTTACTGTCGGTATCATTTATATGATTAAGCTGCACCACATTGTTGATGAAAAAATGCACGCCCGCTCTGTTGGACCATACAGTTTGGTTACACAACAGCCTTTGGGCGGTAAAGCTCAGTTCGGCGGACAACGTTTCGGCGAAATGGAAGTTTGGGCTTTGCAGGCATATGGTGCTGCTTATACCTTGCAAGAAATGCTGACCGTTAAGTCTGATGATGTTAACGGTAGAACCAAGGTTTACGAAGCTATCGTCAGAGGTGAAGATTCATTCGAATCGGGTATTCCGGAGTCATTCAATGTTTTGACTAAGGAAATTAAGTCCTTGTGCTTGAATATTGAACTTTTGAACGATGAAATTTAATGTAAAGGAGTTAGTATAAGATGAATGATATTGCAAAATATTTTGGTCAGCAGGTTTCTGCCGAAACATTTGATAAAATCAAGATTTCGATTGCTTCTCCCGAACAGATTCGTTCTTGGTCGTATGGTGAAGTTAAGAAACCCGAAACCATTAACTACCGCACGTTTAAGCCGGAAAGAGACGGCTTGTTCTGCGCTCGAATTTTTGGTCCTGTTAAGGACTATGAGTGCTTGTGCGGCAAATATAAGAGAATGAAATACCGCGGCATTGTCTGCGAAAAATGCGGTGTTGAAGTTACACTCTCTAAGGTTCGTCGTGAGAGAATGGGGCATATTGAGTTGGCTGCTCCGGTTGCGCATATTTGGTTTTTGAAGTCGCTGCCGAGCCGTATCTCGCTCTTGACGGATATTCCGATGAAAGCTTTGGAGCGTGTTCTGTATTTCGAGAGCTATATTGTTATTGAACCGGGTTTGACGCCCTTGTCTGTTAACGAGTTGTTGACTGAGGATCAGTATCAGGAAGCTATTGACGAATATGGTGAAGAAGCTTTTCGTGCCGGTATTGGTGCTGAGGCGTTGAAGGAAATTCTTTCTTCAATTGATTTGGAAGCCGAAAGAGAGACTATTCGTGCTGAATTGAAGGACAATGCTTCGGAAGCTAAACGCAAAAAGCTTGTTAAAAGATTGAAAATTATTGAATCTTTTATTGAGTCGAATACAAAACCTGAATGGATGATTTTGACCGTTTTGCCGGTTATTCCGCCTGAGCTGCGTCCGTTGGTTCCGTTGGACGGAGGTCGTTTTGCGACATCTGATTTGAACGATTTGTATCGCCGCGTTATCAACCGCAACAATCGTCTGAAAAGATTGATTGAACTGCATGCGCCGGATATTATTATCCGTAACGAAAAGAGAATGCTGCAGGAGTCTGTTGACGCCTTGTTTGATAACGGCCGCAGAGCGCGTGCTATTACGGGAACAAACAAACGTCCGTTGAAATCTTTGTCCGATATGCTCAAAGGTAAACAAGGTCGTTTCCGTCAGAACTTGTTGGGTAAACGTGTTGACTATTCTGGCCGTTCGGTTATTACAGTCGGACCGGAATTGAGACTGCAGCAGTGCGGCCTGCCCAAAAAGATGGCTTTGGAACTCTTTAAGCCGTTTGTTTATGCCAAATTGGAACTTTACGGACATGCCACGACAATCAAAGCTGCTAAACGCATGGTTGAAAAAGAGCGTCCGGAAGTTTGGGATATCTTGGAAGAAGTCATCAGAGAGCATCCTGTTTTGCTGAACCGTGCGCCGACTTTGCACAGACTTGGTATTCAGGCTTTTGAACCGGTTTTGGTTGAAGGAAAAGCCATTCACCTGCATCCGCTGGTCTGCACTGCGTTCAACGCCGACTTCGATGGCGACCAAATGGCCGTTCACGTTCCGTTGTCTATTGAAGCGCAGTTGGAAGCTCGTGTTTTGATGATGTCTACAAACAACATTTTGTCTCCGGCATCTGGTAAGCCGATTATTGTTCCGACACAAGACATGGTTTTGGGTATTTATTACCTGACATATGATGCCGAGGGAATGAACGGCGAGGGAATGATTTTCTCTGACTTCAATGAAGTTCAGTTGGCTTTGAATGAGAAAGTTGTTGATCTTCATGCTAAGATTAAATGCCGTATGGAATATGTTGATGATGAGGGCAACATTAAATATGGTTTGGTTGAGACAACACCGGGACGTATTATTGTTTCCGAGACTTTGCCGAAACATAAAAATGTTCCGTTCTCGTTGGTTAACAGATTGCTGCGTAAGAAAGAAATCGGTGAAATTATCGACACGATTTATCGTCATTGCGGTCAGAAAGAGACTTGCATGTTTGTCGATAAGATTATGACTTTGGGCTTTACCAATGCTTGTAAGGCCGGTATTTCTTTCGGCAAGGACGATTTGATTGTTCCTGATGCCAAGAAAGCTTTGATTGCCGAAACAGAGGCTCAGGTTAAGGAATTTGAAGAACAGTATCAAAACGGTTTGATTACGAAGGGCGAGAAATACAATAAAGTTGTTGATATTTGGGCATCTTGCACGGATAAAGTTGCAGATGAAATGATGAAAAACATTTCTAAAACAGAGCATGGTTATATTAACTCTGTTTATATGATGGCTCACTCCGGTGCTCGTGGTTCTGCTGCTCAAATGCGCCAATTGGCCGGTATGCGCGGTTTGATGGCTAAGCCGTCTGGCGAAATTATCGAACAGCCGATTATTTCGAACTTTAAAGAGGGCTTGACTGTGTCGGAATACTTTAATTCGACCCACGGTGCTCGTAAAGGTTTGGCCGATACGGCTTTGAAAACTGCTAACTCCGGTTATTTGACGCGTCGTTTGGTTGATGTCGCTCAGGACGTTGTTGTTACAGAGACAAATTGCGGAACGGAAAGAGGCATTATTGTTCGTCCGGTTGTTGACGGTGGTAATGTTATTGTTTCTATCGGCGATCGTATTTTGGGACGCACCATTCAAGAAGACATTGTTCATCCGGAAACAGGCGAAGTCTTGGTTAAGAAAGGCAAACTGATTGACGAGAACGATGTCGAAGTTGTTGAAGCGGCTGGTGTCGAACAAGTTAAAATTCGTTCGGTATTGACTTGCGAATCCAAACATGGTGTTTGTGCGGCTTGTTATGGTCGTGACTTGGCTCGCGGAACGCCGGTTAATGTCGGCGAGGCTGTCGGTGTTATTGCGGCTCAGTCCATCGGCGAACCGGGAACCCAATTGACCATGAGAACTTTCCACATCGGTGGTGCGGCTCAGAAAGGTGCTGAGCAGGCGTCTGTCGAAATTCCGTTTGCCGGTGTGATTAAACTTGAAAATGGCCACATCGTAACCAACTCTGAAGGTCATGGATTGGTCTTGTCTCGTAACTGCGAAATTATCGTTGTTGATGCACAGGGACGTGAAAAATCCCGCCACAACATTCCTTACGGAACAAAACTTTTGGTTTCGGAAGGCGATAAGGTTAAGAAAGGTCAGAAAGTTGCCGAGTGGGATCCGTTTACGGTTCCTGTTATTACCGAAAAAGCCGGTAAGGTTGAATTGGTTGATTTGATTAACAATGTTTCTGTTAAAGAAGTTACCGATGAGACAACAGGTATTGTTTCGAAGACGGTTATTGATTGGCGTTCAAATTCAGCCAGTGCCGGCTTGAAACCCAGTATTATCCTGAAAGATGCCAAAGGTAAACAAGTTACTTTTGATAATGGTAAAGAAGTTCGGTATTATATGTCTGCTGATGCGATTTTGTCGGTTGAAAACGGCGACGAAGTCAAGGTCGGCGATGTTATTGCCAGAATTCCGCGCGAATCTTCAAAAACAAAGGATATTACCGGTGGTTTGCCGCGTGTTGCCGAGTTGTTTGAAGCCCGCAGACCTAAGGATCCGTCAATTATTTCGGATATCGATGGTGTTGTTGAATTTGGTAAGGATTATAAAGCTAAACAGCGGATTACCGTTGTTCCTGCTAAAGGCAACCCTGTTGAATATTTGATTCCGAAAGGACGTCATTTGGTTGTTCAAGACGGGGATACCGTTAAGAAGGGGGATGCTTTGGTTGACGGAACACCTGCTCCGCATGATATTTTGCGTGTTTTGGGTGTCGAGAAATTGGCAGAGTATCTGGTTAAGGAAGTTCAAGATGTTTATCGTCTGCAAGGTGTTAAAATCAATGATAAGCACATTGAGGTTATTGTTTCTCAGATGCTGCGTAAAGTTGAGATTACCAACCCCGGAGATACAACGTTCTTAATCGGCGAACAGGTTGATGCTGATGAGTTTGAACAGAAAAATGCCAAGGTTATTGAAGCCGGCGAAACGCCTGCTGAGGCGATGCCTGTTTTGCTTGGTATTACCAAAGCCAGCTTGCAAACAAAATCGTTTATTTCGGCGGCATCTTTCCAAGAGACAACTCGTGTCTTGACAGAAGCGGCTGTTGAAGGAAAAGTTGACGATTTGAGAGGTTTGAAAGAGAACGTTATTGTCGGCCGTTTAATCCCGGCTGGAACAGGAACAGTCTTGAGAGCCTTGAAGAAAGTTGCAGCTCAAAACGATAAAGAAATCCAAGCCTTGAAAGAAGAAAGCGCGGCAGCTCAAGCTGCAGCTCTTCCAGAAGCCGAGGCTCAGGAAACATCGTCTAACGCATAGTTGTTTGACGAACGTCTTAAAAACCTCCCGATAAAAATCGGGAGGTTTTTTGTTGAGATATTTTTTTTAGTGCCTATAATAGAGGAAAAGGTTTTAAAAATGTTTGATATTCAAAAAGGGCTTGAGACTTTAAAGGAATATATTAAAATTGCGCCGGAAAAGCCCGGCGTATATCGGATGATTGATGCATCCGAGACTGTTTTGTATGTCGGAAAAGCCAAAAATATTAAAAAACGGATTGTTGCCTATTCCCATCTTAATAAACTTCCTGTGCGTTTGCAGCAAATGGTTGCGCAGATAAATCGTATGGAGTTTATTGTTGTTGAAAATGAAGCAAGGGCATTGCTTGTTGAAAATGAACTGATTAAAAAATTTAAACCTCGATACAATATTCTTCTTAAAGATGATAAGACTTTTCCTCATTTGGTTATTGACGTGGAGGCTGAGTATCCGAGGTTGTCCAAATATCGAGGAAGCCGCAAAGACAAGAAGAAGTATTTTGGGCCTTTTGCCAGTGTTGCTGCTGTTAATGCGGTGGTTGATATATTACAAAAGGCTTTTTTGCTGCGCTCTTGTCGAGATGTTTCTTTTAAGAACAGAGTCCGTCCGTGTTTGATGTATCAAATTAAACGCTGTTCGGCACCGTGTGTCGGCAAAATTTCGGCTGGGGATTATCGAGAACTTGTGAATAAGGCTGTTGCGTTTTTGGAGGGGAAGAATACAACTATCCAAAAAGAACTTTCTGAACAAATGGAAAAAGCCAGCGCGTCGTGTGATTTTGAAACGGCGTTGGTTTTGCGTGATAGAATTCGTGCTTTGAGCACAATACAAGCGCGTCAGAATGTCGAATATTCAGGGCTTGTTTCAGCTGATGTCATCGGTGTTGCTTGTGAAGATGGATTGTTCGGAATAGAAATCTTTTTTATCAGGTCAGGTCAAAACTGCGGCAATGCGGTTTATTTTCCGGCTCAGACAGAAGGGGCAGAGATACAAGAAGTTTTGGAAGCTTTTTTAACGGAATTTTATGGGGAACACCAGTCTCCGAAAGAGATTATTATCGGAGAATATTTGGATAATCCCGAATTTTGGGAGCAGGCTCTGGGGGCAAAGATTATTTTTCCAAAGAGCGGAAATAAGTTTAAATTAGCTCAGTTTGCCGTTAAAAATGCTCAAGATGCTATTCGCCGCAAAGTTGCCTTGGAAGCCTCAGTTAAGACTAATTTGGAAAATTTCAAAGATGTGTTTGGTTTGCCGGATATTCCCAAAAGGATAGAAGTTTATGATAATTCTCACATTCAGGGACGCTATGCTGTCGGGGCTATGATTGTGGCGACGCCGAACGGATTTGATAAAAAGAACTATCGTAAGTTTGATATAAAAGAAAATTTGAATACACAAGATGACTTTGCCTCTATGAAAGAGGTTTTGCGTCGGCGTTTTGATAAATTGACGCCCGAAAATAAGCCTGATGTTATTTTGCTTGACGGCGGACGCGGGCAGCTTAATGCCGTTTATGAGGCGTTGGCCGGATATGATTTGACGGGAATAGAGATTATTGCTATTTCCAAAGGACCGGATAGAAATGCCGGACGGGAATATTATCACTTGAAAGATAAAGAAAGCTTTATGCTTGAATATCGGTCTCCGTTGGCATTTTATTTGCAAAATTTGCGAGATGAAGCACATCGTTTTGCTATCGGGACACACCGTCAAAAACGTGGAAAATCAATGTATAAATCGTCCCTTGATGAGATTGAGGGAATAGGCGGTAAACGCAAGGCCGATCTTTTGAAATATTTTGGTTCGGCGCAGGATGTAGCAGAGGCAAATTTACATGATTTGATGAAAGTTGAAGGAATTAGTAAAAAAACAGCGGAAAACATTTATAACTACTTTCATAATTAAAAATAATGACTTAGTATAAGAAAAAAGTTAACTTTAATATCGGATGAAAAACTATGTATACGCTTCCAAATTTGTTGACAATCTCTCGGATTGTCGTTATTCCCGCAATCTTTTTGTCTGTCTATATCACATCAATGTGGTGGGCTGTTTTTGCGGCAGTTTTGTTTATCATTGCTTCGATTACGGATTATTTTGATGGGTATTTGGCGCGTGCCCGCGGAGAGACCTCTGCTTTGGGGCGTCTGCTTGATCCGATTGCTGATAAGCTGCTGGTTACATCTGCGTTGGTTGTGTTATTGGCTAAGCCCGGAATGGTCGAAACGAAATTAAGCTTTATTCCTGTTATTGTTATTTTGTGCCGTGAATTGCTTGTTTCGGGATTGAGAGAGTTTTTGAGAGAGGTTAATGTCGGCCTTCCCGTTACGCGTTTGGCTAAGTGGAAAACAGGATTTCAAATGACGGCTCTATCCATGATTCTTTTAAAAGGTGTTTGGTATTGGGGCGGTATTGGCGAGGTTTTGTTGTGGATTGCCGGTATTTTAACATTTATTACCGGATACCAGTATTTTCAAAAAAGTTTGGACTACATCAGTGAAACCGAAAAGTGTGCTAAGATTCCGCCTATGCCTAAGCTTCCATTGGAAAAATTAAAAAAACCGGTTCTTTTGGCAAAAGATAAAGTTGCCAAAACAACTAAGAACGCGAAAGCCATAAAGAAGAAAGCCTCTTCTAAAAAATCTGTATAATTTTTAAGGTAAGCTTGTATGGAGCAGGAGCAAAAACATATTTTGGTTGTTGATGATGATACCCGTTTGAGGAATCTTTTACAAAGGTTCCTTCGTGAGAACGGGTATCTCGTTTCGGCGGCAAAAGATGCTGCCTCAGCTCGGCTTATGTTGACACAGTATAAGTTTCATCTGCTTATTGTAGATGTTATGATGCCGCAGGAAAACGGATTTGAGTTTTTGAATAAACTTCGGCAGGAGAGCGCCGTTCCTGTTATCATGCTGACAGCAATGGGCGATGTTGAAAATAGAATCTCCGGATTGGAACAAGGGGCGGACGATTATGTAGCGAAGCCTTTTGAACCTAAAGAACTTTTGCTGCGTATCGGAAGTATTTTGAGGCGAACACCGGCCGAGAAAAAGGAGAACAGAAGATTAGACTTGGGTTTGTGTGTTTTTGATATGCAAACCAAAGAGTTATTTTCTAAGCGGGGAGAGCTTTTGCATATTACTCCGGTGGAGCAAAGTTTATTGAATATTTTGGGGGCTAAAAGCGGACAGGTTTTTTCTAGGGAAAAATTATCCGAAATTTTAGGTGCCGGCCAATCTCCGAGATCAATAGATGTTCAAATTACGCGTTTGAGAAAAAAAATAGAGAAAGATTCTAAAAATCCCCGTTATTTGCAAACTTTACGCGGAAAAGGGTATATGCTTTTAGCTGATTAGGAAATAGATGAATGCATATTAAACTTCCTCAAAAATTTGAAGACAGGCTTACTTTTTGGCGGCGGCGCTTGTTACCGAGGACATTGTTTTTCAGGACAATGTTGTTGATTTTTATTCCCTTAATTGTTGTTCAAATAGTCTCTGTCGTCGTCTTCTTTGACGGAAGCTGGGGCCGCATGGGGCGGCGGTTGTCCGAGAATTTGGTTGATGATATTCAGGCTTTGGTTAAATTGCATGAAGGCGGGTTTCCAAAAACATCTCTTCGGCAATTGGCTAGAGACAGCTTTCAGATAGATTTTAAAGTTTATGATATGGAAAACGTTTTTGACGATAAAGATGTTTTGCCGACAGATTCAATAGTTGTTCTTTATTTGAAAGAGGCTTTGGCTAAGACTTTTCCGTCGGGGGAATGGTTTGTTGTTTTGAATGAAAAGGCGGCCTCCGGCAGTGATTTGGTTGTTACAATCAAGAAAGACGGAGTGGTTTATCGGGCGGCTTGTACTAAGAAAAAAATCTTTTCTTCATCTATTTTTATGTTTGTTGTCTGGATGGTTGCGACATCGGTCTTGTTGTTTTTGGTGTCGGTGTTGTTTTTAAGAATTCAGGTAAGGGCTATTTCGGATTTGGCACGGACAGCGGAAAATTTCGGAAAGGGAATTGATGATGACGGATTTAAACCTTACGGGTCGTCAGAGGTTCGTTTGGCCGGCCGAGCTTTTTTGAAGATGAAACAAAGAATTTTGAAGCAGATTATGGAGCGGACGCAAATGCTTGCCGGTATTTCTCATGATTTGCGCACACCGCTGACTCGAATGAAGCTTATGGTTACCATGATGGAAAATTCTCAAGATAAGCGGGATTTTTTAGCCGATATTGATGAAATGGAAAAAATGCTTAACGGGTATTTGGCTTTTGTGCGCGGTGAAAAAGATGAGCAGGCGTCAAGCTTTGAAATGAACGGGCTTGTCAAAAACATTGTTAATCGCTTTAAAATAGGTCCTGCAAAAGTTAAATTTATTTCGTCTAAAGAAAAAATAGAAATTGTGGCTAAGGAACAGTCCTTACGGCGGGCTATTACAAATATTGTTGCAAATGCCTGTCGATATGGTAAAAAAGTTATTGTTCGGATTGAAAACGGAACGAGATGTGTTAGGATTATTGTCGATGATAACGGTCCGGGGATTCCGAAAGATAAAAGGGAGGATGTTTTCAGAGCTTTTTATCGTTTGGAAGATTCCCGCAATAAAGAAACCGGCGGAATAGGTCTTGGGCTGGCAATTACCCGTGATATTATTACGGCTCATGGCGGAAAAATAAATTTGGAAGACGGTCCCTTGGGCGGATTGAGAGTCGTTATTGAGCTGCCCCTGTAAAGAAGAGGATTTGAAATGGTTGACGAAACAGAAAATTTTGAAGATTTAGCGCTTGATGATATTCTTTCGGAGGCAAAAGAGGGGGCGCCGGAAGAAGCTGTTAACATTTCTCTGCCGGAAGAAAACCATTCTGAGGTTGTTCCTGAGGCAGCAAGCGGGAGTAAGGATAGGCCTTTTGATGAGACAGACGCTTTTCCCGAGGGAGATTCCTATTTGGTATCGGCAACAGATCATATGGGAGAAGATTCTGAGAATCCGACATTTGATTCTTCTGAGGAAGATAATTCTGAAACATTTTCTTATCAGGAGAGTTTGCCGGAAGAGCATATAACTTCTGAAACATCATCTCCATCGGAAGTTTATCCGATTTCTTCTGATAATTCGGTTGGAAATATCGGCAATCTGCGTTGGTATTCGGGCACATCTGCCGATAAAGTTTTTACGATTTCCAAAGGTTTTGAAAGCGGAGAATTTGTTGCGGACGAGGAATGTAAGACTATTCATGTGAATGTCGGATATGATACTTACGGGTGGGAAGTTCAGTTTTCGAATGGAATTGTTATGAATTTGCGTGATGTCAGAGAGTATCAGCTTCGGAATGGAAAACTTCCTGCTGAAAATGGGCGTATTGTCTATGGAAATAATGAGTTAACTTTTGCGGCCGTTAAGAGAATTGTCGTCTATCAAAGTGTTAAGTATTTTTCTTATGGGGTTTAGGAACATAAATCGGGGGCTCTTATGACGGGATATTTGTTTGTTGCGTTTGTTTTCGGGGGCTTTATTCCCTATGCAGCCAGACGTTTTGCCAAATTTATGCCGGCGACTTTTGCCGGTGCGCTTGTTGAGCTTTTCAGATGGGGGAAAAAAAATAAGAATTACAGAAGGAACAAACTTTACAGACTTTTTTTTGCACGTTCGGTTGGTTTCGGTTTCTTAACTGCTTTTGTTATCGGAGCGGCATATCTTCATTTTGGAAGTCTGGGATTGTCATTCCTTTCTACCTATTTTTTAATTTTGTTTCTTTTAGCCGAAATAGATTTCAGGACGTGTTTACTGCCTGACATTTTGACCGTCCCTTTATTGATAATCGGTTTTGTGGCGTCAGTTATTGGAAATGGTTTTGTTATGCCGAATGAGGCGGCTTTGGGCGCCTTTATCGGTTATTTTTTGCCGGTATTGGCCAGCTTGTTGATGGTTTGGTATCGGAAAGATGCTTTCGGCGGCGGAGATATTAAACTTTTGGCTGCTCTCGGGGCTTGGCTGGGTGTGGAGGGGCTTCTTTATGTTGTTGTCCTCTCATCGTTTTTCGGTATTGGGTATGCCTGTTTAAGGCGGCGGCGTGTTTTGGCCTTCGGACCGATGCTTGCTTTGTCCGGAATAATTGTTGCTTTTTGGCTTTTTTAGGATAGAATAATTGAAGGATTTTTTGAACGAGGAGATAAGAAATGCCTGCTAAAAAGAGTTCGACATTTGATAAATTTGTTAAACAGCTTTATTATAATGATGATCAACGTCGGTTAGCTAAGTTGGTAACTGGATTCAGCTTTGATATGTTTATTATGGGCGTTATTTTGGCGGATGCAGTCGTTTTGGGGCTGTTGACTTCGCCAACGATGGAATTTTATTTTGATAACGGCCTGTTTTTGCTGGACAGAGTTTTTATGGGCATTTTTATGGCGGAGATGTTTTTAAAGATTATAGCATTGAAACGTGCCTTTTTTAAATCCGGCTGGAATGTTTTTGATTTGGTAATAGTTCTTGTTTCGTCACTGCCGTTTATGAGTGCTTTTATTGTTTTGCGGACATTCAGGCTGTTTAGGCTGTTGAAGTATGTTAATCGTTTTTCTCGTATGAATAATCTGGTCCAGGTGTTTTTGGCTTTGCTTCCTTCTTTTGTTTCGTTTTTGGCTATATTTGCCGTTTTCTTTTATGTGTTTGCGATTATAGCCGTTAATTTATTCGGGGATACCTTTGCTGCATTCGGAAACTTAGGCGCAGCTGCCTTTACGTTGGTTCAGGTCTTTACGTTGGATGGGTGGGCGTCGCTGATTGCACGGCCGGTTATGATGCTTTATCCGCATGCGTGGGTTTTCTTTATCAGTGTTGTTTTATTTTCATTTTTGCTGGTGGCCAGCTTTATTGTTTCTTCAATTGTTCAGATGATAGATATTGTTAAGCAAGATGCCAAAAAATAATTTTTGATTGCCCTTAAAATAAGGGCAATTTTTTTATTCTGACTCTTGACAAGGCCTTTTTTGATAACTAACTAAGGGCTTAGAAAAAATAAACTTAAGGAGTATGACTATAATGAAAATAAGACCTTTACATGATAGAGTCTTAGTTAAAAGACTTGAAGAAAATACAAAAACGGCCGGCGGAATTATTATTCCGGATACGGCAAAGGAAAAACCTTCCGAGGGACTTGTTGAGGCTGTCGGGGACGGATTTAGAGCCGAAGATGGCAAAATTGTTCCGATGACAGTTAAGGTCGGAGATAAAGTCTTGTTCGGCAAGTGGTCAGGAACAGAGGTTAAACTCAACGGTGAAGAGCGTTTGATTATGAAAGAAGCCGATATTTTGGGTATTGTTGAAGAATAATTTTTGATAGAAGGAAAGAGAAATGGTTGCAAAAAATATAGAATTCGGAACAACAGCCAGAGAGAAAATGCTCAAAGGTGTTGAAATTCTTGCAAAGACAGTCAAGGTTACTTTGGGACCTAAAGGAAGAAATGTTATTTTGGATAAAGCCTACGGTGCTCCGAAAATTACAAAAGATGGTGTTTCGGTTGCAAAGGAGGTTGAGCTTGCTGATAAATTTGAAAATATGGGAGCTCAATTGGTTAAAGAAGTTGCTCAAAAAACAGCTGATAAAGCCGGTGATGGAACAACAACGGCAACTGTTTTAGCCGAGGCAATTATTAAAGAAGGCTGCAAGGCCGTTGCGGCCGGAATGAATCCGATGGATTTGAAACGCGGCATTGATATGGCGGTTGAAGCGGTCGTTAATGATGTTAAATCACGTTCTGTCACCATTAAAACATCGGCAGAAGTTGCTCAGGTTGGCACGATTTCTGCCAACGGCGATACCTCTATCGGCGAATATTTGGCAAAGGCTATGGAGAAAGTCGGCAATGAAGGTGTAATTACGGTTGAAGATGCCAAAGGACTGGAAACAGAACTTGATGTTGTTGAAGGAATGCAGTTTGACCGCGGTTATTTGTCGCCTTATTTTGTTACAAATCCGGACAAGATGATTTGCGAATATGATGCGCCGTATATTTTGTTGTATGATAAAAAAGTTTCTAACCTGCAGCCGTTGATTCCGGTTTTGGAAGCTGTTATGCAGTCAGGTAAGGCTTTGGTTATCATTGCAGAAGATATTGAAGGCGAAGCTTTAGCTACTTTGGTTGTCAACAGATTGCGCGGCGGGTTGAAAGTTTGTGCTGTTAAAGCTCCTGGATTTGGTGATAGACGAAAAGCTATTTTGGAAGATATTGCCATTTTGACAGGAGGTCAGGTCGTTTCTGAAGATTTGGGTATGAAACTCGAAAATGTTACTTTGGATATGTTAGGCACAGCCAAACGTGTTGAGATTTCTAAAGATGACACAACCATTATTGATGGTAATGGCGAGAAAGATTTGATTGAAGCTCGTGTTAACCAGATTAAAAAACAAATTGAAGAGACGTCTTCTGATTATGACAGAGAAAAATTGCAGGAACGTTTGGGCAAGTTGTCCGGCGGTGTTGCTGTTATCAAAGTCGGCGGCGCTTCAGAAGTCGAGGTTAAGGAGAAAAAAGACCGTATAGATGACGCTTTGCATGCTACACGGGCTGCCGTTAAAGAGGGCGTTGTTGCCGGCGGTGGGTGCGCTTTGTTGTATGCTACAAAGGCTTTGGATAAATTGGAGCCGGCAAATCAAGACCAAAAAGTTGGTATTGATATTATTCGCAGAGCTTTGCAGGCTCCTATTCGTCAAATTTCCGAAAATGCAGGAGTTGACGGGGCATTAGTTGTCGGAAAACTTTTGGAAGGCAATGATACCAACTTTGGTTATAATGCTCAAAAAGGCGAATATGTCGACATGATTAAAGCCGGTATTATTGACCCGACCAAAGTTGTCAGAACGGCTTTGCAAGATGCGGCTTCTGTTGCCGGATTGGTTGTAACGACGGAAGCTATGGTTGCCGAAGCACCGCAAAAAGAATGTAATTGCGGCTGCGGCGGACATGGCGGTGCCGGTGCTGCCGGAATGGGCGGTATGGGCTTCTAACCGTAAGGTTATCCTATTTGAAGGGGAGGTTTTTGCCTCCCCTCTTTTTGTTAACAATTTTCCGGTTGTTTTTTCTTTTTTTGTGCAACCAGAAATAAATGTTGCATTTTGATTCTTTTAGAGATATATTAGACACATCTAAGGTTACTTCTTTAAGGATATCTTATCATGCTTTCTAAGAAAGACTGGACGATGCTTGGCAGTATGATGATGCTGCAAACTGTTAAAGAAAGCGGCGGAAAATTAAAGGCTGCTAAGAATTGGAATATTTCAATTGATACTTTTAATAAATATTTGGCTGAGCTTGAAAAAGATTTAGGCTTGAAACTCTTGTCTATTACGAACAGAAAATGCACTTTGACGTTTTACGGGGATAAGGTTGTTGATATTGTTAATCAAGTTAAAGGGTTGCTTGAAAAGACAAAAGAGCTCTCTGAGGTAAATAAAAGCGCCAAAGGCGAGGTTAAAGTCGTTTACGGTCGTAATGTCAGAACAAATGTTTATACCAAAGATGTCGATAAATTTTTTGCTAAATATAAAGATATTGCCTTGAAGGTAGATGTCTTTGATGAAATTCCAGATATGAACTCAATGGCTTATGATATTTGTTTGTGTTATGATCGTTTGCCTAAGGGAGATGATTTGGTTATCTTGGCGCAAAAAGATGTTCCTTGCGGCTATTTTGCTTCATCGGAGTATTTGAAACATAATCCGTATCCTCAAAGTTTGAAAGATTTGTTTGAAAATCACAGATTGGTTTTTCGTCGGAATGATCGCTATCAAGCAAGGATAGAAACGGCTTTGAAACACGCCTCGAGGGAACCATTTATTTCAAACAGCAGTTTTGTTATTAATGATGTTATTATCGGAGGCGGTGGTGTCGGAGTAATGCCGATGACTTTTGCAAAAGATAATTTGGGGCTTGTTTGCTTGGATAACATTAAGACCGATGTGAAAATGACTTTGTATCTGCTTGCACATCGCTCGGTTAAGGATATTCCAAGAGTAAGGGTTGTTATTGATTATTATAAATCCTTGATTGACAGACTTTAGTCTTTGTTTAAAAAATTTTATTTTTGGCAGGGTGAAAATCAGATTCCGTATGCCGAAATGCGCGATGCTGACAGAGATTTTTTACCTGAGATTTTGGCGGGAAAGTATGTCAGGAGACGCTATGTCTATGATGAAAATGGTCATGTGAAAGAGAAAACAGAGTTGGTTTAACTTTGTTACAAATGAGTCTAAAGCCGCCTTTTAAATAGAGGCGGCTTTCGATTTGTGCAAAAAGCATAAATAATGATGCGAAAAGCGTCAGACGGATGTAAACTTCTTAATCTAAGAGGAAAAGGATATCAGAGATATGACTGACAGAGATTTTGTTTGTTTAACTAACGGTGTGGCCGAGTGTAAAATAGCTTTGTTCGGAGCAACATTGGTTTCGTATCGTCCCAAAGGGACTGATCAAGATATCTTTTGGGTCGGGGATTTGAATAAATTTGATCATGCTCAAGCTATTCGCGGCGGAATACCTATCTGTTGGCCGAGGTTTGCCACAGAAGATTTGAATAATCATTTACCTCGGCATGGGGTTGCCCGCACTTCTGATTGGCGAGTAATAAAAACGGTAGCCGATGCACAGAAAGCAGAAGCTGAATTTATTTTGATTCCTAATGAAAAATATAAACTTGATGCAACAGCGCGTTTGTTGATTAAAATGACCGATAAATTGGAATATACTCTTGAAACGACGAATAACGGCGATGAGCCTTTTAGTTTTAGCGAGGCGCTGCATTGTTATTTTAATATCAGCTCCATTAATAATATTCTTATAAAAGGCTTGAAAGGGCATTGCTACAAAAATTCGCTGGACGGCCAGACATATACTTTGGATGGTGAGTTAGCAATCCGCGGGGAATTTGATTCTGTTTTTATGGATCAGACTAATCCGATAGAGATTGTCGATAAAGGATATGAGCGGATTATTACGCTGGAAAAGAACGGCTCGCAAACAACTGTTGTTTGGAATCCGGCTAAAGATTTGGCTGAAATGAGCGAAGGACAGTATAAAACTTTTGTTTGTGTAGAGCCTTCCAATGTCGGAGATTTTGCTGTCTGTTTGCTTCCTCACGAGACGCATCGGATAACATTGAAAGTTCAGATAAAAAATTTGAAATAGATTATTCGGCCTTTGTTTTTCTTTCTTTAATTTCTTTGAAAAAAAGCGCTTGACTAAATCTTTTTATGAATCTATATTTCCGAGACTCAAAAAAGGCGAGGAATCGCATTTTTGTGAGTTTTTTGTTAATAACTAATACTTTAAGGAAATTTGTGATGCCTACAATTAATCAGTTAATTCGTAAATCACGAACACCCAAAGTCAAGAGAAACAAAGTTCCGGCTTTGAAGGCTTGCCCGCAAAAGAGAGGTGTTTGCACAAGGGTTTATACAACAACCCCTAAAAAACCTAACTCAGCTTTACGTAAAGTTGCGCGTGTTCGCCTGACCAACGGCTTTGAAGTAATCAGCTATATCCCTGGTGAAGGTCATAACTTGCAAGAACACTCAGTGGTGCTGATTAGAGGAGGCCGTGTCAAAGACTTGCCTGGTGTTCGTTATCATATCATTCGTGGAACCTTGGATACTCAAGGTGTGTCTAAACGTCGTCAACGTCGTTCTTTATACGGCGCGAAGAGACCTAAATAAGGAGATTTGATAATGTCACGTCGTCATAGAGCAGAAAAAAGACTCGTGCTGCCTGATGCCAAATACGGCGATAAGGTAGTTGCTAAATTTATTAATAACATTATGGAAGACGGTAAGAAAGCCGTTGCCGAGAAAATCGTTTATTCGGCTTTTGAAATTTTGGCTTCCAAGTCGAAACAGGATGCTTTGAAGGTATTTGCCGATGCATTGGAAAACGTTAAGCCGTTGGTTGAGGTTAAGTCCCGCCGCGTCGGTGGTGCGACATATCAAGTTCCTATGGAGGTTAGACCTGAACGTCGTCAGGCTTTAGCCATTCGTTGGATTATTGAAGCCGCTCAAAAGCGTTCCGAATCGACAATGACCGAAAGACTTGCCAATGAATTGTTAGATGCTTTGTCTAACAAAGGTTCTGCCGTTAAGAAACGTGAGGATACTCACAGAATGGCTGAAGCCAACAAGGCTTTCTCTCACTATAAATTTTAACCCGATATAGTATAGGAAAATATAATGGCTCGTTCGCATAAATTGGAAATGTATAGAAATATCGGTATTATGGCGCACATTGATGCTGGTAAAACCACCACCAGTGAGCGTATCCTTTACTATACAGGCCAGACACATAAAATTGGTGAAGTGCACGAAGGTGCCGCCACCATGGACTGGATGGAACAGGAACAAGAGCGCGGTATTACAATTACCTCTGCTGCTACAACCTGCTTCTGGAAGGGCCACAGAATCAACTTGATTGACACCCCCGGCCACGTTGACTTTACAGTCGAAGTTGAGCGTTCGCTCCGTGTTTTGGATGGTGCCATTACCGTTTTTGATTCGGTTGCTGGGGTTGAACCGCAGTCCGAAACAGTTTGGAGACAAGCTGACAAATACGGTGTTCCCAGAATTTGCTTCTGCAACAAGATGGATCGTATCGGCGCTAACTTCTACCGCTGTTTGGATATGATTGTTGACCGCTTGGGGGCTAAACCCTTGGCGATGCAGTTGCCTATCGGTGCCGAAGCTGACTTCAGAGGTGTTGTCGATTTGCTGAATATGAATGCTATCGTTTATACCGGCGATACGGCAGATTCACCGATTGAGATTAAAGAAATTCCGGCTGATTTGAAAGAAAAAGCTGAAGAATATCATCATCAGTTGGTTGAAATGGCCGTTGAAGAAGATGAACAGGCTATGGAAGACTATCTGGAGGGCAAAGAGGTTTCCGCTGAAACATTGAAGAAATGTATTCGTAAGGGCACAATCGCTCAGAACTTTGTTCCGGTTTTCTGTGGAACAGCGTTCAAAAATAAGGGTGTTCAGCCTTTGTTGGATGCGGTTGTTGATTATCTGCCTTCTCCGTTGGATATTCCGTCCATTAAAGGTGTTAACCCTGATACAGGTGCTGAAGAAGTTCGTCATCCTGATGATGCACAGCCTTTGGCTGCGTTAGCTTTCAAGATTATGAACGACCCGTTTGTCGGATCTTTGACCTTTACACGTATTTATTCGGGTGTTATGACAACTGGAAGTTATGTCTATAACTCGGTTAAAGATAAGAAAGAGCGTGTCGGCCGTATGTTGTTGATGCATTCTAATAAACGTGAAGACTTGAAAGAGGCCATGACAGGCGACATCGTTGCTTTGGCCGGTTTGAAAGATACCACAACGGGAGATACCTTGTGTGATCAGTCCAAGCCGATTGTTTTGGAAAATATGGAATTTCCGGATCCGGTTATTGAATTGGCTGTTGAGCCAAAGACAAAAGCCGACGTTGAAAAAATGGGCTTGGCTTTGTCCAGACTGGCTATGGAGGATCCGTCTTTCAAGGTTTCTTCAGATCCTGATTCTGGTCAGACAATTATCAGAGGTATGGGCGAACTCCACCTTGAGATTATTGTTGACCGTCTGAAACGTGAATTTAAGGTTGATGCCAATGTCGGCGAGCCTCAAGTTGCTTACCGTGAAACGATTACAAAACCCTGCGATATTGAATACACCCACAAGAAACAATCCGGTGGTGCTGGTCAGTTTGCTAAGGTTAAAATCAAATTTGAACCCATTGAAGGTTATACAGGATTTGAATTTGAAAACACTGTTGTCGGCGGTAACGTTCCTAAGGAATATATCCCCGGTGTTGAAAAAGGTTTGCGTTCGGCTATGGATGCCGGTGTTATTGCCGGATATCCCGTAACTGGTGTTAAATGCAACCTGTATGACGGTGCTTACCACGAGGTCGACTCTAACGTTATGTGCTTTGAAATTGCTGCCCGCGCTGCTTTCCGCGAAGGTATGCGTCAGGCAGATCCGAAGCTTTTGGAGCCGATTATGAAGGTTGAAGTCGTTACGCCTGAGGAATATATGGGTGATATTATCGGTGATTTGAACTCACGCCGCGGTTTGGTTAACGGAATGGATCAGCGTGCGAACGCCCGTGTTATTGATGCACAGGTTCCGTTGGCTAACATGTTTGGTTATGTTAATACCTTGCGTTCTTTGTCTCAGGGACGTGCTCAGTTCACAATGGTCTTTGATCATTATGCTGAGGTTCCGAAGGACATTGCCGAAAAGGTAAAAGCCAAAAACGCGTAAGTGTTTTGAACCCTTATTCGGACGGCAAACCGAATGAATTCTATTTGATTTGCCGTCCGGAAATTTTGAAAAACAATTTTTATTTAACTAACTTAATTTTATTTTTGGAGAAAATTTAAAATGGCAAAAGAGAAGTTTGAGCGGAACAAACCGCACTGCAATATCGGCACGATCGGCCACGTAGACCACGGCAAGACGACCTTGACGGCAGCAATTACAAAAGTATTGGCCGAGAAGGGCGATGCGGAATTCGTCGATTATGCAAACATTGATAAGGCGCCTGAGGAGCGTGCCCGTGGTATTACCATTAATACATCGCACGTTGAATACGAGACAGACAAACGCCACTATGCGCACGTTGATTGTCCGGGCCACGCTGACTATGTTAAAAACATGATTACAGGTGCAGCGCAGATGGACGGCGCTATTTTGGTTGTATCAGCCGCTGATGGTCCGATGCCGCAAACACGCGAGCACATTTTGTTGGCACGTCAGGTCGGTGTTCCGGCGATAGTCGTTTATATGAACAAAGTAGATCAGGTCGATGATCCGGAGTTGTTGGAATTGGTCGAGATGGAAATCAGAGATTTGTTGAAATCTTATGACTTCCCGGGAGATGAGATTCCGATTATTAAAGGATCGGCATTGGCTGTATTGGAAAATGGTGATCCGAAGATTGGTCATGATTCCATTATTGAATTGATGAACGCCGTAGACAACTACATTCCGCAGCCGGATCGTCCGAAAGACAAACCGTTCTTGATGCCGATTGAAGATGTATTCTCCATTTCAGGCCGCGGCACGGTTGTAACAGGCCGTGTAGAAAGAGGCGTTTTGAAAGTTGGCGATGAAATCGAAATCGTAGGTATCAGACCGACCCAGAAGACAACCTGCACAGGAATTGAAATGTTCCGCAAATTGTTGGATCAGGGCGAAGCCGGAGACAACATCGGTGTTCTGTTGCGCGGCACAAAGAGAGAGGAAGTCGAGAGAGGACAAGTTTTGGCCGCTCCGGGCTCTATCACACCGCACACAGAATTCAAATGCGAATGCTATATTTTGACAAAAGAAGAAGGCGGACGTCATACACCGTTCTTCTCAAACTATCGTCCTCAGTTCTATTTCAGAACAACAGACGTTACAGGCTCTATTGAACTTCCAGAAGGAACAGAGATGGTCATGCCTGGAGATAACATCACAATGACAGCAAAATTGATTCACCCGATTGCGATGAACGAAGGTTTGCGCTTCGCTATTCGTGAAGGCGGACACACTGTCGGTGCCGGTGTTGTTTCTAAGATTTTGAAATAATATCAGCAATTTATAAAAAGTCTGCTCTTTGGGTAATTGCTCAAAGGGCAGATTTTTTTATTAAAAAACTTCTGCATAAGTTTTCGAAAGAGATTGAAACGGAGAGGAAAGATAATAGATTAAAAGGAGAGTAAAAAGGAGACTTTTGCTCTTCTTTTAAGGTATAAAAACGAGGTTTTTGAGTGGTGTTTGGAAATGACAGCAACGAATTGAACGGACTTGCGGCAGGTGCCGCGGGTGGTTCAAGCACACGCCTCGTCTTACCCCCCCCCTACAGTTTCTAGGCTTTCCGCGCATTCGCAACGGGGAGGTGTGATATGGTAAAGAGTATCACGCTGACGGCGTCAATGCGGAGTAACTTAAACAGCCTCAAAAACATCTCCAAACAAATGAACACGACGCAGGAAAGGCTTTCAACCGGCAAGAAAGTCAATTCCGCTATTGATAATGCGTCAAGTTATTACCAAGCCAGAGCCCTCACAAACAGAGCCTCGGATTTAGACGCCTTATTAGACGCGATGGGACAGGGGATCCAAACCATTCAAGCGGCAACGCAAGGCCTGACAAGCGGCGTGTCGTTCCTCGAACAAGCCTCGGCCATAGCAACGGAAGCCCTAGCAGCAACCAAAATCCCGAGCAAAGAATGGTTTGCAAGTCAAGAAAACGTTGCGGCGGTTGCAAGTAATTGGGCGGAACTCAAAGCCGCTTTGGACAGCGGTGTTCAAGGAAACATCGTCATTTATGGCAATATCCAAGCCGAAGGACAAATCAGCCTAAAAGCCGGACAAAACCTTGTCGGCGTGGGCTATTACGGCGTTGAAGAACCGGATACCGGCAAGTTCTCGAGCATCGACATTGATTTAGAGAAATTGAATATAACAAGCGGCATTGTGACTCAAGCTGATGATTTAGTTATTTCTGATATCTCAATCCGCGGAGTGACGAGAACGAGTGTTGGAAGTTCAATTGTTAACCTATCCCTCAAGTCTAATATTACGATTAATAGCATTGATCTGATGATAGACAATATGGAACAAATAGATTATAATCAAAAAGGGATAAGTTCCGTAGGAATATATTTAGGAAATAATACGCTCATCACTGGCAATAATTTTATTTATGAAAAAGGAAGAAATGACGATAAAAAAATTCTGTCTCACGGGCTTTTAAATGGAACTGATGTTCAAGTTACAGGAAATTTGAATATCTATATGCTCCAAAAAGCCTCAAGAGCTATAGGTCTATCGGCCATGAAGGTATCTGCCAATGCGCAATTGAATATTGTTGCAGCGGAACGAGGATTTAGCGATTCAAAAACGGAATTTCTGGAAAATAGCTCTTTGAACATGGTGCTGACAGGGGGAGATGGCGGTTTTGTTTATGGAGAGTTAACCTTAAATGATAAAGCATCATTGAATATGAAAACTCTTGAGAATTTTGTTGCAACGTATACTCCTTTAATGGTAAATCTTAATTCTTCTGATGTTCAGATGAATATAGAAAGCTCTAGACGATTATTTTGGAACGAGAACAATCGTCTTACTTTCAACGCTGTTGCGGGTTCAAAGTTTGGTTGGAACGGAAAGGTTTATAAAACAGACACCAATGTTAGCGACAACACGATGCTCAATAATAATCTTCCGACCGGATTTGCGGAAGAGGCCGGTGAGGTTGCGCCATCGCTGGATTTCTTGGATGAAATGGTTAATGCTCTTCAAGCCAAAGCTGAACAGGGGATTAAAGGATATCAAAAAGAAACAGAGGTTTCTTCAGTTACGGATTATGCCGACCAATATAATAAAGCCTTTGAGCAATATGATAAATTAATTAATGATTCATCATATCAGGGTGTTAATCTTTTGAAGAATGAGAAACTTGATGTTGTCTTCAACGAAACCCGAAACAACAAACTAACAGTCCAAGGAAAGGATATGAGTTCCGCCGCGTTAGGACTGACCAAAGCTGAATGGACAACGCAGGGCGATATTGCCAACTCAATTCAAGAACTTTTAGCTGCTGTTAACAAAATCCGCACGTTTCAATCAGAACTCGGGAATAATTACAGCATAATCCAAACGCGGCAAAACTTTACCGAGTCTTTGACAGATGTTCTTGAAACAGGCGCGGATAATTTAGTTTTGGCTGATATGAACGAGGAATCCGCAAATTATTTGGCGCTCCAAACCCGTCAACAGCTTGCAACCAACGCGCTTTCACTTGCGGCCAATTCCGCCCAGAGCGTGCTCGCGTTGTTTGGGTAAAAATTCTCCACAGTCATATTCGGGCTTAATTGACTACTTCTTAGTGCTGGCGAGCAAAGAGCTAATCTTCTTCTTATCCTCTGGTTTTTCGGAATGAATTATGCGTAATGGCTATGGCCAGAGCGTCGGACGCATCATTGTTTTTGGGTTTGCATCCGGGGAGCAAAATTTTGACCATGGTTTCAACTTGTGATTTTTCGGCTTTTCCGACGCCCACAACGGCTTTTTTGATTTGGTTGGGTTCGTATTCCGTCACGGGAATATGATACAAAGCCGGTGCCATGATGATCACGCCGCGCGCCATGCCGAGCTTGATGGTCGAGACGGCGTTTGAGTTCATAAAGACCTGCTCAATAGAGGCTTCATCGGGTTTGTAGAGCTCGATAACCTCGTTAAGGGCTTTGTGGATTTGAACCAAGCGTTCGGCAATCGGCGTTTTGGCGTCGGTCGGGATAAATCCGTCCGCCACATAACGCAGGCGGTTGTTTTCGGCCTCTATGACACCCCATCCTGTTGAAGACAAACTTGGGTCAAGCCCTAAAATCCTAATCATTTATTTTCTCCTCTAAAGCCAGAATATCAGCCGAGGCAAAAAAATCAAACAAAAATTTTGTCCTATGTTTGTTCTGTTTTTAACTTTAAAAAAGGCTTGTGTCTCAAAAGCTTTTTGTTTAGGATAATGATATCTGTTAATTTAAGGATTATATTGATGATTGCAAAATTGCACGGTTTTGTTGACGGTTTGGGCGAAGACTATTGTATTGTTGATGTTCACGGCGTCGGCTATTTGGTTCAAGCCTCGGCTAAAACACTTTCAAAATTGGTGTTGGGAGTTGAGGTTTCGCTCTTGATTGAGACGGTTGTGCGCGAAGACAGTATTTCTTTGTTCGGCTTTTATGATGCCTGGGAAAAAGAATGGTTTAATACTTTGACAAAGGTTCAGGGTGTCGGAGCAAAAGTCTGTCTGGCTATCTTGTCGGTTCTGTCGCCAATGCAGTTGTCTCAGGCGGTATCGGCACAGGATAAAAATTCGTTTACGCGCGCCAGCGGAGTCGGCCCTAAATTGGCGGCGCGCATTGTGACCGAACTTAAGGATAAAATCGTGACAATTCCCGTAACCGAAATGGCAAAGGATTTGACAATGAATGTGACACCTGAAGAAGATGCGGCAAGCGTGGCTGATGTTGTGGAGGCTCAGCAGGGCGATCCCGATAAAATGGAAGACGCTATTTCGGCGTTGGTCAACCTCGGCTATCAGCGGCTTGAGGCTTATAAGGCGGTTAATCAGGCTATGGTCAAGGCGCCTGATGCCGATATGGGCACGTTAATCCGCTTGTCTTTGAGAGAATTTGCGCAAAAGGACTTAATCAATGATTGATGAAAGAATAGTCAGCCCCAAAGAACAGACTGGAGATGAAACGGATTCGGCAATGCCTGTTAATCTGCGGCCGACGAGTTTGGCTGATTTTGTCGGGCAAAAAAATGTTTGTGAAAACCTCAAAGTCTTTATTGATGCAGCTAAAGGGCGCGGCGAGGCGCTGGATCACGTATTGCTGTTTGGCCCTCCGGGGCTTGGCAAAACAACATTGGCCTCAATTGTGGCAAAAGAGCTCGGGGTCGGGTTTAGAGCGACGTCGGCGCCGATGATTTCAAAATCAGGTGATTTGGCCGCCATTTTGACGAATCTTGAACGCAATGATGTGTTGTTTATTGATGAAATTCATCGCCTGAACCCTGCCATTGAAGAGGTCTTGTATTCGGCAATGGAAGATTTTCAGCTTGATTTGATTATCGGAGAAGGTCCCTCGGCCAGATCCGTTCGAATCGATTTGCAGCCTTTTACATTAGTAGGGGCAACAACTCGTTCGGGAATGTTGTCCACGCCGTTGAGAGAACGTTTTGGAATTCCGCTGCGGTTGGATTTTTATTCGCCGGAAGATTTGAAAAAAATTGTTCAGCGCGGGGCAAGACTTTTGAATATGCCTTTGTCAGATGTCGGCGCACTTGAAATTGCTAAAAGATCCCGTGGGACGCCGCGTGTGGCCGGCCGTCTGCTCAGACGCGTGCGCGACTTTGGTGCGGTATGCGGCGCGGCAGAGATTGATAATAAAATTGCTGACGGTGCCTTGAAAAGGCTTGATGTTGATGATTACGGGCTGGACGCCTTTGACCGCAGATATTTAAATTGCATCTTAAAAAATTACGGCGGCGGGCCGGTTGGTGCCGATACGTTGGCGGCGGCGTTGTCCGAGGAACGCGACACGATAGAAGAAGTCATAGAGCCGTTTTTGCTTAAGCTCGGCTTTTTGCAGAGAACGCCGCGCGGACGCGTGATTTCGGATTTGGGCTGCCAGTATTTGGGTGTGCCAAACCTTAAAAAGGACAAATATAATCCGCAATTAGATTTGCTAGAGGGGTGCTGATGATTATAAAATCTTTGACGCCGGCGAGGGGCGAATTGGTCGGAAAAGAGTTTTTGCTTCCTATGCGTGTCTATTATGAAGATACCGATGCCGAGGGAATAGTGTATTATGCCAATTATCTCAAGTTTGCCGAAAGATGCCGGAGTGAATTTTTGCGGTTTTTGGGCGGGCATCAGCAAGAAGACCTTCAATCGGAGGACAGAGTCGGCTGGGTTGTCAGGCATTGTGAGATAGATTATCTGAAGTCGGCGGTGCTGGATGATGATTTGATTGTCAGCTGTCAGGTGGTCAAGGTGGGACACGCCAGTATTGTGATTCATCAGGAAATCAGGCGCGAGAGCGAGATTTTAGCAACGGTTGATTTGAAAGCTGTTTATTTGTCAATTAAAGATAAAAAGCCTCTCAAAATTATGCCGGAGATGGTCAAAAAACTGATGGTGTGCTAAAACTGTCTTTTTTTATTTATCAAAATGTTAACATAAAGATATATTAATTGAATCTTTAATATTTTTTGCTATGTTTGCTAAAAAATATTTGGAATTAATTTTAAATTTTTGAGGAATCTATCTTATGGAAACGGAAGCTTTACAGGAAGTAGCCAGCAATGCGTCGATGTGGGGGCTGTTGTGGGCATCGGATATGGTCACAAAAGTCGTTTTAATCGGTTTGATTTTTGCATCGGTTTGGTCATGGGCGATTATTTTTGAAAAATTTGGTATTTTGCGCCAGCTCAAAAAGAAAACTGCCAAGTTTGAGGAAAAATTCTGGTCCGGCGGGTCGTTGGACAGACTGTATGATTCTCTGGGCGCCAATCCTAATGAGCCGATGGCTAATATGTTTGTGGCGGCTATGAAAGAGTGGAAACGCACGAATATCTTGAAATCAAAGACGGACAGAGGCCTGCGCGGGGTATCTCTTCAGCAGCGTATTGAAAAAGCCATGATGGTGTCTATGGACAAAGATTTGGATTCTTTGGAAACAAGGCTTGGCTTTTTGGCCTCGACAGGGTCGGTTGCGCCGTTGGTCGGTTTGTTCGGAACAGTCTGGGGAATCATCAACAGCTTTAATGCCATTGCGGCGACCCAAAGCAACTCTTTGTCGGCGATGGCTCCCGGTATTGCCGAGGCTTTGTTTACAACGGCATTCGGCTTGATTGCGGCCATTCCGGCGGTTGTGGCTTATAACAAAATTTCTTCCGATTTGGATAGATACGCCAAAAAATTGGAAGCATTTATGTCGGAATTTTCAACCATTTTGTCGCGTGAAATCGATGACACGGCTATCAGAGCCGAAATGGCGGGAGAATAGCCATGACGCTGTCTTCCCGCAGATCGAATCGATATCGGCTGAACTCGGACATCAATATTACCAATCTGATGGATGTGATGATGGTTTTGCTGGTCGTCTTTATGGTGGCGGCGCCGCTGATGACATCGGGCATTGCTCTTGATTTGCCGAAAGTCGGCGGAAAAGCTATGGAAGGCGAGGATACCTCAATCAATATCAGCGTGGACAAAGACGGCTATTATTACATCGGAAAGACCGAAATTCCGGCAGATAAGATTGTTGATAAACTCAATGCCATCAAAGGGCAGAACAGTGCCTTGAGCGTGACCATTTCAGGCGATACAAACGCCGAATACGGGCGTGTTATCGGGTTGATGGCCATTTTGAAAGAGGCCGGTTTTGATAAAGTCGGCCTGAAAACCGAACCCAAACCGAACAGGAAAAAATAAAGCGCAATGTCTGTGGCCTTAAAAAAATCGATAGCTTTGCACTTAGCGGTTTTTCTGCTGTGGGTGATTGATGTGCCGATGTTCTGGTGGCATCGGACGCCGCCGTCGCAGGTGCCGATTATTGTCGATTTGAAAGATATTAAAATTTCCGAAATGACTAACCTGCCACCAAAGGCCAAGTTGGGCAAAGAGGATAAGGCCGCCAGCCAGATTAAGCGCAAGATAGAAAAACAATATACAAAAGACGAGCCGAAAGCAGAGCCTGAACCGCAAAAGGAAGAGGTTAAGGAAAAGGTTGAAGAAAAAGCGCCGGAACCGCCGGCGGCCAAGCCTGAACCGCCAAAGAAGGATTTTTTGGTAGCGCCTCAGCCCAAGAAGCCTGCCGTTAAACCGCACCCTAAAAAGCCGGAACCTAAAAAGCCTGCGACACCGCCGCAAAAGAAGCCTGTTAAGAATGACAAGGCCAAACCGGCCAAGCCGGAAGAGCCCAAATTGGCTAATCCGCTCAAAAGCCTGTTAGCCAGTGTTGACGCGTTGGAAAAAGAGGGCGAAAAGTCCGAAACCGCCACAATTAAAGAAGGAACCTCCGTTACCAATATGGGTGTTGAAGGCGGTATCGGCGGATCGTATTTCAGCGAGTTATCTATCTCGGAAATGGATGCGTTGGCCGGAAAATTAAGAGCCTGCTGGAATTTGGATCCGGGGGCAATGGGCATTGAAGATATGATTGTTGAAATTAAGGCGCAGCTGAATCAGGAAGGCAAGCCGATTAAGGTTGAGGTAATGGATAAGTCGCGTTATAACAGCGATCCGCACTTTAAGTCGGTTGCCGACAGCGCGGTCAGGGCGGTTTATATCTGCGCGCCCTATACGATTTTGTCCGAAAGATATGCCGAAAAATATGATGAATGGCGTGTGTTGAAATTGAGGTTTAACCCGATTGATCAATCGGTGCGCTAGGAGAGCTTTATGAAACCTGTCAAAAAAATTGCAATCGTGTCTCCGTCGGTGATGTTGTCCGACAGGGATTTTAACGAGGCTTTGTGGAAGCCCTACTTTGAGTCAATGGGGATAGAAGTTGTTGTGATGCCCTCGGCATATCGGGGACGCGCTCTTGAGACCTTTCAGGCAAAAAACAAAGCCGAGGATATTATGAAAGCCTATGAGGACAAAAGCATAGATGCGCTTGTTGCTTTGCATGGCGGGGCGTCGGCCTTGAGGACTTTGGAATATTTGGATTATGGTGTTATTCAAAAACACAACAAGCCGATTATCGGTTTTTCGGATACGACATCGCTGCAGCTTGGGGTGTTTGCCAAAACAGGCAATCCGTATGTGACGGGATTTTTGCCCGAGTATGATTTTAGAGGCGGGCGGATTAATCCGACAGTTGATAAATGGTTGAAAGCGGCTCTGTCAGGACAAAAGTTTGAAGCAAAGTCGGGAACTTGTGTGCATGAGGGGGCGGTAGAAGGCGTGCTTATCGGCGGAAATATGTCGACCTTGTCGGATTTGTCCGGCACGTCATATTATCCGGATTTGACGGGTAAAATTTTGCTCCTTGAAGACGAGTGCGAGGTTTCGTATAAACTCAAACTGATGTTGACGCAGCTGAAATATAATCCAACTTTCAAAGGTGTTAAGGGAATTGTATTTGGGCGGTTCAGCCAATGCAAAGATCATGCGACACACGGGAGTGTCGAAAGTGTGGTTGAGGACTTTGCGGCGCAGGTCAGTGTGCCGATAATTAAGTCGTTTAACTACGGACATTTTAAGAAAAGGCTTGTTTTGACCTGTGGAGTTAAGTATCGGTTAGATGCGACAAAATGCACTTTGAAACAAATTGACAAATAGTTGAAAAAAATACTTGATTTATTGCGGAATCTTATGTATTAGTTTCTATGCAGTCTTGAAAAACAGACTGCGTCTTTTTAGGGGTATAGCTCAGTTGGTAGAGCACCGGTCTCCAAAACCGGGTGTCGTGAGTTCGAATCTTACTGCCCCTGCCACTTTTGTTTAATTGTTTAAAGGTAATATCTATGGCAAAGATCAGTCCGTTACAGTTTTTCCGTCAGGTTAAACAAGAAGTTAAAAAAGTTACTTGGCCGACCAAAAAAGAAGTTATGCAAAGTTTGGTTATGGTTGTTATTATCGTGGCCATTGCCGCGACATTCTTTTTTATTGTTGATCAAGTATTGGGCTGGATTGTTAAAACGATATTTTCATTCGGAGTATAGATTAGATGGACGCTCGTTGGTATGTTGTTAATGTTCACTCGGGCTGCGAGAAAAAAGTTGCGCAGTCAATCAGAGAACAGGTTGTTTTAAAAAAATGGGAAGACCGCATTTTTGATATTATGATTCCGACGGAAGAAGTCGTTGAAGTTAAAAAAGGCACCAAAGTTACAAGTGAGCGCAAGTTTTTCCCTGGATATATTCTGATTAAGATGATTATGTCTGATGAAGCTTGGCATTTGATTAAAAACAATCCGAATGTCAGCGGATTTTTGGGATCGCGTAATAAGCCTTATCCGATTACAGAGGCTGAGGCTCAGCGGATTATTACCCAGATGAAGGAGGGTATTGAACGTCCGCGTGAGGTTGTCAATTTTGAAATCGGTGAGCAAGTCCGTGTTTGCGATGGTCCATTTGCGTCTTTTGTCGGGTTGGTTGAAGAGATTGATGTTGAAAAAGCCCGCTTGAAGGTTGCTGTTTCCATCTTTGGTCGTTCGACTCCGGTGGAATTGGAATATTCTCAAGTCGAGAAAATGTAATTAAGAAAAATGGTCGCGCTGTCTTTTGAGGATAGCGCGATTTTTGTTTTTGGAGGAAAGATGTTTAAAAATTTAGCGAATGAATTCAAAAAATTTGCAATGCGCGGAAATGTCATCGACATGGCTGTCGGTATCATCATCGGGGCTGCGTTTGGAAAAATTGTCGATTCTTTGGTTAAAGATATCATTATGCCGCCGATAGGCTTGCTCCTCGGAAAGGTCGATTTTACAAATCTGTTCTTGGTTTTGAAAGACGGCGCAACGCCGGCTCCGTATAATTCTTTGTCTGCGGCGCAAACAGCGGGGGCTGTGACTTTGAATATCGGTTTGTTTGTCAATGCCGTTATCAGCTTTTTGATTGTGGCTTTTGCCGTATTCATTTTGATTAAAGCCATTAATGAATTACAGGCCAAAATGGATAAAAAAGAGGAAAAAGAGATTATTAAAACAACAAAAATTTGTCCTTATTGCTGTTCTGAAATTCCGTTGAATGCAACGCGTTGCCCGCATTGCACATCGGAATTGTCCGAGGAAAAAGGTAAAAAGAAATAATATCTTTGCTCATAATAAAAAGCCTCCGTTGATGGTTGTCTTCGGAGGCTTTTTTGTTTAAGTGATTGAAAATCAACAAAACGCAATAGAGCGTTTAAACCAACGTTTAAACGCTCTATTGTTTTGAGTATACCAGCCAATTATTAAAAAAGCAATAATTTTAATTTTTTATTATTTTTCAATGCGTTATCAATTCTCTTAAAAAGTGCATTTTTCAAAATCCCTTGTACATGACTATAGCGTTTAAACGTTGGTTTAAACGCTATAAACGATGCGTCAACCAAGGGGCTTATCTCATGAAATATGGTTTTATTTTACTTTTTTTATTTTGTGTAATTTCAAACACTTACGCTTCAACCGATTGTTTGCAAAAACCGAGTTGTGAAGAATTAGGCTATGTTCAGACGCGTAAACAATGCACATGTTTTGAAAAAGATGTCCTTCCCTGCCCATTTAATATCAAAGATGATAATACTGTTTTCTGCGGGGATTTGAATTGCAAAGGCAGGTGCAAAGATACATCGTCTTTGTATAATGGCGAAATCAATACGAAGTTGTATGTTGAAAGCTGGGGCAGCCGAATGTTAGCACCCTATGCGGCAAGCCTGTTTTATATCGGCGACAAAGGCGGGGATTTCGGTCAAGGCAAATGGTGGCTGCCGTCTATCGGAGAATGGATGGATTTGTATGGAACAGATGTTAATAAAATGACAGCGGCAATGGAGAAATCAGGCGCAATCGGCGAAAATATAGCTCTGATTAATAGCTCTATTTCGGCACTGCAGAGCAAAGGCGCCGCAGCTGATGAATGGGAAACTGGCGGGTATTGGTCATCAACATTGAATGACAGCCAAAGAACATGGTTATTTTATCCCGAAACAGGACGTCGTTCAATGGAATGGAGCTTTGAGCACGGAAGGTATATGCGAGTTGTTTCAGGTGTGAGCGGCTTGTCTATCGTTGATACAAAACCTAAAATCGGCGATGTGATATATTTGGATAAAATTTTTAGCTCGGCGGATGCTTATAACAGCTCTAAAACGCCTATCGGGATTATCTTTGCAGTATCCGACAGCGGTAAAGATGTTAAATTTATCGGATTAAGAAATTTGACTTTTAGTCATTATAATACACTTAATAATTTTGATATGGATAATCCGTATGGTGGAGCTTCAAAAGTCACAAGTTGGCGCAATGGAGGCGGAATGGTTGACGGTGTTTTGGCGTGGAATGTGTCGGAGTTTATTGGCGGATTCTTATCGGCATGCGGCTGTCCGTGTGAATTTGATCAGTGTTATCAACAAAATTGCGTGACGTATAATGACGATTGTTCCTGCAAAACTTGTGTAGAAGGATATGAATTGGGAAGCGGGCAATGTGTTTTGGGAAATTGTCAGGAATTGTGTCTGGATGCCAAAGAATTGTATGATGGGTATGGGGTAACTTATCTTAATGTTGAAAAAATCGGTAAAAATGCTCTTGTGCCCTATGCTGCAAGCCAATTTTATGTCGGGAAGAAGACAGGAGATTTCGGACAGGGAAAGTGGTATATTCCAGCCATCGGCGAATGGGCAGATATTTATGGCGCGAATAAAGTTAAAATGACGAGTTTTACAAAAGGAATGGTTGGAAACAATATTTCATGGATTAATAATTCATTGAGTATATTACAGGCTGCAGACAGCGAAATAGCTCAACCGTTTGATTTGGATAAGTCAACGCCTAGTCATCTTTATTTTACAACTTATGATGGTTCTAACTATATTAAATTGATAAATTTGAAATGGGGAGAAAACCCGCAACTATGGAAACATGGAACAGCCTATGTCCGCGTGGCTTTGATCGTTCAAAATGTCCCTCAATTGGCTGAATTTCCTAAAATCGGTGACGTGATGTATACGGATAAGTCCTATGGTTCGGCAGATAAGTATGACGGAAGCAGAACGCCCGCCGGAATTGTTTTTGCTGTTTCAGAGGACGGTAAAACGGTTAAGATTATCGGGTTGCGAGATTTGACATTCAGCTCTACGGACAAGGCTGATAATTTTGATCCGGAAAATCCTTACGGTAATACGACACAAAAGATAAGGTGGGCATTAGCACCTTATCAGCGCATAACGCAAATCAACGAAATTGTTCCACCACTTCAAAAATCCGGTCGGTGTAGTTGTGAATTTGAATGAAAGCTGTTTGATGCTTATTATCTGAATATAAAAGATATGACCTAAAGGTCTAATATATATAACCTTAGGACGTATTCTAAAGTTGTAACTGTATAGATAAAAGGGTTTGTTGTATAATCTAAAGTGTATATCTTTTCTGAAAGGTGATATTTGAAAAAATCTTATGGGATAATTTTAACAGGCATTCCCTATTAATAAATTTCTTTTTCTATTATTTTTCCGTTTTCACATATAATTTTAAACGCTTTAGCCAAAGGTTGGCTTTTTATAACTTTATTCAATTTTTCATTAACAAAGACTAAAGCTACATTATTATCTACACCATAAGCAGTAATATTCAACCTTTGAATTTGATAAAGAAATGCCGGGCGTCTATAAGCTTCAAACAAATAATGAGGACAAAACGCACCTTTAAGATATCCCAGTCCATTGAGTATGGCTAATTTTTCTTTTGCAATATTGAAATCTTGTTTATCCGCATCGCTTAAAAATGAGTCTGAGCTAAAGCAATCAAACCAACAATTTGCACCGGCACTTAATCCTGAAAGAATAGTGCCCCGTTCATATGCCTCTTTTAGTAATGAAATAATTCCTCTTTTAGCCCAAATATCAAGCATAAATTTTGTATTCCCTCCACCCTTTAAAAAAGTTGATGTCCCATAATATTACCTTTCTTTCATTATAAATGTTTCCATATTTTTATTTTTTTTGTGATGTGATTTTACAATGCTGTATTGTTAAGATTCCTATAATTAAAATCTTAAGTTGAATAAATTAACTTTTCAATCTTTTTAGCTTCTCTATTCAAAAATTTTAATATACATCTTTTGAATATATTCTAAGGTGCTATTTATATAACTTTCAGGTATGTTATAAAATGCTGTTTTTTAGATAAAAGTATCTATAATATAGGCTAAAGTATATAATAAATTTTATCTTTACAGCTATATTCTGAAATGTATTAATATGAAATATAGTTGTTTATAATCTTTGGATATATTCTAAATGTTTAGAATATATAACTTTGAGATATATTCAAAAGATGTGCGCTTGTAGATAAAAAGTTTTGTTCTATGTAAGAAAGTATATATCCTAAAGTTCAAAATGTCGGTAATTTAGTAAGGTTTGTATAACTTTCAAATATATTATTTAGTTCTTTAAGTTATGCTGCATATTATATAATGAGTTTATCTGCTTGAAAAAGTCGAAGGTGAACAAGGGACTTACCGCTTAAAGTAAATCTCAATACTTAAAAATGATATTTAGACCTCTTGCCCTTAAGGGCTGGAGGTTTCTTTATAAAAGAGAGGTTTCGACTTCTCTTTTTGTTTAGGCTTCTTACTAAAGGTAACTGTGCTGATTTTAACTCCTCGCACGTAAAGGCCTTGTCCAGATTTAAGGAGGCTGTTTACTGGCTGATGATTAGCTAGCCGCAGGAGGGGAGCCGTCCAAGCTGGCGGATATGGGATAGGAGTAGCCGAGCCACAGACGGGATAGGCAGTCCCTGTGCTGATAACACACCTTCTTCATCAGCAAAATAAATCGTCGCCAATGTCCAAAACTTTCATTTTAAGAAAGTTTCAAATCCGACTTTGAATAAATGATTATCCCCAAAGGTTGGCTTTAATTAAATTATTGAAAAATAAGGAATATTATAAAAAGTAGTTCGAAGATGATTCGTATTTAAGCCTGTAATGATATAAATTTTCGGACTCGGTTAAGTTGTTGATTTATAAAGAAAAAATCGTCAAAAATGGCGATTTTTGAACTATGGCTGGAGTGAATTCGCAATCCGCGGACTAGGTTGAGTATTTTTTTGACTTCAGGGTATCAAGAAACAGGGGTTAATTTAAAATAAGCTAGGTGCTTGCGTTTTGATAAATAAAATCCTAAGTTACTAAGTAACTGCTGAAAATAATAATAAAGGAATAATAATGACCGAAGTAATAAATTATGATCAATATGAATATTTTGTTTTAATTGATGAAAGTGGAAATGCCGCATACACAAAGTTATCTGATGGTAAAGGATATGGTGCTGAAGATTTTTTAAATATTAGTGCCGTATTTGTTGAGAAGAAAGAAATAGAAAATATTAAAGGACAACTGACGTACATTAAATCTGTTTTAGGACTTAAAAAATTGCATTTTACAGATATGAGTAAGCACTATGATAAGTTATTTTACCTTAAAACAATATCCAAAAATACAAATTTTACAGCATTTGCTACAATATCAAATAAAAGAACACTTAGAGATGAAAAAGGAGAACTTGCTTATGATCCAAAAAACATAACAAGTTATTATCATAAAAATCTTATTTTTCTTTTTGAAAGGATAAGTAAATATATTTATTACAATAAAATTGATCCAGATAAAACTTTGTTTATTATTGAAAATAGTAAATCTATATCATTGGAAGGATTTAAGCATTACATCAATAAGGTAAGAAGAGATAAGCAAAAAGAAGAAAAATGGAAATATTATCTTAGTAATATTAAAGAAGAAAATATTTATACTAAAGAAAAAGAAGATGAAGTTTTATTAACCCTTGCAGATGCTGTTGCTAGTTCAATTTACCATATTACCTGTGGTAAGTATTTTGATGGTCAACAAATAATTGAACCACGTTATATGTATATGTTGCTACAACATTTTTATAAAAAAGATGATTCAATATTTAATGCTGGTCTCAAATTTGTTCATAATATAAAGAATGTTGGTCTTAGCGATGAAGCTCTTATTTTTTTTGAAAAGATTAAGAAAAACTATTGATGACCAAAATAGATATGGCAGTTATATAATCATTTATAACAAAATTTGGCAATAAAATCCACTTTATATTGAACTTAAGAATGTTTTCTTTCTAATTCGTCAAGAGTTTTGCCTTCGCTGTTTTTCCATTCTAGCCAACCATTGGCTCTTCTACCTAATACAATAGCGGCTGCGGAAGATACGGATGCAAAGAGTTTATTTTCTTGCAAAATGTAATGGCCACCTTGTTTTTTCAATAATCCGGAAGCAATCATTTCATCTCGTTGAGATAGCTTATCAGTTCCTGGATGCAATTCTAGTTTACAGATGGAACCTTTATATAATAAAAATCCTTCTTCAGTATATTCCCCTTTACCGATGTTATTATATTTATCAGTGCATACAAAAATATCTTTTTCTGATTTCTCATGATTTTCCAAGGGCTGAAAACATTTTAATCCTAATGTTGATAAAAGAATTTCAATTGTTTGAATATAATAGGATAATTCAGAAAGAATTTCTTCTGTGAGATTAGGACATTTTGGGAGTTGTTTGTTTTCATTCATGATAGCTTGATTAAGATCATGAGATTTTTTTACGAAGTAGTATTCAAGGTAGCTGTTATGAGCATCATTGAATCCGGTTTCATCTTTTAATCTGATGGCAAAAAGCATATTCCAAAAATCTTTTTTGTTATCGTGAGAATATGTCCTGCTTTTAACATCACCTTTACCTATATAAATTTCAGGTTTTTCAACTTTGAGACTGTCAACTAAAATATAAACACCATTAAACGCCAACAATTTATTGTTTTCAGAAAGGGAGGCTCTTGGTATTTGAATTACTTCCACTTTATCAGTAGTTATTGAAGCTTTTTTAACACCTTTAGGATTTCCATCTGGTAAAAATATTTGTATTGTTTTTCCTGGCATTTATAGTTCCTTTATTTTTGGTTTAATATAAACCTATATTAGTTTTAAAAATTTTTAATGCAACAAAAATAAGATCTCTTTTGAATACTAAGAAAAGGAAGAAGCAATTTTCATAACACCTTGATTGTGCTAAATTTTTGATAGAAGTAGTTCGAAGATTATCCGGTGTAATGTATATTTAGTGCTCAATCTTTGAACTGGCTTAAACACTTGATTTATAAAGAAAAAATCGCCATTTCTGACGATTTTTGAACTGTGGCTGGGGTGGCTGGATTCGAACCAACGAATGTCGGCACCAAAAGCCGATGCCTTACCACTTGGCGACACCCCAACGATTATTGTGGTAAAAGTCGATATTTCTATCGGCAGGGATATATTTAGAATAAAAAAAAGATAAAGGCAAGAGTTTTTTAAGGAGTTATATTAAAATTTTTGATTTTGAGGAAAATTTTGTTTGATTTTATTTTGCATTTATGCTTTAATTTCTTCAAATTATGTCTAATTTTTAAATTGTTATGGAACAAAAAATTTTGGGATATTGCGTCTGGTTATGATGTCATTATCCTTGATGCTTATGGCGTTTTTACTTTTTCGGATGGGATTGCTGCTGAAGCAGTTGCAGTAATGAAAGCTTTACGGGAAGCTGGCAAGATGGTTCTTATTTTGTCTAATTCTTCTGCCGGAGCAGTAAATACGCAAACTAAATATGCCAAGAAGGGGCTCCTTAAAGGTGTTCATTATGATGCGGTAATGACCTCGGGTGAGTATGGCAACAAGGTTGCTCAGCAAGGGGCTTTGCCGGTGAAAGGAACAAAGATGTATGTCTTTGGGACTGCCAACTTCAAACGACCGGATGACAAACTTCCTGATATGTTCAAAGGCACGATTTACTCTGTGACCGAAGACATTTCCGAGGCGGACTTTATCTATGCGGGAATTCCTCAAATTAATTATCAGGATCGTATAATGCTTGAGGATTTTATCCCAGAGATTAAGAAGTGTCTCGTTTCCGGGTTGCCTATGGTTTGTTGTAATCCAGATCTTCGGGCGAACGAGGGCGGACGGTTTGTTGTAAGGCCTGGGCTTATTGTTAAGACCTATCAGGCTCTGGGCGGTAAAGTTTATCTTTATGGTAAACCAGATCCGCAGATCTTTGACTTCCTTCTGCAAGGAGTCAACGTTGACCGCAGTAAGATGCTGATGGTGGGGGATACTCTCGGAACAGATATCCTTGGGCACAAAGAGCCGGAATTGCTACGTGCTTGACTCTGTTTGGCGGTATGACAGGGTATATCGTGGCAGAACGTGAAGAAGTTCCTCCAAAGGGTAGCCCTCTGTATAATGCTTTTATTTGGCGTTGTGCGGAAAATCCGATGGTTGAGTCCAATATCTTTCCAGACTATATTGTTGGGAAGATTTATTAATTAGAATGGTTGCTTTTTAAGCCACCGTTACTTTTTTTGAATCATTTTCTTTTTGTCTTCTTTGGCTTTCAGAATATCCAAATCGCGTTCGGTAGCCATTTTATCCAAGATTGTTTTGACCACATTATCCAATTCGGAATCTTCCCGATAATCTGCCGGCAGCGCAAAATTGACCCTGTTATCCATCAAAAGTTTGATGGCGGTTTTGCGGTGTTTGCTTTTGGGGCGGTAGACGGCAATGGCGTTTCCGCCTTTTTCTTTGATGATTTTCATCGACGGAATGTCCGTCATTCCATCGCCCAGATAAATCATTCTTTTATACGGGATAACGCGCTGATCATCGGGCATATATTCATTCACGGCGCGGTCTTCGGTTTTGCTCAGGCCTTTGTTGATTTTGGCGATATATTGCGTCTTGGTTGAATAGTTGACAATTCGCGCCGGCCAGATGGGCACGCCCGCGTCGTCATAAACATAAGAACACCCGAATACATCTTTGAAATGCTTGCGGATAGAGGTGCCGGAAATTATTTCTTCCAAGCCTGAAGATATGATATAGTGTTCCACCTCAAGGCCTAAGCTTTTGCCATAGGCGTTAATCCGGTCAAACCATTCTTCCACCCCCTCAAAATAGGTGATGTTTTGCGCGGAGTTACACAAAAAATCTTTGGTTAGCGGAATATTGCGTTCTTTGGCTGTTTGCTGGATAAAATACATTGTTCCGGTGATTTGATCGGCGCAGTGATCTCGCGACCATTGGTTGGCTTTTTGCCAGAAATGTTCCGGTTTGTCGCCCAATGCCGGAATCAAAATATAGTCCTGCATATAGGTTGTGCTGAGGGTTTCATCAAAATCATAAATCAGAGCCACTTTGGTTAATTTGGTCATTTTTTTTCATATCTCCGCTTGCATTTTGGAATTTATCATTATAAAAGAATAGAAGTTAATTTTTAATTTATAACACATGAGGTTTTAAAATGGCTGCAACATCTATGGATCAATTGGTTTCGTTGTGCAAACGCAGGGGCTTTATTTTTCAAAACGCCGATATCTATGGCGGATTGCAAGGCGTTTATGATTATGGTCCGTTGGGTGTTGAGCTTAAAAATAACCTCAAAGCAGCTTGGTGGCGTGCTATGGTTTATGAGCGGGACGATGTCGAGGGACTTGATGCCGCTATTTTGACAAACCAAAAGGTGCTGCATTATTCGGGGCATGAGGACACGTTTTCTGACCCGATGACGGATTGCAAAAAGTGCAAAGGCCGTTTTAGAGCCGATCATATCAAAGATGGCAAATGCCCCAACTGCGGGTCGACTGATTTGACCGAGCCCAGACCGTTTAACCTGATGTTCAAAACAGCTATCGGGCCGGTTGATGACGGTTCGTCGTTCGGCTATCTGCGGCCGGAAACAGCGCAGGCCATTTTTACGCAGTTTCGCAATGTGGTTGATGCAACCTCGCGCAAATTGCCTTTCGGGATTGCCCAAATCGGCAAGTCTTTCCGCAATGAAATTACGCCGCGTAACTTTATTTTCAGAGTTAGGGAGTTTGAGCAGGCGGAGCTTGAGTATTTTGTAATGCCCGGAGAAGACGAAAAATGGCACGAAATCTGGAAAGAGGCGCGCATCAAATGGTGGGAAGATCAAGGGCTGAAACGCGAGAATATGAATATCTACACCACGCCCAAGGCTGACTTGGCGCACTATGCTAAAGCGTGCTATGATATTGAGTATCAGTTTCCGCACGGAATGGAAGAGCTTGAGGGAATCGCCAACCGCACGGATTATGATTTGGGCAACCATACCAAAGCCCAAGAGGAAATGAATTTGACCTCGAAATGCCACGAAAATAAGGAATCGACTCAAAAATTGTGTATCACAGACGATAAAGGCAAAAATATTGTGCCGTTTGTGATTGAGCCGTCTATGGGTGTTGACCGCGGGGTGCTGGCTGTGATGACAGAAGCCTATACTGAAGAAGATTTGGGCGGCGGCAACAGCCGAATTGTCCTAAAACTCAAGAAACATCTTGCGCCGATTAAGGTTGCGGTTATTCCCTTGAAGAAGAACAATGAGCAGATTATGGCTAAGTGCCATGAGATTAAACAAAACTTGCTCAAGCTCGGTATTGGCCGTGTGGCGTTGGAAAATACCGGAAATATCGGAAAGGCCTATCGCCGGCATGATGAAGTCGGCACGCCTCTGTGCCTGACTGTCGACTTTGAGACAATTGAAAATTCTCCGGCTACCGTTACTCTTCGCGATCGTGACACAATGCAGCAGATTCGTGTTAAGGTGGAGGAGTTAGGGGAGTATTTGAAGGCATACTTCTCGTAAAAAGTCTGTAAAAAAGGCGTCTAGCTGGCAACTAATAAAGAACAATCGAAGACCGGCTCGGTCATGTAGGCTTATCTACACTCCCGTCGCCGGTTTTCTCAGTTCTTATTATTTGCGCACGCTAGCCGCCTTTTTTACATTTTGAGTCGGCTTTTGTTTCTATCCGCTCCAAATATCAGACTTTTTATTTTGTGTTGCAAAGTAAAAATTTGTCATACTCGGACTTGATCCGGACATCAAGGTGAAATAAAGAAGCTTCTTTGTTTCCTGGATTCCCGTGTCTATTCCTCGCTTACGCTCGGGCACGAGAATGACGGAAGAGAGAAATGGCTTACGCTCGGGTTTGAGGATAACAAAAGGGAGGGCAGGTTTACGCTTGGGTTTGATGATGCCTATGTTTGGTTTTTGGACTTAATTTATACAACGTAGGAGTGAATTTTGATGATGTTTTAAGTCTTACCTCATTGAAATTGAACAAAAACATTTTAACCACAAAATAGAGCATTTAAACCAACGTTTAAACGCTCTATTATTTTTAGTATATCAGCCAATTATTAAAAAAGCAATAATTTTAATTTTTTGTTATTTTTCAACGTGTTATCGATTCTCTTAAAAAGTGCATTTTTCAAAATCTTTTGCAAATGACTATAGCGTTTAAACGTTGGTTTAAACGCTAGAAACGATGTGTCAACCAAGGGGTTTATCTTATGAAACACGGTTTTATTTTGCTTTTTTTACTTTGTGTAATTTCAAATACTTACGCTTCAACCGATTGTTTGCAGCGTCCAAGTTGTGCTGAACTGGGCTATACCCAGACCCGCACTCAATGCTCTTGTTTTGAAAAAGATGTGCTCCCGTGCCCGTTTAATATCAAAGATGATAATACTGTTTTCTGCGGGGATTTGGATTATGCTGATTTGTCGGACAGCGTGACTCTGACGGACAATGTAGATGAGCTTGTTGCGCAAGGTTATACTAAAGTGACGCAGAGCACGACGATTGATGAATTTAAAAAATTATTGAATACCAATAATGCAAAAATTGTGTTGGCGGAAGATGTTGTGTTTAATAGTTCTTTTACATTTAGAGGTTCTTCTGTTATAATTAACGGCGGCGGTCACGTGCTTAAGACGGACGGTTTATTTGCTAATGCCGATAGTGTAACGTTTGAAAATATAGTGCTTAAAAATCGCGCAACGGAAGAACTTTTTGCTCATTCAATTTATTCTAATGGTAAAAATATGAGCTTGCGTCAAGTTGTAATTATACAAAATGATAATAAAGATTATTGTCGAGCTCTCAGGCTTGAGGGAACAAACGCAGTTATTGAAAATGTTTCGATTTATATGTCAAGTCAAATTGCTGATGAATTGGATGCAATATGGGTGACTAAGTCGGCAAAAATTAGAAATGTTCGAATTAATTTGAGTGGTGGAGTAGATACAGTATTGGCAGGAATTGTAACACATACGGATAATGTATCGATTGCTAATGTTGGAATGATTGCCGGTGGTGGTAAGAATATTTATGGAGTTGTTGGGCTTGTGGATGGTGTTAAAACGGCATCTGTCGGCGGCTCAGGATTAAGGCCAGATGGTTTGTATAATGGTCAAGCGAATACAAAAGCTGTTGTTGCTCAGCTTGGCGAAAAAGCTTTAGCCGCTTATGCGGCAATGCAGTTTTATGTTGGCGACATGGCAGGAGATTTTGGCCAAGGAAAATGGTATTTGCCGTCAATCGGTGAGTGGATGGAGTTTTACGGAACAAACATAACACAAATGATTGATGGTGCAGGTTCGACAGGGGCCAACGGCGATAACAAGAATCTGATTAATGCGGCATTGAATAAGCTTTCCGCTAAAGGTGTTGAGGCAGAGGCTTTTAAAAATCAATATTATTGGACATCTTCTGAAAACGCTTCAAGTAGTTCTTGGCGCTTTAATGCGGGAAATGGTCACAGGACAACCCATTTTAAGAACAATTATTCCAGCGTCATCAGACTTTCTTTAAGGTTGAATCTTGATCTGAATGGGACAATGCCTAAAGTTGGAGATGTGATGTATGAGGACAAGACTTTTGGAAAAGCCGAGGATTATGACGGCAGCAAAAGGGCTGTGGGTGTTGTTGCTATTGTTTCAGAAGATGGGCGTGATGTAACGATTATTAATTTGAAAGATTTGACTTTTAGTTCTATGAACAGTGTTTTTAGCTTTAATTCTGAAAACCCATATGGCGGTGTTACGAACTTTATTATGTGGTGTACAAAAGATAAAGCGTCAGAGGATATATCTGGGGTTGAAAATTTTTCCGACGGAAAATTTTTAACGACAGTCAATCCTGATGCGCCGATTGTGACGGTAAACGGGCTTAAAAAAAGTTTTACGGAGCCGTGCGATTAAAATCGCCGCTATTTAAGTTGTGTGTTGACAAAATAGCCGCAATATGGTAGTTCCTTTTTCGAATGGAAAATTATTAATTTAAATCATAAAATTATGGAAAATTTGTATCTTTCTAATTTCGGGCTGTTTGTGGCTCTGGTCGGAATTCCGGCAATTGTTCTGTTGGTGATTTTTCTGCTGATTGCGGCTGTCAAAAGGGACTTTTCCTGGCATCGCCTGTTTGATGTTTTCTCTCTCTTTCATATGAGTGTAGGGAGCGGATTATTCTTTTTTTCCGTTGATTTGTTCTTTGAAAGGCAACTTGGCGGATTTTGGTTGGTGCTTTATTCTGTATGGATGGTTGCCGCAGGGGGCTTTTCTTTGTTCCGGTTATGCGGAATTATTGAAAGACAATATGAGATTATTTAAGATAAAAAAAGTCGATAAGGTTTTGTCCTTATCGACTTTTGCCGTTTAAAGGGGAAAAAATTACATTCCCTCGATACTGTTGAAGTAGTTGATTGTTTCAGGCGACAGCTTTGAGGCCGCATCTTCGTCGCAGACGATAATGCCGTAACGGTGCATCTGGAGTGCGGTGATGGTCCAGCGATGATTGATGCAGCCTTCTAAAGCCTGATGAATCGCCTCGGCCTTAGATTTTCCAGAGGCCATAATGATGACTTCTTTAGCGTCCATAATTGTTCCGACACCCATTGTAAGGGCTTTTGTCGGCACTTTGGACAGGTCATTGTCAAAAAAGCGGGAATTATCTTTGATGGTAGAGGGGACCAGCGTTTTGATTCGTGTGCGCGAGGTCAAAGACGAAAAAGGCTCGTTAAACGCAATATGTCCGTCGCTTCCGACACCGCCCAGCATCAGATTGATTCCGCCATAGGCTTTGATGGCGTTTTCATAATTTTCACATTCTTTGGCGTAATCCTTGGTCAGCCCGTTCAGAATATGGATATTTTTGGGGTTGATGTTGATATGTTTGAACAGGTTTTCGTGCATGAAATGATGATAGCTGTTTTTGTCTTTGGCGCCAAGGCCGACGTATTCGTCCATGTTGAAAGTCACGACATGTTCAAACGATACTTTCTTGTTTTGATAGAGTTTAATCAACTCTTTGTATACGCCAAGCGGCGTTGATCCTGTCGGCAGGCCTAAGACAAAGGGCTTTTTTGCTGTCGGCTTGGCTTGCTTTATGCGATAGGCAATATAGCCGGCAACCCAAGCGGAACAGTCCGAGAAGTTTTTTTTGATGATTGTGCGCATTATTTTTTTCCTTTAACAAATTTTCCGTCAATAATGGTGTGAAGCAGGTTTAAATCTTTATCCAAAACAATGACATCGGCATCGTGTCCGGGGATAAGCAGGCCTTTGGTCTTTTGCCCCATGATTTGTGCCGGATTGGTCGAGGCCATGCGGACAGCTTTTTCTATTGGAATGCCCCAAGAAACCAGATTGCGGAATCCGTCAAGCATTGAAATGGCCGAGCCGTTAATGACATGGTCTTGTTTGCGGTAAAAGCATTTGTCCAGATACAAGTCCGGTGTTTTGGAAAGGTCTGTTTTGGCAGGGTAGAGTGCGTCTGTTATCAGAACAATTTGGCTCAAGGGTTTGCTTTTGAGCAGCAGAGTAATCAAATTGGGGTTGATGTGGACGCCGTCGCCGATAATCTCGCATGAGATTTCAGGGTGAATTAATACCGCGCCGACAACTCCCGGCTCGCGGTGGTGCATCGGGCGCATGGCATTAAACAGGTGAGTTACGTGCATAATGCCGGCTTGCATTCCTTCAAGCATTTGTTCATAGGTGGCGTCAGTGTGGCCGGCTTGAAGGATAATTCCTTTTTCGACGCAATAAAGCGCCAATTCCCGCATGCCTTTGAGCTCGGGAGCAACGGTCATATTAATCAATTTTCCTTTGGCCGCTTTGAAGAGACGTTCCATTAAGCCTAAATCAACCGGTGAAATACCGTCGGCGGCTTGTGCGCCGATGCGCTCGGGGGATAAAAACGGCCCTTCTAGGTGGATACCCAAGATATGGCTGCCTTTTTCTTTGCCGCAGGCTTTGACAATAGCTTTTATCTTTTCGGTCAATTCTTTTTCGCGGGCGGTGCAGCATGTCGGGATAAAAGATGTGACGCCATATTGCGCCAAAACTTCCGACATGTGAAGAATCGATTTATAATCCGCGTCGTCTGCGCCTTTGCCGCCGATGCCGTGAATGTGGGTATCTATAAACCCAGGCATCACATAGGCGCCGTTGACGTTGATGATTTCAACTTTTGGCGAAAATTTCTTTTGCCGAAAACGTTCTTCGTTATAGACATCAGCGATTTTGCCATCTTTGATGTAAACCGCGCATTGCTTCATAACCGAAAATCCTGTCAGAACTGTCGCATTATGTAAGCAAAGGGCTGATTTCATCTTTTAACTCCTTTTGTTAAAACTCAATACGGACAATAACTCGGCGGTTTTTGATTCTGTTTTCCGGAATGGGTTCGCCGTAAGGATTCTTGTTGGGGTAGGCCGGTGAGATTTCAGCCAGACCGACCGCCTTGAATCGGTTGACATCCATTTCATTGGCAATCATTGCTCGGACAACCGCTCCGGCACGAGCTCCGGAAAGTTCCCAGTTGGAGGGGAGAACGTCGGATTCATTTGTGTCGTCGGTGTGGCCTTCAACCACTATTCTATATTTCTTATATTTATTGGAATTCAACAGCTGGGAAATCTTTTTAATAATCGGGAAAGCCTCGGGTTTGAGGATAACCGATCCTTTATCAAATAAATTGATAGAGGTCATTTCCAAGGTGGCGCCTTGAGCATCGGAAGAGATGATAATTCCTTCGTCTTCCAGATTCAAATCTTGGGCGTCGTTCATAAAATTGATGATAGAGCCGTTACCGTCGCCCGAGCCTGTGCCGTTGCTGAAAGCGGCCGCCAGAGCGTATTGAATTTGGGCAGCTTTGCTTTTGTCCAGACTGGATGAGGCAAATAACACGATAAACAGCGCCAACAACAGAGTCAGCAAGTCTGAGTAGGGAATGAGCCATGTTTCGTCGGCATGCTCTTCGTGATGAGGTTGATCCGGTTTTTTCTTAACCATAGGTGTGTCCTTTGCTCAAAACGGGTTAGGCATCGCGCAGAGATTTGCGTTCAGACAACGGGATAAAGGCTTGAAGGCGGGATTCAATCGCAATGGACGAGGCTCCTTCCTGAAGAGCCAGAGCGCCTTCCAAAACCATACGTTTCATTTCGACTTCTTCGGCGTTGATTTGTTTGAGTTTATTGGCAAATGGGTGCCAGCAGACATAACCTGTGAAAATACCAAGCAAAGTGGCGACGAACGCCGCGGCAATGGAGTGGCCGAGCTGGTCAATATCGCTCAAGTTTCCCAAGGCCGCAATCAGGCCGATAACCGCACCCAAAACGCCTAAAGTCGGTGCATACATGCCGCATTGAGCAAAGATTTGAGCCCCGGCCCGATGCCGTTCTTCCATTTGTTTGATTTCGGAATCGACGACGCCGTAAATGAAGTCTGCATTAAATCCGTCGGCAACCATGGTCATTGTGGAGCGAATGAAAGGGTCGGCGACTTCGTTGGCGCGCTTTTCAATCGCCATAACGCCTTCTTGCTTGGCGGCTTTGGCGACAGAAACAAATAATTCCAAAATTTCTTGTTTCGGAGTAAATTCTCGCCCGACAAATATGATTTTTAGGAGTTTGGGAAAGTGTTTAATTTCTTTCATCGGGAAAGCATTGAAAATTGCTGCGGCTGTTCCAGCAAAAATAATCAAAAAGGCGGCCGGATTGATGAGGGCATGCGGGTCTGCTCCTTTGAGCGCCATACCGACGCCGACTGCCGCAATACCACCGATAAAACCGATAAATGTAGACTTTTCCATTTTTTTCATCCTATAAAAAAGAGTTCACTATTATCTTTTAATATAAGATTGATGTTTTAATTTTAGGTTAAAATTGCTTGAGATTGCGTGAAAAAAGCCCGATTTTTGTCGGGCTTGAAAGGTTATTTTTTGCGGACAAATAAGAAACATTCAAACGTGGACAACAAGATAATCAGGTATCCGAGTAATTCGCATGCTTCTTCAAAAAGTTCCTTAACGGCGGCTTTGTTTTCAGGGCCTAAGACATTGGCAACAAAAGGACCGTGCCCGATGAGTTCTCCAAAAGGCAAAATGGCAACCATGGCCGAAAACATCATATAAAAGGCCGGAGAGTCTAAAAATTTCAACAGGTGCTTTGTGATGTTTTTTCGATGATATGCAAGGTTAATTAAAGCCGCGACGGGAAAGATAAAACCGATACGCCAGCTAATCGGAGCAAATTTGCGGTCTAAAACCTCATCAAGCTCACGGCAACAGCCCAAAAAGCAAAGTGATGCCAGTAAAAATAGAATAGGCCGATATTTTTTGAAAGTAAGAGCTTCAACGGAAAAGATGATTCCGGCAAGGGTTAAAAAACTCAACTGAATATTTTCGACAACGCCGTTTTCGGTAAAGGTGTTTTCATGCAGAAAAGTTGCCAAAAAGTGCATGCTGTAAACCGCGCCGACAAGAATGGTAAAATAGAGAGTTAGACGCAATGTTTTGAAAATAATAAGTTTTTCATTTTTTGAAAAGTCCATTTTTTAGCAAGTCCTTAGGCTTTTTTGAAAAAATATTTCCTGTTTTCAGAGATTTGTATCTTTTGGCATATTTTTTGAGGAAAGTCAAGGATAGAAAATTGTTTGCTATTTCAAAACAGAAATGTCTCTAAAGCATTCAATTTCAAGAATTCAGCCTCAGTAGAGGCGAGGTTGTATAAATTTACATACGGATTTATTCAATACAGGGATTGCTTTTCAAATTTAAGGTTTATATAATATAAAGCATCTTAAAAAACAGAAAAATTTGAAAAGAATGAGTATTCAGTTTCAGAAACAGCAAAATTGCCTCATTGTCGAGTTGGCAGGAGATGTTCGCCGTTATGACGAAACAGCAGATGTTTCGGCTCTGCTCCATCGGGTTGAACAACTTGTTTTCGAGGTCAAAGGTCAAATCCGTTGGGATTCTTCTGCGGCAGCAGTGCTCTTTGATTTGATTGAAACGGCCAAGCAAAAGAAAATAGATTGCTCTATTGAGACTTTGCCTGAGGACTTGCAAAGTCTTCTGAAATTGGCGTTGACGGTTGAGCGCAAGCCTATTATTCGAAAGTCCGAAACAGAAACTTTTCTGGAAAAGGCCGGAGATGTCGGGTTGTCGATTTGGGAATCGGTAACTCATGCGGGGGCTTTTTTGTCCGAGACTTTGAAATCGATAGGACGATTTGTCAGCGGGCGCGCGGTTATGCGTCGGATTGATTTTGAGTTTGCATTGGAAGATTGCGGCTATAAAGCTTTTGGAATTGTCAGTCTGGTCAGCTTTATGGTCGGATTGATTTTGGCTTTTGTCGGAGCTTTACAATTAAAGATGTTTGGGGCGCAGATTTATGTGGCCTCGTTGGTGACAATTGGTATGATTCGAATTATGGGCGCCATTATGGCCGGTATTATTATGGCCGGACGCACAGGGGCGGCCTATGCGGCAACCATTGGAACCATGCAGGTTAATGAAGAAATTGACGCGTTGAAGACTTTCGGATTTTCTGTTTCTGATTTTTTGGTGCTTCCCAGAGTGTTGAGTTTGGCTTTGACAATGCCGTTTTTGACATTGTTGGCTGATATTATGGGAATGATCGGCGGGGCGTTTGTGGCTGTTTTGATGCTGGATATTTCGGCGGTTCAGTATTGGCAGTATTCGGTCAATGCGTTTGGATTGCAAAATTTTTGGGTCGGTATTTTTCACGGATTTGTGTATGGGCTTATTATTTCGTCTTGCGGGTGCTATTACGGGATAACTTGCGGGCGCAATGCCGACAGCGTGGGTGTGGCTACGACAAAAGCGGTGGTGTCCTCCATTGTGATTATGATTGTGGCGACGGGAATTTTGACTTTGATTTTTCAGGTGGCAGGGATATGACAGACGTTAAAATCAAAGTGCAAAATTTGACGGTGGCTTACGGAAGCAATGTCTTGATGAAAGATGTTGATTTTGAGGTCAACACGGGGGACGTTTTTATTATTATGGGAGGCTCCGGTTCCGGCAAAAGTTCGTTATTGAGAGTTTTGACGGGGCTTAAAGAGCCCGCTAAAGGTAAGGTTTGGCTCAATGGAAAAGATTTTTATGCAGCAGGGGAAAAAGAACAAAAAATATTGATGCAAAATTGTGGAATTTTGTATCAGAGCGGGGCGTTGTTCAGTTCGATGACGTTGGCTGAAAATGTCGCTTTGCCGCTGCAGCAATATACGGATTATTCTATCGGTACTATTCGCGAGATTGTTGCCCTTAAATTGGCGCTTGTCGGCTTGAGAGGGTATGAGGATTTTTATCCGGCGGAGTTGTCCGGCGGTATGAAAAAGCGCGCCGGTTTGGCCAGAGCCATGGCGTTGGACCCTGAGATTTTGTTTTTTGACGAGCCGTCTGCCGGATTGGATCCCGTCAGCTCTAATTTGTTGGATGACCTTATCTTGGAAATCAATCGAAGTTTGGGCACGACAATTGTCGTGATTACGCACGAGTTAAGTTCGATTTTTGCTATCGGAAACAATTCTATTTATTTGGATGCCGAAACAAAAGGAATTTCAGCCAAGGGGAATCCGCATGAGCTGTTGAAAAATCCGCCCAATCAGAGAGTTTTGAGTTTTTTAACCGGAGGAAAAAAGAATGCCTAAACAACCTAACCGCAAACTTATCGGTTTGTTTTTGATTGCCGGTGTGGCCGGATTTTTGCTTATTGTCGGATTTTTGCTTCAGAATAAGATTTTCGGAAATAAAGGAAGCGAGGTCGTGATGTATTTTGAAGAATCCATCACGGGATTGAATGTCGGGTCGCCGGTTGTTTTGAAAGGGGTAAAAATCGGCGAGGTCAGCCGGATTAATATTATTGTCAATCCTGAAGAAATGAATTTCAGTATTCCGGTTTATGCAAGAATGCAAAATAAAAAAATTACCGCGATGAACCATCTGAAAGGACAGGAAGTTTTGGACGAATTGGTTGGCAGAGGGTTGAGGGCGCGGTTGGTGGCGCAGAGTTATGTTACAGGACAGCTGATGATTGAACTTGAGATGCTGCCGGATACGCCGATTAAGTATCATGCGGATGCTAAGGCTGTTGAAATTCCGACGGCGCTTTCGCCAATCGGCGAATTGTCGCGCGGGTTGCAAAAATTACCCTTGCAGGAAGGCGTCAGAAATTTTGCCGAGTTTTTTAAGGGTTTAAATCAGAGCATGCCGAAAATAAATAAAGTATTGAACGATGTGTCGAACGTGATTTCTCGAAACAAAACGGCGTCGGGAGAAGTTCTTGACAACTTTAATAAGGCTACGATTAATGTCAGCCGTGCAGCCAAGTCTATGCAAAATTTGGCGGATTATTTGGAGCGGCATCCGGAAGCTTTGCTCAGGGGGAAGAAGTAAATGATGAAAAAGACAGTTTTTTGTATGATATTTGGGCTTTTTATCGGAGGGTGTTTTGGCGGATACAGCCCTACAAGCCGGTTTTATCAATTGCAGGCGGAAAGCAATCTTGCAGCGGTCAGCGCTAAAAAGTTTTCTTTGGGGATTGAAGAGGTCAGTTTGCCGGATTATTTGGATAAGCCGCAGATTATTGTGATGGAAGAAAATTCGCCGCAGATGAGTATTTCAGAACTCCAGCGTTGGGGAGAGCCTCTTGAGTCTATGATTCGTCGGACAGTTGTTGCAGATATGGCGCTTTTGTTGCCGGAGGCTATGGTTAAATCGCAGGTTTTACTAAGCGAGCGGTTTGATTATCTGGCTGAAATTCAAATAGTGCGCTTTGATATGATTGCCGGACAAAAGGCTGTTTTGGAGGCTTGGTGGTATTTATATGGGGCTAACGGGCAGACGTTGTATCGGCAGAAAGTAACATTGGAAGAACCTATTGGAAAATCTTTTGACGACTATGTGTCTGCGGAGAGCAAAATGCTTGCCGAGATGAGCCGGACAATGGCGGAGATAATTTCTTCAAAGGTTAAATAGGCTTAATTTTCAAGATTCTTGACAATCTGTTCGGTAATTTCTTTAGCGTCACCGTAAAGCATAATGGTGTTTGGCGCATAAAAAAGTGGGTTGTCTATTCCCGAATAGCCGCTGTTGAGAGATCGTTTGACAAAGAAAACTGTTTTGGCTTTTTCAACATCTAAGACGGGCATACCGTAAATCGGCGAAGACGCATCTGTTTTGGCGAGCGGGTTTGTGATGTCGTTTGCACCGATGATGTAGGCGACATCGGCTGATGAAAATTCGGTGTTGATGTCGGCCATTTCGTAAACATCTTTATAATCGATATTTGCTTCTGCAAGTAAGACATTCATGTGTCCGGGCATGCGACCGGCAACAGGATGAATTGCAAATTTGACGTTGGCATGATATTTTTTGACAAGAGTGTCGGCAAGAGCTTTAAGACTGTGTTGGGCTTGGGCTGCGGCCATTCCGAATCCGGGGACGATAATGATTTTGTTGGCATTTTCCATAATAAAGGCAGCATCCGCCGGCGATCCTGTGCGGGCTGTTTGGTGCGCGGTGGCAGAAGTTGAGGAGGGGGACTTATCTAAAAGTCCGCCGGATAAAATATCTATAAACGACCGATTCATTGCTTTCATCATGATATAGGCCAGTATGGAGCCACTGGCGCCGACAATTGTTCCGACAATAATGAGTAGTGTGTTGTTAAATGACAGGCCGATGCCGACGGCAGCCCAACCGGAGCAGGCATTCAGGATTGAGATAATCACGGGCATATCCGCACCGCCGACCGGTAGAACAAGAAAAACACCTAAAAGAATAACAAGGATGCCTGTCAGATAAAACAGAAACGGCGTGCTGCCAGCAAGAAACAGAGCGCTCAAAATGATAATGCCAGCAGCCAGAGATGCCGTCAGTTTTGTCTGAAATGGTATGCGGATAGGTTTTGTCGTGATGAGCCCCTGTAGCTTTGCAAAAGCTACTAATGATCCTGAAAAGGCTATTCCGCCGACAATCAGTCCGAGTATGTTATCAAAAAGCTGCGGTGAATCGGCTATAATTTCGGCCAGAGCAATACAGACGGCAGCCAGTCCGCCAAGACCGTTAAATGCCGCAATCATTTGAGGAAGATTTTGTATTTTGACCTTAAGTGCGGCATAAATTCCACTGTATGCACCGAGTAGGATAATGATGAATGTTGTTGTCGGTCGAGGAAGGTCAAGTGAGAAAAAAGAAGTTGCTAAGGCCAGTCCGAGGCCTGTTATTCCGATGAGATTGCCTCGCCGCGCTCTTTGAGGTGAGGCTAGAGAACGAATGGCCAAGATGAGGAAAATACAGGCTGTGAGGTTGGAAATATTTATTAAAATATTCATTTTTTCTTCTCCTTGGATTTGAACATTTCCAGCATGCGCTGCGAAACGGCAAAGCCTCCGAAAATGTTAACGGAGGCCAAGAAACAAGCAATGTAGGACAAAATGGAATCGACCTCTGAAGAACTGTGTTTGAGGGCTAGAAGTGCACCTAAGATGATAATGCCTGAGATGGCGTTGGAGACGCTCATCAATGGAGAGTGCAAAGCCGGTGTGACGCCCCAAACGACAAAGTATCCGACAAAACAAGCTAGTATGAAAATTGTTAAAAGCGCCCAGATATCCATGCTGTTATCCTTTCATGATGCAGGTTTCTTTGAGAAGCGGATCCGTCATATCGGCGGAGATTTTGTCTGTTGCATTTGAAGTCAAAAAATTGACAAAGTTTAACAAGTTATTTGCGAATAAAGTGCTTGCAGACATCGGAATTTCAGTTTCGAGGCGGCTGTTTCCGTCAATTAATTTTGATTGATGGAAAATTGTTTGTCCATTGATTGAGCCTTCAATGTTTCCGCCAAATTCGGCAGCCATATCTATGAGGACGGCACCTGAGGGCATAGAATCGATATCAGTCTTTTTTATTAGTAATGGGGCTTTTTTTCCGGTGCTGAATGCTGATGTTATTAATATATCGGTTTCGGGTAAAAAAGATTTGATGTTTTCGATAAATACGGCTCCTAATGACTGGCTTTGTTCTTTGGCCTCTTCTCGGATATCATAGGCGTAGACTTTTGCGCCGAGGCGTTTGGCTGTGGCAATGGCCTGAAGTCCGGCAACGCCAATGCCTGTGACAAGGACTTTAATCGGGGGAAGCGTCCCAGCTGAAGTAATCATCATCGGGAAAGATTTTTGGGATAAAGAAGCGGCTTTGATGACAGCCTGATAACCGGCAAGGTTGTTTTGGGAGGATAGAATATCAAAGGGTTGAGCTCGGGAGATGCGCGGCATTTTTTCAAGCGCAAAGCAGGTTATGAGCTTTTTTTTGAGTTCTTCAAAAGTCTGAGGTGTCAAATTTTGAAGATTGCCGATAAGAACCGTTTGGGGTTTATAAAGGATGGCTTCATCTTTGTCTGGGGCGTTGATTTTAAGGATAATATCGGCATTTCTTAAGATTTCTTTTTTGTCTTTTTTGATTTGGGCGCCTGCTTGTTTGAAGAAAGCGTCATCAAAACCGGCATTGATTCCTGCAGATTGCTCTACCCAAATGTCAAATCCGGCTTTTTTGAAGGCAGAGGTTGTTTGAGGTGTGGCCGCAACGCGCGTTTCTTTTGGAAAAGCCTCTTTGAGGATGCCGATAATCATTTTTTTCTCCGGTGTTTGTTAACGATTATAAAACCAAATAGATATATAATCAGTTGTTGTCTGGATGACAATGTGACGGAGAGATTTTCTGATGAAAGAGTTATGGAAACTGTTTTGCTTGTTTTTTAAGATAGGCTTGTTTACGTTTGGCGGTGGGTATGCGATGCTTCCGCTGCTGAAGGCCGAAATTGTCGATAAGCGTCGTTTTGTGACTGAGCAAGAGCTTTTAGATTTGTATTCTATCGGGCAATGCACTCCAGGGGTTATTGCTGTAAATGTGGCAACTTATATCGGCTATATCAGGCGCGGGGTTATCGGGGCAATTGTGACAACAATCGGTATTGTTGCTCCGTCTGTTTGCATTATCCTGTTGGTGGCGTCTGTTTTGAGGAAGTTTATGGATAACAGGTATGTGGCTTATGCGTTTGCGGGAATTCGGATTTGTATTGTGGCGTTGATTGTCGATGTTGTTTATAATTTGGCTCGGAAAAATGTTAAAAATTATACGGATGGCATTATTTTTGCCGGTGCGCTGGCTTTGTGCGCTGCTTGTCATTTATCGGCGGTTGTTGTTGTATTGATAGCCGGAAGTATGGGGCTTGTTGTTGGCGAAATTAAGAGAAAAAGACAATGATATATGGTATTTTATTTTTTGAATTTTTTAAGATAGGACTTTTTGCCATCGGCGGCGGTTTGGTTACCATTCCGTTTTTGTTTGATTTATCTCAGCGGTTTGACTGGTTTTCGATGACAGAATTGACAAACATGATAGCTGTGTCGGAATCAACACCGGGGCCTATCGGGATTAATATGGCAACATTTGCAGGATTTAGTGCAGCCGGTTTTGTCGGAGGTTTTTTTGCAACGGTTGGATTGGTTTTTCCGTCGGTGGTTATTATGATTTTGATTGCGAAAATGATGGCTAAATACAGTTGCAATGTTCGGGTTCAAAATATTTTGGGCGGAATCAGACCGGCGGTGTTGGCGCTGATTTTGTTTGCGGGGCTGCAGATTGCAAAAATCGCTTTAACGGGAAGCGCGGAATTGTTATTTTTTGCGGCTTTTTTGGCAATGATACGTATTTGGAAAAAAAGCCCGATTTTGTATATTTGTTTGGCGGCGGTTTTAGGTATCATTTTTCAGATGTAAAAGCTTAAAAATAAAGCCCCGATTGGGTTCGGGGCTTTGGACTATATGTTATCAAATTCTTTTTTGAGCGAACGTTCAAATAATTTTCCGATAATTTCTTTGATGTTGCCTTTTTCGTAAATGGCTTGATAAAGTGCTTGAGAAATAGGCATATCAATATTGTAGGTATCGGACAGGTGTTTGACAGCCTTGAGTGTCGGAACGCCTTCGGCCAATTTTCCAAAATCTTCGCCGCGGGCAAATTTTTCGCCAAACATACGATTGTGGCTGTTTTTGGAAAAGAGAGTTGCTTCATAGTCGCCCAAGTGGGACAGACCGTAAGCCGTCATAGGATTGCCGCCAAAGTGTTTAATCAGGCGGCCGACTTCAATCGGTGCTCGTGCCATTAAAGCGCCTTTGAGTCCATACCATTCCAAGCCATCCAAAATTCCGGCGGCCAAACCTATAACGTTTTTCATTGCGGCGCCGATTTGGTTGCCGATGAGATCGTTTCCGTAATACAAACGGATGAGCGAGCTAGACATCAAATTGACGACGAAATCTTTGGTTGCTTCTTCGTCGCTGTCAATAACAGCAGCAGAAGGAACGCCTTTCATATAATCCTGAACATGTCCGGGACCGCCTAAGGTGGCAATGTGAATGGGCTGTTTAATTTCAGTGCGCATAATCTCAAGCATCCGTTCGCCGGAGGGCTCTTCAAGGCCTTTCATGGCCAAAAGGAAAGTCTTTCCGGAGAGGTTATAGGCATTGAGCTCTTTGCAAAGGCCTCTGAAATATTGGCATCCGATGGAGATAATGATAAAGTCGTTTTCAAGGACTTTTGCCAGATTGTCAAATAAAATCATATTATCACTCAGGGACAAATACGGGTTTTTGCGCGTATTTTTGAGTTCAATAAAATTGGGCGATGTCGGAATATCATACATCCAGACTTCGTCAGCTTTGTTGTAGTTGGCAGCATACCAGCCCAAAAATGTTCCCCAACGGCCGCAGCCGATTAACGATATATTTTTCATGGAGTTTTAATCCTTAAAGTTACGGTTATAAATATTGTTTACTCTAAAACTTATGTTTTTGCAACTTTATTGAAAAAGGGAATGTGCAAAGTTTGAAATAAATGGACTAAAAAAAGCCTTTTTTTGTGCGCTGGCGCGTGACGATGGCTGAAATATGGTCGAATTGTTCGAAAGAATGATAGGCATTGTCGAGGCTTTTTTTATCACAATCATAGAAAACTTGATTGGCCAGAGATTGAATTGCTGTGTCTATACAACGAAATGCTTCATTATAATCTGCATTGAAATTATTTTTTGTTTTCTTTTTGACAATGGCATGATAAGCGGAAATAGCTTTGGCTGTTTCATCAGCTGAATTGGCGTAACCTTTTTTCTCGAAATTTTGCATAATTCGAGCGGTTGTCTGATAGAAGCATTTATTTGTCAGAATGCTTCTTTGCTTTTTATTGTGACTATCAATTATCATTTTGCAAAGTAATCCATAGTTTTGTAAGGGTTTTACTAGCATACAATAATATAAAAAGCAAGCTTTTTTGAGTATTTCTATTATTTAGATACTACATTATTTAATTTAAGGAAAGGTTAATTACAAGGCAGTGGAAAAATTTGTGCGTTTGATGTCATTTTTTTGTTGCCAAATAAAATATATTTGATAAGTTAAGGCAGATATTTTGATGGATAGATGGCCGAGTGGTCGAAGGCGCACGATTGGAAATCGTGTATACCTCCAAAGGGTATCCAGGGTTCGAATCCCTGTCTATCCGCCATTAAAACACGAAACCTGCCCTTGTGGTGGGTTTCGTGTTTTAAATCTGTGGAGAGTGGAATTTGAACCCTGGAGAAAAGGGTTCGACTACCAGCGAAAGCGATACGGGGGTATCGCGGTCAGCTTTAGCTGATGAGCGCCTGTGCAACTCAAGCTTTAGCGCTGAGTAATCCCTGTCTATCCGCCATTGACAACAAAACCCGCCTTGTGGCGGGTTTTGTTGTGGATGATGAATGTTTGAGTTTAAAACAAAAAAAGCTCCGTAAGGGAGCATTTTTTGTTTTAAATGGAGCGGGCAATGGGATTCGGACCCACGACATCAACCTTGGCAAGGTTGCGCTCTACCCCTGAGCTATACCCGCATCATGTGAAATGATAATTAGCATATATTTTTTATTTTGCAAGCATTTTTTATAAAAAATTTAAATTATTCCATAATATCCAGATTAACATCTTGCACAACCATATCTGTCGATGAGGCAAACCATACAACGGACAGGACGGCGAATACCCTTAAAAGCCATATAATCCGCCTGTTTCCAGAGAATAAGGTTCCATCGGGGCCTCGGTTTACAAATAAAAGTTCCAGTAATGCCCAGAATCCTGTAAATATTAACGGAATGAATAGCATGTAAGGCGAAATTAGAGCTAAAAAGAACTGAAAGAATCCTCGTTTCCAATATTTTGCATATAAGTTATGGATACCGATGGCCCCTAAGAAAAAAGCCAACAGAATATAGACAATGCCGTTTTTTGCGGCCGGTTTGGTTTCTTTGTGTAAGATTCGGGCCGCTAGGCGATGTTTTTCTTCAACTAGTTCTTCTTCTGACAAAATGTTTTTGTCTTTCAGCTCTTGTAACTTTTGGGCGTCAAGCATTTTTGAAACTCCTTATCTATTGATATAAGCTTAAAGTCTATTCTTACAAGCGCTGCGCCAGAGCTAAAAATTGTTCCGGTGAAATTTCTTCAGGGCGCATATTTGTCTTTATTCCGACTTCAGCACATAAAGATTCCAAGTTGCTGATGTTTTTAAGACTTTGACGAATCATCTTCCGGCGCATGGAAAAGACTTGAGATGTTAAGGATTCAAGTTTTTTGATTTCTGTTTTTGTCAAAGAGGTTTCTTTGGGGGTGAATAATAAAACGCTTGACCAAACCTTTGGCGCGGGGGTGAAACATTCCGGATTGAGATCAAATAATTTAGTGATGTGACATTGAAGCTGAGCCAGAACAGATAGTCTGCCGTAATCTTTTGTCCTGATGGGCGCCATAATCCTGTCGGCAACTTCTTTTTGAAACATCAAAGTCATAGACGCATAAGCCCTAATCTCGTTCAGCCATTTTGTTAAAAGCGGAACTGAAATATTGTAAGGCAGGTTTGAAACAATGTGTTTGGGTAAATTTTCCGGCTTTGAAAAATCATACATTAAGGCATCAGCATTGATAATCTCAAGAATATTTCCCGTTTTGGATTGAATGTCCTGCAAAATATTGATGCAGCGTTCATCCAGCTCAATAACTGTCATCTTTTGGGGACTTTCTTGTAGAGCAGAACGCGTTAATCCTCCTGGGCCAGGGCCGACTTCAAATAAATGTGCGCCAGCAAAAGATTCCAACTTTTGATTCTTGAGCGATAAGGCGATGATTTTATCTGTTATATTTTTATCCAACAGAAAATTCTGTCCTAAGGCTTTTTTTGCCAAAAGGCCATGTGCTTCGACCGTAACTCTGAGAGACGGTAATGTGTTGATGGCTGTTTTTATATCCATTTTCGAGCTCTTACTGATTAATTTCGATAATGGCTTTTTGTTTCAGATTTTGAAGAAGTTTTTTAGAGATGGCTTCCATTTTTTGATTCTCAAGCAGGACTTTTATTTCTTCCTGATTGGGCGTGAAGTCTGGGTTTTGAGCCGGATCAAAGACCTGCAACAATTTCAAAATATAATAGCCGTTGCCTATGAGAATCGCGTCGCTGACTTCACCCGGAGACATCTTGGAAAGACGCATTTCAAGGGCCGAAAGCATTTTTCCAGAGTTTATCCATCCTAAATTTCCGCCATTGGCAGCTGACGGGGCTTCAGAAAAGCGCGCCGCATACAATTCAAAACGCGAATCTTCCCGTAATTTTTCGACCAATTGCTCTATACCTGTGGCATTTTCTTTTTTGATAAAAATTTCCAAAACCTGATATTTTTTGACGCTCATATCTTTGGTTACTTCCTCAATTGTTTCGTTGATTTCTTTTTGAGTGAGGGAGCCTGTTTGGTAATATTTTTTTCGAATCAGTTTAATCCATGCTAATTCCGCTTTAACATTGGCGGCCAAGGCTGCTTTGTTAATTCCTCTGTTTTTTAAGGCGGAAAGAGTTGTGTTATTCTTTTTTGCCCATTGATTTAATTGTTGATTAATTTCTTCTTCAGAGACTGAAATTCCTTCTTTTTCGGCAGCTTGATTCTTGAGCTTGAGCTCAACGGCCTGTGCCAGAACTCGGCGGGTAATCATCTCTTGGGTATCGGCATTGAACGGAATCGGCGAGGATACCATAAAAATGTCAATTTGATCGGAAATATCTTCTGTTGAGATAATTTCACCGTTGATAAGAGCTGCAATTTTGACGGAATCGGCAGCGGCTTGAGTAGTAATGCTTAGGCTTATCAATAAACTTAAAATCAGTTTTTTCATTTTAGGCTCCTTGTGTTAATTTGTTCCAACCCCGCCGAGGGTTTTTAAGAAAAATGAGAAGTAAAAGGTAATATCGTTGTCAGCCGAAGGATCTTCCGAGTATTCTTTTTCGGCGCTGAATGAAAATTTGGCACATTCATCTTCATAGGTGATTCCGCCGCCATGAGAGATTGCTTTTTTGTTAACTAAATCTTCTCGTGTGAAAATTTGAGCTGACCAGTTGCGGGTTATTTTTGATTGCAGAGATAAATAAATTTCTTGTCGACGAGATGAGTCTAACAAAGATGTGTTATCAGCCTCTGGAAAGAAAATGTAAGAAGTGTATAACCTTAAGACATCACTTCCGGCAGAGGCGGACAGTTCGCTGTAATTTACTTTAAAATCATCTTTATCTATTTTGAAACGATAATTCATATTGAAATAATTGCTCGGGGCGGCATAGACGCGGCCGATATAATCTGATAAATGGCTTGTTTCGTTTGCCTGATTGAGCAGATTATCTTCTTGGTTGAATTCATAAGTTTGAGCGAGTAAAAAGGCTGTACGTCCCCATTTCTTGTCATAAGCACTCCAGTTAAGTCCATAGCTGACGCGGCTTCCGGTATCGTTTCGATCGTATCCGGAATATCTGTCCAAATCAAAAATGTTGACGTCTGTTAATTCAATGTCTTGACTGTCTTCATTAGGAATTTTATCCGGCTGATTGTCTTGGTTCGGGGCCACAGCGGCAACAATAATCGGTTCAAGAATTTGAGAAGTGTTGGTTGTGTTTTTGATAAAAGGCAGCCGCCACTCCAGTCCGATTTGAGGGATGATACGCGCCGTTGTTCCCGAATAAACCTCGTTTTCGGGGTTCAGATAGCGATCAATATAGTATAAGTCAGATTTTAATGATGCCGACAACTTATACTTTTCGCCATAGGGGCTTGTATATGGTAAATTCCAAGAGTTAATCATTGTTAAGCGCTGTGTCGAATCATCTTCTTTGTGGTAAACAGAGGCTGCATTGAGCACTGTTTTGGTGTAGGCTCCGTAACGATCCGGAGCGGAGTAGTTTTCATACCCCATAATCGGCAGAACATAAGGACGGTTGCTTTTTTGCAGATTGTAGCTGAGCATATCGTAGTAGTAACTTTCAACAGAGGCATAGTTGCGATAATCAAAAGCTTGGAATCTTAGACGTGATGTCAGCCACGAATCGTCTTTTTTGGGGAGAGACATATCTTTGAGGTAGTTGTGATCTGATGCATAGTTGATATCGGTATCCGCAACCCAATAATCGTTTAATTCATAACGGCCGTATAAAAATAAATTTCCTCTGTTTTTATTATCATCATCACGATCTTGCAAAAATGTTCCGGAGGCATTGAGTTCGCCGCGATAGAAATATTTGTTGAATATTCCGGAGTAGACTATGCCTTTTTCTGTTGAAAGAATGGGGTTAAAAATCATATTTTCCTGTGGAGAAATGTCCCAAAAATATTGAGGTTGGATGCTTGCCCCAAGGTAGTTGTTGCTCATAAAACGCGGAAACAAAAAACCGGAACGATGTTTGACGGATGGATCCGGATGAGAAAAATAGGGAGTGTAAAGCACCGGAACGTCTTTGATTTCAAGAAAGGCGTTTTGGTATTCAATATTTTTGTCTTCCGGATTATGAATAACTTTTCCTGCTTTAATCTGCCATAACGGTGCTTCTGTCCGGCAAACATTACATGGCGTGTAGACAGCTTTGCGCAGGACTTTTCTGTTGTCTGCTTTTTTATGAAAAGATTGAGCGGCCATTCGTGTTTTATCAAGGAGAACAACTTTTATATTTTCAACATCGGCATCCTGCATGTGCTCTTTTAAATTAATTTTATCGGCAAATACAACGTTTCCGTTTTTTTCGACCAAGATGACATTGCCTTGTGCCGAGATATGGTCATTATTTTTATCGTAGCTTACTTTGTCGGCACGCAAGGTTAAGTCTTCACGGATGATTTCCACATTTCCTGAAGCCGTAACCAGATTGGTTTTGGACTCGCTTTGGAGCTCGTCGGCGCTGAAATAAATATCTGTTGTTTCGGAAGCAGAAGAATCGAGAACATTTGTGATGTTGTAAGATGGTTCAATCTTTGCTTTTTGTTTGGGTTTTGTGGCTTCAACCGTCTTATTTGTATTTAGGAGAATCAAGCTGTCATTGTTGGCTGCGTGTGCGAATCCGGCAAGCATTAATACCGAAACGGTTATGTAGAGGCGTTTAGTCAGCATAACTCTCTCCTTCGGGCGCGGGCTTTTTGCGACGATGTAAAATTCCTGAAAAACATAATAAAATAAAACAAATTATTGTTGGGATAAGGATATTTGCGTATAAGAAGATTAGCCAAATTAATTTTTTTGAAGCTAAATTCCCGACGGTTAAGTCTATGGCCTGAACAAGAACAACAGATATAAGGCTGATACAAATTGTTTTTGTTTGTCCTCGGCGGTTGAAGTTGTTTATCAGAAGCCCCGTGCAGGCAATCAGTGCGTAAAGAAGCGAAAGCAAGGGCGTTGTGATGCGTTTGTTCCCTTCTACAAACCATTTGAGGCGTTCTTGCGGTTGCAAATCCGGATTATCCAAAGCGTGCATCAGGTCTGAAAAAGACTGGGTGCGAACGCCGTTTTGACGGCGGGCACGGGTTTCTTTCAGCCCAAAATCAACAGAATATTCTTTGAAACTGATTGAGGAAAAATTTTTGGATTTTGTGTTTATTTCTTGTCGGTTGCCATTAAACAAAATCACTCTGGGGCCGTTTTGGGTTTGGACAATCACTCCTTTTTCGGCAGATGTTGTTGATTTAACCAATGGATTGCGTTCATCGTTAATCAAAATTCCGCCGACGCTTCCGTCTTGTTCATGGGTCGTGACAAATACCGTTAAATTCGGTTGCAACGTTGTAAATTCTCCTTCGCGGAACATCAAATGCGAGATATTGTTTTTGATACGCCATTGCAAATCGTTGAACCTGTTTTCGGCTTTCGGGGTGCCAAAATTCATAGTATAAATATTGGCTGCAATCATTAATATGCCCATAAACACAGCTGGTTTGGCTAATTGCCATGGGCTGATGCCTGCGGACTTCATTACAATCAGTTCCTGATCGGATAACATGCGGTTGTAGACAAATAAAACCGCCGCAAATAAAGAAATCGGAGCCAGAACAGTAAAAATACGCGGCATTAACAGAGATGTCAGCTCAATAAATATGCCGATGGAAATTCCTTTGGATGTGATTAAATCCAGAAAACGCAAGGATTGCGACAGCCATATAATCGACATAAGCGAAAAACTGACCAGTAAAAGGCCTATGACAATTTGCTTTGTTATGTAAATGTTTAATTTTTTCATAGCCGATGATTATAACAGCTTTATTTTATATTTAAACCTTTTATGCAAAATGTCCGATTTTTTGTGAATTGTCAAAATAAATTTGTGAGAAACTTTAATTAGACTTGCGATTGCAGATTTTTGTTCTATGATTTCACCAGATAAACATTAAACAAGGAGACTGAAATGGCGGACGTTTCACAAGCGGCTCAGGTTGCCAATAAATGGCGCCGGAAGCGCGGTTCACTTATTATGGCTCTTCATGAAATTCAGGCTGTTAAAGGATATATCGATTGGCAGGATGCTGTCGATGTGTCTTTGGGGATGAATATTCCTTTGGCTCGAATTTATGAGGTTTTGACTTTTTATAATTTCTTTAAATTGGAAGCTCCTGGAAAAGCGGTTATTTCGGTTTGCACCGGAACGGCCTGTTATTTGAAGGGAAATGATAAGGTTTTGGAAAAATTTAAGTCCGAGCTCGGAATTAATGAAGGCGAGAGCACGCCGGATAAGATGTTTCATCTTCAGAGCGTCAGGTGCGTCGGTTGCTGCGGTTTGGCGCCGGTTTGTGTTGTCAATGGAAAGACATACGGCCGTATGACTCCGGAAGCTGTTCCTGATATTTTGAACGAATGGCGTCAGACATTTAAGGAGAATTGAGATGGCCGATATTGATTTGGAAAAAAGATTTGATATTCATGAAATGGCCAAAAATAAAATGGCTGAGATTGAGCGGTTTGAGTGCAATATTTATTGCTGCCATTCAACAGGGTGCAAGTCTTCGGGAAGTGATGATATTTTGGATTTGATTAAAAATATCATTGCTGAAAAGCAGATTGAAGATAAAATCCGCGTTGTTGCAACAGGGTGTATGGGATTGTGTGCTCAAGGTCCGCTTATTCGTGTTGAGATTAAAGGTAAAAAAGATGCCCTTTTCAAACGGGTGGATTTGAAAGTTACCCAAGCTATTATGGATAAGTATGTTATTCCCGCTTTGGAATCAAAGGGGGATTTTTCAATTCCCGAATCGTTGGCGCAAAATGTTTTGTCTTTGGAACTTCCCTTCTTTACAAGACAGGAAAAGGTTGTTTTGAAAAATGCCGGACATATGGATCCCGAAGATATTCAGGAATATATGGCGCGCGGCGGGTATTTGGCGTTGGAAAAAGCTTTGAAAACAATGACGCCGGCTCAAGTCGTTGAGGAGATTAAAAAGTCCGGTTTGCGCGGGCGCGGCGGCGGCGGGTTTTCCACTGGTATGAAATGGGAACTGGCAGCAAAAGTGCCGACGATTGATGAAAAGTTCATTATTTGTAACGGAGATGAAGGCGATCCCGGGGCTTATATGGATAGGTCTATTTTGGAGGGTGATCCGCATGCTGTTATTGAGGGAATGATGATTGCGGCTTATGCTATCGGGGCAACGGAAGGGTGGTTTTATGTTCGTGCCGAATACCCATTGGCTGTTGAACGTCTTGAAAAAGCCATTAAGGCATGTAAAAAGAATCGGTTGCTCGGCAATAATATTATGGGAACGGATTTTTGCTTTAATGTTGATATCCGCCTTGGCGCGGGCGCTTTTGTTTGCGGTGAAGAGACAGCTTTAATTCATTCTATTGAGGGGGCTAGAGGCACACCGCGTCCGCGTCCGCCTTATCCGACAAACAAAGGGTTGTGGGGTAAGCCGTCCTGCGTGAATAATGTTGAAACTTTGGCCAATGTGTCCAAAATTTTACTTAAAGGAGCGGATTGGTTTGCTTCTTTCGGAACGGAAACCTCTAAGGGAACGAAAGTTTTCGCCTTGACGGGGCAGGTTGAGCATTCTGGGTTGATTGAGGTTCCGATGGGAACAACGATTAATCAGATTGTGAATGAAATCGGCGGCGGTGTTCCCAACGGAAAGAAACTGAAGGCTGTTCAGACAGGAGGTCCTTCAGGCGGCGTTATACCTAAGGAATATATGGATATGCCCGTTTGTTATGAGGAGCTTAAAAAAGTCGGCTCTATTATGGGATCCGGAGGTATGATTGTTATGGACGACAGCTCGGATATGGTTTCTATTGCCAAGTTTTATCTTGATTTTACAGTTGACGAATCCTGCGGCAAATGTGCTCCGTGCCGTATCGGCGGAAAGCAGATGTTGACGTTGCTTGATAAAATTAACAAAGGTCGAGGCACAAAGAAAGATTTGGCTTTGTTGAAAAAAATTGCCTATGCTATGCAGAAGGCCTCTTTGTGCGGTTTGGGGCAGACAGCGCCAAATCCTGTTTTGTCGACTTTGAAGTTTTATGAAAAAGAATATACGGATAAACTTGTTGACGGACAAACCCCGGCGGAGGAGAATTAATTATGGTAAAGTTGAAAATTGATAATTTTGATGTTGAGGTTAAAGAAGGAACAAGCATTTTAGATGCAGCCAGAAGCGTCCAAATTGATATTCCGACCCTGTGCAAACATCCTGATGTTGATCCGTCTGCGGGATGCGGAATGTGTATTGTCAAAAATAACGGGCGTATTATGCGTTCCTGCTGCACGCCGGTTTCCGAAGGAATGGAAATTGTGACGAATGATGCGGATTTGCGCGATATCAGGAAAACGGTTTTGGAATTGATTTTGAGTAACCATCCTAACCAATGTTTGACTTGTATGCGCAGCGGTCAGTGCGAGTTGCAGGATATGGCTGTGCAGATGGGCGTTGACCGAGATGAAATTAAAAAGATTGTTGCGCCTTCCGAGAAAGATGAGACGACAAAGGCTATTGTTTTGGATCCGGCAAAGTGTATTGTCTGCGGGCGGTGCGTTGATATTTGCCAGAATGTCCAAAATGTTTGGGCTTTGAGCTATTTACACAGAGGATTGGCAACAAAAATTACAGGAGCTAATGATGCCAAATTGGCTGATTCGCCGTGTATTAAATGCGGCCAATGTGCGGCTCACTGTCCAACCGGAGCGATTGTCGAATATGATGAGACGGCGCAGGTTTGGGATATGCTCAAAGACAAAGAATTGGTCACGGTTGTCCAGATTGCACCGGCGGTTCGCATAGCTTTGGGCGAGGAATTCGGTTATGACTTCGGAAAGAATCTAACCGGAAAAATTTATGCGGCTTTGCGCCGGTTGGGCTTTTCTAAGGTGTTTGATACAAACTTTGGGGCGGACTTGACTATTATTGAAGAGGCCTCGGAATTTATCAGAAGATTTAGCGCTAAAGATAATTTGCCGATGTTTACGTCCTGCTGTCCGGCTTGGATTGATTATATTGAAAAATATCATCCGGATATGCTGCCGAATTTGTCAAGTTGTAAATCTCCGCATCAGATGGTCGGGGCTTTGGTTAAGACATTTTATGCTCAGCAAATTGGGGTTGATGCTTCTAAAATCAGAGTTGTTTCCGTTATGCCTTGCACGGCCAAAAAATGGGAGATCCGCCGCCACGAATCGATGAGCTCTTCGGGGTATCAAGATGTTGATGTGGTCTTGACAACGCGCGAGCTGGCTAAGATGATTCGTCAGGCAGGTATTAACTTCAAAGGTCTTAAAGATGAGGAAGCGGACAGTCCGCTTGGCGAATATTCAGGTGCTGCAACAATTTTCGGTGTCAGCGGCGGCGTGATGACGGCGGCTTTGCGGACGGCCTATTTTTATTTAACAGGTCAAGAGCTCGGCACTTTGAACTTCAAAGAAATTGAAGGTTTGGAGGCGGTTAAAGTGGCGGAAGCCGATATTAACGGAACAAAGGTTCGAATCGCCGTTGTTAACGGTGTCGGGAATGTCGAACGGGTTGTGGAGGCTATTAAAACTGCCGCAGCGAACGGGGAAGAAAAGCCTTATCATTTTGTAGAAGTTATGGCTTGTCCCGGTGGATGTATTGCCGGTGGCGGCCAACCGAAAGTGATGATGCACGGGCTTCCGAAACCTTGGGGAATTAATGACGATATTCGCAAGAAACGTTCTAAAGGGTTGAATGATGAAGACGAAGAAGCCAAGAACAGGTTATCGCATCATAATGAATCGATTAAGAAATTGTATGAGACGTTTTTGGGTAAACCCGGTGAGGGCAAAGCTCATGAGTTGCTGCATACAAAATACAGGCAACGTGACTTGTATAAGTAATTGAGACTTAAGAAAAACCCCGCTTGAAAGAGCGGGGTTTTATAAAAATCTCTTTTTGTTTTAGATATCGAGCGCTTTTTTGTAGGTGTCCAACAAAAATTCCTGTTCATCACGATCGGCAGCGTTCATTTTGCGCAGTTTGATGACGGCGCGCATAATTTTAACGTCAAATCCGGCTGATTTGGCTTCGGCGAAAATATCGCGAATGTCTGATGAAATGGCCTTTTTCTCTTCCTCAAGGCGTTCGATGCGTTCAATCAAAGAACGCAGTCTGTCAGCGGCAATTCCGCCGGTTTCCGTTGTTTGTTCTGTCATGCTTGTCTCCTTCAGATTAAAAGATTATATTGAGTAGAACCTAGCAAATTAAATTGTGATTTACAAGTTAAAAAATAACGCCTTATTAACTTATTTTGCTTATGATATTATCCAAAAGTTTTGAAGAAGGGGAAATAAAATGCCTGTTGATACACATACTAAAATTTTGGCGACTATCGGGCCGTCATCGGCAACAAAAGAACAAATTTCAAAATTGATTGATGCGGGAGCAGATGCCTTTCGTATCAATTTTAGCCATGGAACTCATGCTGAACATAAAGAGCGGATTAAGATTATTCGCCAGCTTGAAAAGGAAAAGGGGCGGCTGATTTCCATTTTGGCGGATTTGCAAGGCCCCAAACTCAGAGTCGGCGAGTTTAAGGAAGATAAAGTCCTTTTGAAAGAGGGGCAGAAATTTACCTTGGATATGAATCCTGAGGCCGGTGATGCCAAACGTGTCTGTCTGCCACATAAAGAAATTTTTGCAGCGTTGAAGGCCGGCGAAACACTATTGGTTAATGACGGATATATTGCTCTGAAGGTTGTTAAATGCGATAAAAAATCTGCCGAGACGGTTGTGAAGGTCGGTGGATATATCTCAAGCCACAAAGGGGTTAATCTTCCCAATACGAAGTTGAATATTTCGGCGATTACCGAAAAAGACAAAGAAGATTTGAAATTTGCTTTGAAAAATGATGTTGATTGGATTGGATTGTCTTTTGTTCAAAAGGCTGAAGATGTCCGAGAGGTTAAAAAGCTTATTGATGGAAAGGCAAGGGTTATTTCAAAGCTTGAAAAGCCGAGTGCGATTAATGATTTGGAAAATATCGTCAAAGAATCTGATGCCGTGATGGTTGCGCGCGGGGATTTGGGGGTTGAGTGTCCGATTGAAACGGTTCCCGTGATGCAAAAGCGAATCGTTAAGGTTTGCCGTTTGCAAGCAAAACCCGTAATTGTTGCGACCCAAATGCTCGAATCGATGATTGTTAATCCGACGCCGACCCGCGCGGAAGTTTCAGATGTGGCTACGGCTGTTTATGACGGCGCGGATACGGTTATGCTGTCGGCGGAGACGGCTGCCGGAAAATATCCGGTTGAGGCCGTTTTGATGATGCACAAAATTATTTGTCAGGTTGAAAATGATCCGTTGTTCTTTGAGCTGATGAACAGTTCAAGACATTTGCCGTGCATGGCGGCGGAAGCTGATGCCATAACTTTTGCGGCATCGGAGCTGGCCGGTGTTTTGAAAAATGTTCGGGCAATTGTCAGTTATTCGTCGTCAGGATTTACGACATTTTTAACTGCCAGAGAGCGTCCGTCGCTTCCGATTTTGGCGTTGTCTCCAGATATCAAAGTGGCGCGTCAGCTCGTTTTGGTTTGGGGTGTTCGTCCGAGCGTCAATAAAGATAGCTTTAAGAAATTTGCTCATGTTGAGGATTGTGCCGTTAAATATGCCAAAGAGGTCGGTTTGGCCAAATCAGGCGATCATATTATCATTACGGCGGGATTCCCGTTAAATGTTAAAGGACGGACAAATATGCTTCATACGGTTTATGTTAAATAAATCTGAAAGGACTTGCTATGTCTCGAGCAATTATTTTGATGATGGATTCATTTGGTATCGGCGGAGCTCCTGATGCGGCGGCTTTCGGCGATGAGGGAGCTGATACATTCGGGCATATTTTGGATAGTTATCCTGATTTAAAAGTGCCAAATCTTGTCAGCTTGGGACTTTTGAAAGCGGCGAACGCTGCCAGCGGCAAGCATCGTCTTTCTTCCGCCCAAGGGGCACGGCTTAATATGCCGTCCAAATACGGGCATTGTCGAGAAGTCAGTCTGGGTAAAGATACATCATCAGGACATTGGGAATTAGCCGGTGTTCCCGTGACGAAGCCTTTCGGATATTTTAAACCCGACTATCCCTCTTTTCCGGAAGAACTTGTTGAAAAATTGTGTCAACGCGCCGGTATTTCTGGAATTTTAGGTAATAAGGCGGCTTCGGGAACGGAGATTATTCAAGAGCTCGGAGAAGAACATATCAAAACAGGCAAGCCAATTTGTTATACATCGGCGGATAGTTGTTTTCAGATTGCCGCGCATGAAAAATATTTTGGATTGGACAGATTGTATGAAGTGTGCCAAGCTGCTTTTGAGGAAGTTAAGCCTTATCATATCGGGCGTGTGATTGCCAGACCTTTTGAAGGGGAGAAAAAAGGAGAATTTGTCCGCACAAAAAACAGGCATGATTATTCGGTTACGCCGCCTCGACCGACACTTCTTGATGTCGTAAAAGGCAGTGGACGGGAAGTTATTGCTATCGGCAAAGTCAGTGATATTTACGCCGGATGCGGCGTCACTCAAAAGATTTTGGCCTCGGGGCTTGAGGAGCTTTGGGATAAAACGCTTGAGGCTGTTAAAACAGCACCGGACAACAGTTTGATTTTTACAAACTTTGTCGATTTTGATATGCTTTATGGGCATCGCCGCAATACAAGAGGCTATGCCGATGCGTTGGCTTATTTTGACAGTCGTCTGCCGGAAATTGCCCCTTTGATGAAAGAAGATGACATTGCTTTTGTCGTGGCGGATCACGGTAATGATCCGACGGCCAAAGGAACGGATCATACGCGTGAACAGATACCTGTTTTGATGTTTGGGGCAAAAGTTGCAGAGGAAGACGTCGGGCAGAGGAAGACCTTCTCGGATATTGGGCAGACAGTTGCTGATATCTTTGGACTTAGGCTTGAGAACGGAACTTCATTTTTAGGAAAGTGCCGATGAGTTGGACTGCGCCTAATCTTAATCAAAGCAGGCATTGCTTTTTCGGGTCGGAAGGCGGTGTTTCAACGGGAATTTATGCTGGATTGAACGTGAATACCAAAAGTGATGATGCGCGGGACAATCTTAATGAAAATCTGAATCGGGCGGCGGCTTTTTTTCATCTTCAAAAAGAAAATTTGGTTCTTTTGAATCAGGGGGTCAGTTCAAAGGCTGTGTTTGTTGACAAGCCGTCGCAAGATAAAATTGAGGCTGATGGATTGGTTACAACAGCGCCGCAGGTTGTTTTGTGCATTCGGACGGCGGATTGTGCGCCTGTTTTGTTGGAAGATCGCCAAAACGGTGTTATCGGAGCAGCGCATGCTGGTTGGCGAGGGGCTTTTGCCGGTATTATTGAAAATGTTGTGCGTCTGATGATAGAAAAAGGGGCTTGTTTGGAAAATATAGCTGCGGCAATCGGACCGTGTATCGGGCAGGATTCTTATGAAGTTGATTCTAATTTTTACAGACAGTTTCTTGATAAAAATAGAGCTTTTGCGAAATATTTTGTTGATGGAAAGAGAGCGAATTTTTATCAATTTGATTTGGAAGAGTTTTGTGCAGATCGTTTGAAAGATTGCGGTTTGTGCAATATTTCCCGTTCGGGAAAAGATACTTACATACTCAAGGATGAGTATTACAGTTTCAGGAGATTTACGCATCAGGGAATCGTCAAAAAGCCCAAATGCTTTGCAACTGAGCTGTCGGCAATCGTTTTATAACAGGAAAGGAAAAGAACCATGTCACCTTTGGGAAAATTAACATTTGCTTTAATTGGGCTGCGCTTTTGGGGCGCGGACGGGTTGTTTTGCGGATTGTTTTTGGGACATATGCTGATTGATAAAACATATGTTATTCGCAGAATCGAACAGCAGATTAACAGAGCTGATGATTATATTCGGGTTAAATTGCCATATAAATATTATCGTTTTTATAACCAAATGGATGGTAATGTTTGGGGTAAGCTTTGGGGCTTGGTTTTGGGGCTTGTTTTGTTCGGATTTTTGGGAATGATTCTTTTGCCGATTGCCGGACATTTTATTTTTGATATGCCGAACAATGCGGATATTCGCCGTGCCAAGAAAAAAACAGATCATTTCTTTGACAACAACTGGGGTAAAATCTTGGGATTGTTGGTTGGGTTTGTGTTGAACTCTCCGATTTTGATGATTATTGGTCTTGTTCTTGGGTTTATTGCAGATTATCAGCGTTTAGAGGGAGCAAAGCTTATTCCTTTTGATGCGTTGCGCGGGTATTGGCAAAAGATTAATCCACTGAAGTTATGGCGCCATGCTCAAGGCGGCGAACATCGGCAGTATTTGGAAGTTATGGCGGCTTTGGCTGCTTTGACGGCGGAGGCAGACGGCAAAATCAGTGCTAAAGAAAAACAGGCTTTTAAACAGATTTTTGCAGTTAAAGATGATTCAACATCGCCGGTTAGCGCTATTTTTAATAATAAGAAAAAACATCAGGCCGGATTGGAAAAATATGCCGATATTTTGGAAGAATTGACAAGGGATAATGATGATTTGAAAGAAAGCTCTCTTGAAAATCTGTTTAAGATTGCGGCGGCGGAAGAGACAATTCAAAAGGCGCAGGCAGATATATTAAAGCATGTGGCTGATGTTATTAATTTGGATGAAAAAGTTTTTGCCCGTTTGACGGAGCAGTTTACACCAAAGCCGATTGATAAAAAATTGGCGGCGGCTTATGATCTTTTGGGGGTTTCGCACGATGCCAATCTTAAGGAAATTAAGGCCAAATGGAAGAGTTTGATTATGATTTATCATCCGGATAACTTGGGCGAAGCCTCAGAGAAAGAGATTAAGCTTGCGAACAAGAAAATGACTGAGATTAATTTGGCGTATCAAAAAATTGTTAAAGCAAAGGGAAAGAAATGAGACGGCGGTTGTTGCCGTTTTGGAATGAACGAAAAGCAAAAGTCGATATGATTGTTTTGCATGCGGTTGCGTATGCGCCGGAGCAGGCTATAAAGACTTTTGAGGCTCATCAGGTCAGCAGCCACTATCTTGTTGGCGAAGACGGTGAAATTTGGCAGCTTGTCGGTGAAAAACATAGGGCGTGGCATGCCGGAAGTTCTGTCTGGCAGGGATGTGATGATATTAATTCTCGGTCAATCGGAATTGAGTTTTGTTCGTCCACCCTTGGGCAGACTCCCTATTCAAAGGCGCAACTGGAGACGGCGTTTTTTCTTTTGAGGCGATTGATTCGGAAATATAAAATTAAGCAGGATAAAATCGTCGGACATTCGGATATTGCGCCTTCCCGTAAGCCGGATCCCGGAAAGGCTTTTTTTTGGAAAGAGCTTGCGGAGAAGGGAATCGGACTTTGGTATAATCTGAAAGATGCCGACAAGATAGATAATGTTTCCGTTGTGGAACTTTTGAAGCTTATCGGCTATGATGTGCGGGATGAATCCGCGGCGGCATGCGCTTTTTGCCGGCGTTTTTTGCCTGAAAGAATAGAGAGCCGGCCGATTGACGCCTTGATAGAAAATCCGGTTCAAGAAGTTTTGCAGTCAGATGAAAAATTTATTAAGGCTTTGAAAGCTGCGGCTTATAGATATCTTAACGCATCTAAAGCCCCTTGCAAAATGTAAGCGGCGGCAGAGGAATCTAAAACTTGTTTGCGTTTGGCGCGGGAGGCGTCTGCTTGTTTAATCAGGAATGTTTCGACGGCTCTTGAGGAGAGGCGTTCATCCCAAAAAGCAAAGGGAAGATTTGTTGCCGCAAAGACCTTGTCGGCAAATTTGCGGACGGCGGCGGCGGTTTCGCCCTCAATGCCGTTCATTTGCAGCGGCAAGCCGTAGACCAGAGCGCCGACTTCTTTATCTTCAATCAGGCGGCGGATTTCAGCGATATCTTTATCGAAAGAGGTGCGTTGGATAATTTTAAGCGGCGTGGCTGTCATCAAAAGCAAATCGGACACAGCAACACCCAAGCGCTTTTCGCCGTAATCAAAGCCCAAAAGCGCCTTGCGAGGAGCAAGATGTAATTTTAATTCTTTTATATCCATATCTTTTTTTTAAGAGAAAAGGGCACGCTTGTCAAGAAAGGACAGATAAAAAGTTTTGTGGGGTTTTGCCAAATGATTATTGATTTTTGGGATAGAGCAGGTAATATCGAAAAAGATTTTGATGTTTTTTGAAAGAAAAAAGAATGAAGATAAAGTCCTTGTTTGTTTTGTTTATCGGTTTGTTGGCGGCTTTTCCGGCTAAGGCGGAACTCGCGATTGATGTGAGCGGTGCTATGCGCGAGCCGATGCCGATAGCCTTGCCCGATATGATTCATGACGGCTTTTTTGTCGGGCAGCAGGGAAAGAAAATCCGCGAGGTTATTAAGGCGGATTTGGAACGTTCGGGGTTGTTTACGGTTGTGGATCCGGACAGTTATATTCAGGAATTTTCTTCTATGGCGCAGGAGCCTGAGTTTTTGGATTGGCAGGCGATTAAGGCGCAGGCTTTAGTCCAGAGCGAGGTTAGAGAAACGGAAAATAATTTGAAAGTTTCGTTCAGATTATGGGATGTGTTTGCCGAGAATCAGATGGCGGGACAATCCTATACGACCACAAAAGATAACTGGCGGCGTATTGCTCATGTGATTGCCGATGCGATTTATGAGCGCTTGACCGGCGAGAAGGGCTATTTTGATACGCGTATTGTTTATGTTTCGGAATCTGGACCTGCGACAAAACGTATCAAACGTTTGGCAATTATGGATCAAGACGGGGAAAATCATAAGTTTTTAACTAATGGAGCAGCTATGGCTTTGACACCGCGGTTTTCACCGAATTTGCAGAAAATTACTTATATGTCTTATGCCGGAAATTCGCCGCGGGTTTATCTTTTGGATATTGAAAGCGGCGATCAGATGCTTTTGGGTAATTTCCCCGGGATGACGTTTGCGCCGCGGTTCTCGCCGGACAGCTCAAAGGTTTTGCTCTCCTATGCCTCAAGCGGCAAAACGAATATCTATGAAATGGATTTGAAAACACGCAAGAGCAAGCAATTGACTTATGGCGGGGCTATTGACACCAGTCCGAGTTATTCGCCGGACGGAAGCCAGATTGTTTTTAACTCGGACAGAGGCGGCAATCAGCAATTGTATGTGATGAATGCGGACGGTTCAGATGTTAAACGCATCAGTTTTGGCACGGGACGTTATGCAACGCCGGTTTGGTCGCCCAGAGGAGATTATATTGCCTTTACCAAAATGGCTAATGGGCAGTTTTATATCGGGGTAATGTATCCGGACGGTTCCGGTGAACGTTTGTTGGCATCGGGATATTTGGTTGAGGGGCCGACCTGGTCGCCTAACGGCCGCGTGCTGATGTATTTTCGTCAAGATAAGGGCAGAGGCCGCTCGACACCGCCGGTTAAGTTGTATTCGATTGATTTAACAGGATATAATGAACGTCAGATTATCACGCCGGCTGATGCGTCTGATCCGGCATGGTCGCCTTTGTTGCCGTAGTTTTTAGCCTAATTTGTCTTAAAGGACAAAGGTGGGTATAACATGACAAAAAATACAAATGATACACTAGGTGTAACGATCGGTGTGTTGCTTGGCGGAATTTTATGGTGGAACGACGTTGTCGGTCTATGGGGTGCATTCGCTATAATGATTGTTATACCTCTTTTGGTAGGCATGCCGTGCCCTAAAAAAAAGTAAATGACATTACCCCGCTTTGAGAATATGCCAAAACCAAAAACGGGTATTGGCTTAGTCTATACAATGTAAGAGTGAATTTTTGTGCCGTTTTAGACCTAAACGCATTGAAAATCAATAAAAAGTGTCTCAAACAACAATAGAGCGTTTAAACCAACGTTTAAACGCTCTATTTATCGCGCAGTATATCAGTCAAAAGTTAAAAAAGCAATAACTTTAATTTATCTTTATTTTTCAAATTATTAAGCCTGTTTTAGGCACTCGCCTGAAAATTGTAAATTTTTTGCCTCTCTTAAAAATCAATAGAGCGTTTAAACGTTGGTTTAAATGCTCGAGTCGGAGTGCCAACCACGGGGTCTAGTGACATGAAACAGCTTGTTTTTATCCTTTTTACTTTTTGTGTAATATCAAACAGTTACGCACAGATGGATTGCGAATCAATCCCCAGTTGTGCTGAAATGGGCTATACGCAAGCCTCCTGTGCCGGAGGCAAAGGCGTCAGATGTCCGTTTGATGAGAACAAGTTTTATTGCGCCGGCGTGAAGCAGCTGCCTGATGCGCCGGAGCCTGTTGTGACGCCTGAAAACTGGACAGCCAAATGCGCCGATAAAATAAATTATTGCACGGCTTATAACAACGATTGCCAATGCACGGCATGCGAGAGCGGATATTTACTTTCTGATGGGGCTTGTGTTCCGGAATGTGATAAATCGGCTGACACTTGTGCGGCTGAAAGCAAAGTATTTAACGCAGAGACCTG
>CAKQRQ010000006.1 GCA_934271465.1 uncultured Alphaproteobacteria bacterium | reverse complement strand
CTCATTACGTCCGTTTCGCAACTTCGCAAAAGCGACCGGCAGATGACATCTGCCTAGTTGCTCAACTCGAACCCACTTTCCGTGTCTTCAAGTCTCGGCTGGAGCGGATATTCAAAAACCACCCTCAACGGGGTGGTTTTTGAATATGGCGCCAGCGGCGGGACTCGAACCCACTACCCACAGTTTAGGAAACTGTTGCTCTATCCTGATGAGCTACGCCGGCACCGTGATTTGAGTTATAGTCGGATTATTTTCCTTTGGCAAGGGCTAATTTTTCCAAAAAACGGATTTGGATTTCAGCCAGTTTTTCAACAGAATCGACTTCGACATATTCTCCGGCGGCGTGCATGCCTTCGCCTGTTCCGGAGTGCATAATGACTGTTGAGCCGCGCGCCGCAAATTCGCGCGCATCGGTGGCGCCGCCTTCATATTCAAAGTTTATTTTTTTGTTCAGCACTGCTTCGGCGATTTTTTTGTAAGCTAAAATGTCCGCATCTTTTTCATTCATCACAACGGGAATCGATGAGGAAACGATTTCATAAGTAACGCCTTTTATCATGGATTTGTCCAAGTTCTTTTTTAATCCTTCGACAGATGATGTTTCTATCAGGCGGAAATCACATAAAGTTTCGCACGAATCCGAGATGATGTTTGAGACTTTGCCGCCGTTGATTTTGGCAAAATGCAAGGTGTCGACCCATTTATTGCGGGGTTTTTTGCCTTCTAAATCATAGGCCGGATAAAATTTGCGGATATTTGACAGGACCGCCAACATTTTTTCGTTAGCGTCTATGCCGTCCCATGGACAGGAGCCGTGCGCTTCTTTTCCGGTTGCTTTGATTTTGACAAAGACGGGATTTTTGCATTTGGCGATGATTTTTGTAATGTCGCCGCCGACATCGTTATCCAAAACAATATGGGATTTGATTTTGGCATATTTTTCAAGAAAAGCTTTGGTGCCTTTTGAGCCTGTTTCTTCGTCAGAAGACAGAATGACGCCGAACTTTAACGGAAGTTTATTTTCAATGATATGTTGCATTGAATTAAGCGCGACAGCCGCGAAAGATTTCATATCCAATGAGCCACGGCCATAGAGTTTTCCTCCTTTGACAACGGGTTTGAACATTTTATCAGCTGCCGGAACGACGTCAATATGTCCTAAGCAGAGCGCGTCAAGGTCAAGAGAGGAAGTGTTTCTGATAAAAATGACGGGAGCAATGCCTTTCTTTTCAAAAATATCAACTTTTGCGCCGATTAAGGTCATCATATTTTTGATATAGGCCATTGCTTGTTTGATTTCGGGTTCGTTGCCGGTTTCGGTTCTGAAACGCATCAGCTCTTGCGCGACTTCAATGACTTTCATTTTTTTTGCTCCTCTTTTACGATTTATTCATTTAATAGAGAGATAATATGCCTTAAGTGATAAAAAAAGATTTAAAAGGATGGGCAAAATGAAAAGAATTTTACTTGTTGCCGTGTTTTGTTTGTTTGCCGGACTGGCTGCCGTGGCGCAGGAGAATTTTGCGGCGCCGCATAAGAAAGATGCAGCGGGGTTTCCGCGCTTTGTATCGTTTAAGGCTAGTTTGATTAATGCTCGTTCGGGGCCGGGGAAAAAATATCCGATAGAATGGGTTTATATGCAGGAAAATGCGCCTGTTGAGGCCTTGGCAGAGTTTGACAGCTGGTTTAAAATCAGAGATTGGCAGGGGTCGGAGAGTTGGATTAAGAAGTCTCTTTTGAGCAAAAAGAGGTTTGCCCGAGTAGAAATCCCCGGCGAAAGTAATTTGTATGCAAAAGCCAATTCAAAAGCTCAGGTTATTGCTCGGGTTGAAGACGGGGCTGTCGGAGAAATTAAAAAATGTCCGGCGGATAAAGATTTTTGCCTGATTAAATTTAAACAGGTCGAAGGGTGGATGTCTCGTGCGGCTCTTTATGGCGTTTATCCTAAAGAGATTGTCGATTAAGGGGCTAAAGTAAATAAATCTCTGGGCAGGTCGTTTACCAAAACAAGCGTTGTCAGCAGCCAAATCAAAGCATAGACCAAAAGCATATCGCTGATAATTTTGTTTTTGAGCAATGTAAAAAACGTCCGGCCTTTTTTTAATAAAAAATGTATACCGGCCAAAAGGCCGAGAACTCCTAAGACTTGAACTCCCAAGCCTATTGTTTTGAAAGTGTTTTGTAACGGTAAAAGTAATTTATATAAAAAGGTAAAAAATACCAGATAAAATAAACAGACTCCATAAAAAATATGCTGCATCTTTAAGGAGCGGGTTTGTTGCTGTAGTTTTTCTTCACGGACTTTTTCGGGAGCCAGACGGCTGATTTCAATGCCGCGGATTTTTTCAGGTGTTTCCTTTTCTTTTTTCTTTTCGGTTAAATTTTTTACAAATTTTTCTTCAATGGAACAGAGCCCGCAGCCTTTTGATGTGAAATAAACGTGGTTGGGGTTGTTTTTGCATTGTTTAAGCCCGTGCATCAGTTTCCAAAGATGCTCCTGCCATTCGTAAGCCGTCGGGCGCTTGCAGTCTTTTGTAAAGGCGCGCTCAAAAAGCTCAAGCGTTTCTTTGTTGAAATATTCGTGGATGCTGTAAGGGTGCGGATATTGATAGGCATCCGGCCAAAGGCCATAGGCATAATGATATTGCTCAATACGGGTTTGGATGGTCAGCATATCCGCGTTTGGATTTTTGGGTGTGCCCGAAAAGGGGTGAATGCCATTGTTGAGCAGCCGGAAAATGATGACAGCCAGTGCAAATTTGTCTTGTTCTTCTCCCATGTCCGCGCAGGTTTGTTTCATCCCTTCGGGGTAGATATATTCTTCGCTGACAAATTCTGCCGGATAACGAGTGTTTTCGCCTTTGATTGAGAATCCATCGCAATCGACAACGGCTACAAGCATATTTTCTTTATAAACGTATAAATTGGAGGGTTTGAGGTCGATGATGTAGTGGCCGCATTTGTGCAGCGCTGTGACCATGGAGGCGACATTGTAGGCTGCAAAAATACGATAGGCGTATTTTTCGGAAAGATGGAGCTTTTTGCGGATAGCTTTTTGCATTAGATGATCAAGAGAGACGGCTTTGTCCATATTAATCAGGGGCATCATGTATCCAACACAGAATCCTTTTTCATCATCAAGAAGGGCTTCCGGCCAAGCAATTTGAATATATTCCACACCATTTGATTCAACAGGCTGAAAATTTGGTTTATTGAGGAGCATAGCTTGAAGTTTTTGCCGATTTGTGGCTGATTTTTCGGTGTTGTGAAAGATTTTGACAACGCTTTCCGGCCGACCTTCAACAAGATAAATCTTTCCGGAAGCACCGCCTTTGTTAATCATCTTTCCGAGTGTTATTTTTCCGAAAGATCCATCGGCGTAAACGGCATTATATGTTTGTTTTTGCTCGCTCATTACTCGACCTTTATCCAAACAAGAGTTTTGTCATCGGGATTCAGTTTGTGCGCCTTTGGTGTGTTGAGCGTGTTGGTCAGAGCTTTTTTGGCTTTGCTTAAGCTCTTTTCAGCTTTTAGAAAATCGTTGATGGGCGTGATGAATTTCGATTCAATGTCTGAAAAATCGGGTCTGAAAGCAAAAGAAGTCAATCCGTCAGACATCAGAAAAATGCTTTGTGCGTTTGAAAATTTTGTAAAGCGCAGATTTTCGCGCCAGGCCTGTTGGGTAAAGAAAAAGGTTTCACATGAAAAACTGCCGTTTTCGGGACGCGAGGCTGTAAAGGTGTTATCGGTGTGCAGGGAGAGTGCGGCGCCGTCTCCGATATGGAAGAAGATGCCTTTTTTGTCTTTGTAGGCAACACCGACGATTGTGGCCGCAAAGGGTGCTAAGCCCAAATCATCTTTAGTTTTGTTATAACGATGGTAGGTCAATTTTTGTCGGACAATTTTGATTGCACGGACAATTTCGTCTTCTATTTTACTAAAGTCAGCGTTTTTGAGTAAATCGCATAAAGTTTCGCAAACGGTGCGGGCGCCTGTTTTGCCGTATTTGGCGGAGCCGGCTCCGTCAGAAACAATGGCTATTAGATTTTTTCCAAGGGCATAATTATAGCAGTCCTGACAAGGCATATTTTGGGAAATATGCAATTGTCCGGCAACGCTTGATGCTATGACTTTTGCAGAGAGGTGCTTATTTTTCGTCCCAGGCATCGGTATCTTCCAATAAATCCGTTGCATTAGGTGCTGCGCGAGAAACGCAGGAAACGCTGCGGCTGAGCCAGAGGAAAAATTCGGTAAATCTTAATCCACTGAGGCGTTTGGGGCTGTTGGTGGAGAATTGAGCCAATTTGTCAAGATTAGCGCCTTGAGTTCCAACGGCGTGAATGACGACTTTTTTATTCTTTTGGGCTTCGCGGCATTTTTTTGCAACAATTTCCCAATCATAATCCGTCGGCTCGCCGTCGCTGATTAAAAAGATCCAAGGGCGTTTGGATGTAATGCCGCAGCTGTCGTAAAGGGCTTTTTGCTCTTCTATTTTTTTTAAGGCCAGTTCCATAGCTTTGCCAAGCGGAGTTAATCCGCCGGCTTCCATTTCGGGGGCTTCAAAATTCATTGCGTCAATCCAATCAGAGGAAACAACGGCTTCGTCTTTTCCAAAAGCTTTGATAATCAGAAGCTGAACTCTTGAAGAGGCATCAATATCGTCTTTGAGCTCTTGCTCAAGGGCTTTGAGGCCTGTATTCAGTTGTTTAATCGGTTCGCCCCGCATGGAGCCGGAACAATCCAAAACCAAAACGCAAGGAGTGCGTTCGTTGGCATTGTCGGCAAATTCGACATAGGGAATCATTTCTTCATCAAGAGAATCTACAGCCATCACTGAACCTTTCTATCTGTTATTGGGGTAGGTGCGCGGGTAGCCGCTGTCCGGATAGGGGACAGGTCTTGCCGACTTGCCGCAAGCGCTTAAAACCGAGATGGTAAATATAAGCAGTAAAAATATAAAAATTTTTTTCATATACGCTTCCTTTACTATTTTTATTTATCATATACTTATCAGAGGATAAACGGTAAGTAAAATTTGAGTTATACAAAAGAAAATGATTAAAAAAATATTGTTTGTTTTGTTTTTGCTGTGTTTGGGGGCAAATGCTTATGCCGAAAAAGGTGTGAATATTTTTGCCTATTCGAGAAAAGTTCCAGAAACAGCTGTCTTTGATCAATATGGCAAGGCCGTGGCATTGGATAGTTTTGCCGGTGAATTTGTTATTGCATTGTTTTGGTCTAAGTCTTGTGTGCCCTGCCTTCGAGAGCTGCCTGATGTAAGCCGGTTTGTTGAAAAAACAAAAGGAACAGGTATCAGGCTGATTATGATTTCTCCGGCGGAAGATTGGGAGACGATTGCCGACCAAAAGGCTCTTTTGAAAAAACGCAAAGCGGAAAATTTGGAAATTTACGTTGATAAAAATAATTCTTTGGCAACAGATTTTGGTATATTCACCTCTCCGCATGCTGTTTTAATTAATGAGGATTCTCAGGAAATCGGAAGAATCCGAGGATCTCTGGACTGGGATGACGAAGATGTTATTGAGTATATTTATAAAATAAAAGCTCAAAACTAAATCAAGCTAAGCAAATTTGATGATTTGGCGATGCTTGATGTTAATCTTTTAACGGAATCGGCTATGTCCATATTTTCAAAAATATAAAGAGCATCATGGAAATATTCTAAGCTTTCTTCCAGAGAGTCTTTGTCGTCATTTTCTTTTCCAAGGCGATAGTAGATATTGCCGATGTTTTCTTGAATGGCGGCCCAGAGAAATGGATCTCTGTTTTCTGTAATTATTTTTTGCTGATTTTTATAGGCAGCAATGGCCAATTCCGCGATGGCGTTGTTTTTTGTCAGTGAGCCGAGGACGCTGAGCCGGTGTCCGAGCTCTCCTTCTATATCTGCCCAAAACTCGGGAAATAATGCATAGGTAAATATTTTTTCGGCTTCGCGTAGGTTAAAAACGGAATCGCGCAGAGCTTGTAAATCTTCTTTTTGTTTCCAAAAATCATAGAGCAAGTCGGATAGTTTGAAAGAAATAAATCCGTAATCATAGGGATAAGTGTATTTTCCGAGATATTTTTGAGCCCGTTGGTAATTCCCGATGGCGCCTTTGAAATGTTTGGTGCTGTTTTCTACAGTTTTGAGCGCGGCTGCATGTAGTTGTCCCAGATGATTGTAAATACATCCTAAATGCAGAGGATTTTTGATTAAATCCTGATGTTTGACGGCTGTTTCTAAGAGATTGTTAACAATCTTGAACTCTTTAAGATTGTTGTTTTGTTTGCAATAGCTTAAATAAATTAGCGCCAAAAAATTCATGATGTAAGGCAAATCACTTAAAGGCATATTTTTTGCAGAATTGTCAGATGACAAAACGTGAATAATTTTTTTCAATAAATATTTTTGCTGAATTTCCGTTGTCTTTGCCGGTGTGTTGATGCTGGCGATAATTGCTCCTAAAATCAGGTTGAGAATCGGTTTTGGAAATTGAGCCGCCGCATCAAAAATGGTAGCTGGAAGATAAAGACTGTCAATCAGAGAGATAAGGGACGTGTTGTTCTTCTCATATTGGTAAGAGGTTTGAAAATTAAGACGTATTTTATCATCATCTCGATAGCCCCAAATCAGAACATCTGCTTTTGTTTTATCAAGAATGGTTTGGCCTTTGTCTATGAAATCAAAAAATGTCCGTCCTTCAAGATTGAGAAAATTTTTGTTGAAAGGTTCGTTGAAGTAATGAACGCTCAGATAAGGAATCGTGTGGAGCAAAGCGGTTAGTATTTCTCCAGAAGAATTTTCAACATTTTCTGCAAATTCAATGACAACAACATTGAATTTAATTTTTAAAGCTTCTTCCTCAGAAAGGGTTTCGGAAGTTTCTGTTCGAGGAGTCAGAAATGAATTTTTCAAAAAAGATAAAAGGCTCATTATTTTTTGTCCGATGGGTTGTCTTTGTCATTATTGAAAATGTTTTTTAACGAGGTTTTGAGCTCTTTAACAACTTCTTCGTGCGTTTCTTTGAGCGTTTTGGATTCTGTTTGCCAATGAAGCATTCTGTAAAGCTGCCAAGCTGTTATAATAGCGGCAAACAGAGGCAAAGAATAGGTGTTTGGGCTGTTTGTTTGGAAGAGACCGAGCAACAGAAGCAAAATATTTGTGTTCCAAATGACGCGGATGAGATTGTCGGCCGATAATCCTTCTTTGAGGGATTGGATTGTTACGGCATTATAGATGAATTCTTGATATTTGGGCAGAAACGTTATTTTTCGAGCTGTGCAGATGACGGCTTCAGCTAAGAAGAACATTGAAAATATCAGAAAGCTAGGCAAAAGGTATTCGCGATAAGAGATAAGCCCCAGCCATCCGAGGATAAATCCGATGGCGGATATGTATTTGGGGCCGAAAGGTTGAAGAGGGCAGCGAACGTAAGCAATCAGAAAGATGCCGAACAGACCGGCGCATGTAAGGCCGATGATAAAGGGGGCCAGCCCAAAAAGATATAAGAGGACTAATCCTCCGGAAATGGTCAGTCCTTCGGTTTGAGGCAGAGGGTTGAGTCCGGAAACGGCTCGGAAGCTTAGCGCAAATTCCCACAGCAAAAGAACGGTCAATGACTGGTTAATCCATTCCGGCAGCTGAGGAAATATCATTAAAAGGGAGTCTGTGCCGAAAACGGCAATTAAAGAAGCCAAAAATGTTCCGACTTCAACAGAGCCTCTTATTTTTATGAAAAAAGAAATCATTATTAATAAAAGACTTAACAGAGGAGTCAGGTAAAGCCTCGGCGTCATTATTGCGACAAAATCATTGTCATACCAAAATGCAAGAGATAAGCCCCCTATGCCCAGAACAGCGGTCAGGCAAAAGGCTAAAGGGGCGGAAAGAAGATTTGTCTGCAAAAATTCTTTTTTTGAAAACAAGGTAAATAAAACTGCTGCGAGAAACAGGCAGGTCAAGAATGATATTCCGATAACAATTGTTTGCATACTCATGAGTAAAACCTTTGTCGGAGAATTGACTTAATATTTTTTATATATACCTGAAGAGCTTTTTTTCTTCAAGTCAGATAACAAGGTTATGCTAGTATTTCTTGACGGTGGTATTTAAAAGATTTTGCACTTCCGGTGTTTCAAAAGGTGTGAGGTTTTGTATCAATTGTCCGAGAACGTGAATTCCTTTGGCAGAGGAGAATTCGCTTTTATATTCATCTGGACAGGCATAGATGTCTGTGAGGATTTTTGAGGGTTCAAGGAAAACTTTTTCTTTTTTTGCCAGAAAACAGAGTTCTTTGATGGCTTTGTCGGCAATAGCGCGGGTTTCTTTATCGGCAAAAATTTTGGAAATGGATTGGCTGTAGCTTGTTAAAAGCAGGTTTGTTAAGAAAAAGGCTGCCAAATTCTGCCAGAATGTGTTTTTGTTGTTTTCGGCAAATATCAGGTTGAAAGGCGTATCATCAAACAGTTTTTTGATTTCAACTGCTTTTTCAATCGGACATTCCAAAATAAGGCGGCTTTGTTTTTCAAGAGGCTGTAAGGTTACGCCGTCAAAATTAATCCACCCTTTGAAAAAAGCAGGGATTTCCTGATAGTCTGCTTGTTCATGGAACAGGAAATGATTGTAAAAGCTTGAAAGATTAATCAAGGGGATATTTTTAAGAAACGAGTTTGTCAGGAGGAGCAAATCGCTGCGGTAATTTTCGGGTGCAGAAGCCAAAAAGCAAAAATCGACATCATTTTTGAGTTCGGAGGTAAAAGAAAATTCCTGACGGTGGTTTTTGTAAAGAGAAGATTTGACAGTTATGGCGCCTGAATGAGTAAAATTATCTAAAAGATTCAGAGGCACAATCTGTTTGACGTTATATCCGTTTTCAATAAATGTGTCACTCAGATAAAAAGCTAAAGGCGAAGTGCCGATGATAGCTATTTTTTTATTTTTGGGAGTTGGTTGTTTTGAAAAAAGCATATCAGAGGCCTTTCTTTAGCACAGCAATAAAGAATCCATCGGCGCCGCCGAATTTCGAGAGATGTTGAGGGAGAATCCTGACAAAGCCTTCAGGGGTTCCGATTTGTTTGAGTTCCTCAGGCAAAAGCAAATTTAAGTTTTCTGTGCGGTAGTTTGTATGGTTTGTGAGGAAGGTATCAATTTGATGTTCGCCCTCGTTTTTGCATAAAGAACATGTGCAATAGAGCAATGTTCCGCCGATGGCAAGGGAGTTGTCCACTAAAGCAAGAATATCTGACTGCAAAGCAGCCTGACGGGTAACGTCTTCAATGGTTTTCAGGTGAGCGATTTCTGGATGTCGGCGGATTGTTCCTGTGGCCGAACAGGGAGCGTCCAACAAAATGATGTCATATTTTTTTTGATTTGTTTTCAAAAAATCAAGAGCATCTCGGCACAATACGTCAACGGGTGACAGATGAAGGCGGGAAAGGTTTTCTTTGAGTGTTTTAAGGCGATCTTCAGAAATATCCAAACAGGTTACTTTGGCTCCGGCGCTTAATAGTTGAGCTGTTTTTCCTCCAGGAGCGGCGCAGAGTTCCAAAACCTCTTTTCCCGATAAATCTTGCAGCATTTTAACCGGCAGAGCTGATGAAAAGTCCTGAACCCACCAGAGACCTTTTTCATAGTCGGGGAGATCAGATATTTTACCATTGTTTGGAAGACGAATCGTTCCTAAGGGCAGCTTTTGTCCCTTTAGTCTTTGTTCAGAATCTTTGTTAGTGCAGGTTATATCTAAAAGCGGTTCGTTTAAACAAGCTTTTTCGATAGAATCGATAGTTTTGGTTGAATAGTCTTTTTTTAGGAGGGCGCGGAAATCATGCGGGAAAAATTCGCCCGAATCCTCTTTTATAAATTCTTGTTTGGAAGCGCTTATTTTGCGCAGAACGGCATTGACGAATCCTGCAATATATTTGTCAGTATGTTTCTTGGCCAGATTGACATAAGAATTGATGACGGCATAGTCAGGCGTTTGCATATATAGAAGTTCGGTTGCTCCTAAAATAAGGGCGTATTGAGCCACAAGATTTTGCTTGGAAAGTTTTTTTGTGATGAGTTTTTTTAAAATATTCCGAATATATACCAGATGACGCAGCGCCGTCAGGGTCAGCATTCTGATAAAAGCCGTTTCTTTTTCGGCGCTTTTGGTATCGGACAGGCTTGAAATGCTTTTATTTTCAAGGATGTTTTGCAAAATATACAGAGATAGTTCTCTTGAATCGGCCATTTGTTTTCTCAGCAGCGTTTGAAATTCGTTTTGAAACATTTTATTGAATCGTTTGAATAAATACAAGGCTAAAAATGACTCTTGTCAAATAACTCAAAGTAAAGTATTTTTGATACTGATTTTAATTTTTCGGGGCAAAATGCCGCTAGAGAACAGGGTAAAGAGATGAACAAGAAATTTAACGGAAAAAATTCTTTTGAAGAATGGGCCAAAGAGTGGCAGCTGGAAGACAGATACAATTTTAAGACCATTGAAAAGAAATGGCAGGAAATTTGGGAAGATGAAAAGGTTTATAAAGTAGACATAGATAAGACCAAAGAAAAATTTTATGCTTTGGTTGAGTTTCCGTATCCGTCAGGTGCGGGGCTTCATGTGGGGCATCCGCGCTCTTATACGGCGTTGGACGTTATTGCGCGCAAAAAGAGAATGCAGGGATTTAATGTTTTGTATCCGATGGGTTTTGACGCATTCGGGCTTCCGGCCGAAAACTATGCCATTAAGACAGGTGTTCATCCGGCGGTATCAACCAAAGCCAATATTGCCAATTTTACTCGCCAGCTGAAATCTATAGGGTTCAGTTTTGATTGGGATAGATGTTTTAATACCTGCGATCCCGAATATTATAAGTGGACGCAGTGGATGTTTATCAAGTTTTTTGAAAAAGGTTTGGCTTATAAAGATAAAACTGCCATTAACTGGTGTCCGTCGTGCAAGGTCGGGTTGGCCAATGAAGAAGTTGTTAACGGGCATTGCGAGCGCTGCGGCGCCGAGGTTGTGCGCAAAGATAAAGAGCAATGGATGATTGCTATTACCAAATATGCCGACAGGCTGATTAAGGATTTGGACGAGCTGGATTTTGTGGATAGAGTTAAGACGCAGCAAATTAACTGGATTGGACGCAGTGAAGGTGCAGAACTTGATTTTGAATTTGGCGAGGATAAGCTCAAAGTCTTTACAACCCGTCCGGATACGGCGTTCGGCGTGACTTATATGGTTATGGCACCAGAGCATGAGTTTGTTCAAAAGTATATGTCTCGGTTTGAGAATCCGCAAGAAATTAAGGCTTATGTTGAAGCAACTGCTAAAAAGTCGGATTTGCAGCGCAGTATGGGCGAGGAAAAAACCGGTGTTGAGCTGAAAGGTATCAAAGCTAAAAATCCGTTTACGGGGCAGATGATTCCTGTGTTTATTTCGGATTATGTTTTGACCGGATACGGCACGGGCGCCATTATGGCGGTTCCGGCGCACGACCAAAGAGACTATGACTTTGCGAAGAAATTTAATTTGCCGATTGTTCAGGTTTTGGCCGGCGGAGATATCTCGGAGAAAGCCTATGAGGAAGACGGTATGCACATTAACTCGGGGTTTTTGGACGGATTGAATAAGGAAGAGGCGATGGCTAAGGCTATTGCTTATGCCAAAGAGCACGGTTTTGGCGATAAAAAGGTTAACTTTAAGCTGCGTGATTGGGTCTTTTCGCGTCAAAGATATTGGGGCGAACCTATTCCGATGGTTTACTGCGAACATTGCGGCTGGCAGCCGATACCGGAATCCGAGTTGCCTTTGACGCTGCCGGAAGTTCCGGATTATCATCCGAATGATGAAGGCGAATCGCCGTTGTCAAAGGCCGGAGATTGGTTGAAAGCCAAATGTCCAAAATGCGGCGGAAAAGCGTGCCGCGAAACTGACACAATGCCCAACTGGGCGGGGTCGTCATGGTATTTCTTGAGATATTGCGATCCTCACAATACCAAAGAGTTTGCTTCTAAAGAGGCTTTGGATTATTGGATGAATGTGGATTGGTATAATGGCGGTATGGAGCACACGACGCTTCACTTGCTGTATTCTCGTTTTTGGCACAAATTTTTGTATGACTGCGGGTTGGTTCCGACAAAAGAACCGTATCAAAAACGCACGTCTCACGGAATGATTTTGGCCGAGAACGGCGAAAAGATGTCCAAATCCCGCGGTAACGTTATTAATCCGGACGATATTGTCAATACTTACGGTGCGGATACGTTTCGTTTGTATGAGATGTTTATCGGGCCTTTTGAGCAGGCGGCCATGTGGTCGGAAGAAAGCCTGATGGGCGTTTATCGCTTTGTCGGAAAGGTCTACAATCTGTTTAAGAAAGTTTGCAAAGAGGGAGAGATTCAGCCGACGGCCGCTGATTTGCGCGCAATGCACAAATGTATTTTGGAAGTGACGGAACGAATCGACCAAATGCGCTTTAATACGGCGGTTTCCTCTTTGATGAGCTATGTCAATTATTTGTCCGGCATGGAAAAAATTTCTCATGAGATGTATGCGGTTTTGCTCAAACTGTTGTCGCCGTTTACACCGCATTTGGCTGAGGAAATGTGGGCAAGATTGGGGCATGTCGACCTGATTGTCAAGGCAGATTGGCCTAAAGGAAATCCCAAATTGGCTGAGGAGAACACGGTCACTTTGGCGGTTCAAGTTTGTGGCAAAGTCAGAGGAACGATTGAAATGCCCAAAGATGCGCCCAAAGAAGAAGTTGAGCGCAAAGCTTTGGCTGTTGAAAATGTGAAACGACAGCTTGAGGGCAAAGAAATTCGCAAGATTATTATCGTGCCGAACAAGATTGTTAATATTGTTGCTTAAAAAAGGAGCGTTTGATGCGTAAATTTGGCCTGTTTTTGAGTGTTTTGCTGCTGGCAGCGTGCGGATTTCAACCGTTGTATGTGACCAAAACCGGCGGAAAATGGTATTATGACGGAAAATTTGACGTTTCGATAACTGATGAAATGTCTCAGATTAATGTTTTGCCTATTGCCAACAGGTTTGGGCAAATTCTCCGCAATGATTTATTGGATTTGCTGACACCGAAAGGAAAACCCAAACAGGCCAAATATCGTCTTCAAGTTACGTTAAAAGATAAGTCTGTGACCCAGCAGGCGATGCGTAATGACGTCACGGCGACAAACGAAAGAATCCAATATAAGGTTGATTATACGCTTTATTCCGGCACAACACAGCTTGTTTCTGGGGATTCGATAGCGTTTGTCAGCTATGATATTTTGGCGAATCCGTATTCAACAACGATGGCTCAGAAAAAAGCTGAATCGGATGCCGCGCAGATTTTGGCCAATGATATAGCTTTGCGAATCGGCGCGTATTTTCATACGGAGATGAATCCCGCAAGATGATTTATAAATCCGTCCAAACAGAAAGCTATTTCAAAAAGCCCGATTTGTCCGTTAAGGCTGTGTTACTTTATGGGCAAAACGAGGGGTTGATTGCGGAATATACCAAAAAATTTGTGCAAACGGTTTCGCAAGATTTGTATGATCCGTTTGCGGTGGTTTATTTGGATTGGGACGATGTCAAAGGTGACATCGGAGCTCTATCATCGGAATATAACAGCCAATCTTTGATGGGGTCGCGCAGAGTGGTTGTTTTGAAAGACGCCGATAATAATTTGACCAAACCGCTGACAGAAATTTTGGAAGGTTCGACGTCGGACACGCTTCTTGTTATTGTGGGGGCGGCGTCTCTTAACGGAAAATCGTCGCTGGTTTCGTTGGCGAATACCGATAAACAAATGGCGTCTGTTGCCTGTTATGAAGACAGGGACGAGACGGTGGCATCGTCGGCGCGGGCGATGCTTGTTTCTAATGGAATTACTTTTTCGAATGACGCCTTTATTTTGCTGTGTTCCAGATTATCGAACGACCGCAAATTTAATGTGAGCGAATTGGAAAAACTAATTACTTATGTGGGCACAAAAAAGCATTTTGAGGCAGAAGATGTGCGGGCGGTGGTTTTTGATCAGTCCGTTTCGGGGTTGGACGATTTGTGTTTTTATACTTTTTCGGGGGCTAAGGTTAAGGCTCTGACAAGTTTGAAGTCGTTGCTGAACGAAGCCACGGAAGAGGTTCAGATTGTGCGGGCATTTATGCGGCATGTCAATAAGCTTTTGGAAGGCAAAGCTTTGATGGAGAACGGGGAGACCGCCTCGACGGCTATTCGGAAAGTCTTGGCTAAGAATATGTTTTATCGGTATGATATGGGTGCCGATGAACTCAATAAATGGTCAAAAGAGCGGTTGTTTGATGTGATGGAGCTTTTGTATAAGGCCGAGAAAGACTGTAAGACAACTAATATGCCTACGGTTGAAACTTTGACTTATATGATTTTGACGCTTTTATCGGCTGCATCCAGATTGCGGGGATAGAATTTTCTTTTTATTCAAACTCACAGCTGTAAGAGCATGATTTTTGGAGAGCGGCTACAATTTGGGCTGAGGTAAAGTCGGAAGCGCTCGGATTAATCTTTCCCCAGGTTGTTTTAGATTCAGTGTTTTCATACGGATTTTCGGGTTAAAGTTGTGAGTGTCGGTTTTGGAAGTAAAAGTCAGGTCTTGTAAGTTGATGAATTTAATATTTTTTCTATCTGCCGAAACAGCAAAAATAACACCAACAGGATAAACCTTAAAATAACGAGAACTTTCAATTTGACGTTGTATAAATTTATTTTTTAACAAGTCATTGTATTTTATTGTGACGTAAAATAACAAAGGCTCTCTTTTGACATCAAAAGAGAGCCTCAGGAACTAAGTTAAGCTTAGGCGTTTTCGTTAATCCAATCTGTAATAACGGATTTTGAATTGAGGCCGATTTTTGTATCAATCAGTTTGCCGTCGCGGAACATCAGCAAAGATGGAATGCTTCTGATACCTAAATTGGCTGGGGTGGCGGGGGCTTCATCAACATTCATTTTATAGATTTTGATTTTGTCGGAAACCTCGCCAGACAGTTCTTCCATAATCGGTAAGAGCTGACGGCAAGGACCGCACCATTCTGCCCAAAAGTCAACCAAAACCAAACCTTTGGATTTTAAAACTTCGGATTCAAATTGCGTGTCTGTAATAGCTTTCATTAAAGGGTTCCTTTCTAAAAAATAATCATTGTTGCTTGTTAATATAATATAAATTTTATAGAAATAAAGCTCTTTGTCAAAAAAAATCAGTTTTATTCAACCAGCATAATTTGCGCGGTGTTTGTCCATAAAATATAGGTCAAAATTTTTTTGTCGGGATAAATCTTTGAGATGATTTCTTTATATGCCCGCATTTGTTTGATGTAGGCTTGCGGAATGTCGGCAGATGATTTTGCTGCGGGGCGGTTTGTTTTGTAATCGACAATCATGACGCTGTCTTTTGTTACGACAAGACGGTCAATTTGTCCGGAGATAATCTTATCTTCCACTTGTCCCATCAGGGAGACTTCGGCCAAAGAATCTGTTTCGAACAAGGGGGCGAATTTTGGATTTGAGATTAGATTTAAAACCTCGGTAGCGATAGAGTTCTGTTCGGCAGGCGAGTAGTCAAGAGCCTGTTTGGCTAAAAAATCACGGATAAGCTGTTCTTGGTTTTCGGTGGCTGTCGAGGGTAAAAATTGGAGCATTTTATGAATCAATCGCCCACGCGTGTAGAGTTTGGATGTGTCGGCAGTCAGAGGGGATAAGGCAGCTAAAGTCGTTTCGTCTTGATGAGACGGGGTTAAGGGTTTTGCCAGAGGAGATTCGGCTTTTGGCGCTTGGTTAAGCCAGACGGGCAAGGGCGGTGTTTGCTTGGCGGCGGTTTCCGGCTTTTGGTCTTTGGAAGGAAGAATTTGTTTGAGCTCGTAAACCAATTTGTCGTCTGAGGTTTTGTCGGCAATTTTTTCAAGAGCGTCTTTGCACAAGTTATACCAACAGTCTTCGTTGGGGGTGTTTTTCTTTTTGTAGCCGCAGATGCACAGGCAGTCTTCGGCGCGGGTCAGGGCGACGTAAAGCAAACGATGATATTCGTCTAAGGATAATTCGGCTTCGGTCTCCTTAAGGTTTTGACAGTTTGTTTCGTAATCGTTTTTGCTCAAGGGATAAAAGAGCAACCCGCCGCCTTTTAGAAAGCCTGCGTCTTGTTTGGGGCGTTTGACGCGAACCGTGTCGGGCAAGATGACCACAGGCGCTTGCAATCCTTTGGAGCCGTGAACCGTCATCAGGCGGACGGCATCAGAGTCATTTTGCTCAAGGTTGCGTTTGATTTCCACATCGTCTTGTTCCATCCATTTGATGAAAAGCTGCAAAGAGGGGATATGGTCTTGCTCAAAATTCAGGGTCAAATTCATAAATTCATCCAACGCATCTTCACACTCATTTCCAAGGCGGGCGACAAACTTTTTGCGGCCGTTGAGGTTGCTCAGGATATAAGTGAAGAACTCAAAAGGACGCGCTGTTTGTGCCAGAGTAAGAAGGTCTTTTAAAAGGTTTGTCTGGTCTGAATAAGAGGCGTTTTCCTGAAGCCTGTTCCAGAGACTTTGACTGTTGCGCTGATAACAGAGTTTGAACAGGTCGTCATCATCCAAGCCTAAGAGCGGCGATTTTAAGATGCAGGCCAAATTAAGGTCGTCTTCAGGGAGAAGGGCAAATTTAGCGATGGCGGTCAGATCTGTGACAGCGATTTGTTCTGAAAGTTTGATTTTATCAACGCCAGCAACTTCAACGCCAATGTTTTTGCAGGCGCGAACCATTTCTTCAACAAAGGAATTGCGTCGTTGAACCAAAATCAGGAAATCTTTGTATCGGAGAGGGCGGTTTTGAGAGGGCAGAAGTTCTTTGCTGTCAACCTTGGCTTTGATGAGCTGTGCAATTTGCTGAGCTAATAGGGAAGAGGCAGATACGCTTTTTATCCGCTCAACCGGCGGAAGAAAGATATTGTCAGATTTGTCATCTTCTTCGGGGCTTGTTAACGGCCAGAGCTCAACTCTTCCGGCTTCACCGAGGCGGGAAGGAAAATGCGCCATGGTTTGTTCGTCGGATAGGACGCCGGTGCGGGCTTTGTCACTGTTAAACACTGTGTTGACCATATCCAAAACGGCGGCGGTCGAACGAAAAGACACATCCATGTTTACTGTGCGGAAGGAGGCATCTTTTTCGGCAAAGAAGGTATGCATTTTTTCAAATTCGGCCGGATCGGCGCCCTGAAAAGAATAGATGGATTGCTTGCGGTCGCCAACGACAAACACTGTCGGAACAGAGAGATGCGCGCCGGCGCCGGAAAAAAAGTCTTCGGTCAATGATTTGACGATGGACCATTGCTCGGGAGAGGTGTCTTGTGCTTCGTCAATTAAAATATTATCAATGCCTCCGTCCAATTTGAAGAGAATCCATTGCGCGACTTTGGGATCGTTCAAAAGATTTTTTGTCAGGATAATCAGGTCATTATAATCCATTTTGGATTGTCGCTCTTTGTAATGACGGTAACGCGCCAGAATTTCGGCGGACAGAGTCAAAACGGCGGAAGTTGATTGGAACAAATGCAGAGATTTGAGGTGTTTGGCTGTTTCCGCAATGCGGAGAGCCTCTTCTTGCGCGGCTTGTTCCACTAAGGGAAATTCCTCTTTTGATTTTTTGACGAGGAAGTTTTTGCGAAGCCGTCCATCTGTCAGGAAAAGTTTTGAGTAGGTTTCAAAGTCGGATTGTTCGATGGCAGCGGCAAGAGCAATGGCTGTTTTCCTAGAGGTGTCTGTTCCGGCGTCAAGTGCTTTAATGATAAGGGAAATGTCTTCTTGAGGGCGCAAATTCCAAAAGTTTTTTAGGATATCTTCTTTTGTTTCTGAGGGAGAAATATCAAGCTTCTTTGCTATTGCCTCAAGCAAATTCGGAAGGGTTTTATGAATTTTTAAGGTTTCGTCAATCAGGTTTCGGTTGGTTGTGATATCCTGCATAATTTCGGGAAATTTGCTTTCGCCGGCTTCGGCTGTTAAAAAGCTTAAGGCGTCTGCGGTTTGAGCATCAACGTTTCCTTGGAGAATGTCTTTTTTGATTGATTCGAGCGCTTCGCGGGAGCTTCGGTCATCCATAATCTCAAAATAAGGGGAAATTTTGGCCTCAAGAGGAAAGCGTTTGAGAACTTCCTGACAGAAAGCGTGAATTGTTTGAATCTTTATACCTCCCGGCGTATCAAGCAAAATCGCGAATAGTTGGCGTGCCCGCGTGAGGGTTTCGATGTCTTTTTTTTCTTCGGACAGCGGGGCACCGAGCAATTTTTCAAGTTCGTTCTTAAGAATTTGTTCTTCGAGTGTTGCCCATTTGCTTAATTTGTCGGCAATGCGGTTGCTCATCTCGACAGCGGCAGCCTTTGTATAGGTTAGGCACAAAATTCGTTCGGGACGGACGCCGCTCAAGAGCAGGCGCATAACTCTGTCGGAGAGAACTTTTGTCTTACCGGTGCCGGCAGAGGCTTCAACCCATACGGAAATTGTCGGGGTGGAGGCTTGGCGCTGCTTGGCAGAGGCCAAAGAAATTGTTTCTTTCTTTTGTTGTTCGAGAGAGGTCATTCATCTTCTCCGTCTTCTTTGACAGACCATTCCCGCACCCGCGCCAGATGTTCATAATCGGAGTATTCGGGAGCGTGCTTTGGATTGGGGCGGCTTAGGTAACCGGTTGTTTCAAAGTCAAACTTGTTGAGGGTTGAAACAATGTTTTCTTTTGTTTTTTCAAGGAGCTGGTCAATGTCTTTATCTATGCGGATAACCGAATCGCCCAGTTTCCAATACATCAGCGAATCGACAGAGGCTTTTTTGATATCCGTAAAGCCGCCGCTTTCGGCAATCAGACCTTCTATCGGAAGCTGCGGGGCATAGCCTTTGGCGACTTCGGTTGTTTTGCGGGCGCGGCCGGTTTTGTAGTCGATAATGTTGAGACGGCCGTCCGTCGTGCGGTCAATTCTGTCGGCGCGGGCATAGATTTCGAAAGGTCCGGCGGGTAAATCGGAAATGAAAAAGCTGCCGGTTGTTTCGGTGCTAATATGAGAAATTTCGTGCCGATAGGAAAGCTCTGTTTCGACAATCCAGTCAATCATTTTGATGAGTTTGGGTTTCCAAAAGGTTTGCTTTTCTTTTGCAAATCCGCTTTCTTCAAGGAGCTTCAATCCGGCGGACATTAAGAGGTCTCGCGCATTGTTCGGAAATTCCGCAGGATAGGCTTTGCCAAAGTTTTCAAGCAGTTTGTGGACGATGTTTCCGAAATCTGAGGCTTCGGCTTGGGGCTCGAGGTCTTCTAAAGGTTTGAGCTTGAGGATATATTCGGCAAAAACGCCGTAAGGGTCGCGGAGCAGTTTTTCAAAAGCGCTTGCGGAAAGGCGGCGCGGTCTGGCGGAAACAGGCGGTTTGGGCGCAGGAGGGGTTATTTTGATGAATTTTTCCGGTGTATCCAGTCCTTTTGCCCAGAGGCAGCAGGTTGGTTTTTGAAGAATTTCAACTGAAAGGCCGAGGGCTTGCAAGACGGTTTCAAGGCGCATGTGCCAACGGGATTTGACGGTTTGAGTCCCGTCGCTCATTTGAGAACGAGTCAACCAGACATGGGGCGCACCGAGCAGGTTTGAGAAGTCAAGCCCTAAGACGCCGATTTGTTTTTCAGGTAAATCGAATCCGAAATCTCGTTTCATCGGACGGGACATCCAAGGGTCTGCCGTTGTGGAGGTTGGCCAAACGCCTTCATTAAAACCTCCTAAAATAATTTCATCAAAATGATTGAGACGGGCTTCCATGGGACCCAAAATACGCACGCGCGGGTGTCCTGGGCGGCTTCGGCGAACCATTGTGCCGGACAATAGGGCTTCAAACAGATTTAAGTAATCTTCGGGAGCCATTTCTCCTAAAATATCCGCTTTTTCGAGAATGTCGGCAATAAAGGCCGCACCAGCCTGTCCGTCGTCCCCGCACCAAAGGTTTTTATCGCCGGATAATATATCATCGGTGGCCAGTTCTTCGGCAAAGAGGGTGTGCGTTCTGACAAGGTCTTTGAAAGAAACAGATGATTTTTGTAATAACTTAATTAAGGGAAGGGCCGTTTGATGAAGTTTATCAATTAGCTCTTGAGCCTGTGTGTCAGGGGCGTTTTGCCGCCAGATGTTTTTTTCAAGGAGGTGGATTAAAGCTGTGAGGTCTTTTTTTGCATAGCCGAGGGCGAACAGCCTGTGTTTCATTAAGGCTAAAATTTCGGGTTTGCCGGAATCGGGCAGGACAGATAAAAAGGCCAGCCGCATAAAAATACCCCAAGGAGTTTGCGCCAGAGGAATGCCCGCGGAATCATCAACAGTTATGTTCCATCGGGTTAGTTCTCGGGCAACGCGGCGTGCAACTGTTCTGTCCGGTGTGACAAGAGCTATGGTTTTTTCAGGTGTTTCAAGCAATTGCCTGATGAGAACGGCAATGCTTAAGGCTTCTGTGCGGGTGTCAGGACACTCCAGAACAGCAATCCCGTTAAGGGAATCGGCTGAAATTTGACCTTTCAGATTTTGCCATTTGTGGGAAGATGCCGCAGGCCGCATTAATTCACTGATTAATTTTTCTCGGGCGGGATTTTTTGGCGGAATTAAATCGACAACGGCATTGCGGGGCAGTTGTAAGTCATCAAGAAGCTGCTTGAGCTCGAATTGAGGGTGTGTTTCATCAATTTTATTCCAATCTTCATCTTCCAAATATTTATCCAGTCCAGCCAGATAGACTTCGCCGCAAGGCAAAGATAAAACGGTTTTGACCAATGATTTCATTGCGGGAGAGACGGCTGTTGTTCCGGCAATGATAATGCGGGCAGTCGGCTTTTGTTTTTGCCAGAGCGCGCTCTGTTTTTCTATTAAAAGGTTTTTTCGTTCGGCGGCGTCAATAACATGGCGCTCTTTTAAAATTTCCGGCCAATAGCGGGTAATAATTCCTAAAAATTTGAGTGTTTCCTGCCAATGGGCGGCATATTCTTCGGGCGCTAGAGAGGCTAATTTATCCCAACTAAGGTTTTGGAGCGAGGCTTTGTCAATCAGATTGCCGAGTTCCTGTGCTAAAAAGCATGCTTGGGACAGGGATATTTTTTCAAGTCCGAATTCGGCATACCGCCCCATAATTAGGCGCATAAAAAGCATTGTCCTTTCTAAGGAATCAATCGCCGCAGGAATAGAAAGTTCTTCTTTGAAACCGTTTGCTCCTTTGAGGATAAGTTCTTCTTCACTGACATCGCCGATAGCCTGTATTTGCGGCAGCAAAGTCGGACGCATTCCCTGCAGACGGACAAAGGCCTCGGCTAGAGAGCGGCAAGCACGATGGTTAGGAAGCAGAATTAGTATTTCAGCCAAAGAGAGATCGTTTCCCTGATAGTCTTGCAATAGTTTTTGCGCCAGAGTTTCAACAAAATTATTTGAGGCTGAAATGTTAAAAATTTTAGGCATTAAATTCACTTTTCAAAAAAGCTTTGACAGCTTTTCCTCGATGGGAAATTGAAGCTTTTTCTTCGGAAGACAATTCGGCAAACGTTTTAGCGTATCCGTTAGGGATAAAGATAGGGTCAAAGCCGAATCCGTTGCTTCCTTTTCGGGAAGGGGTAATTTTTCCATCTACGCGGCCTTCAAAGAATTTAATCGGTTTATTAGGCTCTTTGAGGGCCAAGATACATGAAAAATGCGCCGACCAGTCTGGATTTTTGCTCTCAGTAAGTTCCCCTATCAGCATTTGCATAGCCTTGTCAAAATCACGGTTTGGAGCATAACGTGCCGAATAGACGCCGGGTCTTCCGTCCAGAGCATCGACACATAATCCGGAATCATCTGCGAGGCAAGGCTTTCCGGAGATTTTTGCCAAGGTTTCGGCCTTTAGAGCCGCATTTTCGGCAAAGGTTGTTCCTGTTTCTTCGACATCGGGAAGATTTAAATCCGTTGCGGCGTAAACTTTGACGCCGAAAGGAGACAGCAGTTGTTTAAATTCTTTTATTTTTCCCTGATTGTGAGAAGCGATGACTAATTCCGTTAGCATTTGAGAGCCTCCTTTTGCTTGGCAATAATTTGGGCAACACCTTGTTTCCCCAGAGACAGAAGTTTGTTAAATTCTTCTTCCGTGAACGGCTCTCCTTCTGCTGTCCCTTGAATTTCAACGATTTTTCCACTTTCTGTCAAAATGAAGTTCATATCAACTTGAGAAGATGAGTCTTCTTCATAATCGACATCAAGAACCGGTTCGCCTTGACAAATATCACATGAAACGGCGGCAACAAACTCTCTGATGGGGTTTTCGGTTAATGTTCCGTCTTTGAGAAGCTTTTGAAGTGCTAAATAGAGGGCGACGAATCCACCGGATACGGAAGCGACGCGTGTTCCTCCGTCGGCCTGGATAACGTCGCAGTCAATACATATTGAGATGTCTTTCATTTTGGTTAAATCAACGCCGGCGCGCAAGGATCGTCCGATAAGGCGCTGAATTTCTTGAGAGCGTCCGGAAGGCTTTTTGCTCTCTCGGGGAACGCGGGTTTGTGTGGAGCGCGGCAGCATAGCATATTCGGCTGTTATCCATCCTCTGTCTTGTCCTTTGAGCCATGAGGGAACAGAGGGTTCAACACTTGCTGTGCAAATGACATGGGTGTTGCCGTATTTGACAAGGCAGGAGCCTTCTGCATACGGGTTAAATCCCGTGATAAATTCGATATCTCGGAGTTGATTGTTTTTTCTGTTTGATGAACGCATTTTTATCTCTTTATCCTAGAATCTTAACCTATGCTGAGTTTAAAAGATTCTTCAGAGAACTTCAACCAATTTTTATTATAAATGGCCTGTTTTAAGGAGTGTGTAATACTTATCCAGAGATCCGTTCGGAACATCCCAGCTGAAGTCTTTTTGCATAGCGCGCCGCTGCATGGCAGCTATGAAATTCGGCATTTCATAGAAAGTTAATAAAGCATTTTCAAGCGTTTCGGTGTAGGCGTTTTCGTTTGTTTTCAGGCGGCGGGCGGTAATATTATTTCCGTAAACATGGCGGTTGTTGCTGAAAAAAACTTCTGTTCTGAAGCCGTCTATTTGATTATCAATGGTATCGACAAGACCTCCGGTTGACATTGCAACGGGCAAAGCGCCTTTGGCCATGGCTTCCATTTGTGTCAGACCGCAAGGTTCGAATCGGCACGGCATCAGATAGAAGTCCGAGGCCAGCTGGACGGCGTAAGCAAAGGGATCTTTGTAGCCATGGAATACAAAAATGCGGGAGGCCGCTTTTTTATCAATTTTTTCAATATCGTCTTTGAGCTTTGTCAGTAATTGGAAAAGGTTTATGTTTCCTGCGCCGCCTAAAACGAAAATCGGCATTTCGAGTTCGTCTTCCTGATATTTTTGCGTCCAGCGCAGAATGGCCTGCGCTGCGATATCATATCCCTTTTGTTCAACTAATCTGGAGGTGGCACAGACTATGGGAATCTCTTTGATTTTGGCGATATCTTTGGAAATGTCTTCAAATTTATAGGTGTCTATCAGAGGAATTAGCGAATCTTTGTAGTTTTTATCTTTGGCTAATTTTGAGATGAGCTTGATAAACTCAACTTTATTATGCAGTTTGTTTTCTAATGTGTTTTCGTCGAAGACTTTGAAATTTGTTCCGCCGAAAAAAGTGTTGATGTCGCAAATCTTTTTTTCATTCGGAGAGATAAGCTTTTTGTCATAACCGTTGACGATGCCGAAAAATGTGCGGTGGTCTTTGCGAATCTTTAAAATGTCGCGGAAATCGTATCCGAATCCGAGTTCTTTTGATACTTCTTCTAAATAATTTTTAGAGACGGTAACGACTCTGTCGGCTAGATGAAAATTGCAAGAAGCCTGATTATAGCAATCGTGAACAATCAGTGTATTTGTTGTGCGGCGGTTAGAGTTTTTAATCGTTTTAGCATTTTTAAAGATGAAAGCAGCGTGTTTGCCGTAAAGAGAATTCAGAATACGTGCGGTGTTTTCATAGTCCCATCCCTGATAACCTAAATGGTGGGCGATATGGATAATGGGAATTTCCCGAAGTTTGTCAGCGTCAGGTTCGGAGAGCTCGTTGTTTTCGGCTAAAGCGACGGGGAGATATTTCATTAATCCAGAAAGCGCGCCGGAATGCCAATCGTTTGCGATAATAACATTTGGAGCATCGGCGATTTTGATACGTGTTTTGACCAGCTCGTAAACGGCTTTTGAGAAGAAAGCAAAACGTTCGACTTCATTAATGCCGTTTTTGTTCATGATATAGCATCCGTCCTGTGCGGGTGGGTTATCTTTATGTGGATCAATGTTAAAGAAATAATCGTTTGCCAAAAACAGGTAGTTTGTTTTTCCGCAGGTTCCTTCATAAATATCAACAGGATAGTTGATTATATCTTCATTTGCATCCATAAAAGGAACGAGAACAGAACCTGTTTTTTGGACAGGGATGGTGTTTGTTTCGGCTCCATGATAAATTTTTCCGTCGAAAGAGGCTTTTTTCTTTTTCGTATCACCCAAATACATAGGGGTGACGACAGTTATTTTCTCATTATTTGTATTATAGCGGCGATTAAAAGCCTCGGGAAGTTCGGAAGCTATCATTCCCAGACCGCCGGCCTTCATAAATGTTGCCGTTTCGGCCGACAACATCCAGCTATTGATTTTGTCAGGGCTTGTCCATGGGTGTTTTCCGAAACACTGGGTTTTGCCGAGGTTTTGAATTTCGAGAGCGTAGGGATTTGATGGAACGGAATAGGCTAAGGTAAACTTTTTTTTGTTAAAATTTGAGGGTAAAAAAGTTGTGCTTTGGAGAATGTCTGAGTTTATTTTGGCTTTTGACATAGCTAATCCGCTCTTATAAAATTATAATATGGTTTAATTAATAACCATCGCCCTTGACTTGTCAAGCGTTAGTCACTAAATTTGATTATATATACTAAAATATAAACAGTTTTTAAAACAATTAAAGAGACAAAAACGATGACTAAGAATAAAAAACATAACGACACTCATACCGAACAGCCGGTTGAGGAAACGCAAAAAGAAGATATTGCCGAAGAGAAAGAACCTTTGGTAGAGATTGATCAGGAAAAAGAGGATTTAAAAGCTGAAAATCAAAAACTTAAAGATGATTATCTGAGGGCTTTTGCCGAGGCTGAAAACACCAAAAAACGCTGTCAGCAGGAAATAGAGAAGAATAATAAGTATGCCATAGCGACTTTTGCAAAAGAATTGCTCGGGGTTGCGGATAATCTGCAACGAGCCATAGAGGCTGTCGAAAAAGATGGAAACAAAGAAAACTGCGAGAGCCTTCTTAAGGGAATCGAATTGACACAAAGTCAGCTGACAAAGGTTTTTGATAAATTTGATGTTCATAAAATGGATATTGTCGGAACGGTCTTTAATCCAAATTTTCATCGGGTTATTCAGGAAGTTGAAGACAAAACCAAACCGGTCGGCACAATTATTGCTGAAGTTCAGACGGGGTATATGATTCACGACAGAATTTTAAGAGAAGCAATGGTTGTGGTTACCAAAGCTTAATAAAAAAGCCTCCGCTGCGTTAACAGTTGGAGGCTTTTTTGTTTATTGAATCTTATGAGGGGTTAGTCTGTAATTTCGGCTTCATAGGCATAGACAATTTGAGTGTCTTTTTCGTCTTCGGTCATGCTTAGCTCACAGACGAGGAGTTTGTCCGTTTCTTCCAAGGCATCAATGATATCATCAGGGATATCGCTGAGCTCAACAGAATCTGTTTCGTTGCGGGAAAGAACAGCTGTTTTGTTTTCAAAATCAATGTTGATTGACGGGTTTTCGGGCGCACTGTCACGGACATACAGAAGAAGCATGGCTTCATCTTCGTCATTTATCAGAAAGTCGTAAATATTTGAATCCTCGTCCATTTGCATTCTCCAAATGAGTTGAGCTTTTATAGAATATGAGAATAGTCAAAAAAGATTGAAGAAATGTTAATAGATTGCATAATAAACGTGAAAAAGCTTTTGTTTTGATATACGCTTCTTCTTTAAGAGAGGTGTTATGCAAGCGCTTATGGATAAATTTGTTAATCTTTTGAAGTGGCCGACGGCTTTGTTTTTTTTATTTTCATTGCCGGCGTTTATCCAGTCTATGGATTATTTTAATTTTGCAAATTTAAGATATATTGCTTTGTTTGGGGGCTTCTTTCTGTTTTTTATTGCCAGATCTTTTATGGACGCTTCTGCCAAAACAGGAATGGAAATTTTGGCGCATGAGCTGACTCATGCGTTTTTTGCAATATTGACCTTTCATAAAGTTAAACAGATTGTTCTTAATCCTGATGATAGCGGCGGAAATATGACTTTTGAAGGGGAAGGAAACTGGCTGATTATTATTGCGCCGTATTTCTTTCCGTTGTTTGGGTTGATTGCTATGATAGCTATCAGCGTTTATACGAGGGTAGCTTCGCCAAACCTTATTTTAAATATTGTGATGGGGTTTGTTATCGGATATCATTTGGATGCGGTTGCTTCTCAAATTCATGAAAAACAAACGGATTTGCCTAAGGTTGGGTATTATTTTTGCGCAGCGTTTTTACTTCCGGCCAATTTGTGGATGATCGGATCTATGTTTGCCTTTAATTCAAAAGGTTGGGACGGTGTTTGGTTATATCAACGTCTGATTTTGTCCCTCAACGGCAAAAATCTGGACTATATTCTTAATTTGTTTGGTGTTTAAGCGGAAAGAGCCTGAAGGATATCTCGGCTGAAATCGGCCAGAGAATTGTCGTGAGCTCCCATGATAATAATGCGGTCTCCGCTTTTGGCATTTTTTAAGATAAAGTCTTTTGTATCCTTTTTATGAGGCAGGAACAGTGCATTGGTATGGCCTTTTTCTTTGATGCCGCGGATAATATTTGCTGAAGAAATACCGACATCTTTAGGGGTCAGTTCATAAATTTCCTGCATAATCATTATATCATCTTTGTCTAAGACTTTTGCAACAGCGGCGGCAACCTCATCTCCGGTATTGACGGCGGAAAAAGGCGTATGCGGCTGATACATGGCTATTACGCGTCCGGGGTAGGCTTTGAGAGCGGAAAGAGAAGCTTCAATTTTGCTTGGGTTGTGCGCAAAGTCATTGTAAACAGTTATTCCTTTTGCGGTGCCGATTTTTTCTAAGCGGGCTTTTGTGCCGGTAAAACCTTCAAGAGCTTTGGCTGCGTCTGTAGGAGCAATGCCTAAAAGCGAGCAGGCGGCAATAGTCGCTAAAGCGTTGGAAATATTGAAACCGCCTAATAGGTGCAGATAAAATGTCTTGCCGTTAAGTTGATATTCAACGCCGTCGGGAATGGCTTTGATATCGGAGGCATAAAAATCGGCATTCGGATTTTTTGTTGAAAAAGTTTTTATCTGTGAACCGGTAATTTGAGAAGCGTTTGGGCAATCCAAATTGATAATCAGGTTTTGGCAATGAGACGCAAAAGTTCTGAAATATTCAAACAATTTTTCCATAGATGTGTGGTCATGGGAAATATTGTTGATAATTCCGATAAACGGGTAATATTTGCAAATAGAGCCATCGCTTTCGTCTGCTTCGATTACACAGATGTCATTTTCATTATAAATGAAGTTTGGAATGCCTTTTTTGTCCTGATAGTTGCATAAAATGCCTCCGTTAACCATACATGGTTTTTTGCCTAAAACATCAAGGACGTAGCCAATCATGGCTGTTGTCGTTGTTTTGCCGGCAGTTCCGCCGACGGCAATTCCGTATTTATATCCTGATAAAATTTCTTCCAGTAAATCCGAACGCTTTTTTATCGGAATGTTTTTGGAAAGAGCCGTTTTGATATCAGGATTGCTTTCATTGATGGCTGCAGAAACACATAAGTAGTCTAAATCATCTGTTATAGCTGTTCCATCTTGAGGGACAATGGTCACACCGACTTCTTCCAGAGCTTTTTTTCGATCAAGATCTTTGCCGATATCAAAACTGTAATCTGACCCGTAAACCGTGTATCCTTTGAGAGCCATAATTTGTTCAAGAGGGCTGATGCCGTTTCCGGCGGCGCCGCTGAAAGCTATTTTTTTCATTTAATCGAAAGTCCTTTGTTATAATGCGTCAAGAGTATCAGACTCTTGTTTTTTGAATATTTTTAAATTTTTATAGTCGATTACTATATAACTTTTTTTGTCGCCGTCAACACCTACGCTTAAGGCGGCGGCAACGTCATCGTTGTTATAAGTAGAAAAGAGAACGGCTTCGCCGCGTTGAAGTTGATTTAAAAAGTCCGGATTCCCTATGGGAGCTTCTTCCTGAACGGTTTGAGGTCGTCCGGACGAATTAGGTATGGTTTTATCAACAAGGGCGGGAGAAAAATTTTCTTGCCGATTGCCATATTTTTTGGAAAGCAAAACAGAATAAGTTTTGTATTGATAAATAACCTGAGAAGCGGACGCATCATCGTCAATCAATCGGCTGTATGCTAAAATGCGGTATAATTCGTTTTCGTCGCCAAAGACAACGTAAACTCTGTCAAAAAATTCTATGGGTTTAGGCAGGTGTTCCGCTAAAAAACTGTTTGTATAGTCTTTCATCTCAACGGGAGACAATTGAACGCCTTGATAACGGGTGTCCGTCATGCTGGAGCCCCATGTTAAACCAAAGGGGGCTTCTTGGAGATTGTATTTCTTTTCATCGAATCCGGGAACATGGTTTTTGATTCCGGCAAAAGTCTTTTTGCGGATTTTGATGGGTTTTTGATTGAGCAGCTCTTTTGCGGCATTGACGGCTTGTGCGGCCGATACTTTTGAATCTTCGGCTGCAGAGGGGCTTGTTTCCGGAGCTTTGACTACAATATCAGAATCTTCAAAGAGAAAATTTTGTGGTAATGTGTTTTCTTGAGCTGCGCTGTTTGCAGAAATTATAAAAGACAAAAAGGCCAGTGCAAAAATTTTTTTCATTATAAAATATCCTTAAAATATCGCAAAATTAATTTGAAACCCGTTTTAAGATGTGTTTATTATATATAATAATTGCAAATTTTTTATTAAAGCGCGGGTATAAATGATAAATTCTAAAGATATGCGTCTTAAAAATTTTGTCAGAGAACAGACAAAAGAAGCTCTTTTGAAATGTGGCCGAAAACTTGTTGAAGAGTGCGGCGCGAATGAGTTAAGCGCCAGAAAACTTGCCGGCCGGTCTAATTCTTCTGTCGGGATGATTTATACGATTTTTGAAACGATGGATCAGCTTGTCGGGGAAATTAATGCTATCACTCTTAAGGAGCTTTTGTTTCAGATGGAACGGGTGGTACTGGGAGAGAATCCATTCAATAATCTGAATAGATATGCTGAGGTTTTGACCTCTTATATTTTGGCGAATCCGAATTTGTGGGAGCTTTTGTATAGTAGGCATTTAGCTCTTAATGCCCCTAAAAGTTCAATGGCAGAGGCTCGAGTAATTAAGAAAATAGATATTCTTATCGGTTTGCAGGCGGCAAGGCTGGTCAAGGGAATCGGCGGTAGAGAAAAGAGGCTTGCAATTAAGGTTTTGGAGATGAGTTTGTTTGCTTTGAGCGGGTATTTGCTCGGAAATAAACTGAATCCTAAGTCCGGCCTTAATCGGAATACATTATGCCAGCTTTTGATGAATACTTATATTGCCGGATTGGCCTGTTTGAAAGGATAAAAAATGATTCATGAAATTTATGCTAAGTTCTTGTCTTTTATAGATAAAATAAATTCTTATGACTTTTTGACATCTTTTTTTGATAATCGTTTTTATCTGATTTTGTTGGTCATTATTTTGCTTCATCTGAAGAATGCAACTTATAAGTCCATGTTTATGAGTGCTCTTATTAATATTCCAGGGACGATGCTTCATGAACTGATGCACTTTACAATCGGTTTGATTTTGAACGCGGCGCCTTGTAACTTTACTCTTATCCCCCGCCGAGGAGAACATGGATATGTTATGGGCAGCGTCGGGTTTAAAAATATCACTTTTTATAATGCCGTTCCTTCGGCTATGGCGCCGTTACTGCTTTTGCCTATTGGTTTTTATGCTAACAGGTATTTGCTTCCGATGATGCAGCCGACGTTTATGAATTATATTTTGTATGTTTTGCTCCAGACAATCATTATTGAGAATGCGATGCCGTCGTCTGCCGATTTTAAGGTTGCAAAAATGTATTTTTCGGGAATCGTTATGTATGGGGTGCTGACGGTTGCTTTGCTGTTAATGCTGTAGACAAGATAAAGCAAAACTTGCTTTTGGTTAACCTATTGTTTAGACTCTAGCTATTATGATTTTGTTCATAACATGACGAATCGATAACCTCGGGCGTATCGGGGTTGTCTTGTTATAATTGTTTTAATTGATTAAGGAATCTGATATGATAAACTTAAAGAAGAAAAAAAGCTTTGCCTTTTGGCTGTTCGGGGCTTTGGCTCTGATGACAAAAGCTGCAGTTGCTTCGGAAATTGATTTGAAAATTCCGTCTTTGGATGTGTCGTATGATTTGTTCGGGTGGTCTGTAACGGGCTCCCAAATTTTGTTATACGGCTTGGGTATTTGTGTATTCGGACTTTTGTTTGGTTTGTGCGAATTTGTAGGCATTAAAGGCTTGCCGGCGCACAAGGCTATGTTGAGTGTCTCGAATACGATTTATGAAACATGCAAAACTTATATGAAACAGCAGGCAAAATTGTTGGTTGTTTTGGAAGTATTTATTGCGACATGTATTTTCTATTATTTCTATTATCTGAACGCCACTCCGCTGCCTAAGGTTTTGACGGTTTTGGGATGGTCTGTTTTGGGTATTTTGGGGTCGTTTACCGTTGCTTGGTTTGGTATGAGAATTAATACTTATGCTAACTCCCGCACGGCATTTATGTCTTTGAAAGGCAAACCCTACCCCGTTATGAATTTGCCGCTGCGTTCGGGTATGTCCATTGGTGTTTTGTTAATCTGCGTCGAATTGGTTATGATGATTTCCATTTTGCTGTTTGTTGACAAAGCTAATGCCGGTGCGTGCTTTATCGGATTTGCCATCGGTGAGTCTTTGGGAGCTTCCGCTTTGCGTATTTGCGGCGGTATCTTTACGAAGATTGCCGATATTGGGGCTGATTTGATGAAGATTATCTTCAAAATTGACGAAGATGACGCGCGTAACCCCGGTGTTATTGCCGATTGCACGGGTGATAATGCCGGTGACTCTGTCGGGCCTACTGCAGACGGTTTTGAAACTTATGGCGTAACAGGCGTTGCCTTAATCAGCTTTATTGTTTTGGGTGCCGGTATGATGTATGCCCAAAACGGTGATTTGGTTATGATGAGAGGCGGTTTGGATATTCAGGCACGTTTGATTGTCTGGATTTTTGCCATGCGCTTGCTGATGATTTTGACTTCTGTTGTTGCTTATTGGCTTAACGGAATGGTTTCGAAAATCATTTTCGGCAATAAAAAGGCCTTTAACTTTGAAACACCTTTGACCAGCCTGATTTGGTTGACATCTTTGATTTCAATTTTGGTTACATTCGGTGTTTCTTATGTGATGATTGGCGGAATGGATGCTGATTTATGGTGGAAACTTTCGGTTATTATTTCTTGCGGCACGTTGGCTGCGGCTTTGATTCCGGAATTTACCAAAATCTTTACATCGTCCAAATCAAAACATGTTGAAGAGGTTGTTAATGCTTCTCGCGAAGCCGGTGCTTCGTTGAACATTATTTCGGGTATTGTTGCCGGTAACTTCTCAGCTTTTTGGCAGGGATTGGTTATGGTCGGATTGATGGCGATTGCCTTCTTTACGGCTCGCAGCGGATTGGACGGCTTTATGGTTTATCCGACAGTCTTTGCTTTTGGTTTGGTTGCCTTTGGTATGCTCGGTATGGGGCCTGTGACGATTGCGGTTGATTCTTACGGACCTGTAACTGATAACGCTCAGTCTGTTTTTGAGCTGTCTCAGATTGAAAGCATCAAAGGAATCCACAAGGAAATCGAAAAAGATTATGGATTTAAGCCTGATTTTGAAGGCGGCAAACATTTCTTGGAAGAGAATGATTCTGCCGGTAATACCTTTAAAGCGACGGCCAAACCTGTTTTAATCGGAACGGCTGTTATCGGTGCGACAACAATGATCTTTTCGATTATCTTGTTGTTGAACTTGCAGTTGAATCTCTTGGATCCGGAAGTTTTGTTCGGAATTATTCTGGGCGGAGCTGTGATTTTCTGGTTCTCCGGCGCTTCGATGCAGGCGGTTTCGACGGGAGCTTATCGTGCGGTTAACTATATCAAGAAGCATATTAAGCTGGATACTGCCAAAGCAGCCTCAATTGATGACTCTAAAAAAGTTGTTCAGATTTGCACTTTGTATGCGCAAAAAGGTATGTTTAATATCTTTATCGTTATCTTTTCTTTCACGATAGCGTTTGCATGCTTTGATGCTAATCTGTTTGCCAGCTACTTGATTTCAATAGCCGTCTTCGGTTTGTTCCAGGCGCTGTATATGGCGAATGCCGGCGGAGCTTGGGATAATGCCAAAAAGGTTGTTGAAGTTGACTTGAACGAAAAGGGAACCCCCCTTCACGATGCGTCTGTTGTCGGCGATACGGTCGGTGATCCGTATAAAGATACCTCATCTGTCGCATTGAACCCGATTATTAAATTTACGACATTGTTTGGTTTGTTGGCGGTTGAAATGGCCGTCGCCGCACCGAAATGCGTTTCTGTCGGGCTGGGTGTTTTGTTCTTTGTCATTGGTTTGATTTTTGTATGGCGGTCGTTCTACGCCATGAGAATTGAGCCGGCGGCAAAAGACTAACTCTGCTGCTAAATGTAAAAGGCGATGCTTGAGCAATTGAGCGTCGCCTTTTTTTAATTAAATTTTATCCTTTAGGCAGTATTCTCTCTCAAAAGAGGAGAATCGTTTTGAAAAATTGGCTGAATTCATTAAAAATTTATGCAGACAGACGAATGGCTGTTATGCTGTTGCTCGGGTTTGTGTCGGGATTGCCGTTTTTGCTAGTGTCGTCGACATTGTCTTTGTGGCTGAAAGATGCGGGCATTTCTTTGGCGGCTATCGGATTGTTTTCGATTGTAAAAGCTCCTTATAGCTTTAAATGGATGCTTTCTCCTTTGATTGATCAATACAGACTTCCGCTTTTTTCAAGGCTGGGACGGCGACGCGGTTGGGCGGTGTTTTTACAACTGTTGCTGATGAGTGCGCTGCTTGGAATGTCTTGGGTTAATCCGAAGATTTCGCCGATTTTGTTTGTGGCTTTTGCCGGACTGACAGCGTTGTTTTCGGCCTCTCAGGATATTGTTTTGGATGCGTATCGCATTGAGCGGTTTAGCGAAAAGGAGCAAGCGGCCGGTGTGGCGGTGTTTGTGTTAGGGTATCGCCTTGGAACGGTTTTTTCAGGTGCGGGGGCGTTGTTTTTAGCCTCGGTTTTGAGCTGGGGACATGTTTATCAGATTATGGCCGGCGGCGTTTTGGTTGGGTTTGTGACGATTTTGTTTGCCAAAGAACCTGAGGGTAATAAGCCGGCGCATCCGCAAACGGCGCGGGCGGTTGTTGTGAATGCCGTTGTTAAGCCGTTTACGGATTTTATGAAGCATAAAAAATGGCCGCTTATTTTGCTGTTTATTTTCTTTTATCGCATGAGCGATGCCTATGTGGCGCCGATGGCCTATCCGTTTTTTGACGATATGGGGTTTTCTAAGATACAAATTGCTTCTATTATCAAAATTTATGGTGTGTTGGCGACAATTATCGGAACACTTATCGGTGGAATGGTTGTTAGCCGAATCGGGCTTGTCAAATCTTTGGTCTTGTGCGGCTTTTTACAAGGGTTGTCTAATTTGGTTTATGTCGGGCAGGTTTATGCCGGCAATAATGCGCAAGTTTTGATGTTGAATATTTTTGTTGAAAATATTTCTGGCGGGATGGGCACGGCCGCGTTTGTGGCTTATTTGTCGGCTTTGTGCAATAAAAAATATACGGCAACGCAATATGCCTTGTTGTCGTCGTTTATGGGATTGGCAAGGGATTTGTTTGCGGCGACTTCCGGTCTGTTGGCGGCAATTGTAAGTTGGCAATGGTTCTTTGTCGGGACAACGTTTATGGCTGTTCCGGGGCTGCTTATTTTGTGGTATTTGATTCGGGCAAAAGCCCTTATACCTTATAAGGCAGGCGGGAATAAATAAAATCGCTGATACAGTTCGGAAGAATCGACCCGAGCCAAACGGCCAGTCTCATTTGCCACGGAAAAGCAATCAGACCGACATTTTTTTCAACTCTTTCGGCAATGATGCGGGCGGCTTGATCGGCTTCCATAAAGAAAGGCATCGGACAGGTGTTTTTGTCGGTAATGCGTGAGCGGACAAACCCCGGACAAACGGTTGAAACGTTAATTCCTAACGGCAGCAAGGCCAAGCGCAGACTTTCGCCCCAGGCTTTGACACAGGCTTTTGAGGCGGAATAAGACGGGCAGGCGGGCAATCCGTGATAGCCGGCAACAGAGGAGGTTATCACGATATGCTTGATTTGTTCCGAGGGGGCTTTTTTGAACAACTCGATTGTCGGTAAAACCGTGTTGATGACCCCGAAAACGTTTGTTTTGAATGTTTGGCGGATGTTTTCAGAGGTTTCCGTTACGGAAGCAACGCCGGCATTGGCAAAAACAAGATTGAGCGGCTGTTCGGCATTACATTCTTCAATCCATTCGGCAACGGCTTTTTCGTCGGTTACATCAAGAATTTTTGTTGTGACGAGGCAGCCTGATTTTTTGCAGGCTTCAGCTGTTTGAGAGAGACGTTCTTCGTTGCGCCCGCACAAGGATAAGCGTTCGGCGCCGTTTGCGGCATAGTGTAAAGCCAAAGCCTCGCCGATGCCGGAAGAAGCGCCGGTAATAAGAACGTGGGCAAATTTTGTCATGAAAGCCTCCTTAAAAACTTATTAAGTATTCATCTTTTATAATAGCTCCAAATTTTAAAAGTTTTGTAAGGAGCTTTGAAGTGAGTATAGCAAGTATGACCGGTTTTGCAAGAGCTAACGGCACTTTGCAGACGACAAATGAAACGATTAATTGGGTCTGGGAAATTAAAAGCGTTAACGGCAAAAGCCTTGATGTGAAGGTGCGTTTGCCGATTGGGTATGATGAGCTTTCTTTTGCGCTTAAGTCTAGAGCGGGAGAATATTTGACCCGCGGTAGTGTGAATGCTTTTTTGGAAGTAACGGAAGAAAGTCAAAACAAAAAGATTAAAATTGATGAAGAGCTTTTGAATACATTGGCTCAGAAGACAATAGAACTTTCGGAGAAATATGCTGGAAAATTGACACCCTCTTCGGCTGCGGAGTTGTTGGCGCAAAGAGGGGTCGTTGAGGTGGAAGAATCTTCTTTGAACGAGGAAGAACAGGAGCTTTTGAATCAAAAGATATTGGAAAGTTTTGCTGTGGTTTGTCACAAGCTCCAAGAGGACAGGCAAAAAGAAGGGGCTAAAATCAAAAAGGCTTTGGAAGATATTTTAGCCAATATTGAAAAAATCGTTGTTCGAATCGACGAAATAGCCATTTTGCTTCCGGAAAAGCTGAAAGAAAAGCTGCGGGCTTTGATGCAGCAGTATGCCGGAGAAATTGAGGTTAGCGAAGATCGAGTTGCTCAGGAAATAGTTTTTTTAGTAACGCGGGCGGATATCAGGGAAGAAATCGACCGCTTGAAAACCCATCTTAAATCAGCTCATCAGTTATTGGAATCGGGCGAGGCCGTCGGGCGCCGGCTTGACTTTTTGTGTCAGGAACTTAACCGCGAGGCTAATACGACCTGCTCTAAGGCGGCGGATATAGAGATTACAAATTTGGGAATGGAGCTCAAGGCTTTGATTGAGCAGTTCAGAGAACAAGTGCAAAATATTGAATAGATTCAGAGAAAGGAAAAACAATGGACGAGATTATTGACAGACTGCGCAAAGTCAGAAAAGGGGCAATGTTTATTATTGAGGCGCCCTCGGGAACAGGCAAAGGGACGGTTATTAAAGAATTACTCAAAAACGATAGCAATATTAAATTTTCGGTATCCGTCACAACCAGACAGCCGCGTGTCGGCGAGGTTGAAGGTGTTGATTATTACTTTGTGACCGATGAGCAGTATAATGAATTTTTGAAACAAGATGCTTTTTATGAGTATGTTGATTCTCAATACGGATCTAGATACGGCACGCTGCGTTCGGAAGTGGACAGCTTTATCAATGTGGGGCAGGATGTATTGTTTGATATGGACTGGGCGGGCGCCAGACAGATGCGCAAAAAAGCTGCCGATGACGTGGTGACGATTTATCTGTTGCCGCCTTCAATCAAGGAACTACGCCGCCGGTTGGAAGGACGCGGCACTGACAGTAAAGAGGTCATAGATAAAAGAATGGGCATCATCTTGGACAAAGTCAGCCACTGGGACGAGTTTGACTATGTGATTGTCAATGTGAGTCTGCAGGAAACCGTGACCAAAATTCAGAAAATCATTTCGGGCGAGAGAATGCGCCGCGTGCGTCAGGTCGGCCTGAAAGGGTTTGTCAAAGAGTTGGTTAAAGAGGCGGAAGAATCTTAGAGATTATTTTTTATCTTGCGCCGCTGCTCTTCCGTCATGGAACGATAGACCAACAGAGCGTTTCGGTCGGCGTTGGCGACTTTGAGCTGGGCGGCTTTTTTGTATAAGGCAAAAGCCTCAACAAAATCTTTGGAAACGCCGACGCCTTTTGTATACATCCAGGCTAAAATTTCGATAGCTTTCGGATCATTTTCTTTGGCGCGGGAAGTGACGTCTTCAAGCTCAAGCGGCGTGACTTGATTAGATTTGATGGCGGCAATGGTTTTGAGCCACTGAAGCTGGCGGGCTTTTGCAAGAGCGTTGCGTCCTTTAATCTGTGTGGACAGGCGGACTGCTTCGGGGTTGTCTGTTTGAGAGAGTTCTTCTTCCTTGAAATTTGAAAAATCTTCTTCAGAGGCTAAAGTTACCGGAGCGTTGCGGTTTTTGACAAATAACGGCAAATAGCCGCGGTTGTCCGAACGGATAATATCGCGATACAAATCGTCCAAACTTGAGGCTGAAGCCGATGAGGCCGCCCAAAGTCCTAAAAACCCGCCCAAGATGACATAGCCGAAAAGACGCATTTCTTTCAATGATTCCCGTTGTTTTTTTAACGTTGCAATTATAGCAGATTCCTGTTATACAGGTCTATATGTTTTTGTTGTTTATAAACAATAATTGAGGAAAACTAATGCGCAAAGTTTATGACTCTATTCTTCAGATGATAGGTCGGACGCCGATGTTTGAGTTTGGGTATCTCAAAAAACGGCTGGGGCTTAAAGGAAATATATTCGGCAAGTGTGAATTTTATAATCCTTTGTTTTCGATTAAAGATAGGGCAACGTTGAATATGGTTGAAAAAGCCTTGGAAAACCGCCCAAATGAGGAGCTGATGTTTGTTGAGGCGACAAGCGGTAATGTCGGCGTGGCTCTGGCGGCTATTTGCGCGGCCAAACATCTCAAAGCCTTATTGGTTATGCCTGAAAACACCTCTATTGAAAAAATTAAGATGGTTAAGCATTTTGGCGCAGATGTTATTTTAACACCCAAGGAAGACGGCATGAAAGGCGCCATTGCCAAGGCCGAAATTTTGGCGGAGAAGTCCGATAAGGTCATTATGCTTAAGCAATTTGAAAATCAGGCGAACAAAGACGCGCATTTGTTTTATACCAGCACCGAGATTTTGGCCGATATGGGCGGAGAAGTTGATGCGATTGTTTCTGCGGTGGGGACTTCTGGCACGTTAAGCGGCATTGCTCAGGCCTTGAAAACCTCAAACCCTGAATTGTATGTGGCGGCGGTTGAACCCAAAAAGAGCAATGTTTTAACAGGCGGACACAAAGGCCTGCATCATATCCCCGGAATCGGCGCGGGATTTATTCCACCATTGTATGATGCCTCACTGGTTGATGAGATCTTTGATATTGAAGATGAAGATGCTTGGGATATGGCTAAGCTGGTTGCTCAAAATGAAGGCCTTCCCATCGGTGTTTCGGCAGGAGCTGCAATGGTTGCAGCCGTTACTCTGGCCTCTCGAGACTCTTTCGAAGGTAAAAATATAGTTGTGGTGTTGGCGGATGCTATAAATAATTACATTTCCGAACTGTAAAAAAGTCTGCTCTTTGGGCGGCTAATCACAAAAGGGGCAGCGTGTAAAAATTCATGTAGGCTTATCTACACTAAAATTTTTACACGCCGACTTTTGTTTCTATCCGCTCCAAACATCAGCCTTTTTCAAAAGGAGAGCAATTTGTTCGGGACGGAAAAGTAAGAATCGGTCATTTTCGGGCTTGACCCGGAAATCCAGGTGAAACAAAGAATCCTTATTAATTCGACCTGGATGCTCGGATCAAGTCCGAGCATGACGTTGATATTATTTGCGCACGCTATCCGCCTTTTTATGTTTTGAGGCGGTTTTTGTTTCTATCCGCCTTTTCTGCGCCAGGCCTGCGCTTGTTTGGCGATGCTGTCCATAATTAAGCTTAAGTGAGCCATTTTTTTGATTGATAAAACATTGAGGTCAACGCAAAGGCGGATTTCTATTTTCAGCAATTCAAATGAAGTCAAAAATTTATCAAGGTGCTGGCGTCTGTTTTCTGGAGACATATTGGCTCCGTAAAGATCCCGAAATAAGGATAAGGCATCGCGTTTCATATCTTGACCGAGGGTATATTTGACATCTCGCGAAAACTTGTTGGTTGCTTGATAAATCTCCGTCAGCAAAACATACGAATCCCGATAAATCGGCAATTGGTTATACAGCATAGCCCTTTTCCCTTTGCATATTTAAGTAGCGGCGGCGATAATTTCGCTGATTTCTGATTTGCCGTTGTTTTAAAAAAGAGGGTTGAAAATATTTCAAAAGCGAGATTTTTTGCGCATTGTATTCCGGCGCCAAAGCTTCACTCAAAAACGTTTTATCCAGTTCTCGTAAAATATGGCAGCGCAGTCGATAGGTCTGATAATGCTTTAACATTCCAAAATAAGAATTCATACAGCATACAAAATGCTTAAGCTCGCAGAGGGTGCTTTCAAGACTTTGAGACATCTTTGACACAATTCCGAACAGCTTGTTGTAAAGCGCGCCTTTGCTGCGGTTGCCAACATAAATCCGATAAGGCTTGATAACAGCACCGATAAACCTAACGCCTTTGACGCAATGCTGAAGATATATTTTTTGCGGGTGAAGCCGAAGTTTAAATTTTTGCTCCAAGAAATCGGAAATCCGCTCTTTTGCCTCCAGCAAAACTTTTTTATCCTGATGAATCAGCACAAAATCGTCTACATAACGCCCATAATGCGGTATTTTTAAAGTCTGAGCCACAAACTTATCTAGCCCGTTTAGGTAGAAATTTGCAAAAATTTGAGAAGTTAAATTTCCTATCGGAAGCCCACACCATTTGGATACCCAAAACAAACTTTTATAAATTGGAAGGCCGTTCCAGTCAGAACGGTTTCCCTTGATAAGGCAGTTGTCTTCGGGGTTGTTAAAAATGATTTGTTTGATAAGCCTCAGGATAATCGGCTTGTCCGGCGCGTGATATTTTTCTTCCAAAAAACGAATAAGCATCTGATAAAGAATTGGTTTGTTGATACTCATAAAAAAAGATTTGATATCCATTTTGAGGATATAGCAATCCTTTGTCCAGTTGTTTGAACACAGGCGCATCATTTCTGATACACGCCTGACGCCGACCAATGTTCCCTTGTTTGGGCGGCAGCTGTAGCTGTCAAAAATAAACTCTTTTTCAAAAAGGTGGTTGATTTTTCCGATGACCAGATGATGAACAATCCGGTCTCTGAAATCCGCCGCAAAGATTTCCCGCTGAACGGGTTTTTTGACAATAAAAGCAATCGAACGGCCGATTTTGTATGTTCCAGAATTGAGTTCTTGCCAAAGTTTGATAAGTTCTTGTTCAAAATTGACTTCAAAATGCAAGGCATTGATGGTTCGGCGTTTGTTTTTACGGCATTCATAATAAGCCTTAAAAACATCTTCCAAGCTGATTAAAGGCTCGCTCTCGCCAAAAAGTTCATATTGCATTATATAAATTCCTCAAACATGAATTATTTTTTACGAAAAAAGCTGGGAACAACGCAAGGCGTTTGGATTGTTATACTTATTATTGTTATTCCGGTTGCCACTACTTCCGTTGATTATCCATGAATTGTTTGATTCATTCTCAGAAGAGGACCAAACAAAAAAGTTCTGCTGTTGCCGCTTAAAATCTAAACGACGTCTCTGCGGAGCAAAGGCGCTGTGGGCAACCCTTTTTTAGTAAAAAAATGCTCTCTTTCGGCAACCGTGATTGCCGAAAATCCGGCTTGTGTCTGGATAACATTCAAACACGACCGTTCAAATGCCGATTGTGAGTATACAAGAAAAACAAAAAAGAACAATAAAGAATATTAGGGCTGTGGGGTTTTTAAAAAATCTCTGCATAACTTTTCGAAACAGATTGAAACGGAGAGGAAAGATAATAGATTAGAAGGAGAGTAAAAAGGAGACTTTTGCTCTTCTTTTAAGGTATAAAAACGAGGTTCTAGGCGTGGCATTTTTGAGCGACATAAAAGACATAATAGTCACCTTCGGGCTTGACCCGGAGGTTCAGGTCGAACAAGGAATCAAATGTTTCCTGGATCCCCGTGTCTATTCCTCGCTTGCGCTCGGGCACGAGGATGACAAAAGAGAGGTCAAGCCCGAACATGACCATAAAATTAGAGGTGTGATATGGTAAAGAGTATCACACTGACGGCGTCCATGCGGAGTAACTTAAACAGCCTCAAAAACATCTCTAAACAAATGAACACGACGCAGGAAAGGCTTTCAACGGGAAAGAAAGTCAATTCCGCGATAGATAATGCGTCAAGTTATTATCAAGCAAGAGCTTTAACAAACAGAGCCTCGGACTTAGACGCCTTATTAGATGCCATGGGACAGGGAATACAAACAATCCAAGCGGCTAATGAAGGTATCACGGGTGGATTGAGTCTGTTGGAGCAATTGGCGGCGGTGACGGAGCAAACTTTGACCGAGGCGGAAATGGTTTCTGTGCCGAGCAGCGTGACCCTGACGGACAATGTGGACGAACTTGTCGCGCAGGGTTATACCAAAGTGACCAAAGACACCACAATAGCGGAATTTAAGGCGCTGTTGGAAACGGACAACGCCAAAATCGTGTTGGCGGACGATGTCACGTTTAACACATCATTTTCGTTTTATGGCAACAACGTCACGATCAACGGCGGCGGGCACTTGCTTAAAACCGACGGGCTGTTTGCCTATGGCGACGGGGCAACGTTTGAGAATATGCGGGTTGAGAATCGCGCGACGGGCAATGTTTGGGCGCATTCGATTTATTCCAACGGCAAAAACACGACCGTGCGCAATGTGGAGGTTACCCAGACTGATAATAAGGGATGTTCTCGAGGAATTCGGCTAAATAACAGCGGCGGCGTGATTGAGAATGTGACGGTGAATATGTCCAGCCAGACGGCAGAGGAGCTTGAGGCGATATATGTCGGCAGTTCCGCAACCATCACGGGGGTCAGCATCAACCTGACGGGTGCGTCGGACACGGTGTTGGCCGGAATTGTAACGCATACCAACAATGTGACGGTATCTGATATCGGGATGAGCGCGAGCGGTGCCAAGAAAAGTTATGGAATCGTCGGGCTTGTGAACGGCGTGGAGACCACGACGGCGGGCAACCCGGCCACCCGTCTGGACGGGCTGTATAATGGAGAAGCGAACACCAAAGCCATTCTTGACCAAATCGGCGAGAAAGGGCTGGCTGCCAGCGCGGCAAATCAATTTTATGTCGGCGATAAAGACGGGGCTTTTGGCCAAGGGACATGGTATTTGCCGTCCATTGGCGAGTGGATGGAATTTTACGGCACGGATACCAGCCAAATGACCAATGGCTATGGCTCGACAGGCGCTAAAGGCGACAGCAAAAACCTGATTAACGCGGCGCTGAACACTTTGGCGGGTAAAGGCGTTGAGGCTGAAGCTCTTGGAAGTCATTATTATTGGTCCTCTTCTGAGGTTGGTTCAACCAATTCATGGATTATCTACGGAAGTAGTGGCAACCGGGATTACAATGATAAGTATAACTATCCAAACGCCTTGCGTTGTTCCCAGCTTTTAAAAGATTGCTTTAACCCTTTATCCCTTTCCGCCGGCGCCCCCGCCGGCGGGGCGGCGCAAGCCGCTCCTAAAGTGGGCGACGTGATGTATGAGGATAAAACCTGGGGTTCGGCGGCGGATTACGACGGGAGCAAAAAAGTTGTGGGCGTCATCGCGGCCGTCTCGGAAGACGGGCGCGATGCGACGATTATTAACCTGAAGGATCTGACGTTCAGTTCCAACGATACGGCGGGGAATTTTGATCCGGACAATCCCTACGGCGGCACAGAAAAAACGACCTGGTGGTGCACCCGCGACAAATATTATGAAGATATCACGGGGATAGAAAATTTTGCGGAAGTTAAGTTTTTGACGACGGTTAACCCCGATGTGCCGGTTGTGACGGTGGAAGGGGTAAAACAGGCTTTTCCGCGCTATGCGACAGAGACCTATCAGGCGCAATATAATAAGATTCTGGAGCAATATAACAAGCTGATCAATGACTCATCATATCAAGGCGTCAACCTGCTCAAAAACGAAAAATTGGACGTGGTGTTCAACGAGACCCGCAAGAACAAATTGACGGTGCAGGGAAAAGATATCAGCACGGAAGGATTGGGGCTGACGCTGGCGGATTGGGCAAAAAGAGAAGGGCTTTTGCAGTCGGTTCAGGAATTGAAATCGGCGGTGTCGAACCTGAGAACATTTTCATCGGAACTGGGGAATAATTATTCGATTATCCAAACGCGGCAAAACTTTACCGAGGCGTTGACTGATGTTCTTGAAATCGGCGCGGATAATTTAGTATTGGCTGATATGGATGAAGAATCTGCGAATTATTTGGCGCTCCAGACCCGCCAACAGCTCGCCACCAACGCGCTTTCTCTTGCCGCCAATTCCGCCCAAAGCATTCTCGCGCTGTTTGGGTAAGGATATGGCAAAAACTGTTTTTTGCTTGCAATTAAGGCTTTTTTTGCCTAAGGTAACAGACAGTTTTAATTTTATTGACGATGTTTGATGAAACCGACTTCTATTTTGGGGCGTTATCTGACCCGACAGATTATCTTTAACTTTTTGGCGGTGCTCTTTATCATTTTGGGCATTATCTTTTTGTTTGAGATGGTGGAACGGCTGCGCCGTATTTCCGCTCATTCTGATTTTGGAATCGGATTTGCATTTCAGATGGCTGTTGCTCGTTTGCCCAAAACCGCGGAACAGGTTTTTCCGTTTGTGATGATGATTGCCGCGATGATTACGTTTTGGAAGCTCAGTAAAACGAATGAGTTTGTTGTGATGCGCTCGGCGGGCGTGTCTATTTGGGGCTTTTTGACGCCGGTTTGTTTGGCAACGTTTGTTATCGGCGTGGTGAATGTGGCGCTGGTTAATCCGGTTGCGGCAAATTTGTATGAGATGTTTGAGACGCTTGAACGCCGTATGGATACCAAAGATCCGTCTGCTATGCTTTTTTCGGATAAGGGATTGTGGATCAGGGAAGCCGTTGCGGAAGATAAGGTTATGGTGTTGCAGGCCAAGTCATTGCGGCACGAGAATAAGGATTTGCTCTTGCGCGGCGTCAGTATTATTGAGATGGACAGACAAACACAGCCCCTGCGCCGGATGGAGGCTTTTGCCGCGGTTCTGAACGAGGGATATTTTGATCTGAAAGATGTTAAAATCTTTGTTGCCGGACAGCCGGTCGAATCGGTCGGAAGTCTGCGGTATAACACGGTTTTGGATATGCAGAAGATTGAGGATAATTTTGTGGAGCCGGAGGCTATTTCGTTTTGGAAACTGCCGGAAGTTATTCGCTTTTATGACAAGTCTGGGTTTGCGGTGCACAGACATCAGATGCGGTTTTGGTCTTTGATGGTTTCGCCGCTGTTTTTGGTTGCGATGGTTTTGCTGGCGGCAGTCTTTTCGCTGCGTCCGAATAACCGCCGCGGCGGCGTGATGTTTATGATTGTCTGCGGTATTGTTACGGGGTTTTCGGCTTATTTCCTGACGCAGCTTGTTTATGCCATGGGATTGAGCGGCACTTTGCCTGTTGGGTTGGCCGTTTTGGCGCCGACGCTGATTGCGGCGTCTGTCGGGGTGACGCTTTTGCTGCATTTGGAAGAGGGTTAATTTTGATAATTATGAAAAAAATGCTGGATTTTTAAATTTTTTCTGTTATGTTTGTTGACATATTAGATGTGAGTTGATTGAAGCGGAGCCTAAAAGCTCTGCTTTTTATTTAGGAGAATCGAGACTATGCAAAAACAGCATCCTGTTTATGATTTGGTTACCCCGATTATTGAAAAGATGGGTTTTGAGGTTGTGCGGGTGATGACAATCGGCGTTCAGAATCCGACTTTGCAGATTATGATTGAGCGCCAAAATCGAAAAGAATTGACTGTTGATGACTGCGCCGCAGTCAGTCGGGCGATTTCGGATATCTTGGATGAGAAAGATCCGATTGACGGAAATTATTCGCTGGAAGTCAGTTCGCCGGGGATTGACCGCCCGTTGACAAAGCCGGAGCATTTTTCTAGATTTGCCGGATATGAGGCCAAAGTTGAGACAGATGAGCCGGTTGAGGGACGCAAAAGATTTAAGGGAAAAATTATCTCGATAAGCCCTGAAAATGTTATTCGCTTTGCGATGGACGACAAAGAATATGATATTCCTTTTGAGGCCGTTGCCAAGGCTAAATTGGTTTTAACAGATGAGCTTTGGAATGAATTTGCCGAAGCCGCAGAAAATAATGACTAACTTTAACTTAACTATCGTTTAGAGGAAAAAATGCAGACACAAGAAAATATGCCCAGACCTGAAATCGTTTTGGTTGCCGATACGGTCGCCAGAGAGAAAAACATTGATAAAGAAGATGTTTTTGAGGCTATGGAAATTGCTATTCAAAAATCAGCCCGTTCAAAATATGGTATGGAGCATGATATCAGAGCTTCTATCGACCGCAAGACAGGCGCTATTTCGTTGTCGAGATATCGTGAAGTTGTTGCCGACGAGGCCGCTATTGAGAATGAGACAACCCAGATGACTTTGGACGAGGCACAGGCTTATAATCCCGATGTTAAGGTCGGCGAATTTATTATTGATGCGCTGCCGCCGATTGATTTCGGCCGTATTGCGGCTCAGACAGCCAAACAGGTTATTGTTCAAAAGGTTAGAGATGCCGAACGCAACAAGCAGTTTGAAGAATACAGAGAAAAAATCGGCACAATCATTAACGGAACGGTTAAACGCGCTGAATTCGGCAATGTTACGGTTGATATCGGCAAAACAGAGGCTATCTTACGTCGTGACGAGATTATTCCCAGAGAGAAATTTAAGGTTGGGGATCGTATTCGGGCTTATGTTTTGGATGTTCGCCGTGAGAACAAAGGACCGCAGATTTTCTTGTCCAGAACTTGTCCTGAATTTTTGGCCAAACTCTTTACGTCGGAAGTTCCGGAGATTTATGACGGAATCGTTCAAATTGTTGCGGTTGCCCGTGATCCGGGGTCTAAGGCAAAAATGGCCGTTAAGACAGATGATGTGACGGTTGATGCGGTCGGCGCCTGCGTTGGGTTGCGCGGTATTCGCGTTCAGGCGGTTGTTAACGAATTGCAGGGCGAAAAAATTGATATCGTTCCTTATTCGGAAGACAGAGCTCAGTATATTGTCAGCGCTTTGGCACCGGCGGAAGTCATTAAGGTTGTTATTGATGAGGAAAACAACCGAATTGAAGCCGTTGTTCCGCAAGAGCAGTTTTCAATTGCTATTGGCCGCCGCGGGCAGAATGTTAAATTGGCTTCTCAATTGTTGGGCTGCGATATTGACGTTTTGACCGAAGAGCAGGAACAGGAACGCCGCTCTAACGAGAACAAGGTTCGTTCTCAGAGATTTATGGAAGCCTTGGACGTTGATGAGATGATTGCTCATTTGTTGATTGCGGAAGGTTTCTCCAATGTTGATGAGATTGCCGCGGTCAGCCTTGAGGAATTGGCCTCTATTGAGGGATTTGATGAGGACGTTGCCAAAGAGCTTCAGTCAAGAGCCAAAGATTATGTTGAAAAACGCAATAAAGAATTTGCCGAAAAGAGCAAGTCTTTGGGTATCGATGAGAAATTGCAGGCTATTGAGGGATTGGACAAAGATATGCTTTTGGCTTTGGCCAACCACAATATCCGCACAATCGACGATCTGGCCGATTTGGCAACAGACGAACTGATTGAGATTTTGGGTGAAGATACACTTTCGACCAAAGAAGCTGAGAAAGTGATTATGGCCGCCAGAGCTCATTGGTTTGAGGAATAATGGTTGTGTCCGCCGGATAGAGAAAAATCTTTATCCGGCGGAGGCAAAAGGATAAAAAATGCAAAAAGAAACGACAAGAAAGTGCATTGTGACAGGGCAGATTTTGGATAAAGGGCAGTTGCTGCGCTTTACCCTGACGCCTGATAATGAGATTGTTCTGGATTTGAAGAAAAAGCTTCCGGGGAAGGGCGTTTATGTCGTTAATTCCAAGAAGGCTTTGCTGAAAGCTATCTCCGGCGGATTGTTCGGAAAAGCATTGAAAGCAAAGGTCAAGGTTGATGAGGGGCTTGCGGCGCAGGTTGAAAAAGTCCTTTCGAAACAGGCGCTTGATGCGGTTTCGCTGGCGCGCAAGGCCGGTGTTTTGGTTTGGGGGCTGGATAAGGTGACGGAAGTTTTGAAAAAAAACAAGGTTGCTTTTTTGTTGGAGGCCGCCGATGCCGGAGAAGACGGACATCACAGAATTGTTTTGCAGGCAAAAGATTTGGAAATTTTCAATTTGTTTAAGAGTGAGGAGTTGGACAAAGAATTAGCTAAAGAAAACACGGTCCATTTGGCCTTTTTGAAAGGCGATATGGCAAAAATGGTCAGAGAGGCGTTTGTGCGTCTGACTTCTTTCTTGAATAATTAGTTTTTTGAAAACGGAGAGTAAAATATATGACAGAAGATAATGCAAAAGGTAAATTAACATTATCGGGAAAATCGACCCTGACGTTGAAACTGGGCGGCGTTAAGCCTCAAAATTCGGACGGCAAAAAGGTTGTTCAGGTAGAGGTGCGCAAAAAGAGAATTATCGGCCAGCCGCAGTCTGCTGCCGAAAAACCGCATATTGATGAAGAAACGGCTGCCAAGCTGAAATTGATTGCCGAGGCAAAAGAATATGATAATAAACGCCGGCAAGAGGAAGAAGAACGTAACCAGCAACGCCAGAAACAAAAAGAAGAAGAGCTGAAAAAACGTCAGGAAAAAGAGGCAGAAGAACAGCGAATCGCCGAGGAAAAAGCCAAGAAAAAAGCCGAAAAGGCCAAACAAGAGGCTTTGTCTACGACTCAGACGGAAACCGAAAACAGAGTCCTGAACAAGTTTAAGGAACGTCAGAAACATGAGTATGACGATGATGACGAGGAAGATAACAGTTCGGTGCGTCATGCCGCCGCTAAAAAGCCTGTTTCGAAAGAGGAAGTTTTTGAGCAGGAGCGCAAAAAACAAATTACAAAAAGATCTTTTGAGCTTCAACGCCGTTCGGCAAAAGTTAATATTCACAATATCGGCACAGATGATGACGATGATGATTACGGATACGGCGTGCCGAGACGTCGGTTTAAGAAAAAACAACCTAAACCTGTTGTTCAGGCGGCTCCGACCGAAAAGGTTATTAAGGAAGTTATTATTCCGGAAGTTATTACGGTTCAGGAATTGGCCAACCGTATGGCTGAAAAATCTGCCGATGTGATTAAAAAGCTGATGGCTTTGGGCGTGATGGCGACGATTAACCAGCCGATTGATGCAGATACGGCGCAGATTGTTGTTGAAGAATTCGGGCATAAGTTTAAACGCGTGGCCGAAAGCGATGTCGAGCAAGGCCTGAGTGAAGAAGACAAACCCGAGCAATTGCTGCCGAGAGCGCCTGTTGTGACGGTTATGGGACACGTTGACCATGGTAAGACATCTTTGCTGGACGCGCTGCGTGAAACAAACGTTGCGGCAAGAGAAGCCGGCGGTATTACGCAGCATATCGGCGCTTATCAGATTACGGTTAAATCCGGAGATAAAATTACCTTTATTGACACGCCGGGGCACGAGGCTTTTTCGGAAATGCGCGCCCGCGGTGCCAAGGTAACGGATATTGTTGTGTTGGTTGTTGCGGCTAATGACGGAATTATGCCGCAGACGGTCGAGGCTATCCGTCATGCACAGGCGGCCGGTGTGCCGATTGTTGTTGCGATTAATAAAATTGATTTGCCCGGGGCTGATCCGATGAAGGTTAAGACCGCGCTGCTTCAGCATGGAATCGGCGTTGAAGAAATGGGCGGCGAGTGTTTGTGTGCGGAAGTTTCGGCCAAAAAACGGATTAATATTGATAAATTGGTTGATGCGATTTTGCTTCAGGCTGAAATGCTGGATTTGAAAGCTAATCCGAATCGCAATGCCGAGGGCGCTGTTATTGAGGCCAAGATGGAAAAAGGCCGCGGCACGGTTATCACGGCATTGGTTCAGAAAGGCACGTTGAGAATCGGCGATATTTGCATTGCCGGTAAGGAATGGGGCCATGTCCGCGCGATGTTTAACGAAAACGGACACAAGATGCAGGAAGCCGGTCCCGCAACTCCTGTTGAGATTTTGGGATTGCAGGGAACGCCGTCTGCCGGTGATGATTTTGTGGTTGTGGCTGATGAAGGTAAAGCTAAAGAAATTACAAGCTATCGTATCAGAAAAGAGCGCGAGGCCAAACTGGTTAAATCGGCTAAGTCGGCGATGGAATTGATGCTTGACAAGATTAAATCCGGCGAGGTTAAACATTTGCCGATTATTATCAAAGCTGATGTTCAGGGTTCTATTGAGGCAATTGAGGGCGCTGTTTCGAAAATGGCCAATGACGAGGTCAGCGTTCAGGTCTTGCATTCGGCGGTGGGCGCTATTTCCGAATCGGATGTGACCTTGGCTAAAGCATCGCATGGGCTGATTATCGGCTTTAACGTTCGTGCAAACGCTCAGGCGCGCGATATGGCTCGCCGTGACGGTGTGGAGATTAAATATTATTCCATCATTTATGACGTTTTGGATGATATTAAGAAAGGTCTTGAGGGAATGCTTTCTCCCGAACTTAAAGAAAAACTTTTGGGCTATGCTGAAATCCGTGAAGTTTATAATATTACGGGTGTTGGAAAAGTCGGCGGATGCATGGTTACTGAAGGTATGGTTAAACGCGGCGCCAAAATCCGTCTGCTTAGAGACAATGTTGTTGTTCATGACGGAGCTATCGGCCAGCTCAAACGCTTTAAGGAAGATGTTAAAGAAGTCAAAGAAGGCTTTGAATGCGGTATTTCTTTTGAAAATTATAATGATATTCAAAAAGGCGATATGATTGAATGTTATGAAATTGAAGAAATCGCGGCCAAACTTTAACGGATTTTGACACTAAGCAAAAAGGCGGTAATCGAAAGATTGCCGTTTTTTTGTTTGACTCAATCAGATTTTTTGTCTAATCTTTTGGGTAGAAATAAAAATTATTAAATCGTTATATTTATGATATGGTTACTTATCGGAGCTTTGCTCTCCATGCTATTCACAAGGAAAATGTCGCTTTCAAGGAAAGTGTCAAAAGTTTACAATATCCGCTATGCTGATGGCCAATATTACTGCAGCTTTGTTTGGGGCGGGCAGGTCTATCACAACGGATTCTTTTTGTTACCGGATGATGTCAAATTGTCTTCTGAGACTCGATTTGAGGTTTTGGGACGAGATGCAGCAACTGGGTATTGGCAATTAAAAATGAAGCAAAATGGGTGAGGTAATTTTAATGGCCGTTGTCACACTTGTGATGAAGGTTTACCTCTCCGGAGGCGATATGTCCTTTGGGGCTATCGAGTTCGTTAAAAAAATTGTCAAGATTGTTGACGGGGTGCTTCTGGCGACAGCTTTGATTTGTTCTTTGTTTATTTATAAAGATGGGTATGCCGGTGTTATTATCTGCATAACTTTGTGCTTTATAGGTATACAACAAGAGATATATTTTAAGGCATTTATTTTGCTTGAAGAATATATCTTGAGTCAAAAGAATCCGGTTTTTCAACCAGAGATTCCTGGGGAGAACGGCTACATCTTCGGAAGATTGTATTTTGAAGATGATGAGGGCGAGGAAATTCCGATGCTTGAGACATTATATGCGATGTATGTCGGACAAGACCCATTGGATATGGACAGAGAGTATGAGGTTTCGGTTTTTATCCAATATGGGGATAACGGGCTTCCTGCGGCTATTTTATGTCGATAGCTTAGAAAGCGGTTTGATTCTTGCAATCAAGCCGCTTTTAGGTTTTAAAAAGTCCTTGAAAAATAAAATTTTTGTTGTATAAACTGTAGGCGAAAGGCAAAACACCCCTGGAGGTTTTGCCAACTAATTTAATATTTTAAGGACATATAAAAATGATTACATTTAATGCTTCAAAAAGAGAAAAAGCAGGTAAGGGGGCAGCTCGGGCATGTCGTCGTGAGGGCCGTATTCCTGCCGTTGTTTATGGTGGAAAGCAGGAACCCGTTATGATTTCGTTGGATCCGGTCGAGCTTGAAAAAGCTTTGGATTTGAATGATTTTTACAAGGCTGATATTGAAGTTGTTGTTGACGGCAAAAAAGTTACTGTTAACTGCAAAGACGTTCAATTCCATCCTGTTTCGGATAAACCTATTCACGTTGACTTTGTTCGTAAATAGGCTAAAACAAATCTGTTGATGCAGAATTGGTTTTTATCAGGCGGGTTTTGCGTGGTTGAACAGCAGTAAATTCCGCCTGAATTTTTTTAAGTGAGTTTTTGATGTTTTTAATCGTCGGTCTTGGAAACCCCGGAAAAGAATATGAAAATACCAGACATAATGTCGGGTTTATGGTGGCTGATGCGCTGCATGAGGCGTATCGGTTCGGCGGGTTTAGAGAAAAATTTGACGGACTGATTGCCGAGGGACAAATAGAGGGAGAAAAAGTTTATTTGCTCAAACCTCAGACTTTTATGAATTTATCTGGCAATTCGGTTGTTAAGGCGGCGAGTTTTTATAAAATTCTACCGGAGAATATCGTTGTAATACACGATGATATGGATTTACCTGTCGGAAAGATAAAGGCTAAAATCGGCGGTGGCTCCGGCGGACACAACGGTTTAAAATCAATTGACACGGCGGTGTCCGGAAATTATAATCGTATTCGAATAGGAGTGGGACATCCGCTTGGTTCGGCGGAAGCGGTTGTTCGTCATGTGTTGTCGGGGTTTGGCAAGGAAGATAAAAAAATATTGGATGAAGAGACGGCGTTGATTGTCAAAACCATAGGCATTTTACTGAAAAAAGGAATCGGCGATTATTCGGGACAGTTGGGGATGCTACAAAAAGAGTAGAGAAAAGTTCAAAATTATTATTAATTTTTATATTTATGGAAAAGAAAAAAACAATTTTTGAACGGATAAAGGCACTTTTTGTTCGTTCTCCAAAACCTTCAAAAGAAGAAATTTTGCAGGTGCTGGACAAGATTCACAAAGAGAATCCGTATGAGCTCGGAGATTTGTCATTGAAAGAACAGTTTCGAAAGATGATACCGGAGCTGCATAAATATGACGAGGCTTTGGATTATCTTGAACAAGATCGGTATTTGCGTCAGCAATATTTTTCGGCTATGAAAGACGCGCCGGATATTGGCTTCCAACGCAAATTATGCGCGATGTCTTATGTCTCGGAATGGGGATGTTGGAGTGTTAAATACAGAAATCTTCTCCGCTTGTATCTGAGCAAATGGGATTTGCTGCCAAAGGTTAAAGAAACAGTCTTTGAAGACAGCCGCTGTGAAGAAATTGTTCGAATTTATAAACAACTCCGAAAATAGGTTGTTTGGAAACCGCCGCATCAAAAAACGATGCCGGCGGTTTTGTTGTTGAAAAGAGAAGAAATATCATTTATAAGGAAAACAACTTAAAGACAAAGGGAGTTTTTGAAATGGGATTTAATTGTGGAATTGTTGGGTTGCCGAATGTCGGAAAATCAACCTTGTTTAATGCTTTGACGCAGACGATTGCGGCTCAGGCGGCTAATTTTCCTTTTTGCACAATTGAGCCGAATACGGGGCGAGTGGCTGTTCCGGATAAGAGATTGGATAAGCTGGTCGAGATGGTTAAGCCGAAAAATGTTGTGCCGACACAGCTTGAGTTTGTTGATATTGCGGGGCTTGTCAAAGGGGCGTCCAAAGGCGAAGGTTTGGGTAACCAGTTTTTGGCCAATATTCGAGAAGTTGACGCGATTATCCATGTGCTGCGCTGTTTTGAAGATCCGAATATTACCCATGTGGAGGGGAGTGTTGATCCGATACGCGATGCGGAAATTGTTGAGACAGAGTTGATGATTGCGGATTTGGAATCCCTCGAGAAACGCTTTGATCAGGTTCAAAAAAAGGCTAAGGGCGGGGATAAAGAGGCCATTCTCAGCGCTAAAGTAATGGCGCCTGTTATTGAGGCTTTGAAAGCAGGGAAGCCTGCCCGCACGGCTGCGCCTGATGCAAAGGATAAAGATGCGGTGAAAGCTTATAAAATGCTTCAGCTTTTGACATCAAAGCCGGTTTTGTATGTTTGTAATGTTGATGAGGAATCGGCGGCAAGCGGCAATAAGTTTTCGGAGGCGGTTTTTGCTAAAGCAAAGGCGGAAAATGCGCGCGCGGTTATTATTTCGGCAGCTATCGAATCGGAGGTTGCCCAACTGGACAGCGATGAAGAGAAGAAGGAATTTTTGAGTGCTCTTGGTTTGGAGGAAACAGGCCTGACGAAAATTATTCGCGAAGGGTATGACTTGCTCGGACTGCAGACTTATTTTACGGCCGGACCAAAAGAGGTCAGGGCATGGACTTTTATCAAAGGGTCGAAGGCGCCTGTTTGTGCCGGCATTATTCATTCGGATTTTGAACGCGGCTTTATTCGTGCCGAGACAATTTCTTATGATGATTATGTTAAATTCGGTGGCGAACAAGGATGCAAAGAGGCTGGAAAGATGCGCTCTGAAGGAAAAGATTATGTTGTTCAGGACGGAGATTTGATGAATTTCCTGTTTAATGTTTAGACCCTCGACAAGAAAGGCAAAGAGATGAGATTGGCGTTGTTCCAGCCGGATATTCCGCAAAATACGGGGACGTTGATGCGTTTGTGCGCGTGTCTTAACTTGCCGATTGATATTATTGAACCATGCGGGTTTGTGTTCAATGATAAGGCTATGAAACGCGCCGGTATGGATTATTTGGATATGGTGAACTGCCGCCGGCATGATTCTTGGGTTGATTTTTTGGCCTATCGTGCTGCGCATCCGGAAGAATACGGCAGGCTTGTTTTAATGACCACAAAAGCCTCTCAGCCTTATGTTGACTTTCAATTTAAGTCCAATGATGTTATTTTGATGGGGCGCGAATCGGCCGGCGTTCCACAAGAAGTGCACGAAACCGTCGATGCGCGGATTGTGATTCCGATGGCGCCTGAGGCTCGTTCAATTAATGTTGCCGTTTCGGCGACAATGGTTATTGGGGAAGCTTTGAGGCAGTGCCGATTGTTTCCAACTAAGTAAACGGCTTAACTAAAGTTCAGGGTGGAAGACAACTCTTTTAAGATTATCTTTTTGGATAGAAACGATAATTTTCGGTCATAAAAAATCGTTTTATAATCAAATTATTAACTTTTTTGATTTATAAGTGTTTTTTGTTATTGAAAATTAAGTTTTTATTGCTTAAGTTAAGACTGTATTAGTTGCGATGCAACTATCATGAATTAAAACCATATGGAGAATATTAAAATGAAAAAGCTTTTGAGTGTGTTCTGCGCCGTTATTGCTTTGTCTGCTTGTTCTACTTTGAGCGAGAGCTCTTTGTTTGGCGGCAGCGAGTGCGAATCTAAAATGGCTCGTGATTTTATGGCTAATGCCGAAGACAGAGTTTTCTTTGCTTTTGACAGTTCTGCCATTTCTAACGATTCAGCTGAAATCCTGAATACTCAGGTTAAATGGCTGAAGAAACACAATGACATCAAAGTTGTTGTTCAAGGCTATTGCGATGAAAGAGGAACAAGAGAATACAACTTGGCTTTGGGCGAGAGACGTGCCAATGCCGTTAAACAGTTCTTGGTTTCTAAAGGAATCGCTGCTGACAGAATCTCTACCATTTCTTATGGTAAAGAAAGACCGGCTGTTTTGGGTAACAACGAAGCCGCTTGGGCTCAGAACCGTCGTGCCGTTACTGTCGTAGCCGGCAACTAATTCTTGTTTTCAAGAATATAGGTTTTTCAAATACGCTTTCGATGATTTATTGAGAGCGTATTTTTTTGACTTGAGGTTTGGTTTCTTTTGTTTTAGATTATTAAAAAATAACGAAATATTATACGCAGAGGGTAAGATGAAAAAAACGGCAGTATTAGGTGTTTTGTGTTTGGGATTGCTTGTTTCTTTGAAAGCGGAGGCTGTTTCCGACAATGCCTTGCAAAGGCAGATAGATCAGGTTAAGGAAGATTTGCAGGTTTTGCAGCGTAAAATGGCTCGCGGCGGCTCGGCCGGCGGTGAAGATGTTGTTGTGCAGGTCAGCCAGATGGATGAGACTCTGCGTCAGGCGGTCGGGCGGATGGACGTTATTGAGCATCAACTTAAATCATTGGAAGATAAAATCGATATGATTAATAAAGATGTCGACGTCAGAATTAAAATGATTGAAGGAAAGCCGATTGAGGGCGGTATGGGAACGCAGGCGCCGGCCAAAAAATTTGATGCGCCTGTTGCAGCGGGAGCGCCTGAATCGATTATTGGAGGAACGATAGCCAAAGGCGATGATTTGCCCGAGGTTCAGACCAAGTCTGCGGAGGAAGTTTATCAGATGGGGCTTGATGCGATTAATGCTGGAAACCATGATGAGGCGGCGGCTAAGTTTACGGCCTTTTTAACAAAGTTTTCGGATCATAAGTTGGCACCCAATGCTCAATATTGGTTGGGCGAATCCTATTATGGCAAAAAAGATTACGCCAAAGCGGCGGTGGCTTTTGCTAAAGGATATGAAAAGTATAAAGACGGCAACAAAGGTGCGGATAATATCTTGAAGCTGGGGTTGTCTATGCAGATGCTCGGGAAAACAGAAGAAGCGTGCACGGCCTTTGTCAATTTGCCGAAAGAGTTTCCGAATGCTGCGGATAATTTGAAAGAACGCGCTCAAAAAGCCGCTGAAGAATTGAAGTGTCCTAAATAGGAATGAAACAGTTTTTCGAAAAATTTAATATTGAAGATAAGGTTGTTGCGGCCGCTGTTTCCGGTGGGGCTGATTCGCTTGCTTTGGCATTGCGTTTAAAAGAATCCGGAAAAAAAGTTGTGGCTTTGACGGTTGACCATGGGCTGCGTCCAGAGTCGGCCGCTGAGGCGCTTTATGTGTCGCAGGTGATGAGCGCTAATGGAATCGAGCATCATATTTTAGAGTGGACGGGGCATAAACCCGAAAAAGGAATCGAGGAGGCCGCGCGGCAGGCCAGATATCGGCTGATGTTTGATTTTTGCAAAGCAAACAGAATTGGCGTTTTGGCAACGGGACATCATTTGAGGGATCAGGCGGAGACTTTTTTGCTGCGGCTACAACGGGGCAGCGGTGTTTTTGGACTAAGCGGTATTTTGCCTGTCAGCGAGAGAAACGGCATAATTCTTATTCGCCCACAGCTTTCGGATTCTCCGGAAGCGCTGCGCCAATATCTTTCGGCAAAACACATTAAATGGATTGAGGATCCGATGAATCAAGATGAAGATTTTGCTCGGGTTAAAATCAGACATTTTTTGCCGGAATTGGAGCGAATCGGTATTGATGCTCAATGTTTGGCCGATACGGCGGCGACTTTGTTGAAAACAAGGTTATTTCTTTCTGAAACCGCTGATAAGTTTATCGAATCGAGGGTTCGTTTTTTTGACAAGGTTGCGGCTTGTTTGTCCTGGCAAAGGTTGAAAGCTCTTCCTCAGGAAATTGCGATGATTGTTTTGGGGCAGCTGATTAAGAAAATCGGCGCTGGGGAATATTCTCCCGAATCCGCGGAGATTTTGCGGGTTTTGGAAAAGGCAGATGATTTTAAGGGTTGCACTTTGGGAAAGTGTGAGTTATTTATAGCCTCAAAACGCCTTTGGATTGTGCCGCAAGATGAGGATAGTATCCTTATGAGCCGTCAGGAATGGGAAAACTTTTGCAAGACTCATCAGGAATATTTGTCAGCGGGGCTTCCGTATAAGGTTAGAAGAGCTTTAAGAAATAAAACGGAAAAACAATATGGCGAAGGCTAAAAAGACATCGGACTTTATTTCAACCGGATTGATTGCTCAAAACCGACGGGCTCATTTTGACTATTTAATTGAAGAGAAATTTGTGGCCGGACTTGAACTTTTGGGGACGGAAGTCAAATCTTTGAGGCTGGGGCATGCCAATATCAACGATGCTTTCGGGGTGGAACATAACGGCGAGATTTTTATGTCAAATATGTTTATTGCCGAATATGTCAATAAAGGGTATGCGTCGCATGCGGAGAAACGAGAGCGTAAATTATTGCTCAAGAAAAAAGAGATTATTGATATTTTGAACGCGCTGGCGCGCAAAGGGTCGACATTGGTTGCTTTGAGACTCTTTTTTGATACGCACGGGCGAGCCAAGTTAGAGGTCGGTTTGGGGCGCGGCAAGAAAGTTTATGATAAGCGGGAAACGATTAAAAATCGGGAACTTGACCGCAAAATCCGCCTGAAAGATTTTTAAGCACAAAAGGATTTTTTATGAAACACAAAAAAGGGCTTGATGTTAACGGGTGGTTGATTGTTGATAAACCGACGGGTATCGGATCGACGACGATTGTGAATCAAACCAGACATTTGTTTGACGCGAAAAAGAACGGGCATACCGGAACTTTGGATCCGTTTGCCTCTGGGGTGCTTCCGATTGCTTTTGGAGAGGCGACAAAACTTGTGCCTTATGTGACGGATGGGCGAAAAGAGTATGAGTTTACGCTTCAATTCGGCACGGCGACGGATACGGCGGATTTGACAGGGCAAGTTATTCAAGAAAGCGAAAAACGTCCGACAAAAGATGAAATTTTGGAGATTCTTCCCTGCTTTTTGGGGGAGATTACGCAAGTCCCGCCGGCATATTCTGCTGTTAAAATCAATGGCGAGCGGGCTTACGATTTGGCCAGACGGGGAATCGATGTTCAAATTCCCGAAAGACAAGTTACAATTTATTGGTTGGAGCTTTTGGAGATGGTTGACGACTCGAACGCTCGTTTCAGAGTTGAGTGCTCAAAAGGGACGTATGTGCGCACTTTGGGTGTTGATTTAGCCGAGAAATTGGGGTGCTGCGGGCATTTGACGGCTCTTCGGCGGACAAAATGCGGACATTTTAGCCTTAAAGATACGATTTTACTGGAAAATTTAAAAAAGATAGAGTATGTTAATGAACGCCAGAAATTTTTGCTTCCCCTATTGACATGTCTGTGCGACATCACGGTCATTGCCGTAAGGGAAGGAGATGCCGCCAAATTGAGGCAGGGGCAGAGCATTTCGCCCAAAAATTATGAGGTTGAACACCTTGTTGGGAAAGAAACAGCTGCCGTTGCTGATGATAAACCGGTGGCTATGGTTCGGATTGAAAAAACTAAAATTTTGCCGATCCGAGTTTTTAATCTTTAATAAAAAAGGAAAAAATGATGTCGATTTCGAATGAAGAAAAACAAAATTTAATTAAAACTTATGCCGTTAACCCGAACGATACCGGTTCTCCGGAAGTTCAGATTGCTATTTGGACTGCTGAAATCAATAATTTGATTGAGCATTTTAAGGTTCATGCCAAAGACAATCACTCTCGTTTGGGCTTGATGAAAAAAGTTGCTCGTCGTCGTCACTTGTTGGACTATTTAAAGGCCAAAGATGAGAGCAGATATCAGAATATTATTTCTAAACTGAATATCAGACGATAAGGTAAAACACACAGGTTGCGGAGCTTTAGTCCAAGCTCCGCAATTGCTTAAAAAATCCTGCATGGGGCAGGTAGAGGTTATATGGAAATTGAAAGGTAAAGAAATATGATCGAATTTAATGAAGTCCGCAAAGAAATGGATTGGGGCGGACGCAAACTTATTTTAGAAACAGGTAAAATTTCACGACAGGCCGCCGGTTCGGTAGTTGTCACTTATGGAGAAACAGTTGTTCACGGAACGGTATGCGCCGCGAAAGAGGTAAAGGATGATCAGGATTTCTTTCCTTTGACGGTTAATTATCAGGAAAAATATTATGCGACGGGTAAAGTTCCCGGCGGATTTATGAAACGTGAGGGTAAGCCTTCAGAAAGAGAAGTTTTGATTTCGCGTCTGATTGACAGACCTATCCGTCCGTTGTTTCCTGATGCTTTCAAAAATGAAGTTCAAGTTGTTTGCACGGTTTTGGCTCATGATAAACATAATGATTCCGATGTTGTTGCCATGATTGCAGCGTCAGCTGCTTTGGCCGTTTCGGGGATTCCGTTCTTGGGTCCTATCGGCGCGGCTAAAATCGGCTATAAAAACGGCGAATATATTTTGAACCCGACGATTGAGCAGCAGGCCGAATCGGATTTGGAATTGGCTGTTGCCGGAACAAAAGAAGGCGTTTTAATGGTTGAGTCCGAGGCTAATGAACTCTCCGAAGAAACAATGCTTGGCGCAGTTATGTTCGGTTTTGAGAAATTTCAACCGGTTATTGATTTGATTAATGATTTGGTTAAAGAAGCCGGAAAAGAGCGCTGGGAATCTCCGGTTTTCCCGCCGGAATTTGATGCTTTGTATGCCAGAGTTGAAAAAGAGTTTGAGGCGAAATATGCCAAAGCTTTTGAAGAAACAGATAAACTGACCAGAGGCAATTTGGTCGGAGCTTTGTCAGAGGAAGTCAAGGCAACGATTGATCCCGAAAACGAAATTGAAAACCGTTATGTCGGCGATGTTATTGAAAAATTGATGCACAAGGTTGTCAGAGAAAAAGTTTTGACAACGGGACATCGTATTGACGGACGTGATACAAAAACTGTTCGCCCGATTCAGTGTCAGGTTGATGTCTTGCCGACAACGCACGGTTCAGCCCTGTTTACACGTGGTGAAACACAGGCTTTGGTTGTTACGACTTTGGGCACAGGCGAAGATGCTCAGATTATCGATGGATTGTTTGATGAGTCTAAACAAGACTTTATGTTGAATTATAACTTCCCGCCGTTCTCTGTTGGCGAATGTGGTCGTTTGGGGTCTCCGGGACGCCGCGAAATCGGCCACGGCAAGTTGGCTTGGCGTGCAATCCATCCGATGATGCCGAAAGATAAAGATTCTTTCCCCTATACGGTCAGAGTTGTTTCGGAAATTATGGAATCGAATGGCTCATCTTCAATGGCTACCGTTTGCGGATCGACAATGTCTTTGATGGCTGCCGGCGTTCCTTTGCGCAAACCTGTTGCTGGTATTGCAATGGGCTTGATTAAAGAAGATGACGGGCGTGTTGCTATCTTGACTGATATTTTGGGTGATGAAGATCATCTGGGCGATATGGACTTTAAGGTCGCCGGAACAAAAGACGGCGTGACGGCCTTGCAGATGGATATTAAAATTACATCTATTACAAAAGAAATTATGGATAAGGCTTTGAGACAAGCTCATGAGGGTCGGATTCACATTTTGGGTGAAATGGCTAAAGCCATTGCTGAACCTCGTCCGCATGTTTCGGACAGAGCACCGCGTATTGTTGCGATTAAGATTCCGGTAGATAAAATCCGTGAAGTTATCGGAACAGGTGGAAAGGTTATCCGTGAAATCGTTGATACAACACACACCAAAATCGATATTACAGATGATGGTGTTGTTAAGATTGCTTCTTTGAAGAAAGAAGACGGCGATGCTGCTTTGGAATGGATTATGGGTATTGTAGCCGAGCCTGAGGCCGGTAAGATTTACCATGGAACAATTACCAAAATTATGGATTTTGGCGCATTTGTTCGTTTCCTTGGCACGACGGAAGGTCTTGTTCATATTTCTGAAGTTAAGAATGAGCGCATTGCTTCTGTTTCGGATTATTATAAAGAAGGCGACCAGATTTGGGTTAAATGTTTGGGTGCCGATAACCGCGGTAAGATTAAACTTTCGGCTAAGAGAGTTAATCAGGAAACGGGAGAAGATTTGGAAAAATAGTTTTTCCGATAGCAGTGAGACGGCTCTCTTGAAAAAGGGGGCCGTTTTCTTTAAAAAACTTGAAAAATAAGTTAATTGCCGATATAGTTTCAAAAAAACAGAAGGAGATTTCCAATGGCAGAAAAAGAACCGTCTCAAAGACAGCTTCGGGTTGCTCAAGAGATTAAAAAAATTATTGCGCGCTTTATTGACCGCGGAGAGGTGCACAATCTGGAAGGAATTGATACACTCGTAACCGTGACAAAAGTAACGGTTTCGCCGGATTTGAAATATTGTGCTGTTTGGTTTGTAACCTCGAAAGAGTCTTGCTTGCAGGAAGTTTTGGGCGGATTGCAGTTGGCGTCAAACTTTTTCAGGAAGCAAGTGGCTAGAGAAACATCTTTGCGGTATGTGCCCGAGATTAATTTCAGGGTTGATAAGAGTTTTGAAGAAGTTGATAAGATAGAAAAGCTGCTTCATGATCCGCATGTGCTTCAGGATTTGAAATAAATAAAAAACTCCAAGATTTTTATGTCTTGGAGTTTTTTTACAAGAAGATTTTTTGTTAAATCATTGCCATTCCGCCATTGACGTTGATTGTTTGGCCTGTGATGTATTGAGCCTCATCAGAGGCCAAGAAGGCTACGGTGTTGGCAATATCCTGCGCCTCGCCGAGTTTTCCTTCCGGAATTTTGGCTAAAAGTGCTTTTTTGACATCTTCGGACAAGACATCTGTCATTGGAGTGCGGATGAAACCAGGGGCAATGGAGTTGACTGTAATGTTTCGAGAGGCAACTTCTTGAGCTAAACATTTGTTCATGGCTATCATTCCGCCTTTGGAGGCCGCATAGTTGGCCTGACCGGCATTGCCCATAACACCGACAACCGAAGCTATGCCGATAATGCGGCCAAAACGACGTTTCATCATGCCGCGAATGACGCCGCGTGCCAATTTGAAACCGGCGGACAGATTGACGTCCAAGACAAGCTGCCATTCGTCATCACTCATACGCATGAAAAGATTGTCACGAGTCAGACCGGCGTTGTTGACCAAAATATCAATTTGTCCGAATTTGGCTTCAACTTCGGCAACTAATGTTTTGATAGCCTCTGAATCAGAAAGGTTAGCCACAAAGGTTTCGATATTTTCTCCGAGCTCGGCTTTGAGAGCTTCCATTGGCTCGGCACGCATATCCGTCAGGGCGAGTTTTGCCCCTTGGGCATGCAGGGTGCGCGCAATTTTGTTTCCGAGGCCGCCGGAAGCGCCTGTGATTAAAGCCACTTTTCCATCTAATCTGAACATGATTTTTCCTTTGTCAAAAATAAAGTTAAACTGGTTTAAGAGTGTGAGAAAAACGAGAAAAAGTCAAGCATTTTAGGAAAAGATATCGCAGACATTAAGAGATTATTGATAATTCGGGATGTAAAATATCGTATTCTCGAGGAGAACGTTTGTTTTAGAGGAAAGACAATGGCAAAACGCAAAAAAGAAAAATCGTGGCTTGTGAAAGCGGCTGTATTGTTTGTGGGACTTGTGTTTATGTTTGGAGCGCTTGCTTTGTTGGCGGCGTGTTTGTCTTTTCATTCGGCTGATGCCGGTTATAATGTTGCTAATTCTTTTAAGGTTCAAAATATTTTGGGCGTTTTTGGAGCTGTTTCGGCTGATTGGATTTTGAATTGGTTTGGGTTGGCTTTGCCGCTCTTTTTGGTGACGCCTCTTGTTTGGGGATATGAAATTATTCGATACCGAGCTTTTATCCGGCTTTATGGGCGCTTTTTTGCGGTAGTTGTTGGTGTTTTCTCTTTGGCTCCGTTGTTGGCTCTTGTGTGGGGCGAAGTTGATGGATTTAAGTTTGGCGGCACAGTAGGTGTTTTCTTTTTGAGGCAGCTTTTGGGGCTGGCAGACAGGCTCAAGGATTTTGCTTATAATTCCTATATCGTCGGAAGTATTTTAGGGCTGCTTGCTTTTATTTCATTTAATTTTGCTTGCGGTATTACTTTGGGTGGGTGGTATCATTTGGTCAAGCGAATTTGTCTTGGCGTTGGTGTCGGATGTTTGTTTATGTGGCACGGAGTTCAGAAGCTTTTCGGATCTTTGAATAAAAAGCGTGACAAAATATCCAGACCGGTGCGGCAGCGTAAAGAACCCAAAGTTCGGGAGGATAAGGCTGAAGAATCGTCTTCAAAACCAGCGGAGACGATTAAAATTGCAAAATCATCCAAGAAAGCAGATGACGGATATTCGTTTCCGTCGATTGAATTGCTGTCAACGGCTAAGGATAAGAATTTGCAACATCAGAGCCAAAAAGATTTGGACAAGGTGGCGGCCAGACTGGAAGAAGTTTTACAGGAATTCGGTGTCTCGGGACGAATCGTTAATAAACGTCCAGGGCCTGTTGTAACTCTTTATGAGCTTGAACCGGCGCCGGGGATTAAGACGGCGCGTGTTATTGGGCTGGCTGATGATATAGCCCGCTCTATGAGCGCGGTTTCTGTTCGTATTGCCGTTGTTCCGGGGTCGAATACTATCGGAATTGAGCTGCCGAATACGACAAGGGAAATTGTTTATTTGAGAGATTTGCTGGAGAGTGATGATTTTAAAACATCTAAAGCTGCGTTGGCAATCAGTTTGGGAAAAGATATCGGGGGCAAAAATACTTATGCCGATTTAGCTAAGATGCCGCATTTGCTTGTGGCAGGGACGACGGGTTCAGGTAAGTCTGTCGGTGTCAACTCTATGATTATTTCGCTCTTGTATAAAATGAAGCCGGAAGAGTGTAAGTTGATTATGATTGATCCGAAAATGCTTGAATTTACAATGTATAACGGAATTCCGCATTTGTTGACACCTGTTATTACTGATCCAGCTAAAGCCGTTATCGGGTTGAAATGGGCGGTTAAAGAGATGGAAGATCGGTATCGTTCCATGGCGCAATTGAATGTGCGCAACATTACCGGATATAACCAAAAACTTGAAGAGTTGCGCGCTTCAGGCGAAAAAATCATTCGGACGGTTCAGACTGGATTTGACATGGAAACGGGTAAGCCGATTTATGAGGATCAAGAGCTTGATTTAACTCCGATGCCTTATATTGTCATTGTGGTTGATGAAATGGCGGATTTGATGCTTGTGGCGGGGAAAGATGTTGAAGCAGCTATTCAACGTCTGGCACAGATGGCTCGTGCGGCCGGAATCCATTTGATTATGTCGACTCAAAGGCCGTCGGTTGATGTTATTACCGGAACGATTAAAGCCAACTTTCCGACGCGTATCAGTTATCAGGTTACTTCGAAGATTGACAGTCGGACGATTTTGGGTGAACAAGGCGCGGAGCAATTGCTGGGAATGGGCGATATGCTTTATATGCCGGCAGGTCAGCGCCCGCGGCGTATTCATGCTCCGTTTGTCAAGGATAGCGAAGTTGAAAAAATTGTTGAATTTTTGAAGAGCCAGCGTCAACCCGAGTATGTTGAGTCTGTTACAGAAGGCGAGCTGACTGACGGAAAATCATCTTCGGGCAGTGCGGTTTTTGATAATTCCGAATTTTCGGGAAGTGATGATGATTTATATCGGCAGGCCGTTCAGATTGTCCAAACGGATAAAAAAGCTTCTATCAGTTATGTTCAACGCCGGTTGCGTATCGGTTACAACAGAGCTGCTTCTATTATTGACCGTATGGAAGAAGAGGGGATTGTTTCGCCGGCGGATCATGTCGGGCGGCGGGAAGTTTTATAAATTAATGAACTCTTTTAAGGTTTCAGCTTCAAGATAAGGATTGCAATGTTTTTCTTCTCCCAGAGAGACAGGTGCAACGGGGAGTCCTTTTTCCAGACGAGCTTTTGCTCTTTTTAGATAGGTTTTGATATCTGTGTTTCCGTTATTGTATTGATAGGCAAAAGAGGCGCCGCCAAGGGTGTATTCATGTCCGGGGTAAAATAGGACATCATCGGGGAGGGCTTTAATTTTTTTCAAGGCGTTAAACATCATTTCGGCAGATCCTTCAAATAAGCCGCCGATGCAGAGATTAAACAGGGTGTCTCCCGTAAAGAGAATTTTGTCGTCTTTAAAATAGTATAAGATATGCCCTTTTGTATGAGCAGAAACATCTATAATATCGGCTTTCAATGAGCCTAAAAAAGCTGTTTCTTCAGTTTTAAGGGCAAGTGTTGCGCCGGTAATTCGAATCATATCAGCTTGGTTGCAGGCTATCTTTGCCTGATATTTTTGTGATAATTCCAAATTGCCTCCGACGTGATCAAAATGATGATGGGTGTTCAAAATAAATTGAGGTCTCAGGTTTTGTTTGTCACAAAAAGCAATAACTGGATCTGCTTCCGAGGGATCAATAACGGCAGTTGTTGTTCCATCAGTAATAACATAAGCATAATTGTTCATTACATCGGCACGGCACAAAACGGGATAGACTTGAAGCATTTATAAAAATTCCTCTGGATTTATTTCATCAATTTGAGATTTGTCAATGTAATCTTTTGCGTATTCCATATAGACACCGCTTTTGATAAACAAATCATATAAGTCAGGATCTAAATGGCCTGAGTTTTTCATTTCCTGCATAATTCGGAGAACTTCAGAGAGCTTTTTGGGCTCTTTATAGGGGCGGTCTTTCGCTGTCAAGGCTTCATAAACATCGGCGATGGCCATAATTTTTGCGGGAATGGACATCTGATTGCCTTTGAGGCCGTTCGGGTAGCCTTTTCCGTCAACGCGTTCATGATGAGCTCCGGCATATTCAACAATATTTTTTAATTCCGGTGGAAAAGGCAGGCTTTTGAGAATGTTGATTGTTGTAATGATGTGTTCGTTAATTTTTTTCCGTTCGGCGTTGTTAATTGTTCCTCGGGCAACTTTCAGGTTTGTTAACTCGCCTTGATTGTAAGGAGCTGCTATTTGTTCCGGACGGTCTTGCAAAAGATATTCCAATTCCGGTTTGGTGTAGGCAGCCGGTGTGTTAATTAATTTGCGTTCGCTCCAAGACAGTCCGACCATTCGGCTGAAATAGCGTGTAAAGCTTCGATGCGAGATTGTATCCAGACGTTCGTAGTCTTCTTTTGTTAGAGGCGTATCTCCAACATTGCATTTCCCGATAAATTTAAAATCGTCGGTTAAAATTTTGACTTCTTCAACAAATTCGGCTTGAAGCTTTTCTTTTGTGTCTGTTTTATTCAAACGCTTTTGAAGATATTCTATATGGGCATCTCTTCTCAGAATTTCAAATCTGTCTCTGATTTCATGGATACGATTGTATATTGTTTCAAGTTTGGCTGATTTGTCAACTAAATATTCGGGAGTGATGATTTTCCCGCAGTCATGCAGCCAAGAAGCAATGTGGAGGGCATACCAGTCATTGTCGGACATTTCAAAGTTTTTGAGGGGACCTTCTTTTTCAGCGACAGCAGCCGCGGTTAAAAGTCTGGTAATAATGGGCACTTTTTGACAATGAAGCCCTGTATAGGGCGATTTGGCATCAATAGCGCGCGCCAAAATTCCGACAAAAGATTCAAGCAATTGTGTGTAGGATTCGGAAAGGTGTTTCCTTTCCATAATGACAGCCAGAATTTGGCAAACGGCCATCATCTTTTTTTGATTGTCTTGAGTGAAACTTATGATTTTTCCTTTAGAATCTCGGGCGTTGATAAACATGGCAACCCCGATGATGTTTTTTTGCGAGTCAAAAAGAGGAAAAACAAGCGCTGAAACAGTTGTGTAATTATTGATGTCATCAAATTTTTTCAGGAAGGCATCGTTAATTCCGGGGTCATTGAAGATATTTGTCGAATTGATAACTTCTTTGGTCAGGGCGCATGTTTCGGCCAGCCGTTTTTCGGGCTTATCTTTAATCTCCGGAAGGAAAACGGAGGGAAACATAATTTCATTTGACAGGCGTAGACTTTCTATGCGGCTGTATACCAAATTCATATAGGATGCCGGTGTAATATGAAAGAAAAAACATCCGTCTGCATCGGCAATGCCTGCGGCAGTTTCCATGGCTTTGGCAATGACGTCATCGTCATTCTCTTTATCGGAAAGTTGTTCCGATAAGGTTAGAATGTTATCCAAAAGTAAATCAGCAGAGTTATCCAAAGGCAGGGTGTCCTTAAATCAAATCAGTTTATTTTTGAAAGCAGATAGGTTATGTCATCTGTGCTCAACTCATCGGTGCTTTGCGCAAAGCTTAAGATACGTTCAACGACTTTATGTCCGAAAATCTTCTTATCGGATCGGCCACAGTCAAAGCGAATTTCTCTGATGATTTGGAGCGCATTGAAAATTGCCGGAAAAATTCCTTTGGGAATGAGTGCTTTTCTGAGCAGGTTGCGCACCATAAAATCAGCTTGCGGATTAAATAAAATTTTGCGGACTTCTGCAATCGGGGTTTCGGATAAATAGACAATAGCATATTCAAAGAATTTTAAATCCCCAAGACAGATGGCTCTGATGACAAGTCCGGGGGTAAGGCGGTTTGCTTTATACAACTGATGGACAAGTTCTTCAATTTGGGCATCAGATGAATATTCTTCGGAAATGCTTAAGGTCATTTTTTCTTTGACGTCTTCAACAAGATTTGAGGCTAAATCATCGGATAGATTATGATGAAGCATCAGATATGTTTTCAGTTTATAAGAGAGCTTATCGACAATTTTTTCAATGACGGATGTCGGCAGGACAGAGCGATAAACCAAACGTTTTTTTATATCTTCGTTAGAAGCATATTTATCCGTAATTTTGAGATAGGTTTTTTCGTAAATATCGGCCGTATTATTTGATAAAAGCTCTCCAACAACTTCTGTTTCGCAACGGTCGGTAATGTAATCTGATATTTCTGCCGGTAAGCCATGACGTTTGGCAACGGCTTTTTGCCGCGGCAAGTTTGAGATATTTAAGATACGGACAAGGTCTTCCTTTGTCAGGGAGGCATAATATTGCAAAAAGGGAACAGCTATGCTGTCTTTGTCATTTAAAATGGAATTGACAACGTCTTTGGGCAGGTCTTTGCAATGTTTCAGGCTGTCAGAAAGGACTTCGCGAACTTTTATTTCGGTATCGCGAACCATAATTCGAAAAATATCTTCTGCAAGTTTTGCGGCTTTTTGAGAGATTTGTCCGGTATCGTAACAGGCGCTCACTTTTCGGGCAATTGTCGATTTTGTCTCAACAGTTGCGTGATTGGCCAAAGCGGCGACATCCTGCCTATTTAAGCTGCCTGTGTTCATTATCTGTCCTTTAAGAGTCTTTTTATACCCTCTCTTCTTTAGAATAAACCAAAATATTTTTAATTTCCAATTACATTTTTGTTACATAGTTTTGGAAATCTTTTTGTATCTTCGCTGAAACCATATTATCAGCCAGAGAAGATTTGTCAATCTCAAGTAGTTCATAATACGCAAGAGTGTAATCAAACATTCCTGCATAATTTTTGAGCTGAGAATTTCCGTAAAGGTAAGGTCCTAAAATCAGCCCTGACGGATGCGGACTCCTTTCTCTTAACAAACGCCGCACGTTTCGAAAAGAATCGAAGGCCGGTTGAGAGTTAAGTTTTAGTGCAAAACTCTGCAAAGAAGCGTAAATGTCCTTAAATATTTTGATGCGATAAGTTTTGTCTTCGGTTTCCCCGATAGGCTCGAGGCCTTCGGTTGTGTGCCAAACAATTTCTTTGTAGAGGGCATTCCCTTCTTTGACAATTCGAGATGTTCCCCAATTTGTTTCTATGGCGGCGGCTGTAATCATAACGGATGGCGGTATGGCGTCGACTCTGTTAAGGAGTTCATCTAAAAGGTAGGATATTCGCTCTTTGTCCTTAAGACGAGAGAATAAATCGTATTTTTCTGCTATTTTTTCAATGAATGCGGTCTCTTTGGCTGATAAAGAGCCTTTTTCTGAAAATTCTTTGTGCAGGTTTTCTATTTTTTGTCTGTCGGCTAAAATATCTTTGTTAAATTTAAGGGCAAGGGGGGCTAAAATTTTGATAAACAGCGCATTGCGTTCCTGTTCATCTGTTATGGATGTGTAGTCTTTGGGAAAGTTTTTGAGAAAAATTGCCGGATATTGACGCGACGGAAGCATTAAATATCCTTTCATTCCGTCATAGGCGCATTCTTTATAGAGTTCTTGAAGTTTTTTGACGGGAATATCCTTAAGCCACAGCTCTTTTGCCGATGATTGTGCCGGTAAAAAGGTTAAGGCAAAGCCGGTTAAGAAAAATATTTTAAGAAGAACTTTCTTCACTGTTTTTGACCTCTTTAACCTCGGGAATATAGGTTTTTAGAATACGTTCGACCCCGTCTTTGAGCGTGCGCATGGCGTAAGGGCAGCCTTTGCAGGAACCTTGCATTTCGACCCAAACGATGCCGTCTTCAAATTTGAGAAATTTAATGTCGCCGCCGTCTTTTTTGACAGCCGGACGAATGCGCGCATTTAAAAGAGATGTGATTTGTCCGACTAAACTCGCGTCATCGGCCGGAGCTGCGGGGGTGCTTTCTTCACCGGTTGCCAAGAAATCCATTATCTCGGCCATAATAAGGGGTTTGAGTTTGTCCCAAGAGGCATCGGGCTGTTTTGTGACGGATACCATTTCTGCAGTAATAAACAAGGATACAATTCCGCCTAAGTCAAAAATCTGTTCGGCCAGAGGTGATTTTCGGATTGATTTTGTATCGACAAATTCGGCTTTGCCTTCTTGCAGCAACGGGTCTGAGGGAAAGAAGTTGACAACATTGGCATCAGGTGTTTCTTGAATTTCTATAACCATTTATTTTTCCGTGTTTTTATCGAGTTTGTTAATCATATTGTCCAGACGATTCAATGTTCTGGAAGCAAAGTAGTTGATGGTTGTCAGGTGGTTGGGTGCAAAGGATGAGTTCAACTTCCCGTTATGAACAATGGTCGGGTTGAGATCGGAAGCATCTTTAAGCAATTTGAGAGCTGTTGTCCATTGCGGGTAAATGTCGTATTTAATTAATACCGTTTTGAAATCAAGGCCTAATCCTCTCAGCAGCTGTGAGTAGGCATATAATTTTCCTTGGGCAAAATAAAAGGTGTCATCAGCTTTAAAATCAAAGAAAGAAGTGTTGTTTTCAAAAATATGATTTTCCGTTTTCAGAATGAGAGAACGGATATCTTTTCGAATCGTCTTTAAGATGAGGGAAAGGTTTTGGGGCGAACGTTCAAAGACAACTTTTCCTTCGGCAACGGCTTCGTTAAATATATTAAGTTTTTTTCGGCCCTTTTTGTATTGTGTGGCGGAAGACGGTGCCGGTATCAGGTTGTTTTGAGGCGAAAACAGCCAGACATTTCCGGGGTATTGCAACAGTTCGGCACTTTCTTTGAGATTATCAACAGCCGATTGCGAAACGGTGGTTATCTGTGCACGAGAAATTGCCGAAATGGTTTTGCTGACGGCAGACATTAGTCCCAATTGGAAATTGGGCATGTTGTCCAAGAAATAAGAGGGAAATAAAAAGGGCAGGTTCGGAGTCCAAATCTTATGGTGGACTTCGCGGTTAATCAGATAGGCGGCCATATCTGCAGAAGCCAGTTTGCCGTTTTGGTTTTGGGAGCGATAGGTTGAAGATGTGTCTATATTATCAATCATCAGGCCTCCCAACGGATAATAAAGGCAAATAACGGCGGCGCCGCCGATAATGAGAGGCTTCCAAAAAGAGGCAGGCTTTTTTATGTTTTGAACCGATGCGCGGATTTTTTGCAGGAGAGTTTGAAGTTTCTGCAAGAAAGAAGACGCTATTTGTTTCAGGTTTCCAAAAAATTCTATCATGATGCCTTTTTCCTTTTTTGAACCAGCGCGGAGATTATCTCTCCGATATTCAGCAGATGACAAATCTTAGCACAAAAAATGAAAGAGATAAAGCCTAAAAAGCAAATGCCCGAAAATAAAAGAAGTTTTGGCAGGATTGTCAGGTGAAGCCAATTGCCAAGTGAGCTGTTGAGGCCGAATTGACAAAACTCTAAAACCAAGGCCATAACGGCCGAGCAGCAGATAATCTTTACAGTCTTAAGCCAAAGCTCTCTGGGACAACGCCAGTAGCCGCGTTTTTTGAGACCTTTGTAATATTGGTAAAGAGAAACAAAAGCGGCAATGGTTGTTGCGGCAGCAATACCGACATGCCCAAAAGGGTTCATCAGAATGACGGCGCAAACCAAATTGGTCAGCAAGACGATGATGCTATATTTGACGGGGGTTTTAGTATCGCCGCGGGCAAAGAAATTCGGCGCTAAGGATTTGACAAGGACATAAGCCGGAAGGCCTATGGCATAAGCAATAACCGCTTTTGAAGTCATTATGGTTTGCTCAAGCCCGAATTTTCCGTGCTGGAATAAAATATTGATAATCGGTTCGGCCAGCACAATCAAAGCAAAGGCAGCCGGAATCGATAAAAGCGCTCCATATTCAAAGGCTTTGGATTGGACGGCGCGGGCTTGCTTGACATCGTTTTCCTTGATATGACGGGAGAGAATCGGCAAAACCGTAACACTGATTGCGGCGCCGACAACGCCCAAGGGCAGTTGTTGAAGCCTGTTGGCATAATACAGCCATGAGATTGCGCCAGTGCCGACGAGAGATACCAAAATGGTATCGACAACCATGTTAATTTGATAAATACCTGCGCCTAAAACACCAGGGGCGATTCTTTTGAACAGGGTTTTGATTTCGGGGTCTTTAACAAGCGTCGGGATATTGTATTGCGGGCGGATAATAACGTCTTGTCTTTTTAAGAAGAAAGCCAGCCACAAAATCTCGATGAATCCTGCGACAGTAATACCGGCGGCGATGCCGTGGGCAGCGGTTTTGCCAAAGGGAACAAAAATGAAGACGGATAAAATCATCATCAGATTAAGAATAACGGGGGCGGCGGCCGGAGCGGCAAATTTGTTAAGGGAGTTTAAAATCCCCGATTGGAATGATACAATTGAGATGAACAGCAAAAAAGGAAAGGTAATGCGGGACAGCTCAACGGCTAGTTCTATTTTTCCGGCATCGTTTGCGAATCCGGGGGCTAAGACCGAGACGACCCACGGCATTAAAAATTCGACAAGGACGACAAAAAGGGTCAGAAAAAAGGCCAAAACGGAAATAGCGCGGGCAGCAAAGAGAACTGCCTGTTTTTTATCTTTGGAGACGAGTTTTTGAGACAACATCGGCACAAAAGCGGTTGTAAAAGCTCCTTCGGCAAAAAGCGAACGAAACAGGTTTGGGAGCTTGAATGCTACAAAAAAAGCATCCGCGACAAGGCCGGCTCCTAAAAAGTTGGCCAAAACCATATCTCTGAAGAATCCGGTAATGCGCGATAGGAGTGTGAATCCGCCGAAAGTGGCGATAGATTTAAATAAATTCATTTTATTCCGTCAAATAAATATCATATTAACACGATGTTAAGGGATTATACAGTATAGTTTTTGATAAAGAAACAACAAAAGTGCTGTTTTGTTGATTATTTTGCCTGAAATAAAGGTCTTTTAGGGTTGACAAAAAATAAAAGCCTTGAAATAATGGACAAAAATTTTGAAAAGCCAGAAACGGAGAAATAAAATGGCAACCGTGGAAGATAAGAAAACTAAGAAAAATTTGGCGGAGCCGAAAGTTGAAGAAGCCGGCGGTATGCGCGGATGGTTGTTGAAAAAAGCCAGAACATTTGTTTGGGATGCGGCGTCTAATACATTGACATTGCCGAAAGGGGTTTTGCTGACAAAAGAAGAAAAGAAAGCTCTGGAAGAAATTTTCGGCGAGATCAGAGATGAGGCTGAAATTGTCGACAAACACCGCCGTCTTCAGAATGAGGCTATGCAGCAGGCAGGCGTTCGCTTGAAAGATAATGTTATTAAAGGATATGCCTTGTTGGTTAAAGGTGTTGCGAGGGATGTTAACGGTCGCGCGGCACAGCGAATCCATGATAATCTGCAAGGAATGATTATGATTAATAAGCGCTTTTTGACCAGTGTTTGGCGGGCTATTGCCGGAACAATGATGGAAGATAAGCCCAAGACAAAAACTGTTAAGTTGACTAAAGACCGCGGCGGACGGTAAGGGTTGACAAACAGAAGGTTTTTTGTCATAATAGACAAAAAGGAACAGAGAAAGGAGATCTCCCATGACTGATACTTCACAACATATTGATTCTTTTACAATGCAAGACAGCGGAACGGGCGTCGTTTGGACGATGTCTTGGGATGCAAGCGGTCAGGTTTCTTATAAAGGTGTGGATACAAACGGAAATACGGTGTCGGCCGAACCGCCGAGTTTTGTTTTGAATGCTGTAAGCGAGCGTGAGGCTAAAAGAAACAGCGAGGCTAAACCAGAAGAAGCTAAAGGTTCGGAGAATAAAGAAAACAAAGAGGCTTCTGAAAATTTGAAATCTTCTTCAGAACAAAAATCTAAGGCAAGAGATTCTAAAGAGGTTATGGGAGAGTTTGTTTCTAAGAATCCGGGGCTTAAGAGTATCAGTATTTCCTCTAAAGGAGAGATAAAAACTAATCCTCCGGAGATGGTTAAGAACTTGAGTGAAGAAGATAAAAAGTTTTGGACGGATTATCTTCAAAAGTTTGATCGTAAAGAGCAGGTTAATGATACGCCCAGAGGATTAGTAGATAAGTTTGAGGGCCGCGGTGGGGTAAAGTCTTTGGCGAGGGGATCATTAAAAGAAGACCTTAAGCAGACTTTTAATCAGATGAAGGCTGACGGAAAAGATGTTTTGAACGAGGTTGTTCGTGTTCCTAAGGATTTAGTTAAGGCTGGTAATCTTATTGTACAAGGCAAGTTTAGAGAGCTTAGGGATCGTCTGGCTTTGCGAATCCATGATAATTTGGAGGCAATGGGCGTTTTGAGCGAGCGAACTCAAGAGCGAATTAATGAAGCCAACAAAAAGATTGAAGATAGATTGGGTATTACGAACAGAGAGAAAAATCCGGATTTGCTGTCACGAATGATTGGCAGAGGTGTTCATTCGGGCAAAAGAGTTGTTTCTGAATTGCGAGGAGTCGGCGAAAATGCCTCTAAAACTTCCAGAGGACAAAGAATTCAGAATGTTCCGGCACGCAGCGGCGCTGAACGCTAGGGATTTTTTGTCAATCAATATTTAAATGTTTTATTGGAATTTCGTCAATTCCATACACTGCAGTAAATATGGTGTGACCGATGTTGATAGAGGAAAATGGTTCCTGCCGGCTAGAGAACAATATGTAAGGCGAAGAAGTTACAGTTGTTTAGCTTATTATTCTTTGTCAAAAGCATTAGGAAAAATCCCAGACCCGCATACAACATGGTTGGGGGATACACTATCATCAACGGAGGATACTTCTACCCGATGTTGGTATGCCGACGGATTGGGAGGCTACTTGAACTATTATGGAAAAGCAAGAAAACTGAATGTTAGGTGTGTCCTAGACTTCCAAAAGCTTAAGTAATGATATAAGCTGCATCGCCCAATAACAAAAATCTCCGTGAAAGTGAAAGCTTCCACGGAGAGAGGTGTTCTTTTGAGGAAAAATCTAGTTAACCAACACGCACGAATATAATATTGCAAAGAAGTGCATTACTGTTCCGCCAAGGACAAAGAAATGCCAAACGGCATGGGTGTATTTGCGGCTTTTCCAAATATAAAACAAGACGCCTAATGTATAAAATAAACCGCCCAAAACCAAAAATATAAGGCCGATTGTCGGCAGTTTGGCAAACAGGGTGTCTGAGGCAAAAACGACCAGCCAGCCCATCATCAGGTAGAGGCCGACCGACCACCATTTTGTGCCGTTGCATGGCGTGCAGAGCTTGAGAATCGTTCCTGTAATAGCCAATGCCCAAATAATCCCGAACATGACCCATCCTGTCACGCCGCGCAGAGTTACCAGCAAAAACGGCGTATAAGATCCCGCAATCAGGTAAAAAATTGAAATATGGTCAAATTTTTTGAGCCGGCGCTTAGTTTCGTCATTTTTGCAAGCATGATAGATTGTGGAGGCCGTGTATAACAAAATCATACTAACCCCGAAAATGGCTGTGGACACAATGGCCCAAGCATCGGCGTATAGTGATGAAAACACAACCAAAACCACCAATCCCGCAAGGCTTAGGGCTATGCCCGCTCCGTGTATAAAACTGCTCCAAAATTCTTCTTCCGGCGAATATTTCCTTAAAACTGCAGTTGTCATTTTTTTCTCCTGTTAATCATCCGATTATGAAACAGCGTTATCCCAATCAAGTATTTTGTCAAGAAGGCACTTTTTTGTGCGTTGGTATGCTTGAGGTAACCGTGTATAATCCAAAAAACAGCTTGAAAAAAATCCGTTTAATGCTAAATTAGCAGACGATAAATTTGTCAAATGCCCGTGCGGGGCTGTCCGCACACTTAAATTTTTTTAGGAAGGATACAAATATGACAATTCGCGTCGGTATTAACGGTTTTGGCCGTATTGGCCGCTTGGTTTTCCGTGCCGCTCAAAAGAGAAATGATATTGAGATTGTCGGCATTAATGATTTGATTGATGTTGATTATATGGCTTATATGCTGCGTTATGACACAATGCACGGTCAGTTTGACGGCACAATAGAGGTTAAAGACGGCAAATTGGTTGTCAATGGTAAGGCTATTCGCGTTACAGCCGAGAAGAATCCGGCTGACCTTAAATGGGGCGAAATCGGAGCTGATTATGTTGTTGAGTCGACAGGCTTGTTCTTGACCAAAGAAAAGGCTCAGGGTCACATTGATGCCGGTGCGAAATATGTTGTTATGTCTGCTCCGTCTAAAGATGATACACCGATGTTTGTTTGCGGTGTTAACACAGATTCTTATGTCAAAGGCACACAGTTTGTTTCTAACGCTTCTTGCACAACAAACTGCTTGGCTCCGATTGCCAAAGTTTTGCATGATGCTTTTGGTATTACAGACGGCTTGATGACAACTGTTCACTCTACAACAGCTACTCAAAAAACTGTTGACGGCCCGTCTATGAAAGATTGGCGCGGCGGCCGCGCAGCTGCGGGCAATATTATTCCGTCTTCGACCGGTGCTGCTAAGGCTGTCGGAAAGGTTATTCCGTCTTTGAATGGTAAATTGACAGGTATGTCGATGCGTGTTCCGACTTTGGACGTTTCGGTTGTTGACTTGACGGTCAATTTGGCTAAACCCGCTTCTTATGAAGAAATCTGCGCTGCAATGAAAAAAGCCTCTGAAGGCGAACTCAAGGGTGTTTTGGGATATACGGAAGATGCCGTTGTTTCGTCTGACTTCTTGGGCGATCCGCGCACATCTATCTTTGATGCCAAGGCCGGTATTCAGTTGACTCCGACTTTTGTTAAGGTTGTCAGCTGGTATGACAATGAATGGGGCTATTCAAACAAAGTTTTGGATTTGGTTGCCCATATGGCAAAAGTTAACGGCTAATTTGATACGTAAAACCCTCTTGGCAACCCAAGGGGGTTTTGTCATTTTATTAAATAAAAGGAAAAAACAATGGAATATAGAACAATAGATGATTTGGGCGATTTGCATGGCAAAGTTGTTATGCTGCGCGCGGATTTGAATGTTCCGATGGATGAAAATTTTCATGTCACAAACACAGCGCGTATCGACCGCACGGTTCCCACAATCAAAGAGTTGATGAGCAAAGGTGCAAAGGTCGTTGTCACCTCTCACTTGGGACGTCCCGAGGGGAAGGGCGATATGGCTAATTCTTTGTCGCATATTGTCAAAGATTTGGAAAAATCTTTGGGACACAAAGTTGTGTTTGTTGATGACTGCATCGGCCCGCATGTTGCCGAGGCTATTAAGAATATGAAACAAGATGAGGTTTTGCTTCTTGAAAACCTGCGCTTCTATAAAGAAGAAAAGAAAGGCGATGAAGCTTTTGCCAAAGAATTGGTTGCGCCGGTTGATGTTTATGTTTCTGATGCCTTTTCGACAGCTCACCGCGATCATGCGTCTATGGTTGCCGCGGTCAAATTGCGTCCGTCGGCTTTTGGACGCTTGATGGAAGAAGAAGTTAACGCTTTGACCAAAGGTTTGAATGATCCTAAACGCCCGTTGATAGCGATTGTCGGCGGGTCTAAGGTTTCTACAAAGCTCGATTTGCTCAATAATCTGGTTAAAAAGGTTGATAAGCTGGTTATCTCGGGCGGTATGGCGCATACCTTTATGCGTGCTAACGGCGTTGAAACCGTGAATGAGGCTAACTCGCTGGTTCAGATGGACATGTTGGACACAGCCAAAGAAATTATGGCGACCGCCAGAGCCAACAACTGCAAAATTGTTTTGCCGGAAGACGTTGTCGTTTCTAAGGAATTCAAGCCGATGGCCGAACACAAAACGGTTGATTTGGCGCACATTCCGGCCGAAGGCTGGAGCTTGCTTGATGTCGGCGAGAAGACAATTGCCGCGATTAATGCTGAGCTTGACAGCAGTAAAACGCTTGTTTGGAACGGACCTTTGGGCGTGTTTGAAATGAAGCCTTTTGACAATGCAACCAATAAAGTTGCTGAGCATGCGGCTGAATTGACACAGGCCGGAAAGCTGATGTCTGTTGCCGGCGGCGGAGACACGGTTTCGGCTTTGGCTAATGCAGGTGTTGAGAAGAAATTTTCTTATATCTCGACGGCGGGCGGCGCTTTTCTGGAATGGATGGAAGGAAAAGAGCTCCCCGGCGTGGCGGTTTTGAAAAAATAACACCAGCCTTTAGATACGGAAAATCCGGTTCTTGTCAAAAGAACCGGATTTTTCTATTGCTCATTTACTTCGCGCGCCTGAACCTCAAACCCAATCGGTTGATCAGCAAAGGTAACATCGATGATTTTGAGATCAAACGTGTCGGACTGAAACTCCATTGTGACTTTGTCGCCGGGTTCTATAAACGCAGCCTTACAATTGACAGGGTCAATTTGTTCACTTGATGAAGAAGGATAATGAAAATCAGCCGTTGACAGATTCTCAAACAACACATGGACATGCAATGTTCCACAGTCATAAAATTTGAAAGTTCGGTAAACCTTTTTGGTAAACCGTCTGATAATACGACTTTCCATAATAAAAAAATAATTTTAGAAGAATTAACAACGATTAAAGGCTATAACAGCTTGGATTAAAATGCAAGATTTTTTTGTGTTTGAAATATAGCAAAATATTTAGTTATTTGATAAAATTTTTTATTGCTATATTCTTTTGTCATATTTTCTTGTGATTAAAATGTCGGGCGAGAAGAGGACTTAAGAATGATTTTTTGTGATATGGACGGCGTTATCGTCAATTTTGATGAAGGTATCAAGCAGCTGTGCGGAGCTTATCCATGGGAGCTGGCGCGTCCGCAGATGTGGCAGAAAGTGATTGAAACGCCTGATTATTGGGTAAATTTGGCTCAACTGCCGCACGCCGAGGCTCTGATTTCATATCTGAGGCCGAAAGGTTTTAAGATATTGACGGGGCTTCCGGTTTATGGGTATGAAAAAGCTGCGCGTGAAAAATTGCTGTGGATTAGAAAACATTTTGGAGATTGGGTTGAGGTTATTTGCTGCTTGACCAAAGATAAGAGTTCTTATTGCCAAAAAGGCGATGTTTTGATTGATGACCGCGAACAAACTATTAAAGAATGGCGGGGAGCCGGAGGTATAGGTATTTATCATACGTCATGGGAAAATACTTTGGTCGAACTACAGAAATATGGGTATTAAAATGGAAATCAGCACTGCTAAGTTGCAAAAAGAAATTGATTTTTTGAGACAGTCTGCCGATGAGATTGCTGAGCTGCCTTGTTTGGACTATCCTCAATATACAGATGAGGAGGTTGCGGCAATTATTGCCAAAGAGCAAGATAAAGTTGAGAAAAATTATAGAGCTTTTGTAGGGGATTTTTGTAAGAAGAATCTGTATAATCATAAGACGAAACAACGTGATTATATTTTGTTGTTCAGCTTTCCCGGTGCTGGCAAAACGCGGCTAAGTGAGCATGTTCATAGTCGGATGTTGTTTCAAAATCCTGATAATGAATTTAATGTTTTGGATAAGGATAATTACCGGTTTTTGTTTCCGCATTTACATTATTATTTGAAAAATCATATTGATGAAAACGGGCGGTTTGAATATCCGGCGACAAATTGTATTCGGACATTTTTGGATGAGACGCTCCAAAAAGGAACTCGGTCAGTTTTGGCTTCCGGTTCACTCGGAGCAGCAACCGATTTTCCGGAGAATGCCGAAAAAGCTATGAAAATTGGTTATCATCCACATGTCGTTTATTTGAGCGTTAATAAAGATGTGGCTAATTTGAGTAATATTTTCAGAAGCGCCAAAATCTTTGAGGGTATTATTCAGGAGGGAAAGCAAGATTGTCCCAGATTAATTCCTGTTTCGTATTATGATAAATTTGATGAAAAGAAATATGATGTTTTGCAGGCGCTTTCAGATGTGCAAAAGCAATATGGCGATGATTTTGAACTTTCAGTTACTAATCGGGATTTTCAAACTTTGTATAATTCGCGTCGAATGCCGGAAAAAGATGTGGCGGCAATTGTTCGGCAGGAAGAACAGCGACCGTTGAGATATGAAGAATTGAAAAATGTTCGGTTGCAGGTTTATACAATCAAACAAAATATGCGCAAACGAATTGAACACGGGGTTTATATTCCAAATGTCAAAGAAAGAGATAATACCATAGCAACGCTGGATAATTTGCAACGGCATTTATCATCGTTTCAGAGGCAGGGGATGCTCTTTGTTCCGACTTATTATTTCCGAAAACTTTTGCCGGGGAAAGCTTTGTAAGCGAATTATTGGAGGTTGGTTTTCTAAGCGGGTAATTTGTCAGGGCGTTTTGGAGTGACGTCTTTTAATATGTCATTCTTAAATGGAAATTTATACTTCTTTAAAAAGGCTTTTTGACTCGGGTTGGACAAAAAGTCTAAAATGACTCAAACAGAGTCTGAGTCTTGGTTTGAGAAAAATAAAAAATGCTATCGGTAGCAAAACAAAATTTATCACAACATAGGTAAATAGAGAAGATCTTATCGGCTTGTAGACTTGTTTTGTTGATAGGGCATAGGAGAATATTTGTGAGTGTGCTTTTTATTGTTGGAAATAATTAAATCCAGATTTTTACTCGCTTCACTATTAGGATCAGTATAACCTTTTGCTTTTTTCCAAGCAGTATATTGGGGGTTTTCCATATTTAGTCCGTTTTTCTTACTCGTTTGAAAATAAATATTACTAAAGTGATTGGTGCAATATTCTTCAAAACTTTCCTTAGGAATTCGGCCGCTTTGGGTTTCGAAAATATATTTTTGATTATATAATTCTTGGTTATATTCTTTTGCCATAAGTTTTTCTTTTTCAATGGTGTTTATTAGCTTGGAGTTTTTTACATATTGTTCAATAGGATTTGGAATGACAGCCAAGCTGAAGTTGTCGGGTTCAAGTTTCCCTCCTTTAATGGGGTATCCATCAGCGCAGCCGTTATACATAAAGTTATTTAAACAATCTTTGGTAACTGCTTTTGTGAGAGCTTCTTTGTAAAGGGTTTGAAATGTTTTATCATCAGGGTATTGTTTTTGAAAGTCTGAAATGAAAGAATCCATTTTGTTATAAATTTTCAGATCTTTAATTTCTTTGATTGCTTCATCAAATTTATTTTTCATTTCCGGTTGATTGTTATTTTTACAAATTTTTTCAATTTTTGAATTCAATCTCCAATCAGTTAGGGCAAATCGTAATTCAGAATGTGCGCGCTTGTTATCATCTATGAATGGTTGATTTGTAGCAGGTTTGAATGCAATTGCTGATTGAGCGTTGTTGCCAAAGTAAAAATCTATCATCTTCTTTCCAGCAGAAAAATAACGCTGATATTGTTTAGAAGAGAGATGTTTGGAAGATAGCTGTTCCTGAAAACCGGTTGTTAAATATTCGTTTATGGTTTGATTTTCTTCATGCCGGTTCATGCAGCCTAAGGTGCGTATCAACCGTTCAGGAGCATACTGTGCATAGCTAAAACTTGCTTTACTTAATTCACAAAACAATAAATTGCCTTTTTGATATGGTTGATACAGACCAATTTCTTGTAAAATAGCATATTCTTCTTTAAATAATTCTTTATTTATATTTAGACCTTCGTCCTTTATATTTTTAAGTAATGCACCATTAAAAGAGTGGGTAAGAAATTGGTTGTTTCTGCATGTGCAGTATATGGAATCCAGAACATTAGCCGTCTCTGAAAAGGATAAAGGTTCTTTTAATTTTAACTTATTGGCATGATGTGTTATGATATGAGGCATTACATAGTCTGCAAAATATTTCTGAATTCCTTCAATTTTGTTTTGGTTTATAGGCTGTGATATTTTATCTGAATTTTGCTCGAAGTCAGTTGCCAGTTTTTCAATCATAGCTTCAGATAAATCGCCAGTAGCAGATAAGTAAGCTTGCAAGATGTTGCCAAAATTATTAAATCTTGTACTCACTTGGGATAAACTTGAAGAATTGTTAATCATTTGAATTACAATAGGGTTGTTGAAAGCCTTTTCAAAGTAAGAGCTTAAGTCTTCTTTGCTCAATTTTTCAATGTCATATTTGCCTAAATGGATTTTCTGCATGAGATCCTCATAAATTATAATTTATTATGATTTATTATATAGTAAAATGACAATATTCTCAAGTTTTTTAATCTTTTATTGTGATATATATGAGATTTTTGATAGTGGTTTTGACTCGGATTGGACAAAAAGTCTAAAATGACTCAAACAGAGTCTGAGTCTTGGTTTGAGAAAAATAAAAAATGTTATTTTTTTTAATTTTTTTCATTTTTTTGCTTGCAATTATATTTGCGATGTGTTACAAAGCCGCTGTGTCAAAGGGGTTGGGGCGACTCTGTCCGCCGACTCTTTGGATATAAAACATAGCGCATCCCTTGGTTTTCAAGGCTTTTGGCTGAGGCGCAGAATCGAAAATCTTTTTTGAGGTTCTTGCGAAAAACAAGAAATACAAGGCTCTGCATAAGGTTTAACTTTTAGATGGCAAACTTCTAAACAGATAGAGTTATGCCGTCTAGTTATAAGGAAAAGTGTTTAAGATGGATACACAGAATATCAGAATTCGCTTGAAAGCTTTTGACCACCGTTTGCTCGACCTCTCTACAAAAGAGATTGTTCATACGGCCAAAAGAACAGGCGCCAATGTCAGAGGTCCGATCCCTCTGCCGACCAGAATCGAAAAGTTTACGGTAAACCGTTCTCCGCACGTTGATAAAAAATCTCGTGAGCAGTTCGAAATCCGCACTCACAAAAGACTTCTGGATATCGTAGATCCGACACCGCAAACGGTTGATGCTTTGATGAAGCTTGATTTGGCTGCAGGTGTTAATGTTGAAATTAAGTTATAATATTAATGTTGGCTTATGAGTATAAAGCTTAAGTCAACCTATTAAGAAAAGGAAAAACAAATAATGCGTACAGGTCTGATTGCAAAAAAACTTGGAATGTCCCGCATTTTCGACGTTGACGGAACTCACGTTCCGGTCACAGTTTTGCAAGTTGACGGCTTGGAAGTTGTCGCTGTTAAAACTCAGGAAAAAGATGGCTATACATCTGTTCAATTGGGTTGCGGCGCTATCAAAGCAAAGAACTTGTCTAAACCGTTGAAGGGATATTTTGCAAAGGCTAATGTTGAGCCGAAAGGCAAACTGGCTGAATTCAGAGTTTCTGAAGACTGCCTTTTGTCCGTTGGCGATAAATTATCTGTAGAACATTTTGTTCCGGGTCAGTTTGTTGACGTTTGTGGAACATCAATTGGTAAAGGTTTTGCGGGTGTTATGAAACGCCACAACTTTGCCGGTTTGGAAGCTTCTCACGGTGTGTCGGTTTCTCACCGTTCGCATGGTTCTACAGGACAAAGACAGGATCCCGGTAAAGTATTCAAAGGCAAGAAAATGGCTGGCCATATGGGTGATGAACGTGTTACGGTTCAAAACCTTAAGGTTGTTTCCGTTAATGCTGATAAGGGATTGATTATGGTTAAGGGCGGCGTTCCCGGTGCCGAAAACGGTTGGGTTTATGTCACCGATGCCATTAAAAAATCCGCTTCAGTCAAATTGCCGATGCCTGCCGGTTTAATTAAAGTTGATGAACCTGTTGCAGCTAAAGTCGAAACTCCGGCTGAAAATGCATAAAGATAAAGGATGAAGATAATGAAACAGGACATCTTAAATTTAGAAAATAAAGTCGTCGGATCAATTGAACTCGACAAATCAATCTTTGGTTTGGAAGTTTGCGCCGACATTTTGCATCGTGTTGTTGTTTGGCAATTGGCCAGACTTCAGGCAGGAACGCACAAAACCAAAGGTCGTTCGGAAGTTGCTTTGACCCCGGCCAAACCGTTTAAGCAAAAAGGCGGCGGCCGTGCTCGTCAGGGTTCTCGCAAGGGAACACAATTCCGCAAGGGCGGTATCGTTTTTGGTCCGGTTGTTCGCGATCATTCGCATGATTTGACGAAGAAATTCCGTCAGCTCGGCTTGAAAACGGCTTTGTCTGCCAAGGCTCAGGAAGGCAATTTGGTTGTTTTGGACGAGGCTTCTTTGGCTGAGCCGAAAACTAAGTTGCTCAAGGAAAAATTGGCTGCTTGCGGTTTGAACAACTGCTTGATTATTGACGGTAAAGAAGTTAATACAAACTTTGCATTGGCTTCTCGCAATTTGGTCAATGTTGATGTTTTGCCGACAATCGGTGCTAACGTATATGACATCTTGAGAAAAGAAAAATTGGTCTTGACTAAAGATGCAGTTGCTTGCTTGGGAGAAAGATTGAAATGAGTAAGTCTAAAAACACAAACAATGTAACCGCCAAAATGTATGACTCTTTGGTTCGTCCGGTTATTACCGAAAAATCAATGCTGTCTTCCGAAAACGGAAAGGTTACGTTCTTGGTTCCTTTGTCTGCGAATAAAGACGAGGTTAAGGCTGCTGTTGAAGCAATCTTTAATGTCAAAGTAAACAAAGTGAATACTATTCGGACAAACGGTAAGGTTAAAATGTTCCGCGGCCGCGTCGGACAGCGTTCTGACTTCAAAAAGGCTGTTGTTACTCTTGCCGAAGGTCAAAACATTGATGTTACTACAGGGATTTAAAAAATGGCATTGAAAAATTATAAGCCCACATCTCCTGGACTTCGTCAGCTCGTTATCGTTGACAGAAGCGAGTTGTATAAAGGTAAACCCGAAAAAACTTTGACAGTCGGTTTGACAAAGACCGGCGGTCGTGACAATTTCGGTCATGTTACCAGTCGTAGAATTGGTGGCGGTCATAAACGCAAATTGCGCGTGATTGACTTCAAACGCAGAAAATTTGATTCAGAGGCTACTGTCGAGAGAATCGAATATGATCCGAATCGTTCGGCTTTCATTGCTTTGATTAGCTATGAAGACGGCGAAAAGGCTTATATTTTGGCTCCGCAGAGATTGAAAGCCGGCGATAAGGTTATTTCTTCGGAAAAAGCTGATATCAAACCCGGTAACGCAATGCCTTTGAAGAGCATGCCTGTCGGAACAATCATTCACAACGTTGAGCTCAGAGCGGGCAAGGGCGGACAGTTGGTTCGTTCGGCCGGTTGCTATGCTCAGTTGGTTGGTAAAGATGCTGGCTATGCTCAGTTGAAATTAAGCTCGGGCGAGTTGAGAATCGTTCGTGAAGAATGCTTGGCTACTGTTGGCGCTGTTTCGAATGCTGACAACCAAAATAAATCGCTCGGTAAAGCCGGTCGTAATCGTTGGTTGGGCAATCGTCCGGTTTCTCGCGGTGTTGCCATGAACCCTGTTGATCACCCGCATGGCGGTGGTGAAGGCCGCACTTCTGGTGGTCGTCATCCGGTTACTCCTTGGGGCAAACCGACTAAGGGTTATAAGACTCGCACTAACAAAAAGACGGATAAGTTCATTATGAGAACCCGTCATGAAAACAAAAAGAAATAAGGAGAAACGCTAATGACACGTTCCGTATGGAAAGGGCCGTTTGTTGATGGCTATCTTCTGAAAAAAGCTGAAGCTGCTAAAGCTTCTAAGCGTAATGAAGTGATTAAAATTTGGTCTCGCCGTTCGACTATGTTGCCGCAGTTTGTCGGTTTAACATTCGGCGTTCACAATGGTCACAAATTTATTCCGGTTTTGGTTACCGAGGATATGATTGGTCACAAATTTGGTGAATTTGCTCCGACTCGCACTTTCTATGGTCACGCTTCGGACAAAAAAGCGAAGAGAGGTGAATAATGAGTCAGTCTAAGAATGCCAGAAGAGTAGAGGCTAATGAGGCTTTGGCCATTTGCCATTCTATTCGCACATCTCCGCGCAAATTGAATTTGGTTGCTCAATCAATTCGTGGCTTAAGCGCTTCTAAGGCTGTTGCCGAGCTCAGCTTTTCGAAGAAAAGAATCGCTAAAGTTGCTTTGGCTGTATTGCAATCTGCAATTGCCAATGCTGAAAATAACCACAAGCTCAATATTGACAAGCTGTTCGTTAAAGAGGCTTTTGTCGGTAAGGGCTTAGTCATGAAACGTATGCATGCACGCGGTCGCGGCAGAGGGGCTCGGGTTTTGAAGCCTTTCTCCAATATGACTGTTGTTGTTGCAGAGCGTGGGGAGTAATCTAATGGGACAAAAAGTAAATCCTACCAGTCTTCGTCTTGGAGTTAACCGCACATGGGACTCCCGTTGGTATGCTGATGACAAATATGCAGATTACCTTCACGAAGATGTTAAAATCAAAGAATTCTTGAAAGAAAAATTGGCTCAGGCCGGCGTTAGCAGAATCGTCATTGAAAGACCTGCTAAAAAAGCCAGAGTTACAATTTATTCTGCAAGACCTGGTGTTGTAATTGGCAAAAAAGGACAGGACATTGAGGTTTTGAGAAAAGAAATCCAAAAGATGACCTCTTCCGAAGTCCAATTGAACATTTTGGAAGTCAGAAAACCTGAACTGGATGCACAATTGGTTGCTGACAGCGTTGCTCAGCAGTTGGAACGCCGTGTTGCTTTCCGCCGCGCTATGAAACGCGTTATGCAGTCTGCGTTGCGTTTGGGTGCTGAGGGTATTAAGGTTGCTTGCTCGGGCCGCTTGGGTGGTGCCGAAATCGCAAGAACTGAACATTATCGTGAAGGTCGTGTTCCCTTGCACACATTGCGTGCCGACATTGATTATGCAACCTCAACAGCTCATACAACTTATGGTGCCTGCGGCGTTAAGGTATGGATCTATAAGGGCGAAATTATGGCTCATGATCCGATGGCTCAGGACAAGAAGTTGGCTGAACAGAAATAATAGGTGAATAAAGATGTTAAGTCCTAAAAGATTGAAATTCCGCAAACAGCATAAGGGCCGTATTCACGGTCTGGCCAAAGGCGGATCAGAATTGAGCTTTGGATCTTACGGCTTGAAGGCTTTGACTCCGGATCGTATCACAGCTCGCCAGATTGAGGCTGCTCGTCGTGCGATTACCCGTGAGATGAAGAGACTTGGCCAATTGTGGATCAGAATTTTCCCTGACGTTCCGGTATCGGATAAACCCGCTGAGGTTCGTATGGGTAAAGGTAAAGGCTCTGTAGAGTTCTGGGTTGCCAGAGTTAAACCCGGCCGTATTTTGTTTGAATGCGGCGGTATTGATGAAGCGACAGCTCGTCAGGCTCTTGCACTCGGTGCTGCAAAATTACCGATTAAAACTAAGTTTGTTAAAAAACTTAATTCAGATCTGGGAGCAGAATAATGGTAAAAACTAAAGATCTTCGTGCTATGAGCCTGGATGAATTGGAGTCTAAGCTGGTCGAATGCAAAAAAGAACAGTTTAACTTGAGAATTCAACAGTCTACCGGCCAATTGCAAAACACAGCACAGCTGGCAAAAGTCCGTAAAGAAGTAGCCAAAATCAACACGCTCATTTCTGAGCGCAAGAAGAATTAATTAGAGGAGAAATATTATGCCTAAAAGAATTCTTCAAGGTGTTGTTGTTAGTGATAAACAGGATAAAACCGTCGTGGTCAGTGTAGAGCGTCAGGTTATGCACCCTGTTTATAAGAAATTCATCAAGAAAAGCAAAAAATATGCTGCTCATGATGAAAATAATCAGTTCAAAGTAGGCGATACGGTTCGCATTGAAGAGTGCGCCCCGAAATCAAAGACCAAGACTTGGACTGTCATCGTTGATAACGCCTAAGAGAAAAGGAATTAGAAAATGATACAGATGCAAACCAACCTTGATGTCGCCGATAACTCTGGAGCTCGTCAGGTGCAGTGCATTAAAGTTCTTGGCGGATCCAAGAGAATGCACGCCTCTGTGGGCGATGTTATCGTCGTCTCGATTAAAGACGCGATTCCTAAGGGTCGTGTTAAAAAAGGTGATGTTTCCAAGGCCGTTATTGTTCGCACGGCGTCGGACATCAGACGCAAAGACGGATCGGTTATCCGCTTTGACAAAAATGCTGCTGTTCTCATCAACAAAGACGGCGAGCCGGTCGGAACTCGTATCTTCGGCCCCGTTACAAGAGAGCTCAGAAGCAAGAAATTTATGAAAATTATTTCATTAGCACCGGAGGTATTATAATGCCTAAGTTAAAAATTAAAAAGGGCGACCAAGTTGTCATTTTATCAGGTGATGATAAAGGCAAAACTGGTGAAGTCTTGAAGGCAATGCCGAAAGAGAACAAAGTGGTTGTTCAAGGCGTCAATTTGGTTAAAAGACATACCAAACCCAGCCAGACCAACCCCGGCGGTATTGTAACCAAGGAAGCACCCGTTCATGCTTCTAACGTAGCTTTTGCCAAAGATGGCAAGCCTACCAAAATCGGCTACAAAGAAGTTAACGGTAAAAAAGTGCGTGTTGCTCGTAAAACCGGTGACGTAATCGATTAATGGGAGAAAAATTTATGGCAAATTTTGAAGATTTATACAATCAGGTCATAAAAAAATCTCTTGTGGAAAAATTCGGTTACACCAACCCACATGAGATTCCGAAACTGACTAAAATTGTATTGAATATCGGTGTCGGCGATGCCGTTGCTGATAAGAAAAAACTGAACAATGCCGTTGAAGAGTTGGCTTTGATTGCCGGTCAAAAACCGGTTGTTACAACAGCCCGCAAATCAATTGCTACTTTTAAGGTTAGAGAAGGTATGCCGATTGGCTGCAAAGTTACGCTGCGTTCGACAAGAATGTATGAATTCTTGGAGAGATTGATCAACATGGCTTTGCCGCGCGTCAGAGACTTCCATGGTATCAGCGGAAAGAACTTTGACGGCAGAGGAAACTTTGCTTTCGGTATTAAAGAGCAGATTATCTTCCCTGAAATCAACTATGATAAGGTTGAGAATGTCAGAGGTATGGATATTTGCATTTGCACAACTGCAAAGACCGATGAAGAAGCTAAAGCTCTTCTGCTTGGTTTTAACCTGCCTTACAAAAAGTAATATGGAGAGAAACTAATGGCAAAAACAAGTTCAGTTTTCAGAAACTTGAAAAGAGCTAAGATGGCTGAGAAGTTTGCTTCCCGCCGCGCAAAGCTCAAAAAGATAGTTATGGATAAAACCATCTCTCCGGAAGAGAGATTCCAGGCTACTTTGAAATTGGCCGAGATGCCTCGCAACTCTGCAAAAATCCGCTATCGGAATCGTTGCAAACTGACGGGACGTTCTCGTGGTGTTTATCGGAAATTCGGCCTGTCGCGTGTTGAGTTGAGAGACATGGCAAGCTTCGGCGAAATTCCGGGTTTGGTTAAATCAAGCTGGTAGGAGATTCGAATATGTCAATGACAGATCCTTTGGGCGATATGCTCACACGCATTAGAAACGCACAAAGAGCAAAGAAGAGTGAAGTCGTATCACCTGCTTCTCGCTTGCGTGAAAATGTGTTGGAAGTTCTGAAAAAAGAAGGCTATATTTTGGGTTATGAAAAATCCAATATTCGTCCGGGTGTTGATGAACTTCACATTAAATTGAAGTATCATGAAGGTGCTTCTGTAATTACCGAAATTTTCCGCGTTTCGACACCGGGCAGAAGAGTTTACTCTTCGGTTAAAGATTTGCCCAGAGTTTATAACGGATTGGGAATTTCGATTATTTCTACGCCGCAAGGTGTTATGAGTGATAATGAAGCTCGTAAAGCCAATGTCGGTGGTGAAATTTTGTGTCAGGTCTTTTAAGGGAGGAATATCGGTATGTCTAGAGTTGGAAAATATCCGGTTATTGTTCCTGATGGCGTTAATGTAACGATTGAGCCGGGCAATGTTTTGGTTAAAGGCAAAAACGGCGAATTGTCCTGCCATTATGATGCTGATCATATTTCAGTAGAATTGGATGGAAATAAAGTTGTTGTAGCAACTAAAGGCGAAAGCAAACATGCCAGAGCTTTGTGGGGCACAACAAGAGCCAACATCAACACTTTGGTTAAAGGTGTTCATGACGGCTTTACAAAAGAATTGGAGCTGGTTGGTGTTGGTTACAAAGCTCGTGTTGAAGGCAATAAGCTCATTATGTCTTTGGGATTTTCTCATGATGTTGTTATTGAGACTCCGAAAGGCTTGAAGATTACTTGTGCTTCTCCGACACAAATCAGTATCTTTGGTGCAGATAAACAACTTGTCGGTCAGACTGCTTCGGAAATTCGCGGCTGGAGAAGACCTGAGCCCTATAAAGGCAAAGGCGTTAAATATGTCAACGAATACATCCGTCGTAAAGAAGGCAAGAAGAAATAAGGATAAGTAAATATGAGTACACCAAAAGAATTGTTTGAAAAGAGAAAAGGCCGTATTCGGTCTGCTCTTAAGAAGGCTGCCAATGGAAAGATGAGATTGTCTGTCTTTCGCAGCGGCAAACATATGTATGCTCAGATTATTGACGATACAAAGGGCGTTACGGTTGCTTCAGCTTCGACTTTGGATAAAGAAGTCAGAGAGGCTTTGAAAAAGACTGCCAATGTTGAAGCCGCCAGCTTCGTCGGTAAAGTTATTGCCGAACGTGCCGTCAAGTCCGGTGTAAACGAAGTCGTCTTTGACCGCGGTGGTTATATCTATCACGGGCGCGTTAAAGCTTTGGCTGATGCAGCACGCAGTGCTGGGTTGAAATTCTAAGGGAGATTTAGAAAATGGCACAACAAGCTGTAGATCAACGTCGAACAAACAGTAAGACTGAGAAAAAAGAAGAATTGGTTGAGAAACTGGTTCATGTTAACCGTGTTGCTAAGACCGTTAAAGGCGGACGCACAATGTCTTTTGCCGCTGTCGTTGTTGTCGGCGATCAGAAAGGCCGCGTCGGTTTCGGTTCAGGTAAAGCATCGGAAGTTCCCGAGGCTATTACTAAAGCAACAAACGAAGCCAAGAGAAATATGATTCGTATTCCGCTTCGTGAAGGCAGAACATTGCATCATGATGTTTCCGGTCGTTTCGGTGCAGGTAAAGTTTATTTGAGAACTGCTCCTGCCGGTACCGGTGTTATTGCCGGCGGCCCGATGCGTGCTGTCTTTGAAGTTTTGGGTGTTCAGGATGTTGTTGCAAAATCTGTCGGATCAAACAATCCGTATAATATGATTAAAGCAACATTCAACGCTCTGGAATCAATCAATTCTCCGAGAATGGTTGCCGCCAAACGCGGTAAAAAAGTCGGGGATATTGTTTCTCGTCGCGAAAACTCAAAATCAGCCGTAGAGGAGGCATAAACAATGGCTAAATCTAAGAAGACAATTAAGGTTACGCAAATTGCAAGCCCTATCGGCAAACCGGAAGATCAGAGAGCTACATTGGTAGGTCTGGGTCTGAACAAAATGCACAAAGTTTCTGAACTTGAAGATACACCGTCTGTTCGCGGAATGATTAAAAAAGTTCAGCACTTGGTTCGTGTAGAAGAATAAATCTTTAATCAGGGGCGGGCAGGAATTTTTCAAATTGACAATCTCTTGTTCCGCCGCCTGAGAAGATTGAAAATTGTTCATTATTGATTAGGATGAAAACAATGAAACTTAATGAAATTAGAGACAACGAAGGCGCCAGAAAATCTCGCAAACGCGTTGCCCGTGGTATCGGAAGCGGTTCGGGTAAGACTGCCGGACGCGGCCAGAAGGGACAAAAATCCCGCTCGGGTGTTGCAGTTCATGGTTTTGAGGGCGGCCAGATGCCGATTTACCGCAGACTTCCGAAAAGAGGGTTTAAAAACCACTTTGCGAAAGAATTTGCCGTTGTTAATTTGGACACAATCCAAAAGGCTATTGATGCCGGCAAATTGAAAGCTGAAGAAGTTACAATTGACTCTTTGGTTAAGGCCGGAATTATCGTTAAGAAACTTGACGGTGTTCGTTTGCTCGGCCGCGGCGCTTTGACATCTAAGGTTGAAGTTTCCGTTAATTCGGCTTCAAAATCAGCTGTTGCAGCTGTTGAGAAAGCTGGTGGAAAGGTTAACTTGATTTAATAGTTGCCCAGAGCATAAACTTAGATAACGGTTGAAATCCTTGAGTTTGGATCTCAACCGTTATTTTTTTTGCTTATTTGGTCGGAGTATAGAGATATATTTTTGTTTTGATAAATTTGTGCGGCAAGATAATTTCTTTTTTTAATTTGAGAATCGATATTTTGAATATTTCGGAGATGATCAGACTTCCTTTAGAAAGTTCGTTGTTTAATTTTGAGCCGATTTTTTCTTCAATGGTTGTTCCTAAATAGCAAAGAATCAGATGGTATCGGCTTAAATCTTCTTGAAAAAAATTGCGGTGCAAAATGGTAATGTTGTGTAGATGGCGCGTTTTGAAAACGGCTAACATATAAGGAATTATATCCCATTCATATCCGATAAATTTGTGCTCTGGAAAAGCCTTTGCCAAAGGGATTAAGAGGCTCCCTGAACCACAACCGAGGTCTGCTGTCAGAATATCCGGATTTTGGTTTAAGAAAACAGATGCTTGATGAAGCACTTCGGCTTTGGGACTTCCAAAAGATGCAATGAAGGGCGGGTTGTGTCCGTGGCTCCTGATAAAAGATATGATAAGCCAAACATTTCCAAGAAGAGCTAGAAAAAATAAAAACAATGCAAAATATATAAACATACAAGTTCTCCCGATAGAGATGTAAATGAACAGTCGCCTGTGAGGGCGACTGGAAGTTGGTAACTACCGAAAGATAGTGCGACATATTGACTGAAAAGTTTATTTTGCCGCCTTCCAGTCATTTGTTGACTATCAGGCGTGCAAAAGTTTCGTCTTTACACGATATAGACGCTTTCGGAGAGGTTACCACACCCCAAAACAACTTTCAAAGCTGTTTCAAGGGCAAAGATATAAAAGTTTTGCTCAAAAGTAAAGAAGTTTGTTTTTTGAAAGAGGCAAAAGAAATTAAAGTTTTGGATAACAATAAAGTAGTTGCATAAAAATTTTTTTAATTGTATTACTATATCTCAGAAAAAGGACTAAATATAGATAGCCCTTTTGGATTGTTTTAAATAAAGTAAGGATGTTGAGATGGTTTCGTTGGCAGAAAAAATGGCCGCAAGTGTTGATATGTCGGCCTTTGGCAAAGCTGAAGAATTAAAGAAAAGATTGTGGTTTACGATTTTGGCGCTGATTGTGTTTCGTGTCGGAACATTTGTGCCCCTGCCGGGGATTGACCCGACGGTTGTTGGTGAGTTGTTTGCCAGAAATTCGGGCGGATTGCTCGGAATGTTTAATATGTTTGCCGGCGGTGCGTTGGAACGTATGACAATTTTTGCTCTCAATATTATGCCCTATATCTCGGCATCGATTATTGTTCAACTGGGACAGTCGATTATTCCGTCTTTGCAATCTTTGAAAAAAGAGGGCGAGGCCGGACATCGTAAGATGACGCAATATACCCGTTATTTGACGGTTTTGATTACGATTATTCAAGGATATGGAATCGCTGTCGGTTTGGAAAGTATGAGCAACTCCAGCGGAATGTCTGCGGTATTGCTTCCCGGTGGAGTCTTTAAGTTTACAACAATTGTTTCGTTGGTCGGCGGCACAATGTTTATCGTTTGGTTAGGCGAACAAATCACAGCGCGCGGTGTTGGCAACGGTTCATCTTTAATCATTACGGTCGGTATTATCGCTAATATTCCGGCGGCTTTGGCTCAGACTTTTGAATTGGGGCGCGTCGGATCTATGTCAGCGGCTGTCATCTTGATGTTGATGGCGATGGCTGTCGGTTTGGTTTATATCATTATTTTGGTTGAGAGGGCTCAACGCAAAATCATTATTCAATATCCGAAGCGTCAGGCTATGGGCAGAATGGGCTCGGCCGAGAGTTCGCACCTTCCGTTGAAGATTAACCCGACAGGCGTTATTCCGCCGATTTTTGCCAGTTCTTTGTTGCTGCTGCCGATTACAATCGCCAATTTGAGCGCTGAAAACGGTCCTGTTTGGGTTCAAAATCTGAGTCAGATGCTCGGTCATGGACAGCCGCTGTATTTGACGCTTTATGCCTTTTTGATTGCGTTTTTTGCTTTCTTTTATACAGCTATTGTCTTTAATCCTGAAGAAACAGCTGATAATCTGAAAAAACACGGCGGTTTTGTCGCCGGTATTAGACCCGGTAAAAATACGGCCGAATATTTGGATTATGTTATTACCCGTTTGACGGTTTTGGGTGCTGTTTATTTGGTCGGTTTGTGCACATTGCCTGAAATCTTAATCAGCAAATTGTCTGTTCCGTTTGTTTTGGGCGGCACGACATTGCTTATCGTTGTTCAGGTAACGATGGATTTTGTCGGACAGATTCAGTCTCATCTGATTGCTTATCAGTATGAGTCTTTGATTCGTAAAGCATCATTGGCAACAAGAAAGAGAAAATAGACATGAACAGTAACGGATTGGGACTGCATGTGGTTTTAACAGGGGCACCGGGGTGCGGTAAAGGCACTCAGGCTCGCCTTTTGAAAGAAAGGGTCGCTATTCCGCATTTGTCTACTGGCGAGATGTTGCGCGCCGAAGCGCAGACCGGATCGCCCTTGGGGCTTGAAATTAAGGCTTTGATTGATGGGGGAAACCTTGTTCCTGATGAGATGATTATCAAAATGCTCAAGAAACGAATCGAGGAAGATGATTGCAAAAATGGATTTATCCTTGACGGCTTTCCGCGGACATTGCCTCAGGCGGAAGCTTTGGATAAAATGCTTCAGGAAAAAGGGATTACTCTGGATGCCGTTATTGAAATTCAGGTTCCCGATGAGATTATTATGGAACGTATTTTGGGACGCTATGCTTGTATGAAGTGCGGGCAGGGCTATCATGATAAATATCAAAAGCCTAAAGTTTATGGTGTTTGTGATAATTGCGGAGGGACGGAATTTTATCGCCGAATCGATGACAACCGGACGACTGTCCAGAATCGACTCGTCAATTATCGCGCGTTGACTTATCCGACAATTCCTTATTTTGAGAAAAAAGGACTCCTTAGATGCGTCGACGGAACGGGGTCAATTCCTGCTGTTGCAGCAAAAATTGACAGTATTTTGGGCGTTGCATAGCGTTTTTGTGATATAAAATTTTGAAAAAAGTGCATTTTTTTGGACTTTTTCTGAAATCTTTGGTTGACACTATCAAATTTTGTCATATAATCCGGCTTAATTTTGAAAAGTGGTGATCAACTTTTTGAATGTGGTTTAATTTTTAAATGGAGAGTTAATTTGGCTCGTATAGCTGGTGTAAATATCCCAACTGCCAAGAAAATTGAGGTTGCTTTGACCTATATCTATGGCATTGGTAGAAAAACTGCTCAGGACATTTGCAAAAAATCAGGTATTTCTGCAGACCGCCGTGTTCATGAGTTGAGCGATGAAGAAGTTGCTAAAATCCGCGAAGTTATTGACAGCGGTATTGTTGTTGAAGGTGAACTTCGTCGTGAGGTCGGTGTTAATATTAAAAGACTGATGGATCTCGGTTGCTACAGAGGTTTGCGTCATCGTAAAGGTTTGCCCGTCAGAGGACAGAGCACTAAACAAAATGCTCGGACTCGTAAAGGTAAACGTAAAACTGTTGCAAACAAGAAGAAATAAGGTGATTTGAAAATGGCAAAAGCAGTATCACAACGCGTTAAAAGAAAAGAGAAGAAGAATATTACGGCAGGCGTTGCCCATATCAATTCTACTTTCAATAATACCAGAGTTACCATCACGGATGCTCAGGGAAATACCGTCGCTTGGTCGACAGCCGGTGCACAAGGTTTTAAAGGCTCTAGAAAGTCTACTCCTTATGCTGCTCAGGTTGCAGCTGAAGAGGCCGGTAAGAAGGCTCAGGAACATGGTATGAAGACCCTTGAAGTTGAAGTTAAAGGTCCGGGGTCAGGAAGAGAGTCTGCCATCAGAGCTTTGCAGGTTGTCGGATTTACAATCACAACAATTCGTGATGTTACTCCTATTCCGCACAACGGATGCAGATTGAGAAAGAGACGCCGCGTCTAATTCTATTTTGGACTGAAGATTGCGAGAGAATCGTCCCGCAATCTTTAGTCTCTATTTATTGAACTTTTTTATATATACTAAACTTAGAGGGCATTCCAGTGATTCAGAAAAATTGGCAAGAACTTATTAAACCGACTAATTTGGATATTAGCGCTCTGGACAGAGCCAATAGTGCAAAAATAGTCGTTGAACCTTTGGAAAGAGGCTTCGGTTTGACATTAGGTAACGCTCTTCGCAGAGTGTTGCTTTCGTCTTTACAGGGTGGTGCCGTTACCAGTATCAAAATTGACGGTGTCCTGCATGAATTTTCGGTTATCCCCGGCGTTAGGGAAGATGTCACCGATATCGTTTTGAATATTAAATGTTTGGCGGTTGCCGTTCATAATGAGGGTGTTAAAACAATGACCCTCAAAGCTGAAGGGCCTTGTGTTGTTACGGCGGCTATGATTGAAACAGGCCATGATGTTGAAATCATGAACCCTGATTTGGTTATTTGCAACTTGGATGCCGGTGCAAAAATCAATATGGAAATGACTGTTGGAACGGGTAAAGGTTATGTTCCTGCGGCTATGAACAAAACTGCTGACACACCGATTGGAGTTATTCCGGTTGATGCGATTTATTCGCCGGTCAGAAAGGTTTCTTACAAAGTTGATCATACGCGTGTCGGACAAGCAACTGACTATGATAAATTGACTTTGGTTGTTGAAACCAATGGTGTTGTTTCTCCGGAAGATGCAGTTGCTTATGCAGCCAGAATTCTTCAGGATCAGTTGAACCCGTTTATTAATTTTGACGAGCCAGAGGCTGAGGTCGAAGTTGAAAAAGAAGAATTGCCGTTTAATCGTAATTTGTTGAAGAAAGTTGAAGAGCTTGAACTTTCTGTTCGTTCGGCAAATTGCTTGAAAAATGACAATATTGTTTATATCGGCGATTTGGTTCAGAAGACAGAAGCCGAAATGCTTAGAACACCGAACTTCGGTCGTAAGTCTTTGAACGAAATCAAAGAGGTTTTGGCTAAGATGGGTATTCATTTGGGTATGGATACACCAGGGTGGCCGCCTGAGAATATTGAAGAGTTGATTCGCCGCAGTGACGAACACTTTTAATCAATAAAGAATTAAGCCCGTTTCTTAAATTCAAGAAACGGGCTTTTTTTGGCCTTTGAGCACTTTCCGATTTTTTGTTGTTAACTTTTTTCTCCTTTAATCGATTTTAAGGCCTGTTTTTTGCCCGTAGAAAAGAAAATGCTCTTTTTTATGGGTATAAAAGGTAAAAAAAAGTGGTTTGGTAACCGAAAAATTGATATGATTTTTTTAGTTTTTAAAAGTGACAAAGAGAAGGAAAATCAAAGTGTCTGATGAAAATAATTTAGTTGAAAGCACACAGGATATTTCGCCGGTTGAAATCTCGGACGAGATGCGCCGTTCATACCTTGATTATGCGATGAGCGTTATTGTTTCGCGTGCGCTTCCTGATGTGCGCGACGGATTGAAACCTGTTCACCGCCGTATCATTTATTCGGCTTACGAGAATGGTTATGATTATAACCGTCCGTTCAGAAAATCGGCGCGTATCGTCGGTGATGTTTTGGGTAAATATCACCCGCATGGCGACTCATCAGTTTATGATGCGATGGTTCGTTTGGCACAGCCTTTTTCGATGCGTGTTCCGTTGATTGACGGACAAGGCAACTTTGGGTCGATGGACGGCGACAGCGCCGCGGCTATGCGTTATACGGAAGCTCGTTTGGCTAAGGTTGCGCATGCTTTGATTGATGATATTGATAAAGACACAGTCGATTTTATGCCGAACTATGATGAAAGCTTGCAAGAGCCGACTGTTTTGCCTGCGCGTTATCCGAACCTTTTGGTTAACGGCACAAACGGTATTGCCGTCGGTATGGCGACAAATATTCCGCCGCATAATCTGGGCGAAGTTTGCGATGCGTGCTGTGCGTATATTGATAATCCGGATATTTCTATTGAGGACTTAATCCGCATTGTTCCGGGGCCGGATTTTCCGACGGGCGGTTTAATCTTGGGTTATTCGGGTGCTAAATCGGCCTATTTGACTGGGCGCGGGTCGATAATGATGCGTGCTAAATGCACGATTGAGGAGATTCACAAAGACAAGGAAGCTATTATTGTTCATGAGATTCCTTATCAAGTCAACAAGGCTGCGATGATTCAGCGTATTGCGGAATTGCTCAAAGAAAAGAAGATTGAAGGCATTTCCGAAATCCGAGATGAATCGGACCGTCAGGGTGTGCGCGTTGTTATTGAAATTAAGCGCGATTTTCAGGCTGATGTTGTCTTGAACCAGCTTTATAAATACACGCCCCTCCAGACAAGCTTTGGTATGAATATGCTGGCGATTTATAACGGTCGTCCGGTTATGCTGACTTTGAAGGACATTGTGAAGGCGTTTGTCGAGTTTAGAGAGGAAGTTATCCGCCGCCGCACAATCTTTGAATTGAATAAGGCGCGCGATCGGGCGCATGTTTTGGTCGGGTTGGCCATTGCAGTTGAAAACATTGATCCCGTGATTGATCTTATCCGCACGTCTCCAAGCCCGCAAGAAGCTAAAGATGCTCTGCTTGCCAAGGCTTGGCCGGCGGGCGAGGTTGAAGCGTTGGTTCAGCTGATTGACGAGCCAGATAGAAAGGTCGAAAACGGCACTTATCGGTTGTCCGAGAATCAGGCGAAAGCCATTTTGGATTTGAAACTGCAGCGCTTGACAGGCTTGGAGCGTGATAAGATTCATGATGAATTGCGCGCGTTGGGCGATGAGATTAAAGAATGTCTGTCGATTTTAAGCTCGCGTGAAAAACTTTATGGAATTATGCGTGATGAGTTGGTTGAGATTAAAGATGCTTATTCTAATCCGCGACGCACCAAAATTGAAGATATTGAGTATGATACAGACGTCGAATCGCTGATTCAACGTGAAGAAATGGTTGTCACGGTTACTGAGGCCGGTTATATCAAACGTGTTCCGTTGAATGCCTATAAGGCTCAGAAACGCGGCGGTAAAGGCAAGTCCGGTATGGCGACAAAAGAAGAAGATTTTGTGACGCGTTTGTTTGTGGCCAGCACGCATACGCCGGTTCTGTTCTTCTCGTCCAAGGGATTGGTTTATAAGATGAAAGTCTATAAACTGCCGCTGGGTTCGCCGACATCTAAGGGTAAGCCGTTTATTAACCTGTTGCCGCTGGAAGCAGGCGAGACGATTACAACCATTATGAAATTGCCGGAGAATGAGGCAGAGTGCAAAGATTTGTCAATTATGTTTGCGACATTGTCGGGTAATGTTCGCCGCAACTCGTTGATGGATTTTGTTAATGTTCAGTCTAACGGTAAGATTGCCATGAAGCTTGATGAGGGCGACAAACTGATTAACGTTCGTATCTGCACTGAAGACGAAGATGTTTTGTTGGCGGCCAAGAGCGGTAAATGTATCAGATTCCCCGTCAGTGAAGTCCGCGTGTTTGTCGGACGTAACTCGACCGGTGTTCGCGGTATCAAGCTTAATGACAATGATGAAGTTGTTTCGATGTCTATCTTGAACCACAGCGAGGCGACTTCTGAAGAACGCGAAGATTACCTGAGAGCTTCATCAGCTTTGAAACGCGCCGAGGCCGAACGCGGCGGAGATTGCCCGTTGTCGTTGGCAGAGGCCGGTGTTGAGTTGAGCGTGATTACACCTGAAAAATTTGAGGCAATGAAAGAGAAAGAGCAGTTTATTTTGTCCGTGACCACAACCGGATACGGCAAACGCTCTTCTTCTTATGAATATCGTGTGACAGGCCGCGGCGGTCAGGGTATTGCCAATATGGAGATGTCTGCCCGCAACAAGGAAATTGTCAGCTCGTTCCCGATTGAGGATGATAACCAGATTATGATGGTTACCGATGCCGGAAAGCTGATTAGGATGCCTGTTGAGGATATTCGCATTGCCGGACGTAAGACACAGGGTGTTATTTTGTTCAGGACAGCCGAGAATGAAAAGGTTGTTTCCGTTACTAAGTTGGAGGCTGATGCCGAAGATGAGGAAGAGTTGGAGACAGAGGAAGCCTCGGAAGTTTTGGGCGAGAGTGTTCCGGAGTTTGACGAGACAGAGACGGTTGTTGAAGAACCGGAAGTTGTTTCGGAAGACGAAGAATAAACACCCTTGAGTGACAAAACCCCCGCTTGTCGTTGGCTTAGCGATAAGCGGGGTTTTTGTGTGACATCGTCTGTTCTCACAGGACAACCTACGCACAAAAAAAACCATCCGCAAGGGATGGTTTTTTCTTTGGCTCCGGCTGTCTGATTGGGCACTCCCGCAAGCGGGTCCTCCTCGCGTCGTAAGGTTCAAACATCGCACAAAACCAAGCTATTTGCTAAGGTTTTGCGCTTGTTTTCACCAACTTCCCGCTCCGAACAGACATCGTCTGTTCTCACAGGACAACCTACGCACAAAAAAAACCATCCGCAAGGGATGGTTTTTTCTTTGGCTCCGGCTGTCTGATTGGGCACTCCCGCAAGCGGGTCCTCCTCGCGTCGTAAGGTTCAAACATCGCACAAAACCAAGCTATTTGCTAAGGTTTTGCGCTTGTTTTCACCAACTTCCCGCTCCGAACAGACATCGTCTGTTCTCACAGGACAACCTACGCACAAAAAAACCATCCGCAAGGGATGGTTTTTTCTTTGGCTCCGGCTGTCTGATTCGAACAGACGACCGATCGGTTAACAGCCGATTGCTCTACCGCTGAGCTAAGCCGGAATAATACGGTAAGATTGTTGGAGGCCGGTACCGGAATTGAACCGATGTACAAGGATTTGCAGTCCTCTGCATGAGCCACTCTGCCAACCGGCCAACATGGTTACCGTTCTCTCAATCGGTAAGCTTATATATACAATAATTTTTTCCGCAGTCAACATATTTTTTATAAAAAAAGGTTTTTTTATCACAATTTTGTTATATGATGTCAAAAGTTTCAAAATGTATTTTAGGAAAATGTTGTTATGAGAATTGTTATCGGTGCCGATCACGGCGGTTTTGAACTTAAAGAGTTCTTGAAAAACGAATATAAAAACAAAGGAATCGACCTGAAAGATTTGGGGACATATTCACCTGAGTCTTGTGATTATCCTCTGATTGCCGACAAAGTGGCCGAGGCTATTCTTTCCGGCGAGGCTGATTTAGGAATCTTGATTTGCGGCACAGGAATCGGAATCTCCATTGCGGCCAACCGACACAAAGGAATCCGCGCGGCGCTGCTTTATAATAACGAGGTTGCGGCCTTGGCTAAGGAACATAATAATGCGAATGTTGCTGTTTTTGGCGCACGGACGCAGGCTAAGGAAGATGTTTTGACTTATTTGGATACTTTTTTGAAAACGCCTTTTTCTAACGGCGAAAGACATTGCAGACGGATTGCTGAATTGGGGTAAAGAGATGGATTTTACACAAACTTTGGAACAAGAAGATAACGAGATTTATTCGCTGATTCAAAAAGAATTAAAACGCCAGCAAGATCAGATTGAGTTAATCGCTTCCGAAAATATTGTTTCGCCGGCGGTTATGGCGGCTCAAGGCTCTGTTTTGACCAATAAATATGCCGAAGGGTATCCGCACCGCCGCTATTATCACGGGTGCGAATTTGTGGACGAAGTCGAGACTTTGGCCATTGAACGGGCTAAAAAGCTCTTTGGCGCGGCGTTTGCCAATGTTCAGCCCCATTCGGGAAGTCAGGCTAATACGGCTGTTTATGTGGCTTTGCTGCAGCCTAATGATACAATTATGGGGATGAGCCTTGATGCGGGCGGACATTTGACGCACGGGGCAAAAGTTTCGTTTTCTGGTAAATGGCTGCACTCGGTTTGTTATGGCGTTCAAAAAGATACCGGCTTGATTGATTACGATGAGGTCGAGCGGCTGGCGGAAGAATATAAACCCCGCTTGATTATTGCCGGCGGGTCGGCTTATCCGCGGCAGATTGACTTTGCCCGATTCAGAAAAATTGCCGATAAAGTCGGGGCTTATCTGATGGTGGATATGGCGCATTTTGCCGGGCTTGTGGCCGGCGGCGTGCATCCGAATCCGCTTATGTGGGCCGATGTTGTGACCACAACCACGCACAAAACCTTGCGCGGACCGCGCGGGGGAATGATTTTGACCAATCGGGAAGATTTGGCAAAAAAAATCAACTCGGCTGTTTTTCCGGTGACGCAAGGCGGGCCGTTGGAGCATGTGATTGCGGCAAAAGCGGTTTGCTTTAAGGAAGATTTGAGCGACTCGTTTAAGGCCTATACGGCACAAGTTGTTCAAAACGCCAAAGCTTTGGGCGAGGCTTTGAAAGCACGCGGGCTTGCGCTTGTTTCGGGCGGAACGGATACGCATTTGCTTTTGGTTGATTTGCGGCCTAAGAATGTGACGGGAGATGTTGTGGCGGAGCTTTTGGATCGGGCGCATATTACTTGTAATAAAAATGCTATTCCTTTTGATCCGATGCCGCCTAAGGTAACCTCGGGTATTCGTTTGGGGACGCCGGCCGGAACGACTCGCGGATTTACGGAAAAAGAATTTTATGAAATAGGCAATCTGATTGCCGATGTGATTGAGGCTGTCGGGATGCCTGAACAGAACAAGGTTGTTGAGGAAGTCGGACAGAAAGCTGTTGAGCTATGCCGACGTTTTCCGATATATTAAAAAGCCTTAAAAAAAGAAAAAACCGCGGCCTTCACAGGCGGCGGTTTTAAAGTATATGAGATAGAAAATCTTGCGATCCAATATCACTACTGGATCTTTTTGACACTAAATCCGCCAGCCCAGGTCGAAACCGCAGCAGACTTCATCGTGTCAAACTTCTTGGAGGTGTAGACTTTCTTAGTCTTCTTACCCTCCTTGTCATACTTCATCCAGACATGTTTGACGGTGTCTTGGACGGCATAGAAATAATCATTCTCGTCGTTTACAACCAAGATCTCTCCTTCTGTCCAAGGAATGAGCTCTTTGGCATCACGAGTGAGGACGGCATGTTGATTCTTGTTTGTGACAAGAATCTGGTTGATACCGACGACGATGTTGTCATAATGTTCTGTCGTCAGATTTCTGGATGGATCATACATAGCTACTTTTTCACCTGTTTTGCCCAGCCATACTTGTCCTCGTTTCGTCAATGTAATCGCGCCAAAGAGTGGATTTCCTTTGAAGTCATAGAGATACTGGAAATTGTCTTGGTCGGTGACGATGAGAAGTCTTTGAGCAGGATCCAGCCCAATGTTGTTGTACATCATCGGAAGGATAACGTTGTCTTGAGAATCAACAACACCATAAATCGGCGTTCCTTTTTCACAGACAACGAACAGACCTGTTTCATCGATTGGGGTCTTGATTGTGTTGTCGCAGGCTATTGCTACAATTGCCAATACGACGAGATAAAAAAACTTTTTCATAACAAAAAATTTTTAAGGTTAAACAACAATAAATGTAAATAATTTTTCGGAATATTTGCAGGTTATCACTTCTTTTGTAAAAATCAAGAAAAATTTTTGTCTAAAAGGACGTAAAGAATTTTTTTAACTTTAATTGCTATACTTTCTCATCTGGGTTAGGAGAAAGGAAGATAAATGGAAAAAACAAGTTTGTCTAAAATTGCTGAGGTTATCGGTGCAAAAGGGCGTTTTGTTGATGTCGAGATTGAGACGGTTACGACAGACAGCCGCACGGTTGCGAAAGGGGATTTGTTTATTGCCCTGAAGGGTGAGAAATTTGACGGACATGCGTTTGTCAAAGATGTGTTGGCCTCCGGTGCGGCGGCGGTGGTTGTGTCGCGGCAGATTGAGGGTGTGCCGCCGGAGAGGCAGCTTGTTGTTGCGGATACGCTTAAGGCCTATGGGCAAATTGGGGCGTATAATCGGTCGCTGTTTAAGGGAATCGTTATCGGGCTGACGGGGTCGGCCGGCAAGACAACCACCAAAGAGGAAATTAAATTTGCTTTGGAAGAGTTTGGAAAAGTCTATGCTACAAGCGGCAATTTTAACAATAATGTCGGTGTGCCGGCGACATTGTGCGGGCTGGATATGTCGGCGGATTATGCCGTGATTGAGATGGGCATGAGCGCCAAGGGCGAGATTGAGGAGCTGGTGTCTTATGTTAAACCCGATGTGGCGATTGTGACAAATGTTTACCCGATGCATATAGAGTTTTTCCCTAATTTTTTGGGAATTGCCGAGGCTAAGGCTGAAATTTTTAAATCTTTGAAAAAAGGCGGAACGGCAATTATCAATGAGGATACAAATTTTGCGGATATTTTAGAGCGGAGGGCTCTTGAAAACGGTGCGCGGGTTGTTAAATTCGGGCAAAAGACACATCCGGCAGTTGAACTTCATTTGGCTGATGAGGGGGAGCATAATTATTATAATGCCTGGTGCGTGCTGACGTTGATTAAGGTCTTGGGGCTTGATGTTGCCCAAGCGGCAGAGAGACTCGGACATTTTCAGGCTTTGGCCGGCCGCGGCGCCAAACATCGGCTCAAATTACCGAACGGCGGGGAATATACGTTGATTGATGATAGTTATTCCGGTCAGCCCGAGGCTATGAAGATTGCGATTGAGACTTTGGGTAAAATGCCTAAAAAAGGGCGTAAAGTTGTCGTCCTCGGGAAAATGGCCGAGCTTGGACAGACCTCAAAGCAGCGGCATCAGGATATCGGACAGGTCATCGCCAAGACGGATATTGACGTGGTTATAGGGGTTTGTCCCGAGATGAAGGATATGTTGGTGCAGGTTCCCGACACAAAGGAAAAGCACTATTTTGAAAACAAAGAGGGGTTGGATGACTTTCTGTTAAATAAGTGCTTGCAAAATAATGATATTGTCCTTATAAAGGGGGCAAGATATTCTTCAAAAATGTATCAGGTTGCCAACAGCCTGATGGAAAAAGGAAAATAGCTTTATGAAATGTCCGTTTTGCGGGTGTAATGACACACAGGTTAAAGATTCGCGCAATGCCGATGATGATACGGCTGTTCGGCGACGTCGTGAATGTCCGGAGTGCGGTCAAAGGTTTACGACTTTTGAGCATGTGCAGTTGCGCGATTTGACCGTTGTTAAGAAAAATGGCGAAAGAGTTATGTTTGATAGGGACAAATTGGCGCGCTCCATTTTTTTGGCGGTGCGAAAGCGTCCAGTCAGCCCCGAACGGGTCGAAAAGATTGTAAATTCTATTCAGCGGCGCTTGGAAAGCACCGGAGAAAACGAGATATTATCTACCCGAATCGGAGAACTTGTTATGGAGGCTTTGGCGGCGTTGGATCATGTGGCTTATATTCGCTTTGCCTCGGTTTATCGAGATTTTAGAGAGCCTAAGGATTTTGAAGAGTTTTTGGAAACATTGGAACAAATGGCCAAGCCTAAAGGAGAAGAATAAATGGCTAAATTTATTTCAGAAAAGATTAAAAAGAAATCGGCGGCACGTTTGGCGGCTGTTCAGGCTACCTATATGATTGAATACGGGCAATTGCCGGTTGATGAGGTTATTAAGGATTTTGTGAACGGCGAAATCGGCCGCTATGCCATTGAGGAAGAAAGCGACGGTTATGAGGTTTTGGAAAATATGGTCGAGATAGAGGAAATGGACGCCGACTATTTTTCAAACCTGACGCGCAATGTTCATAAAGATAAAGAACACTTGGAGCGGTCTTTGGCGCATTACCTCAAACAGGGCTGGCAGTTTGACCGTTTTGACGGCACCTTGCGGGCGTTGCTGTTATGCGCGGCGTATGAGCTGGTGCATACAACAGATGTTGACGCAGCGGTAATTGTCAAAGAATATGTCGATTTGGCATATGCGTTTTTTAGCAAAAACGAGCCTAAGATGGTTAACGCACTTTTGGATACGATTGCCAAAGAAATTCGTCCGGCGAATTAACAGAGGTTTTGCAAGATGACCAAACTCAAATTGTATGAATATCCGCACCCGATTTTGAAACAAAAGGCCGAAAAGGTCGATAAGGTTGATGATGAACTGCGCCGATTGCTGGATGATATGCTTGAGACAATGTATGTGTCGAACGGTTGCGGCTTGGCGGCGCCTCAGGTTGGGGTATCCAAGAGAATGGTTGTTATTGATATTGCCTCTGAGGGGGAAGAACCACGACCGATGTATCTGGTTAATCCCGAGATTGTTTGGGCATCAGATGAAAAAGAAATTTGCGAAGAGGGGTGCTTGTCTGTTCCGGGGCAGCGCGCCGAAGTGGAACGTCCCGCGAGTGTTAAAATTCGTTATTTGGATTATCATGGAAATCCGCAAGAGCTTTTGGCGGAAGATTTTTTGGCGGTGGCGGCACAGCATGAGTTGGATCATCTTGACGGGATTCTTTATATTGATCATTTGAGCCGGTTGAAACGTCAAATGCTTTTGAAGAAATTGGAAAAATTCAGAAAAGAAAACACTCGGGAAGAGGCGTAAGGTTAATTTTTTTGATTTAATCCGGAGGTCTAGGCTTCCCCTTTTGCTGTCATGTTCGGGCTTGACCCGAACATCCAGGTTAAACAAAGAATCAAATGTTCCCTGGATCCCCGTGTCTATTCCTCGCTTACGCTCGGGCACGAGGATGACAGCGGACGGGTCAAGTCCGAATATGACAGGAAAATGTTTACACGTGAACAAAAGAATAAAATAGATAATTGCAATGTAGAGTTGATATTTGTTGCTATTTTAAGATTTATCTTATTGAAAATCAATAAAAAGTGTCTCAAACAACAATAGAGCGTTTAAACCAACGTTTAAACGCTCTATTTATCACGCAGTATATCAGCCAAAAGTTAAAAAAGCAATAACTTTAATTTATCTTTATTTTTCAAATCGTTAACTCTGTTTTTGGCACTCGCCTGAAAATTGTAAATTTTTTGCGCATCTTAAAAATCAATAGAGCGTTTAAACGTTGGTTTAAATGCTCGAGTCGGAGTGCCAACCACGGGGTCTAGTGACATGAAACAGCTTGTTTTTATCCTTTTTACTTTTTGTGTAATTTCAAATGCTTACGCACAGATGGATTGTGAATCAATCCCCAGTTGTGCTGAAATGGGCTATACGCAAGACTCCTGTTCGGGCGGCAAAGGCGTCAGATGTCCGTTTGATGAAAGCAAGTTTTATTGCGCCGGCGTGAAGCAGCTGCCTGATGCGCCAGAGCCTGTTGTGACGCCTGAAGACTGGACAGCCGAATGCGCTGATAAGATAGCTTATTGCACGGCTTATAATACCGAATGTCAATGCACGGCGTGCGAGAGCGGATATTTACTTTCTGACGGGGCTTGTGTTCCGGAATGTGATAAATCGGCTGACACTTGTGCGGCTGAAAGCAAAGTATTTAACGCAGAGACCTG
>CAKQRQ010000005.1 GCA_934271465.1 uncultured Alphaproteobacteria bacterium | reverse complement strand
CAAAAACTGTGCTCTTGTTTAAATCTTGCTCAGCAAGGTTTAAATGTGTGTGTGTGTGTGTGTGTGTGTGTGTGTGTAGAAAACTGCGGCTTTCAGGCCTGTCGCGCGTTTGTCTTCACGATATGTCGGCTCTCTTTTCATCACTCAAACCCCTGCCTTGTTTTGTTCTAATTTATGATATCATAATACCATATCATTAAAAAGAAGTAAAGATATTTTTGTCTAATTTTTGCCAACAACAAAAAGACCGGAGTTCAAAATCCGAACTCCGGTCTTTTATCATCACCACTTAATTACCTTCTGTTTCCTTTAGCTGCTGTAATTTGCTCTTGAATGGCTAAAGAAAGCTCTTTATTCGGTGTTGCAGATTCATTGACTTTTCCCATACGAGGCTTTTCCGCAATCTCATCAGCCGCAGCGGCACCGTTCGCTTCTCCTAGGCGTGTTCTTATGGAGGCAATGCGCTCTGATACATTATATTCATTCTCTGTAGAGGAATTACCGCTATTATCTTTACGCACTCCATTTTTCATAAATTCAAATATATCCTTTTCAAGCTCTGGATTCATGCCCGCAATTGTTTCCAGAGAAGTACGAGCTTCCATCAAACTATGAGCATCATTCTTATCCGACTGTAAAGCAGCTTTCATCGTTTCCAAAGCATCTTTTCCAAGCTCGGGATTTGCATGCACAATGTCCAACATAAGCTCATAAGCTGCTGCCAAACTATGGCCATCATTCTTATCAGATTGAAGAGCAACTTTCATCATTTCCAAAACATCTTTTCCAAGCTCGGGATTTTTGTCCACCATTCTCCCCATAACCATATAAGCCGTTCCCAAACTACCCTTACTATTTTTATCCGACTGAAGACCAACTTTCATCGTTTCCAAAGCATCTTTTCCAAGCTCGGGATTTGTTCTTACAATTCTCTCGATAGCCTCATAAGCTACACCCAAACTATGGCCATCATTCTTATCAGATTGGAGACCAATTTTCATCTTTTCCAAAGCATCTTTTCCACGCTCATAATTTGAACCCACACTTCTCCCCATAATATTATAAGATGCTGCCAAACTATAAGCATCATTCTTATCATGCTGCAAAGTAACTTCCATCATCTCAAAAACATCTTTGTCAAGATCGGGATTTGTTGTTACAATTCTCTCCATAGCATCATAAGCCGCTCCCAAACTAATCCCATTATTTTTATCCGACTGCAGAGCAATTTTCATCGTTTCCTGAACATTCTCTCCAAATTCAGGATTTGCGTTCACCGCTCTCCCCATAAATTCATAAGCTTTAGACAAATTATTGTCTTCAATATATTTTTTAGCTTGCTCAAGTTCCTTATTCATCTTCCTTCTCCTTTATCTGTTTGTTAAAATGATGCACAAAAAAATCCAAAGGGAACAACGTCCCTTTGGATTTTGTCAAAAATAGTGCTCTTGTTTAAATCTTGCTCAGCAAGGTTTAAATGTGTGTGTGTGTGTGTGTGTGTGTGTGTGTGTGTAGAAAACTGCGGCTTTCAGGCCTGTCGCGCGTTTGTCTTCACGATATGTCGGCTCTCTTTTCATCACTCAAACCCCTGCCTTGTTTTGTTCTAATTTATGATATCATAATACCATATCATTAAAAAGAAGTAAAGATATTTTTGTCTAACTTTTGACAATAAAAAACTCCGCCTGATACTTCAAGCGGAGTCGTGTTCAAAAAAGAAACAAAGTCCTAATATTTATAGTTTCCGGTCTTGTTCTCAAGTTTATCGGCAATCATCCGATAAAACATTTTCTTAGCCTCATCTGTTTCATCAGAGGCTCTTTTCAAAGCCTCGTCAACAGAAATATCTTTTGCCGCGACGGCCATCGGCGTCATCAGTCGGATAAGACCCTGCGCCGTATCAGCCACACCCGCCGCCACAAAATACCTTTCCGTCGTCCGAGCCGCCCCGTCCAAAAGCTGAACTTGTCCAAAATCCGTGGCAAACACACTCGGCGCACGCTCCGACAAAATCGTCACATCGCCTTTTTTGGCCGGAATAATAATGCTTTCGGCCGCAACCTCGGCCAACACCTTATTTGGAAGCTCTATAATCAATCTGACTTTGTTTTCCATAGCGTTTATCCTTAGGCCGCTTTCATTTTCTCGGCTTTTTTCAAAGCATCCTCAATTGTGCCGACCATATAGAAGGCCTGCTCCGGAACATCATCATATTTGCCTTCCAAAATTCCCTTAAAGCCTTTGATGGTGTCTTCCAGTTTGACAAACACACCGGGCGTTCCGGTAAAGACCTCGGCCACATGGAACGGCTGAGACAAAAATCTTTGAATCTTACGCGCGCGGGCAACAACCAAACGGTCATCATCGGACAATTCGTCCATACCCAAAATCGCGATAATATCCTGCAAAGATTTGTATTTTTGCAAAATCTCCTGCACGCCGCGGGCAACCTGATAATGCTCGTCTCCGACAACCGCCGGATCCAAAATACGCGAGGTCGAATCCAACGGGTCAACCGCCGGATAAATACCCAGTTCAGCAATCGAACGAGACAAAACGGTAGTCGCATCCAAGTGCGCAAAGGTCGTCGCCGGTGCCGGATCGGTCAAGTCATCGGCCGGAACATAAACCGCCTGAACCGAAGTAATAGATCCGTTTTTGGTCGAGGTAATACGTTCCTGCATGGCGCCCATATCTGTCCCCAAAGTCGGCTGATAACCCACGGCAGAAGGAATACGCCCCAACAAAGCAGAAACCTCAGACCCCGCCTGAGTAAAGCGGAAGATGTTGTCAACAAAGAACAAAACGTCTTGGTGCGCCTCATCACGGAAATATTCCGCCTGTGTCAAACCTGTCAAAGCTACGCGTGCACGGGCTCCGGGGGGCTCGTTCATCTGACCGTAAACCAAAACGGTTTTAGACTTATCACCTTTCAAATCAATAACGCCCGACTCGATCATCTCATTATACAGGTCGTTACCCTCACGAGTGCGTTCGCCGACGCCCGCAAAAACGGAATAACCGCCGTGTCCTTTGGCAATATTGTTAATCAATTCCATAATCAAAACCGTCTTACCGACGCCCGCACCGCCGAACAAACCGATTTTACCGCCTTTGGCATAGGGTTCCAACAAGTCAATAACCTTAATCCCCGTTGTCAAAACCTCTGTCTCGGTCGACTGATCGACAAATGACGGCGCCTCGCGGTGAATCGGATAGTGGCGTTTAGCCTTAACGGCGCCGCGGCCGTCAACAGGCTCGCCGATAACATTTATAATACGTCCCAGCATTTCCGGTCCGACAGGAACCTCAATCGGTGAATTGGTGTTAACAACTTCCTGCCCTCTGACCAAACCGTCTGTGGCGTCCATCGCAATACAGCGAACAACATTTTCGCCCAAGTGCTGAGCAACTTCCAAAACCAAATTACGCCCGTTGTTGTCACAAGTCAACGCCGTCAAAATCGGCGGAAGTTCAGACACATCATCAAACCGAACGTCAACAACCGCGCCGGTTACCTGCGAAATATGTCCGAGTTTTCCCGTGCCTTTTTCTTTGGCAATGGCTTTTTTGGTCTTGGCGACATCTCTGGCGTTTTCGGCGTTGATTTCCTTAATCGCCTTTTTGTCTTCGGCCGTCACACTCGGCGTTTTTTTCGAAATCTTTTTAACGGTCTCTTTTGCCATAATGGTTTTCTCCTAAAATTTCTCTCAATTAAAACTACAAAGCCTCAGCGCCCGAGATAATCTCTATCAATTCGGTTGTAATGGCGCTCTGGCGCAAACGGTTATATCTCAGCGTCAACCGGCCGATCATATCTTTGGCGTTGCGTGTGGCGTTGTCCATAGATGTCATACGCGCGCCGTGTTCGCTGGTCTGCGAATGGAGCAATTTTTGAAACATCATATTGACAACAAAAAACGGCATCACGTCAAACAAAACGGCTTGCTTGTTTTCCTCATACCCATAGTAAGCATCGCCGACTTTATTATCAAACCGCTCATCAGCCGTATCAATAGACACGGGCAAAAATTGCTCGGTTTTGACCTCACGGTTAATGGCCGAATTAAAATGTGTATACACCACTTCGCACACGTCAAAATCCTTGCCGTATCCGTCCAAAAGCCGATTAACAAAGCTTTCCGTCTCGTCATAATCAGGCCCTTTGGCCGCAAACCCGTCCAAAATTTCAACCTCTATTCCGGCGCAGCGGCGTTTTAAACCCTCGCCGGCTTTTTTGCCGAGGCTCAAAACCTTAACCTGTTTGCCCTCAGCCAAAAGCTCATTAACCCGACGCAGGCTCTCTTTCAAAACATTGGCGTTATAGCTTCCGCACAATCCTTTATCCGATGAAAATACGACCAACTGATAAACTTGAGTCTTCAAGGGCGTCCGCATGACGGGCGGCAAAAGGTAAGTGATTTTTTTATCCTTTTCTTCCTGCCGCATTTCTTTGAGCAAGCGTCCCGTCACTTTGAGCAAATCCTCGCTGTAAGAGCGTGATTTTTGCAACATATCCTGAGCCCGTTTTAATCTGGCCGCGGCAACCATTTTCATCGCCGAGGTGATTTTTTGGGTCGAGGTAATCGACGAGATGCGTGTTCTGAGTTCTTTCAACCCTGCCATGCTTTATGCCGCCTTTTCCAACTGTGCGGCAAACTCTTCGCCGAATTTCTGATAAAAAGCCATCAATTTGGCCTCAAGCTCCTCAGAAATTTTCTTTTCTTTGACGATTTCCGCCAAATATTCCGGATGAGAAGCCTTAACTGACGACAGCGCCTTGCTCTCAAATTCTTTGACTTTATTCAGCGGGACATGATCTAAAAATCCTTTAACGCCGCCGAAAATGGCAAAAACTTCGTCCTCAACCGCCAAAGGCTGATACTGAGGCTGTTTGAGCATTTCCGTCAAGCGGGATCCTCTGGCCAGCAAATTCTTTGTCGACTGATCCAAATCAGACGCAAACTGAGCAAACGCCGCCATCTCACGATATTGTGCCAAATCAAGTTTCATAGAACCGGCCACTTGTTTCATCGCTTTAATCTGCGCTGCAGAGCCCACACGTGAAACAGAAATACCTACGTTAACCGCCGGTCGAACGCCCTGATAGAACAACGACGTTTCCAAGAAAATTTGACCATCCGTAATAGAAATAACGTTTGTCGGAATATAGGCCGATACGTCCCCGGCTTGGGTTTCAATCACGGGCAAAGCCGTCAAAGATCCGGCGCCTTCGGCATCGCTCATCTTCGCCGCGCGCTCCAGCAAACGAGAGTGCAGATAGAAAACATCGCCCGGATAAGCCTCACGTCCTGGCGGACGACGCAACAGCAAAGACATCTGGCGATAAGCCGTCGCCTGCTTGGATAAATCATCATAAAAGATGACCGCGTGCATACCGTTGTCGCGGAAAAATTCGCCCATAGCGCACCCCGAATAAGGCGCAATATATTGCATCGGCGCGGCATCAGAAGCCGTCGCGGCAACAACAATGGTATAATCCATCGCGCCATAGTCTTTCAAAGTTTTAACAACTTGCGCCACAGTCGAGCGTTTTTGTCCGACGGCAACATAAACGCAATAAAGCTTGTCTTTCTCGGACTTAGCCGCATCATTAATTTTTTTCTGATTGATAATCGTATCAAGAATAATGGCCGTTTTACCGGTTTGTCTGTCGCCGATAATCAGCTCGCGTTGGCCGCGGCCGATAGGGATCAAAGCATCAACAATTTTGATACCGGTCTGAACAGGTTCATGCACCGAACGACGGGCAATAATACCGGGAGCTTTAATATCCGAACGGCTGAACTCTTTAGCTTTGATAGCGCCTAATCCGTCAATCGGCTCGCCCAGAGCATTAACGACTCTGCCCAAGAGCTCTTTGCCGACCGGAACGCTCACAATAGAGTTTGTACGTTTAACAATATCGCCCTCTTTAATATCCTGATCGGAGCCGAAAATAACCACGCCGACATTATCTTCTTCCAGGTTCAACGCCATTCCTTTAATACCGCTCGAAAACTCAACGAGTTCGCCGGCCTGAACTTCATCAAGCCCGTAAACGCGGGCAACGCCGTCGCCGACAGACAAAACTTTACCGACTTGCGCAATGTCAATACTCGACTTGGCGCCGGAAATTTTATCCTTGATGATTGAGGTTATTTCACTGGCAGATACAGACATATCTATTTACCTTTCATTAGATTTTCCAAATGATTTAATTTGTTCGCAAGACTGTCGTCAAACATCTCCGAACCGTTTTTAACCCGCAAACCGCCGATAAGCGACGGATTAAGTTGATAAGAAACGACAACTTGCTTCCCGAAAAGTTTTTGCAAAACAGCGCCAAGCTTTTTATCCTGAGCAGGCGACAATTTTTTAACCGTCTCAACAAAAACCTCGGCAATATTGTTTTTCTGATAATACACCGACGCATACATTTCCAATATGGCTTTCAAATCTGCGATTCGGTGATTTTGAGTAATGACTTCAAGACAAGACAAAGTTTCCGCGCTCAGGTTCAAAGCTTTAGCCGTTTTTTTCAAAACATCTTCTTTATCTTTTTCTTCATACAGCGGGCTTGCCAAATAAGTCTCCAAATCCGGATTCTGAACAAAAGTCTGCCGCAGAGCAGCCGCTTCTTTCAAAACCTTATCTGTGCACTTGCGAGCTTCGGCCACTTCATACAACGCCGAAGCATAAACGCGGGCTATTTTTGTCTTAGAACTTTTCTTCACTTTCCAAAGAACCTTTTGCCATAAATTAACTGTTCCGAATTTTATATAATAATTGGTTTCTTTTTTATTAACATTTTTAATAAAAAGAATAAGGATCAATATCGACCTCAACCCGAACCGATGCCGGAATCCTAACCTTTTTTATCCATTGACGCAAGACCTCTTGAATTTTTATGTCTTTTGAGGTCTTAAGCAACAGCCTGTAACGATATTTATTCCTAAGGATAAACAGCGGCGCCGGCGCCGGTCCGAGTGTGGATATGTTGGCATCGTTAAATGCCGTCTGCCCCAAAAGAACCGCCGTCCGCTCGACCTCGTCCTGTCTGACGCCCGACACAATCACCGCGGCCAATTTGCCGAACGGCGGCATTTTCAAAATACGGCGCGTTTGTTTTTCCATCTCAAAAAATTCTTCCGTATTGCCGCTGACCAACGCCTTAAGAACGGCATTATCCGGATACAGCGTCTGCAAATAAACCTCGCCTTTTTTGGCGCCGCGCCCCGCACGCCCCGAAACCTGCGACAACAGTTGATATGTCCGCTCGGCCGCGCGTAAATCGCTACCCATCAGCCCCAAATCCGCATCGACAATTCCAACAAGAGTCAACTCCGGAAAATGGTGTCCCTTTGCCAAAATCTGCGTGCCGATGAGAATATCGATTCGCCCCTCTTCCATTTCTTTGATAACTTGCTGCACTTCCTTAAAGTTTGTCACAAAATCCGACGACAAAACTTTTGTCTTGGCCTCGGGCAGGCGGTATTTAACCTCCTCAGCGATTCGCTCGACCCCCGGCCCGCACGCCGCCAAACCATTTTCAGAGCCGCACTCAGGGCATTTCTCGGGGATATCCGTCATATACCCGCAATGATGACAGACCAGCTTGCCCATACGGCGGTGTTCCGTCAGCCAGGCCGTGCAGTTCGGGCATTGGATGCGGTGCCCGCAATCGCGGCAAATAACCAAAGGCGCATAGCCGCGTCTGTTCAAAAACAAAATACTCTGCTCGCCTTTTTGATAATTTTCTTTAAGTTTTTCACACAGAGTCGGCGCCAACCATGATACCCCCCAAGAGCCTTTAACAGGCTTGTCTTTTTTGAGGTCTATAATCTTAATTTCGGGCAATTGAGCCTGAGCAAAACGCGATGTCAAACGCACCTCGTCATATTTGCCGTCCTCAACATTGCACACCGTCTCCAAATCGGGTGTTGCGGTTGAGAGAATCAACGGAATTTGCTCATATTTTGCCCGAACCACCGCCATATCCCGCCCCTGATAATTGACGACATCTTCCTGCTTAAACGAGGCATCGTGGCTTTCATCAATGACAATCAGCCCCAAATCGGGATAAGGCAAAAACAACGCCGAGCGCGCCCCGATAATGATTTTGGCCTCGCCTTTAGCAACAGCGCGCCAGGTATCCACCCGCTCTTTGGGGCTCAAAGCCGAGTGCCATTCCGCCGGCATCACACCGAATCTTTTTTCAAAACGCTTGAGCCATTGCGCCGTCAATCCGATTTCGGGAACCATAATCAAAACCTGCTTACCTGCGGCAAAAGCCTTTTCAACCGCTTCAAAATAAACTTCCGTCTTACCTGATCCGGTCACGCCGTTCAAAAGCGTTGTGCTGAACCCGTTGCCCACTTTAGCGCAAAGCACATCGGCCGCCCGCGCTTGTTCATCGGTCAGTTGAACTTTTTGAAACCCGCACACCGGCTTTTGATATTCTTTTTTGTGTTCAACCAAAACCTCCCGCAGCACACCGGAGTCAATCAATGTTTTGATAACACTCTGCCCCACACCCGCACCGGCGGCTATTTCATGCCTGTTAAAAGCGCCGACTTTCAAAAAATCCATCACCCGCCAGCGCGCATCGGAATTTTTGAGCTTGGCCTCAGCCAATGTTTTACCGGAAAGCTCATACAATTTGAGCATTTTCGGATCATCAAACACCTGTTTGACGCTCAAAACCATCTTCAACACGAGCCCCGTAAAGGCCATATTATAAGCCGCGACAAAATCCACAAACTTGCGCAAATCGGCTTTTAACGGCGGATAAGGCAGAACCTCAATAATCTTTTTGATTTTTGACGCCTCCAAAGCGCTTGTTTTGCCTTTTTTCCAAACCGCCCCGACAACAACTTCCCGTCCGAACGGCACACGCACAATCGCCCCGAGGGCAATATCGTCCTCAGCTTGATAATCAAACACATCATTAAACGGCAATGGCAACAAAACGCCGACAATCACGTCTTTTCTCCTTTGTCGGCATCATATCAGGTCAAAACAACTTTCTCAAACATCTTTCATTGTTACGCACAAAAAAAGAAAAGCTCTTTGAATCTTGCGATCCAAAAAGCTTCTCTCTTATGACTAATTTATGATTTTTCTGTCTCAATCTCTTCCTCCTCATCACTATTTTCCAATACATAATACAGAAAAACACCGAGGAATACAAGTATAGGATGAGCGATGGAAATTATTTTGACTACCAAGTCGGTAGTGTTAAAAATAACATAATGCCTGAAAGCAACAAACATTATATATCCAAAAAAAATTCCAACAAGCCCTGCAAGAAGCTTACGCCACCATTCCTTTGACGAAAGAAGATCAATAATGGACAACGCAACTGCAAACGGTGCTATCAGTCCCATCACTGGAAGCATCAAAGAAATCATAAACATTGAAAATACGTCAGCCATATTCCATTCCGGTTTGTTTCACGAGGGGTGTGCCTTTACACAATCCGGTTCCCTCTTTTATTTATAATGTTAAAAAAAATTTCAAATTATGATGTCCTATCTGAAATATTTTAATATTCATAAACGGAAAAACAAAATCCGGAATATGACAAAAATATAACAATGAAAAATAGAACAAAATAATTTTTTAAGATACTTTAAGTATACTACACTTTTTCTTCGTCCGCAAGCATTCCGTTTAGATCAAAAAAGTTCTGAGTCTTTTTTCAAAGACGCAGAACTTTTTCAAATGCTTCGGACTTTTAATCCCGATAGATAACATCCTCAACCCAATGATACCCGTTCCCTTCAGGACGTATCTTGAGTTGATCTCCGGGGCGCGCGCACACAAGTTTGCGATCCCGATTTTCTTTCCAACCGACCGAAACAGCGTGAAACTCACCCTCATCAGTCATGATAAACACGGTTGCACAAGACACACCGGCCATCGGATAGGCAACAACCTTTATCCTTTTAATGGTCACTAGTTTAGATTCCATAATTAAAAAAATTTATGTTAAACGATAGTGTAAAAAAGTCACTCAAAGCGGCATGATAATAAAACAGAATAATTATTTAAAAACTGTTGTTGAATATAGCATTTTCAATCTTTCTGTCCAGAACAAAGCGCTTTGGGCTCTCCGCCTGTGAATAGATATTTTTATCAATTGAATTTTCTGAAAAATCAGCGCCGCCGAATAATTTTTTTTTAACTTTTTGGGAGATATAATATTTGATTATGAAAGAAAAAATAACATATCAGGCCGACGCTGACCTGCTCTCCCGCATTGCGGACTGGCAAAGCTGGCTCAAAGACGAAAGACGCTATTCGCCACATACGCTTGAGGCTTACGCGCGCGATTTATCTTTCTTTTTTGCTTTTTGGGCTGATAAACTTGACCGGCCGGCAAAGCTCTCAGATATAGACTCGATAGACATCACGACATTCCGCGCTTACCTCAGCTGGCAAAAACACCGCCACCTATCCAAAACATCTCTGGCGCGTGAACTATCTTCCATCAGAAGTTTTTTCAAATGGCTTATCCGCAACCATATCACAGATAACACTGCCATCAGCATTATCTCCTCGCCCAAAAAAGATAAAACGCTTCCCAAAGCATTGGATGTAACTCAAACATTAGATCTGCTGGACAAGGCTGAAAGTTTTTCAAAAAAAGAGTGGCAGGGGCTTAGAGATGTCGCCATTTTGACAATACTTTACGGATGTGGTTTGCGAATTTCTGAAGCCCTGTCACTCAATGTCGGTGATATTGACCATAACGATTTCCTTAAAATACGCGGCAAAGGCGGAAAAGAACGAATTGTTCCGCTGCTGCCCGCGGTTAAAGATAAAATCGATGCCTACCAAGCGGCCTGCCCCTATTCGTTCAACACCGGAGCCCCGTTGTTTTTAGGAGCAAGAGGCGAGCGTATTTCGCCGCGAATTGTGCAGCGGACTCTCGAAAAAATGCGGGTTTGTTTGGGCCTTCCTGATACTGTGACGCCCCATGCTCTGCGCCATTCTTTCGCGACTCACCTTTTGGCTGAGGGAATAAACCTGCGTTCCATTCAGGAACTTTTGGGTCATGCGTCCCTCTCGACGACCCAAAGATATACAAATGTCGAAATCGAACACCTCAAAAAAGAATATGAAAAAGCCAAATTCTTAAAAGACTAAACAAAAAAACCGGCAGCTTCTCGCACACCGGTTTTTACAAACTGAAAATCTTAAAGAATTACTTCAACTTCTTCTCGACGAACTCTTCGTGTTTCTTAGACTTCTTGTCATATTTCTTCAAAGTCAATTTCTCCGGATGAGTTCTCGGATTTTTCTCAGCAAGATAAAAAGTGCCTGTTCCGGCTGTGCTTTCCAATTTTACTTTAACTTTTACTGTCTTAGCCATTTTTCAATACTCTTAAATTAGGGTTAGAATTCAAAACATTTGAGCGTAATATACATTTTTTTTGGGCGCTGTCAACCCTATTTTTCTGATTTTGGCTTAAAATCACTGAAAGAATCCTGTTTTTCGGCCAAAAACAAAGCCGTTTCAAGCTCAACGGAACTGTTTTCCCGCGATTCGCCCGAACAAGACGTGCCTGATGAAACCACAACATCGGCATCATCTTTCTGTCCAAAAGTGCAAAAATCAGGCGAAATTCCTTTTCCGTGCAAATGGTTCCCCGCCGGCGTTGCAAAAAAACCGTCTGTCACAGCCAACACGCCGCCGTCCGAAAGCCCAACCAGCTTTTGCTTGGAAAATTTGCCGCGAGTCTGCGTGCCGATAAGCTTTGCCCGCCCCTGCTCCTGCAAAGCCGCAGCCAAAACCTCGGCCGCCGACGCCGTATCGGAATCAACCAGCACAAACAAGGGTATTAACAACGGCCTGTCTTTTGATGTGGCGTTATAATAAGTCTCAACATCAGCCTCTTTGCCAAACGATATTGCAGTAATTCCGCCGTCCAAAAACAAATCCGCCGTTTCTATCGCCGCCCCCGGCATTCCCCCCGGACAGCCGCGCAAGTCCAGCACAACGGCTTTGACTCCAGAATTTTCTTCCAACGCCTCTTTAATCCTTTGAAAAGTCTGCTTGTTAAAAACCGCCGGTTTCAAAATCAAAACATTTTTTTCAACTCTTGAGGCAAATAAACGCCTGCGTGCGGCTTTTTCGCCTGAGATCTCGTCCATATCGGCATAAAACTTTGAATCTTTATCCAACACCTTAACAATTTCAGAACCCAACAGACTCGGCATTTCAAAATCCCTCAATGCGGCTTGTTCCGATTTTTGCCGCACAACCTCTTCAATCTGAGCCGTTATTTTTCCCCAAGCCCTCGCATCTGAACGGTCTTCGGGTTTGCGCAGCACCTTAACCACACGTCCCTTGTAATACAGCGTCAACCGCGTGTCATCATCTGCCAGCCTCAGGTTTTTATCAGCTTTTGACACGCCTTTAAGCGCCGTCACAGCCAATTTTTCGACCGAAACATCTTCAATACTGCTTTGGGAAACCTGCCGATAAATCTCCGCCCACGAGGCCGCGTCATCAGCCACAGCCGATGCGCAAAACAAAAAGAATACCGCCAAAACAAGAGCATATTTCATTTTATTTTAAAACCGCCTTAAGAACCGTATGATCCGACGGCTTTGCCGCCAGCCTCGGAGATTTGTCCACCTCAACCGTTTCAAGCCTGTCAACGGCATAAGAATTAAGCCACAAATAATCAATGCGCATCCCGTTATCTTGCTGAAGCGATGCGCCGGAATAATCCCAAAACGTATAGCCGGTATCTGTCGGATGCTTAACCCTGAACGCATCATAATATCCCAAATACTCAAAAGCTTTCAAACGACTGATAACCTCCGGCCTGAACAACGCATTATTTTTGAACAGCTTAGGATCATAAACATCGGCATCGGTCAAAATGACATTAAAATCCCCGCCCAAAATAATCGGCTGCCGACGTTCCAAAAGACGTTGCGCATGTTTATAAAAAATCTCCATCCATTGAAGTTTGTATATCCATTTTGAAGTATCGTCGGAATCATTATACGGCGGATTGCCATTCGGCAAATAAACAGAGGCAGTCAAATACGGAACGCCGTCAACCTCAATTTCAGTTTCCAGATATCGGGCATTTTCATCTGAAAATTCCGGCAGTCCTTCCGCCGTCACTTTAATTTTGTGCCGGCTCAAAACAGCCACGCCGTTATAGCTTTTTTGTCCCAAGATTTTAGCCTCATACCCGATTGTCTGCAAATCAAAAAACGGAAAAGCGTTAAACTCCGTCTTAATCTCCTGCAAGAGCATAATATCGGGCTGTTCTCGTGCCAGAAAAGACATCAGGTTTTCTAATCGAGCGTTAATTGAATTGATGTTATAAGTGGCTATTTTCATCTGTTAACTCTTTATTTAAAATCTCTCTTTAGAATAAATATAATATTTTTTTCATCTTTGAAAGCAAAAAAATGACTCTTGCACCTTATGCCGTCAAAAACGAAGATTCCAAAGGCCGCCTTTATCCGGATTATCCCAACATTATCCGCTCAGACTTTCAACGTGACCGCGACCGGCTTATCCATTCCGCCGCGTTTAGACGGCTTGAAGGAAAAACACAGGTATTTGCCTATCACGAAGGGCGCAATTACCGCACGCGTCTGACCCATTCCATTGAAGTGGCACAAATCACACGCACCTTATGCAAAAACCTTAATCTTAATGAAGAGCTCGGCGAGGCCATCGCCTTAGCGCACGATTTAGGCCATGCGCCATTCGGACATGCCGGCGAACGCGGACTGAACCATTGCATGAAAAAATTCGGCGGATTTGACCATAACGTCAATTCGCTCAAACTGATGACCGAAACAGAAACGCACTACCCGTCTTTCCGAGGCTTAAACCTGACATGGGAAACATTGGAAGGAACCGTCAAACACAACGGTCCGATAAAAAAAGTTTCTAACAAATTTCTCAAAGAATTTGATAAAAAATTCCCGTTGGATTTAAAAAATTATCCGTCTTTAGAAGCGCAAACAGCCTCTTTTGCCGATGACATAGCCTACAATAACCATGACATCGACGACGGCTTCCGCGCTGGATTTTTTACAATTGAAGACTTATGTGAATTGGACTTTGTCCGCAAAATCATCTATGACTTTGACAAACAAAATCCGTCCGCCGACAACAGATTGCGCATCTATGCTGTCACGCGAGCCCTCATCGGCGCCATGGTTTTTGACCTGCTCAAAACAACAAAAGAAAACATTTCCCAAAACCATATCAAAACAACCGAAGACATCCGCAAAGCCAAAAAATTCACAGCCGGTTTCTCGGAAGAAATGCAGAGTAAAATTGCGGATTTACGCACTTTCCTGACAAAGCATTTTTACACGCACAGCAACATTGCTCGAATGGATGCCAAATCACAAAAAATTGTAGAAGATTTATTCTCTGCCTTTATGGAAGATTGCCGTCTGTTGCCGATGGATTTACGTCAAGAAATTGATTTTTGTTCGACTATAGCAGACAAGGCTGATAAAATCTGCACCTATATCGCCAACATGACCGATGCTTTTGCCGTTGAAGAACATCAAAAAATGTTCAACATTTCTTACAGATTTTAAGAGATTATAAAGTTTTGTATTATATAAATAAATCAAATAGTAACCTTTGGGAGGGCAACCATGCTTGATGACTTTCGGGACGAGGAAGAAGATTTAGATAAAAACGGCGAATTTTTAGATGAATTTCGTCAGCGCCTGAACTCGCAATCCGTTGAGAATCTTGAAGAACGCAAAAACGAAATCAGCCGCTCTCAAAATGTTTTTATTGGAACCATTTTGGGGATCGGCTTAGCAGGAATTGTCAGTTGGTTTATTCTATCCTCTGACTACACCCAAACGGAAGATGTCGATATTCCCGTTGTCCGCCGTCCGCAAACGGCCATCAAAGTTCAACCGGCAGACCCCGGCGGAATGGAAATCTTAAATCAGGACAAAACCGTCTATGACATTGTCGAGAAAAAAGAAACAGACGATATCAAAGTTGAAAATCTTCTGCCGCCGCCTGAAGAGCCCAAAATGCCCGAAGACATTATACCGACAGAAACACAACCGGCTCCTGAAAAAGAAATAAAAATTGATGTTATTGAAACGGCCGAAAAAATTATCAATAACAATGAAGTTAAAGCTCCCGCACAGCCCAAAAAAGAACCTGTTAAACCCGAGGCTAAACCTGTCGTAGTTGAAGAAAAGCCCGTTCAACAGCCTAAACCCGTTGTCGTTGAAGCGCCAAAGCCTGTCGAAATTGCCGCAGGCTCATGGCAAATTCAGCTGATTTCTTCTCCAAATAAATCGGCCATGGAAAAAGCGTGGAAAGATATGTCTAAAAAATATTCAGCTCTAAACGGCTTGCCCCATGAAATCGAATCTGCCGATTTGGGAAGCAAAGGAACATTTTACCGCCTCAAAGCCGGAAGTTTCAAAGACCGCGCCCCCGCAGACAAAATCTGCAACAGCATAAAATCTGCCGGCGGCTCATGTCTGGTAAAGAAAAAATGATGATACTTAAACTGACAGCCTCTGCTTTGGCAATTTTTATCGCCATTGTCTTTCACGAAATCGCCCATGGACTAACGGCAAAATATTTCGGAGATAAGACAGCTCAAGCTGCTGGAAGATTATCTTTGAATCCGTTGAAACATATTGATCCGTTTGGAACAATTATTTTGCCGGCGCTTTTATTTCTATCCAAAACAGGCTTTATCTTTGGGTGGGCAAAACCAGTTCCGGTTGATTATTCAAACCTGAAGCCAAAAAAATGGGGCTTATTTGCTGTATCATCCGCGGGAATTATCACAAATTTGCTTTTGGCCGCCGTATCATCTGTTTTGCTAAAACTATCCCTTTTTATCCCGTGGCAGACTTTAAGCGGAATTTTATCCTGGTTTTGGCTTCAAATGATTTTATTTAACGTTATTTTGGCTGTATTTAATCTCTTACCAATACCGCCGTTGGACGGTTCAAAAATACTTTTGGGATGGTCTGACAATCCAAAAATTCAAAAGTTTCTGAATGCTGACAGACAAGGCCTGTTAATTATTGTCTTTCTGGCTTTCATTTTACCGGCTCTTTTACAATTTTTCCACATCCGGTTTAACCCGTTCGACGATTATTTGCGCGAAACATCCCTATGGATATTCAAAGGGTTAATCTTAATATAAAAAGGAGCTTCTAATGGAAAAACCTGTATTGGCAGCCTTTTTATCCTGCTCGGGACAAACCCTGACTGATGAAGAAAAATACCTATTTGAAAAAACAAACCCTGCCGGAATAACCCTTTTCGGACGCAACATCAAAAACAAACAACAGCTAAAAAGCCTGACAAACCAGATTAAAGAAGTCGTCGGCAGAGATAATTTTCTGATAGCCATCGATCAGGAAGGTGGACGCGTTCGGCGTCTTAAAGAACCCGATTTCAAATTTTATGCCTCGCAATCGGAAATCGGCTCCTTACCGCTGCCCGAAGCCTTAGAAGAGACCAAACGCCATGCTCAATTAATCAGCTCAGACTTAAAAGAAATAGGAATCAACGTCAATTTTGCCCCTGTTTTAGATATCGCCCGCCCTACAACCACCGAAGCTTTGCGCAACCGCTGTTTTTCATCAGACATCAAAACGGTTTCTGCCCTCGGAAAAACAATGGTTACAACCTATATGGAATCCGGAATTATCCCGTGTATCAAACATATGCCCGGACACGGCGCCGCTGTTTCAGACCCGCATTTAGGGCTCCCTGTCATCAACAGCGCGCTCTCAGATATTCTAAACGAATTAGTCCCCTTTAAAGACTGTTCTTTCGCCCTATGTGGAATGACGGCTCATATCTTGTTAACAGAAATTGATGCAGACCATCCTGTAACTCAAAGCGCTGTCGCCATTCAAACACTCATACGCGAAGCTATCGGATTCAAAGGGCTTCTTTTGTCTGATGCCATTGAAATGAAGGCCCTTAAAGGATCTGTTTCCGAAAAGGCTGCTTTACCCATAGCCGCCGGTTGCGATTGCGTCTGTTATTGCCTCGGAGATATGACCGATATGGAGGAACTATCCCTAAATTGTCCACATCTCTCCGACATCGGACAGGAACGTCTGGACAAAGCCTGCGCAATTTTGCATAATCATCATAAAATTTCTGACAAAGAGACCCTGCACAAACAATATGCTTCTCTCTTTGGACAAATGCAACATTACGATGAAACGTATGATGCGACAGAAGTTTTAAACATACTCAAGAAAAAGGAGCAAACTACATGTTAAGCTGGATTTTAATAGCCTTAATTATCGCCTTTATTTTCGGCATTATCAAAGTCGAAACAATAAAAGAATGGGCGCAAAAGACTATTGTCGTTATCAAAAATATCTCTTCGATTATTTATAATTGGTCAAAAACAAAATTTGAAGCCGTCAAAAAAGCCACTGAAAACAAAAAGAACACAAGCAAATAAAAAAAACTATGGCTTTTTAAAGAGTTATATGTTATAATGCATTCTATAAGGCCTGAAAGAATTTATAGGCTGACAATCTTATGGGAGAATCCGCATGAGTATAGGATCAACAAGAAAAGTAAGCTCTGCCTCGTCTGTTGCAAAAACAGATAAAAGTGTTTATTCAGCAAATAACCATTCTCAATTCGTTGAAAACATCGACACCAGAAACAATGTCCTCGTCCGAGATGACAACTCGGGCGGACAAAAGAATTCTGGCTCACCAGGAGGAGAGGCCAAGCAATTTCAGCCTGATTTTACATCGGCCACTCCAGATATCTCCACAAGCATTGAAGCTTTGGCTCTCAGCGGTGTTTTCGACGAAAGCGCCCCTCCTGTTGAGAATAATAAAGTAAATGTTTACTCTTCCAATCAATCAATCATCAAAGATGAGGAAATTGAACGCACCGGACGCAATTACCTCAAACATTTTTACGAAAAAAACGAACATATCGTCGATGTTGATGAATTTGTTTAGAATCAGTAAAATTCAGGTATTCTATGTTTGACAAAACGACTGAGCGTCGACCAATGAATATTATAAAAACGGGCAATTTCCGCCTTGGAAAAACCGCTGGCCAACATATCGACAATACGGTCTTTTTCACAATCCAATTGCGACGAGGTCGCCCCGAAAGGACGCCCAAGCTTGCGCCCTTCGGATCTGATTCTGTGCAGGCTTTCTCTTGTGCGCTGAGAAATCAACTGTCTCTCAATCTCCGCTGAAAGTCCAAACGCAAAGGCCAAAACCTTGGACTGAATATCCATTCCGAGCTTATAATTTTCTTTGATTGTCCATACCTGACAATTTTTATCCATACATTCATGCAAAATACTCATAACCTGAAGCAGGTTGCGCCCAAATCTGGAAAGCTCGCTGGCTATCAAAATATCACCCTTTTTCAATTGTTGCAGAATAGTGCTGAGTTTTCGCTCTTCTACATCCGTTCTTGAGGAAATAGTCTCCTCAATCCATTTTGAAATTTTAATTTTATTTTGAGCAGCATAAGCGCTAATCTCATACCGTTGATTGGCAATCAATTGATGGTTTGTCGAAACCCGAATATAAGCATAAATCATTTAAGTCTCCTTTCTGTATATTAGAATTAACAAAAGGAGTGATAGATTCTTTACAAAGAAAAACAAGAACATTATAGCAAAGGCCGTTCCTTTTGAGAAACGGCCTTTATTAGAATTTTCTGTTTTGCTTAATCCTCTGGTTTCGGCAAATCGATTTTAATTTTCGGAAGCGACTCATCCTGAGGCACTAGAGCCTGAAGCGTTCCAACGGCTTTTTTGCGTTTAAGCTTATTAACAAACTTCAACGAACGCTGGGCGTCCCATTTCTTCTTGCCCTCTTCTCTCTGGAAAATCTGCTGATAAACTTCCGACGCCTCATCAAATAGCGACAACTTTGTCAAACACGAAGCTAACCCGTCATACAATTTATGATGATAGCGGTTGCCGATAATCGACTGAGCTTTTTTATAGCACTTCAAAGCATCATTAAATTTCATCATCTTTTGATAAACAAACCCGATAGAAATCCACGCTTGAATTTCACGGCTGTCAATATTCAAAATTTTGGTAAAACATTTAATGGCGGAGCTGTTATCTCCCATCAACTGATAAGTAACCCCCACGCCGTTCCATGCCTTGATATTATTCTTATCGCCGGCAAGAACCTTTTTGAAAAAAGAGATAGCTCTTTCATATTGTTTCAACTTCTGCAAAGTTACGGCAACACTCAACAATGTCTGAGGATGTTTGTTATCAATTTTCATAGCCTCTTCCAAAACATCCAAAGCCTCTTTATAGGCAAACATGTGTTGCAAAGCAATTGCCTTACCGTTCAGAGCTTCCAAGGAAGTCTTATCCAGTGCAACCGCTTCATTAAAACATTGAATGGCTTCTTTATAAAGTCCGCGCATACTCAACGTAACGCCCTTGTTGTTCAAAACCTCAACGGACGTCGGATTAATTTCCAAAGCCTTATCAAAACACTCCACGGCTTCGGTATATTTGCTCAATTTCTGATAAGCAAACCCCTTTGAATTTAAGGATTTCCAAGAATCAGGCTGTTCGGCAATTGCTGCATCAAATTGAGCAATTGCATCTTTATACATTCCCTGATCAAGAAGTTCCTGACCTCTCTTATACGCGGCATTATCGTTTGATTTAACCATTGTTCTCTCTTTTCAATTATAAGTTAAAATAATTATGTTTCTAAAAATACCATATCAGTGCTTTTCTGTCAAGCACGGGAGTTAAAATATTTTCATTTTACCGACAAATCCCGTTTCAGAACTGATTTCTCCAAAGCGGCAATCAAATTTTCTGCAAAAATCCCGTATTTTTTGACGTTTTGCATCAAAATAAGCAGCATAATCACGTCGATAATTTTTAGACGAAGAATCAAAAACAAGTTTTTCATCGCCCCATTGAACCATATACTGTCCGGCCGGCGGCGCTTTTCTCTCCAGCTTATCAAACACATCCATCAAATATACAGAATTTGTCCGCACCAGAGGCGCTAAATCAGCCTGAAAATCAGCAAACCACGATTCAAACGAACTGATAAGAAAAACATTAGCTCTGTTACCGGCTGTTTTTTGAAGAAGTTTCAAAGATTTTTGGCGTTCCGCATCATTCAAGTTTCTTTGTTTCAAAGCCTCTTTTGATAAGGATGAAATTTTTTTCAAAACAGCCGCCAGACAAGCCCTATTCCCCCTAGCCTTAAACACAAAAGACTTTGCCCCATCAAAAATGACACAACCGAATCTATCTTTGTTCAACAAAGAAAACCATCCGAGCAATGCTGCCGCTTTTGCCGCGGTAACAGATTTCAGTTCTTTGACGGAACCAAACATCATAATGGCTGATAAATCAAGCCAAACATATATTTCTCTGTCTTTTTCCTCAAGATAAACCCTTGTATAAGGCGTTTCTTTACGCGCCGTCACACGCCAATCAATATCTCGGACATCATCTCCAAACCCGTATTCCCGAAGTTCTTCCATTTCAATCCCTCTACCCTTAAAAGCCGAGCGAATCTCTCCAGCCTGATTGGCAAAGGTTTTGTTGAACTTTCCAAACCTCAAATAAGCTGCATAATGCCGCATATTCATCAAATCATCTAATGAAGCATACAACCCGTTTTCATTTTTTTTGTCAGATACGGGTTTAAAAAACTTTGATGTCAGTTGCTCAAGTTTTCCCATAGCAAAGCCCTAGGATTACGGCAGAGGAACAGATTTCAATAATGACGCAATAACATGGTCTGTTGTCAGACCTTCCGCCTGTGCCTCAAAGCTCAAAATCAAACGATGGCGCAAAATATCATAAACCACCGCATGCAAATCTTCCGGCGTGACAAAGTCTTTTCCCTTGAGCCAAGCATGAACTTTAGCACACCTGTCCAAAGCCAAAGTCGCGCGGGGACTTGCCCCGAACAAAACGCTGCCTTTCAAAGATGAATCATATTTTTCGGGATAGCGGGTCGCCATAATGAGCTGAACCAAATATTCTTCCACAGCCTCGCTCATATGCACTTTCAAAGCTTCCGTGCGGGCAGTCAAAATATCCTCAACAGTCACATCGGCTGGCGTGGAGCTTTCTTCTCCAAGAATTTCGCCGCGGACAAGTTTCAAAATTTTCTTTTCAGTGGCTGCATCAGGGTGCGTAATCTTAACATACATCAAAAATCGATCAAGCTGTGCCTCGGGCAGATTATAAGTTCCCTCGTGTTCAATCGGGTTTTGGGTTGCCATAACCATAAACACTTTCGGCAGAGGATAGCGCTGTCCCCCGACACTGACCTGCCGTTCGGCCATAGCTTCCAAAAGCGCCGATTGAACTTTAGCCGGCGCACGGTTAATCTCATCGGCCAAAACCAAATTGGCAAACACAGGTCCTTTTCTGAACTCAAATTTTCCGGTCGAGGCAACATAAATTTCGCTTCCGGTAATATCAGCCGGCAGCAAATCCGGTGTAAATTGAATACGGTTATACTCAGCCTTAATCAGAGAGGCTAGAGTTTTAATAGCCTTTGTTTTGGCAAGCCCCGGAGCTCCTTCCACCAACGCATGGCCGTCCGCCAAAAGCGTGATGAGCAATTTATCAACCAAATCTTCCTGTCCAAGAATTTTAGAATTCATAAACTGCTGAAGCCCGACAATTTTAGAACGTATTTCCGACATATTTATATCCTTTTTTTCTGCTAAAAAGTCCAATTTTGTTCTTTTCATATCACTTTATATCATATATATTGCTTAAAAGTTAAAAAAACAAGAAGATTGACCATGGATGATATTTTTGATTTAAGCCGCGACAATACAGAAGAAACAAGCAACACCTCTCAGCTGATGCCTCATCTGGCATGGTTGGACATTTTGAATCCGGAACAACGCCAAGCCGTCGAAACAACGCAAGGGCCGTTGCTGGTTTTATCCGGCGCCGGAACAGGCAAAACAAAAGTTTTGACAACGCGTCTGGCTTATATTTTGTCTCGCCGTTTGGCCGCCCCATGGGAATGTCTGGTCGTCACGTTCACAAACCGCGCCGCCCGAGAAATGAAAGAGCGCGTGTTTCAGATGATTGGCGATGTGGCCTCTTCGGTTTGGCTGGGCACCTTCCACAGCATTTGCGTCAAAATTTTGCGCAATCATGCCGAACTGGTCGGCCTGCACAATAATTTCACGATTCTGGGCGATGATGATCAAAAACGTCTGCTGAAACAAATTTGCGAGGCAAACGGCATTGATGATAAGAAATATCCGCCGCAAGCCGTCCTCGAAAGAATAAGCCTATGGAAAGACAAAGGCCGGACAGTTGAAAAAATCGGCGAAACAAAAGACAATACAACCGTGCGGCTTTATAAGCTCTATCAAGCCCGCCTCAAAGAACTGAACTGTGTGGATTTTGGCGACATTATTTTGGACACGCTCCAGATTTTGATGACCCATACCGACATTTTAGAAAAATATCAAAACCGCTTCAAATATATTATGGTTGATGAGTATCAAGACACAAACGTCAGTCAATACCTGCTCATCAGACTGCTGAGCCAAAAGCACAAAAACCTCTGCTGTGTCGGCGATGATGACCAATCTATTTACTCCTGGCGCGGCGCCGAGATTGAAAACATCTTAAAATTCACCAAAGATTTCGCCGATGCTAAAGTCATTCGTCTGGAACGCAACTATCGCTCAACACAACATATTTTGGCCGCCGCGTCGGCATTGATCGCGCACAATGACGGCCGTTTGGGCAAAACCTTAAAGGTTGCCGAAAACTCTCCGGCCCTCCGCACCGACAATAGCAAAATAAAAGTTGTCAGCACCTATTCCGGCGATGACGAGGCCGGATTTGTCGCTGAAGAAGTCGAAAATGCCCGCCGTGATGGCTATGCCTATTCAGACATGGCTGTTTTGGTGCGCACAGCCGCCCAAACACGCGCCTTTGAAGAAAAATTTATTTCCGAAGCCATTCCTTATCAGGTTATCGGCGGGCTCAAGTTTTATGAACGCGCTGAAATCCGAGATGCTCTGGCCTATTTAAGGGTTGTTCTGCAACCGGACGATGATTTGGCATTTGAACGCATTATCAACAAACCCGCCCGTGGAATCGGCGCCAAGTCAGTCGAAAAATTCCGCGACGAAGCCCGTTTGCACCATTGCTCGCTGTTTGCCGCCGTGGAAAACCTGCTCGCGAAAGGCGGCCTCAGCGGCAAATCCAAAACATCTCTGGAGCGGTTGATAAACAACTTTAAAGAATGGCGGCGCGCCGCCCTAGCCATCACGCCAGACGACCTGATGGCGATGATTTTAGATGAAAGCGGCTATGAAGATATGCTTAAAAATGACACTTCCGCTGAAGCCCCCGGACGTCTGGAAAACCTTAAAGAATTGATGAATGTGATGAGCGACCGCGAGACCTATCCTGATATTCAGGCCTTTATGGAACATGTCAGTCTGGTTATGGACAACGATAACGACACAAACGAAAACAAAGTCAGGCTGATTACATTACATTCGGCCAAAGGACTGGAATTTGATGTTGTCTTTCTCCCCGGCTGGGAAGAAAATCTCTTTCCGCACCAACGCGCTTTGGACGAAGGCGAAAACGCCCTTGAAGAAGAACGCCGTCTGGCCTATGTGGCCATTACCCGCGCCAAGCACCGGCTGTTTATCTCCATGGCGCACAATCGCCGCGTCTATGGCCAATGGCAAAACAATCTGCCGTCCCGCTTTATTGACGAGCTCCCAAAAGAGCATATTGAGCTGATTAACAAATGTTCATACTTTGGCGCCGGAAGTTCAAGTTATTCATCAGGATTTAAAAAGAACAACTTCAACAACACCTATGAAGAAACAATCTATGACGGCGACTGTCGTTACAGCTACACACGCGAAAAACCGGCCAACAATCTGGGAAAACGCGTCTATCATCAGAGTTTCGGTTATGGAAAAATCGTCGCCCAAGACGGCAACACCGTTCAGGTCTGTTTTGACCATGGCGGCATCAAAAAGCTTATGAGCACTTACGTCAAAATCGTCGGATAAATAAGAAAAAAAACATGAATATAGCAATTTTTCCTTACGAGATGAAATAGAATATCAAACAGCCCGAACAGAAAGAGAAAACACTTTAATTAACCAATATAACAAGCAAGGTATCACAAATAATTACCCACAATTCGGAACAAATTTTTGGGGAAATTCCTCAAACAATTATGGTTTTGGAACATCAAACATTGCCGATAATATCAATGCTGTTTTGAATCAAATAAATACATTAATTCCTGAAAAGAATACAGTTAATTACTCTCTTTATGGAAACGATTTTAGCAAAGAATATATTGATAAGATGCTTGCAGACAGCCATTTTCAAGAAGTATTAAAACGAACAAAATATAATGAAGGCGAATATGTAAATCACCCAAATGACAACGGAGGTGAAACAAATTATGGTATTAGTTCTCGTGCATACCCAAACGAAAATATAAAAAAAATGACTCCAGAAAGAGCCAGTGCTATATTTTACAGAGATTATTGGATAGGTCCTAAAATAAATAAACTTCCCAACAGCCTTGCCGGTATAGTTTTTGATGATGGAGTTGTTCAAGGACAACCAACAGCTATCATAAACCTACAAAAGGCATTAAATGTACCTGCCGACGGAATTATAGGTCCCATAACATTAAAAGCTCTTCAAATCTCTAACCATGATATCGTCAAAGAAAACTTTATCAAGAATGTTCATAAAACCGAAGATCGGTACTTAAAAAACAACCCATCACAACAAATCTTTGAAAAAGGACACCGAAAGCGATTCAATAATTATTAAAGACGTGCAGACACAGAATTGATCATCTTATGAACATAATCAGCAAGAGCTTGACTCGTGGCATATTCAGTATAGAAATATATTGATATGCCACAGTTATTTTTCTTACAATAAGTTGTTTTTCCAAAAATAAACCCATATTGTTTATACAAAAAATCACTATACTCATCAAACATCTTTTCAGCATCTTCTGTCGACAGGCCATAAAAAATTTCCAAAATATCAAGTGCTGTTTTTTTATAACACTGCTGAAGCTCTTTCTGTGCATTTATAAGAGGATTAAAACATTCCATACGCCATGTTTGAGAACATTTTTGCTCTTTTTTTTCAAAAATTGACAAACATTCATCCAACCGTTGCTCCATTTTTGTAATATCAGTTTCTTTAGCCTGAACTTGTCCTAAAATTCCACAAAAAAACAATAAAAATAAAATAAATCTTTTCACAATTTTCTCCTCTGATATACTCAGAGTATAGTGGCTTTATTTCTAAAGTCAACTTAAGATACACAAAAAGCCGCCCCAAAAGGAGCGGCTTTTCTCGGACACCTGCACTTTAATACCTAAAACTATTTAGTTAAATTCATTCCGGTAATTTTATTTAATTCCATAACATCAAATTGAACCTTCGGGTGTGTTGTAATGGAAATTGGTTCATTGAACATTGTGATTTTCCAATTTTGATTATCCACTTTCTTGGGTTGCCCTTTATCATCTAACACATTCATTAAAAAACCATTAGCTGTAACAGGCTTATAAGGTTTTTCTTTCTCTCGCCCTGGTTTTGCAAACACATCAAAACTTGCAGGAGCATTTTTTGACGGATCAAAACTTGCAGTAATATGCCACGGTTTTTGATCTTGGGGACGCACTGCAGAACCATTCACATGCACAATCAAAACCTCAATACCATTACCATCATCAGCAACACCTACAACCTCGACAGTTTCTGCAGGGTCTGGCTGTTTAGCACCTATACCGCCCATTGCAATAGTAATATGGTCATACTTCGCCACGGGATATTTAGGCGGAAATTTTTTCATCAATTCTCTTTTGCTTCCGATATCCAACTCATAACATATCGTGCTCATTATTTTTCTCCTTTACATTTTATAGTGGATTATATTGTGTAATACCTTAATCAGCGTTGATTTGATGGCTTTGTTAATACCGTTTTCCTTTGTTCACTTTGAATAATCGGATCTTTTACCGAAATAAGCATTTTCCACAATTTCCGAGACTGTTCACCATTTGAACCATATTCATCTAAACGACACATTTTTAAGTTATGAGCAAAAACTTTATTAACACTTTGAGGGGTATTTTTCGCCACATCAGGTTCAACAGAAGACGAAAATTCAAACCGTTCGTCTGCACTCAAAGCTTCATAACTTACTTTTAATGTTCGCATAGGTTTCGCAACCTTTTCAATCGAAGCCTCTGCATACTGCTGAGCAACACTTCTCCAACGGAGATCATTTTTATCTGAAATTATTTCTTTCAAATTGTGATACTCTTCTTCCTTAATATCTCCATATTCAACATTTAATTTATATTGCCTCCCATCATTCTGTCTTAAAACATACGAACGATGATTTTCATCTATATTTTCTTGATGTATAAGCAAAAAATTTCTAGCCTCATTTTCTCTCTTTTTTATAGCGTTTTGCCTTTCTTTAACATGCGCTATTCTTTCTTGAGCCTCTAAAAACTTACTATTTTTAACATCAGCAACCATTACTTTCAAAACTTCTATATCCGTTAGTCCTTGAGTGTCTTGCCAAATTGGCTGAGTATCCCCATCTCTATCATTATAAAAGGCGACAGCACCACCAACTCCTTGACGATATTCGCCAATTGCATATTCAGCAAACTCTTTCATTGTCCTTTTACGACCAAAACGACTACGATAATCCTCACACAAATCGACTATAATTTTTTTATCCTCTTGAGATGCTTTGTCCAAAAATGTCTGAACCGCAAGTGCTGGATTAGAAATCTGATTTAGCACAGATATTTTTTCTTCTTGTCTGCTTTGTTGTTTTTCATCTTGAAGAGCATCAACTTTCAAATCATCTTTGGCATATGCGCTTGACAAAAGTCTCTTAGCCTCTTTAGCACTTGGGGCTGATTTTTGCATTTTTTTGCCTTGTGGAGACGTCATTTTGACAGTCACGATTTGCGAACCATTAGCTTGTTCAACACCAATAATTTCATATTTTGGAAGCATCAATCCATTCTTTTGACAATACCGATTTAACGAACCAATCGGATCGGTTTGCCAAGTTTTAATATCATTTGCATTTGTCTTGATACCAGTTTGATTTTGAAACGTTGTTTTGAGAGCTTGAGGAATTTTCATATAATCTTTTGCAGCTTTTACCACAAATTTAACAGCATTTCGTTTTACTGCCTTATTTTTTACCCCATCAATCCACTTTTGAAGAGCCGGATTATTGCTTGAAAAACGCCATTTCTCTCCATCTTCAAAAAATAACAAGTATGTTTCTTTGTCCAAAAACTGTTTAAATTCATTTGGCATTCGTTATTCTCCAATCCGCTAAACAACTCATTCAACTCCACTTTATATTTTGAGTATAACATAGTTTTTACCCCCCCCCCGCAAGTCTTTTTTTATATAGCAAATTCAATGAGTTATACGATTTTAGATTTAAATAGAATGTTTTATACTCAAAAAAAATACCGCTTTTAAAAGCGGCTTTTCTCGGACAATGAACAACGACGCTGCCATTGACAAGAGAATAATTTTTACATATAACAAAAATGTCCGGCGTTGGCGCGCTGGACATTTCTTTAACTCAGAAAGGGTTAAACCCGATCTTTAACTACTTTCTATAAGTTAAAGATCACCTATATTTTATTAAAAGTCAAGTGCTTTAATAAATATAGGTGTTTTTTTCACTTGTCAATAAAAGTTTCAGCTTCTCAAACATTTCCTAAAAGACTGTGCAAATTTTGTGCAAAAATTGTGCAAAAAATAGGCCATTTTTTACACAAAACGGTTCATTTTTGTTCAAAAAAAGACATTTTAAAAAATTTAGATAAAAGAAAAACCCTTGAAAAATCAAGGGCTTATATGGTAGCGGGAGAGGGATTCGAACCCACGACACAAGGATTATGATTCCTCCGCTCTACCGACTGAGCTATCCCGCCATCAAATTCGAGATATTTAATAATATGCCAAACGCGCTTTGTCAACACATATTTTTCCTAAAATGTTAATTTCCTGTTTTTTATGCTGGACAGGCGCCCTCCCCGTCGATAAACTTGCCGCCAAGACAGTCACTTTTTACAAAGGATTAAATCTGATGGCTTTTAAACAATTTCTTGCCGGAACCTGCGCCCTGCTGACAGCGGGCGCCGCTTTGGCCGATGAACCTGATGTGCAAAACGATTGGCGCGCCAATTTCCGCCGTGTTGCCTTGGATATCTCTTCCACCAGCGTCGGCAACGCCGAAGAATATCAAGATTCGCCCAACTCAAAACTCAGCGCCGACGGCGAACAGGTTATTAAAGGTGTTTTTGACTTTGTGCTGGAACACGAAACGTCTTCCATGCGTTGGGATAATGCACTCTATGCCGAATACGGCAAAACAACGCTCAAGCCGGCCGAAGGCGAAAAGACAAAAACAGAAAACGCCGATAAGATACTCATCTCCACCGACTATACCGAAAAACTTTGGAAATGGGACGAAGCCGATGTCGGTCCTTTTGCAAACCTTGGCTATCAGACCGAATTTACCAAAAGCGACGATGCCCCTTTGACAAAAGTTTTCAGAGGAAAGGCCGGTTTCAAAGCCCTGAACGGAACATATTTTGACGATATGTATATCGCCCTAGTTCAGGATTGGGACTTGACCTATGATGAAGACATCCAAAAAACAGCCGGCGAATTCGGCGGCCACTGGGCATACAACCTGCGCGACGGTGTAGATTTCAAACTTGAAGGATATTACAGACGTTATTTTGCATACAGCCAATACGAGGCAACCGATTTTGAATACGAGCTCAATCTGACCGGCCGTATGGATGTAGCACTCAAAAACTGCTTCAGCATGTCGCCTTTTGTGCAATATTTCAAAGCCAAAGCCCGCGGCGCCGACAAAGACGGCGACAATCTTCTCATCGGAATTTCCGTCGGATACACCAATATCTTTGACCTCTGACAGAACTGAATTTATAATACCCTCGAAATTCCAACAAGGGGGTTTTTTGTGTTGCCATTCACAAAAAAAGATGGCACAATCCGCTTTATATTGTAAAAATTTGAACGGGAGAATATTGTTATGAAATTGATGCTGGTCAGAGATCGCAATGTCCTGAACACAAACTGGGTTGTCTATTTGGCCAATCTTTTTGTCGGCCGCGGACATGATGTTGTCATTGCCTGCGACACCTACTCAAAACTGGGAAAAACCACCAAGGGATATGAATTGGACAAACGCGTCCGCATCGCCAACCTCAACGCCAAAACATCTAACCCGCTGGTCAACATTTGGCGCAAATTCAGAGGAAAATTTTTGTTTCCTTACGCGCGTTTCAATTGGCTGATTAATGAAGAAGAACCCGATGTCATTATCTGTTATTTTCCAACAGATTTGTATAATATTACGCGCTTTCAACATCATAATATTCCGATTGTTCAAATGGTTCACAACTACCCGCCGATCATCTTGAACAAAGTTTTAAAAAAGAACTTTATCATGCGCCAAATTTGCAAACGCAGTTTTTTACAGGTCAATACCTTTCAGGTACTTATGAATTCTTACAAAAACGACATTGATCCATTCTTTGAGCCCAAAAACATTGTCCGCATCGCAAACCCTGTCCGTCAATATGACGAAAAAGACACCGTCGATTTGACCGACGAAAAGAAAAAAATTATTTATGTTGCCCGTGTCGAAAAGAAAATCAAACAACCGCACCTTCTGGTCGAAGCCTTTGCAAAAATTGCCAAAGATTTCCCTGATTGGAAAGTTGAAATTTGGGGAATCAAAAAATATCCCGAATACGACGCCGAAATTAACAGCCTTATTCAGAAAAACAACCTTGAAAATCAAGTCTTTCTGAAAGGTTTCTCAACAGATGTCGAAAGCCTGTATCGAGGCGCCGATATTCATGCTTTTCCAAGCAATTGCGAAGGCTTTTCCCTAGCTATTGCCGATGCCATGGCTATCGGCTTGCCGCATATCGGCTTTGACTATGCTCATTCCGTCAATGAAATCATTGTCGACGGACATAACGGATTTTTAGCCAAAGATGTTGATGACTTTGCCGACAAACTCAAAAAGCTGATGTCTGACAAAGCTCTGCGCATCAAATTCGGCAAAAACGCCCGAGAAGATATGAAAGCCTATGCGCCTGAAGTCCTTTTGGATCAATGGGACGCCTTATTCAAAAAAATTACAAAGAGCAAATAAAATGATACCTAAAAAAATTCATTATATCTGGTTTGGTTCAAAAGCTCCCAGCGCAAAAGAAAGTTTCTGCATTGAAAGCTGGAAGAAAATTTTACCGGATTATCAAATCATCCGTTGGGATGATACTTGCCTCGACAAGTTTGATAATCTCTATTTTAAACAAGCTCTTGAACAAAAACAATATGCCTTTGCCTCGGACTATGCTCGTCTCAAAATCCTATATGAAGAAGGCGGAATCTACATGGATACCGATGAGGAAGTCCTGCGCCCGTTGGATAAATTTTTGATTCATGATTTTTTTATGGGCTGTCAATCCTGCGGTTCAGCTCGTGGATTAAGCCCCGCACTTGTCGGCGCCGTTCCTCACAATCAAATCATCAAAGATCTGTTGGACGTATACAACTCAACTCCTTTTATCAATCCGGACGGTTCCTTAAACCGAACAACAAATCCAGTATATTTTGCTGACGTTCTCACAAAAAAATACAACATTCCGACAACATACCTCAAAAAAGGCCAAATTGAATTTTATCCAAATTCATTCTTATATGATTATTTTCATTTTGCAAAACAAGGTAAAGATTCTTATGCCGTTCATCATTACGCCGGCAATTGGAAACCTGATTGGAATATCAAAGACAAATTTGAAATTACCATTTTCGGAACTCATTACATTATACGAAAATACAAGAAAAACAGAGAAACACTTTGGCAAAACCCAGCAAAAGACGAAAAATTGGTTCTCAAAATTCAAACCTCTAAAAAGTCTTTTTGGACATTAATCAAAAAAAGATGTTCTGAAAAAACTTGGAATTTCGATTTAAAAGAGTTTATCTATCTTATTGAAACTCAACTAAAAACCGCAAGAATTCTCTGGGGGGGGGTAAACCGGAAAAACACCAAGACAAAACATCTCAAAAGCAGAAATAAAACCACCTCAAACAAACGACATTCTGCAATAAAAAGGCATCTCAAAACCTCAAATAAAGCGAGGTTGAGATGAAAAAATTAAAAAGATTCTGGCTCAATCTAATTAACGGCTACAACTTACCGAATCTTCCGAAAATAAAAAAATTAGAAATCCGCCCAACAGACAAAATTTGCATCTTAGCGCCTCATGCCGATGACGAATCAATCGGTTGCGGCGGACTATTGGCTTTATACGGAAAACAATGCGATGTTGTTTTGCTGACAGACGGGGCTTTTAAGGGCAAAAACAATATCAGAGAAATTCGCGAAAAAGAATTTGCCAAAGTGATGAATTTATTCAGCGTCAAAAATTACACCTTTATGCGCGCAAAGGACACACGGCTGGTTGAAGCATACGATTTATTCAAAAAACTCAATTTTTCGGTCTATGATTATGTTGTAATGCCTCACCCGCTTGACCCGCACAAAGACCACGTTGTTCCGCAGGCTTTTTTCAAGCGGCTAAAAAAAGAGCAACACCTCAAAGCAACAGCCGTCTATTACGAGGTTTGGGGAGCCATGGCCGCCCCGACGCACTACATAGATATTTCAAAAGTCACAGAGAAAAAACGACAAGCCATCGACACCTATGTTTCACAAAATAATGTAGCTTATGCCGACAGAATCTTGGCACTTAATCATTACCGAGGCATGCGGCACAATGTCGATTTTGAAGAAGATTTTATGATAGAAGACTAATCATAAACACCATTTCTCAGAGCCTCTTTCATCTCGGCCGACCGCAACACACCAGACAAATGAGCAAAACGTTTGGCATATTTTTTCAGTCTGCCAAAATTCGGAGCGGGAAGAAAAACCTTTGTATAAAGATAGGTCCAAAAATCCGCTGTCAAATAAGGATGCGGCATATTTTTCTTCACATATTTCCAATTCGCCGACACTGACTTCAGGTTCAAAAGCTCAACAGATTTTTTATCAAGCTCACCGACATAAGCAACAAGCACGTTATAGTTTGCAAAAAATCTGTCATGATCCAGCTGAACGGTTACCTTGCTCAGGTTATTCGTTTCTTTGGGCACCAAAACAACATTATTAAACAATTTGATGATTTTGCCCTTCGCCAAGCGCGCCACGCGTAACGGAAGGCTTTCATCTTGAATAAAGACCAAAGGATCCGCCCCCCCCGACTTTTGGAGGAGAGAGCGCTTAACAAGCTGCCCCATACGCGTAAAACGTCCTGTTAAAACGGCATGCAGCGCATTATCATAGCAACGATATGTCAAACGCCCCTCAAGATGCTCACCCGAAAGGTCTTCCGGCTCTTTTCCTGTCTTTACAAAACAGCCGTAAACCATATCTGCCTTGTTTTCTTGAGCCAGTTTCAACATAATTTCAGTTGAATCCAATGGAAAAATATCATCAGAATCAAGCATTCTGATCCACTCACCTCTAGCCAAAGCAATTCCCTGATTACATGTCGCGCTAATCCCGTCATTATGGTCTTTTGCGACAATCGTCACATTCTTAAGCCCCTTGGTCATTTGGCGGATAATCTGAACCGAAGAATCTTTTGAGCAGTCATCAACAAAAATATATTCTGGATTTTTAACGCCGGTCTGCCCCAAAAGCGCCTTAAGCACCGCCGGCAAATAATATTCTTTGTTATACACGCTCATGACAAAAGAAACATCAATATCCGTTTTCATTTTCAAACCTCAAAACTATTAGTTCAGACATATCATATCAGCAAAATTGCTCAACGCAAGAAAATAAAACGTTTAAATACAGACAACTTTGAAAATCAACAGCAATATTTATTAAAGTTCTTGACTTTGATTAAAAAATATGTTTTTACTGAGGCTGTCTTGAGATTAAAACATTGGTCTCGTAGCTCAGCTGGATAGAGCAACAGCCTTCTAAGCTGTGGGTCAGAGGTTCGAATCCTCTCGAGATCGCCATTTACAAAAAAAGCCTGCCTTGTGTAGGCTTTTTTTTGTAAGTGATGAGAGCTCGCAGGATTTGAACCTCTGAGATAGAGGTTCGACTACAAGCGAAAGCGATACGGGAGTATCGCGGTCGGCAAAGCCGATGAGCGCCAGTGCAACTCAAGCAAAGCGCGGAGTAATCCTCTCGAGATCGCCATTTACAAAAAAAGCCTGCCCTGTGCAGGCTTTTTTTTGTAAGTGATGAGAGCTCGCAGGATTTGAACCTCTGAGATAGAGGTTCGACTACAAGCGAAAGCGATACGGGAGTATCGCGGTCGGCAAAGCCGATGAGCGCCAGTGCAACTCAAGCAAAGCGCGGAGTAATCCTCTCGAGATCGCCATTTACAAAAAAAGCCTGCACAGGGCAGGCTTTTGTTTATAGTTCTGTATGAGTTGCCAGCTAGACACCTTTTTTGGGTTCCACAAGTCCCCCTGACACAATAAACTTTATCGCCTCTTCAACACTCATCGAAAGTTCTGTAACATCTTTGCGGGGAACAAAAATCAAAAAACCGGAAGTCGGGTTGGGCGTGGTGGGAATAAAAACATTAAGCATATCTTCAGGCAGTTTATCTTTGACCTCGCCTTTAAGATCGGCACTGACAAGCCCGATAATCCAAAGACCTTTACGCGGATACTCAAGCATTACAACTTTTTTGAAAGCCTGCGTTTTGTTTGAAAAAACCGTTTCAAAAATCTGCTTAAGCAACGAATAGACTGACGAAACCAGCGGCACTCTGGATACAAACCAGTCCCCCAAGCGGATGAAAAAGCGCCCCAAAAAACCAGCTGCAAACATACCGACAAACATCAAAAAGATAATCATCACAATCAGCCCCAAACCGGGAATGGTAATAGGCAAATAGTTATCCAAATGATATTGCGGCGGAATCATCTTGCTGACAAAAGCGTCTACCCAGAAAATAAATTTGTAAGCCAGATAAAATGTAATAGCCACCGGCGCCGTGACTAAAATTCCGGTAAATAAATAGGCTCTAAGTTTGGCACCGAGTTTCATAAAAACGGCGCGCTCTTTTTCAAGCCGGTCTTTCTTGATTTTGCGAATATTTTTTGCTCTGCGCACAAGTTTTTTATCTGTCATCGTGATTTCCTTATGTCTTCTATAATAAATTGTGCCTCATTACGGCCATTCCAACGGTCATGCCGAAGCACGCCGACCACGTCAAAAAAAGTATTTTTGGCCGTCAACATGGCATTGCCGATATCATTATCCCCTACCCTAAAAGCAATAGCTTTTATCGAGCCGCCGTTTTCGGAAGTCAAAACACAGCGGACATGCCCCGTGCCAATAAGAGAGGGTTTGATTATGCGAATATGTTTAAGCATCAACTTAGGCTCCGGATTACCCGCACCAAAAGGTTCCAAACGTTCCAAACAATCCGCCAGCTCCACCGTCGCCCCGCCGGCATCCAAAACAGCATCTATTTCCAAAACCGGCGTTACGGCCTCCTGTCCGAGGTGTTCAGTCACATATTCCCCTACAAACTTTCTAAAATCCTCAAGCTTGCTTTCTTCCAGCGAAAAACCAGCCGCCATAGTATGTCCGCCGCCCTTTGTAATCAGACCTTTTTCTTTGGCGGAAATAATCAAGGCGCCCAAATCAATCTGCGGAACGGAACGCGCCGACCCTTTGACCTCATCTGCCTCAACCGACATCACAAAAGACGGCACATTATACCGTTCCTTAAGCCGTCCAGCGACAATCCCGATAACCCCTTGGTGCCAATCATGCCCATACACAAAAGCAATCGGATATTCCTGCGGCTGACCTTCCAAAATCTCAATTGCCGACAGCAAAACATGGTTTTCAATATCCTTGCGCGCCACATTAAATTCATTAAGCTTATCGACCAACAGCTGCGCCTGATAGTCGCTTGTGGCACACAAAAGCTGGTTGCCCATAGACGCATCTCCCACGCGTCCGCAAGCATTAATTCTGGGGCCGAGCACATACCCCAGATGAAAAGCAGTCGGTGCTTCGGTCAAATTGGCCTTATCAATCAAGGTCGTTAAACCGATATTGGTGCGTCCGGCCATAATCTTGAGCCCCTGCGCAACATAAGCACGGTTCAAGCCTTTGAGCGGCACCACATCGCACACCGTTCCCAAAGCAACCAAATCAAGCCATTTTTTCAAATCCGGTTCCGGATTCTTCTCCGTATAAAAACCGCGTTGGCGCAGCGCCCGATTAACTGCCACAACCGTCATAAAAACAACCCCAACCGCCGCCATATATTTCAGATAAGGATAATCGTTCAGATCATCAAGTCTTTTGGGATTAACCAGAGCATAAATTTGAGGAAGCTTAACCTCCGCCTCGTGATGATCCAAAACAATAACATCCATTCCCAACGAAACAGCATATTCCAAAGGATCAAATGCCGTTGTGCCGCAATCCAAAGTTATCAAAAGCTCTGCGCCTTTGGCCTTAAAATCATCAACAGCCTGCCGGCTCGGGCCATACCCTTCATCGCGGTCTGGAATATGGACATCTGGCTCCACGCCGACCGAACGCAAAAAAAGTTTCATCACAGAAGTCGACGTTGCCCCGTCCACGTCATAATCGCCGATAATGGCAATATGCTGTTTATTTTGAATGGCTTCGGCAATCCGCAAAGCCGCCTTTTCCATATCTTTCAAAACAAACGGATCCGGCATCAGCACATTAATTTTCGGAGACAAAAAAGCCGCCGTTTCATCTGGCCCGATACCTCGCAGCACCATAATTTTAGACATTAAAAACGGCAGATTATATTTTTGAACCAAAAGTTCCGACAAACGTTCATCTGCGGAGGCAATCTGCCAGAGATTGCCCCCAAAAGAAACTGGATTATCGGATTCGGCTGCCATTGAACTAATATGTCAGATAAATCTCGGCGCGGCGGTTCAGACGCTCGCCCTCGGGCATAACTTCCTGATACATGGGCATTGAATCCGACATCGCCTGAGTGGTAATTTTATCAGCAGGAACACCGGCTCGACGCAAAGCCTTGGCTGTGTTTTCCGCCCGCTCGGCCGAAACCTTGAAATTGGCCAATTTGTGCGTTGCGGGATCTGTATCGCGCGTTCTGGACGATGCAAATCCATAAACCGTAACAGCGGCATCATTTTCTTTAACAATTTTGGCCAGCTTTCTCAAAGCCGAACGATAAGAGGCATCAACAACAGCGCCGCCGTTTTCAAAATAAATCGTCTCGGCCAGATAATGCATGCTCGGTCCTTGCGGTTCGGAATCGTCTTGAGCTTCCAAGACTTTTTCATCAGCTGAAGCCTCCGTCACTTTAACATTATCTTCTGCTTCGGCCGTTTCAACCGGCGCAATATCATCAGCCTTGACCTCAATCACTTTTGCCGGAGAAACAGCATCTTCATCACCCTCAACGACTGGAGCATCTGCAACATCGACCTCATCAGCAGTGTCATCTTCATCGCCTTCGTAAGAGGCATTTTCTTTATCTCCGACCAAGATTCCGTCTTCTTTAACTTTGCGGACTTCAACTTTTCCGCCGTCATCAACCACAATATCATTATTTTCCTCAAAATCGGGAAAAATCGCGCTTGCGCATCCGCTCAACAGCATAACGGAAGCCGCAACAGCCAATAAATTTTTCAAACTTTTGTAAAACAGCATCGTTTATAAACCCTACCTAAAAAATTCATCCTTTTGGCAAGATAAAACATTAATCCGTTTTACACAAGAGCAAAAACGGATTTTTAAGCAAATATTTGACGTGATTATCTTTTAATAATCATTTGTAATTTTCAAGAGTTATAGTATACTGCATTTTATCGGGGCACAGATATGGAGAAAACCAATGTCCGGACAAAATATTATTTCCTCGTTGGAAATTACAAATTGGCTCTGCCGCCGCGCCGAGTCGGAAAAAAGACGTTTGACAGAATCCAAATTACAACACCTGCTGTTTTTGGCTCAAATTCATTATGCCCTCAAATCCGGCAAATTTTTGATGCCGTCTTTATTTGTATGCGGACGCTCGGGATTTTATGAACCAACTATTCGACAAATTATGTCGTTCGGCCTGCCGCTAATGAATGCCCCTGTCTTTAAAGAAGAAATAACAACATTTTTGGATTTGATATGGAAAAAATATGCCGGTCAATCCGAAGAAGAATTGGAACGTTTCATTCTTTCTTTAGAATGTTTCAAACATTTTTACAGACCTGAGGAAGAAACAATCGTCAATCCGATGTATTTTACCGATTCTTTTGCCGGATCCATCCAAAAAGACAAGGCCGAAAACCACGCATCAAAAATACTTCTGTCGCAAAACGGCCCTGTCAAAGTATCGGCCTGGCACCCGCGCAAACTTCATTCAGACAAAAAATAAATATTAAGGAGATTTTCACTAATGTTCAAAAAAACATCCCTTTTGGCAATTTTACTTCTTTTGGCAGCCTGTTCAAAAGAACTTGAACAAAAACCGACGACTCCGTTAATCATTACAACATCAAACGGCGAAATCCGGTTCAATGTCGAGGTTGCAAAGACCCCTGAAGAGCTGCAAAAAGGACTGATGTATCGTTCGGAGCTTCCTCTTAACAACGGAATGATTTTTAACATTTATCCTGTCCGCCCGATTGCCATGTGGATGAAAAATACAAAAATTTCTCTGGATATGATTTTTGTTGCGCCGGATGCAACAATCAGTATGATTAAAGAGCGCGCCGTTCCGATGTCCGAAGATAAAATTATCTCGCGTGATCCAATTAGAGCCGTAATTGAACTCAACGCTGGTCAAGTCAAGCGGCATGACATTAAAGTCGGAGACAAAGTAAATCACGCCATTTTGAACAATATGACAACCTTGTCCGATGAACCTGCGCCGCAAAAGATTATTCCGGGCGCACCGAACATGCCTAACTTAAATGCAAACAGCCCTATTATACCCAAAGGACCAAATGCCGCCGTTGATGGTCCGGTTATTCCCAAAGGACCTAACGCTGCCGCTCCCATTATGCCTAAAGGCCCGAATGCCGCCGTTGATGGCCCCGTTATCCCCAAGGGGTCTAATGCCGCCGCAAACAGTCCGATTATCCCCAAAGGACCAAATGCTCCGACAGAAGGAGCCGTTATTCCTAAAGGTCCCAACGCACCGGCCAAGCTTCCTGTTCCCTCGCCGATGTAAAATTGATATTCCAAAAAAATCCGCTGATTATCAGCGGATTTTTTCTTACCTGAAAAACCAACTTATTTTGTCAAAGCAACCGTGTCTTTGGCAATCATAAGTTCTTCATTGGTCGGAATAACAAAAGCCCTGACCTTTGAGCCCTTGGTCGAAATTTCTTCAATATCGCCGCGGCGGTTGTTGGCTTCTTCATCAACCGAAATACCCAAATAGCTCAGCCGTTCCAAAACCATCTTGCGGATAATCGGAGAGTTTTCGCCGATACCTGCCGTAAAGGCAATCGCATCAACACCTCCCAAAGCCGCAATATAGCTGCCGATAAATTTGACAATTGTATAAACATAAGTATTCATGGCATCAACAGCCTTTGCATCACCCTGCAAATACAGATTTTCGACATCGCGCATATCTGCAAATCCTGTCAATCCGAACATACCGCTCTTTTTATTCAGGAAAACATTCATTTCATCGACGCTCAAACCTTGAGTCTTCATAATGTGCAGCGGAATATAAGGATCCATATCGCCCGAACGGGTTCCCATAATGATTCCGCCAAGCGGCGTAAAGCCCATGGACGTATCCATACAAACGCCGTCTTTAATCGCCGACAAAGACGCCCCGTTACCCAAATGACAAACAATCAGCCGATTGTTTTTGCCAAGAATTTTAGCAATTTCTTCCGAAACATATCTGTGAGATGTACCGTGCGCACCATAACGGCGGATTTTATAGTCCGTATATTGATTCAACGGAATACCGTATAAAAAGGCCTCTTTCGGCATTGTCTGATGAAATGCCGTATCAAAAACCGTTACTTGCGGCACATGAGGCAAAGCATTTTGAACGGCTCTCAAACCCAAAACGGCTGCCGGATTATGTAGCGGTGCCAAAGTCGACAGCTCGTCAATATCCTGAATAACTTTTTCATCAACCAAAACAGATCCCGTAAAAATTTCGCCGCCATGAACAATACGATGCCCAACAGCCGAAATCTCGCTCAAATCTTTAATCACACCGTCCAACAACAGATTAAAAACCTCTCTCAAAGCCTCGTTATGAGTTGGCAAATCAACCATAACTTCTTTTTTTGTGCCATCGGCGCGTTTAATACTGACTTTTGAGGCATCAATGCCGATACGTTCGGCCAATCCTTTGGCAACAACCTCATATTTGTCTCCGTCGACATTAAACAGCTGATATTTAAGCGAAGAAGATCCCGAATTCAAAACCAAAATTTTTTTCATATCTTTTGTTCCTTATCTGATTAAATTGACATAGCCTGAACAACCGTAATAGCAACAGCCCCGACAATATCCGTTGCATTGCAGCCTCTGGACAAATCATTAATCGGCGCCTTAATCCCCTGTAAAATCGGTCCATAAGCTTCATATCCGCCCAAACGTTGAAGAAGTTTATAACCGATATTTCCGGCATTCAGATCCGGAAAGATTAAAATAGATGCGTGTCCGGCAACCTCGCTCCCCGGAGCTTTGGATTTTGCAACGCTTTCAACCAACGCCGCATCGGCCTGAAGCTCGCCGTCAAGACGAATTCCAAGCCCCTTAAACTCATCAGACGCGGCCAATTCTTTACCGATTTTGGCAGCATTTTGAACTTTTGAAACCATATCGCCCTTAGCCGAACCATAAGTTGAATAAGACAGCATGGCAATATCCGGTTTAATTCCGAACTGAACTGCCGTCTGAGCCGACTGGATGGCAATATTGGCCAACCCGCGCTCATCAGGATTCGGCGTCAAACCGGCATCTGAAAAGATAAATGTTTTTCCGTCTTTGCTCATAAAGAAGAAAGACGAAACATCCATATCTTTTCGTGCTGATTTAACAATCTGCAAAGCCGGACGAACCGTATCGGCCGTTGAATGAGCCGCACCGGAAACCATGCCGTCGGCATCGCCGGATTTAATCATCAAGGTGCCGAAATAATTGGGGTTAAGAGCGGTTTTCAAAGCATCTTCGCGGCTGATTCCTTTTTCTTTGCGCAAGTCATAAAATAAATCGGCATAAGCCTGAAGTTTGTCGGATGTCTTGGGATTAATAACCTTGATACCGTTCATTGCCCAGCCTTTTTCGGCAAAAGTTTTCGAAATTTCAGTCTCATCACCCAAAAGAACAATTTTGGCAATCTTATCTTTAGTCAGCAGATAAGCCGCTTCCAAAACTCTGATATCTTCACCCTCGGGCAAAACAATTGTTTTGTTGCCTTGTTTGGCCTTAGCAATAACGCCCTCTATAAACGTAGTCATTTTTTCCCTTTCATGAAAAATTAGTCCGAATTTTTGTATAATAAACAACTTTATTAAACAAAAGTCAAAATATCTTTTGCTTATTTGTATAAAGTATTATATCTTGTGGTGGAATATCTGTTTTCATTTCAAGGAGATACCGCTATGGAAAAGACTTTATCCATTATCAAACCTGATGCAACGACGCGCAATATTACCGGAAAAATCAACGCGATGATTGAGGAAGCTGGTCTCAAAATCATTGCTCAAAAGATGATTCGCCTCTCTCTGGCTCAAGCCGAGGGATTCTATGCCGAACACAAAGGCAAATCTTTTTACGACAATCTGGTTCGTTTTATGAGCTCGGCACCTGTTGTTGTTCAGGTTTTGGAAGCCGACGACGCTATCACGCGTTACCGCAAGATTATGGGCTCGACCAATCCTGCTGTTGCCGAAGAAGGCACCATTCGCAAGACTTTTGCCCTTTCCATCGACAAAAACTCGGTTCACGGATCCGATTCTCCCGAAAGCGCCAAACGTGAAATCGGCTATTTCTTTAGTGACATCGAAATTTTCTAACGGAGACAAAAGTGCGTATTCTATCTGTTTTTGCAGTTTGTTTTGTGATGTTGTGCGGACAGGCTTTGGCCTCGGACGAGCGTTTTACGGTTGAAATCAAAGTTGATGTCACCGATGAAAACGCCTCTTTAGCGCGCGAAAAAGCCATGAGCAACGCCAACCGCGCCGCCGTAACGGCTGTCGCCCGCCGCATCTCCACCCAAAATGGCGCCGCCAAAATCGCCGGCATGACCGACGCGCAGCTCATCAACTTTGTCAAAGAAACTTCCGTTGTCAGCGAACGAAATTCTGATGTGCGCTACATGGCCGATTTAAGAATTGTCATTAACGAAGACCTGCTCAAAGAATATATGAAAGAGCGTGAAATTCCGATGCTTTCCTCAAACAGCACAAAAATCTTAATTGTGCCGCTGTTTCGGGAATTTTCGGACGACGCCCCCATGCTGTGGGAATCAAACAATCTCTGGAAACAGGCTTGGGACAACGCCTCTATCTCCTCGGCCATCAAATTTATCTCCATTCCGACATCTGCCGGCAACACCGCCGCGCTGAATGCTAGCGAAGCCGCCGCAACAGATTCTCAGGCCCTTGAAAAAGCCATGCGCTTAAACGGCGCGACAGATGTTTATGTGTTGGACGCGTCTTATGATGGAGTGGAAGGCCTCAACATTATGGCAACTTCTCTCTCCGGCACCCGCCGCGAAATAAAAGTCGCCGGCGCCAAATCCTCGGGATCAGAATTATTTGTAAAAGCCGTTGATGAGGTCAGCCGCCAGTTGGAGCAGGAGATTCTAACTCAAAAAACAAACCAAAGCGCCAAAGAATCCGAAGTAACAATTCTCTATCCTTTCGGATCGCTGGGACAATGGATTAATGCCGAACAAAAAATAAAAGCTCTTGAAGAAGTGACCGATATGCAGGTTCAGGCCATGGCTCAAGGAAAAGCCCAATTCAAAATCCGCTACACAGGCGAGTTTCCAAACTTGCTGCGTCAGTTGCGCACCAAAGGATACAGCCTCGAAAACGGCGGAAATTATATGATTCTGAAAAACATCGGAGACTAACATGACAGCAACCGCAAATAAAAATCGGACTTTTTGGCTTATTCTGCTTGGTTTGTTTGCGCTGTGTGTCTATGCGCTGCGTTCCGTGCTGCTTCCGTTTGTCGCGGGAATTATCATCGGCTATTTATTTGACCCGCTGGCCTCACGATTCGAAAAACTCAAAATCGGTCGCACGGGCGCAACCTGCCTTGTCTTGTTGTTGGCTGTATTGATTTTGGTTCCGGCATTCATTGCCTTGGCCGGATTGATTGATAAGCAACTGGCCGATTTTATTGCCATTGTGCCTCAATATATGCTCTCCCTCAACAAAAAGCTTGAGCCCTTTTTAGCCAACATTCAGGAAAATATCCCCGGCCTCAGCACCGAAAAAATCAAAGAATACCTGCAAGGAAATCTTTCCGGCGGGCTCAAACTTTTGGGCAGCGTTCTACGTCGTCTGATAACCGGCGGATATGCGTTGTTTAACATCTTGTCATTGATATTGATTACGCCGGTGGTTGCTTTTTATATGCTGCGCGACTGGGACAGCTTTGTCAAAAAAGTTGACGACCTCCTCCCCAAAGCCTACAAAAAAGAAATTGAAACACAAGCCAAAGCCATTGATAAAATCATCTCATCTTTTATCAGAGGACAATTGATGGTCTGCGTGCTCCTCGGTTCGTTTTATGCCATAGGGCTGACGATTGTCGGGCTTGACTTGGGGCTGTTGGTCGGGTTTATTGCCGGCGTCATTTCATTTATTCCTTATGTCGGCTCGATTGTCGGCTTTGTCACGGCCATGGCCATTGCTTTTGCGCAATTTGACAGCTGGATTCCGATTGCCGAAGTCATTGGCGTTTTTGCTGTCGGACAATTCTTAGAAGGAAACTTTTTGACCCCGAAACTGGTCGGAGACTCTATCGGCCTTCATCCGGTTTGGGTTATGTTTGCTTTGTTGGCAGGCGGCGTTTTGCTGGGATTCTTAGGCTTGATGATAGCTGTCCCTGTGGCTGCGATTATCGGTGTTTTGGTGCGCTTTGCCGTCGACAAATACAAAAAAAGCTCCCTTTATCAAAATTAACATTTATCTAACTGTCGATATGTCTGAAATTGAAGAAAAAATAAAAAACGAACTGTCCGCGTTTCAGGATTTTAAAAGACCCCGAACATTCACCGCACATGAAATCACTCATATAAACGACACATCATTTTGCTGCGGTTCCCCCCTAACAGATGAGGCCGGAGAACTAATTCCGGAATGTGACCAATGGATTAATGTTGGTTTTAAAATAAAATCTTCCCTATCTAAGGCCTTATCCAATCTGTTTCCATATCAATTTTATTTCAGAGGTTTTGAGCTAAACAGCATTGAATCTTTTTTTCAAGGAATAAAATTCCCGAATGCCGATATTCAAAAATACGTCTTTGCATACAGCGGCACCGAAGCTTATCACATTCAGTCCGTCAGTGATTATAATTGGAGAGCAACCGGAACAATCTATTGGCAAGGAAAAACTTTTAATCGGGAAAGCGCCGAATATGAATCTCTTGTTGATGAAGTCTATATCTCGGCAATTCAAAATCCCCTCTACCGGCAAGTCTTAAAAAAAGCCAATAAATATATTCTACACTCTATTGGAAAAACAGATAAAAAAGAAACCGTTTTCACAAGAGAAGAGTTTGAAAAAGAATTAAACATGCTGTCAGCATTTGTAAAACATTTTTAGCCAAGTCAAAAAAAATCTCCGATCTTATCAATCGGAGATTTTTTCATCAAAAACTTTAAGAAAAGCGCCTAAGCGTTTTCAAAAGCTTTAGCCTGTTTCTTGGCCTCATCGTCTGTTCTGGCAACGTTAACCAAAATTGTTTGAGTAACTTCAGGATGCAAGTTCAACTTAACCTGATAGACACCCAAATCTTTGATTGTCTTGTCCAAAAAGACCTGACGGCGCTCAACGGCAAAACCGGCCTCTTTAATAGCGGCGGCAATGTCGCGAATGGTAACCGAACCATACAATTGGCCGGTCTCGGCAGCCTGACGAATCAAAACGGTAGAATACCCCTTCAAATCTTCAGCCAACTTTGAAGCAGCTTCAAACAGCTTTTTGTTGTGGGCTTCCAACTCGGCTTTCTGTTTTTCATAAACAGCCAAATTGGCTTCCGTCGCGCGCAAAGCTTTCTTCTGGGGCAGCAGATAGTTGCGGGCAAAACCGTTCTTAACATTAACTTTATCGCCCATTTTGCCCAATTTTTCAATGTGTTCAAGCAAGATAACTTCCATAATTCTTCTCCTCTTAAACTTTACATTGCAACATAGGGCAACAAAGCGAGATAACGGGCTCTTTTAATAGCGCGAGCCAATTCTCTCTGCTTTTTAGCCGAAACAGAAGTGATACGGCTGGGGATGATTTTGCCTTTTTCCGAAATATAACGGGACAAAAGCTTAACATCTTTGTAGTCGATTTTGAGTCCGTCTTCGCCGGAAAACGGGCAGCTCTTTTTTCTTCTAAAGAATACTTGTTTAGCCATTTTATGTTCTCCTATTCTTCAACAGCCGTCTCGGCACCATCGTCATTGGCGGAAGCCTCGGAAAAATCCTCAACTTTAATTGTCATATAACGAATAATGTCTTCATTAACACGCATAACACGCTCATATTCCGCAACAGCCTGAGCCGGAGCAGAGATATTCAGCAGAACATAGTGACCTTTACGGTTTTTCTTAATGCGATAAGCAAGGTTTTTCAAACCCCAGTTATCAACGCGGACAACCTCGCCGCCCTGAGAAGCAACAACTTCTTTCAGGCTGTCAATCAAAGAACTGACCTGAGAGGCGCCCAAATCCTGACGTGCAATAAACACGCTTTCATATTTATTCATCAAATGTAACTCCTTATGGATTCTCAACAATTTGACCCCGACGCAGCCGCCGGAATCACCCTTTGTATAGCCGCAAACACATCTCGTCCGCGGCAAGGACGAGGCTGTTTATACCACAAAATCTTTAATTTGCAAGCTTTTTCTCTGCTTATTTTAAAGAAGATTTAATCTTTTTTTGTTATGGGGTAAATATATCAAATCAAAGGACAAAATCCATGAGACTTAATCAGATTATCAGTATTTCCGGAATTTTCTTGTTTTTTTGCCTGATTTTTGCGGCCGTTACCGAAGCCGCCGGCGAACGTATCGGTCTTCAAAACATGAATGACCGCACGGTTGTTTATTGTTACGGCAATCCGGATTATTCCGCCGAAGACTGCGCCGCCTATTATGAATCCAAAGGTTTTACGCGCCTTGGCGATATTCCGACAAAACCGGCTCGTTTTGATGCCCTGACGGTCGACACCTTCCCGACACGCCGCTGGCGCGACGGCGAATTAACCCCCCGTTGGTAGGATTGCTTGATGTTAACGCATATCAACACGCTGACGTTCAACGGACTTGAGGTTCAAAAGGTTGATTTGCAAACGCAAATTTCTTCAGGTTTGCCCAATTTTATCATTGTCGGTCTGCCCGACAAAGCCATCGCCGAAAGCAAAGAGCGTGTGCGCGCCGCTATCCAATCCCTGGGGTTGCAGCTCCCTGCCAAACGAATTGTCATCAATCTGGCGCCCGCCGATTTGCTCAAAGAAGGCTCTCATTTTGACCTGCCTTTAGCGCTCGGCATCTTGGCCGTGATGGGCGTTGTGCCGGCTGAAAAGCTGAAATCATATGTTATTTTGGGCGAATTGGGACTCGACGGAGAGATCCTGCCGGTTAACGGCGTTTTGCCCGTTGCGGTTTATGCCTCCAAAAACAATATGGGCATCATCTGCCCCAAAGCCTGCGGATCGGAAGCTGCATGGACAAAGGTCAAAGACATTATCGCTGCCCCGCATCTGGCCAGCCTGATTAACCACCTGAAAGGAACTGAAACGCTTCCGCCGCCCTCTGCCGATAAACAAGTCGTTGCGGCATCGCCTTTGGATATGGCCGATGTCAAAGGCCAAGAAACAGCCAAACGCGCGCTTGAAGTTGCCGCGGCCGGCGGACACAACCTGTTGATGGTCGGTCCTCCCGGCTCGGGCAAATCTATGCTGGCGGCCAGACTGCCGACAATTTTGCCGCCGATGAGCCTTGAAGAAGCTCTTGAAACTTCAATGATTCACTCCATTGCCGGAGAGCTCAAAGATTCCGCCCTCAATTTTATACGTCCGTTTCGATCGCCTCATCACAACGCCTCAACGCCGGCTCTGGTCGGCGGCGGCCGCAAAGGCACCCCCGGAGAGATTTCTCTGGCGCACAACGGCGTGTTGTTTTTGGACGAACTGCCCGAGTTTAACCGTCCGACGCTTGAAGCCCTGCGCCAACCGCTCGAAAACGGCTCAATTCAAATTTCCCGCGTAAACGCGCACACCTCCTATCCGGCCGACTTTCAGCTGATTGCGGCCATGAACCCGTGCCGCTGCGGCTATCTGGGCATCAAAGAAAAAGAATGTGCCCGCGCGCCGATTTGCGCCAAAGAATATATGTCCAAAATATCCGGTCCGCTGTTGGATCGTATTGATATCAAAATTGAAGTCCCCGCAGTCAATCCATGGGATCTGGCCGAGGCCAAAACAGGCGAATCTTCAAAAGTTATCCAGAGCCGAGTCATTGCTGCCCGAAAAATTCAAAGCGACAGACTCCGTGCTTTGGGCGAAACGGCATTTCATACAAACGCAGGCCTCAAAGGTAAGCTTTTAGAGGCTGTCTGCGAAATGGAAAAAGACGCCGAAGCCCTTTTAATTGCCTTTGCGGACAAAAATTTGCTCTCTGCACGCGCCTATCATCGCACTTTGCGGTTAGCAAGAACAATTGCGGACTTGCAAAATGAATCAAAAATCCTTAAACTGCATATAGCTGAAGCTTTGTCATACCGGCAAAGTCAATATTTCTAAGGATTAACAGGAGCTTGTCATCTAAATGCGAAAAAATCTAAGCTTAACTCTCATGCTGTCGGCTTTGGCTCTGGCCGCCTGCAGCAAAGAAAGTCCGGAACTTCTCCCCTGCATGTGCGACGGAGGAGCCGATTCTACTCTCGGTTTGTTTGACTGTATGTGCGAACCGGCCAAAAAGAAACCCGTCCGCCGTATTTCTTATCTTCAGGATAAGCAAAAAATCCGCTATCAAACGCTGATTATCGATGATGCGCATTATGATGCCTATACTCTGCTCCATCAAAGCCGCGACTCTTATGCGCCGATTAAACTCGAAAACGTCGATTTCAGAATCAAAAAGAGCCGCAAATATGACGATTTTGACACCAAGCTCGGCAACTACCGTTTTCGCATTTTCGGATGCCGCCGCGAATCCAAAAACGCCTTTTTGAACCAAGGACGCACCTTGCAAAAGGATATGCACTTTTTTGATGTCTTTTACGAGACAATGAATGACTTTTATCCTGTTGTCGTTGAACAAAACAGCGTTTATTACCCCGATTCTGACAAACGTCAGGCCGAATATGTCATCACGGCCGAAATCACGGATTACTTTATGAATATCTGTGACGAATTTGACTGGGAAGAAGCCAAAAACAAAAAGCTGCGTAGCGGTTCCTCCGAAATGACCGTGACATGGCGCGTGATGAACCTCAAAAAAGACCATGTTTATTGCCGCGGCACAACAACTGGTTACGGCCAAATCATGGAAGGCGAACCCAACGGCGAAACCTTGCTTGCTGAACGCGCTTTTGAAGATGCTCTGGTCAAAATCCCAGAAATAAGCTGCCTGAATGACACACTCTCCAGACGTGTTTACCAAAGTGACATCGATTCTCAACTTGTGCAAATCTCGGAAGATGAATATTGCGCCTCTTGCTTTAACACACAATATGCGGCCGAAATCAAAGGAATTGAAGCCCTGCAGGGATGTGAGCGCGGCACGCATAACCATCGCAGAGGCAAAAACAAAACATTTACACCGATTTCTCATGAGGAATGCCGCCGCGTCCCTGTTGAATCCGAGGGTGGCGTCCGTTACCAATATCTGACCATCGACGGCGAAGAATGTGATCCTGATATGATTGAATCTGAAGGCGGTGTGGCCGACAGTCATTTTGAAGTCAGCGAAGACTGCCAGACCATTGAGATTCCAGAAGAGGAATGTATTTTGGAAACACCGGAAGAAATCAAATTAACCGATGATTACTTTGTTGATATTCCGCTTGAGATTGACACGCTCAAAGAAGCTCAAGTTACCGAAGACGGCGGATCAACGGGCTTTGGAAGCAACATCGAAATCAACACCGTCGGCGAGTCGGCCTTTGCCTCGATTGACAATCAGTTTTGCATCCAAAACAACCCGCCTTTTGAAAACCTGAAACCGGAAAATCTCTACAAATTGAGAGCTTCTATTGTTTCTGTCGAAAATGCCTCGGGCAAAAAAGGCGCCGGTCTGATTATTGCCGATAATCTGGTTCTGACATCAGCCGATTTGATTCAAAAAGACAACAACGCCTATGATTTGAAAACAATCAACGGCAAGAGCTTCAAAGCCTCGGCTTTCCGCGTCAACCCGACAAAGAATGTGGCTGTTCTGCTGCTCGACAAACCGACTGCTTACCAACCCTTGCCGATGTCTTTGACATTGCCTGAAGTCAATCAGGATATTTTGTTGACGCTTGGTCTTTTGAACTTTGATGAAGACGGCGAAAACTATATTGACAACGAAGGCCGCGTCATCGGCTATCGCTGGTCTGAAGACCGTGGTGCGGAAATTATCGTTGATACTTTTGTCCAGACAGTCACTTTGGGCGGCGCTTTGATTGATCAAAAAGGAAATATTATCGGCATTGCGCACGAAACCAAAAAGACAGACACCTCGCCGGATTTGTTTATCCCGATTGAGACGGCGTTAAAGAGCCTCGGACTTGAAATTTGCGGTCAGGCGCCTGTCGTCGAAAAGCCGAAACCAGTTCGCGTCTACACGCCGATTGCCGATGCCATCGACAATTCAAAAGCTGATACATCGCCCAAACCGGTTGAGGCACTTAAGAGAAAATAAACCTCGTCGCATAAGTCCAATGCCCCGACGCTTCAAAAATCGGGGCATTTTTTTGCGCATTCCTCTTGCATAACGCCGGAATTTTACCTAGATATAAGGTATTAACCTCATCAAAAGGATTTCAAATGACAACTATTTTATGTATCAGAAAAGGCAATCAGGTTGTAATGGCCGGCGACGGACAGGCAACCTTAGGCGAAAGCGTCGTCTTCAAATCTCATTCAATCAAGGTTCGCCGCATCGGCAACGGAAACATCATTGCCGGATTTGCCGGTGCGGCTGCCGACGGAATGACGCTGATTGAGAGACTTGAAGCCAAACTGGAAAAACATACCAACCAGCTCAAACGCGCCGCTGTCGAATTGGCCAAAGATTGGCGCATGGACAAATATCTGCGCCAGCTCCAAGCCTTTATGATAGTGGCCGACAAAGACACCTCTCTGGTCATCTCGGGCACGGGCGAAGTCATGGAACCCGACGACGGAATTATCGGCATCGGCTCCGGCGGAAATTATGCCATGGCCGCCGCCAAAGCCCTCTATGATATCAAAGGACTCAAGCTTGAAGATATCGCCGCAAAAGCCATGAAAATTGCCGGAGACATAGATATTTTCACAAACCACAACGTTATTATGGAAAGCATTACCAATGACTAATTTCAGCCCGCGTGAAATCGTTTCGGAACTTGACAAATATATTATCGGTCAGGAAGAAGCCAAAAAAGCCGTCGCCGTTGCCTTGCGCAACAGATGGCGCCGAATGCAGCTGCCCGATAAACTCAAAGAAGAAATTGTGCCGAAAAACATTTTGATGATTGGCCCGACCGGCGTCGGCAAAACAGAAATTTCCCGCCGTTTGGCAAAACTGGCCAAAGCCCCTTTTATTAAAGTCGAGGCGACAAAATTTACCGAAATCGGCTATGTCGGCCGTGATGTCGAAAGCATTATCCGCGATTTGGTTGAGATTGCCATCGGCCAAACTCGCAAGCAGATGCGCAAAAGCGTCTGCGCCAAGGCCGAAGAAGCCGCCGAAGAACGTTTGATTGAGGCCTTGGTCGGCGAAACGGCCGGCGAAGAAACAAAAGCCAAATTTTTACAACTGTTCCGCCAGCACCAAATCGACGAGCGCGAAGTTGAAATTTCCTTGCTCGAAAGCGCCTCTTCTTCCATGCCGACAATCGATATCCCCGGCATGCCCGGCGCCTCCATGGGCATGATAAGCCTTGGCGATTTGATGGGCGGCGCGCCGCAAAAATACAAAACGCGCAAACTCAAAGTTGCCGAAGCCTTTAAAGCTCTGGTTGATGAAGAATGCGACAAACTGCTGGACGACGACGCCATTATCTCCGAGGCTGTCCGTGCGGTCGAAAATGACGGCATTGTCTTTATTGACGAGATTGACAAGATTACCGGCAAGACCGAAGGAACCCGCGGCGATGTCTCCCGCGAGGGTGTTCAGAGGGATTTACTTCCGCTGATTGAGGGCACAACCGTTTCCACAAAATACGGCATGATTAAAACTGACCACATCTTATTTATTTGCTCAGGTGCTTTTCATCTGGCCAAACCGTCGGACATGCTGCCCGAACTTCAGGGGCGTCTGCCGATAAGGGTTGAGCTTCATGCCCTGACGCACAACGACTTTGTGCGCATTTTGACTGAACCCGAGGCCAACCTGATTGAGCAATATATTGCCCTGCTCGGCACCGAAAATTTCAAACTGAAATTTGAACCCGCCGCCATTGACAAGATTGCCGACATTGCCGTTGCCATCAATGAAAATGTCGAAAACATCGGCGCGCGCCGCCTGCACACGGTCTTAGAAATTTTGCTTGAGGACATCAGCTTCACGGCGGCAGACAAGAGCGGACAAGAGTTGACGATTACCACGGATTTCGTTGAGGAAAAACTGAGCAAATACACCGTCCACACCGATTTGTCGAAGTTTATCCTGTAATGACGGATTCAGCCTCTGATCTCAGCATCTATCTACATTGGCCGTTCTGCCGCAGCAAGTGCCCCTATTGCGACTTTTTCAGCCGTGTTCAAAAAAATGTCGACCAGAACAAAATCATCGACGGCTATCTGAACCAGCTTGAAAAATACAAAGAACTCCTACCCGAACGAAAAATTATCTCTGTTTTTTTCGGCGGCGGAACCCCTTCGCTGATACAGCCGCAAAACATTGAGCGAATACTTAATAAAATTACCGCCCTGTGGCCGACAGACGAGCATATTGAAATCACGCTTGAGGCAAACCCAAACACCCAAACGCCAACGCTCTTCGCCGATTTGCGCCAAAGCGGCATCAACAGACTGTCTTTGGGCGTTCAGTCCTTAGATGACCAAGGGCTCAAATTTCTGGGACGCACGCATACCGCCCGTGAAGCGCTTAGCGCCATTGACTCCGTGTTGAAAAACTTTGACAACCACTCGGTCGATTTAATCTATGCGCTGCCCAATCAAACCTTGGCCGGCTGGCAAAAACAGCTTGACACGCTGTGCGCTTTCGGGCTAAAACATATCTCGCTTTATCAGCTCACAATCGAAGAAAACACCTTGTTTTTCCGTAAAAACATTAAGCCTTTAGATGAAGAAAAAGCCACAGAGCTTTATACTGAAACAGAAAAGTTTTTAGCCCCGAAAGGCTATCTCAAATACGAAGTTTCCAACTATGCTCAAAACGGATTCGCCTCAAAGCATAATCTGGTCTATTGGACAGGACGGGATTATATCGGTATCGGGCAAACTGCGCACGGACGTTTCAAAAAAGGTAATCGATTTTTTGCCCAAACCGACCTCGTTCATCTGGAAGAACTATCGCCGGAGGAACGCGCCGAAGAATTGATTCTGATGGGACTGCGCCTAACGAAAGGCCTCAACAAAGACCGCTTTGCCGAGATTATCGGACAGCCGTTGGAAACCTTTTTAGACACCAGCTTCAAAAAAGAAGCGCTGTCCGAAAATCTGATTGAAGAAACAAACGACACACTCAAAGCCTCGGCAAAAGGATTTTTACTTTTGGACTATATTTTGCCTCGCCTTGTGGCCTAATCCGTCACATCAAAATTGCCGTTAACCAATATCATAATCAACACCAAAAAGAACAGCATCGCAAACCCCGCCTTGGCCGACAGATTGCCGAATTGCCTCGTGCGGGTCAGCATAAACACAAACAATGGCGCTGTCAGCAAAAGCGTCACCACATACCCCGGATTGGGCGCCAAACGCATAGCCATTGTCTTGGCGGCAATCAGCGCCGCCGAAAACCCGACAACATAAATACCGGTATGAATAACTTCCCGCGCAAAGACCGACCGAACCGCCAGCCCGACATCAAAATGCTCCTTTCGGCACAAAAGCACAAAGTTATAAAGTCCCGACACAAAGGTCGCCACAACCAGATAATACAAAATGTTCGTCCAAACACTCTGCCCCATCATCGCGATTTCCTTAGTGGCGACACTCATCCCCGCAAGCGCCAAAACAGCCGGAAGCATATACCAAAACGCCCTTTTGGTAACTTTGTTTTTCATCATATACCAATAACACACGCAAAACCCGAACAAGGCCAAAAGCAGTGTAATAAAGACACTCCCGTTATCAAACAGCCTCCAAAAAAGGCGGGGCGTCAATATCCACCACATCACCGTTGTAACCAATACGCTCAAAACCATCAACCGCGAGGTTGTTCCAGCGCCGAATTTAGCCGATGCAAAAAACAAGTGAGAATCATAAATTCCGATAAGCACCCCCTGCAAAATAAGAAGCGCCCAATTATACCAGCTTTTTTGAAGCGGCACAAAAAACAAAAATCCGAAAAACAACAGCGCAATGCCAAACCCGCGCCAAACCCCCAGCACATACCCATTAAATTTGTGCCGCTGATTCACCAGCGTATAAAGCGCCATAAAAAAGCCATAAATCAGCCCATTGATAATCCAAAGCATGCTCTGTCTCCGTTACAAAAAATATAGCCTCTCAATGAGGATTTTTAAACGGAAGCCTGCTCAGAGGGTTGTTTTTTTGTAATAGGCTTTGCGTTCTTTGCGCGATTTTGACCACAAATTGCCCCAACCGTTCGCGGGCTGAACTTTGCCCAAAATTTTGAAATCGAAATGACGGCTCAAAAAAAGAGACGTTGTTTTGGAATAGACGTTCATCGGGCAAAAGCCGTAAAAATCGACCTGAAGCAACCCTTTTGCGCGAAGAGTCCGCACCGCCTCGACATATTCTTCGGACGCGTTTATCCGGTCGCTGTCGTCAAGAACAACCATTCCGCCGTCTGCCAAAGCCCGAACAGCCGCCTCGGCACAGGGCGCGCGGCGCTTGCCGTCAATGATAATAACATCATATTTCAGCTTATCTTCAAAAATTGTGTTCTCATAAGAGGTGTCTTCCGCCCTCAGGCGCATATCCAGCCCCAAGGCGCCAAACTCTTTTTGCCAGCGGGCAAACCATTCGGGATTGTCCTCAACCGAGGTCACTTTCGCCGCGCGCACTGCCCAAAAAGCCGACGAAAAACCGCACCCGTATTCAAAAACTTTTTTCTCCCGATAATCAAATTGGCTCAAATATTCAATCGCCGGATAAGTATACCACGGCAGCGGATTGCCCGCCGCATCGGCACAAAGCTTATCATCAATGGATTTTTCAATCCCGAAATCCTGCCGCCAACAATCAATAAAAGCCTGAAACTTATCACTATACATTTTTATAAAACCGCATTCGTTGAAAAAGAAACTTTCATTGATATATCATAAAAGGTAACAAAAATAAACAGGAGATTTAACCATGAACAGCACCTTACGCACAACCGCCCTTGTCCTAACGATTATCGGCGGACTGAACTGGGGACTTGTCGGCTTGTTTGACTTTGATTTGGTCGCCTTTTTGTTTGGCCCCATGAGCCTTTTAAGCCGCATTGTTTATGTTTTGGTCGCCCTCTCGGCAATTACCTTAGCCTTTGCGCCGTCCTGCTCTCTCAAAGAGGCCGTCCAGCATAAAATGAACTAACCTAAATTAAAACATCCCTATCAAAAAAATAGAGCGTTTAAACCAACGTTTAAACGCTCTATTCATTTCAATATATAAAGATTAAGGAGCCTTAAAACCTATTCGCCTGTAATTTCTTCCGCGTGGCGCTTGACATCGCGCGGACGAGCCACGTCCGAAAACCGCAATTTAGCTACCCCGACACCCGAAAAAGCGACATCACCGTAATTCAAAATACGCCCCATCACAGATTGCTCGACCTCAATCCCCTCAACTTTGAGATTCTTAATCTCATCGCTGTCAATACTGATAATTCCCTTACGCAGAACAACCCTCTTATCCGTCACAGCCATTTCTATGCACCAACGGCGCAAAAATTCATACACGCTCCAGCAAATAAAAAATAAGGCCACCGCCCACAAATCCGAATCATCGGGCAAGCTCAGATAAAGAAGCCAGCTCCAAGCCCCAAATATCAGCAACAGACAAGGCCAAACATACACAATCCAATGAAGTTTAGCCTGAAGCAACACTTTTTCCCCTTTTTGCAAAGTGCTCGACACATAAGACATTAGTCCTCCTCCGTTTCCAAAACCCTGATTGCCACATCATAATCAAATCCGGCTCTGACCAAAACCGCCAAATCCTTTGATCGGCGCTCCCTCCGCAGTTCCGGCGTGGCCGAATACGGGCCTATTTTTTTCTTTTTGGCCAACTTGAGCGCCGACTCAAAGGGATCATACTCCTGTTCGTTCAACAAACGCGACACAATTTGCTCATCAACGCCCTTTTCTTTCATCTTGCCTAAGATATAGCGCGGCGACTTGCCCGCCGCCAAATAGTCGCGGATTCGCATTTCCGCAAACCGTGCATCGTCCACATACCTCAGCCGAACAAAATCAGCCAACAGCTCCTCCGCCCAGCCATAAGCCGCCGCCCTGTCAAAATCTTTGTCATGATAGGCATAATCATCAATCCGGCGTTTGAGCACAGTGCGAAGATTAGCCTCGGACGTCTCAAAGCGTTTCAGATAAAAAAGCGCAATATTTTTGAGCCTCTGCGGCGTGATTCTTTTGGGCGGTTTGCGTCCGCCGGCGGTTTTATTTTCGAACATCTCTTGAAATTTCTCTCTTTTTAGATTATAGCAATAAGAAATTGACGATATTATACTAAGGATTTCAGACGATGACCAACAAAAATTTTGACAATTGTGTATCTTTTTTCATTACAAACGGCGCTTATCAGGGGCGGCTGATTCGCCTGCACGACGTGATTAACACCATTCTTGAAAAACACGCCTATCCGCGCCCTGTTTCCGCGGTCGTCGCCGAAAGCACCGTTCTGGGCGCCATGCTCTCCAGCACGCTCAAATATGACGGTCTTTTCACACTCCAAACCAAAACAAACGGCCCTGTTCCGATGATTGTTGTTGACGTCACTTCCGACGGCAAAATTCGCGCCTGTGCCCGTTTTGACGAAGAACACCTCAACGAAAACCAGCGTCTGCGCAAAACATCGGGCGAGATTGAACCGGCGCCGCACCTGATGGGCGGGGGCTATCTGGCCTTTACGGTTGATCAGGGCAAAGGGACGGATTTGTATCAAGGAATTGTCGATATTCAGGGCAAAACTTTGGCTGAATGCGCGTTGCGTTATTTCAAGCAATCCGAACAAATCGACACCAACCTCAAGCTCTTCCTCAAAGCGCCTCAGGGCGAAAGCAGCTCTTGGGCGGCAGCCGGAATTATGCTTCAGAAAATGCCGCTCAAAGGCGGAACGGAAGTCGATGAAGAAACAGCCGCCGAAAGCTGGAATGAAGCCAATGTCTTTATGGAAAGCCTCTCCGAAGACGAGGTTTTTGACGCCGATTTGTCTTCCGAAGAGATTTTGCACCGCCTGTTCCACTCCAGTGACCTCAAAGTAACCCAAACCAAAGAATACAAATTCGGGTGCCGCTGCAGCCGCGAAAAACTGCTCAACACCTTAAGCACTTTCTCCAAAAAAGACATTGATGATATGGTCGAAAACGGAAAAATAACAGCGACTTGTCATTTTTGTTCCGAAGAATATGTCTTTTCGCCGGCCGAACTGATAAAACAATAGGTTAACCAGATTTTAATGAATTAGCTTTTATAGTAAACTAAAGTCTGAATAGATTTCAGAACATTTGTTTAACTGTATGGACAAACGACCATGGCAAACACAAAAAAACTTTTATCAATTATCGGCGCCGTTTTGGCTCTGAGCGCTTGCGGAACACTTTACGGCACGCCCGAGGAAGATCTTCCAAAATACAGCGAACCGCGCTACACCTCCGAAAAACCCATTGAGCTGAAAGTCAGCAAAATTGATGTTGTCTCTGAATTTACGCCGACTTTTACCCGCCCGCATGTTGAGCATCTTTTCCCTGTTTCTATTGAAAAATCAGCTCAGCTTTGGGCGCAGGACAGATTAAAAGCGGCAGACTTTTCGTCTCCGAAAATTGCGGAAGTCATCATCAAAGACGCCTCTGTTACCGAAGAGTTGGAAGAAGGCGCCCAGATGTTTGAACGCGACAAAGTCAAATATTCCGCCCGCTTGGTCGTTTCGGTCAAAATCTCTGACCCAAACAGCCTGGCGCAAGCCTCTACCGAAGTTGAAGCCTGGCGCAGTTTGACAATTCCGGCCGATACAGACATTGCCGCCAAAGAAAATTACTGGAACGGAATGGTTCAAAAGTTGTTTGATGATTTCAATGACCGTATGACCGCAAACATTTATCAATATCTGAATGCGTTTGTGCTCAACCAGCCGTTGGAACCGACTTATTACTAAATTTTCTAAAATCACAAAAAAGCCTCAAGACCAAATCTTGAGGCTTTTCTTTTTTCTAATTCAACACCCGTCCAAAAGACTTTTGAGACGCCGACAAACTAAATGTCGGAACTTTGATATTCTTACTAATGCCGCCTTCCTGCACCTTGCACGATCCGTAAAAAACGGCATTCTTAGCCTTAAGCGGCGCATAAGCGGTATATTCAAAATATTCCCCCGGCTCAAGCTCGGGCAGCTCGCCCTTAAAACCGGCCGAAGAATCCGTATACCGCCGACCGGCCTCATCAGTAATATTCCAATCCTTTCCGACAAGGCGGATTTTCTTGGCCGTATTGTTCTCAATACACAGGTAATAACCGAACATATAGCGGTTTTCATCCATCACAACCGGACCAGCCGAAACCGTAATCCCGTCCGTCTGCAGAGAAACCAAATCATCAGCAACACTCATTAATCAACCCTCTCCCCTAAGGATTCTTAACTTTTTGTTAACCCTTATCCTAAAGAAGAGCTTTGATAAAGCAAGCCCCCGCCTGATTTATCCCCAGACTTATGCCCAACAATTTAAAATCTCCCTCGACCGCACAAAAAAAGGTCTCTGATTTTTATCAGAAACCTTTTCTATCTTTCTTACCTGCCCCGTTTGGTCACGAGATAAATAATCATAGGGAGGAGAACTGCAGCAACATTATTAAAGATTGCCACAATCAAACTTCCGACCTCCCAGTCAAGGTCTAAAACCCCGAACAAAAGGAAAAACAGACTTGCTGTCAGCATTAACCAGTACATAAGGTATAAGCATGCTTTGATAAATCTGTCTTCTGTCTCAATTTTAAAACTGTAAAACATTAAGACCGTATAAATCACCCATGGCAAAAAAATAACAGGTGCCATATAGGCCAAAACTTCCCAAAATGTCATACTCAATTTCGGTTTGTTTTAAGAGGCGATGTCCTTTAACATATCCGATTGCCTCTGTTTATAGTAATAATTAAAATAATTTTCTAAGATGTTCCAACTATACCACAATTTTATTCCTCTCGCAAGCATTTTCAACAAGATACAAAAAAAACGCCCCATTATGGACAACAGGGCGTTAAATTTAAATTCATTTTCGTTTATTTGGATAAAATATCCAAGATTTTTTGCGTGGCATCGGCCGCTGAAATATTCTCAAAAACAGCATATTCATTAGACAACCGATCCAAAGCCTGCTCATAAATCTGACGTTCACTATAAGATTGTTCAGCCAGATTTTCATTGCGGTGCAAATCACGGATAACCTCGGCAATCGCGACAGGGTTTCCCGAATTGATTTTGTTCTCATATTCCTGAGCACGGCGCGACCACATTATTTTTTTAACCTTAGCTTTTCCTTTAAGAGTGGCCAACGCATCAGAAAACGTATTGGCATCGGAAATCGGGCGTAATCCCGTTGTCTGCGCCTTAGCCATAGGGATACGCAAAGTCATTTTGTCTTTATCAAAATTGACAACAATCAGTTCCAGTTCGGTTCCGGCAATATTTTGCTTGGTCACATCTGACACTTTACCCACGCCATGAGCTGGGTAAACAACATATTCGCCGGTAACATACGGATTATGTACGGTTACTTTTTTGTTCATGTTTTTCTGCCTGTCTATTAAAACAATAAAGGGGATATTTTCCCTTTGAGAAGCACAATATACCACAAAATTTGATTTAAATCTAGTCAAAAAACCACTATTTTGTCAAAAAAATTTTTAACCCTATCTTAAGGTCTGATATTCTATACTAAAACTAAAATATAGTGCATCAGCGCTTTTTATAAAAAAGAGAGGCATATCGTGTCAAAATCATTGTTATTTGGTCTTTTGTTGTTTGCAGTTCCGGCAACCGCAGCCGTCATTCCGGAATATGCCAATAATTCTTATACGGATCATACCCTCAGCCGCTCCGAAAAAAAGTGTATTGAAGAAGGCTACAAAATAACTTACGCCAACTGCACCAACCAAACCGCACCGGCCGACAGATGCCCCTATCACGATTCCTATTACCGCAGCTGTTCCCAAGAACAATGGTGCCGCAACAACAACTATACGTTTCTTGATAAAGACTGCAAACTGCCAACCTATCCCGTCAAAATGTGCGATAATAAATACCCGATGTATCGCAGCTGTCAGGAAAACATCGAAAAAGCCTGCAAAGAATCCGGATTTGTTTCAAAAGATACATGCCAGCTGACGGATAAACGCTGCCCCTACAACGCAGATTTCGGAAAATGCTGCGATTCCTGCCCGGATTTCAGCCACGAATTAGATAAAATCCCCGCAGGCTATGTAGCCGAGGGCGAAACCTGCACAACCTGCGATGGCATTGTCAAAACAAACATCATTGAAGCATCATGCGAGGGATTCATTCCTTGCCAATTTGGTCCGATTTCGGCACACACTCCCTCTTGCCGCAAAGGTAAAACAACCCTTTATGCCACCTGCAAAACACCCGAAATGTTCTGCAAAGAAAAAGGCTATCTATACACAACCTGCCAAAAGAGTGAAGATTTTGAAATCTGTCCGGAGGCCGAAAATCTCAAAAAATGCACCGTCAACTGTAACAAACTGGCAATGGAATTATTCCCCGAGTCCATTATCATTGCCGACGACACCACAGATCCTGAAATTGCAGCCGATAAAGCAAGCGTCCGTTCGCTGTTCGGGCAAATTTCAACCACATGCATTTCAAACAAACGCCCCGAAGTAACCCTGAATATCAACGCAGCCTCGGCCGTCGTTTACAAAAATCTGTTTGATAAAAACATCAGCAACGTCAATTTTACACTTAACTTTGAAACACCGGAAACTCTTTCCATCAACGGCACATTAGAAAATGTCCGCATCAAAATGACGGGCAATGCACCGGATTGCGCCTTGCGCGGTGACAAACTGACAACCGCCGGCACTGTCAGCCTGATGAATGTCGCAAATATATGCACCGATATAGATGTTAAAGAATCAGCCAAATTTATCACAACAGGCAGCATTACCGGAAACGTCAAAATGGATAAAGATTCTTCTCTGGGCGTCAAAGGCGACCTTATCGGCTCGCTCCAAACAAAAGCTTATGTTGAAATTTTGATTAAAGGCGGCTTGAAATATACCCCGGAACCAACCGCAGCCGAAGAAGATAAAAAAATCATTTTCGGATGCAGCAGCCAGACAAAAATTTCAGGAGGAATTACCGCCGCCGCAAATGAAGTCATTGTCAAACAACGTTCCTTAATGGACACGCCTTATATCAAAATCGTCTCGGCAGGCGCCGGAAGCCTCCATATTCAGAAATACACAAAGATTCAAAGCACTTATGAAAAAACAGAATATCCTCTGGCGGACAATTCGGATATGTCATGCGATGATAAATATCTCACAAAAGCAGACAACGCCGATTTGAATCTTGAACCATCTAATCTGATGGAAGACAAATGGCAGTGCCAAACCTTGACGCGCCAGCAGCTGGAATGTAATTAATCGTTCACATTTGGCGAATAAATGGTTTCAGGCTGGCTCGGATTGCTCATCACGCCGACATCGGCCTCCGGATAGCTCTGAATATCATAAATCCGCCCGTTAGCCTCTGTTAACGTATTTTGAAAATCATTTCCGAGCTCTTGCGCGGCTTTCACGGGATTATTCTCCGAAACGACAGCGCCTTCAGGACTAGCTTCCTTGACTTCTGCAGCTTGTTCTTCATGAACAGGAACTGACGATTCTTCAGCCGTATTATCCGGCATCGGCAGCGGATTACCCAACGGATTAGGGGCGTTTTCGGGCTGCTCAACAAGAACGGCCGTCTCCCCTCCTTGCGGAGTTGCCGCCTCGCCAAAAACAACCGTCGGCGTCTCTTCAGCTCTGGCAAAAACAACGAAAAAACACATCAAAAAAGCCACAAAGACAATAACTCTTTTCATACCCATTCTCCTCTGCCGATGGATATAATCCGTCTTTTTTCAAAAACAAGTTGTTAAGATTCTTTTAACTATTTTGGCGGTAAAATAAAATTTGTATTGAACAAGGAGAAAAGGCATGAGCGAACTTGGCGCAATCGGTTCTTATACATTGGCTATTCAGCAGCTTCAATTGAGCCTGATTAAGCAATCCGCCGAAGCGGATCGTCAGATTGTCGAAACTCTGATGGATTCGACTCGTATGGTTCAGCCCTCTGCTGAAAAAGGCACACAGGTCGATAAAAGCATCTAAAACAAGCTAATCAGCACAACAAAGCACATCGCTAAAACAAACGATATCAAAAAGCGGACAAAGTTCCAAACAGCCCGCCAGCTGGTAGCTTGCCAATCAACATCAACGCCGCCTTCCTGATAAATCTTTGAAAAGCCGAACGTCCAAACAGCGGAAAGAAAAGCCGCCAAGGCATAAAAATGATAATCTGAAAACAACCCGCGCAAAGCCTCCGGAGACAACATCAAAATCGCGCAAGCCCCCGCAATGACCCCAAGCAAAACCATCGGACTAAAAATAATACCCGACGTAAACAATGCGATTAAGCCTTTAATCATAAACTTTTATCTCATAAAAACGCGGCGGCTCAAATATCTGGAATCGGTCTGACCAAAACTATCCGGCCACACACAGCGCGTTGAGCCCAAAGCTTTGGCATTATCGGCTACTTTGGCACGCTGCGCCAAAATAGCGGCAATCCCGCGCGCCTGAATTTTCGGATTTTTATCCCTACTCCAGTCCAAAAAAGCTTTTTCAATACCTTGTCTCATCGAAAAACCTCCGGCAATTATTCAAAAGATTATAAGAATAAGTTTAGCCTGCAATGGTAAACAAAGTGTTAATCCATTATTTATGCACACTTAGCCAAACTTTCAATCTTTGCCCATAAAGTCTGCCCGATTTCTTTGACAAGTCTTTCATCTTTACCGCAGACCCAAATTCTGATTTTGGGCTCTGTTCCCGACGGATGAATCACAACACGCCCCGCCGCACCAATTTTGCGGCTCATCTCGTCAACAAGCGCCTGCAACTCAGGATGAGCGGCAATTTTTTTAACCTGTGCCGTCGACTGCGCCTTAAAGTTCTCAAAATAAAGCGCGTCATCAGCAAACAGCGGAAAAATCTCAGCGGCTTTGCGTCCATCCGCGGCCAAAGCCCTCAAAACAGCCAAAGAGACCATCATGGCATCGCCCGATTTAGAATAGTCAAGCAAAACAATATGGCCTGACTCTTCCCCGCCGATAACGCCGCCGTTTTCCTTAAGAGCCTTAATCACAGCGCGTTCTCCAACGCCTGTCGACAGGTATTTCAGCCCGAGTTTTTGCGTGATGTAGCGCTCCAAAGCCGTATTGGAAAGCTTGGTCGATGCAAAAGGACGATTTTTATTTTCGCCTGTTTGCTGCATATTTTCAGCCAAAAAAGCCATTACCTGTTCACTTTTAACTAACCGACCTGTATTATCGCAAATTTTGATTCTGTCGCCGTCGCCGTCAACGGCAATTCCCAAATCCGCGCCGATTTTCTTAACCGTTTCGCACATCTGATCCGGATGCTGCGACCCGCACCCCTCATTGATATTGCGGCCGTTCGGCGCTGTCCCCAAAGAAACGACTTCCGCCCCATGCCGACGCAGCACATCAGGCAAAATCTCCGAGAAACAGCCGTTGGCGCAGTCCGCCACGATTTTCTTACCCGACAAATCAACGGAAATCTGCGCCGCCCGCGCTTTATATTGCGCCTCGACTGACAAGTTCCGCCCCACAACGCCGAGCTTGTCTTTGTCACACTCAAAATGATTTTGCTCAATCAAAGCCTCCAGCTGAGCCGTCACCTCATCAGAAAATTTATCGCCGTCAGCCGCAATCAATTTGATTCCGTTATCCTGATACGGGTTGTGCGAGGCGGTAATCATAAAAGCCATATCGGCGCCGGATTGCCCGACAAATGTCGTCACGGCCGGTGTCGGCAAAACACCCCAAAGCTCAACATCAACGCCTTTAGCTGTCAATCCAGCCGTCAGCGCCGCTTCAAGCATATCACAAGAAACGCGCGTATCCTTGGCAATCACAGCCTTATGATGTTTGGTGCAAACCAATTCCGCCGCGGCCATTCCCAATTTGAGGGCAAATTCCGCCGTCATCGGAAAAACATTGGCCACACCGCGCACGCCGTCCGTGCCAAACCATTTATTTTTTACCATAATTCTTCTCCGTCCGTTAAAATTAATCACAAACCCGACGCGTATCCGGCGCCTCAACCGTAAAAGTCAAAGCCTGTTTAGCTCCGGCAGGAATCGTCAAACGCCATTCGTAAACACCGGCATTTTTAAGTTCGCCGGGCACATTCTCGGCCGAGACTTTGGCATCTTGCGGCAAAGCCTGCTCATAGACAACTTCCTGCGCCTCATTGCCCGAGTTTGTGACATTGATTTCGGCCTCATAGGCATAAACAGCCTTCACTTCCTGACATTTGCCAATCTTTTGAGCCTTATTCTCGGACAATTTTTTAACCTGTTTCAACGCGCCGTCCGCAAAAATATTGGCAAAGCTTCCCAATTTAAGGCGCATAACCTCGCCCTTGGCCACATGCTCAATAGAATTTTCGCCGATGAATTGCAAATTGCCGTCATTATCATTTTCATAAAAACGAACCACGCCGGCCGGAAGTTGGATTCCCAAATGAGCTTCTTCAGTATTATTCAAAATATAATACATCTCCGGATGAACCTGTTCAAACTTGGCCTTGGAAGACGGCGAAAAATACAGCTGCGAAGCAATTTTAGCCTCTTTGCGATAGTCCACATCGTTTTGCTCAAGCAAACTCAGCTGCTTGGTCTGTTTGTCCTTAATGGTTGTCTTGTTGGGCAGAGAATACAGATGATATCCGCTCAAATCCTGCTGAACAGGCGTCCTGCCGGATCCGGAATCCGCTGCCGCCGATTCCAACATGGCCATTTTCATCATCCGCGGCGCCAGATTCACAGCCTGAGCCACCTCGTTGACTTGACCGGCAATCAATTGAATCCGCGCATTATCATAATCAACGCCGGACTCATTCGTAATCGTAACCCAGCCTGTCAGGTTGAGCTTTGAGGCATCGGATACTTTGGCGACATAATCTGTTTTCCAGCTGATGCCGTTGGTCAAATACGCCAAAGATATACCCTTATCTCCGGCATCGGCACTATTGAGTTTGGCAACCAGCGTCGGTTTGCTGCGCAGACTGGACGGCAGGCTGTCAAAAACAAGCCGCCCCGGAAAATTGGTCTCAATCCCGTATTTAAACTTCAAAATCGGCGTGCCGTAAACCGCACTGACAATCTCGGCCTTGTCATAAATATTGGCGCCGGTTGTCGGATTAACCGTGACGGTTTTGACCGTTGCACCAACGGATTTATCAATGATATTGTTCGGCGTCAGCAAATCATAATCATAATTTTGCTCCAGCACATTAACCCCATCGGCATACAAAAGAGCCGTCTCGGGCTTAATCTGCGAGGCCACGCCCTCAAAAGCAATATCATTAATCCCTTGAACAAGCGAAACTTTCCGCACATCTTTAACCAGAGCCAAATTTTGGTTATAAATACTGATATCCAAGCTTTGTTTATCAGCCTCGCCGACAACCGTCTCCGCCGACAAACAAGGAACTGAAATTCCGGCCATCAAAGCCGCCAAACACAAAACCGAACGCATCTTTATCCTCCTGATAATAAAATATAACAGCGCATATAATCATTAATTTCCGCTTATTCTATTCTATTAAATCAAAAAAATAAAGTCCGCATGAAAGGTTATGCAAGAAAAACCGTCAAATATTTCACTTTGAACCATAAAAAGCCCTTGGATTTCCAAGGGCTTAAGAAACTGGTGCCAACAGAGAGACTTGAACTCCCGACCCACTGATTACAAATCAGTAGCTCTACCAACTGAGCTATGTTGGCATCAACGTTTGCGTTTATATAATATCGAATTTTTATTGTCAATAAAAATTTTTCAATTTTCTCACAACACCTGTCAACGCGTCCGTTTGTTTTTGAGAAGCGCCGGAGAAATAACAGTATTTTTATTTTCTGTTTTGCTCTGAGGGGCTTTCTGAGCCGCTTTCATCTCCCGAATAGTTTTTTTCAAAATATGCGCTTTATTCAAAATATCAGCTTTTTTTGCATCAGAAAACCACCCGTTTTCTTCCAAATCTTTTTGATCGGCGCCATATGCCACCAATAAAGCGGCCTTATCCTTCTCAAAAGTTCCGCTCAAAATCGTAAAGCCGTATTTATCCTTGGCATTAACATCTATTCCGGCCTCAAGCAACAGATTAAAAGAGTCCTTATATTGAATATGCCACAAAGCTGTATATCCGTCTTTGTCCTTAATATTCAAATCGGCTTTTTTATCAATCAGAGCACGCATTTTATCCGGATCTGCCGCAAACATCAGCGCCGTGCGCCCGTTATCGTCTTGCGCGTTGATATCGACACCCGACTCAATCAAGAGATTAAAACTGTCAACGCCTGAGGCTTTAGTTGCATTAATCAATGCCGTCTCGCCATACATATTGCGGGCATTAAGATCAATGCCATTGGCTTTCAGCTTTTGGATATCTTCCGCCGTTTTGGCTTCCGATACAAGTTTATAAGCTCCCTCATCGCGCAGACTCATTTCATTCACTCCGGCTGTTAACCCAAACTTTTCTACATTATACCATATCCGGCAGATTTCTCAACCTCAAAAATATTCAAATTGTCAATCCTGACCATTGACAAGACAAGAATATCCCTATAACATAAAAAAACTTTAATAAGAATGAGGTATATGATTTCTAACTAATGACACAAATATACATTTCCCTGATCAACTTATCGTTGGTTCTCTTTTTAGTTTTTGCTAATGCTTTTTTTGTCGTTTCCGAATTTTCCATTGTTAAAATAAGACGCACCAAGCTTGAGGAGCTTGCCCATTCGGGGAGCCGCCGTGCAAAAATTGCGCTCAAAATTAACGACCACCTGAACACCTATCTCAGCGCCATTCAGCTTGGTATTACCATTGCCTCGCTGGGCTTAGGTTGGATTGGTGAACCGGCCGTTTCCAAATTATTGGAAAAAGTCGTTGCCGGCTTTTTTGCGGACAACCCCGTTTTGCTTCATTCCGTCAGTTTTGGTATCGCCTTCAGCTTTATCACATTGCTGCACGTTGTTTTGGGCGAACTCGTCCCCAAATCTTTGGCCATTCAGGCGACCGAAAGATACGTTTTGGCCGTTGCTCCGGCACTTTACACATTCAACCGTATTTTTTCCCCGTTCATTTGGGTGTTTGACCATTTATCTATTTGGATCCTTCACCTTATGGGAACCAAACAGGCAACCGAAACGGAAGAAACCCATTCCGAAGAAGAAATCAAAATCATTATTGATGCCTCTCAAAAAGGCGGAATCATTGACGAGACTGAAGGTGAAATTATCCAAAACGCGATTGATTTTTCAGAAATCTGTGCTCATGAGATTATGATTCCCAGACAAGATATCAAGTGTCTTTACCTGCACTATACGCCGGAAGAAACTTTAAACTTTGTCAAAACACACCATCACACGCGTTTTCCGCTGTGCAACAAAGACCGCGACCATATTGTGGGTATGATTCACATCCGTGATATTTTGGAACACACCGGCGAAACTCAAAACAAAGATTTTCTCAACAAAATCTGTCGCAAAATTCTGTTTGTTCCTGAAAATAAATCAATTTCAGAAATTTTAAACGAAATGATGCTTCAACGCACACATCTGGCTATTGTGGTTGATGAATACGGCGGAACGGCCGGTATGCTCTCCATGGAAGATATTTTGGAAGAATTGGTCGGCGATATTCGCGATGAACACGACGAGCAAACATGCGAACCCGTCAAAAAAATTGATGACAAAGTTTGCGAGTTTGACGGTGTTGTGCTGATTGAAGACGCCTTTGAATGTATGAATCTCCCAGAGATTGAGCACGATGAAAGCACCATCGGCGGCTATGTTTTCGGACTGTTGGGGCGTGAACCTAAAGTTGGCGACACGATTGAAGACGATTATTGCGTTTATGAGGTCATGGCCGTCAACAATATGCGCATTACCCGCGTCAAAACACGACTCAAAGATATTCAGCCCGCTCAGGAAGAAAGCGAAGCTAAAGAATAAGCTTTGCATCACTTAAAACCCCCGCATTTTTCAATACGGGGGTTTTGTTTTAGGCTAAAGACCGTTAGCGGGACTGCGCCGCCGCCCTGTTCATCATTGCCTCTTTTGAGACAGTTGTTTTCTTAACAATGCTTGTGCTTGTCTTAACAAGACCTCGTTTGATATCCAAAGCCGTTTTTTCGGCTTTTTGAACCACAAATTTAGCGTATTTATCCTTTTTGGCCTGCGTATCCCATTCCGTGCTGTTATGTGCCGAGGCATAAAGCATCTTGGCCGCCTGCTGAGCATATTTGGGCAATTTGCCAAAGTTTTCTTTATCGGCGGTCATTTCTTCTGCTGTCTTATACTGCCCGCTCTTGACCATATCAATCGCCTTTTGAATGGACTCGTTTTTAGAAGACAGATTTTCCGGCAGCGGATAAATTTTCTTTTCTTCCGGCGCTTTGACTGCCGGTTTGGTCTCCGCTTCTTTAACCGGCTCAGGCGCTTTAACTTCTTCTTTGGGCTGTTCAACCTTAACCTCAGGAGCCTTTTCCTCTACCGTCTTAACTTCCGGCGTCTTAATCTCCGGTTCAGGAGCCTTAACCTCGGCCTCTTTAGCCGGTTCTGCTTTTACCGGCTCGGATTTAGGCTCTTTCTCTTTAAGAGGTGTTTCATGATATTTTTCCTGATTATAAATATCTCTGGTTTTAGCATACAAATCCTGAACAGACATTTCAGAATTGTTTTGACGCAACTGAGCTTTCTGCGCCAAAACATCCACATTCGCATTTGTTTCAATCGAGGTTATCCCCGAGCTTGTCTGTGCCTCTCGTGCGATTGAGACCTCATACCCTATTTTTTCTCCGGCCTTTTTGCATAATGCGGACATTTTATCAAACGGCTCTATCTCTGTTTCTATTGTTTTCTGTATCCATTCCCTGTTCGGATAATAACCATTTTTATCCTGATAAGCCTTATCTGTTTTTATCCTCAACTCACTTGGTGTATTAACATCCGCCAAAGCCGGCTCCTTAAACCTTTGAGAAAATTCCTCAACAATTTTGTTGGCATCTTCACACAATTTAATTTTTGTATCAATATCTTCATTCTTGGACTCTTTTTTGGCCTTTCCCATTTTAAGCCCCTGCCAAAAACCGACTTTGTCTTCCTCATAAGAAAAAGGTTTAACTTCTTTGCCGTGTGCTTTGTCCATCGCCGCCTGCATAACTGAGTAAAACTCAATATCCTCAACCCCCTCTCTATTCCGCGGAGATTTCAGAGTGTTAAACTTCTCACGATATTCCTCATAAAAAGAATCCAACTCATTATACGTCTTTTGAGCTTCTTCTACCTTTTGGCATCGTTCCAAATCTTCCTGACAGCGGCGCCGCTTAGATTCAATATTTTCTTTCTTAGAATCTAAATGCCTTTGAGCCTTTGCCACAACGCTTTCTGCAGCATATCCAGCCGAAAGACCTTTATCTGCAATTTCTTCCAAACATTTGGGTAATCTTTCATTACCCCATATCTTAGACTGAATAACATATTTAACATCAGGATCATTGGCAAAAATCGGATCATTTTTAACCGCCTCAGCCACCAACCACGGCATAGACATTCCAAATTTTTTCAACGCTTCAGGATTATCCTTATATCCTTGCAGAAGGTCTTCTTTAGAAACACCTCTCAAATAATCATTAATATCCTTACCTTGATATTCTGCAACGGTCAAAAGAGCCAACTCCCCATAAAGTTTCGAATGTATTTTTTTGTCTTTCAAAAAATGATACGTCTCTCTCGCGGACGCTTGTTTCGGATCAGTATTGTCATACGCATACCCACAAAACTTTTCAGCATCCTCAATAGTTAGATTCTTTCGCCTTGCAAAAGAATTCAAAGACAAATTTTTAACATCCGTCGTGTTGACAAATTCCGAGCCCTGTTCAATATTAATATTATATAAATAATCAACAACCTTGTCTTTCAAACTATCAGACAATCCACTCATATCAGATTGAGAAGCAATATAAGCCGCTTTCTGATGTAGACGGTAATCTTTTATCGAAAAAATATCTGTCAATGCTTGTGAATCTGATAAAAATTTTTTCGAAGCAGTCTTTCCTTCAAAATCATGTAAATCTAAATACGTTTCACCTATAATAGCGGCTCTGGTCATCCACGCTTCACCAGATAAGTCTTTTTCCAAAGAGAGCCGTCTAGAGAATGAATCTCCCACAGAGTTCCTACTATAGATTGAATCTTCCACAGATCTGATTTCTTCTAACACTTCACGATTATATTGAATACGATCGCCATCCATCAAACTTTTATAATCAGATACCAACCCGTCTGTTAAGATAACACAGTTTTTGTAAAAAAAGTTTAAAGCCTGTGCGTGATCAACTTTAGGTGTTCGAATCTGCTCTTGTAAAGCATCCTTAAAAATTTGACTACCAAAATAAGCAAATCTAAGCTCGCGCCGAAAATCGCCATCGCCCTTCGTCCTTGGAACATCAAGCTCTATTCCATCTAAGGGAGCTTTTCCATTGCGGCGGTTTTCTTCAATAGAAGATTCTATCAATTTTCGGATGGCGCCAGAATCATCTCTGACTTCCACATCATTACCATGTATTTTTATTGTAGACATCGGCTTTCTCCTTCGTTCTTCTTAAAATGTTGCACAAAAAAATCCAAAGGGGCGTTGCTCCCTTTGGACTTTGTCAAAAATAGTTCTATTGTCTAAATCTTGCTCAGCAAGGTTTAAATGTGTGTGTGTGTGTGTGTGTGTGTGTGTGTGTGTGTGTGTAGAAAACTGCGGCTTTCAGGCCTGTTGCGCGTTTGTCTTCACGATATGTCGGCACTTTTCTCATCACTCAAACCCCTGCCTTGTTTCATTCTAATTTATGATATAATAATACCATATCCTTAAAAACAAGTAAAGATATTTTTGTCTAAAATTTCTCAACCTCAAAAAAAAGAGCCTTTCGGCTCTTTTTTATTATTCTTTCACATCCAATTTAATATGAAGTTCTTTCAACTGTTTTTCCGTTGGATTGTTTGGCGCCTGCATCATCAAATCCTGCGCCTTGCCGTTCAGCGGGAACAAAATAACATCGCGGATAATCGGCTCATCTAACAACAGCATTACCAACCTGTCCACGCCATAAGCCGCGCCCGCGTGCGGAGGAGCCCCGAACTTAAACGCGCTCAACATACCGCCGAATTTATTCTCCACAACATCTGGTCCGTATCCGGCAATTTCAAAGACTTTATACATAATCTCGGGCGAATGGTTGCGGACGCCGCCGGAAAGCAATTCAACCCCGTTGCAAACAAAGTCATATTGATAAGCCAAAATATCCAATGGATTTTTGGTTGTCAAAGCCTCCATTCCGCCCTGCGGCATAGAGAACGGGTTATGCGAAAACTCAACCTCTCCGGTTTCGTCATTCTCCTCATAGAACGGAAAATCGACCACCCAGCACATCTTGAAAGAATTTTCGTCAACAAGCCCCAATTCTTCGCCAACTTTATTACGCAGACGTCCCGTAAACTTGTCAAACTTCATGCCTTTGCCGACCATAAACAAAACAGCGTCGCCCTCTTCCGCTCCGAATTGAGCCTTAGCTTCGGCCAATTTTTCAGGGCTGAGCATTTTTGCAATTCCCTTGGCACCGGCCGCCGCAAACGCAATATAAGCCACGCCGCCCATACCTTCTTCTTTGGCAAAACCGTCCAGCTTATCAAAGAAAGACCGCGGCTTGTCGGCAACACCCTTCAGCACCAAAGCCTTAACGGTTTTGCCCTCTTTGACCAACCCGTCATAAACGCCAAACCCGCTCGCGCCGAAAAAGCCCGTCGCATTTTGCAAAACCAAAGGATTCCGCAAATCCGGCTTATCCGAACCGTATTTAAACATCGCCTCGCGGAACGGAATATGAATAAACGGCGCCTGATCAACCGTCTTGCCGTTGGCAAATTCATTAAAGATTGTGCCCAATGTATGCTCAATAACCGCAAAAACATCTTCCTGCGTGGCAAAGCTCATCTCCATATCCATCTGATAGAACTCGCCGGGGCTGCGGTCGGCTCTGGGGTCTTCATCTCTGAAACAAGGCGCTATCTGAAAATATTTATCAAAACCGGCCACCATCAACAGCTGTTTGAACTGCTGCGGCGCCTGCGGCAGCGCATAAAACTTACCGGGATTCAAACGGGACGGAACCAAAAAGTCGCGGGCCCCTTCCGGCGATGAGGCTGTCAAAATCGGCGTTTGATACTCTGTAAAGCCTTGCTCGCGCATCAATTCTCTGGAGCGCTGAATAACCGCCGAACGCAGCAAAATATTCTTATGAATTCTCTCTTTGCGCAAATCCAAGAAGCGATATTTCAGGCGAATTTCTTCCGGCGCGTCGTCCTCCACCGCAATCTGAAACGGAAGCATATCCGCAGCCGAATACAAAACCAAATCGGTTACTTTAATTTCAATATCTCCTGTGGGCATATTTTTATTAATGCTCTCGCGCAAAACAACCTCGCCCTCAATGCCGATAACGGATTCGGGACGAATATCTTCAATTTTTGCAAACAAATCGGATTGGCTGTTAAAAACACATTGTGTCACGCCGTAATGATCTCGCAAATCCACAAAACACAAATTTCCCAAATTGCGTTTGCGTTGTAACCAACCGGCCAATTTTACTTTTTTGCCGATATCTTCTTTCCTGAGTTCGCCACAGGTATGGCTGCGATAAGTTTGCATCAGTTCTAAACCTTTTTATAAAGTTAATCTACAAATTGTTTTTCTAGCCCCAAAAAAGCTAAAAATCAACTTTTTTGTTGCATTTAGGCGCAAATTAGGGTTCTATGCTTATAAATAAAAAAATGATTGAAAAACAAATGCTGATAGAAACGACCGAAAAACTTGAAGAACTCTGCCAAACACTGGCTCATGAAGAATTTATCTGTATAGATCTGGAATTTTTGCGCGAACATACCTATTTTGCAAAACCATGCCTCATCCAAATAGCCTCTGTCTCAACAGCGGCAGCTGTTGACCCTTTGGCACATAGACTTGATTTGACATCGTTTTTTGCCTTATTGCAAAACCAAAACATTGTTAAGGTGTTTCATTCGGGGCGGCAGGATATCGAAATTCTTTACAACCTGAGCTCACAAATTCCGACTCCGCTGTTTGATACGCAAATCGCGGCGCAGGCTTTCGGATTCGGCGAATCCGTCAGTTATGAAAATCTGGTCAGCCGGCTGCTACACATCGAGCTGGACAAATCTTCAAGATTATCCGATTGGAGCCGACGCCCGCTGTCCGACGAGCAAATCAAATACGCGCTGGCCGATGTAACTCATATGGTCAATTTGTATCAGCGGCTTAAAGGGCGCCTTGAAAAAGAAGGCAAACAAAGCTGGATTCAAGATGAACTTGATGAATTGGCGGATATTTCTCTGTATCAGATTAACCCCGTCGATGTCTGGCAAAAAATGAGACATCGCTCCCACAGCCCCCTTTTTTTGACAACTTTGCGCGAACTGGCCGCCTGGCGGGAAAAACGCGCCATTTCAAAAAACGTGCCGAGACAGTCCTTTATCAAAGATGATATTCTGCTGAATATCTGCGCCGCACGCCCGCGCACCAAGCAGGATTTGGCCGCCATCAGGGGAATGAGAGCCGACATTGCCGCCGGAAAAATCGGCGATGAAATCATCGAAATCCTGCAAAAAGTCAATGCGTTGGATAAAACAGAATATGTTGCATTACCAAAATCAACCGAGCTCTCCAGCGGCGAACAGTCTTTGCTTGAACTGCTCAAGCTGTTGCTCAAACTGACGGCTCAAAAAGAAAACATCGTCCCGAAAATGATTGCCTCGGAAGACGACCTCAAACAATTTTGCCAAAATCACACCTGCGGCATCAAGTTTTTACAGGACTGGAGATATGAGGTTTTCGGAAAATATGCCCAAAATCTCTGCTGCGGAAAAACAGCCATTGCCTACAATGACAAAACCCGTAAAATTGATTTTATTTCTCTACCCGAATAGCCTCTCGAGTAACTTCAAAACTTCTTTCAGGCGCTCATCTTTTAAGGAATAAAAAATCGTCTGAGCCTTGCGCCGTGTTTTGACGATTCGCGCCGCACGAAAAACAGCCAAATGCTGTGACAAAGCCGATTGGCTCAAATTAACAAGCTTTTCTATCTCCCCGACGCTCAACTCTTTGTCGGCAATATGAAACAAAATTTTCAGCCGTTTCTCATTGGCCATCGTCTTTAAAAGCGCGGCTGCTTTGGTAATATCTGTGTTATTCATTGTTATCCATTCCCAAAATAGAAAAATATATACATTAGATTTAATCTTAGTTTATACAAATTAAAGTCTTTGAAAATCTATACTTAGGTATTGCTAATCAAACTGATTTGCTTTAAAATCGTCAAAAAATTAATGTTCATTCAAAGGAATTTTGACAATGGAAAATAGCGAAATCAATGAGTTAAGCTTTGAAGAAGCTCTGGCACAGCTGGAATCAATCGTCCGCGAGCTTGAAAGCGGACGAATCAAATTGGACGACGCCGTTAATGCTTATGAAAAAGCCGTCGCTTTGAAAAAATTATGCGAAACAAAGCTGAACGCCGCCAAACTCAAGATTGAAAAAATAGAGATTTCTCCCGAAGATAAAGTAACCTCATCGGAATTTACAGTGCCGGAGGCTTAAAAAATGACAGACTTCACAGCAAAACTCAAACAATTCAGTGCTCGTTTTAATGACAAACTTCCCGCGTTATTCGCCTACCCGAGCGGTTCGGAACAGCAAGTTTCCCGCGCCATGTTCTATTCTTTAAGCAACGGCGGAAAAAGGCTGCGCCCCTATTTGGTTTGTGAAGTCGCCAACCTGTTCGGAATAAGTGAAGATATTTCTTTTCCCGTGGCCGCATCTTTAGAAATGCTGCATACCTATTCCCTAATTCATGACGATTTGCCGGCCATGGATAACGACGATTTTCGCCGCGGAAAACCCACCTGTCACAAGCAATTTGACGAGGCCACAGCCATCATCGCCGGAGACGGCCTCTTGACTTACGCATTTGAAGTCTTGTCAAAAGCACCCCTCATTTCTCCAGAAACAAAGCTCAAACTCATCTCTCTGTTGGCCGAGAGAGCTGGCGCATTCAACGGAATGATTGCCGGACAAATGCTTGATTTACAAACAGACAAATCTCCCGAACTTTCGTCAGAAGAAATTATCAAACATATTGAAGAAATGAAAACCGGTTGTCTGATTGCCTATGCCGTTCAGGCCGGCGCCATCATCGGGAACGCCTCGTCCGAAGAATATACAGCTCTCACAACCTATGCCCGCAAAATCGGCATCGCTTTTCAGATTTCTGATGATATTTTGGACGTTATCGGCGATTCGGCTCTGATGGGAAAAACCCTCGGCAAAGACGCCAAACAGGGAAAATTAACTTTTGTATCGCTTTACGGACTGGATAACGCCCGTCAAAAAGCCGAAAAATTAATTACAGAGGCAAAAGAATCTTTGCAGCTTTTCGGCAGCAAAGCCGCCGACCTGAAAGATTTGGCAGATTTTATAATCAGCAGAAACGTTTAATCTTTATCAATAAAGGTCAAATAAACATATTTAGCCGTCGGCGCCGGATTCTCAAGAATTAATTTCAGCGGGACTCTGGCATTTGAATCAATGGTGTCTTCTTCAATCTCCCGATTCTGACTCTGAAGTAGCGCCATTTCTTGATCCAAAATCTCAATATGAACAACGGGAAAATCAACTTTTCGCGGCGTCTGATTAAATACAAACCCTTTAATTTCAAGCTTGTTTCCGTCTTCTTCTTTCAAAAACTCCCAGCTGATGTTCTGAAATTCGAGCCCTTCGCCCGGAATTTTGGCCTTAATCCCCAAAAACTTATAAACAGAATTAAAAAACGGAAATTCCCGAACAACCTGATAGCGGTTATTATAAAGTGAAAGGCTTGAAAAAGCAACCACAGCCAAAAAGATATAAAGCCACCTTATCTTAAAATGAAATCCGAGAATATTCTTAATTTGAAGCCATGTTTTTTCATAAAACGGCAAACTATTTTCTTGTTTAATCAAAAGTTTTGTATGATCAGACAGCCTCTCAAAAATCTTTTCCAAATCGGCGTTGTCTTCAACTTCGTCTAGTTCATCTTTTGAAACAGGCTGTTCTATATGGCCGCTGATTTCATCTTGCTTGTCCACTGCGTGATAGACAGCTTCATCAACATTAAAAATTTTGCCGCAATTACTGCACTTCAAACGACGCTTCTTATCTTCAAGAAGCAATTCGTCAATTTCATATCCGGCATCACATTCGGGACAAAATATCTGCATATCAACACCTTTTCCTTTTCTTTTGTTAATATAGGATGAAAAAGATTTTAATCAAAGAAAAAAAACACTTTATTAAATAAATAATTGACTGTATCTTAAACAAAATAAAAAAGGAGATTTTGTCGTGTCGGATAATAATATTATAGAGATGAACAACGTCGGCATCCGCTATGATCAAGGGCCTGAGATACTAAGCGATATCAAACTTGCGCTGCCCAAAGGATCGTTTCATTTCCTGACGGGGCAAAGCGGCGCCGGAAAAACATCTTTGCTGAGCCTGATGTATTTGGCTCAAAAACCCAGTCGCGGCCAAATCAGCGTTTTCAACCACAATCTCAACTTTACAAACCGCGACCAACTGGCCTCTCTCAGACGACGCATCGGCGTTGTTTTTCAAGACTTTCGCCTGTTGGACCATCTTTCAGCTTTTGATAATGTGGCTTTGCCTCTGCGCGTCAGCGGTATGGATGAAAAAGAAATTCGTAAACGCGTAACAGAGCTTTTGACATGGGTCGAGCTGGATTCGCACATGCAGGATAAAACATCGACCCTCTCCGGCGGCGAAAAACAACGCGTGGCCATTGCCCGTGCGGTTATAAATCGTCCGGATTTACTGCTGGCTGATGAACCAACCGGAAACGTCGATAACATCATAGCCGGAAAACTGATGAAACTGTTTGTTGAGTTGAACAAACTTGGCACAACAGTTGTCATTGCGACCCACTCCGACAAAATCATTCGGGATTTTTGTTACCCGAGACTCCATCTTCAAAACCGCGGATTACACATCTATTATCCGGCCGATTCGTCAAACTTGGGAGGCTTAAATGTCTGAAGCTGTCTTTATTTCCCGCAAACAGGAACTCCCGCTCAAAGGCGAAAATACTTCACTGTTCCTGCAAATCATCATCTCTATTGCGGTTTTTATTTTTGCCATAACGCTTTCGGGCGTTTTGTCTGTCGATTCGATGATTCAAAACTGGAATCGCAGTATTCTAGGATCTTTAACGGTGCAAATTATCCCCGTAACGGATACAAACCAAGAAAAAGCTCGTGCCGAAACATTGGCTTATGAAGAAAAGGCTGTCGATTTCTTGAAATCCGTCAACGGCATTTTAAAAGTAACCCCCTTATCTGACAACCAATTGGAAGAGCTGCTGCGCCCGTGGCTTGGAGATGACATAAGTATTACGGAATTGCCGACGCCGCGCATTATTGATGTCAAAATATCTCCCGATGCAGATATTGATTTCAACCAACTGGCCAAAGATTTGGCGCAGGCATCGCCGCAAGCCTCATTAGATAACCACAAATTGTGGCTCAACAAGCTGATTGCCTTTGCCGACGGGCTTAATTTGATTGCTTCAACCATTTTGATTCTGGTTTCGACCATTACTTCCGGCGCCATTTTTTACACAACGCAAATGAGCCTCGGCCTACATCATAATATTATCGAGATTTTGCACATCGTTGGCGCGAAAGACACCTATATTGCCCAACAATACGCCAAAAGAATGGCCTTTTTAGGCTTTATCGGAGGACTTATTGGTCTGTTTTTTGCCATCCCATCAATTTTCTTTATCGGAAATTTAGCCAAAGCCATCGAAGGTGGAATCATAAGCGAGGCCTCTTTAAGCCTGTTTGATTGGGGAATGGTTCTCTCTCTGCCGCTGTTTTCAATGCTGATAGCCATGCTGACAGCCTACTATACCGTCAAAAAAACACTGAAGAAAATGTTATGATTAAAAAGATTCTTTTTTACGGCATTGTTATAAGTTGTTTTCTTCTCACAATCGGATTTTTTGGATTTATCCGAACCATCACGCATTTCAAAACCCCTGACGATAAAAAAACAGATGCCATTATCGTCTTGACCGGCGGCCGTAACAGAATCCAAATAGCCTCTACCCTTTTAGCACAGCACAAAGCAGACAAACTCTTTATTTCTGGGGTTGGAAAAGATATCTCTTTATCAGATATCTCGCAGACACAACACCTGATATTCGAGCACCCTCAAGACATTGACATCGGACACGAAGCCTCAAACACCGTCGGAAATGCTCTTGAAACAAAAGACTGGGTCAAAAAAAACAATATCAAATCCATCAGGCTTGTCACATCCAACTACCATATCCCGCGGTCGCTCCTTGAATTCAAAGAACAAAATCCGGCGCTGGATATTGTCATTCATCCGGTCTATTCCGAAAAAATCCAAAAAAAGTGGTGGACGAGTTGGCAAACTTTCTCGCTTCTTTTCAAAGAATATAATAAATTTTTATATGTCTATTTAAGAAATAAACTTTAATTTGTGAGGTCAAATGCTTTTTTTGCGTTCTTTACTGTTTAATATCGTCGGCTACGGCATCATCAGTGCCGGCTGCATTGTCAACTCGATTATCGGCGTTTTTTCACGCAAAGCAACAATCCCCTCTTGGAACAATGTTTTTATTCCAGGGGTTGTATGGGCGCTCAAACACATTGCCGGAATAACCATTGAAATCCGCGGAACCCAATACCTCAACCAAACATCGGGTATCTATGCCGGAAAACATGAGTCCGCTGTTGAAACTTATGTCCTGACAAATTACCTCAAACGTGCCACTTTTGTCATGAAAAAAGAGCTGACCTATATCCCGATTTTTGGCTGGGCGCAGGCCTTTTACGGCATGATTCCGGTAAACCGTTCTGCCGGAGCGGCTGCCATGAAAGAACTGTTAAGGAAAGCACAAAAATTCTCCGCCGATTCTCGTCCGATTATTATCTTCCCCGAAGGCACACGCCGCAGCCCCGGACAAGAACCTGTCTACAAACCGGGTGTTGCCTTATTATACCAACACTTAAATATGCCGGTCACGCCCATAGCTTCAAACACCGGATTTTTCTGGCCGAAAAATTCATTTCTGCGCAACCCCGGAAAAATTATTTTTGAATTTTTACCACCGATTCAACCTGGTCTCCCCAAGCAGGAATTTATGGAAAAACTGCAAAAATCCATTGAAGAAAAATGCAACGAACTTAATATGGAAACAATCCAAAATAACCCGAGCTTAAAAAAACTGCTCTGCACGTCAGATAAATAAAAAAGGAACAGTCTTGAAAACGCAACTCAAAAAAATTCTTTTGCTTTTGGCGGAATACATCGGAAAAGTTATCTATACCCTAAAGCATCAAATTCCTTCTCTTTTGGCATGCTTATTTTCTTTTGCAATTGTCTTTGCGGGAATTTATGTGACAACCTCCCGCACAATGGCCATTCGCCGGATTCGTGCCGAACTTTCCCGAACAATTTCCTACCTTAACCAACTGGGATATGATGTTGCCTATGACAAAATCGAATTTAATGCCGTTTTTTTCTTTCCGTTGGTAGATATTGAAAATCTTCAAATTTACAATCTGAAAGGAACTGACAACTGGGCGCTTCAATTCAAAGAAATCAAAGCCTACCCGAATATGCTGGGCAAAAAGCGCATCCGCTTTGAATCGGCGGCCGGCGGGCAGTTTGTTTTCAACGATTTTGCATCGCAAATGACCAGCGACAAAACTTTTCTGGATATCAGCATGGCGGATAATGCTTTTGATGAATTGGTTTTCCACGCCGAAAGCATCAATATCAAAGACTTTGCCAAAATCAAAAAAATAGCCTTTTTATTAGAAAGCCTGCCTCAAAAAACGACCAATTCCTCTGCGACAACACCGGCTTTTGAAAGCCTGTTTGAGGTTAATGATGTTGATATCAACGGCCTTATTAATTATCCTCTGTCCTCGCATCTCAAACTTTTTTATACAAAAGCCGAGATTATCGGACGCCCTGTTCCCGAAGAAGATTTATTAACATCTCTCGAAACATGGTTAAAGCAAGGCGGATTCATCGAGGTGCCCAGTCTGATTATCCAATGGCAGCCCTTGACTTTGGTCGGTCGAGGAACAATTAATTTCAGTGAAACTTTTTCACCGCGCCTCAATTTCAAAACCTCCTCAAAAGGCATCCTGCACCTGATAAAAGATTTACAAGACAACGCCTATCTTGACAGCAAAAATGTTTTTGTTGCCAATATCCTGCTCACAAACAAAGCATTCAAGCTCAATCCAGATGATGACGAACTGACAATATCCACTCCAATCAGCTATGCTGACGGAAAATTATCTATTGAAAATTTGACATTAAAAGACTTTACGAAATAAACTCGGCAATCAAAACTTTGGCCAGACCATAGCGCCTTTCATCCAACAGCCGATAACATTCCGGCAACAGGCAGGCTTCATTTTTCTCAACCTCTATCAGACACAAAGCCCCCTGTTTCAAATACGGAGCAAAAGCAATCAAAGCCTTTTCGCTCAAACCTTTTTGATAAGGCGCATCCATAAACAAAACATCAAATTTGTCATCAAGAACGCCCTTAAAAGATGTCGCATCACAACGCACGACCTTAATTTTTGAGTTTTCGAACGGAAACAAAGCTATATTTTTTTGCAAATCGCGCGGATCTGTATCCACCAGTGTTACCCGCCCAAAACCGGCAGATACGGCCTCCAATCCAAAAGCACCGCTGCCGGCAAAAACATCAACCAAGGACAAGCCAGAAAAATCACTCCCCAAACGGCTGCGCAAAATATTAAACAAAGCTTCTCTTGCTTTGTCCGATGTCGGACGCACCGCCGCCGATGATGGCGAAATCAACTTTTTTCCGCGATATTTTCCGCCGATAATTCTCATAAAGCAAAACCCTCGCCCAATTGTTCGCGCAAAACTTTTGCCGAAATTTCCTTAACCTCGCCTTTTTTCAGACTCCCCAACTGAAACGGCCCGTAAGATAAACGGATAAGACGCGAAACCTCCAACCCAAGATATTTCATTACCTTTCGGATTTCACGATTCTTTCCTTCAGCCAGCGTAACCAAAAGCCACGAATTAGCTCCCTGCCGGCTCTCAATAACAGCCTTAATCGAACCGTAAGAAACCCCGTCAACCACAATACCTTTTTGCAAAGGTTGAAGTTTTTCGGGAGTGACTTCGCCAAATACCCTAACCTTATAGCGCCTAATCCAGCCGTTTGAGGGAAGCTCCAATTTTCGGGACAATTCGCCGTTATTTGTCAACAGCAAAAGTCCTTCCGAGTTCAAGTCCAACCGCCCGACAGAAATAACACGCGGCAAATCTTTCGGAAGATGGTCAAAAACCGTCGGCCGATTTTTTTCGTCTTTGTGTGATGTCACAAGCCCAACAGGTTTATGATACAACCACAAACGCGTTGACTCGCATGAGGGAAGTTTTTCGCCGTCAAACAAAATCTTTTCATCTCCGGTCACATTAAACGCAGGTGTTTCAACGACAGCGCCGTTAACTGTCACACGCCCCTGTTTGATAAACTCTTCGGCCGCCCGTCTGGAGCATACACCGGAGCGCGCCATTAATTTTGCAAGTCGCATAGTCATTTTTTTCTTTCCTTTTTTTCTCTTCTATCATAATCTGTTCTAAATACAACAAAAAAAGGTTAAAAAAATGATGGCGGAAGACTATATGTATATAGCGCTTAAGCTGGCCGAAAAAGCACAGGCTAAAGATGAAATTCCCGTCGGTTGTCTGATTGTCGACCCCAAAGAGGGAAAAATAATTGCCAAAGCACACAACCAAAATCAGCACAGTCCGGACGCAACCGCTCATGCTGAAATAAAGGCCATTCAAAAAGCCTGCAAAAAACTCGGACAAAACCGCCTGCGGGACATGGATATGTATGTCACGCTTGAGCCTTGCACCATGTGCGCCGCGGCCATTTCTTTTGCGCGAATCAAAAACTTATACTTTGGCGCTTTTGATTCCAAAGGCGGAGCTGTTGTCAACGGGGTCAAATTTTATGAGCAAAACACCTGCCACCACAGACCACACGTCATCAGCGGTATTTTGGAAAGCGAATGTGCAGATATTCTCAAAAAATTCTTCAAGGCCAAACGAACAAAGAACTAAAAAAGAGCTCAAAATTTGGAGAAAAAAATGAAAATTTATCAGGTTGGCGGTGCCGTTAGGGATAAGTTGATGGGAATACCCGCACATGATACAGACTATGTGGTTGTCGGTGCAACGCCGCAGCAAATGCTTGAAAACGGCTATAAACAAGTCGGAAAAGATTTTCCGGTATTTATCAATCCGCAAAATCAATGCGAATATGCTTTGGCGCGTAAAGAAATAAAAACCGGCCCCAAACACACGGACTTCAAGTTCATCTTTTCCCCCGATATCACGTTATCTGAAGATTTGAAGCGGCGCGATTTTACCTGTAATGCACTAGCTTTTGATGAAGAAGCCGGAACAATCTTTGATGAGCACAACGGCATAGAGGACATCAAAAACAAAATTCTGCGCCATGTTAATACCGAACACTTTGTCGAAGATCCCTTGCGGGTTTTGCGTTTGTGCCGCTTTGCTGCACAGCTTGGCTTTGAAATTGCCCCCGAAACACTTGATCTTGCTAAACAAATGGTCAATTCCGGCATGCTGGATTATCTGACGCCGGAACGCATCTGGCAAGAAATTTTCAAAGCACTTAAAACCTTTCGAGTTGATAAATTTATCGAAACCGCGCGCGCCTGCGGAGCGCTCAAAATCATTCTCCCTGAAATCGACCATTTATTTGACACCCCCGAAAGGCTTGATTTTCACCCCGAAGGAAATAGCGGCGCACACACACTGTTATGCCTCAAACAAGCCGCGAATGAAACACCTCTTGTCAAATTTGCCGTTCTGACGCATGATGTTGGCAAAGCACTTACACCTAAAGAAACTTTACCCTCGCACCATAAACATGATTTCAACGGACTAGAGGTCATCCGCGGTCTTTGTCAAAGACTGAAAGTGCCGAACAGGTTCAAAGATTTTGCCCTTGTGGCATGCGCCAATCATATGAAATTGCACCTTATCCGCCAAATGCGCCCCGGAAAAGTTGTCGATTTCGTCGCCGTCCTGACAGGCAACCACCAAAACGACATCGATAACTTTATTGCCGTCTGCCGTGCAGACTATTTTGGCCGAGGCAGAGAAATAAATGCCGACGAAAAAAACGAATTTGAAAACTCGGCAGCCTATTTGCGTCAAGCCGCGCAAATTTTAACACCCCTCAAAGCCTCGGATATGCCAGATTTTGACACTCTCCCGAAAGACAATTTGCTTAAAGAAAAGTTCAAAAACTTCAAAATCCAAAAATTGATTTCAGAACTTATTCATTAAAAAAATCACACGAACAACTGGCAATTGTGTGACAAATTTCAAGAAATTCCGCATCACTATAATTGGTAACACCTATAATATCTTCCATTCTTTTTTCTTGAACAGTCCAACGCGTTTGAATAAACTCTCCTTCAAAAGGATTATCAGGATTAAAATTATCAATAGAATCATCCGAATTGAAATGAAGATGTCCAAGAGAAACAATTTTAATATCTCGGCAATCTTCAGAGATATGGACAATTATACCGGCAGGTATTTTATTTTTATCAAATTGATTCGGAGAACTATAAGATTTATCCGTATAAACAATATCTCCGAATTGCGGCGTTTTATCAGGCGCATCCGGCAATGTTTTAAAGAAGTCTTTCATTAAGTGGAAAGGTATAAGAAGTGTTGTTCCAGCATATTTGTCCGATGAATTGTCTCGATTTCCATTTGGAAGTGCTAATCCGAACACCTTACGTGAGTTATTAGATTCCGAAGATGTCCTAACCCCCGAATTGATAAATAAATCATGACTATGCCCACCATAAATTTTCAGCAAAGTCGTATTTACTTGATATCCTGCGTTCGAATTTGTCACACCGCTTCCCCATTTTACTCCCGTCACTTTCAAAAAGTCTTTACTATTCTTTCAGCCAGTCTATCTGAACATATCGCTCAAATCCTGCGTTTCAATTTCCGGACTGCATAATTCTCTAATCGTTGTTCTTGTCACAAATACCTTAACAGATTCTTTTTGTTGAATTTTTCAAAAAATTATGCTACAATTTTTCTATCTCGTTTGAAAGGAGGATTTCTCATGATAAAACTCTCGCCAAACCGCATACCTAAAGAAAATTTTGATAAATCAGCTCAAAACGAAATCTGGTTCTCTGAAGAACAAAAACATATTTGGGAAAAAATGATTCGTATTGAAAAGCTGAAAAAAGACAACCATAATCAAAAAAAATCATTATTGCGCAAAACAACTTTGCGTTTAAATTAGCGTTTTGATACTCCGGAGTTCAAAAGCCTTTGGACATATCGCCCTTGATAAAGGTTGATTCCCAAAGAATTTCCAGCCTCAATTGCCGCAGCATCATCAACACGGCAAAGAATAATCTTTGCCCGTTCGGCTTTGTTCATATAATCCATAAAGTGGGCATCTTCGCTAATAATGTCAACAAACGCCGGATTCCATATAATTTTCATCAAATCACAATCCAATCCCTTGCGGTTAAGATATTTGAGCTTATCAACCGTAATTCCGTCTATACATATTTTATACCCACGAGCCTTAGCAAAGGTTTTGGCAAAAATAAATGATCGAATATCGCTGAAAATATCGGCTAATTGCAATTCCAAAATAATTGTCTGCCGCATCGCCCCATTAATACTGTCATCAAAACGTAAAAAATCATCTGACAAGATTGTCGATACATTAATATTAATACTAAAATTACCGGCCAGCGACCCGTCATCGTGATGAGAAATAATCTCCAGCACTCTCTTATCCAAAGTCTCTGTCAAAGCCAAAAACAGCCATGGATTCGATGTCAAATCAACATCTGGCAGCAAAGCATCCCGCATATCCGGAATGGAAACAAACACTTCCTCAAAAACACGCTGGGGTTTTGATTTTCCGATAATAGCACAAACAGCCTGCCTGCGAATAAAACTCGAAAAATCAGCCACCGAAATAATTTTTTGAACTTTTGCCAACATTTCCGGCGTCAATTCATGACGCGCCCGTCGGACACCTTCTGAAGAAACCGGTCGGCGAATCTCTTCCTGAAACGGCTGATTTTTTTCTGAAGCAACATAACAAGACAAAATCAATTTCTTGGAAAAATCGGCGCCCTCTGCCCCCAAGTCATAAAAAACTGCCGTTCCGCTTTCTTCAAGTGTTGGTGCTGAAGCAACTTTAGCATCCTCATGCCATATAAACCGCAGCTTAACCAATACAGAAGCAATTTCATCCGTTGAATTTTTGGAAAAAATAATCAAAGCATCTTCATTCGGTAACGTAAAAAGTTTAAGCGGCGTCCCCTTTTCCAAAGGCATAAAAAGATCTGATAACAACTTTTCATCCTGTTTCTGCCGAACTTTTTCATCCAACTGATGAATATTTAAAAACAGAGCCTTAAAATCGCTGCGGTTACGGCAAAATTTATTCAAATAATCAAAGACTGCATTTTCTTTTTTAATATCATGTAATTGATTTTCGGCCATGGTCTACTCCGGTGCACTTTCCAATATGTCTTTATACCGGCATTCGTCTCTGAAAGAACCGGCAATCAGCCTTTTACGTTTCAGACAATCCTCTGCAGAACAAAACTTTGCATTCGGACATTTTGAACGAATAAGAGCTGTCTGAAGTTTATCAATATACGGCCCCTGAAAAGCTCTGATACCGTTTTTAACGCCCCACCGCACAGCTTTTTCATCCAAACATTTTGCCAAAATAAACTTATCATGTCCGACTTTATTCATCGTATCTTTAAGATGCGCCGTATCTCCGGCATATTCGTCCATTAAAGCATGCCAAAAGATTTTAATATAGTCCGCCTCTAATTTTTCGATATTCAAAGACTGTAAAAGTTCAAGGCTGGCCGCATCAATCAAAATCTCATGTCCATGACGATGCAGCAGCTCCTTTGCATCAAAATAAGCCGTCATACTTGTTAAAATATCCATAACCTGAACTTCGGCAACCAGCTTTTGGTTATTATCCGAAAGCCTTTTAATAAAATCCTCAAATTCCGACTGAAAAATTGTCGACAAGTTAAGGTTCAAGCTGACCTTTGCCGGCTTGTTGCGAATATCCGAAAACAAAAAAGAATACATGGTCTTTTTATCCAGCGTCTGCGTCAGATACAAAAACAACCATTTATTCCCCGTCAAATCAATATTTTGATCAAAGCGTTTGCTCAAATCTTTAACGGCAACAAAAAATTCTTCAAACATCAACTCAAAACGTGTTGATGTTTCAAAACGCAGCACACCTTGATGCTTAATCAAATCAACAATATTAATTTCATCAAGGCGCGCCTTAACCGCATCAATCTGCCCTGCATCAAGCGGATACCGATAAGCAAGCAAATCAATCGGCATTTTGGTTTGCATCATTTGTTCTATTTGGTCGGAAAGAGCATCAAATTCATCGGGTTCATAAACTTTTGTAAATTCGTTTGAGGAGTGAGCCGTCCATATCGGATCCGTAATCAAAGCTCTCCGCAATTGGTCAACAGCATCTTCAACAACTTTTGGCGTAATATTTTTACCCAAAACGACCAAATCCCCGTTGGCCAGCACAAACATTGTCCCATTGGCTATGGCGACCAGATTATCAAACAATCTGGCAATAATCTTAACAAATTTAGGATGTCTGTTTTTAGGTTTCAGCTTTGAAATATTTACATACAAAATTCTATACGCCGAACGATTCCGCGCAATGCGTTCCAGCGTCTCAAGCAAATATTTTTCCGTATCAAAACGACTGATGCTGCCCATTTGTTTTCCATTATTCCAAAATTAAAGCTATTTTAAACCACTTTCATCCTCAAAAGCAAGAAAATATCCTTTGTTTTCCTACTTAGTCTTTTCCGATATTAATATTTCGGTTTGTATTCACAGCCAAAATAATCCCGAATCCGGTCATAACCGAAAGCATAACCGTTCCACCATATGAAATCAACGGCAGCGGAACCCCTACAACCGGCAAGAGCCCCAAAACCATCGCAATATTGATGATGACATACAAAAAATAGCTGGTTGCCAAACCGATAGCCATCAATTTTCCGAAATAGCTTGAACTCCGAAGAGCAAAAATAAAACTGTAAGCAATAATCAGAAAATTAATAAAAACAACAGCCACAGCCCCAATCATACCAAACTCCTCCGAAAGCATCGTAAAGATAAAATCGGTATGCTTCTCAGGCAAAAAATTAAGGTGGCTTTGCGTGCCGTTCAAAAAACCTTTACCAAAAATACCGCCGGATCCCAAAGCAATTTTGGACTGAATAATATGATACCCCGCCCCCAACGGATCCCGTTCCGGATCCAAAAACGTCAGCACCCTGTTTTTTTGATATGTATGCAAAAAGTGCCAGCCAACTGGCAATGAAATAATACCGACAAAAACAACAACGGCAAATTTCCATATCTGAACCCCGACGGCAAAAAACATGGCAACCGCTGTAAACAAAAGCATCAAAGCCGTTCCCAAATCAGGCTGAACCAAAACCAACGCTACCGGAACCATAACCAACAACGCCGGAACAATAATGCCTTTAACCGTTTCAATATTTTGAAGCGTTGTTGCATTAAAATACCGAGCCAAAGCCAAAACAAGTGCAATTTTCATCAACTCGGAAGGCTGAAGTTTCATAAACTTAAGGTCAATCCACCTTTGCGCCCCCATACCAATATGCCCGCCGATTTCAACAATAATAAGCAGCGCCAACACCGCAAAATAAAACAAATATGCGTATCGCAAAAACCAACGAACATCAACAAATGCCATAAACATCATCATTGCAAACCCAAGCCCGAAACGAGCCAAATGCTGCAAAGCCCACGGCCGCCAATGCCCGTTAGCCGCCGAATAAAGCATCACAATGCCGATAGCGGCCAAAATTGTAATCAACAAGACATAAGAAAAGCTGATTCCCCAAAATCTTTCCTTAAAACTCAGGCTCTGTGCCCGAAAACTTGTTTCATAAGCTTTATACATTTTTATTCCACCGGTTTATCTGTTGCATCAAGTTTTAAGGCCTCCAAAAGCATTTTACCCCCCATCGGCGCCGCAACAGACGACCCCGACCCGCCATGTTCCACCAAAACAGCTATGCCGTATTTAGGAGAATCATACGGAGCAAACCCGACAAACAACGCATGATTGCGGTATTTCCAAGGAAGTTCATCCTGCCTCAAAACTCTCGTTTGACGTTCTTTCAAGCTGATGCGCCTAACTTGCGTTGTCCCCGTTTTACCGGCCATTTTTTGCCCATAAAAATCAAATCGAGCACCGAGCGCCGTTCCTCCCGGAGTATTGACAACATCATACATTCCCTGCCTGACCAATTCCAGATTCTGAGAAGACAACCCCATCTTTTTTAATTCTGGACGATTGGCATCTGTTATTTTTTTGAAAGTAGGCTGTATCTCATACCCGCCGTTAGCAATGCGCGAAACCATGACAGCAAGCTGAATCGGCGTCGTCAAAATGTATCCTTGTCCAATACCCGAAATCATACTTTCTCCCTGCTGCCAAGGCTCGCCGAAACGCCGCCTTTTCCACTCAGCATCAGGAATAAGTCCATCTTTTTCGTTTTCAATTCCGATATTCGTTTTGGCTCCGAATCCAAAACGTCGGGCCATTGCGGCAATTTTATTGATACCGATTTTTTGAGCAGCCTCATAAAAGAAAATATCGCAAGAATGCTGCAAAGCCTGCACAACATCTAAATAGCCGTGCCCATGTTCTTTCCAGCAATGGAACAAATGGTTTCCCAAGCTCATTTTTCCAGCACAAAAAGAACGTGTTTGTCTGGCTATCAAGCCGCTTTCAAGCCCTGCCAACGCCACAACCATCTTAAAGGTTGATCCAGGAGAATAGAGTCCCGAAACAGCCTTGTTTAACAAAGGCTTTTTTTCATCTGAGCTGAGCATTTTCCAATCTTCAACCGACAATCCGCCCGTAAACATATTTGGATCAAATGACGGAGCCGACGCAAAAGCCAAAATCTCCCCCGTGTCCACCTTAATCATTACAATTGCGCCGCTTTCTTCTCCCAAGAGCTCATACGCTTTTTGCTGCAGTCTAAGATCAAGACTCAAATCGATTCTGTTTCCGGGAATTCCGTCGACACGTTCTATCTCCTTCATAATCCGCCCGAGAGCATTGACTTCCAATTTCAAGTTTCCGGATTTTCCGCGCAGTTCTTTTTCATACAGCCGTTCAATTCCGGACTTTCCGATTTTAAACCCTGGAACTTCAAGCAACGGTTCATCTTTGACATCTGTTTCCGAAACTGCCGAAACATACCCGATAACATGCGCAAACATTTCTTGATAAGGATAAAATCTTGACAATCCCTCATCAATAATAACCCCCGGAAGATCAGGCGCATTAAGCAGCACCTGTGACGCCTGTTCCCATGTCAGATTTTCTTTGATTCTGACAGGAACAAAACTGCGGTTGCGTTTTAAATCCTTACGGATTCGTTTTTCCTCATCTTCACTCAACGGCATAATTTTTTTAAAGGAATTCAACGTTTCATCAATATTTGTCGTTTGTTCGGCAACCATCAACGCCTGAAAATTTTGTTTATTCCCCGCCAGCAAAACCTGATGCCTGTCATAAATAATTCCCCGCGGCGGAATCAAAAGCCGTGTCGAAATTCTGTTCTCATCAGCCAAAGTTTTGTATTTATCTGCCTGATAAACCTGCAAATAATACAACCTAAAGATTAGTAAAAAAAGTAAAAAAAGCTGCGCACCACCCAAGATGAGAGAGCGTTGGATCAAAACTTTTCCTTTATCATTGTCTCGATTCATAAACCTTCATCCTGAATAAAACGATTTTGCAAAAAAGCCAACACGGCCGACACCAGCGGATAGACCGCCACCCCGATAAGATAGCTGAACATCAAAATAGAGAGGGGCAAAAACTGGCTGTAATAAACAGATACGACCAACCATTTAATCAACATTGTTGCCAAAGACAAGGCAATAAAACCATACCAAATCACAACAAACGGCTTCGCATTAAAAAACTTTTGTGTATTATAAATCAAAACATACATCGTCAAATAAGCCAATAACCCCGCGCCCGGAAGAGCCGAACTCACAGCCGCATTCAGCACCCCCAACAACACCAGCGAAACCAAATTAAACAAATCCGGCCGGTGCAAAATCCAAAAATAAACACAAACAAGCCCCAAATCCGGCCGCACATTATTAAACAAAGCCACATTCAACGGAATATAAGACAGCAACATAAACGCAGCCGACGACACAAACGGCAGCGACTTTTGAAAAAGGGATACAACATTTTCGTCAAAGTCCTCTTGCATTTACTCTTGTCCTTTGTCCGTTTCCAACAATCCGCCTATACCATATTTAACAATTTTAACATATTCCAAACGCTCCAAAAAAGCAAACGGCTTAACCCTTATTTCATTTTTCGAAACAGAAATAACCTGCCCAACGGGAATCCCCGCCGGAAAAATACCGGAAACACCCGAAGTAACAATTCTGTCCCCTACATTGATGTCAGAATCAAGCGGCGTAAAAATAAGTTTCGGATGCGTCGTGTTATCTCCCGATAAAATCCCTCTAATTCGTGTTTTTTCAATGACGACAGGTATCTTGGAGTTAATATCCGTCAACAAAATAATTTTGGCATATGAACGGGCAACTTTGTCTATACGCCCTACAAGCCCTCGGTTAGATAAGACAACATCTCCCTTTTCGACAGATTTGTCATCAACATAAGCCAACATAGAATGGGCAAAGGTATCATTTTCCTCAGCAACAACCCGAGCCGAAATAAAGTCGGCCTTAGGTAACGGAACATAATTCAACAAATCCGCCAATAATTTATTTTCAATTTCTAAGGCTTTATATTTATCTTGTAAAACCCGCAACTGCCTATTCTCTTCCCTGAGCAGCGTATTATCGGCTTTAATTTGCTTCAATTCGCTGAAATAATCATATCCATGAGCCAAAACTTTAGCCGGAGAAACCAAAACATCGACGATAGGAGCGACAATTCCCGTGGCCACATTGCCGGACTGGTCAACCGTTGGAGAATGGTTCTTACTCAACAACATTAAAATAAGCGCCGCTAAGAACAAAATAACCAGCGCAAACTTTTTAGCAAGCAGTTTCAGTTGATTAAGATGCAAAAACAAACTTCTGCGGCGTTTCATAAAGATATCCTTTTGTTGAGTTTGAAGTCAAAGAGCCTGCTCTTCATAAACAGGCTCTTTGAGATAAAACAAAATCGATTAATACATTGAAGACAAAATGCTTCTCAGTCGCCCGATTTCTTCCAAAGCCTTCCCTGTTCCTTTAACAACGCAGGCCAACGGCGTCTCCGCTAATGAAACAGGAAGCCCTGTTGCGTTGCGCAAGACCTGATCCAAATTAGCCAAAAGCGCTCCGCCGCCGGTCAAGACGATTCCTTTGTCCACAATATCGGCAGCCAACTCAGGAGCCGTATGTTCCAAAGCAACCTTAACGGCCTCAACAATCTGCGACACGGGTTCGGCCAAAGCTTCAGCAACCTGACGCTCCGAAATAATAATCTCCTTTGGAACACCGTTCATCAAATCACGACCTTTAATCTCATAAGTGCGCCCATCGCCTTTTTCAGGAACACAAGCAGAACCGATTTCTTTTTTGATTTTCTCAGCGCTGCCTTCACCAACCAACAGGTTATGATTGCGGCGAATATACGAAATAATTGCATCATCCATCTTATCTCCGCCGACACGAACCGAACGGGCATAAACAATTCCACCCAAAGACAAAACGGCAACTTCTGTTGTGCCTCCTCCGATATCAACAACCATAGAACCTGTCGGCTCCGTAACGGGCAAATCAGCACCTATCGCAGCGGCCATCGGTTCCTCAATCAACCAAACTTTACGAGCCCCAGCCGCCTCGGCAGATTCCTGAATGGCACGGCGTTCAACAGCCGTTGATCCGGACGGAACGCAAACAATAATCATTGGCATGGCAAAACGGCGGTGATTATGAACCTTGCGGATAAAATACTTAATCATTTCTTCGGCAATTTCAAAATCGGCAATAACACCATCTCTCAACGGGCGGATAGCATGAATATTCCCCGGTGTGCGGCCGAGCATTTGTTTTGCCTCATTACCAACGGCCAAAACTTGTTTTTTCCCGCGATATTCCTCAATTGCAACAACAGAAGGCTCGTTCAAAACGATACCTTTTCCTTTTACATAAACAAGAGTATTGGCCGTTCCCAAATCAATAGCCATATCGGCAGACAGCCACCCCATCAATTTCGAAAGCATTCACTTATTCTCCGCATTAAATTTAAATCCTGTTTATTTTTTATAACGATATACAACATGATGCAACAAGAAATTACTTTGTTAACATCAAAAATTATTCTCTTTGCAAAAAAGTCGCCGGAAGTTTTTTTAACCTGTTCCGAAACCATGTCAGCTGGCGTTTGGCATATTGCCTTGTATGAAGTTTAGCCAAAGAAACAGCCTCTTCCAAAGGACAATGGCCTTGAAGGTATTTTGATAGTTCAGGCACCCCGATGGCTTTCATTGCAGGAAGGCTCTCCTCAAGTCCAACCGACATCAACCGCTCAACTTCTTTCAAAGCCCCTTTATCCATCATTTCATCAAATCTTTTATTGCATTTATCTTCCAATTCAGACAAAGCCGGAAGCAATGCAATAATTCTGAAATCAGCCTCGGCAAGAGGTTTTACCATAGGAAGTTCAAACCAGTCTGCAATAGATTTTCCCGTTGCCCTGAAAATTTCCAAAGCACGTCTGACGCGCGTCGTATCGGTGGGACAAACCCTTGCAGCTCCTCTAGGATCTTCTTTCTGAAGGGTAGAATAGCAAAACGCGACGCCGCCTTTTTCAAACAATTCGGCGACCTGTTTTTTGACTTTCGGCGGCGTTTCCGGAATCGGCGACACTCCCGCAATCAAGCTTTCCAAATAAAACCCTGTTCCACCAACAAGAATAGGAAGTTTGCCCTCCTTCCATGTATTTCGAACAGCCTCAACCGCCAACTGCACCCATTCGGAAACAGCCCCCCTTTTGGAAGCAGGAAAGATTTCATACAGCAGATGAGGGACTTGCTGTTTATCCGCGTCAGTCGGAGCTGCGGATAAGATCGGTGTTTCCTGATAAATTTGCATTGAATCGGCATTGATAACAACCCCGTTATATTGTTTAGCCAACTCCAAAGCTAAACCGGATTTACCGGATCCCGTCGGACCGGCAATGACCAAAACAGTTTTCTTTGTCAAACCTGTCAGTTCAATCATTCACACTCTCTTGCGGCAGCTCGCATTTTCAACCAATTTAGCACACAAATCCGCATAGCCGATTCCGGCAAATTTAGCCTGTTCGGGAACCAATGATAAAGATGTCATCCCCGGATTTGTATTAATTTCCAAAAAGATAACCCCGTCTTTTTCATTCCATCTCAAATCGATTCGCGAAACGCTGCGGCACCCTAAAGCCCGATGCAGCTTTTCGGCATATCTCTTGCAAATTTCGGCAACATCATCTGGAATTTCAGCCGGCAGAATATGTTTTGTCACGCCATTTGTATACTTGGCTTTATAGTCATAAAACTCATCAGAGGCTTTCAATTCCGTCACAACATAAGCTTTCCCTTCCAAACACATAACCGTCAGCTCATGTCCCGGAATATACTTTTCAACTAAAATCTCCCGAGTAGGATCCTCATACGAAACCTTTTGAATATCATCTTTGTTTTTGACAATAAACACACCGACAGACGACCCGTCCGAAACAGGCTTGACAACATAGGGCAACTCAATTGACGTCCCTTTGTCGAAGAATTCCTGCGCCGTCATTTTTTCACTCGGTGCAACGGCAATACCGTTTTCCTTGGCAATTTTCTTGGTCAAATACTTATCCATTCCCAAAAGAGACGCTTTCATTCCCGAATGTGTATAAGGAATCTGGAGCAAATCAAGAACAGCCTGCACTGTGCCGTCCTCGCCCCAATTTCCGTAAAGTCCGTTAAAGACAACATCAGGACGTTCTTCCTTCAAAAGCCGGACAAAATTCCAAGCATCGCACAAATCATATAAAATGACCTTGTATCCTTTCAATTCCAAAGCCTTAGCAATATCTTTGCCTGATGACAACGATACTTCCCGTTCGGCCGAAAAGCCTCCCGTCAACACCAAAACTCTTTTTTGCATGATAAATTCCTTTAAATTATAAATTTTTATGATATGGTATGCCTCAAATGGTAAAGAAAGAATAAAGCAAATGCAAAAGATACAAAAATTTTCACTCCTTTTTTTAAGTATGTTTTTATGGAACACTCCTGCGCAAGCCTTTTCAGTTAAACACGACTTTTTTGTAACGGTTGGTGTTTTTGACGCCAGTCGAACCGAATTTTCATATACCTTGACGCCCTCCAACTATCAAATTACCTCAACCGTTAAAACAAACGGACTTTTTAATACTCTGTATCCATTTATCGCCGAATACAGGACATCGGGAAACATCATTGGCGGCAAGATGGTTGCAACAGATTATAATTACGAGTCAAAATCACGTTTTAATACGCGTGGGAAAAAAGTCTTTTTTGATAAAAACGGCGAACCCTCTTACCGCATCTCTTCCAAAAACGGCAAAGAAAAAAAACACCCCTTTGACAAAAGCCCCACTCCGGCTGATACATTTGACTTGCAAACCGTCCTTGCCAAGCTGACCAAACAATATAATGAGCTCGGCTTCTGCCATGCCAGATTTGCCGTCTATGACGGAAAACGGCGTTTTGACGTTGTCGCCAACGATCAGGGAGCCGACATACTCTCCGAAAACGAACATTCTTCTTATAGCGGCAAAGCTTCAAAATGCTCTATCCACATCGACAAACTTTTGTCCGAAGAAGACGACACGCTTTGGGAGTTTTCCGCCAATAAACCGATTTACTTCTGGATTGTAAAAGACGACAAAACCAAACATGCTTTCATTGCACGGATTCAAATAAAAGAAACCCCGTTGGGCGAATTAAATGCCTATGCGGGAAAAATAACGATTAAGGATTAAAAGATGTTGGACAAAGCTGAACTCTTATTGCCTGCCGGTTCTCTGGTCAAATTAAAAACAGCCGTTCTCTACGGCGCCGATGCCGTCTATGCGGGAACACCAGATATGTGCCTGCGCGCACAGAGCAAATTTTCTTTGGAAGAACTCAAAGAAGGAATTGAGTTTGTCCATACGCATCACAAAAAAATATATCTCACTCTTAATTTATTTATGCATAATCGAGACATTGAAAAACTTCCCGTATTTTTGGAGACGCTCAAAACCCTGAAACCCGACGGCGTTTTGATTGCAGACCCCGGCGTTTTTCAATACGTCCGTCAAAACGCCCCCGAGCTCAATCTTTTTGTCTCAACCCAAGCCAACATCTGTTCCTGGGCCGCCGTCAAATTCTGGCAGTCGCAAGGAGCCAAATTATGCGTGTTAGGACGAGAAGTCACTTTTGAAGAACTCAAAGAAATCCGCCAAAAATGTCCTGATATCCTGCTTGAAACATTTATGCACGGCGCAATGTGCATGTCTTATTCGGGACGCTGTCTTATCTCAAACTATCTGGCGGATCGTTCGGCCAATCAGGGAAAATGCGCCCATTGCTGCCGCTGGCACTACAAACTCCGTCTGCGCCTGAAAGACGGAACAATCAAAGAAATATTGATTGACGAACATAACAAAGATTCTTTTGAATTTTTACTGGAGGAAGAATTTCGCCCCGGAGAATATTTTGAAGTAGTTGAAGACGAACACGGCGGATATATCTTAAACTCCAAAGATATGTGCCTGATGCCCCGTCTGCCCGATTTATTATCAATCGGCATCGATTCTCTCAAGGTTGAGGGCCGAAACAAAACCGAATATTATGCTGGAACGGTAGCCCGCGTCTATCGCAAAGCAATTGACGATTGGTATCGTTCCCCAAAAACATGGGACTATCACACCTATATGAACGAGCTCTATACCTTGCAAAACCGCGGATACTGCCTCGGTTTTCACGACGGAAAGCTCACAAATATCAGTCAAAATTATGAATACACCCGCACTCTTGGAGATTGGTTATTCGCCGGTTCCGTGGTTGAGTGGCAGGATAACGATGCTATTTTTGAAATTCGTAATTACATCAACAGCAATGAAGAAATTGAATTTTTAATTCCAGACAATTTAGATGTCATCAAATTGCATCTTGCTGAATTTGAAGATGCATCAACTGGCGAAATGACGTCGAAAGTCTCGGCCGGACAAGGTAAAGCCATTCGCCTCAGGCCGACCGTTTGGGACAGACCCGTTGAAGAAATCAAAAAGCTGTTGCCGCAATATACTATTGCCCGCAAATTTTCTCCTCTGACCGGAGAAAACGAACAAATGCTCCGCCACAAAGAAACTGAATTCAAAACTTTGTGCAAAGATTAGTTTTTGCGCTCTGACGAATGAAGCAAATAATCCGCTGTTTTCTTAAGCCTATCCAATCGTGAAGCGCTTTCATAATCGCCTTTTTCGCGGTAAGCTTCCTGCAGATAACCGGCAATCAGAAAAATCCGTTTGGCCTTTTCCGGAATAGAGAAAGCTCCCTTATCGGCGCTTTCTAACATTTTTGTTCCTAAAGCTATTTTGGCATCGCTTTCTTTGAGCAGAGATGACGATTTATACCATAAATCCAACGCATCGCCGTATTTCTTCTCGGCAAACTTAACCTCCGCCAAATTATTATACGCCCAAAACAACAGCATATTGCGCTGAACAGTATCCGCAACCGAGCAAACATCATCGCTTTCACAAAAAGAAATAACCTTCTCAAAAGCCTCAAATCTGACCTGTGCATTCAGTTTTGAAGCTCTGGCGGCTATTCCGTAAGCCTCGACAATATTTTTCATTGTTTTTGACACTGCTTTTTGCATGAAAAAGGCTTCTCTGCTTTTTTGCCGTTTGAAACCAAACAATATTCTTCACGAGACAGATTATTTTCATGGAACACCTGACATTCCATACAGCGGCATCCCTTATCTTCCTGTATACAATGGCTCTTGCCGAATGCACAAAACATTCCCTCAAAATGATCAACTCGATCCAACCCGTCAACAAGCTTGAAAAAATTAACGGGATAATTTTTGATTTTGCATCCTGCCGTATAAGACGGGCAAGACGAACAGCGGCATTTTTTTAAATTTTCAGAAGTTCTGGCAACTGTTTGCATTGTTAGCTCCTTTATAAAAATTCATTATCACTTTTCAAATAAGACCCCGTAAGTAAAAAACAATAAATCTTTCAGATATTCTTTTTTATCTTGCTAAATAATAGGATATTTCTTAGTATAGAATTGTTTTTTTATTTTAATGCAAAGGACCTTACCAAAATGACATATCTTTTTACAAGTGAAGCCGTGTCAGAAGGACATCCGGACAAAGTTTGCGATGCCCTGTCAGATACGATTGTTGATTTATATTTAAGCCATGACCCAAATGCCCGCACGGCAATAGAAACCTTAGCGACGACCAATCAAGTCATCATCGCTGGAGAAACATCTTCAACCATTGACATCTCTCATGAACAAATTGAGGCTGCCGTCCGCCAAACAGTCAAAGATATCGGATACGATCAAACCGGATTTTCATGGAAAGATGTCAATATCCAAAGTTATTTACACAAACAATCTGCCGACATTGCCCTCGGCGTCGATAAAATGGGCGCCGGCGATCAAGGCATTATGTTTGGCTATGCCAAGAAAGAGCAAGGCATCGACAGCGACTATATGCCTTTGGCGATTCGTCTGGCAAATAAAATTTTGCAAAATTTAAGTCTGGCGCGCCATAATCAAGAAATACACGGTCTGATGCCCGATGCCAAAAGTCAGATAACCGTCAAATACGATAATATGGGGAAGCCTGTCGGCGTGGAAAAAGTTGTTGTCTCCACCCAACACATTGCCGAATTATCCCAAGAGGCCGTGCGAAAAATTGTCTCCGACTACATCAGAAAATCATTGCCGGCCGGATGGGAAATCAGCAATGAAAATATTTTGATTAATCCAACCGGACGCTTTGTCATCGGCGGCCCTGACGGCGACACCGGATTGACCGGCCGCAAAATCATTGTTGACACCTACGGCGGATACGCGCCTCACGGCGGCGGCGCTTTTTCAGGAAAAGACCCGACAAAAGTTGACCGTTCGGCAGCCTACATGCTGCGTTACATCGCTAAAAATATTGTTGCAGCAGGATTGGCTGATGAATGTTTGCTGCAAATTTCTTATGCCATCGGCATTGCCGATCCGTTGTCCTTGTTCATAGATACAAAACATACCTCAAAAGTTGATGAAACAAAACTCTTAACAACAATCAAAGAAATGTTTGACTTGACCCCGTCTGGAATTATCAATTATCTTCACCTGAAAGCGCCGATTTACAAACCAACGGCCGCTTACGGACATTTCGGACGCACTCACGATAAAAGCGGACATTTCAGCTGGGAAAAAACAGACAAAGCCGAGGAACTCAAAAAATGCTTTTAACCGACCAACCTAAATTTTACGGACGCCGTCAGGGGCGAAAAATACGCAAAGCCAAAACAGGTTTGCTTGAACGCTTTTTACCCGAAATCTTAATAACCCCTGAGACGGAAATTTCGAAGAATATGTTTGGCTGTCCAATTGATGAAATATGCCTTGAAATAGGATTCGGAAACGGTGAACATCTGGCAGGACAAGGACTAAAAAACCCTCACACGGGATTTATCGGTGCCGAGGTTTTCAAAAACGGCGTAGCCAACCTTCTGACGCTTCTGACAGGAATCAAAGAAAAAGCAGATTTACCCGAACAAATTCACCTGCTGCCCGAACGTGTCGATAATATCCGTGTTTGGGACGATGATGTGCGCCTCTTGTTTCAAAAGATCCCGACGGGATGCCTGAGCAAAGTCTTTTTGCTGTTTCCGGATCCATGGCCGAAAAAGCGCCATGCTTCCAGACGGTTCGTTAATCCGGACAACCTCAAAGAAATAGCCCGCATCTTAAAAAAAGGCGGAATTTTAAGAGTGGCAACGGATCACAAAGTTTACAAAAGCTGGACTTTGCACCGGCTGCATGAAGATAAAAATTTCCGTTGGACAGCAACCTGCAGTAATGACTGGCGCAATCCGCCCTCAGACTGGGTCGAAACAAAATACCAACGAAAAGCCTTGTTTGAAGGACGGCGGCCGGTATTTTTGGATTTTGAAAGACTTTAAATTTACAAATTGCTTATTACATTGTGAACAACTATTTATGATAAACGGGAGAATAACCAATGAAAAACTCCGAGCAATCTCTGAGTATAACGCTTATCTTAGTCGCCATAACGGCCTCTTTAGGCGGGCTTCTATCCGGTTTTGATATGGGCGTTATCTCAGGGGCTCTCCTTTATATCAACCAAACATGGACACTCTCCCCTCTTGAACAAGGCTGGCTTGTCTCCTCGGCTATTGTCGGCTCGGTTATCGGCGCAGCCGCAAACGGAGTTCTGGCCGATATCTATGGCCGCAAAAAAATTATTATTGCCACAGCTCTCATCTTTATTGCTGGCTCACTAATGTGTGGTTATGCCGCCACGGCCGGCTGGTTGATTTTTTCACGCATTATCATCGGCATTGCCGTCGGAATGATTAGTTTTGTTGCACCGATTTACCTTTCTGAAATCGCTCCCGAAAAAATAAGAGGAAGTCTGGTATCTCTATATCAGCTGGCTCTTACAGCCGGTATTTTGCTCTCTTACCTGATTAACCGTATCTTTGCAAACACCGAACTGAACTGGCGTTGGATGTTGGGTTCGGGAACAGTTCCTGCCGTTATTTTGTTGACAGGAATTTTATTCTTGCACGATACCCCTCGTTGGCTAATCAGCAAAAACCGCATTGATGAAGCACGCCAAGTCTTTCGCCGGATTCTCAAAAAAGAAGAAGTTGAAGCTCATATCTCTGAAATTCAAGAAACCTTGAGCACTTCTTCCGAAAAACAAAAAGTTAAAATCAAAAAATGGATGTTGATGCCGGTATTTGTCGGCGTCGGCTTGATGTTCGTCCAAATCTGCACCGGAATTAACACGATTATTTATTACACACCGACTATTTTCAATTTGGCAGGATTCTCTGATAACATCAGCGCTATCTATGCAACAATCGGCATCGGCCTTGTCAATTTCTTAATGACTTTTGTCGCCATTGCTTACATCGATAAATTTGGCCGCAAGCCATTGCTTTATATTGGCCTGAGCGGAATGTTGATAAGTCTGTTTATTCTCTCCGGCGCCTTTGCCATGGGAGAAAGCGGCAAATGGCTGGCCGTGGCATCTGTGGTTATTTACATAGCTTCTTTTGCCATGAGCCTCGGTCCGATTTGTTGGATAATGGTCTCCGAAATTATGCCTCTCAAAATCAGAGGATTTGCCATGTCCGCTGCAACGGTTGCCAATTTTGCCTTTAACTTCATTGTCGTTTTGAGCTTTTTACCAATGCTTGAAATTTTCGGGAAAGCGCCGACATTCTTTGTTTTTGGCCTGATTACAATCCTCTCTCTTTTCTTTGTTTACTTTTTCGTTCCCGAAACCAAAGGAATTTCACTTGAAAAAATTGAAAAGAACTGGCATAACCATATCAAACCACGCAATTTTTAAATAAGGAACTTGGACGATGAAAATTTTGGTTGGAATGAGCGGCGGTGTCGATTCATCTGTAACGGCTCTTCTTCTTAAGCAAGCCGGACACGAAGTCATAGGCGCAACCATGGCTATCTGGGATGAAGCTGAAAAACTGCATGCTGTTTCAGGAAACGGCTGCTTTGCCCCAGATAAAGATGATGTTGAAGAAGCAAAAAAAGTCTGCAGCACAATAGGTATTCCGCACCTTGTCCTAGACTGCCGCGAACAATACCGCAAAATCGTCCTCTCAGACTTCAAAGCCGAATACAAATCCGGCCGAACACCTAATCCATGCGTGATGTGCAATGCCAACATCAAGTTTCGTGTATTGCCCGAAACAGCCAAAGCCCAAGGAATCGAATTTGACAAATTCGCAACCGGACACTATGCACGCATTATTTTTAACGACCACACAAAAATGTATCAGATTTGGCGCGGACTGGATACAAAAAAAGACCAATCCTATTTTTTGTATCGCCTCAGACAAGAACAACTCGCAGGTATCATCCTACCGCTTGGAGATAAAACAAAACCAGAGATTCGTGAATTAGCCCGACAAGCGGGTTTGAGTGTTTCTGAAAAACCAGACAGTCAAGATTTTTATACCGGAGAACTTAACGATATTTTGCGTTTTGAGCCCCGTCAGGGTAATTTTATCAATCGCGAAGGAAAGATTTTAGGCACACACAAAGGCTACTGGAATTTTACAATAGGACAACGGCGCGGCTTGGGCGTTTCTGCCGACAGACCGCTGTATGTGATTGAAATACGAAAAGATTCAAATGAAGTTGTGCTGGGCTACGCCGAAGAATGTCTTCAAACTAAACTGATTGCCGAAAACTGGAATTGGCAATCTCCTCAACCTCAAAATATTTTAAGATGTCAAGCACGTATTCGCTCATCTCAAATTCCGGTTGAAGTTGAAGTCAAAGCATTAGACGCCGATAAATACGAGGTCGTTTTCCTAAGCCCGCAAAGCGCCGTTACCCCCGGACAATCCGTTGTTTTATATGAAGATGACGCCATTTTGGGCGGTGGAATTATCTCAAAATAATCAAAGATATTTCAAAAGCGCAAACCCGCCGATAAGCAAAATCAAAAACACAACAGACAACAGCCCCAGGTGTTTTTCGATAAACTCTTTCATAGGGGAACCATATTTTTTGAGCAGCCAAGCCACCAAAAAGAACCTCAACCCGCGAGCCAAAACAGAAGCAGCCGTAAAGACGCCCAAATCCAATCGAACGACGCCGCTGGCTATGGTTATGATTTTATAAGGAAAAGGTGTAATTCCGGCACCAAAAACTATCCATGCGCCATACTCATGATAATAGGCCTCAAACGAGTGAAACTGTTCAAGCGCATTGTAAAATTCCAAAATAGGCTTAGCAATTAAATCGAACGCAAAAACACCTATGCCATACCCGAAATAACCGCCGACAACACTTGCAAACGTTGCCAATCCGGCAATCTTCCAAGCTTTGTTCGGGGCGGCTAACACCATCGGAATCAACATCACATCAGGCGGAATAGGAAAAAAAGAACTCTCCGCAAAAGCAACTATAAACAAAAACCACATCGCGGAAGGCGCTGCGGACAAATTAAGCATAACATCATAGGTCTTTTGAATAAGACGATGGCAAGCCGAAAACATAAAAAGTCCTCTGTTGCAAAATAAAAACTGCCTCAGATATTACCCAACCTATTGAATATTGCAACAACTTTCTGATATTTGCATAACTTTTTCCAAAACACGCGGCTTATAAACAAACTCCAATTTCGGAGAAGCCGTTTGCCTCATAGAGGGATAATGGCTCATCACGGCATAATTCGGAGATTTAAAAGGAATAGCCTTATCTAAAATATGCACAAAATCATCTTCATGATTAAATACAAAATTTTCATCTACAAAAACCCAATCAGGACGTGCCGTCTGAGCGTATTTCATCAACAAAAACATATTGTCCGTTGCAAAAACCTGAAACCCTTTACTCTTCAACAACGCCGAATAAAGCTTCAAAAAATCCTTATCCTCATCCAGCATAAACACAATTTTACTCATAAAAAATCTCCTGAAAAACCTTCAGGAGATAATATAATACCGATTTGAAAAAATTTTAGTGGCAATGACACCCTTTATGCCCGCAAGAGCAGACCGGATGATTGTGCTGATGCACAAAAGCCTCAAATGTATTTTCCAAAAGCATAGCAATAGTCATCGGCCCAACCCCGCCTGGGACAGGTGTTATAAATGAAGCTTGCTGCAAAGCACTTTCAAAATCAACATCTCCGCATAATTTACCGTTTTCATCTCGATTGATACCGACATCAATCACAACAGCCCCCTCTTTCAACCAACTGCCTCTAATCATCTTCGGTTGACCGCAGGCCGCCACGACAATATCAGCCGTATTCAAAAGCAGCGGCAAATCTTTTGTCTTAGAATGGGCAACCGTTACCGTGCAATTTTGATTCAGCAATAGCATGGCCAAAGGCTTACCGACAATATTTGATCGCCCGATAATAACGGCATGCTTTCCACTCAAATTGACACCTGTCAATTTCAAAAGCTCCAAAACACCTTTAGGCGTGGCCGAAACCAAAGCTTCCGCACTGTTATAAGACAAAAGCCCCGCATTTTGAGGGCAAAAACCATCCACATCTTTTTCCGGCAAAATACGGGATACTATTTTTAAAGTGTCCAAATGTTTCGGCAACGGCAATTGAACAATAATCCCGTTGATGTGATGATTACCGTTCAACTCATCAATGACTTCCAACAGAGCTTGTTCACCGATACTGTCCGAAAGTTCAAAAACTTCACACCCCATACCGACTTCAGCGGCCGCCTTCTGTTTATGGCGAACATAAATACGGCTTGCATCGTTATCTCCAACCATAATAACTGCCAAAACAGGAACTTCTTCCGAAGAAAATGTTTCGATTCTTTCTTTTAATTTAGTGCGGTAGCTGCTTGCTAATTCTTTTCCATTAATCAATTGTGCCGTCATTTTTTGCCTCTTGCTCCATTTTTTTCAACATAATCAAAAGATTGCCCTTATCTCCATCAAGCTGAATTTTTTTATACTTATCAAATTTCCCCGAAACCAGCTGAATATCTGATTTAGCAATCTTAAGCCGTTTAGCCAGCCAGGAAACGAGTTCTTTATTAGCTTTTCCTTTTTCGGGAACGCTAATAACCGAAATTTTCAAAAAATCCCCGTCTTCCGGAGAGGTAAAAATTCCGGTTATTCGACAACAGGAAGAGTTAGGACAAATCCTGACCCGTAGCAAAACGCCTTGATTATTTTCTTCAAAAAACAAATTATTCCGCCAGCAACAACCGCAAACTATAAATCAATCTGCTGATAAAATACAAAACCAGCAAAACGCCGAACGGCGCAAAATCAATCTCTGCAATCACTGTCGGAATCTTCGACTTAATTTTATTATAAACGGGAATTGTTACCGCATCAAGCAAATCAACGGTCTTTTGAGCATATTTATTGGAAGGTTCCAAGACTTTAAAATGAATAAGCCAATACAAAACAACCTGAACAACTACAATCTTAAAATAGACATCAACAATAAATCCCAACACTTCCAAAAGAGGATCAAAGATAAGCATAAATAAAATCTCCCTAAATAAAACCCATTACACAAATACCGCAAGTAAAGAAAAATGTCAACTCCGCAAAATCTACCCCGCAGTATACTGATTATACTCCCGCGCAACAAATCCTCTCGGCTGGCGGATTTGTTTCCTGAGAGGCATCTCCGAAACGTTTTCTTCCTCGGTATCCTCATCAACCTCCAAGCCGCGCATTTTCATAATCATTTTTGCCATAAGGTTTCGATTATGTTTTGTCGCATTAATTTTGGCATACGCCTGCTCTTTTGTTTGAGTATCAGGTTTCATATACAACAACCTGTCTCCCAAACTGTTTTCGAGTTCGGCAGCATTTACTTTTTCATTCAGACGCTGTTCAGCTAGGCTCATCGCCACATATCCAGCCGTTGCAGCTCCCATTGTCAGGCGTCGGGTTTCATCCCTCTGGCGTTTTTCCTGTTCTTCAAAATATTCTTTTGAATCGGCCTGAGATTTTGTATTTTGCGTTTTCTCGCGCAAGCGTCTCAATTCGCTCAACTTAAAAACCAAAAACTTTAGCTTCTCTTGAGCCGCCGCCTGCTGCCGGCTGTGAGAATTAAAAGCCGCGCCGGCATAAAGAACCATAATACGTTTAATTTCCGTTTCGCGGTCATCTAAAAACGAAATAAAAGCATTGCGCTCAACAATTTCTTCTTCTGTTGTTCCGCCGGTATTAATATTGACCTCAATATCATGCTGTTGTTTAATCCAATCATAATATTCGGCGCGCGGATCCTGTTCGGAATATATTTGCTGCAAACTTTCCGCAATCATATAGTCCAAATCAAAAGCATCGACCGTCCGTCCTTTAAAAGAAGTTACGGCTTTGCTGTCATCCTTAGACGGAAGATAACCAGACATTCCCTGAGAGGCCGCCTGAACATAAGTGCCATATTTTTGCTCAAGTTTCTGATCTCTGATTAAAGCATCAACCGACTTCTTAAAAGCTGCCGGATTCCGTTCGGCGTGCTGTGTCAACACTTCCCTGACATCTTGATACTGTTCTTGAATTTCCTGAGGAAGATAAGCGCGTGTAAAGCCGGCCTGTTGCCAGTCTTTTTTCAGCTGCGTCGAATAATCTGCATACTCCCGATACATCTCGCGATCCGGAACTTTGGCCGTATCTTTCAATTGGACATACACTCTTTCATTCATGGGCTTCACTCCTTCTGCTGATACGACTAAAGCTGTTCAAAAATGATTTTGCCTTCCTCAAGCCAAATAATTCTGTCAACGACCCACTGGCTGATTTGTTCTATTTTTTCAAGCTCGACCCCCATGGTCTGCCCGATTTTGCCGATAAAAACAATCTCTTTTTCGGACAAATCGCCGTCCGAATTAGCCAAAAGGCATGCTTCCTTAATCAATTGCAAAGCCACCTTGCGATTTTTAATGCAGGAAGCATCTTCAATAAGGCTTTGTTCTGAAACATCTTGGAAAACTTCATCAACTTTATTTTCGGGCAAACCGAAATTAAAAGCAATATCCTTGACAAAGGCCTTTTCATTCTCATCAAAACAGCCGTCGGTTTTCGCCAAATGAATTAAGACTCTCAAAAAAACAATTTTTTCTTTTTCCGACATTTGGGAAATATAATCCGTTTGATTTTCGATAGTAAAGCTGAACATAAATCTTCTCCAGAAAGTTAGCGGTTAAGTTAAGAATACAAAAAATATGATAAAAATTCAATTAAAAACAAACAAAACCCTTAAAAAAAGTTTGAAAAAACAGAAAGGATATTCTAGTATATCCCGAAAACAAGACGAGAGTCTAAGGAAAACTTATGGAAAAATTTTACATCAAAACTTTCGGTTGCCAGATGAATGTTTACGATTCGCATCGGGTAGCCTCTATTTTGAAAAATCTGGGCATGAAAGAGGCCTCCTCCCCCAAACAGGCCGATTTAATTATCTTTAATACCTGCCACATCAGGGAAAAAGCCACCGAAAAACTCTTTTCGGATTTAGGGCGCATCAATCTGATAAAACAAGAACGCCTTGAAGAAGGAAAACAAACCATTATCGGCGTCATGGGCTGTGTTGTGCAGGCTGAAGATGAACAAATGATTAAACGAACAGACATTATTGATTTTGCGCTTGGCCCATTGACATATTACCGCCTTCCGGAAGTTTTGGCAAAAATCTCTCGCCACCGCGGCATTCCCGTCATTGATACCGAATTTCCAGCAGAATCAAAATTTGACTTTTTACCGGACAACACGTCAACCGGCGGCTGTTCTTATCTAGCCATTCAGGAAGGCTGCAATAATTTTTGCACTTATTGCGTTGTCCCCTACACCAGAGGAATTGAAACATCTCGTCCAATTGAAGAAGTTGTTGCCGAAGCCAAAAAGCTTGTCTCGGAAGGGACTGTTGAAATCAACCTTTTGGGACAAAATGTTAATTCCTATCACGGAGAAGATGCCTCGGGGAAAGAACGCAATCTGGCCTATCTGTTACGCCGCCTGAACGACATAGACGGATTGGAACGTCTCCGCTACACCACCTCTTATCCGGCAGACGTCAATGAAGACCTGATTGCCTGCCATCGGGATTTGAAAAAACTGATGCCTTATCTGCATTTGCCAGTTCAATCCGGATCTGATGCGATTCTCAAGGCCATGAACCGCCGACACAATGCCTCGCAATATCTTGAAATTATCTCCCGTCTCAAAGAAGCCAATCCCGACTTAGGATTTTCATCTGATTTCATTGTCGGATTCCCCGGAGAAACGGACAAAGATTTCGAACAAACTCTTGAGATTGTCGACAAAGTCAAATTTATTCAGGCCTTTTCGTTCAAATATTCAAAACGCCCCGGAACACCGGCTGCCTTAATGCCTAATCAGGTTGAAGAAAGAGTCAAAAAAGAACGCCTGAGCATTCTTCAGGACAAATTATTCTCTTATCAATTAAACTTTAATAAAGAAATGGTTGGTAAGATAGTTCCTGTATTGTTTGAAATAAAAGGCCGGCATTTTGGACAGCTCATCGGGCGAACCCCCTATATGCAAAATGTCCACGCCTCGGCCGACAAAAAGTTTTTGAACAAAATCGTTAATGTCAAGATTGAAGAAGGAACCGTTAACTCTTTGGCCGGAACACTTATAGAAGGATAAAAAAATGGCAGAAATTTCTTTTGAATTATTTAATAATACTCTGGTGCAGCAAATGGTCGGCGCCCATGACGGCAACCTCAAACTGCTTGAAAAAATTATGAATGTCGAAATCAGCTGTTTCGGCAACAACATAACCGTCAAAGGCGACAAAAAAGCCATTGAACAAACAAAAACAGCCATTGATGTCTTATATAATAAAGTCAGCCGCGGCATCGAAATCGGCGAACAAGAAGTTAAAGCCGCTGCAAGAATGTGCAGCGACAACATTGATACGCAAACAGCCCAAGACCTGAGCAATATTGTCCTTAAGACAAAAAAACGCCATATTTATCCGCGGTCGGCCACACAAGCTGAATATATCCAAACCATGATGCAAAACGAGCTTGTTTTCGGCTTGGGTCCTGCCGGAACCGGAAAAACATATCTGGCCGTTGCTCTGGCTGTCTCAATGATGCTTGAGGGAACGATTGATAAAATTATCTTATCCCGTCCGGCTGTCGAGGCCGGCGAAAATCTGGGCTTTCTCCCCGGAGACCTCAAAGAAAAAGTCGATCCTTACCTGCGTCCGTTGTATGATGCCTTGTATGAAATGCTGCCTGCTGAACAAGTTGATAAAAAACTGGCTCTGGGCGAAATTGAAATTGCACCTTTGGCTTTTATGCGCGGCCGCACGCTTTCCAACGCTTTCATTATTTTGGATGAAGCCCAAAATACAACTCCGATGCAAATGAAAATGTTTTTGACCCGTCTGGGCGAAAATTCACGCATGGTTGTCAATGGAGACCTAAGTCAGGTTGACCTGCCCCGCGGCGTTATCTCCGGATTAAGAGATGCACTGGACACACTTAAAGGAACCCCGAATATCGGCTCTGTTCGTTTTACAGCGGCAGATGTTGTCCGTCACGGACTGGTTGCAAAAATTGTCCAAGCCTATGAACAAAAAAGCAAAAAAGAGTATGGTGATGAATAAAAACCATCTGGAAGTCATTGTTGAAGACGAGCGTTGGAAGACAGCCGAAAATTGCCAATCAAAGGCACGCCTCATCTTTGATACGGCTTTGACCTACATCGACCAAAACGACTTAAGTCCCGTTATTGGTTTTGACAAACCGATTGAAATCAATCTAGCCTTAAGCAATAATAATGAAGCCCATCGGCTCAATGCCGAATTCAGGGGCATGGACAAACCGACAAATGTCCTATCTTTTGCCAATATAGACGATGAGGAATTTTTAGACGAACTGGACACTGCCGAAACCGTAGAACTGGGCGATATTATCGTAGCGTTAGAAACACTCCAGTCTGAAGCCTCACAAAAAAACATTCCGCTTGAAAATCACTTTGCACACCTTTTAGTGCATGGCATTCTGCATTTGTTCGGATATGATCATCAAACGGATAGTGATGCTGACGAAATGGAAGGGATTGAAATTAAAATTTTGGCTCTTTTAGGGATTCCCAATCCCTATACGGAATAAAGGAAATGCCGATTATTTTTGAAAGACACCCGAAAATAACCGCTTTTTTTGCCGGTGCTCTGAGCGCTTTGGCTTTCGCTCCGCACTATTATATATTTTTGGCATTTTTAAGTTTTTCAACATTACTTTATTTACTTATCAAAGCCCCGACAGCAAAAAGAGCCTTTTTCGTCGGCTATTGTTTCGGATTCGCCCATTTTGCGTGCGGTTTCAGCTGGGTCGGTAATGCTCTGCTCATTGACATTGCCCGTTTCGGCTGGCTATATCCTATTGTTTTATTAGCCTCGGGCACTTTTTTCGGATTCTTTTTTGCAATTCCGGCAGCCATGACTTTTATTTCAAAAAAAACGTGGCAGAAATGGCTTATTTTTAGCTCTGGAACTATTTTGTTTGAATGGATACGAAGTTTCTTCCTGACTGGCTTTCCTTGGAATCTACTCGGCTATTCGTTAGCCTTCAACCAAGAACTGATTCAAGCTGCATCCCTCGGCGGAACCTATCTGCTCTCTTTTGCCGCCTTGTCAGGTTACGGCATTTTCGGCCTTTGGCTGGCCGCCCCTTCCAAAAGAAGATTTTTTGAAGTCTGTCTATGGATTTTAATCTGTTTCGGCAGCCTGTGGACATTCGGATACCAGCGGATTAAAAACGCCATCAGAGAGCAAACTCAAACAATCGTGCGGCTTGTCCAACCGAGCATTCCTCAAAAACTGAAGTGGAGCCAAGACACTGCCGAGAACAATTTTCAGGAATATTTGACCCTATCATCCAAAGACACAGGGCGCACCCCCAACATTATTATCTGGGGCGAAACAGCCTCCCCCTTCCGCCTTGAAGCTGATGAATTCCACAGACTTGAAATTGCAAAAATTCTTGCAAAAGGAAGCTACCTCATTACAGGGACAATCACCTATCAACCACTTGATAACAGGCTGCTGCCGCACAACTCCATAGCTGTTATCACATCAGACGGCGCCATTGCCGGACTTTACCACAAATCCCATCTTGTCCCTTTCGGCGAATATATCCCCGGACGCAAATATCTGCCCGAATTTATCCGCCCCGTAGCTAACGCCATCGGCACATTTGGCAAAGGATCCGGCCCCCAAACACTCCGTTTTCAAAATATTCCCTCTTTTGGAGGAATTATATGTTATGAAGTCATATTTCCGCATGAAGTTGCGAATATCAACAACCGACCAGAATTTTTAATTAACCTGACAAATGACGGATGGTATGGCGAATCAGCCGGTCCTTACCAACATTGGATTGCCGCAAAATTGCGCGCTGTTGAAGAAGGCCTGCCGCTTGTTCGCTCTGCAAACAACGGCATCAGTGGAATTATTACCCCCTATGGAGATGAGCTGCAAATACTCAAACTCAATCAAAAGGGGATCAGCGAAGGAGTTCTTCCCCGAGCAATTACCCCAACACTTTACAGCCGTTATGGAAATTGGATAACAATAAGCTTTTGCTTGATTTTATTATTTTTAGGCATTATAAAAGTAGTAAAGCGTAAAAATTGAGAAACAATATTTTGACAAAGGAGTAACTTATGAAATCATCATCTCGTAAAGCTTCCCGCGGCCGGATGCCTTCCGGCGCTCCGAATCCGGTTGACGTCCATGTCGGCAGACGCATCAGACTGCGCCGGAATTTGCTCGGTTGGAGTCAAGAGAAACTCGGCGATTTGCTTGGATTGACGTTTCAACAGATTCAAAAATACGAAAAAGGAATGAACCGCGTCAGCGCAAGCCGTTTATGGGATTTCAGCGTTGTGATGGAAACGCCTGTCAGCTTTTTCTATGATGACATGGACAAAAGAGTTGCTAAACAAAGCCCCAGAATGTTTAGCAATCCAGAGGCTCAAGTTTGCCTGCGTGAAGAAAACGAGGTCTTCAACACCGACCCGATGCGCAAGCAGGAAACTTTGGAATTGGTTCAGGCCTATTACAAAATCAATAACAGGCAAGCGGCTAGATATCTTTTTGATTTGATTTTGACTTTGGCAAAAAGCTCTTATCTTCAAGAACGAACCGAAGCAGAAGCCGAATTAGAAGATGAAGACGAAGCAAACGCCTAAATTTCCAAAAACCGATTTACCAAAATCGGTTTTTTTATATCAAAAATTTTTGCATCGTCTATCCGCGGCTCTGTCTGAATCCGGTAAATCTTCCTCATCGCCGAAGTTAAACATATTTTTCTCAAACTCGCACTCATCATCAAATCCATCAACCGGTTTAATCAGACGGGATTGTTTAAGCGACCGCACTCTAAAGCTTTCATCATCAATATCCTGATAAGATTGCTTGGTATAATCCTTGACTATTGTTTTTTGCTCTAACATATCTTTTCTCCTTGTTTGAAACATATATAAACATTAAGTGTCGTTTTTTAATCCACACAGTTCGTTTTTTTTCTTGAGATTACACCCTCGTTTTTTTAATATGCCCCTAGACAGTCAGACAAAAGAGGCCGAAATGTGGAATTTTAAAACGCAAAAACCTGATTACAATAAAATCTTCAAATCAATCAAACGCCGGCTGAGTTGGGAAGCCAACTTTGCCGAGGCGGATTTATTATATCAGCAGTTGCGTCAGGACAAAGCGTTCAAAAAAGAGCTCTTTCGCAAAGCCATTCACTTAAGCTCTCTATGGATTCCGGCAGCCATTTATTTTATGCCGAAAGCCATTTTAATTCCCATTTTTTTAATTATTTTAACAGGAAACATTCTTTTGGAATACGGAAATTTCAAAAGATACACCTGGGCGCGCAAATCTTTTGGCGTGCTGTTTTTCAAAACCTTGCGCAACAAAGAAACTTCCCGCGAACATTTCCAATTTACGGGGGCTATTTATGTCTTATTGTCGGCTTTGCTGTGCTTGTGCCTGTTTGACAAAGGTGTTGCGGCCATTGCCTTGACGGTTATGCTGATTTCTGACAGCTCAGCAGCTTTGGTCGGCCGATCTATCGGAAAAATCAAGATTTACAAAAACAAAACTCTGGAAGGGACAGCCGCCTTTTTTATCTCGGCCGTTTTGGTCAACTTATGCCTTGTTGCCCTGCATCCGTTCACATTAATAAGCGTCGTTGCCTGTGTTGTCGCCACCTTGGCCGAGGTTTATGAAGACAAAATGGAAATTGATGACAATCTATCCATTCCGATTTTCTTTGCCGCCGTGCTGACATTTTTCTAACTAACAGTGCTGAGGCTCAGTAAAACTTTTCTTAAGCCTCTCCACCGTCACAACCGGTGCATTAGGATTAATCGTTGTTAAAAATTTAATTTCTCCAAAATTTTCTATTTCAGCAATATCTTCCATACCTTTGAAACGGGTACGCCAATAAATTGTCGCATTTGAAGCACCATAAGGATTTTCTGGGTTAAAATTTCCCGCTACATCTTTTGAACTAAAAGTCAAATCTTTCAGATTAATAATCGTTACATCCCGTGCATCTTCTGAAACAATAGCAACAACTCCAACAGCCCTTTTGGTTCAATCATAATCCGAGGCCGCACCAAAAGTCTTATCCTCATACACCACGTCTCCCACTTTAGGAACCTCATTACCCACAGAGGAATTAAAAAAATCTTTTAAAAACATAAAACAACGCTAAGCAGCCAAGGCTTTTTCGCCAAGCTGAGCAACAATAGCCCAAAAATTCACTTCTACATTGTAAGTGCTTATTTTATTCTAAAATAACAAAAAGTTGCCAGCCAGACACTTTTTTGAAAAAGGCGGAGAATAGTGCAGATAAAGTGATTTTGAGGGGTGGCGAAAGCGGAGTTTACATAATAGTAAATGAGCATTTCGCCATGCCCCGTTAAAATCGCTCTAGATGCGC
>CAKQRQ010000004.1 GCA_934271465.1 uncultured Alphaproteobacteria bacterium | reverse complement strand
CACTTTGAATGCTGAAACCTGCGCCACACAGGGTAAAACATTTAATAACATAAGTTGTGCTTGTGAGGATTGCCCGAGAGGATATTTGTTTGACAGCGAGGTTAACGAATGCCGCGAGGCTTGTAAGGAAGAGTGGCAATGTAATGAACATGACAGTCTTTATAATCCTTGCAACTGCACCGAATGTAATTTAGGTGGATATCTGGTTATTGGCGGATATTGGAATAAAAAGGGTGCTTTTAGCTGTAATTTAAATGCTGAACATCAGTGTAAAGTTGATTATTGTTTGGCTTGTGATCTAACAAATTCTGTTTGTGTTGCCTGTGGCGGAAATCGCATTTTGAAAGATAATAAATGTGTTTTGCGGGAAAATAAATGTTCTCACGGAACAATTATTTATGATGATTTTCAATGCTATAAGGAAGATCAGGTTCCCAGCGGTCGTGTTCCTATCGGTATTGTGATTAATTCAACGAATGGTTATAAAAAACCAGGTAAATTGAAGATTCTTTCGTTAGATTCTGTGGACCTTCCCTGGAGTGAAAATTTGTCCACCACAAAAACAAGCTGTAACAGCAGAACCGATGGAAAAGCGAATACAGATTGTATTATAGCTGCTGGTGCTGAGGAGGATTCTGCTGCTGTCTATTGCAATAACTATGGCGTGATGGATGATGATAAGGGCAAGTGGTTCCTTCCTTCAATTCAAGAAGTGTTAATTTTGGGGCCGGTAAATCCTGATTACTTTGAGGAAGTTGAAGAAGATGGTGAATTTTTAAATACCGCTTTGAATACTGCGCTAAACAGCCTTGGAAATTCTACGGAATCTCGCATTGGCGATAATGACGGGTTACTTTCGTCAACGGAATATTCTGATACTCAAGCTATTTATTCTAATGTATCTTCTTTCCTAGATCTTAACTGGGATCTTAATGCTCATCATTTCAAAGCCAGTAAGACAAAGAAAATGAGGGTTCGTTGTGTTCGTGAATTTGAAGATGCGCCAACTATTGAGCATTGTTATAATTATACTCGTTATGGGTGTCGCTCTTGTGATAGCGGGTATATGCCTTCTGAAGACAGGGCTTCGTGTATTCAAGCGTCTTGTTCTGAGATTGAAGATTGCGAAAAATATGATCCGACAACATGTCATTGTGCATTATGTTCTCCCAGAACAGGAAGTTATCTTTCTTCAGATGGTTTTACCTGCTTCAGACCTATCCCTTATTGTAAAGATCAGAAAGATGGCGTTTGCGAAGCATGTCAAATAGGTTATGCGTTATCGAATGATGGACTGAGCTGCATCGCCCAATAACAAAAATCTCCGCGGGGATGAAAGCTTTCATGGTGAGATAGGGATTCATCTAGCTTGTAAGCTCAAGCTTGTTGCTTTCGCTAACTGCGCTTCGGTCACTCCAATTTGTAAGTTTTGCCGCGCCAGCTTTCGCAGGCTTGCAAAGCTAACAAATTTGTCGCCTTCGGGCAAAAAACAATCCACTGGATTGTTTTTTATCCCTCAGCCCTAGAGTGCCAAGGCACCTAGGCTTCGAATCCCAACTTTCCTCAATATATACCACAAAACCCGCCACAAGGGCGGGTTGTGCGGTATATGGCGGAGAGATAGGGATTCGAACCCTAGGTGCTCGGTAAAGAGCACAATTGATTTCGAGTCAACCGCATTCGACCACTCTGCCATCTCTCCGTTATCGTATCGGTCTTGCTCTTTCTTAATCGTTTTATTTTAATTTTGCAAGTATATTTTTGTGTTTTTTTTAATGGAAGCTGTTAATCAGCGAGCCGGCCAACATATACCATCCGTCAATCAGCACAAAAAAGATTATCTTGAACGGCAGGGATAAGACACTCGGCGGCAGCATCATCATACCCATGGACATCAGAACCGAGGCTACAACCATATCGATAATCAAAAACGGCACATAAATCAAAAAGCCGATTTCAAAAGCGCGGCGCAGTTCGCTGATCATAAAGGCCGGAATCGTCACTTTAAGCGAGGCGTCTTTGATGCTTTCAGGCTTTTCTTTGGCTAAATCCGTAAAAAGCTGAAGGTCTTTTTCGCGGGTGTTGCGCACCATAAATTCCTTAAGCGGAACAGATGCTTTTTCAAGACCTTCGGTCAGTTCTATTTTTTCATCAATGACGGGTTTGATTCCCTCGTCCCATGATTTTTCCAAAGTCGGCGCCATAATGAAAATTGTCATAAACAAGGCCAATGAAATCAGAACCATATTCGGCGGTGTGGCGTTGGTGGCTAAGGCTGATCTTGTTATGGAGAGCACAACAATCAGGCGTGTGAAAGATGTCATCATAATTACAATGGACGGCGCCAGAGACAGAATCGTAATCAAAGCCAAGACGCTGAAAATTCTGGCCGAGGCTGTGCCCGTCGAGGCATCGCCCAGATTGAGGCTGACGCTTTGCGCCAAGGACGGCGAACTCCAGAGAATCGTTCCGATAAATAAAGCGGCAAAAATAAATAATTTTTTAGTCATGAGGCAATACTTTCGCAGAGGTTTCTTTTTGTTTGAGCAAAAGGGCGTCGTTTGCGCCAAGCAGAATAAAAAATTCTTCGCCGTCATATTCCAAAACAACAGTTGAATTTTTGGCATCTATTCGGCGATATTCCACAAGGTTGATTTTGTTTCCGCTCTTGAAACATTTGCCGAGTTTTCCGGAGAGGCCTTTTTGCTGGCAGGTTTTAATTATCCATAATGTGATTAATAACAGCCCAAGGACAAAGATAAGCGCCAGCAGGGCTTGAAAAAACTGAATGTAATCCATCGGAAACCTTTCTTAATCTGATTTGTGGTTTGGATTATATCGTCGGTCGGGGGAATGAGTCAACAAAAGCCTTGCTCTTGTTGACAGAGTTTGTTAAAGTTGCCCGTATGACAGAGACTAAAGACATTATCAGCAATGAGCGCCGCACCGGAGATTTGCAGGGATTAAACAGTTTGCTCGGGTCGCTGACGCGGAAAATGCTTGGCAAAAAGGCTTTTGCCGAGGCTGATGTTTTATGCCATTGGCAAGAAATCGTCGGAGAGGAATTGGCCGCTTTTTCGCAGCCTGTTAAGATTGACTTCAAAAAGGGCGAGCGTACGCAGGGCACGCTTCATATTGAGACGGCAAGCGGTGCTTTTGCGCTTGAATTGCAGCTTAAAAGCAAGATTTTGATTGAAAAAGTTAATGTCTTTTTTGGATATGAGGCTGTTAAAGCGCTGAAGATTATTCAGAATCCGGCAAGTTTTTCTTTTTCAAAACAGGGTGTCCATAAGCCTGAAAAAAAACTTGTCACGCACGAAGAAGAAACTTATATTAATAACCTGAGCACGGGGTTGCAACATTCCGAATTAAGCGAGGCTCTGCAAAAACTCGGATGTGCTGTTGTCGCTAACAATAAGAAGTAACGAACATGAAATTTGAACAGTCTATTAAAACTTTGAGCGCCGTATTGGCCGGTGTGCTGATGTATTTTTTTGCCGGAGCTTTGTATTTGGGGGCAAAGGGGTTTTCCGTTGATGAAAACGGAAATTTTGTTTTGATGAGTCAGGCAACAGCTCAAGAGGTTTCGGAATCTAAAGAAATTCCCGCGAATTATGCTTTTCCGCAGGATCATGCTTTTGGAAGCGACAAAGCACCCGTCACATTGTATGAATATTCTTCTTTCGCTTGTTCTCATTGTGCAGATTTTCATCTGGATGTTTTGCCTCAGCTTAAAGAAAACTATATTGACAAGGGACTTGTCAGGGTTGTGTTTGTGCCGCTGCCGCTGGATAAAAACTCTATGGACGCGGCATTGTTGGCGGAATGCGTTGCGCAGGATAAGTATTTTGATTTTGCAGATGTTTTGTTTAAGAAACAGCGTGATTGGGGAATGGCTTTTCAGCCACAAAAAGTTTTGTTGCAGTATGCCGCGTTGAGCGGGGTCGGTGATGAAAAGGCGCAGGCTTGTTTGAGGGACGATATTGTCGCGGCGCGCATCTTGAAAGACAGACAGGCCGGATTGACAGATTTGGGCATTGCGGGAACGCCGTCTTTTGTAATTTCTTCTGCCTCGGGGAATCAGCTTGTTTCGGGGTTGAAATCCGTTGCTGAGTTTAAGACTCTTTTGGATAATGCACTGCCTGAAAAAGAAGAAAACGAACAACCTAAATAAATTTTTAATAATTTTTGGTGTAGTGTCATAGACATGAAAAAAATACCTGAGGATATCAAAAGACTGGGACAAAAGATTGAAGACGTGCGTCGAAAGGAAGCTGTGCTCAGGCATGAGACCAGGGATAACGAGTATGGCCGCGCTTCACGAATCGGTTTGAGAATCGTTGCGGATTTGTTGTCGGCGGTTTTGGTCGGCGGGGCAATCGGCTATTTGGCAGATGAGGTGTTGCACACAAAGCCCTGGTTGATGTCGGTATTTTTGTTTTTTGGCGGAGCGGCCGGCGTTTTGAACGTCTATCGTTTGTCAAAACAGGAAGATAACCATAAATAAGGAGTTTTGTATCCGTGTCTAGCCCGATGGAACAATTTGTTATCAAACCGATTATCCCTTTGCATATCGGCGGGGTTGATGTCTCTTTTACCAATTCGTCTTTGTTTATGGTGTTGGCGGTTGTTGTTTCGACAACGTTGTTTGCCCTTTGTTTGAGAAAAAGGAGTCTTGTTCCGAATGCGGCGCAGTCTGTTCCAGAGGGGCTGTATGAGTTTATTCATAATTTGCTGCGCGAAAACGTCGGGGCGGAGGGGCTAAAATATTTTCCGTTTATTTTTACGCTGTTTTTGTTTGTGGCGTTTGGTAATTTGCTCGGACTCTTTCCATATTCGTTTACGTTTACGTCGCATTTGACGGCGGTGGGTTCTTTGTCTTTGACTGCGTTGATGTTTAATGTGTGCGTTGGGATTAAAAAGAAGAAAATCGGTTGGTTGAGAACCTTTTTACCCAAAGGGATTCCCTTTGCGTTGGCGCCGTTGATTGTGCCGATTGAAATGATTTCTTTTTTATCGAAACCTTTCAGTTTGACGGTCCGTCTGGTTGCCAATATGACTGTCGGGCACATTATGTTGAAGATTATTGCCGGCTTTATTGTCGGTTTGGGTGTTATGGGGGCTGTGCCGTTGTTGTTTGACTCGGCTATTATCTGCTTTGAAATGTTTATTTCTTTGCTGCAAGCCTTTATTTATACTGTTCTGAGTTGCATCTATTTGAGCGATGCCATTCATGAGCACTAATATAATTATGTTTGGAAATTGATATTATCTTATAGAAAGGAAAAAAAATGGAACCATTAGCTTATGTCAGTGCTGCTGTCTGCGCTTTGTCAATGACTGTTGCCGCTTGGGGTGTTACACAGGTTTGGACGACGATTATTTTGACTGTCGGTCGTAATCCTCAGGTTAAAAAAGATGTTGATATTTATGGTTGGGCCGGATTTGCTGCGGTTGAGGCTATTGCTTTGTATGCCTTGGTTATCGCGTTGGTTATGTTGACCGGCAACTAATTTTTTGAATAACTTATCCTTTCAAAACGGGAGTCTTCAAAAAATTGAAGATTCCTGTTTGGAAGGGAAAATTTTTGTGGAGCAAAGAAATGCCTCAGTTGGATTTTAGCGTTTTTCCGTCACAGCTGTTTTGGCTTTTAATCAGCTTTTTTTCGATGCTGTTTATTATGAGCCGTTTTATTATTCCTAAGACGGCGGAGATGATTAATCTGCGTAAAGAAAAAATTGACGGCGATTTGCAAAAAGCCGCGGAGATTAAACAGCAAGTCGAAAAGGCTCTGGAGAAATATCATGCGGCGCTTAAAGAGGCAACTGATAAGGCTCAGATTTCTTTGCAAAAAAACAGAGATGAACTTGGCGAGATGATTAACCGCAAGCAAGAAGATTTGGCTGCCAAATTGGAGGCTGAAATCAGTGGCGGGGAGAAAAAAATCGAACAAGCTAAAGAAAAAGCTTTGCAAAAAGTTGAGGCTTCGGCGGCTGAATTGGCGATAGATGTTTTGAAAAATCTCGGGTTCGGCGGCGTTAAGGCCAAAGATGCGGCAGCGGCTATTGATTCATTAAAGAAAGAACAAGCATGAACGAGACTATTCCCAATAAAGATTTGATTGACGCAACGCAAGATGCTGTGTTGAATGCGGCTTCGAGCGTGGCTGATGTTTTGGAAAATACGGCTCAAGGTTTGAGTGCGCATGGTGCTGAGCCTTTTTATCTGCATGCGGAGTTTTGGGTCGGCGCGGCGTTTGTTGTGGCTGTGGCGGGGCTTGCAAAGCCTGTCGGCAAAGCTTTGGCCGGTTTGCTCAAAGGCCGCGGAGAGGCTATTGCAAATCGAATTAAAGAGGCTGTCAATCTTAAGGAAGAGGCTCAAAAACTGTTGGCTGATTATGAGCGGAAGTTTCGAAATACTCATCAAGAGGCTGCAGAGATTTTGGCAAAGTCCGAAAGAGAAATTGAGGCTCTTAAAAAAGAGACTTTTGCGCGGTTGGAAGCAGATATGGCTGCAAAAGAGCGTGATGCTAAAGCTCGTTTGAAAGCGGCTGAAGAAAATGCGACTCAAGAAGTTGCCGATAAGACGGCGGATTTGACAATCGGCGCCGTTCGCAAAATTTTGAATGAACGTTTAGATAATTCGGCTTTGGATAAATTGATTGACGAATCGATAAGCCGTCTTGATAAAATCGCTTAATCTTTACGATAAAACAGATTTAATTTGCTTTGAGTTTGTTCCAACCGGAACGACGTGCGGCATCCTGTTGCTGCTCTTTTTGCCAGGAGCGGACGGGTTCGTTTTTCTGTTGCAAAAGGGCTTTTTGCTCATCAGTTTGAGCAACGCCGACTGGAAGAAGTTGGTTAAATAATGCCGGTGAAGCGAAATCGACTTTGTTTTTAATCAACGGGGCAACCAAAGCGTCGATGATTTGAGCTGCCGGTTTGGCGTTAAAGGCGGAAATCTTGCCGCCGTAAAAAATGGCTACGGCATGGCACGGAGAAGAAAGTAACATATCCGTCGAATCGACGCCGCGAACAAAACGCAGCATAATTTTGGGGCGAATAACGCAGTTTTCTGTCGTGTCAAAAGAAAGATTGTCGGGGTTCATCAAAAATTCGGATTTGACGAGCCCTTGGAGTTCTTTGTTTAAAACGCCGCAGAAGCCGACAAGAGCCATGCCGTCCAAGGTATAGCCCGTATAATTATCCGGCTTGGTTGCAATTTGGTAACAAAAAACCTGCTCAGAGTTTGTGATGTTGTTGAGGGCAGAAGCGCCGATGGCGTTTGAAATTTCTGCAAGGACGGTGTCGTTATTCGGATTTGGCGCCCAAGAAGCTTGTTTTTGTTGGGGTGAAGCTGATTCATTTGTTCCTTGAGCCCAAGCGGCAAAAGAAAATATAATTGCTGTAAAAAAGGCACACAGGCGCAAAAACATATTACATCTCCGAATAAGTTGTTTTGATAAAAATATTATATAGGCTAAATTTTGCTTTTCAAAGGAGATTAACAAAAATAGTCACAGAAAACCATTTAGATGAGCTTAAGTTAATTTAAAAAACTCTGCATAACTTTCCGAAACAGATTGAAACGGAGAGGAAAGATAATAGATTAAAAGGAGAGTAAAAAGGAGACTTTTGCTCTTCTTTTAAGGTATAAAAACGAGGTTTTTGAGTGGTGTTTGGAAATGACAGCAACGAATTGAACGGACTTGCGGCAGGTGCCGCGGGTGGTTCAAGCACACGCCTCGTCTTACCCCCCCCCTACAGTTTCTAGGCTTACAGAAGAATTTTCTGTCATTCTCGTGCCCGAGGCGGAGCCGAGGAATAGACACGGGAATCCAGGGAGAAAAGAAGCTTATTTGTTTGACCTGGATGTCCGGGTCAAGCCCGAACATGACGGTTTTTGTAAAATCGGAGGTGTGATATGGTGAAAAGTATCACGCTGACGGCGTCAATGCGGAGTAACTTAAACAGCCTCAAAAATATCTCCAAACAAATGAACACGACGCAGGAAAGGCTTTCGACAGGCAAGAAAGTCAATTCCGCGATAGATAATGCGTCAAGCTATTATCAAGCAAGAGCCTTAACAAACCGCGCCTCGGATTTGGATGCGCTCCTCGACGCGATGGGGCAGGGAATACAAACAATCCAAACGGCAACGCAAGGCCTGACAAGCGGGGTGTCATTTTTAGAACAAGCCTCGGCAATCGCGACGGAAGCCTTAACGGCGACCAAAATCCCAAGTAAAGAATGGTTTGCAAGTCAAGAAAACGTTGCGGCGGTTGCGAGCAACTGGGCGGAACTCAAAGCCGCTTTGGACAGCGGCGTTCAAGGGAATATCGTCATTTATGGGAATATCCAAGCGGAAGGACAAATCAGCCTAAAAGCCGGACAAAACCTTGTCGGCGTGGGCTATTATGGTGTCGATGAGCCGGACACAGGAAAGTTCTCAAGTATCGATATTGATTTAGAAAAGTTGAATATAACAGACGGCATTGTTGCAAGAGCTGATGATTTAGTTATTTCTGATATTTCTATCCGAGGGGTCACAAGAACGCGTGTTTCAAGTCAGGTTATGAATTTAGGCGGCAAAAAAAATATAACGTTTCACAACCTTGACCTGATGATGGATACGACCAAACAAGTTGAATATTCCGTAGGAAATAGCTTTGCCTCAAGAGGAATTTTCCATGCAGGTGATTCTGTTTTTTCAGGGGTATGCTCTATTTATGATAAAGGCTATACGGGATATGTTCATTCTTCGGCAATCACATCAGTATATGCAGATATCTCTGGAACACTTAATGTTTGTATGCGCCAAGATGCCTCACGGGGAGTTTCGGCAAGTGTTTTGACAACTAGTGGAAATGCTCAATTCAATTGTTTAGCAAAACGCTGTTTGGATTCTTCAAGGTTAATAGCCAACGACCAAAGTGTGATCAATCTTTCTGGTGCGGCGCAAGATGGAGAAGTCTGTGTTGGTGGAACTTTAACTGTGAACGATCGTGCTCAAGTTAACCTGAGAGGAAGTATACTTCTTTGGGGAAATATTTCAGGAGGAGGGTATGCACTAACAATTAACCTGAACTCAAACCAAGCGCAAATGAATTTGGAAAGCTCTAGGCAATTATTTTATAATCAGAATAATCAGCTAACTTTTAATGCGGTAGAGGGTTCGAAATTCAGCCATAATGGCAAAGTGTATAAAACAGATACCGATGTTAGCGACAATACGATGGTGGATAATAACCTTCCGGCCGGATTTGCGGAAGAGGCCGGTGAGGTTGCGCCATCGCTGGATTTCTTGGACGAGATGGTTGCCGGCCTTCAAGCCAAAGCCGAGCAGGGAATTAAAGGGTATCAGACAACATCGTCAGCAGATTCATCTTACGCCGACCAATACAACAAAGCCTTTGAGCAGTATGATAGATTAATTAATGATTCGTCCTATCAAGGCGTTAATTTACTCAAAAATGAAAAATTGGACGTTGTGTTCAACGAAACCCGAAACAACAAACTAACCGTTCAGGGGCAGGATATGAGTTCTGCGGCTCTTGGTTTAACAAAAGCCGAATGGACAACACAAGGAGATATTGCCAACTCAATTCAAGAATTGTTGGCTGCTGTCAACAAAATCCGCACGTTTCAATCAGAACTCGGGAATAATTACAGCATAATCCAAACGCAGCAAAGCTTTACCGAGTCTTTGACAGATGTTCTTGAAACAGGCGCGGATAATTTAGTTTTGGCTGATATGAATGAAGAATCCGCGAATTACTTAGCACTCCAAACCCGCCAGCAATTGGCGACCAACGCGCTTTCTCTAGCGGCCAACTCAGCCCAAAGCGTGCTCGCGTTGTTTGGATAGTCGGTCGTCATCCTCGTGCCGAGTATAGTTGAATCTGAATTTACTTAATAAAAAACCTCCGATTGCGTTATCGGAGGTTTTTTCTAAAATCTGTAAATCAATTAACCCTGACGAGCTTTCATCTTGGGGTTTTTCTTGTTGATTACGTAAACACGGCCTTTGCGACGGACGATTTGGCAGTCCTTATCACGAACCTTTTTGCTTTTTAATGAACTGTAAATCTTCATTTCTTTCATCCTTCAAAATCTTAAAAGTTGAGCACAACCTAGTATAAATAAAGCGGCTTGTCAACTGATATTTTTAATTTTTGGTGAAAAAATAACTTATCTTTTGCTTTTTTGTCTGCGGGCTGTATAATTCAGGGCAACAGGAAAGGAATTTCAGATGCGTTGGATGAGTGTTATTTTGGCTGTTTTGATGTGGGCGACTCCGGTTTTGGCTCAGATGTCTTACGAAGACGAGGCCAGAGCTCTGGGGGCGGTTGCCGGACAGGGGTTGGCTTGCGGATCGGCTAAATATGATACGTTTGAGCTTTTGGCGCGTGCCATTATTTTGACCAAATCGCCTTCAGACTCGCTTCAAGATAAGGCTTTGAAGGTCTTTACAGAAGAAAAAGCCGATGTTTTTGTTTCTAAGCAATTGGATAATTTTGCCGACTGCGCCCGTATTGTCGATCGTTTTGATGCGCAGGACATTTTTAAGGCGACATTGTATGCCGACGGCACAATTAAAATGCCTGACGGACAGATTTTGACGCCGCGCACGCCCTATGACGCGACGCAGATTTATGATAAAAATTCAAATGTCCGCCAGCGAGCCAATGCAATTTATTCTAAAGATACCAGCCGAATCAAAAAGGTCGATTTCAAAGACGCTTCTCTTAAGGCCGGAAATCAGATTAAGCCTTTAAAATCGCAAGGCGGAGAGCAGAAAGTTTTAAGCTCGCCGGTGCGAATCAGCCGCAAAAAATAAAAAAAGATTGCTTTTGAAACAACTTGCCCTTATAGTCTCGGGTAAGTTTAATTTTTTATGGAGTTTTTACAAGATGGCCGCTGTTCAATATGTGTTTGTCATGCAGAATCTGACCAAAGTTTTCCCCGGCGGAAAAGAGCTGTTTAAGGGAATTACTTTATCATTTCTTCCAGGGGCTAAAATCGGTGTTTTGGGTGTGAACGGCGCGGGAAAATCCACGCTGCTTAAGATTATGGCAGGCGTTGACAAAGATTTTAACGGCGAGGCTTGGGCGGCCGACGGAGTAAAGGTCGGGTATTTGGAACAGGAGCCCAAACTTGACCCGAGCAAAAACGTTATGGAAAATATTATGGACGGGCTGGGCGAAACTCGCGATTTGTTGAAAAAATTTGAAGAAGTTTCCATGAAGTTTGCTGAGCCGATGTCTGATGAGGAAATGAATGCTCTGATTGAGGAACAGGCTGCTTTGCAGGAAAAAATTGATGCCTGCAACGGCTGGGATTTGGAGCGCACAATTGAAATTGCCATGGATGCGTTGCGCTGTCCACCGGCTGATGCTGATGTGACTAAGCTTTCCGGTGGTGAAAAACGCCGCGTGGCTTTGTGTCGTTTGCTGTTGCAACAGCCGGATATATTGCTGTTGGACGAGCCGACAAACCATCTGGACGCCGAATCGGTCGCATGGCTGGAGCGCCACCTCAAAGATTATAAAGGCACAGTGGTTATGGTCACGCACGATCGCTATTTCTTGGATAATGTGACCGGTTGGATTTTGGAGCTTGACCGCGGACAGGGGATTCCGTATGAGGGGAACTATTCATCATGGCTTGAGCAAAAGCAAAAACGCCTTGAGCAGGAAGCCCGCGAGGAAACAGCCCGCCAAAAAGTTTTGGCTAATGAATTGGAATGGATTCAAAAGAATCCAAAGGCTCGTCAGGCTAAATCTAAGGCGCGTATCAATGCTTATGACGAATTGCTGGCGCAGGCGTCAAAAGATAAGATTACAACCGCCAATATCACCATCCCGATGACGGAAAGACTCGGCGATTTGGTTATTGAGGCCAAAAATATTTCAAAAGCCTATGGCGATAGAGTTTTGATTGACAATTTGTCCTTTAAGATTCCCAAGGGCGCCATTGTCGGCATTATCGGGCCGAACGGCGCCGGAAAGACAACGCTGTTCCGGATGATTACGGGGCAGGAAAAGCCGGATTCGGGCGAGATTCGCTTGGGCGACACGGTTGATTTGGGCTATGTCGATCAGGGGCGTGATGAGCTTGATCCGAATAAAAATGTTTGGGAGGAGATTTCGGACGGGCTGGATATGGTTCAGCTGGGCAAGGCGGAAGTTCCTTCCCGCGCTTATGTCGGGCAGTTTAATTTTAAGGGTTCGGATCAGCAGAAAAAAGTCGGGCAGCTTTCGGGCGGTGAGCGCAACCGTGTGCATTTGGCCAAGATGCTCAAAAAAGGCGCAAATGTTATTTTGCTCGATGAGCCGACGAATGACTTGGACGTTGACACGCTTCGGTCTTTGGAAGAGGGTATTATGGCTTATCCGGGGTGTGTGCTGGTAACCTCGCACGACAGATGGTTTTTGGATAGGCTGGCCACGCACATTTTGGCTTATGAAGACAATGGGCATGTGGAGTGGTTTGAGGGCAATTTTGAAGAATACGAAAAAGATAAAGTTCGCCGTCTGGGAGAAGAGGCCGCTCGTCCGCATCGCAACAGGTATAAAACCTTGACGCGATAAGGCTATTTTTCCAGAATATCGTTCAGATTTTTCTTGTAGAATCGCATTTAATGATATAATCTAGCTCCGACAATTTTGTGTTGGGGCTTTTTTTGAGCCTGCAACATGCGTTTTAACAAAAGCTTACGAAAGGAGCTATTATTACCATGAGTAAATGGGTATATACATTTGGTAACGGTCACGCCGAGGGCGACGCCACCATGCGTAACCTGTTGGGCGGTAAAGGCGCTAACTTGGCCGAGATGAACAAAGTCGGCTTGCCTGTTCCTCCCGGATTTACCGTTACAACCGAAGTTTGCACTTACTACTACAATAATAACAAAACTTATCCGGCTGACTTGAAAGATCAGGTCAGAGAGGCTGTTGCCGGTGTTGAGAAAATTATGGGCAAAAAGTTTGCTGATGCCAATAATCCGTTGTTGTTCTCCGTCCGTTCAGGCGCCCGCGTTTCCATGCCCGGAATGATGGATACCGTTTTGAACCTCGGTTTGAATGATGAAACAGTTAAAGCTCTGGCGAAAGCTTCGGGTTCGGAGAGATTTGCTTACGACTCTTATCGTCGTTTCCTGCAGATGTTCTCTGACGTTGTTTTGGGCGCAGATCTTGACTTGTATGAAGAAGCTTTGGAAAATATGAAAAAATCCAAAGGCTATAAATCCGATACAGATTTGACTGCTGAAGATTTGAAAGAATTGGTCAGCCAGTATAAAGCTATCGGCCAGAAAATCGGCAAAGTCGTTCCGCAGGATCCTTGGGATCAGTTGTGGGCCGGTATCGGCGCCGTATTCGGGTCTTGGATGGTCGACCGCGCCATTACATATCGTAAATTGAACAATATCCCCGGCGATTGGGGAACAGCCGTTAACGTTCAGACCATGGTCTTCGGTAACGCCGGCGATGACTGCGCAACAGGTGTTTGCTTCTCTCGCGATCCGGCTACCGGCGAAAACGTTTATTACGGCGAATATTTGGTTAATGCTCAAGGTGAAGACGTTGTTGCGGGTATCCGCACACCGCAGCCTATGGGCTCTAAAGGCACGGGCACTTCTTTGGAAGAAAAATGGCCTCATTTGTATCAGGAATTGGTTGATGTCCGCAACAAGCTCGAAGAGCACTACAAAGATATGCAGGACATGGAATTCACTATCGAACACGGCAAATTGTGGATGTTGCAATGCCGTAACGGTAAACGCACGGCTGCTGCAGCGGTTCGTATGGCCGTTGAGATGGTTGAAGAAGGTATGTTGACCAAGGAAGAAGCCATTATGCGCGTTGGTGCCGATCAGTTGGATCAGTTGTTGCACCCGATGTTGGATCCGAAAGCTAAGAGAAACGTTATTGCAACCGGTTTGCCGGCTTCTCCGGGAGCTGCTGTCGGCCGAGCCGTTTTCTGCGCTGAAGATGCCGAAGCTTGGGCTGCCAAAGGTGAGAAAGTTATTCTTATCCGTAACGAGACTTCTCCGGAAGATATCGGCGGTATGCATGCCTCTCAGGGTGTTATTACAGCCCGCGGCGGTATGACTTCCCACGCGGCCGTTGTTGCCCGCGGTATGGGAACACCTTGTGTTTCGGGTTCGCATGAAATTCATATTGACTATGCCAAAAAGACCATGTCGACAGACAAGGGCGTTGTTATTAAAGAAGGCGATTGGGTCTCTTTGGACGGTGCCAAAGGCCAGATTATCGAAGGTCAGGTTCCGACAGTTAAGGCCGATACTAACACAGGTAACTTTGGTAAATTGATGAGCTGGGTTGATGAAATCCGCACAATGGAAGTCCGCGCCAATGCCGAAACTCCGAAAGATGCTCAGCAGGCTCGTGATTTTGGCGCTGAAGGTATCGGTTTGGCCCGCACGGAACATATGTTCTTTGATGCTAAACGTATTCCTGATATGCGTGCGATGATTTTGGCTAAAGATGAGGCCGGCCGCCGCGCGGCTTTGGCTCGTTTGCTGCCGTATCAGAAACAAGACTTCAAAGATTTGTTCAAAATTATGAATGGTCTGCCGGTTGTTGTTCGTCTGTTGGATCCGCCTTTGCACGAATTTTTGCCCAACACCGAAGCCGAGATGAAAGAATTGGCTGACAAGATGGGCATGACTTTGGACGAGGTTAAACAGCGTGCCAACTCTTTGCACGAAGCTAACCCGATGTTGGGTCACCGCGGATGCCGCTTGCCGATTACATATCCTGAAATCTGCGAGATGCAAACACGCGCCATCATTGAGGCTGCTTTGGAGAGTGAAGAAGCCGGCGTTAAGGTTTTGCCTGAAATCGAAGTTCCGTTGACAGGTTCTAAGAAAGAGCTGGATATTGTTAAGAACATTATCGATACAACAGCCGCCAAGGTCTTTGCCGAAAAAGGCAAGAAGATTGTTTATGAAGTCGGCTCGATGATTGAACTGCCCCGTGCAGCCCTCAAGGCCGATGAATTGGCTCAATCTGCCGAATTCTTCGGATTTGGAACAAACGACTTGACACAGACAACTTTGGGTATGAGCCGTGACGATACGGGCGCTATTTTGGATGAATACCGCGCTCGCGGCGTTTATGTTGCCGATCCGTTTGCCTCAATTGATGTTGAGGGTGTCGGTGTCTTGGTTAAGATGGCTTGTGAGAAAGCCCGTAGCGCCAATCCGCACATCTGGTTGGGTGTTTGCGGTGAGCACGGCGGCGATCCGGCATCTATCGACTTCTTCCAGACCTGCGGTATGAACTATGTTTCATGCTCGCCGTTCCGTGTTCCGGTTGCACGCTTGGCTGCTGCTCAGGCTGCTGTCCGTCACAAGGGCGAAAAGATTGAAAAATCTATGAAAAAAGCCTGCTAAGTTGATGTGATGCTGCATCACAAAGCTTAACGAAAAGCGCTCGGGGCGACTCGGGCGCTTTTTTGTGCCCAAAAGAAAAAATTTTATTCTATTAAGCTTTCGGTAATGTTTGGGTGCTAAAGTGCCTACTAAAGGGATAACTCTATTCGGGGGATTAGTATGAAAAAAAGTTTAGTATTAGCTTGCTCGGCGCTGGCTTTGGGTTTGGCGTTGAGTTCGACGGCAGAAGCCAGAGACGGTTTTTATCTGACGGCGCGCGGCGGTATGACATGGAACAATTTTAACTCCAAAAAAGATGCCATTTCGGATAAAAAAGTAACAAAACTTGACCATGTCGGGGTTTATTCGGGCGCTGTGGGGTATAAATACAAATATTTCCGCGGCGAATTTGAGTATGTTTGGCGTGCTGATGCTGAAGAGTCTATTTCAACGGCAGGTAACCCAACGGCAGAAATGACAGTTTCTTCAAAATCTTATATGTTTAATGCTTATTTGGATTTTATGCCTAATTATTGGATTAGCCCCTACATCGGCGGCGGTATCGGTATGAGCAAGCTTGAATTGGAACATGATGAAGGCGGTGTAGACGGTGCGAAAGGCCACTGGAATAAAAATACCTTTACCTGGCAGATTGGAACAGGTTTGACAATCCGTTTGAACCGCTGTTTGAATATTGATGCGGGGTATCGTTATTATACTTTGGGCAAGATTGAAGAGTCTGAGGTTAATACGCATGAATGGTATGCCGGTTTGCGGTTTACATTCTAAAAGAATGTTTCTTTGACGTAGCGGAGCTTAGTTTCAAGCTCCGCTTTTTTGCGCCCGAAACAAAAGAGGAAAGCTCTTGAATAAGAGCTTTCCTCCCCCTTGTTTCCCGATTTCCGTTTTTATTAAGATCAAAAAGCGGTTGAAATAAACTTTCTTTTGCTGATTTCTCTTGAATAAGGTTGGATATTCAGGAACATATTTGTTCACTCATATTGGCAAAAGAAAGTTTATTTGAAAAACTCCTTTGATACCACCATCATGAACACTTATGATATGGGAATGCTTTTTCTTTTTTAAACAGGGATAGAACCAAAGAATAGTTTTTTTATAGGCGCTTTTGGACAAAAAGCCGCTTGCGTTTTTGGCAAGAATATGATATAAATAATATTGCTAGAATATTATCGTTGTCTATATTTTTTAAAATTATTTGAAAATTCAAAAAAAGAGTTTTTTGTTAACACAATAGCGTTTGTGTTCGTGAAAAGCTGCTATTTTTCTTTTTTCATATTTTAAATTTTTGAGATATTTCGGTAATTTGTTGGCCACGCCTATTTTTAACTAGCGTGTTAAAAAGAAAGTTAAAATTAAAAAAAATAAACAACTGTTGCCAAGGGATTCTCCGCCGTAGGTAACTTTTAGTGTCTGCATTTTTGTGCGGCACAACGGCGGGAAATAAGTTATGAAAAAGTTTTTCATGGTTTTTATTGCCTTGGCGGCAATAGTTGCATCCTGTTCAAAGTTTGAGCTGGATGAGAAAAACATGGTTGTAGAGAAGAACGTTCAGTTCTCCAATGACCACGTTCAGTGGAACCGCAAGGGGACACTGGAGGGAAAAGTCGGAATTTTGTCCTGCCAGAACATTGTTCTTTTTGAGACTATCATGTCTGATGGTAGTGTTCAGAAGGAGCAACGCGTTGATTATGTGAGCGCTATGCCGTTCACGATTAACGTGCCGGAGATTGAGACTTCTGATCCTTCAAAGGTCATCGGACAGAGTTTTGATTTCAACGACGGCAGGGCTACTGTTGACGGATATGAACTCTCCGTTATCGCCGGCAGTCCATACATCGTCGGAAAAGTTGAGTATCGCGGAAAGGATTACGCCAAGGAAATTATACCTTGCGTGACAATCATCCGCACGATCACTTTTACTTCTTCTGAAAGCGCTGTTTTGCGTTTTTGGAAGGACGATGAGACAGACTATGCCGAACTTGAGATAGCCGCTAAGGTTGTCAAGAGGGACGCAACACTGGAGAGAACGGACTGGACAACGCAGCACGTTGCTTGGGAGCGTCGCGCGAGCTGGCAGGAGAATATGATTAGGTTACTTTGCAATAACAATTTGCTGGCAACTGATATCTATTCTGATGGCAGCAAAGCGACCGCAAAGGTGCCTTATCAGTGTGAGAATCTTTTCAGTTTCACTGCTCCGGCAATGGAACTTGAAAACGCAAACGGATATGTGGGCAAAACCTACACATTCGTAAACGGAGAGACTCGTATCGGTGCCTATACGCTCAAGCTGACTATGCTTTCGGCGAGGGTCCTCGGTCAGGTTATGCATAATGGCAAGGACTATGCTAAGGAAATCACTCCTTGCAAGGCCACCATGCAAACCTTGACTATCAATTCTTTGTCTCGCGGCACTCTTAAGTTCTGGGATCAGGACAAGGGAGATTACGCTGAGATTGAGGTTGATCTGTCTATTAAAGATAGGAAGGATCCGATTGTTCTTATCCGGACAGTTGTTGAGCCGCAGCATATTGCTTGGGAGCGTCGCGCAAGCTGGCAGGAGAACATGATTAGGTTGCTTTGCAATAATAATTTGCTGGCAACTGATATTTATTCCGATGGCAGCAAAGCGACCGCAAAAGTGCCATATCAGTGTGAGAATCTTTTCAATTTCGTTGCTCCGGCAATGGAACTTGAAAACGCAAACGGATATGTGGGCAAGACCTACACATTCGTGAACGGCGAGACTCGCATTGAGGCCTACACACTCAAGCTGACTATGCTTTCGGCGAGAGTTCTCGGTCAAGTTATGCACAATGGCAAGGACTATGCTAAGGAAATCACTCCTTGCAAGGCCACCATGCAGACACTGACTATCAACTCTTTGTCTCGTGGCACTCTTAAGTTCTGGGATCAGGATAAGGGAGATTACGCTGAGATTGAGGTTGATCTCTCAATTAAGGAGAAGGAGACACCTGTCACCTTTGAGAAGACCGTCTGGGATTACAAGCACGTTGCTTGGACGAGCGCGACTTTGTCAGGCAGCAGCATTGAGGCGAGAGGTAACAACCTTTCAGACTTCTATGAGCTGTGGTCAGATGGAAGCCATCGCTACGCCGAGACAATAGCATACACCTGTGTCAATAGGTTCTCTCACAATATTCCAGCAATGGAATTGGAGAATACTAACACAGTTGTAGGCAAGAGTTTCAGCTTCAGAAATGGAGTTGTTACCGTTGCCGGCTATAACGTGTCTGTAAAGAGACTTTCCGCAGAGGTTGAAGGAAGCGTCGTGTATAGAGGCAAAGATTACACAAAGGAGATTACTCCTTGTGTTCTCGAGGCTCGCACGATTACATTTACATCAACCAGCACTGCCGTTATCCGCTTTTATGGCGAAGACAGCAGCGACTATGTGGAGGTTACCATCCCTGTGTCTATCAAAGAGACCAGGAAGCTTGTAGAGATTTCCAGGCAGTTTGTTCACAAGGCATTCAGATCGAATGCTGTTGTAAACGGCCAGAATATCGCAGCAGTTTGTGATAACGCCGCATACTTCATCATGAAGTATAATGACGGAACACAGGACGCTCCGGTAGAGGTCGCTTACACCGTAACCAACAATTTCAGGGTATCATCTCTGGAATTTAAGGTTGTGGGCAAATCCGAGATTGTGGGGAAGACCTACAATTTCAATAACGGAACCACCGTTATTGCCGGAAAGACCGTTAATGTGACATTTGTTAGCCGCGAGGTTTCAAATATCATGTTTGGCGGAACAAACTACAAGTCCGAGGCTCCGGCTTGCGTTGCAACCGTTCGGTCAATCACGATCAACGACGGCAGCGCACGCATCGTCTTTAACGGAGAGGGAGAAACTGTTACCGCAGTTGTTCCTTGCACCATTACGGAAACAGATTCCATAAAGGGCAAGATTATCTGCGGGTATGCTACAGACTCCTATGTTGCCGGTTCACAGGGTGTGAGTGTTCGCGAGGGCACTTATATCCATATTCTTGCTCTGTATAATGGCGTTTACACCATTTACAGCAAGAAGGTCGGAGCTGACGCATGGGGAATGGAGACGGTTGTTTCTTCTGCTGATACAGCTAAGAGGCCTTTCGCGTTTATCAACAACGCGTTGAACAAGGTCGGCTATATATCAGTGGCGGAGGAGTATGAGAGCGGAAGCTATCTGATTAATTATTCAGATTTCAATGGAACTCTGTATAAGGCGATTGGAAAAACATCCGTTACCATCTCGGGACAGCCGAACAGAAATCCGGTTAGAGGGACTTGGTCTAACGGTTCTATCACTGTTGACGGCCAGACGTTCTATATCTCCGGAACTCAGAATTAATTTGCCCCATTTCTTTTTTGGGGCAGCTTTGGTCAACAAAGAAATTTCAGGAATAAAGCTTAAAGCAAGGGTTCTGGAGCGAGAGCAGCCAGATGTAAACTTATAGGATTTGCTATAATCCCCCTTGGATGCGATAGCATTTGAGGCGCGCCCGTCTTTTTGCCGCATTCTTGAAATTTCGATTGATCGGAGTCCCCAAAAATTTTCAATATATGAAGAGAATTATAACAATTATAGCGATTCTTTTGTCTGTTGCAGTAAGTGCATTTGCACAGCGGCAGACAGTCTACGGCGAGAAATATTCTCGTGACCTCCGCTTTACGTCAGTGACTAGTGTCCACACAGAGGTTATGATTGGTGGGCACTATACCGACTGGGGCGGAATCACTTCCTATGGAGGAGATCTTCAGGCCACGAGGGTCTATACCCCAAGCAATGCCTTTGCGTGGCGTTGGGGAGCTGCTGTGTCATCGGATTATTCCGAAGACTATGGCATGCTGACTGATGTTTGCGGCATGTTCGGCATTCGTGTCGGAAATGCTGTGAGCTTCGGCATAGACGCACTTGCCGGTGCAGGCCAGATGCCATTCTTGACGTGCTCCACCAATGGTGTCAGCACCCATGAAGGGCTTTTGAACATCTGGAGACCGACTGTCCAAGGACAAGCTTCTCTGGCGGTTCGGCTCAGCCCTGTAGTTTCCTTGACTGCTTTCGGGCGGTATGGTTACTATTGTAATTCAGAGAGCGATTACTCTTTGAATGTGGCTGAGGGCTGGACTTCAGAGCCTACAGAGTGGTTTACCACAAAGTGGCTTGCCGGAGCTGCTCTCTCGTTCAATTTGAACAGAGATGCAAGGCTTTCTGGAGACAGTTGCTGGAATATGGCAACCTATGGCGGTTATTCCTTTATGGGAAATGAAGGCTGGATTGCCGGTGCAGAACTCTATAATTACAAGCGTTGGAATTACACGCTTGGGCAAGTTCTGGGCTTTGGGTCAGAGCAGGTGTTGGCTGAGAAATCCGCCAATTCTGTTTACGCCAAGGCCGGTATCCAGATCTCGCCGAAAGGGGCAGACTCTCCGGTTATCTTCGAATTCGGCGTTAAAGCCGGCGTCGGAGAATATGTCAAGGCGGCGCAAGGCGAAACAGATGGCGAGACATTCAAAATGAGAGCAAGTTGGATGTCTCCGGCGTTTGTTACAAAGGGTTACGCAGGTGTTCACTTCCATGTGGGCCGTGTGACCTTGAGGCTGGCAGCAGAAGCAGGATATCACGACTGCTTTGGCGCTGACTTTGGAGGATCAAATAACTACTCCGGTGAGGCTTCACAGGGAGAACAGTTTGATCTCGCCGTCCACGCCGGCATTTGCTTTGCATTTTAGAAAAACTCTTTTACGGGGAACGGATACTTTTTTGGTATCGGTTCCCCGTTTTTTTGTTTTAAATTACTCGTTTCCGAGATAGCCGTTGACTTGCGTGACAAAATATTCGTTAAAAGCCTGCGGGTCGGGCGTCATATCCTGAAGTCCTTCAATTTTTTGATAGCCTTGGACTTCGCCGTTGTTCATATCGACCATCACAACTTCTAAGGGATTGCTCAAAGCATAGGTCTGAACGTATCCGGCGTTATTGTCTTCGGCATAGTTAATCAGATACAGGCTATAATTATTCAAAAAGTTTTGGTTGTAGACATCTTCTATCATCTCAATGGCCTGCGGACAGGTCGGGCAGGGCTGATTGTTGAAGAAAATATAGATGACATCTTTGTCTGGATTTTGATTTTGTTCTTGAAAATATTCTTCCTCGACTTCGGTTTGCAAGACGTTTGTTTCTTGAGCAACGGCAACCGCGCAGACGGCCGCAAGCCCCAAGACAAAAGCTAAGTATTTCATTTGTTTCTCCTTTTTGTTAACGGGTGTCGAAACAACATATAAGCTTTTGGATGCAGCTTTCAAAGGGGCGGTTGTTTAAATTTCAGCGCAGGCTTTTTTGAGCCAGTCGGCGGCTTTGGGCTCAAGCAGCGGCAAAATTTCGGTTTCAACCTTTTTGTGATAGGCGTTAATCCAGTTAATTTCCTCAACTGTCAACAGAGATTTGTTGATAAGCTTGCGGTCAAAAGGCACCAATGTCAAAGGTTCAAATTTGAGCATCGGGCTCATAAATTTTGTTGATGTTTCAACAGTTAAAGCCAGATTTTCAATTCGGATGCCATAAACACCTTCTTTGTAAAAGCCGGGTTCGATAGAGGTTACCATATCTTTTTTGAGCGGGGCGAGGCTTTTGAGGGATAGGGACTGCGGGCCTTCATGGACATTCAGGAAATGTCCGACGCCGTGTCCTGTGCCGTGGGTATAGTCTTTGCCATAGCGCCAGAGAGCAGCGCGCGCTAAGGTATCAGGAACAAGCCCCGGTGTGTTTGGTGGCAAAAGCGCCAAAGCAACAGCAAGGTGGGCTTTGAGGACTTGTGTGTAGCTGTCGACCATCTCGGGAGAGGGTGTTCCGACGGCAATGGTGCGCGTGATGTCGGTTGTGCCGTCAAAATACTGTGCGCCGCTGTCCAATAAAAGCAAAGAGCCCTCTTTCAACGGCAGGTTTGTTTCGGCGCTTGGCTGATAGTGAATGATTGCGCCGTTGGCGCCGCTGCCGGCAATGGTTTCAAAACTGTTGCCGTAAAAGTTTTCCCCTTGACGTCGAAAGTCATGCAGTTTGGCGACAACGCCGAGCTCGTCTGTTTTGTAATTGATTTCTTCAAGCCACTTCAGAAAGCGGCAGACGGCAACGGCATCGCGTTTGTGGCAGGCTTTGAAACCGGCAATTTCTATTGGATTTTTGCTGGCCTTCCAATCAGCAACAGGATTATTGATGTTGCGAATCCAGATGTGTTTTTCTTTTATTAGGGCTTGAAATTTTTTTGGTGTGCGGTTGTAAGAAAGCCCGATTGTTTTGTCACGATAAGTTTCCAGTTCCTCGCTGAGTTTGGAAAAGTCGGTTTGGAACAGGCTGACTTCTCCTGTGGCAGACACAAGCGCAAATCCTCTGAAAATCGGCGTATCGGGTAGTAGGTTTGACCTTAGATTCATCAGCCACGATACGCTATCGCACTCACACAGTAAAAAGGCGTCCAGCTGGCGCTCCTGACAAAAGCGGGTCAGGTATGATATTTTTTCGTCTGAGGAAATTCCTGCAAATTTTTCTTCCAGTTCAAAGACTTCCGCCTCTGTTTGGGCAACTCCCGCATCAAAAAAATCTCCTTTGTCTTCAATAAACAAATGGTCGTCTAAGACGCGTTTCCAATAGTCGACTTCGGAGATGGAATGACACCACGGCGAATAAATAAATTTGCAGGATTCTTTGACGTTGTTTTGAATCCATGTGCCGATGGAGTCACGCGTGCAAACGACTTCTATCTGAGAAGAATCGGTTTGTTGGCGCGCCTGAATGTCATATCGCCCGTCAACAAGCAGAACAGCCTTTTTTTGAAAGACAATCAGATGTCCGGCAGAGCCCGTAAAACCGGTCAGGTGCAGGATTTTGTTTTCCTCGGGTAGAACATCTTGTCCCAAAAACACGTTGTTTCGGGTGACGATATAGGCGTCAAATTCTTTTTGAATAAGTTTTTGCTGAAGTTCGGAAAGTGTCATCATTTTTTTAAGCCTTTTTCATAAGCGCGGCGCGCCAGTTGTCAAAAGAATAGAGTTTTACTAATTCAAGCCCTTGTTCCGTGTGAGCCTGGACGACCTCATCAACCTGATTGTCGACAAAGCCCGATAAAACGCAATAGCCGCCTCTCTTGAGGTTTTGCGCTAAATCTTTGGCAAAGGCAATCAGCGGATTGGCCAGAATGTTGCTCAAGATGAGGTCATAGGGGGCAAGGTTTTTGATGCGCGGGTTTTGATAACCGTCGCTGACAAAGGTTGTGATTTGAGCATCAAGGTGATTGGTTCGGGCGTTGCTTTCGGTTACAATAACGGCCTCGTCATCAATGTCTGAGGCAATCAGTTTGGCTTGCGGCCAAAGAGAGGCAGCGCATAAGGATAAGATGCCGGAACCGGTGCCGATGTCCAAAATTTCTTGCGGGGAGAATCCTTGGGTATGTAATTCGCTCAAGGCTGTAATGCAGGCGCGGGTTGTTTGATGGTTGGAGCCGAAGGCCGTCGCGGCATAAATTTGAAGCGGAATTTTTTTTGTCTTTGGGGCATGAGTTTCATGAATGCCGTATATGCAAAAATCAGCGATTTCAAAAGGAGCAAATTTGATGACATAGTCTTTGAGCCAATTTTCGCTTTTGAGCTCGACAGCTTTGTAAGGCGGAAGCGACAGGTGCTGTTCTTCGGCAGCCTGAAGCATCTTTTTCTCGTCAAAAACGCCGCTGGTGTAACCGACATATTCATCTTGGCCGTTGTCTTGGTAATTTTGAGCCGACACTTCAAAAAAATCGTCTAAAAATGTTGTAAAATCTTCGCTTACTTCTTCAGCGGGAGAAAAAGTAATTTGCCAGCAGACGGATGTCATATTTATCCTCGGTTGTTATAAAATTATTTACTAAATTGAGTTTATGATATAATAATTAAAAATAACTTTATATTTGTTTGTTTTTTGAGAAGAAAATAGATGATGAAAAAACAACTTGCCTGCTTGATTTTGTGCTCTGTCTTGGCCGGATGCATTCGTGCCGGAGATTATGATTTGTTTCCGTTGAGGAAGAAAATTTTTAATTCAATCACGGGGTATTCCGTTGATTATACCGAAGATGAGAGCACCTTTGTTGATAAACAGACGCAGAGAGAGTTGAACTATGTTAAAAACAAAGCCCTGACTGCTAAAAAGGGCGAGGCGCTTTTGGCCGATAAAATTTTTGATAAGACAACCTATCGGACATTTGTTTATAAACCGAACAAGAAAGGTGTTTTGACCAGCCATTCCTATCCGGTTAAACTTGATAATAAGATGGAATATGCTGTTGTCGGACATGTGACAGTAGATAGCGTCAGATATGCACTTTTGGATAGCGGACTTGATGATTTTGTTTTTTTGTTTGATGAAGAAGGCAATTTTTATAACAAGGCCGGACGGATAGATGACGGCATTTTGCAGATGGTTGATGAGGAAATTTTTGTATATCCGTCGGATTTGAAAATGCAGACTATTGCGCGCATGCGTGATGAAATCAGCAATGTGCAGAACGGGTATGAATTAAAGTATGACGGCACAAAATTGGATCGTATTTGGTTTAATTATATGAGCTATGATGGTGGAAATACCAGCGGCGAATTTGAGCGTTTGAGCTTTCCAAACAAACCCGGGCTGATTATGGTTAACGGAGTCGGGCTGCGCGTTCTTAAGGCTGATGACGATTCTATTACCTATATGATTCTTAAAGATTAAATCTCATCTTTACGATTTCTTTAAAACTTTGGGGTATCTGTTCTTCAAGGGAGAGAATTGATGATAGATGAAGAAATCGTTCATGTGACAGGGATTCCGAAAAAATTAATTGTCTTTTTACATGGGTATCAGGATGATGCGGCGCATATTGACCGCAAAACACTTACGTTTCAAAGTATGCGAGATGTGGCGCTTCATATCCCGCAAGCTCCCTTTATGAATGAAATTGACCCGAGTAAACGCCAATGGTTTTCGATGCATCGTTTTGATCCGCAGGATAAACGCCGCACAACAGCCTCAAAAGAAGAATTTGTCGCTTTCTATAATCAGATGACTTTGGGGCTTGAAGAGGCTAATTTTTATATTTTGCAATATGTTGATACTTTGCTGAGTGAATATGGTTTGTCTTATGAAGATTTATTTTTGTGCGGTTTTTCACAAGGTGCCATGTGCGCGGTTTACAGTGCTTTGATGTGTCCTTACCGCATGGGTGGAGCTGTCAGTTTCAGCGGTATATTGGCTGCTGGCGGATATGTCGAAAAACATATTCAAAGTCGTCCCGATTTTTTGCTTATTCACGGCACAGAAGATGATAAGGTGCGCTTTGAGGCGCTGGATTTTACTCGGGAAAATTTGGAGCATTTGAAGTGTCAGGTTGAAACCTTCAGCGTTGCGGGCGGCATGCATAAAATTATGCCCGAAGGGGTTGAGGTTGCGCGCAGGTTTATTGAAAAGCGTTTTTAGATAAAGGGCTGCGGAATTAAAAAGCCGCCGTTTTCAAATAAAGTGTTGTATTTGACATCCAAAGGCAGCAGAGATTCTTTTCCGAAATGTTTCTCCAAGAGCTGATTATAGTTTCCGTAGGCGGCAATAAAATCTTTGATACCATTGGGTGACAATCCAAGATTGAGCCATGCTTTGGGCGAGGATGTTCCGAGAATGTTTTGAACGGACAGGCTTTTTGACGAAACAAAAGCGTTGATATTTTGAGCTGTCATATCGTAAAAAGCAGCCTGTTTGAGAGCGTTGAATATCCAACGCAGGGCTTTTTGTAAACGCAGATTGGAATCGGCGACATAAACTTTGACGGGGATATATCCGATGTCTTCAGGCAAAATTTCAATCGGGGTCTGAGAGGCTTGGTTTGAAATCATTGTTTTCAAAAAGACAAAATCGCCGGTAACGAGATCGCATCTTTTCAGATAAAAAGCTTCTTTGACGGCACGATTGGACGGCAGCTCAAACAGTGAGAAGTTCAGCGCATATTTTTGAGTGTATTCAGCCAATCGGACAGCAGAATCGGAGTTACGCAGCACGCAGATTTTTTTGCCTTCAAAATCTCTCATGGAGACGGCATCCGAATCGCCTGTTCGGGCGGCAAACATTTGTTTATCAAGATAGAGCGTTTCAACAGGTGTTGCTCCGAATTCAATTTCTTCGGCAGAAGACAACGAGGTGTGTCCGAGCATCAAGTCGATTTGTCCGGATTGGAGAGCTTTTCCGATATTCTTTTTGACAATTGAGACAAGCTTGATGTTATGAACATCTCCAAAAACAGCAGCGCCGACGGCACGGCAAATATCTGCATCAAACCCTTTCCATTCGCCGTTTTCCTGATAAGCCAGTAATTTGTGGTTGGCCTCAATGCCGCAGGCAACATAAGAACGATGCTTGGTCAATGGGGCTTGCGGCTGAACAGCCGATGCCGGAAAGATGTATACCAGCAGACTAAAGCTTAAGAAAAAGGTTTTTAGATTCATTTTATTAACCATTTTTGTGTATATTATTTTTGATACCAACGGCATTATAGGTCAAAATTTATGAAAAGTAACTTTTTTTTGCAAGTTATCATTGTTTGCCTGCTCTTAACGTGCGGGAGTGTTTGCCGAGCCGGCTTTGATAAGGCACAGGCGCTTGAGTTTGCCTCAACAAAAGGGGCGGAATTGTTGACAGCATTTCAAGAGCCGGATTTGAATAAACGCTACCAAAGGCTTGATGAATTGTTTTTGGCTTATGTTGATACGGATTATATCAGTCGTTTTGTTGTCGGTAAATATTGGCGGCAGATGACGCCGGTGCAAAAAAAACGCTATCAGGAGCTCTTTGTTCGTTACGGGTTGGCTTATTATAAAACATTACCCTTGGATTATGTGCAAAAAGTGAGTTACGAAATCAAAGGAGCCGAACCGGACGGCGCTTTTATGACGGTTTCGGCCGTCGTTCACGTTTCTATGAGAGAGGATCCTCAAGATGTGGCATTGGTTTTCAGACTGCACGAAACGCAAGACGGACAGATTAAGGCTGTAGATGTTAAAGTGGCTGAGAGCAGTCTGTTGTTGGCGTATCGAAGTAAATTTTATGAGATGATGGCTCAGGAAGACGGGGAAATTGATTGGTTTTTGGAAGATTTAGAAGATTTGGCCTCTTCTTTTGAACATAGTTTGGATAAAAATGTTTCTGAACAGCAAAAATCCCTTGAACTCGTGGAAGAAAACAATTAATCTCTGTAATCAGGTTTTGAATTTTTTAGATAAAAGGCTTTTATTTTATGACTCAGATTAAAGTCAGATTTGCTCCGAGTCCGACGGGGTTTATGCATATCGGAAATACACGCACGGCTGTGTTTAACTGGCTGTTGGCCAAAAAACTCGGCGGGCGGTTTATGCTTAGAATTGATGATACGGATGTCGTGCGCTCCAAACCGGAATATGAGGCGGCTATTCGCGATATTTTGAATTGGCTCGGGTTCCATTGGGATGAAGAGGCCAGACAGTCCGCGCGGCTGCCTCGTTATCAGGAAGTTGTTTCCAAACTTAAGGCCGAGGGACGAATTTATGCTTGTTATGAAACAGCTGAAGAACTTGAAGTGATGCGTAAAAAGCTCTTGGCGCAAGGGCGTCCGCCGATTTATGATAGAGGCGCGCTTAAGCTGACCAAAGAAGATGTTGCTCGTTGCGAGGCTGAAGGCCGCCGTCCGCATTATCGCTTTAAGTTGGAATCGGGAATTATTGAATGGGATGATATGGTCAGAGGCAAAATCCGCTATGATGCGGCCAATTTGGCTGACCCTGTGATTATCCGCGAAGACGGAAGTTTTTTGTATCATCTGCCGTCGGTTATTGATGATTCTGATTTTGGGATTACACATATTATCCGCGGGGAAGACCATGTGACAAACACGGCTTCTCAGATTCAGATGTTTGAGGCTTTGGGCGGCAAATGTCCGGTATTTGCGCACTTACCGTTGTTGACGGGTAAGGAAGGTAAGCTTTCTAAAAGACTTGGGTCTTTGGGTGTGCGGGAATTGCGCGCCGAAGGAGTCGAAAATATGGCGATTTGTTCATTTTTGGCCAAGCTTGGCACTTCTGAGGCTATAGAGCCTTTTTATGATTTGGATAGTTTGGCGGCGACGCTTGATTTGTCAAAACTCGGACGTTCTCAGCCAAAGTTTGATGAAGAGGAACTCAAACTCTTCAATCATAAATTTGTGCGTCAGATGCCTTATGCTTTGGTAAAGGATAGAATCGACGCCGATGAGGCTTTTTGGAATGCCGTTCGCGGCAATTTGGCAACCGTCTCAGAGGTTAAACTTTGGGAAGATATTTGTTATCATCAGCTTGAACCGGTTATGGAAGATGCTGTTTTGACTGCGATGGCGGCTGATGAGCTGCCGCCTGAGCCATGGACGGAAGAAACCTATGCCCAATGGATGAATGCCGTTAAGCAAAAGACGGATAAAAAAGGAAAAGACCTTTTCCATCCGATACGTAAGGCCTTGACCGCGCAGGATAACGGACCGGAGCTTAAATTGCTTCTTCCGCTTATCGGTCGAAGCAAGGCTTATCAGCGCCTTAAAGGGCACAAAGCTTAATTTATAAAAAAGGAAAAAGAAAATGTATCTGTTTAATACACTTAAACGCCGCAAAGAAGAATTTATCCCGATTGATGCTCATGATGTCAGGGTGTATGTCTGTGGGCCGACGGTGTATGACAGAGCTCATTTGGGTAATGCTAAAACGGCTGTGGTTTTTGATGTGTTGTTTAGGGTTTTGCGCCACAAATACGGCAGGGATTGTGTGCGCTATGCGTCGAATATTACTGATGTTGATGACAAGATTTTGAACAAACACAAAGAAACAGGCAAGCCCATTCGTGAAATTACCGAACAGACCTATCAGTGGTATGTTGAGGATATGGGCAAGCTTAATGTGCTTGCGCCGACATATCGTCCTCGGGCGACGGACTATATCGGCGAGATGATAGAGCTTGTTAAGCTTCTGCTTCAAAACGGACATGCTTATGAGGCGGCGGGGCATGTGTTGTTTGATGTGGATTCGATGAAAAATTATGGCTTTTTGTCGGGACGTTCCATGAAAGAAATGCTTGCCGGTGCGCGGATTGAGGTGGCGGATTATAAAAAGAATCCGGCGGATTTTGTGCTTTGGAAGCCGTCTGAAGCAGATCAGCCGGGGTGGAACAGCCCTTGGGGATACGGCCGTCCGGGGTGGCATTTGGAATGTTCGGCGATGAGCTCAAAACTCTTGGGCAATTCGTTTGATATTCATGGAGGCGGATCGGATTTAATCTTTCCGCACCATGAAAATGAATGTGCGCAATCTTTGGGCGCACATCCGAACGATTGTTTTGCCCGCTATTGGATGCATGCGGGAATGTTGATGGTGGACGGGGTTAAGATGTCCAAATCTTTGGGCAATTTTTATACTATTGACCAGATTTTGAATCAGCATCCGGCGGAAGCTTTGCGCCTGTTGTTTTTGACGACACATTATCATCAGCCGTTTAACTTTACTTTTGAGGGATTGGAGCAGGCTAAGCAGAATTTGGATAAATTTTATAATGCGTTGCTGCGTGTCAAAGATATTGTTCCGGCGGAAACCGAGGCTGATGCCAAACTTGTGGAAGCTTTGGAAGACGATTTGAATACGCCTTTGGCGTTGAGTGCGCTGCATGAGGTTGTTAATGCGCTTAATAAAGCCGATACGCCGGAAGAACAGGCGCGTTTAAAAGGCGTTTTGTTAAAATCTGCCGAGCTTTTGGGCTTATTGTATCAGAATCCTGAAGTTTGGTTTAAAGGCGGCGAAGATGATAATGAAGTTGCGGCTATTGAGGCTAAGATAGCCGAGCGTGCCGCTGCCAAGAAAAACAAAAATTATTCTTTGGCCGATCAAATTCGTAATGAACTCAAATCTCAAGGGATTGTTTTGGAAGATAGTGCGGCGGGAACGACCTGGAAACGAGTTTAAAAAATGCTCTGTCATAATTATTTGCTGCTTCAAGAATAATATTGCTATAAAATCAAGAGTCATTAAGTGGACAATCTGCGAATTCTTTTTAACTTTCGGCTGATATACTTAAAACAATAGAGCGTTTAAACGTTGGTTTAAACGCTCTATTGAGGTTAATAGGTCAAAGGTTATTCGTCGCCGATACGCAGGGCTTCAATAAACGCTGATTGCGGCACTTCTACCTTGCCGAACTGACGCATCCGCTGTTTGCCTTTTTTCTGTTTATCCAGCAATTTACGCTTGCGGGTAACGTCGCCGCCGTAACATTTTGCCGTTACGTCCTTACGCAAAGCCGAGATTGTTTCTCGTGCGACAACGCGGCCGCCGATGCAGGCTTGAATCGGAATTTTGAACAAATGCCTCGGAATTAGGTCTTTGAGTCGCTCGCAAATTTGGCGGCCTCTGCCTTCAGCTTCGGATTTGTGGCATAAAAAGGCCAATGCATCAACAGGTTCTTCATTAATCAAAATTTGAACCTTGACTAATTCGGAGGTTTGATAGCCTGTGAGTTCATAGTCAAAGCTGGCATAGCCAGATGTAATGGATTTCAGGCGATCATAAAAATCAAACACAATTTCGTTTAAGGGAATCGAATAGACAACCATTGCGCGCGATCCGACATAAGTCAGCTCGTGCTGGGTTCCACGGCGTTCGGTGCATAATTTCAGCACTGCGCCCAAATAAGTATCCGGGACCAGAATCGTTGCTTTGACCATAGGTTCTTCAATAGAGGCAATTTTTGTCGGCTCGGGCATATCGGCCGGATTGTGCAGAGTGATGACATCGCTGTTTGTCATGTGGATTTTGTAGGCAACAGACGGCGCTGTTGTAATGAGGTCCAAATCAAATTCACGGCTCAAACGTTCTTGAATGATTTCCATGTGCAAAAGCCCAAGGAATCCGCAACGGAATCCAAGTCCTAAAGCCGCCGAATTTTCGTTTTGATAATCGACACTGGCATCATTGAGCTTGAGTTTTGCCAAAGCATCTTTGAGTGCCTCATATTGGCTGGAATCGACCGGAAAGATTGAACAAAATACAACAGGGATAGATGGTTTGAATCCCTTGAGCGGTGCGGCGCACGGGGATTTGTTATCGGTGATTGTATCGCCCACGCGGCAATCGCCTACGCTTTTGATGCTGGCGGTCAAAAAGCCGACCTCTCCGGGGTAAAGCGCCTCGACATCGGTCATTTTTGGAGAGAATACGCCGACTCTATCGACTAAATAGGTTGCGCCGTTGGACATCATGCGGATTTGTGTTTTGCGATGCAGGATGCCGTCGTGAATCCGAACCAAAATAATGACGCCTAGATAGCTATCATACCAACTGTCAATCAACAAAGCTTTTAAGGGGGCGTTTTCATCTCCTTGGGGGGCGGGCAGACGTTGCACAATGGCTTCCAAAAGATTATCAACACCAAGGCCTGTCTTGCCGGATGTTTCAACTGCGTCCGATGTATCCAGCCCGATAACATCTTCAATTTGTTGTTTGACGCGCGCTACGTCGGCCGAGGGTAGGTCAACTTTATTTAGCGCCGGAATAATCTCGTGATTGTTGTCAATGGCCAGATAGACATTGGCCAAAGTTTGCGCCTCAACTCCTTGGGTAGCGTCTACAACCAGAACAGATCCTTCACAAGAAGCCAGAGAACGTGAAACTTCATACGAAAAATCAACATGGCCGGGGGTGTCTATCAGGTTGAGTTGATAGGTTTTGCCGTCTTTGGCATGATAGTTGAGGCGGACGGTTTGCGCCTTGATGGTAATGCCGCGTTCGCGTTCAATATCCATATTATCCAAAACCTGCTCGGTCATTTCGCGTTTTTCAAGTCCTCCGCAGGCCTCAATCAGACGATCGGCGAGAGTCGATTTTCCATGGTCGATATGGGCGATAATCGCAAAATTTCGGATCAGATTGATATCGTGATGTGTCATGTGTTCTTAAATCTTTCTTAAAACCTCTCCATTTATATTATCCTCAACATAACCGAAAATTAAAAATACGCAAGCCTTGTTTTTGTTCTTCAAAGCTGCGGATTGACGGATTAAGAAAAAAAGCGCATAATAACGGAATAAAGATGTCTTACACTAGAGGAGCAATCGCCATGAAAAAAATGATTGATATTGATTTTGGCTCAAGCAGATATGAGCAGCTTGTCGAGCTTCGGTATAAAGTCTTGTTGGAACCTTTGGGGCTTAAATTTTTGGACTCTCATCGTGATAAAGAGGTCAATTATCTACATATCGGCTGTGTTGAGAATTTGGATGATAAGTTGGTTGGCGGGTTGATGCTGATTCCGTTAGATAACCAGACAATTCGGATGATGCAGGTGGCTGTTGATGCCAAATATCAAGGCGAGGGGATAGGCCGCGAACTTGTCAAATATGCTGAAAAGCGTTCTAAAGAAGCTGGTTACAAAACGATTGTTATGCATGCGATGCTCAATGTTATAGGGTTTTATGAAAAGCTTGGGTATAAGCAGGAAGGCGATATTTTTGAAGAACGCGGCATTACCTTTGCCAAGATGGTTAAAAAATTATAGTGTTTGTATGTAGTCGAACCGGCACCTTGTCAGTTCTTTTCTTTCGTTGCAAATCAACAAAAAAGCACCTCGAAAGGTGCATTTTAACAAATGGTGCGCGATACTGTGCAGTTATCGGACTAACGGGAAAGTTGATAGGGATAAATTTATAAGCAGAATTAAGATTTTTAAAAAATTATAATGTCATAAAAAGTTGATGAAAATAAAATAATAACATAGTATAATTTTATAGAATGAAAAGTTTATCTGGGAAATATCTAATGAGTTACGTCAACGACTTCAATAAACTAAACACAAAAGAAGAAAAAAAGCTGTTTCTTAATTCGTTTAATGAAGAAAGAAGAGCAACAAATGCTCAAATTATGTACAAAGAAATTTATAATGAAACAAAACTAAAAGAAGGTAATCTTAATCCCGGTGAGAGTCATCGGGAATATTCTCAAAGATTTTCCCCGCTCAAAGAAATATCTCAAAGATTTTCCGAGGAGGACAGCTCTCTCATAATCAGCACCCTAAAATACCAACAATCTCAAATTCAAGATGAAATAATGGCATCTCCACCGAAATTATATCATTTCAGCAACGTCAGTCCTGAAAAATTTGAGGGCGATATATTGCGTAAGAAAGAATTGTTGACAATGTATGAAGAAGATTTGGTCAATGCCTCTTTTGCCTCTCCTAATGAGTTATCGATGTATCCATTACAAGTTGAAGGTATAAGTAATTACTTTTGCGGATTTTCTCCAAACCCAGAAGATAAGTTTGCAATTCTCTCATCTAAAGAAAAATTTCTGCAATACAAAAAAGAAAACCCGGTTTCATATGGCTATGAGGTTAATAAAAATGACTTTATACCAACAGTGTCACTATCAGGAGATTTTTCTAATGAATTTTACAGCGAAAAGGATGCAAAGATTTCAAAAGATAACCCTATTGAATTAACAGTAGAAAAAATGATGAGAAAGGGAATACAAATATTTTTCGTTGATAGCAATGAAGATGTTACAAAGTTAGTTAACATACTTGGCGAGATACAGGGCGGAAGAAATAAGTTTGATAAGCTTTTGGAAATGTCAAAATCAGGAAAGGTTGATTATTATAATCAGGACATTGGTATAAGTAATGAATTTGAAAGCAACAGATCTGCGTAAACGCTGACCGCGATACCCCCGTATCGCTTTCGCTTGTAGTCGAACTGGCACGGTGCCAGTTCTTTTCAGCCATTGCCTATCAATAAAAAAAAGCCTCTGTGAGGGAGGCCTTTTTTTGTTGGTGCACCTGGCCAGAATCGAACTGGCACGCCCTTGCGGGCAACAGATTTTAAGTCTGCAGCGTCTACCTGTTCCGCCACAGGTGCATGAAATATTTTTCAACACAGTTTATACATATCTTTTGCAATAAATGCAAGAGTATTTTTACAAGGCGTGGAGATTTTGAAAAACAGGCATTTTGTTCTTGTTTTTTCTTTCAAAATGTGCTTTCCTTTCTGTCGTTATATGATAAACATTTCTTCTGCAGCCGGCGGCAGATGACAGCGTCACGGTCGGTTCGGAAGAGTAAAAAAAGGATTTTAAGATGATTAAAACTTTTGATATTTCTTGGAAAAATTATTTGCTTCCCAATATCCATAATGAAGGATGGCGGTTTGTCGGGATTTTTGCTGCAATAACAGCGTTATTGGCAATTGTTTGGGAACCGCTTGGGTGGCTTGGTTTGGTTTTGACTGTTTGGTGCTACTATTTCTTTAGAGATCCGCAGCGTGTTACGCCGACTATTGAGAATGTCGTTGTTTCTCCGGCCGATGGTGTTGTGCAGATGATTGCTGAAGTTCCTGCTCCTGAAGAGCTGAATATGGGAGACCAGAAATTTACCCGCGTCAGCATTTTTATGAGCGTGTTTAATGTCCATGTTAATCGTGCACCGGCAGAAGGCAAGATTATCAATGCCGTTTATGTTCCGGGCAAGTTTTTGAACGCGACTTTGGATAAAGCCAGCAAGGATAATGAACGCCAGTTGTTGGCCATGAAAACTAAATGCGGCAAAGAAATTTGCTTTGTTCAGATTGCTGGGCTTGTGGCCAGACGTATTGTTTGTGAAGCGCAAATCGGTCAGGAATATAAGGCAGGCGAACGTTTCGGAATGATTCGTTTCGGCTCCAGATTGGACGTTTATCTGCCGCAAGGTGTTGAGCCTCAGGTCGTTTTGGGGCAGACAATGGTTGCCGGTGAGACTATTATTGCTAATTTGACTTCTGATGCTAAAGCTATGAATGGGACACTCAGATAATGGAAAAGATTAATCAAAAATTGCAGCTGTCTCGGCAAAAGCTGACCAGCCTGCCTTTTCGCAAGATTGCGCCGAATATCGTTACAATGCTTGCATTGTGCGCGGGGGTAACTTCTATTCGCTATTCTATTCAGGAAGAATGGATTAAAGCGGTTATTTGTGTGTTTGTTGCGGCTTTGTTTGACGGGTTGGATGGACGTGTTGCCAGATTTCTTAAAGGCTCAACAAAGTTTGGTGCGGAATTGGATTCCTTGTCTGACTTTGTCAGCTTTGGTGTGGCTCCGGCTATTTTGCTTTATAAGTGGTCATTGTTTGATTTGCCTAAATTTGGGTGGTTTTTTTGTTTGCTGATGTCTATCGGTATGGCGATGCGTTTGGCCCGCTTCAATACAATGCTTGAAGAGGAACCTCAGCCTGAATATTGGCATCACTTTTTTGTTGGGGTTCCGGCGCCGGCCGCGGCGGCTTTGGCTATGATGCCTTTGATGATATCGTTTGACTTTCCGGAATGGAGCCCGATTGTCCGCTCGCATACTTTTTGCGCAGTATTGTTGTGCGTCGTTTCATTTTTGATGGTCAGCCGTATTCCGACAATTTCGACCAAGAAGATGAAAGTTCCGTCTTATATGCTGATGCCTCTGATGTTGGTTGTGGCGTTATTTGCATCTTTCATCATTACGCAGCCGTGGTTTACTCTTGGAATTTTGACAATAGGATACGCGCTGTCTATTCCGGTTGGCGTGGCTATCTTTTTGAAAGAAAAGAAAAAATACGAGTAATTAAAAAGCGGTTGAATAATCAACCGCTTTTTTGATGTAAAAACTATCAGCTTTTAAGATAGGCATCTTCAAGCTGTTTAATTTTGTCCCGATACAGAATAGCATTTTCAAAATCTAAATCGGCTGCAGCGGTATGCATTAATTTTGTATATTCGCGCAGCTGTTTGTCAATATCCTGAACAGGTAGAACAGTTTTAGCTTTCTTGTCGTCGGTGTCTCCGGCAGTCATTTCGTCCATGACGCCAGATATCTTTTTAATAATTGTTTTTGGCGTAATACCGTTTTTGATATTGTATTCTACCTGTTTTTTGCGACGGCGTTCGGTTTCGTCCAGAGCCGTCTGCATAGATCCTGTAATTGTATCGGCATATAAGATGACGCGGCCTTCGGCATTACGGGCGGCGCGGCCAATGGTTTGGATGAGCGAACGGGCTGATCTCAGGAATCCTTCTTTATCCGCATCTAAAATGGCAACAAGAGAACATTCTGGAATGTCCAGTCCTTCACGCAGCAGGTTGATGCCGACTAAAACATCAAAAGCGCCTAATCTTAAATCCCTGATGATTTCGATGCGCTCCAAGGTGTCGATATCGGAGTGCAGGTAGCGGACTTTGATGCCATTCTCATTGAGGTAATCCGTTAAGTCTTCGGCCATTTTTTTTGTCAATGTTGTGACCAGAACACGATTGCCTTTTGCAATAACCTTACGACATTCATGCATCAGATCGTCAATCTGATTTTCAACGGGGCGGATAATGCAAATCGGATCCGTTAGGCCTGTCGGGCGAATAATCTGTTCGGTAAAGATACCGCCGCTTTGCTCTAACTCCCAGTCTCCAGGGGTGGCCGATACAAAAATTGTTTGCGGACGCATTTGATCCCATTCATTAAATTTGAGCGGGCGGTTGTCAACGCAAGACGGTAGGCGGAATCCATATTGTGCCAGTGTGGATTTCCGATTGAAGTCTCCGCGGAACATACCGCCGATTTGAGGAACGGAGACATGGCTTTCATCGATGAATAAGATTGTATCGTGTGGCAGATATTCAAATAATGTCGGCGGCGGGTCTCCGGCTTTGCGGCCGGTCAGGTAACGGGAATAGTTCTCGATGCCTTTACAATGGCCGGTTGATTCAAGCATTTCCAAATCAAAACGGGTGCGCTGTTCAATGCGTTGGGCTTCCAGAAGTTTGTTTTCGGCTGTGAAAGTTGAGATTTGGTCGGCGAGCTCTTTTCGGATATTTACAATGGCTTGCGAGACGGCCGGTCTGGGGGTAACGTAATGATTGGCCGGATAGATGGTCACTTCTTTTAGTGAGGCGGTTTTTTTGCCTGTGAGCGAATCGAACTCGTCAATTTTTTCAATCTCATCACCAAAAAAGGAGATGCGCCAGCCGCGGTCTTCATAGTGAGCCGGAAAAATGTCCAAAGTGTCCCCCTTGACGCGGAAGGTTGAACGCACAAAATTTTGCTGGTTGCGTTCATATTGGAGTTCGGCCAGACGCAGGCAGATGTCTTTTTGAGCAATTTCTTGACCGACTTTGAGCGGCAACGTCATTGCTGAATAAGAATCGACATCGCCTAAACCGTAGATGCAGGATACGGAAGCCACAATGATAACATCTCTGTATTCAAGCAGAGAACGTGTGGCAGAGTTCCGCATGCGGTCGATTTGTTCGTTGATAGCCGAATCTTTTTCGATATAAGTGTCTGTTTTGGGGACATAGGCCTCGGGTTGGTAGTAGTCATAGTATGATACAAAATATTCAACGTGATTTTCGGGAAAGAATTCTTTCATTTCCGTATAGAGCTGGGCAGCTAAGGTTTTATTCGGCGCCATAATCAACGCCGGACGGGAACTTTGTTCAATAACTTTTGCCATGGTGTAGGTTTTTCCGGAACCGGTTACACCAAGCAAAACCTGATTCTTGAGGCCGTCGTCCAATCCTGCGCAGAGCTCTTTAATGGCTTGCGGTTGGTCGCCGGAGGGCTCAAAAGGGGAATGAAGAGAAAAAATGCTCGGCATGTCTATTCTTCAGTGCTTTCTTTGAGGGAATCCGTGTAAAATTTTGCAAAATTATTGAAATTTTGAACATCATTGATAACGCTTCTTATAGCTGTAATATCAATTTTTTCTTTTTCAAGATGATTGGTTAAAATATTGAAAGCGCTGTGATAGGGGGTCACTTTGAAATAAGGCATAAATTTATTTCTCAGGCGAACAAGGACGGTTTCTTTACCGGCTTGTTTGAGCGCCGTTGCCCAATCTAAGATGTAATTAATCTGTTCCTGTGAAAGCTTTTCTCCGGCTTTTGGCTCTTCAATCAGATATTTTATCGTATTTGAGGCATTATCCCAATCGCCAGTTTTCCAATAGATTTCAAATTTGTGGCGGATGGCGTTAGGGCTCATATCATCTTTTAAGAGATCAAGAGCCTCATCCGGACGTTCAAGCATGGACAAAGCTTTTGCTTTGATAATGCGCCTGGGGTTGATTGTTTCGGACATCAGGTTTGGAGCTTCAGTTGCTTCAAGGATTGCCAAGGCTTCCTGTGGTTTGTCTTCAAACAAGAAAATAATTGCTAACCGCGAGCCTGTGCGGGCTTTGTCATCTGCAGTTTGATTTTGTCTTTTGAGCAATGTGTGCAACAGTTCTTGAGCGCGCGGCAACAGGTCAACAGCCACAAGTCTGTCGGCCAGTTTTTGTGTGATGGTGTTATAGTTTCGGCTTATGGCAGCCAGCCAATTAAAATCTTGATACAAGCCTAAAGCTTTGATGGGCGAAAGGGCATCATCAGCATGGTTCCCGATAAAAATGTCTTCAAAGATTTTGACCATTTTTGCCGTTACAATATTTTTTTGTTCTCCGGTGGTCAACGATCTTTGTTCATTTAGGGTGCGTAAGGCATTGTAATAATCTTTGTCTTTTAGATAAAAGTCGGACAGTTTTGTCAGCAGTCTGATTTTAAAATCTCTTTCACCCCATGCAAAGCGCAATTTTTCAAGTTCGGCAATGGCTGCTTTGGCGTCAATGAAATTGACCATTTGGCTGAGAATGGTGTGATGAAGTCTGGCATAGGCCGAAAACATTGTTGAATTTGAATTTAATAATTTTTGATATTCTTTGATGGCGTTTCGAATATATCCCTGCATTTCTAATTTTTGCGCGGACAGGTAGATAATTTGCGGGGTTAAGTCTCTTAAACGATCGGGAACCGAGCTTAAAATATCAATAAAGTTTTGAGATGACAAATCGTCACCGGTTGCAATGGCGTTTCTGGCGGCGATAATGGCGACAGCGTCTTTAATTGTTTGAGGATAATCTCTCATCAGAGATATGCGAGAAAAAATGACTGCATTGTTTTCCTCTCGATAATCAGAGGCGCTTTGGGCTATTGTGCGCCAAAAAACACCTTCTTCCGTTTCGGGTAAAGTGCCTTGAGAAAAGTCGGAAACGGCCTGAGGATAGCGTCTGGCTAAAAAGTTTGCAATTCCGGAAAGGGCATAGAATCTGTCCGTTTGGGCTTCGGGTAAATTCATACTTTTCATTTGATTCAGAATATATAAGGCATTTGAGCCCAGTCCGTTATAAATATAATATTGCACCAGTTTCAGGCGCAGATTATTTTTTTGATCTATCGGGGCTGATAATATACGCTTTTTGAAATCATCTAATACATCCGCGAATTTTTTATCCATCATTTGTTGAGAAATTTGTAATGTAAAAGCATTGGCGTGTTCTGTGGTCAAATCTTCGTTGAGCCGAATCTGGTTGCGCTTGAGAATATCTAAATCTCGGGTAATGTTGAGGCTTCGTCCCATTGCTTTGAGGGTAATTCCGGAGTTCCCTCTGTTTAGCATAATATCCGGTGCGTTGATGACAAAAGCCAAACCTTGCGCGGCGGGCAGAATATCAAAATCAGGATAGCGGTAAGATGAGTGAAAGCCCAACCCGAGCTGCGACATTGTCGCAATAGAAATGATATCGCCGATTTCGGGGTCGATAATTGAAATGATGTTTCCGGCCTGATTGCTTGGGATAAAAAGATAAGAGTTTTTCAAGCTGTCATATTGAGTGAAAATCGTGACATCTTTTTTTTCAAAAATCGGGGCACGGCCTTTGTATAAATCCAGAATCCACAATAGGCCTTCTTTTCGGAGGGCATATTTGACGTCTGGAGCCGGTTTGATAATAATAATTGTTCCTGCCGGATGGGGCAGGGTGTAAATTTCTTCTGCTAGGGCACCGGCTTCCTTCTTCAGGTTTTCGGTGTTTATCCGGTTGGGTTTGTCAAATGTTAACCAGATTTTTCCGTTTCGTTCGAATGCGGCAATATTCACCGGTGTGTTCCAGACAAAGCGCAAACTGGCTACGGCATTTTGAGAAAGCTGCGTTTTAGGCGCTGAAGAAGCCGCTTTTTCGGTGTCTGATATATGATTTATCGGGGCAAGCTGTTCTATTTTGAGGTCTTCAATTCCCGCTGTCAAATCCGTTGCGGAGGTTCGCAAAGCTAAACCACCGGTTAAAATTCCGGTTGTCATCAAAAGAAAAATAATTTTCTTTAAGTCTTTCACGGTAAGTCTGTTTTGACCTCTTGTTAAATGTTGTTACCGATAAGTTCGGCAGTGATTGCTTGTGCCCGTTCCGAATCCATTTGAGAAAGAATCGATGATGAATTGCTCGGTTTCATTCCTTTGAGGATGGCAACGGTAATTTCCAAATCCATGGTGTTGAAGATGCGCGCGGCGTCTTTGGGTTTCATGGAAGTGTAAAGTTTAACCAATCCGTTGATATTTTCCTGCTCTTTTTGAGAATATTGGTTAATCAGTTTTTCGAGACGTTGCTCGTATTCTTTCAACTGCTGTAATTTTTTATCTATTTCGGTTTCGGCAACTTTAAGTTGGATTGCGCGTTTGTCGATTTCTTTGGCTCTAGCGTCCAAAGCCTCCCGCCGTTCGGCAAGCTCCTGCAAAATAAGAATTTCAGAATTTGTGAAAGCATTGGCCGGAGCTTCCGTATTTGGAAGCGGGGTTCCGCCTTGTTGTAAGATGCCGGTTAATTCTTTTGTTTCCTGCGTTAATTTTTCTTCAGCCAGAGCAATGGTTGTCGGAGAAATTGTCAGTTTTTTATTTTCTTCTTGACGATAAATATCGACGACATTACTTATTTTGATGCTTAAGGACAGAGCCGCAACAAAAATAAAAATCGGAAGCAACCGTAATTTGAATTTCACTTTTGACATTGTTATCCCTTTACTTTATGGCTCTGAGTGCTTTGAGTAATTCCAATTCTGCGGCGGCGCGGTCATTTATCGGAGCGTCTTTTTCATCAGGGGCTGAGTTTTGGATATTTTGCGGCTGAATGGTTCGTCCCGTGCTGATGACATTTTCCAGCCGGTCGGCCAGAGAATCGGCGCGTTCGTTAATGAAAAGCAGGTCGTTTTTGAGCTCTTTGGCATTATCAACGACTTCTTTGAGCCCTTCAGAAGAATGCTCTGTGGCTGTTTTAAGCTTTGGAATGGAGTTTTCGGCTTTGAAAGTGGCATCATTTAACGCCGCAACAAGCTGTGCCAAACTTTTTTGGTTTTGGCGTAATTCTTTCAGATTTTTATTTAGCTTATAAGCATAAATAATTGTCGGAAGGAGTAAAGCAATGATAATCAAATTGATGATAAGTTCCAAATTAGCCATTTTTTTCTGCCTTTCCATCTATTCTGATGACGACATGCTCATCTTTGCGTCCCATTGTTCCGCTGAACAGAGGAACATCGCCGCAGACAATTTCAACGGGATCTTGCGGCGGCATATCCAATGGTAGGAAAGAACCTTTGTGCCAACCGGAAATATCACTCAAACGGGCTTCGGTTTCTTTGAGGACGGCTTTGATTTCAACATCTGTATCCCATAACTGCGACATTAAATGATTTTCCCAGATGGTGTCTCGGCCGAATCTTTCGCCCATAAACATTTGGAGGAGAAGCTCGCGGATAGGTTCCAAAGTAGCATAGGGAATCATCAAGTCAATTCGGCCGCCGCGGTCTTCCATATCAATACGCAGATGCGCAACAATAACAGCGTTTGACATGCGGGTGATGGTTGCGAATCTCGGGTTGGTTTCCAAACGGTCAAAGATAAATCCAACAGAGGTTATCGGGTCAAAAGCCGTGGATAAATCGCTCAAAATCAGCTGGATAATGTCTTTGACAATGTTCAGCTCTATTGTTGTATAGGGGCGTCCTTCCAAACGCATGGCGGCTGTTCCGCGGCGTCCGCCGAGCAAAACATCAACCATTGAATAGATTAAAGAACTATCTAAGGACATTAGTCCGTAATTGTCCCATTCTTCAGCCTTGAAAACGCTTAACAGCGTCGGGAGGGTCAGCGAATCGATATATTCTCCAAATCTCATGGATTCTATTGAATCGAGAGATATTTCAACGTTATCCTGTGTAAAGTTACGCAGAGAAGTTGCCATTAAACGAATCAGTCTGTCAAAAACGATTTCAAGCATGGGCAGACGTTCATAAGAGACCATGTTTGAGTTGAGAATTGCCTGAACGCCGTTTTTCTGAGGAACATCTTCTTCAGAAAAAGATCCATATCCCAGAAGAGAATCGATTTCTTCCTGATTCAGGACTTTTGAATCCGGTGTTTCTGTTTCGTTGTTGGTTTTGCTTTCATCTACCACTTTGGTTTATCCTCAAATTTTTATTTTTGCAGTTCAAATACACTAAAGTTTATGTTTTTGATTTTGACGGGGGCGGCTGTCAGGTTCAGGCGATACAAGAGCTCTTCTTTAAGCCAGTATAAGCCGACGGAGCCGTCTATTTCATCAAAAGTCAATTCAATGATGTGGCTTATGATGCTGTCGCTCAGTTTTGGGCTCAGCACTTCAATGACTTTCAGGTCTTCAATACTTGAAAGTTCCAGATTGACTTTCAGCCTTAATTCGTGGGAACCGTGCTTTCCTTTAACGAAAGTTTTAATCTCGGGCAAGTCGTAAAAAGCGGTTATATCCTCGGCGTTGTCTTTGTTGTATTGAATAATTTTGTAGTCAACGCCAAGAGAATCGTAGCTGTTGTTCATTGAGAAGTAAATACCGACGGAAATTCCGATAACAATCAAGAGCGGAAGCAGAAGAATCATAACCCGCTTGCGCTTTTGCATCGGTGTATCGGTTATTTCCTCAGGTTCTTCAATGTCATCATCATCAATCATTTTTACCCTTAAAGCTTCTTATTATTTTTTTAGTATTTTAGCCTATTATTTTTATAAATAAACGCAAATTTATCAGTTATTAAATGTTTTAACAAAAAAACATTAAAAACTGAGAATTTAACACATTTGAAATAATTTTTGTGTTATACTGAGAACAGTCCGAAAAGTAAACGGAGTTTGTGTCGTCGTGTATATATGGTTGGTTCTTGCAACGTTTTTGGCTATGATTGCCGCCTATTTCTTGCCTATTCGTCAGGATACGCAGGATATTTTGACGGTGCCGGTTGCTCAGGCCAAAATTGTGCAATTGGTTGCGGCTCAACGGGCGGGGCTTGAATATATGAAAGAACATGATTGGCCGTATTTCGGCGATGAGGCAACAAGGCCTGTGGATTATGTGACGGGGGAGCTTGCCGCAGATGATTTGACGCCGTATCTGCCGATAGGGTTTATCCCGAATGCAAACTATATTACGGCGATTTATTGCATGGACGCTGACGGGGAAAACATTAAGACGGGGGCTGATTCTTGTCAAAAAGACGAAAACAACAAGACAAACAGGCTGTTGATTACATTCGGGGCTATTCCTGAGCCCTGGCAAAACTATGTCAGGAACGGCGATGAATATGTGATTAAGCCGTCGCCGGATATGTTGCAGGGGCTGCGCAACCATGTCGGCCCTAAAGAAAAAATCGGATATACGCAGAAAGACGGAGACGATGTGTATATTGTGACGTATGAAAATGAAAAGTTTCAAATTCCGCAACCGGTTGCGGCAGATACAGGCGTTATCAGATATACAATAAGCAATTGTATTGATGATTATGAGACTTGTCTGGCCTATATGACCCAGCGTTGAAGAGGAGGGTGTTATGAGAAAATTTGACATCAAAGAAAGTGCTCAAAAAGGCAGTATGATGATTGAGGCATTGGCTCTTCTCGGGCTGATTACCATGGTTACGCCTATTTTGTATAAAAAAGCGGCCGAGCGGACAACGGAATTGCAGGATATTAACGTTGCGACACAAATGCGGATGATTTCGAGCGCGGTTGATGATTATATTAAGGATAATTATAAGCAAATGGGTGATGATCATCCGGCCGGAACGTTTAAGATTGATACGGAAGACGAGCTGAACGCGTTAAGAGACTATTTGCCGCCCGGATTTAATCTGGCAGATTCAAAGCTGTTTGAGTCTTATGATATTTCCGTCAACAAAAGAGAAGTTACGGATTTGAAGGGCACAACGCACAGTGTGTTTACATCGGCTGTGATGGCGCCGCTTAAAAATTCCATGACGATTATGCGTTCGGCCAAAATTGCCTCGATGATCGGAGCTAACGGCGGTGTTTATCGAGAATCCGGAGACAATTCAAAAATTGAAGGTGTTCAGGGCACTTGGGAAGCGACTTTGGCGGATTATGATTTTGATGAAGATGTGCTGGACGGGAGCTTGGTTGTGATTTCGGCCGAGGCTATTAACTCGTCCAAAGGGGATGTGGCTTCGGATGAGGTGTTATACAGAGTGCCGTCTGATCAGGACAAAAACACCATGCGGACGATTTTGTATATGGACGGCAATGATGTTAGAGATGTGGCGGCTTTGGTCGGTGCGGGCGATGAGATCGGCGGAGAAAAATCCGTGATGATTGGTAAGCCTGGGTCTGATATCAGCAGTTTGCTTGTGACGGGGGCGGCTCAAATTGAGGATATGCTGACGGTAACGGGCGGCGGCGCGGATATTACAGGCGTTTTGCGGCAGTCCGGCGGAGAGATTGACCTTCATTCAAATGGAGCGGCCACTATTCAATCGGACGGGACAATGGGGCTGACCAGCGGCGACGCGATGTCTTTGGAGAGCACCGGCGGCACGATGGATTTGACATCTCAAGGCGCTATGAATTTGGCCAGCACCGAGGGAGGAATGAATTTGACTTCTAAAGACGCGATGGCTTTGAGCAGTTCGGAAGGAGCCGTTTCTGTTACGGGGCAGGCCAGTGTGAATATTTCATCGGCTTCAGGAGGTATAACGATTAAGTCTGAAGGTCTGGGAAATAGACTTGACATTTCTTCAACTAATTTTGTTAAGATGTCCGGTAGCGATGTTCAGATTACTGGAGCGGAACAAGCTTCGATGAAGTCTGGTTTGAATGGCTTTGAAACCTCTGCAAGACAAAATTATAGTCTACATGATGAACCTTATTCTAATTTGATTACGGGGGATACACGACTTGACGGTAATTTGTATATTACCGGAACTTTAAGTGCGGATTATTTGCATGCCAAACAACAGTTAACAGCCGGTGCGGACAATAACTTTTTGGCAACCAATGACACGGTTCATATCGGAAACAGAAACTTTGCAGTCGGCGGCGAGGTCGGCACGGTCGGCAATGCCATTAATGTTGATGAAAACGGTGTGTTTGTCGGATCAAATTATCAGACAGACGGTAATCACGAGGGATTGTTGGTCAAAACGGGCGAGCTGGTGCTGCGCAATTCTCTGGGCAAGTTAGAGATGGCCAACGACCAATTGCTGCTCGGAAATAATAAAGCGCGTATTGTTATGAAAGATGAGAGCGCTTTTATCGGCGTGGGCGAAGACGGCAATGAAGCCACAAAAGTTATTGCCGATTCGGAAAAAGCCGGTTTTGAGAATAAAGCGGACGGGCAGGTGTCGTCAATTTATTTGCAAAACAACAAATTTAAGTTTAATGCGGATAGTAAGACCGCTTTGATGGTGGACAGCCTCGGAATGGCTATCGGTTCGGACATTACGGCAAGCAATACGCTGAATATGGATGATCCTGATGCTTATCCGGGGATTAGCGACAAATTGATTACCGCCAAAGACGGGCGAAATGTTGTTATCAGCCGAAACGGTATTTTGGAAGTTCGTTCGCCGGAAGGGTCAACGGATACGGGCGGATTTATCCGCGCCAGACGTATTGTCAGTGATGTTAAATATCCGGAGCACGATGCTTTCCATGGGGCAACGGCCGCCGGCGAGGGGCTTCAGACAAAAGAACGCTATGATTATTATCAGGTCAATCCGGCTTATACGTCCGTTATGAATGATATTAAGCTGGCCAGCCGCGGCGGCGCCCGTTTGAGTGATATTTTGCCGGATTTTATTACCAAAGAAATTTATGTTGTTGATAATACATATGATGAATCGAAAATGACTCAATCGTGGTTTGTCGGATCGCTCGGAAACGATAACTTGAAGGATTCCACAGAGTGCACCGATGCAAACTGCATTGCATCGCCATGGCTGGGGTTTGTTCCGGCGCCGCAATGTCCGCCGCATTATGCGCAGGCTGTGACGATTGCCCCTATTCGCTGGCGTATGGCGGAGGTTTATTATGTGAACCAGGAGGCAAACGGCGGTTTGGCCAAAAAATGGGCAGACGGCACTGGAAAAACTTATCCGCCCTCAAACTATAAAGAAATTATCACGACTAATACCTTTAATGATTATTTCTATATCCAGCCGAACCCGTTGCATGCGGTTTATCAAATCGATTCAACACGGGTGGATGAGCTGGGGCAGGAGCATACCCACGGTTTGAAAGAAGGGTATCCGCTGACATTCCAGACAAACACCTTTTTGAACACGACTTTGGCATTGGTTTGGAAAAATAATGTTGAGACCAAAGGAAATCCCGAAAACTTCAGAGGGTGGCACACGGCAATGGGCTTTTTGTATTATAAGACGGACTATGAGGCTTTGCTCTCGGATTTGGGCGAAACTTCGTATGACGTTTATTGGAATGTCTTTCCGGTTTACGGAAGTGATATGGCCGGCGTTGTTAATACATATTGCTACTTTGACCGCGATCCCCTGCCTAACCGCGAGTGGGTTTGGGGAAGCACGGGGCCTGTTTATCAGTATGACCAATTGAACGGCACAACCCGTTACGGCTTTGAGAAGACCGAGGCTTGGGACGCGGCTGTTAACGATCCATCGCTTGGGTATAAAGACGCGTGGTAAGCGCTGCTTTAGAGTTCAGAAAAAGCCTTTCTTGTTCAAGAAAGGCTTTTTTGATGGAGTGGTTTTAGTCTTTGTGGCGGAATGTAATGCGCCCTTTGGTCAGGTCGTAGGGGGTCATTTCAATATCGACTTTGTCTCCGACCATGACGCGAATGCGAAATTTGCGCATCTTTCCGGCGGTATGAGCCAATATTTCAACGCCGTTTTCCAGTCTGACACGGAACATGGCATTGGGCAATTTTTCAATGACATCGCCGGTTAATTCCAAAAGTTCTTCTTTACTCATTTGTTGTTTTCCTAAAAATCTGAGTTATTTTTAATTGCTTTATAACTCGTGATTTATTTTTTTGCAAGTTTTTTGTTTTCGGGAAAACAAAAGGTAAAGCAACTTCCTTTCCCGAGAGTTGATTCGACCGTAATCGTTCCGCCGGATTTTTCGATGATTGATTTTGTGATTGCCAATCCGAGTCCCGAGCCTTTGTTATTTTTGTTTTGGTGGCCTTCGGAGAAAAACGGCGCAAAAATGTTTTGCAAGTTTGCTTTTGAGATGCCGATGCCTGTGTCTGCAAAGCTGATTTGGATGCCGGTTGCTTTGGACGATGTGATTTTTATTGTTAAGGTTCCTTTGTCGGGCATGGCTTTGATGGCGTTCAGAATGATATTAATGACTGCAATTTTGAAATCTGTTTCGTTTCCTTTGATAAAACAGGCTTTTTGGGGGGCGTGGAAGATAATCTCAATCCCTTTGCTTTTGGCTTCAAAGTCCAAAAGCCCCAAGACGTCTGTTATGCAGGCGGCACAGTCTATTTCTGTTTCTGTTGCGCCGTATCCTCTTGTTAGTTTCAGCAGGCGCTCCGGAACCTCAACCGTGTGAACCAATTCGCTGTGAATCATATTAATCATTTTTTTGTCTTCCCTCGAATCGGGGATCTTTGTGTAGTATTTATCAATCAGGTGCTCCATAATGATTCTCAGAGCGCCTAAGTGGTTTTTGATTTCGTGAGCGATAGACGAGGATAAAAAGCCCAAGGAGGAGAGTTTTTGTTGATGCGAAAAATCGATGTCTTCGCTTAAATCCCTGATAGATTCAATAATGTATTTGTGCTTTGAATCATAGATGAGCGGTGCGGCATTGACAGCCAGATGCTTTTTGGGATTATGCGCAAATTGTTGAATGGTATTGATATTTTTTCGTCCTTTATCCAAAATTTCGTGTATGGGGCATTGGATATGATGCAAATTGCATAAAGACGTATTTTTGAAAGCAGATGTATAACATTTGCAATTTTTTCGGGGCTTGTCGCCAGATTGTTTATAATAACTTTTGTTTGCAATAACAATGGAATAGTTTTCGTCAATGACTCTGATGCCGTCTGGAATGCTGTCAATCAAAGCTTGCAGAAAATTTTCCTGCGTTTTGATTTCGGAGATTGTTTTTTGCAGATTATCAAGCATCATATTGAAAGTTTGGCTCAGGTTATCCAGCTCGTCTGGATAGTGGATGTTTTTCCGCAGCGGAATGCGAAGATTGAGATTGCCAGCGCCGACCTGTTCCGAAATGACAGAAATTTTATTAATCGGTTTGAGAATCCAGCGGCTGATTAACCAGCCAAGAAGAATGATAAATAAAGCCAGAATAATGGCGCTGGAGATAATGATTTTTATTCCGGTGTCAATGGTGCGGTATTGTTCATCAAAATTTTGAGAGCGCTCTATCATGGCTTTTTGCTCTTTAATCAAAAAGTCTGACTGGGTCGAGTCATCGGTCAGCATTTTGAGATGGTAAAAGTTTTTTGCATTGAGGGAAATTTCTTGATGGTCGTTCAGCAATTGTTTTATTTCTTTAATCATATTAATGTTTCGATACAACAAATCGCTGTATTGCTGGTTTCGTAAAATGGAAGCCTGTTGATCTTGTTCTATCTTGGACGAATAAGCGATATAAAAGGTTGAGATGAAGAGAAAGGAAGATATTAAAAACAGTCCGAAAATGGAATAAATTATTTTACGATTGATGCTTAAAAACATATTTTTTCCCCAATAGAATTGAAGTTGTTTTTAAGTTTAGCAGATATTTATTGCCAAAAGATAAACAAACAGCGAAGCTTTTGGGGCTTCGCTGTTGTAAGAAATTAAAGCTCATTTAAAAGAGCATATATTTCTGTCGGAGACGACATTTTTCGTAAGCGGTTGCACAGGCTTTCATCTTTTAAAATGCGGGACAAGACGGCCAAAGCTGTCAGGTGGTCTGCGCCGCTTCCTTCTGGAGACATCAATAAGAAAGCAATGTCAATGGGGCGTCCGTCAATTGCATCAAACTCGACGGGATAAGACGGTTTGGCAAAAAATGCGTAAACTTTGTCCAGTCCCGTGAATCGTCCGTGCGGCAAAGCCGAACCTCCGCCGAATCCTGTTGAGCCGAGATTCTCGCGTTCCAGAATCGAATCAAAAATTGTCAAGGAATCAATGCCTGTTATTTCGGAGGCTCTTTGAGCAAAGTCCTGCAAAAATTCGCGCTTTGATCCCGATTTCAATCCGAGAAAAACATTTTTTTCAGTTAAAATGTTTGAAATGTTCATATTTTTCCGACTTTGACTGATTATTTAGGTTCGACCCAGCCGATGTTTCCGTCTTTGCGGCGGTAAACCATATTAAAGTTTCCGGTTGCAGTGTTTTTGAACATCAGAGCCGACTCATTGTTCAAATCCATATACATAACGGCTTCAGAAACCGTGCAAACCGGAATATTGGCTTCTAATTCGGCAATTGTCAGAGGGGCATCATCAATGTCGACTTCCTCAGCCTCTTCATTCAAAGAAAAGACGGCTTCATTAGCAATTTCGGCCAGACCGGTTTTGCCTTTGTGGTCGTTCAATTTTGTTTTGTGGCGGCGCAGACGCGTTGCGATGTGCTCATTGGCCGCATCAAAGGCAGAATAAGGATCTCCCGCGGAGCCGGTTCCTTTCAAGACGATGTTTTTTGCCGGATGAACGGTAACTTCTGCAACAAATTCATCTTTAACTTTTGAAAAACTGACAGCGCAGCTAATCGGAGCGGGAAAATATTTATTAACAGAATTTAAGACATTTTCTTCAACATGATTGCGGAGTTTTTCTCCGATATCAACCTGGTTTCCTGAGAGTGTAATTTGCATAATTTCTTCCTATAACTAATTTTGACACAATTAAAACAGAGATAAAAACGTCATCCCTTTTGAAACATTCAAATACTATTTTATTTTACATAAGTCAACATAAAAGTCAAATGCTGTGATAAGGGTTATTTGCGTTTGAGGCGTTTTCGTTCGGCAGATGTTTTGATTCCGAGCGATTCGCGGTATTTGGCAACTGTTCGACGCGCGATTTTAATGCCTTCGTTTTCCAAAAGCGTTACAATATTATCGTCCGATAAGATATGTGCGGGCGTTTCGTTTTCAATAAGGGTTTTTATTTTGTGTTTAATAACCGTTGTGGAGGTATCGTCTTTGCCGATGTAGCTTCCGGCCGCCGCTGAGAAGAAATATTTGAGTTCAAACAGACCGTTTGGGGTCGACATATATTTGTTTGTTGTGACGCGGCTGACGGTGCTTTCGTTGAGTTCAAGCGTTTCGGCCAAATCCTTGAGGGTCATCGGCTTGAGGTATTCTATTCCTTTTTCAAAAAAATCATATTGACGCAGGATAATTTCTTCGCTGACACGCAAAATGGTTGTGGCGCGCTGGTGCATGGCTCTGATTAAAAAAGAAGCGTGGCTAAGGTTTTCTTTGAGATAGCGCGCGGCGGTTTTGTCTTTTTTGAAATTGCTGTAATAGGTATGGTTAATCAAGAGCTTTGGGAGAGATAAGTTGTTTAATTCAACACGATATTCGCCCGAGGCTGTGCGTCTGACAAAGACATCCGGAATGACATAGGCCGGTTTATCCGCAAACCAAGCGGCTGTCGGTTTGGGGTTGAACTGCTTGATTCTTGCGGCAAGAATCGGGATATTTTCTACCGAACAGCCGCATAATTTGGCCAGCTCTTTGAAACGCCGCTCGGCCAAAAGCGGAAGATTATCCAAAAGGCAGGCCATTTCCTTGGAAAGCAGACCGGCATCAGCTGCTTGAATTTTCAGACATTCGGAGAGGTTTTCGGCAAAGATGCCAGACGGTTCAAAGGTTTTTAGGCCGTTTAAAATTTTTTGGAGTCTTTCGGGAGATGTTTTCAGTTTGGCAGCCAAAGAGGCGGTATCTCCTCTGAAATAACCGGCTTCATCAAGTTGTTCGCTTAAGATTTTGGCAATGAGTTTGTCTGCGGGGTTTGTCCATTTGGCACCGATTTGTTCGTCCAAAATATCATATAAAGATTTTTCTTTGGAAAGCTTTTGTTCAAAATAGTCAAAAGAATCGTCATTTGTCCGCTGGATTTTGGAATGGTTGTAATCGCTCCATTCAGTTGTTTCAAAAGAGGCGTAGCCCTCTGTGTCTGATCCGAAATCGTCAAAAGCGTCTTGCTCGTCGTTTTCCGGCGCAATGGGGGCTTCTTGATAAGGGTTTTCCGGCTTATCGTTTAGGGTGTCGATAGAGGGCGGTGTTGTTTCGGTATTTTCGTTCAGATAATCATCTTCCCTCTCCAAAAGCGGATTGTTTCGGAGCTCCTGCTCAATAACGTCATTCAACTCGAGATTGCTCATTTGGAGCAAAGAAATCGCCTGCCGCAATTGAGGCGTTAATTGCAGCGATTGGGATTGTTTTATCTCGAGTTTCGGCGTCAGAGCCATCAGACATAAAACTTTTTACATAGAGAAAGTATCGCCTAAATATACTTTGCGAACTTCTTCGTTGCTAACAATTTCATCAGGAGTTCCTTCCATCAGAACCGTTCCGCCGTGCAAAATATATGCCCGATCGGTAATATCAAGCGTTTCGCGGACATTGTGGTCCGTAATCAAGACGCCTAAGCCGCGATGTTTGAGTTGAGAAACCAGATTGCGGATTTCTCCGACGGCAATCGGGTCAATACCGGCCAAAGGTTCGTCCAGTAAAATATAATTCGGCTGGCTGGCCAGTGCGCGGGCAATCTCTAAACGACGGCGCTCTCCGCCGGATAAGGCTAATGCGGGCGATTTGCGCAGGTGCGCAATAGAAAATTCGTTTAACAGCTCTTCAAGCATATTTTCGCGCTTGCTTTCGTCGTCAACAACCAGCTCCAAAATGGCTTTAATATTGTCCTCAACGCTTAGTGTTCGAAAGATTGAGGCCTCTTGGGGCAGATATCCGATGCCCATGCGGGCGCGGCGATACATGGGCATATTGGTAATGTCCTGTCCGTCAATGTGAACATCGCCATAGTCCGGCGTAATCAGCCCCGTGACGCAGTAAAAGCAGGTCGTTTTTCCGGCGCCGTTGGGCCCGAGCAGCCCGACAGCCTCGCCGCGGCGCACATACAAAGACACATTGCGCAGAACAGGGCGCTTTTTATAGCGTTTGCCGATGTTAAAAACTTCTAATTTGGCTTCCGGTTTAAAATTTGTCATGGATTAGTCCTTCTTTTTTTCTTTAAAAACGCCGCTGACACGGCCTTTTTTGCCGCCGGAAAGCAATTTGCTGACACCTGTGTTCAGGTTGGTCTCGGCTTCGGCTCCTCTTAAGATATTTCCGTTTTGGTTAATCACAACATCTTCAAACAACTTTATTTTTCCGGTTGAGGCAAAATAGGTGCCTTTGAGGGCGGTTACGGTTGCGTCTTTGTTGACGATTTTGACATTGTTTTCGATATCAATTTTATCCAAAGAGAGTTTTTCGTCGGCGTCTTTTGTAAAATAAGCGGTCATTAAATCGGCGTAAACTTTTGAGCCTTTTGCATCTGTTGCGGTCACATTTTTTGTTGCGACGGCTTTTTGCTGGCTTTGGTAATAAGTAATGCTGCCGTCGGCGGTTATTTCGGCATCGGGTAATTTTATTTTTGCCGGTGCGCCTGTCAGGACAACCGTATCTGCGGCGACATCATAAACCATTTTGTTTCCCGAGGCATCGGCATCAGGCGAGTGCATTTTGACATTGTCAAAAGCTTCGACTCTTGAGATTTTGTTTTTGGTTTTTGGGGTGTAATATCCTACCAGCTTATCGGCTTTGATGGACATATCATCTTTTGAAGCGACGGCGTTTCCGACGGCGACGAGCTTTTGTTCTTTTTGGTGGTATTCGACCTTGTCATCGGCATTGAGCGTTATATTTCCGGCTTGAGTCGGAAAAGCGGCCAACAGGCAAAATCCTAAAGTCAACACTCTTAAAAACACCGGTTACTCCTTTCGTAAAGTCTCTTCATTAATCACGATGGTTGTTTTGCCAAGGAAAGTCAATATATTCGTTTTCCCCGAAAATTCAAAGCGTTCCGAATTTATTGTTCCCAAGAATCCCTCGCCGGAAACAGCACTTTCGGAGTGCCCTTCCGACGTTTTGAAGTCAAAAAATATTTGATCTGTTTGAATATTTAATCCGCGGCTGTAAAAAAGTTCGACTGTGTTTTTCAGCTGAAGGAGGCTGGCTTTTTGTGTAAAAATTCCGTCAGGGGATTTGATACTCAGCCATTCATCGTTTGATAGAGGAAGAATGGCTTCCGGCGTGGTCAGGCTGAAAGTCTGGGATCCGGCAGAGATTTCATTGATTTTTTCGGCGGCCAGATTGTTGACGCGGTTGTTTTTATCCGTGATGTAGATTGTTGTTTTATCCACGCTCAACTTTTCGATATCGCCTTTTTTGATGTCAAAGTCAATTTTAAACTCGCTGATGTCTTTTTTTAAGGTCGGCCAAACAAGCAAAGTCGTTGCTAGCACAGCTGCAACGGCCGGCAGCAACAACTTTGCCAATAAGACATATCGACTATGGCTCGACATTTTTGTTTTGGTATGCCGAGATTGCGTTTCCTGAAAAAAATTATCGATTTCTTCGGGCTTTAGCAAGGGTCTATGCTGCTCCGATGCGCAAGCAGTCGTGAATATGGATAATTCCGACGGGCTTGCCGTCTTGAACGGCAAACAACTGCGTGATGCCGCGGCCGGTGTTGTTCATAATATTCAGGGCTTCAGCCGCTAAAATATCAGGCGAAACAACTTTCGGATTTTTGGTCATGACTTCGGATACTTTCTTGTTCAAAACGTCAGATGTCAGCCAGCGGCGCAAGTCGCCGTCCGTGATGATACCGACTAATTTTCCGTCATTATCGACAATGCCGACGCAGCCAAGCATCTTTGAGGTCATGACGAGCAAGGCTTCCTGCATGGGCGTATCTTCGTTTACAATCGGCATATCATCGCCTTTGTGCATCAGATCAGATACTTTTTGCAAGATAGCGCCGAGTTTTCCGCCGGGATGGCGTTGTTTGTAGTCGGTTTTTGAAAAACCTTTGCGCTCCATCAAGGCAATGGCCAAAACATCGCCCAGAACAAGAGTGGCTGTTGTGGAAGATGTCGGCGCCAGTCCGAGCGGGCAGGCTTCGCCGTCATCAGGAAGTTTTAAGACGATATCACCGGCTTTGCCCAAAGTGCTTTCGGGATTTTTTGTGATGGCAATCAGAGGAATGCCATAGCGTTTGGCATAAATCAGGATATCGGACAATTCGCGGGATTCGCCGCCGTTTGAGATGGCGATGATTTTGTCGTCATTTGTGACCATGCCCAAATCGCCGTGGCTGGCTTCGGCAGGATGCACAAAGAAAGACGGTGTGCCGGTTGAGGCGAGGGTTGCCGCGATTTTGCGGGCGATGTGGCCGGATTTGCCCATGCCGGTTACAATAATACGGCCTTTGGTTTCTTGAATCATATCCAAAGCTTTTGTGAGGTTTTCGTCAAATTGGTTTTCCATCATGCGGAGGGCTTCAACCTCGCGGTCAATGGTGCGTTTGGCTGAAGCAATATCTGTTTGGTTTGTCATATATATAAAGTCTCCATTAAATTAACGAATATGGGAAAAGCTTAAGATTTTTAATTTAAAAGGCAAGTTTTTTTTATCGGTTATACAAGAAAAGGGCGCTAAAAAGCAGTTGCATTCGCTGAAATTATATAGTATACAGAGAGTTAATCGTTAAATTATTAAAATATAATATATGGAAAAAGTTTGTAAAATCGTTATCTGTGTCCTTTGTGGCGCATTAGTTGTTTTCCTTTGTGCGGCGTCAATTTGGGAAGTTTCTCATATTGAAGAAGTCGGAACGGCAAAGCTTTATTGGGACGACCATTACAGCAGCCTTGCCATTACAACCCACAAGCAAGGATATCTTGTTGACAGAGGGGATTTTTTAGCTTTTCGACGAGCCGACGAGGGGACTGAAGTTACTTATGCTGTTCGTCCGGGGGTGACTAACACTGTTGTGCTTTGGCCGGAAAAAATTACGGTTAAAACAATGAAAACCTTGTGCACGTTGGAATGGTTTAAGCCGTTGTTTGCCTTTGCCGTGGTCGGGGTTGTTTGTTTGGTTGCTTTTCTGTGTGCGACAGCTAAGAGCAAAAAGCCGCAGAAAAAAAGTGCAAATTAACAGATGTGAGGTCGATTGGGGTTGAACAGACTTAACAAAATCAATGAACCTTTGCCGATGAAAATCCGCAAAGGTTTTTTGTTTTAAAATGCTTTTATATAAGTAATTAAAAAAGATTGCATTTTTTATAACTCAATGTTAGACTATAATTAGATGTATACATTTTAAACGGCTGCATGTATATGTAAGCCGTTGTTTTCTCGGGGGTCTGACCTATGAAGAAGCTCTTTTTTGTTCTGTCCTTTTTGGCTTTTGTTCCGGCCGTGCAGGCTCAAATGGATTGCGAGGAGGTGCCGAGCTGCGCCGAATTGGGCTATACGCAAGATTCTTGTGCGGGCGGCAAAGGTGTCAGATGTCCGTTTGATGAAAGCAAGTTTTATTGCTCCGGAGTGAAGCAGCTGCCTGATGCCGAGAATCCCGGGGTAACTGATGAGAATTGGTCAGCCGAATGCGCCGATAAAATAAATTATTGCACGGCTTATAACAACGATTGCCAATGCACGGCGTGCGAAGACACTTACTTAGTCTCTGACGGGGCTTGTGTTCCGGAATGTGATAAGTCGGTCGATATCTGCGCGGCGGAAAACAAGACCTTTAATTCTGCAAATTGCGTTTGCGAGGCTTGTCCGACAAATTATCAATTCAATTCCGAGACAAAGGCTTGCGAGCAAATCGCTTGCGATAAAACAAAAGTTGAGCATTGCGCGACTTATGACAGCGAGTATGAGCCTTGCAACTGCCAGACGTGCGAGACAAACTATCTGCTTGTTGACGGGGTTTGTAAGAAGATGTGCACCAAGGTTGAGAATTGCACGGCTTATGACAGCGAATATGATCCCTGCAACTGCACAGCTTGTGAAGACGGCTATATCTTTGAAAACGGCGCCTGCGTTGTCGATCCATGTGTTGAAAAATGCAAGATTGCTTATCCGTTGTTTGCAGGGCAGGATAATACAAATGCTGTTATTGATCAAATCGGCAATCAAGCTTTAGCCGCTTATGCAGCACATCGATTTTATGTTGGGGATAAAAATGGTGATTTTGGCCAAGGTAAATGGTATTTGCCTTCAATCGGTGAATGGATGTATTCTTATGGAACGGATGTTGCGCAAATGACTGCCGGTATGGGAACAACAGGTTCTGTTGGAGAAAATCAAAGTTTGATTGATAACGCTCTGAAGGCTCTTTCTAGCAAAGGTGTTAATGCAGAAGTTTCGAACCAAGTATATTGGTCGTCTTCTGAATATGATAAACAATCATCAGGTTATCATGGAGAACAATCTTGGCTTTTTTTAACGAATAATGGTGTCCAGAATGGTTACCGGAATAAGACTAGCAAAGTTAGTTTTTCTATGGCTCTTCGTTGTTTTCTATTCTTAAAAGATTGTTTTAATCCATCTACAGGAGGAACAGCTCCGCAAATCGGTGATGTGATGTATTATGATAAAACTTACGGTTCGGCGGCGGATTATGATGGAAGCAAAGTGCCTGTCGGAATCGTTTCGAGCGTTTCGAAAAATGGGCGTGATGTGACAATTGTAAATCTGAAAGATTTGACATTTAGTTCTGATAGATCTGCGGGCAATTTTGATCCTGATAATCCTTATAGCGGATCGTTTAAAGGGACATACTGGAGCACGTCGTACAAATATTCGGAAGATATTACAGGAATTCAGGATTTTGATGAAGATCAACTTCTTAGCGCGGCTCAAGCGTCAGATAATTGCCCGTGTCAGTTTTATAAGCCGACATGCACTTTGAATGCTGAAACCTGCGCCACACAGGGTAAAACATTTAATAACATAAGTTGTGCTTGTGAGGCTTGTCCGAGTGGATATTTGTTTGACAGCGAGGTTAACGAATGCCGCGAGGCTTGTAGAAAAGATATTCGAAACTGTTCAGAATATGATAGTGAATGGGCTGATTGTAAATGTTCTGCCTGTTATGAGTCTTTTGATGGATATTTATTTGAAGGAAGCTGTAGGGAAAACTATTGCCATACCTATGCTGATATGTGCGACGTAGATTATTGTAAACAATGTGCTTCTGAAACAGAATGCGCTGTTTGCGCCAGAGGATTTACGTTGAAGGATAATAAATGTGTTTATTCTGCTGATGAATGTGTTCCTGGAATGGTGCTTTATGATGATTTCAACTGTTATGATCCTGACAATTTTCCATCAGACAGAACGCCGATAGGTATAATTTATAAGGCTGGAGATGATGGCAGGGGGCGCTTGTTAGCTCTGTCTTTAGATGAGATTACTCTTCCGTGGAGTAAAAATTTGGCCACCATAAAAACAGGCTGTACCGGCGCAGATGACCGGTCCGATGCGGATTGCATTATTGCGGCCGGAGCGGAAGAAAATTCGGCGGCGGTATATTGCAGCAAATATGGCGTCACAGATTCCGATAAAGGTAAGTGGTATTTACCAGCGGCTCGGGAGGTGATGACAATGATAGGGCAGGATGTTCACATAGCTTGTCTTTTTGATACGTTAGCATTAAAGTTTGGGTCAAAAATTGTTTTGGGTGGTCATAGTGATATTGGATCACTTATGACTTCAACAGAGTTAAATGCTACAAAATGTTCCTCAGTGCAAAGAGGTTCAGGTACTTATCACATGGAAAAAAAAGAAAAGCACATGAGGTTCCGTTGTGTTATTGACTATTCAAATGGCTCAGGATGCCCTTTGATAGAACATTGTAGAGTTTATCGAGCTGATTGTTCTTGCCGTTTGTGTGGGGATATTCACCATTATGATGTTGACTATGAGCTTTCGGATGATGGATTGAGCTGCATCGCCCAATAACAAAAATCTCCGTGAAAGTGAAAGCTTCCACGGAGATTTTTTTTGTGGGCTTTTTGCCAAAACACCGGATAAAATTCCGCCAAAACACCGGATGAAATCCTGCCAAAATGCCGGATAAATTCTCGCCAAAATACCGGATTTTGTTGCGGTGTTTACCTTTTTTTGTGCTAAAACAACAGCTAAGCTATTTTCTTAATCAGGCACGGAGATGTTGTTATCGGGGTGCCTGAAATGCTAATCAGTTTTTGCAGAGTTTCGGCCGCGCGGGTATATTGCGCTTCATCTTGAGCATGAATGACCGCCAGAGGCTTTTGATCGTCAACAAAATCCCCGATTTGGCAAAAGTCCGAATAGCCGGTGGCATAATCCAGCTTTTGTTCCGGCGTGGTTCGGCCGCCTTTCATTTCGATGATGCTCAGACCGATTCCGCGGGTATCCATGGCGGCAACATATCCTTTTTGAGGGGCAAAAACCGGACGGATAATTTCTGTTTGGGGCAGGTATTTCCACGGATTGTCGCAAAAATCTGCCGGTCCGCCGAGTTCTTTTGTCATTTGAGCGAATTTTTCAAGCGCTTTGCCGCTGTCTAAGGCTGTTTGGAGGTTGATTTTGGCTTCTTCTAAATTCGACGCCAGTTTGGCCATAACCAAAAGCTCTGCGCACAACTCCATTGTGATTTGGTGTAAGCGGGGGTCTCTTGTTTCGCCTTTCAGATAGGCCACGGCTTCGGCAACTTCAAGAGCATTGCCGACTGTTGTGCCCAAAACCTGATTCATATCGGTTAGCACGGCTTTGGTTTGGGTTCCGGCAGTGTTTGCAACCCGCACAATAGACGAGGCTAATTCTTCGGCACGCTCCAGAGAATCCATAAAGGCGCCGTTGCCGCATTTGAGATCCATTACCAGACAATCTAAACCGGCCGCCAGTTTTTTGGAGAGAATCGAGGCGGTTATCAGGTCGACAGATTCAACCGTGCCGCAGACATCGCGGATGGCGTAAATTTTTTTGTCGGCAGGGGCTAGGTTGCCTGTTTGGCCGATAATGGCGCAGCCGATTTTTTTGACCGTGTGGCGGAAAAGCTCGTTAGATGGAGCGGTTTGATACCCCGGAATAGAGTCAAATTTATCCAAAGTGCCGCCGGTGTGCCCGAGCCCTCGGCCGGAAATCATAGGAACATACCCGCCGCAGGCCGCAATCATCGGCGCCAGCATCAGGCTGACTTTGTCGCCGACGCCGCCGGAAGAATGTTTGTCAACAATAGGGCCGTCGATATCCGACCAATCCAAAACATCGCCCGAATCGCGCATGGCCATGGTTAGGGCGGCTGTTTCTTCTTTGGTCATTCCGTTTAGAAAAATCGCCATGGTCAGGGCGGCGGTTTGGGCATCGACAATTGTTCCGTTTGTGACGCCTGTGATAAATTCGTTGATTTCGGCAGTGGTTAAAGTTTGTTTGTTACGTTTTTTGCGGATAATTTCTTGAGGCAGCATGGCTTTAGTATCCTCGATTAATGGTTTCAATAAGGCTTGTGAGAACGGAGCTTGCGCCAATGCGGAAATGCGCCGGTGTGACCCACGAGGCGCCCATAATGGATTGCGCTAAGGTCAAATATTTTTTGGCATCTTCGGTTGTTTTGATTCCGCCGGAAGCTTTGAACCCAACATGAGTTGAGCCGCTTTGCCTGATGGTTTCCAGGATCACATTGGCGGCTTCGGGGGTGGCGGAGATATCTGTCTTGCCGGTTGAGGTTTTGATGAAGTCGGCTTTGGCGTCTAAACAGAGTTTGGAGGCCTCGCGAATCATTTCAATCGTTTTGAGTTCGCCCGTTTCAATGATGATTTTGAGTGTCTTTTTTCCGGCGGCATGGCGGGCTTGAGTCAGATATTTGGCGCAAAATTCTTTGTCGCCGGTCAGGAGCGTTCGGTAGGGCAAAACAACATCTAACTCATCTGCGCCAAGGTTAACGGCAGATGAAATCTCCTTGTCAAGCAGGTGTAAATCCGCCAGTCCGGATGGAAAATTGATAACAGTGGCTATTTTGATATCCGGCGATAAAACTGTTTTTGCAAAGGGGATAAATTGCTGAAAAAGGCAAACGGCGGCGGTTTTTCCGAAAGGTGTTTGTGCTCGTGCGCACAAGGATTTAATAGTTTCTTCGGTGTCTGTTTGGTTCAGAGAGGTCAAATCCAAACAAGAAATTAAAATTTTTGCAGCGGAAACATCATCCATCGGTGTTACATCCTTTCAAAAACGGTTGCTAGTAAAGTTGATAATTTTGCGGCGGCGCTTTCGGCGGCGTGCAAGGTTTCGGCGTGAGACTGCGGTGTTTTTTGAAGCCCCGTTCCAAGGTTTGTTATGACGGAGAATCCCAGAACTTCCATTCCGCAATAAACCGCTGTGAGCACTTCGGGAACTGTGGACATGCCGACGGCATCGGCGCCCAAAATTCCAAAGGCTTTGACTTCGGCCGCTGTTTCAAAATTGGGGCCGGAGACCATCAGGTATGTTCCGGCGGCTAATTTTATCTTTAAATCTTTGGCGGCATTTTTTGCAATTTCTTGAAGTTTTGGGGTATAAGCCGTGCTCATATCCGGAAAGCGCGGGCCGAAAGCCTCATCATTTGGGCCAATCAACGGGTTTGAAAAACTGAAGTTGATGTGGTCTGTTATCAGCATAATCGAACCGGCTTTGATTTTTTTGTTAAGGGAGCCGGCGGCATTTGTCACAACAAGCCGTGTGATGCCGAGCAGCTTGAATGATTTGATAATCTGGGCGATGTCTTGCGGTGCGTGTCCTTCATATAAATGAATTCGCCCCTGCATGCACAAAACACGCTTGCCTTTGAGGGTGCCCGCGACAAATTGTCCGGCATGTCCCGAGACTGTGCTTTTGGGGAATCCTTTGATGGAACTGTATTTAATGATTATCGGATTTTGGATTTGGTCAGCCAGAGCACCCAGGCCGGAGCCCAGAATAAGGGCTGTTTCGGGATGAAAATTTCCAAGAGCTTTTTGGATTTGGTCAGCAAAGGAACGGCAAAGGTCTGTCATGGGTTAAAACTCCGAAAAACTGTGGGGCAAAAGGTCGTTTAACGTAAATGTTTTTTTGATGCCGGCGGTGTTTGCCAGATGAATTTGACATTCCGGCGAGGCAAATTCTTTAATCCGTTGCCGACATGCGCCGCAGGGCGTGATGAGTTCTTTGCTGTCGGCATAAATCAGAATTTCGCTGATTTCGGTATCTCCGCCGCAGATCATTGCCGCAATGGCGCCGGCTTCGGCGCATGTCCCGACCGGATAGGAGATGTTTTCGACATTGCAGCCGGAATAAAAGCGGTTATTCGAGCTTAAAACGGCGGCTCCGACACAAAATTTTGAATAAGGGGCATAGGCGTTTTTTGCTGCCTGTTGAGCCAATTCAAGAAGTTTCAACTGATTATTCATGTCTATAACCTTACAATTTAAATGTTTTTTTAGTTTTATGCTTTATAATAACGGCAGAAAATAAGAAAAGCAAAGATTATTTGCCGATAATCCAACAGGTAAAAATTTTTTGAAATGAGGCTGGAATCGTGAAAAAAGTTGTTTTGGGAATTTTTCTTTTGGTGCTGCTCGCTGTTGTCGGCGGGGCGGCGTATGTGTCGATGATTGATTGGAATCAGCATAAAGATAAGATTGCCGAACAGTTTTATAATTCAACCGGAAAGTCCGTTTCTTTTGATGGAAAAGTCAGCTTTAGGATTTTTCCGTCTCCTTATTTGAATGCGGCTGATGTTAAGGTTTATAATACGCAGGATAAACATGAACTGCCGCTTCTTGAGATTAAAAATTTGGTGGCGGAACTTTCGCTGGGGGCGCTTCTGAAAGGCGAGTTTGAAGTCAAAAAGATGATTTTGGACGGCGCTGTCATTAATCTTGATTGGGATAACGGGTTGAATTGGCAAAGTGATTTGAGCCCCGATCAGCGGCAGCAAATGGAAGACACCAAGATGGTTTTGAACAGCGTTTCGTTAAAAGATGCTGTCCTTAATTTTGAAGCCAGAGAAGTCGGAATTAAATGGCATTTGACCAAGTTGAACGGAGAAGTTGCCGCGCAAAGTATTTTTGGACCTTTTCGGATTGAGGGGAATTATTTGAAAGGAAATTCGCCGGAAGGGTTCGCTATTTCTATCGGAAAACTCTCGGATTCTTTTGCAACCACGCTTAATATGGTCGTGACGCATCCACAGTCGGACAGTTATGTGCGGTTTGATGGTAATTTTTATCTGCCGAACAAGCTGGTTAACGGAAATGTCATTATTGAAACAAAGAAATTAAGCGACTTTATTAATGCCAATTTTGAAAAAGCAAATCTTGCATCGGATTATAACACGCCGGCTGTTTTGGGGTTTGATATTGTGGCGAATCCCAAAAATTTGGCGTTGTCTAATGTTGTGATTAAATACGGCGAAACGCAGGGTGCCGGCGAAATTCAAATGCCGTTGGATGATTTGGAAATTCCCGAGATTACCACCAATTTTAATTTTACCGATTTGGATTTGGCGCCGTTTGTTAAGTTGACCAACCAATTTATCAATAAATATAAAGAAGAGGCCTATGCGCCGAATTACGGAATCGATTTGACCGGCGAGGTTAAGGCGATTAGGGTTTTGTATGACGGACAGAATCTTAAAAATATGGAAATGTCGTTTGGGTTGGATAATGATACGTTTACATTGGATGATTTTAGCGTCATTTTACCGGGGGAAACGGTTGTTAAGCTTAAAGGCATGCTTTATCCGTATGATGAAACGGTTTATTATCAGGCAGAAACGGCAATTTCGGCAAATGACTTGATGAAGACTTTGAAATGGCTTGAAATTGAGCCGAAAGCTAATGCGGCTTCCGTTTATAAAAAAATGCTGGCGACGGCCAAATTGACCGGAAATTTTGACAGAGTTCAGGTTTCTCCGTATAAAGTTACGATTGATAAAAGCACTTTTTCAGGGGAGGCGACGTATGTTTCGGGCGATCGTAAAGATTTGATGCTTGTTGTTCAGGCCGATACGATTAATTTTGATAATTATATCAGCTCGCTTCCAGAAGAAGAAAAGTCTAAAAGCTGGACGGAACGGATGGCTTATCGTTTTAAGAAACTTGAGGTCTTGAATGAGTTTGATATGGAACTGAATGCCAAAGCCGATTTGGTTATTTATGAAAGTATGCCGTTTGAAAAGGTCGACTTTAAGGGAAATCTGTTTCAAGGAAAAGCCGATATCGATTATTGCAAAATTGAACAGGTCGCCAATACAGGTATTGCTTTGAGGGGAACGCTTCAGGGATTTGGCAATGTGATTCAGATGGATAATCTGCAATATGAAATCAAGAGTTCGGATATCTTATCTTTGATTAATAAACTTGAACTTAAAGTGCCGCAGTTGGATTATAAAAAGTTTAGTGCTTTTGAACTTACGGGAACAATTAACGGCGTTCCGGATAATTTTGCCCTTAATACGGCACTGACTTTGGGACAGCTGAATGCGGCGTATCAGGGAAAAGCTCTACGCAAAGGCGACGGCTTCAGCTATGACGGGCATTTGGAATTGAAACATCCGGATTTTGCTGCGTTGCTTGAGAATCTGAAGGCGCCTTATGAGCCGGCTGTCAAAAATTTGGGGCTTTTGAATTTTGCTTCGGATATCAAAGGTGATAAAAGCAATATGGATTTTTCGAATATGACGGCAAATATCGGCTATAACACTTTTGCCGGACAGGTTACTTATGATAATACTGCCGAGCGGCCGAGTTTTCTCGGAAATCTTAAAATTAACAAATTTGAGATTGATAAATTTTTGCAAAAATCTAAAGAAAACGGAATTTTGGATAGGCAGACACAAGAAACTCCGGCGGAATTTTTGGAAAAGCCATTTTGGAATCGCGACAAAATAGACTATACCCCCTATTTGTATGCTGATGTGAAAGGCAAGTTTGATGTTGGGGACTTGTCTTATAAAAGCCATATTTTTAAAGACAGCCAATTTGATCTTGATGTTGTTCAGGGAGTGGCTTCTCTTAAAGATTTTAAGGCCAATTATCACAATACGCCGCTTGCTTTGGAGACGGTTCTGCATATGGATGAACGGCCGACGGTTTCGGGCAGCGGCAAGATTGAAAATGCGCAAGTTAATGAATTTGCTTTGGGCGGCAAGACTTATTATTTGCGTGGCGGCGCGTTTGCATTAAGATTTGATTTCAGCTCACAGGCGGACAGCTTGAGCTCGTTTGTCTCAAATCTTAAAGGAAAAGCCGAGTTTAGGGATATGGCCAGTGAAGTCGGCGGAATGGATTTGGCGAAAATTTATGCTGATTTAATCAGACGCGATAAGACCGAGGGTTTGGCCGATATGGTCAAAAACAATGTCAAAAGCGGGGTAACGCTGTTTGATAAAATATCAGGGCGGTTGCTGTTGGAAGATGGAAAATACACGCTTGCCGAGGCAGCTATGAAATCATCAGATGCCGAGATTAAAGTCTATGGAGAAGGCGATTTGACAGACTGGACAATGAATCTTGTCTTTAATATTAAGTATAATGAGCCTAAATATTTGCCTGAATTTTCATTTTCGTTAAGGAACAGCATGGAAAATCCGTCCGTAGATGTTAATGTCAGCTCACTTTTTAAGTTGTATGAGGCAACGGAAAAGCAAAAGGAAGAAACAAAAGCCGCGGAAGTTGCCGCCGAAAAAAGTTATTGGAATGAGCGGGTGGAGGCTCAAAAAACTTTGGCAAACGAGACTGTTCTGGCTGTCAGAAACGGGCTAGAAAAGCTGGTGGATCAGAGATCTGCTTTGGCGGAGAATCAGGAGACAGTTAATGCTTATACGCTCCTGAAACAAGATATTGCCCAAGCGTTAGCTTCATTGGTTGAAAAAATGGATAATTTTAATACGGAGAACGTGACGGAAGAATCTTTGTCGACTCTGTCTGATGCTAACGAGAAAATTAAAGGGACTATTAAAGCTTTTGAAAAACGCTGTGATGATATTTATTTATCTGATTTGAAAAAATCATATGACAAAAAATATGTTAAAGCTTTGGATAGCTATAATTTGCTTAAAAAGAGCATGTTTTCATATCATGCGCAAACAGACAGGTATGTTGACCGGTTGGCTAAAATTAAAACAGATTATACATTGGAGAGCGATGCTGATTTTCAACTCCATAAAAAGAAAGTTGATGCAAAAATAAAAGATTTGAATCAAACAGACAAGGAGATGGAACAGATTCAAGAGCGCAATAAGGATAACGCCTCTATTGCTGACTATGAGCAGATTAATCAAAAATTGTCCGATATTTCGGAAGCTTTTGTTCAGGGACGGCAATTTCTGGACAATTCGCAAACTTTGATTGATGAGATTGTTTTGCCTAAAATTTCTGATGCCGAAAAGGCTTATAAGCTTTCTTTGGCAGAAGCTGCAGATCAAAAACGGGTTGAGGAAAATACCGGAAGCATCAGTATTAAGAAGACCGGTAAGACGCTTACCGTAACCAGAGATTTGGAAGATATTAAAACGGCAGAGGAAGAAATCAGCAAAGAAGAGGTTAAGGTTCTTGATTTTTCAAAGGAAAAGTCAGGAGATACCCTCAATAAACCCGATAAGGTGGAAAATGTTGTCAAAAAAAGTCGGAATGTAAAATTAAAATAGGTTGAGGATTAAATTTTCTGTGGTATAGATTATATCATAAGTATATTTTTTAGTGGAGTTTATTAAATGAGAAGACCTGAAGTTTGTATTTTGCCGGTTGCCGGTTTATCTACCAGAAATTTGCCTGCGACAAAAGCTCTCCATAAGGGTTTTTTGACTTTGCACAGCAAACCAATTATTCAGTATGCGGTAGAGGCTTGTGCTGAAATTGGTATTAAGGAAATTGTTTTTATTTATAGCGATCAGTCTTGTAAGCATTTGTTTGAAAAACATTTTTCTCCTTATCCTTGGCTTGAAAATCATTTGAAGGAGAAAAATAAGCTGGATATTTTGGAAGAATTGTTAAAAGTTATTCCGAAGGGAATGAAATTTTCTTTTGCGGAGCAGGCACAGCCTTTGGGTAATGGACATGCTATTTTGATGGCGAAAGAAATTGTCGGCGACAGGGATTTTGTTGTGATGTGGCCGGATGATGTTTATATCAACCTGCACGGAAAGGGGATTCTTTCCCAGCTTTTGGATGTTTATGAGCAAGAAGGCGGCATGGTTGAAAATATTATGGAATTTCCGAGGGAGCAGATGGTTCGTTACGGGGCTCTTATCGGGGCTGTTCGGGACGGTCGGATTGTTCATGCTAAAGGAAAAATTGAAAAGCCTGCACTGGAAGATGTTCCGTCAAATTATGCCAGTATGGGGCCTTATATTTTGCCTAATGAAATTATGGACATTTTACCGGAAGTTAAAAAAGGCACAAACGGCGAGATTAATTTGGCCGATGCAATGGGGCTTGCGGCTGAACGAGGCATGAAACTGACGGGCGTTTTGTGTGACGCTATTCGCTTTGATTGCGGCACTAATAAAGAGCTTGAAAAGTCTAATTTAAAATTGTCTTTGATGGAAGATCCCGATTTGAGGGCTTATTGCTGTGATTTGCTTCAGACAATGATGGTCTAGTTTTTTGCAATGGTTCTAAAAGAGGCTCGAAATGAAATTCGAGCCTTTTTTTTAGAAGAAGTATTTATTCTTTTGTTTCAGCAGGTTGAGGCTTTGCTTTTTCAATCGGAAAGACTTCAACATCGTTGCTTTGAAACTCATCAGAGAGAGCGGCATTCGGATTTGTGCTTCCGACAGTTGGCAATTTTAACTTTGTTGCGGTGTTTTTGGAAGAAGATGTTTTTTTCGGGGCTTTGAGCGCCGGAGTTAACGGATAAGCGTTTTTGAGCATACGCAGAAGCATATAGCCGTTTCCGCCGCCATAGGACGGACCCGAGAAGCCGATAGAATAGTAACCGCCGATATATCCGTAATCCAAATCAATATAGTCTATTGTAAAGACTGTTTTGACGTTTGTTGTTCCGATGGTTGTCATTTTGCAATTGTAGCCGGTATCTTCCATAATGATGTGATCAATATTCCGTGCAAAGAGGAGCGTTTGTGAGGGGGTGCAGTCAGCAGTCTGTCCGCCGTATGTGATGTTATAATTCAAGATAACGTTAAGAGAATCTCCGCCTTTGCCGACCGTCATATCCGTTATTTTGGCATAATCAATATAGGCATTTGTCGGAACAGCGCCGACAATTAAGGGCAGGGTAATGTATTCTTCAAGGCAAACATGTGTTTGAGGGTCGGCCTGACACAGCAGAATCCTTTGATAATTATTATTTTCAAAAAGCTGGAATAGAGAATTGTAAATATATTCTTTGGACATTGACAATTTGGACGGGGCGCACTGCTGCGATCGGCAGACGACAACGGACTTTGGCTGTTTAGGTGCTGCGGCGGTTGTTTCGTGATAGACGTAATTTGTTTCGGGGTCTTTTTGCTCAAAGAAAGAGCCCGTGAAAAAGTCTTGCGCCGTGTGGGTGCGCATATATTCGCATCCGCCTAAACCGAAAGCCGCACCTGAAAATACACATAAAGAAATAATTTTTCGAAACATTCGTTTGCCCTGCTTTTTAAATAAATATACCATATACTAAGACAGATACAGTTAAATACAAAACTTTTTTTTATGTTATTCAATAGATTTTTGGCTTTTTTCTTGCCAATCTTCTTAAAAAAGCGCAAACTCTTGTCGCAAGAGGGGAAAAATCATGAAAAAAGTTTTTGTTTTAACTGTATTGTTTTGTTTGGGCCGGATATCTTTGGGCTTTGCCGCTGCTTATTATGTTGTTGACGGCGACAGTCTTGAATACGGAACAGAGCGTATTCGTCTTCAGGGGATAGACGCGCCGGAGTTTTTGCAAAAATGTGCCGATGAAAACGGGTGGAAATACCGCTGCGGTATTGATGCAAAGAAGTATCTGGAGGAGCTCGTTGCGCAGGGAATTACCTGTCGAAAACTCGGAACGGACCGTTATCACAGGGCGTTGAAAGAATGTTTTTTGTTTGATGGAACAAGTGTTAATCGTTTGATGGTCTTGAACGGTTGGGCGGTGGCTTACGGAGATGAATACACAGCGGAAGAACGGCAGGCAGCAGCCTTGAAAAAAGGAATTTGGAAAGGAAAGTTTATGCGTCCGGAGCTCTATCGCGGGTTGGTTAAAAAGCTAAAAAGCGCTTCCAAAAATAAAAAAAGATAGAGATTCTTGTTGACAGCGCTGAAAAGTTATGTATATTGCAAGCAACGTTTTATGTTTTTAAATATAAAGGTGGAAAAAATGTATGCAGTAATTAAAACCGGCGGAAAACAATACCGCGTTACATCAGGCGATGTAATTAAGATTGAAAAAATTGCCGGAGAAGAAGGTAAAGAGATTGTCTTTAACGAAGTTTTAGCTCTTGGCGATACCATCGGGGCTCCGTTGGTTGCAGGCGCTTCTGTTAAGGCTCTTGTTTTGAAACAGGCCAGAGATGCTAAAGTTATTGTTTTCAAAAAGAAAAGAAGACAGAACTATCGTCGTAAAAACGGTCATAGACAGAGTATTACATTGGTTAAAATTACCGATGTAGTTGCTAAGTAATAAGGAGATTGGACAATGGCTCATAAGAAATCAGGTGGTAGCTCTTCTAACGGGCGCGACTCTATCGGACGCCGTTTGGGTTTGAAAAAATCCGGCGGTCAGGCTGTTATCCCCGGAAACATCATTGTTCGTCAGCGCGGCACTCAGTATCATCCGGGTGCTAATGTCGGCATGGGTAAGGATCACACCATCTTCGCTACCAGCGAAGGAAAGGTTGTCTTTTCTAAAAAAGCCGGTGACAGAACGGTTGTTTCTGTTGTTGCCGAATAGTTTTTAGGATACCGCAAAGATTTGTGAGGGGATGTTTTGAAGCGTCCCCTTTACTTTTCTTCAAAACAGGATATCTTGAAAAAATAAACGGAAAAAAGAAAATGAAGTTTCTGGATCAGGCAAAAATATTTATTCAATCAGGCAACGGCGGCGCCGGCTGCGTGTCTTTTCGTCGTGAAAAATATATTGAGTTCGGCGGACCGAACGGTGGTGACGGAGGCAAGGGCGGCAGTGTCTATATTGAGGCCGTTCCGAATCTGAATACGCTTATTGATTTTAGGTATCATCAGCATTTTAAAGCCCATAAAGGGCATAACGGCATGGGATCGGATAAAACCGGCCCAAAAGGCGAAGATATTGTGATTAAGGTTCCGGTCGGGACGGAGATTTTGGCCGAGGATCAGGAGACTTTGATTGTTGATATGCTTGAGCCGGGGCAAAAGTTTTTGATTGCCAAAGGCGGTGACGGCGGTCGTGGAAATGCTCAGTTTAAGACATCAACCAATCAGGCGCCCAGATATGCCGAGCCCGGTTGGCCAGGGGAGGAAAAATGGGTTTGGCTGCGGCTTAAAGTGATTGCCGACGTAGGGCTTTTGGGAATGCCCAATGCTGGTAAGTCAACCTTTTTGTCCGTTGTTACTAAAGCTCGTCCGAAAATTGCCGATTATCCGTTTACGACCATTCATCCGAATTTGGGTGTGGCTTGGGTGGATAATTACGAAATGGTTATTGCTGACATTCCGGGGCTTATTGAAGGAGCTCACGAGGGAATCGGACTCGGGGATAAGTTTTTGAAACATGTTGAACGTTGCTATGCGTTGTTGCATTTGGTTGATGTCACAGGCGAAGATGTTGTTAAAACTTACCTTGATATCCGCAGAGAGCTGGAATTGTATGATGCCAAATTGCCAGATAAGCCGGAAGTTATTGCATTGAGTAAATGTGATGCGGTTGATGAGAAAGAGGCTTTGAAAAAACAAAAGGCTTTGGAAAAAGCGACAGGCAAAAAGGTCTTTTTGATGTCAGCTGTTGCGCGTAAGGGTATTTTTGAGGCGTTGTTGGAAATTAATAAATATATTACCCGCCACAGGGTAAAACGGGACGAACAGAAAGATGTTTTGCCGGAAACCGAATCGGAAACGGCAGATAAAACATGGTCGCCGATTTAAAAGGAGTAAAAGATAAAGTGGTTGCAAGAGTAAAAAAAGAAAAGAAAACGGCCGACGAGGCTACTCAAATTTTGGAGATTATCAAAAAATCTTTGGATGACGGCAAGGCTGATGATGTTGTTGTCATTGATTTGGAAGGCAAATCATCAATTGCTAATTATATGGTTGTGGCAAGCGGAACATCGAATCGGCACGTAGCGTCATTGGCGGAGAATTTACAGCTTAAATTGAAAGAAAACGGGTTTCCGTCGATGTCCGAGGGGGAAGAAAAAGCTGATTGGGTTTTGATTGATGCGTATGATGTGATTGTTCATATTTTTAAACCGGAAGTCAGAGCTTTTTATTCTTTGGAAAAAATGTGGTCGATGGTTAAAAAGCCGACAGCTTAAAATCAGGTTTTAAAAAGCGGAATACCGCCCCTTATAAAGGGCGGTATTCTTTTAGTGCGTCAGCAAGCAGTCGTGGAGACTCGAATGTCTTTATTTCCTCCAGATATTCATCGAAGATGATCGGATGATTAATTTCTCCGGTTGCCATGATTCTTCCTTTTCTTTGTTCACAGATGAGAAAGTGGATTGTGTTATCGACTTTCTTTGCGAACACCCTGAACGGGTTTGAGGCAATAGAGAAATGAGAATCACCATCACTGCGATAGGAGTAGACTTCTTTGCTTCCAATCGGCATGAAAAGATAACCGAATGGGCGTGTAACGGTAAAACCGGTTTCTTGGTAGGCCCCTTCGGTAAATCTGTTCATTAGCATCACATCTCCTGTTCCGCAGTTTGAACAGCCCATGTTGTTTAACGCTATAATTAAACATGCGGGCTCTGTTGCGGCGTATTGGGCATTGGAAGTTAATAGTCCGTTTCTTTCAAATGCCAATACATCAAAAGATGTTAATTCTTTTGCAAAATTCTTTCCTGGAAAGAGTTTGCTGATTTTTTTTATATCCATATCATAAAAATTAAAGTTCTAATTGTTCTTATAGACGATTTTGGACAAAAGTCAAATGATATTATTCCCGATGATACGGGTGGCCGGCAATAATTGTTTGAATACGGTAAATTTGCTCAGCCAGAACGGCGCGCATCAGCATATGCGGCAGGGTTAATTTTCCAAAGGAAAGAATAAGGTCGGCTTTATCTCGTGTGGATTGCAGATGCCCATCCGCTCCGCCTATCAAAAAGCAGATTTCGGACGTGCCGTTGAGCTGCCATGAGGCTATTTTGGCAGCTAATTCGGTAGATTTCATATTTTCGCCGCGCTCGTCCAATACAATGACTTTGGCATTGTGTGGAATGTTAGCTTGTAGAAAGGTTGCTTCTTCATCTTGGGTCGCGTTGTCTTTTTCTTTGACGATGATTTCCCAAGAAGAGCGCTTGATATATTCGGCAATAATAGCCGCTTCAGGGGAATTTTTTTTGCATTTTCCGATGGCGAGAATCAGTGCTTTCATTTATAGACCACCTGCCCGAAAACATTTTGAAGGAAAAACAAAGAAATATAGCAGATTAAAGCTGCAAAAATAGGTGTGATAATACAACTGATACCGACTTTTCCGAGAACAGGCCAATTGAGGACATGGCCGCCTTTGGCAACGCCGAGGCCGACAACGGCGCCGATGACGGCTTGCGTGCTGGAAACGGGAACAAGCGGCAAAGCCGGAAGTCCAAGATTAAGCAGAAATTCCTGTAGTCCTTTAGATGAAAAGATAAACAAAACTAAACCTTGTGCGGCGACGACAACCCATGCCATCAGAGGCGAAAGCTTCATAATCGTGTTGCCGACGGTGTAAATTACTTTTTTGGAATAGGTGCTTATCCCCACGGCAATGGCAATACCGCCGAGCAAAAACAGAACTTGGGCGCTGTTGAGCGTCAGCCCAAGGGGCAATTCAAGCTTTTGCAACGGGCTTGAATCTACAAACACGCCCATTACGTTAGCAATGTTGTTGGCGCCGAGGGCATAAGAACCGAAAGCTCCCGCCAATATAAGCGCCACTCTTGTATAGCAATCTTTGCGTAATAAATGAATCGGCCATTTTTTGAATAAAAATTTGAGAACACCATATAAAAGAATCGCAATAATCCCTGCTAAAACGGGACCGAGAATCCATGCGGAAACAATTTGGGACAGAGTTGAAATATCTGTTGGACGTCCTGAAAAAAAGTTCCAGCCGATGATGGCTCCGACAATGGCCTGAGATGTTGAAACGGGAATCGCCAGTTTGACCATCCAATAGGCGGCAAGCGCTGCTGAAAAAGCCGCCATAAATGCTCCGGGGAGGGTGTTAATTCCGCCAAGCTTTCCGAGGGTTTGCGATGTTCCGGCACCGGCATAAACTGCGCCGATAATCACACAGACCGAGGCAATAACAGCGGCTGTTCTGAATTTTATCATCTTTGTGGCGACAGCCGAGCCAAAGTTGGAGGCCTCGCTTGCTCCGACAGACCACCCGAGAAATAATCCCGAACTTAGATAAAATAAAAATGATAAATCCATCAGATGTCTCGCTTGATTGCAAAGATGAGAAGTCCGTCAATAAAGTCTTCCGCCTGATCTGCAATATCGGCAATACCGTCAATAAATTGGCGCAGCTGGAGCTTTTCGGCCAGAGGACGGGATGAGGCGAAAATTTCTTCCAAAAGCCGGCGCGAGCAAACATCAGATTCATGTTCGATAAAATATACTTTTTGGGAATAGTCGCGAACTGAACTTAAGTCTCGGAAAAAGGCGCGCGAGGCTTTGCACATATTTTCGGCACAGTCGGCGCTGAGTTTGCACAGTTCTTTTATGGCTGAGCGATATTCTTCGGGAATCGACGGGCATTCCGCATAAAACATATAGGTTACTTCATCAATTTTGTTGATGACCTTGTCCAAATTTTCGACCAATTGCAGGACATCGGCGCGTAAGTCCGGAATCAGGTTGTATGAATACAGGCTGTTTTCTATTGTGCGGCGCAGATTATCGGCGTCGTGCTCAATGGTCTTAATCTGTTTAGAATATTTTTCAAAATCCGGAGATCTTTCTTCAAGAAGATAGGTCTTTATGGCCTTGCAAAAGGTCATGGATGCATCAATCAGCTTGTCATGAAAATTGTCAATCTCGTTTTCAAGGGATTTCGTTTTTGAAAACAAAGACAAATGAATGTGAAACATTTCGGTTCTCTCGTTTATTTTTATACTTTATATATTATATGCCTCATATTTTTGAGATTATCAATAATATTTATTTTTGACTTGTAAAAATAAATGAATTGATTAATATAGTCTTGGTTTTTGAAAAAAATATATTACTTATAAGGAAGATAAAATGAATAAAATTAATGCTGTTTACGTGTCTTTGGCCGCTTTGGCCGTTGCCGTTATTGCTTTGGTTATGTGCATTTTTTGCTGCAGCTGCAAGAAAGGCGGCGCCGATGTCGAGGCTGTTTTGAAAGAAAAACCCGAGTTGGTTATGCAGGCTATGCAGGCCTATGATGCCAAACAAAGAGAGGAAGCTTTGAAACAGGTTGAAGAAAAAATTAAGGCTAACGCCGAAGAATTGAATAATCGTGCCGATGACGGCGTGATTGCCAATCCGGACGGTAAAATGGTTTTGGTTGAATTCTTTGATTTCTCTTGCGGCTATTGTCACAGAGTTTATCCGGCTTTGAAAGAAATTGCTTCTAAGAATCCGGATGTTAAGATTGTTGCCAAACCGATGACATTCTTGTCTCCTGTTTCTAAATATGCTGCCGAGGCTGCTTTGGCTGCCGGAAATCAGGGCAAATTTGCCGAAGTTTACAACGGTTTGTTCAGCGCTGAAGGCAGATTGACCGAAGCTAAGGTTGATGAAATCGTTGTTGCAGCCGGTGCTGATTTGGAAAAAGTTAAGGCTGATATGAAGTCTGAAAAAGTTCAGGCAACATTGAATGCTGTTTCTTCTTTGGCCGGCAAATTGCAGGTTAACGGCGTTCCGACATTGGTCTTCAATAACAAGATTTTGCAGACTTTGGATGCTTCTGTTATTCAGGACGCCATCAACGCTGCAAAATAAATTGTTATCATCGGATAAAACACACAAAGAGCTGCTCCTTTCGGGGCAGCTTTTTGTTGGGAGAAAAAGAACTAAAGCTTGTGTTTTGCAAATAAAAAAACTATATATAAAAAAGATGTAAAAATTTTTAAGTAAGGAAGCTCCAATGGGGATGGGAAAGAACTTTTTTATTTGGCTGGCTGTTTTTGTTGCGTTGTCTTTTGCCGCGAATCTGTGGTCGGGGAATACGGTCAGTGCCGGAGCCGAGCAGTTGGCTTTTTCGGAATTTATGGATAAGGTTGAAAATAAACAAATTTCCGAAGTGACCATCAGTGGTGCAAGTATCAGCGGAAAGTCTGTCAGCGGTGCGCGGTTTTATACCTATGCGCCGTATGATCCGACGATGGTTGAGAATCTGCGCAAGCATGATGTGAAGGTAACAGCTTTGCCAGAGGATAACACAAGCAATAATTTGTGGGGAATTTTTGTATCTTGGTTTCCGATGCTGCTTCTTATCGGGGTTTGGGTCTTTTTTATGCGTCAGGCCAATTCCGGCAATAACAAGGCTATGAGTTTCGGTAAATCTCGAGCGAGACTGGTCGAGAACACCAAAAAAGTAACTTTTGCCGATGTGGCCGGTGCTGATGAGGCCAAACAGGAATTGGAAGAGGTTGTTGACTTTTTGAAGGATCCGGCAAAGTTTCAGCGTTTGGGCGGTAAGATTCCGAAGGGTGTTTTGATGGTCGGTCCTCCGGGGACAGGTAAGACTCTGCTTGCTAAGGCTGTTGCAGGCGAAGCTGATGTGCCGTTTTTCTCAATTTCGGGTTCTGATTTTGTTGAAATGTTTGTCGGCGTAGGGGCATCGCGTGTGCGCGATATGTTTGCTCAGGCTAAGAAAAATGCGCCGTGTCTGCTCTTTATTGATGAGATTGACGCGGTCGGACGCCACCGCGGTGCAGGGCTCGGCGGCGGTAATGATGAGCGTGAACAGACCTTAAACCAGCTCTTGGTTGAGATGGACGGGTTTGAGGATAAAGAGAATGTTATCTTGATTGCCGCGACAAACAGACCTGATGTTTTGGATCCGGCGCTGTTGCGTCCGGGGCGTTTTGACAGGCAGGTTACCGTGACGAATCCGGACAAGAAAGGCCGCGAGGAAATTTTGAAAGTCCATGTGAAGAAAGTTCCTTTGGCCAAAGATGTTAATTTGTCTGTGATTGCCCGCGGGACTCCGGGGTTTTCGGGAGCCGATTTGGCGAATCTTGTTAATGAGGCGGCTTTGTTGGCTGCACGTAAGAACAAAACCAAAGTGACTTCCAAAGACTTTGACGAGGCCAAAGACAAGGTCTTGATGGGAGCGGAACGCAAGTCGATGGCCATGGATGAGAACGAGAAAAAGCTTACGGCTTTTCATGAGGCGGGGCATGCCATTTGTTCGTTGTTTGTTGAGGAAACAGATCCTATTCACAAGGCGACGATTATCCCAAGAGGCCGCGCTTTGGGAATGGTTCAGCAATTGCCCGAAAAGGATCAATATTCGTATTCTAAAACAAAAATGCTTTCGCGTCTTATCATTATGATGGGCGGCCGTGTGGCAGAGGAGCTTAAGTTTGGTCCTCAAAAAGTTACATCGGGGGCGTCTTCGGATATTGCGGCAGCAACCAATTTGGCACGGTCTATGGTAACGGAATGGGGAATGAGCGATAAGCTCGGGCCTGTTTTGTATGCTGAAAATACCGGCGAGGTCTTTTTGGGTAAATCTGTGACGCAAAGCCGCAATATGAGCGAGGAAACAGCGCGTTTGGTTGATGAGGAAATCAAGACCCTTGTGATGAATGCTTATAACGGGGCGACCAAGCTTTTGAAAGAACATCAAAAAGACTGGGAAAAGCTGGCCGAGGCATTGATTGAATATGAGACTTTGACTGGCGAGGAAATCAAAGATTTGCTTGACGGCAAGCCTATTAATAAAGATGCTGAAGCGCCTGTGGCGGAAGAGAAGAGGACGCAGGCGTCAATTCCTGAGCTGTAAAAGGCGTCTAGCGGGTTTCTTCAGACTTTTTGCTGAATATGACAGATCCTTAAAAACAATAGAGCGTTTAAACGTTGGTTTAAATGCTGGAAACGATGTGTCAACCAAGGGGCTTATCTTATGAAACACGGTTTTATTTTGCTTTTTTTACTTTGTGTCATTTCAAATACTTACGCTTTCATTTTGGTCAGCCGGAGATAGAGTGACAAGTTACAGATATGACGGCGGAATAGCCGTGCGGGTGTGATTGCGAATTTTACGGTGTTTCTGAATAAAAGTAAAACAAGGAGAAAGGCAACTGCTTTTCTCCTTGTTTGCAAGTTGTTAAGCCCTGTGCCCGATACATTGATAGCTAAAGCCCAGCGCCTCGGGGTGTTTGGTTTTCAGCATATTGCGCAGGTCTACAATTTGCGGCGTCTTCATCAGGACTTTCAATTCTGTCAGATTAATCTCGCTAAATTGCGGCCATTCCGTTAAGACAGCCACTACATCGGCATCTTTGGCGGCCTCAAATTCCGAGGACGCATAAGCCACTCTGTCTCCCAGAATTTTTTTTGCGTTAGGCATAGCTTTGGGGTCATAGACGCAAAGCGCTGCGCCGTTTTTAAGAAGCTGTTCAATAATCTGCATGGCCGGAGATTCTCGAACGTCGTCTGTTCCGTTTTTGAAAGCCAAGCCCCAAACGGCAATTTTGGCATGGGGCTTTTGCTGCACGGTTTCCAGAATGCGCGCGGCCATTTTGGTTTTTCGTAAATCGTTGCCTCTGATGGCGGTCTCAATCAAAGACAAAGGCGCGCCGCATTTTTTGCCCATGCAGGCCATGGCGTTGGTGTCTTTTGGAAAACAGCTTCCGCCGTATCCGGGGCCGGGGTTCAAAAAACGCTTGCCGATGCGTGTGTCCAGCCCCATGCCTTTGGCGACTTCAAAAACGTCAGCGCCGGAATGTTCGCAAAAATCAGCCATTTCGTTAATATAATGAATCTTAATGGCCAAAAAGGCATTGGACGCATATTTGATTGTTTCGGCGGACTTGCGGCTGACAAAAAGTATTTCCGTCTTGCCGTCAAAAGGTTTGTAAAGGTTTTTTAAGGTTTCGGCCGCTTGGGGTGTGTTGGTGCCGATGACTATTCTGTCCGGTGCAAAGAAATCATGCACGGCAAACCCTTCGCGCAAAAATTCGGGCAGCGAAACAACATCAAAATCAGCCGAAGGATTGACTTTGCGGATAATCTTTTCAACCTCGTCTCCGGTGCCGACCGGAACGGTGGATTTGTCGGCCACAACCGTGTAACCGTTCAAAAACGGCGCCATTTCTTCAGCGACCGCATAAATATAGGTCATATCGGCTTCTTTGGTAACCGGATGCGGCGGTGTGCCGACGGCAATAATGACCACATCGGCGTCTTTAACGCCTTCTTCCATGGAGGTGGTAAAAGAAAGTCTTCCGTTTTGAATATTTTTTTGAAAAAGTTCGGCAAGCCCGTCTTCAAAAATGGTCAGGCGGCCAGCCTTAAGAGCATTGATTTTGTCAGCATCTTTGTCGATGCAGACAACCTTGTTGCCGAGTTCCGCAAAACCGACACCGCTGGGCAGGCCGACATAGCCTGTCCCGATAATTCCTATTTTCATTGTTATACACCTTTTCTAAAAATAGTTATGTTTTTTGTTATACAGCGTCTTAAGGGGTATCAAAATTTTGCGTCTTTTTCAAGAGCTAAAATTTGCTGTGGTCAATTTATACAAAAGACTGTCAAAAAAACATTTCCTCGCCTATAACAAAATAAAGAAACAACAGTTGGAGAAAACACGATGAAACAGCGCCTTGCTTTTTGGCTTGCTACATACTTCGGATTTGGAAATTCAAAATTTGCTCCCGGAACAGTCGGCTCATTGGCGACTTTGCCGCTGGCTTTTGTGTTGGCCTATAATTTCGGATTGACAGGGATTATCTCCGGTGTTGTTGTGTCTTTTGTTATCGGGGTATTGGCTACGGCCGAAGTCCTGAAACATACGCCGCATGATCCGGGGTTTGTTGTGATTGATGAAGTTGCCGGTCAATTGCTGACATTTGTGTCGGTTGCGGGATTTTTGCAGGGGCGCACAACAGAGGCTTTGGGCGTGTATCTTTGCGGCTTTGTTCTGTTTCGGATTTTTGATATTATCAAACCGCAGCCAGTTCGCTGGGCCGATCAAAAAATTCTGAATGCCTGGGGCGTGATGCTTGACGATATCATCGCCGGCACATACGCCATGCTGATTTTGCTTATTTTATATAAGTTTTTTCCCATTTTCTAGGGTGTTAAAACAATTCATTGCGGCGTGTCAGGTTGCCTTTGGCGGCTGGTGAAACATCTTCAAAAGAAATCAGTTTTTTGAAAATCTCCGATACCTGATGAGGTGTGTAGGGTTTTGAGCAAAAATCGGCGCGGTAAAAATCTGCCCGAATTTCTCTTGCTCCTGCGGCGGCGGAAAAAGCTTTTGCTTCAAATACGGTTGTTTGGCAATCTTTTGATAGAGCCTGATAAGATTGTCCGTCACGGCTGAGGGCTATCCATTGCGGTTGGCGCGAACAGTCGGCGCAGGAATTATCCCTGATACAGACAGCCGAGGTAAACAGAGGCACATCTTGATAAACAACAAAAACAACAGGCAAAGGCGCGCCTAAGGCCATATTCTTGAGATTGGACAAGGTGTCCTCAACGGCGAGCGTAATTCTTGAGGCGCCGAGTTCTTGAGCAGCAGCGGCAGCCTGCGTGTTGAACATATAAATCGGGTTGTCAAAGCTCAGATCTATTTTTTTGACAGGCAAAACACCTAAACCCCAATAATTGGCAATCTCCCATTTTTTGTAACCAGTGTTGAGAAGTTTGGCAATTACTGGTTCAAAGTCTTTGACTTTTCGGCAGATGGTCGGAAGAGCCAAACGAACTTTATTCTTGGGAAGCTTGGCAACCTCATCCAAAGTTGTTTCCGGCGAAATCAAATAAATAATTTCAGCAATTTTGGATAAATCTATCTGTGAAAGATTGCGGATATTATCGGTCTTGATAATCCATTTGGCCTCTATCGGGAGAGTTCTCGGCGCAGGCAGGTCAAGCGTTGGGTGAGGAAAAGCCGGTGTAATTTGAGCATAAAGCGTCCGGCGCAAGTCATTGAGAACAGACGCAGGAACAAACAATCCTTGAGGATTATTGATAGACAGGTTTTGTAAAGAGAGTGCCGTGTCGCCGGTTTTGGCAAAAGCCTTGCGGACGGCGTCGTCTGTTTTGGCTGCATCATTGGCCGGTGCAAAATTTCCGCTGAGTTCTGCCGTGTGTCCGTCAGAAGTGGCGGTAATTTTTTGAGGGGTAATGTTGACGCAGACATCAATCCCGTAACGCGCCATAAATTCGCGCGGTTTGGGTTTTTGGTAGCCGTAAGCGCTTTTGACTTCGGAAGAAGACGCCAGATAGACGGCGGCGCCTTTGGAAAGTCCGTTGACCCTTTCGGGAAGAAGAATCTCGACTCTGTCGCCGGCTTTGGCTTCCAAAACAGGGCGGGCGTTAACCCACATCTTTTGCAAAGAAAATCCGTAAGGTTTTTCGCTTGTTTCAATATCAATTTGGATTCCGTCATGACGGGCGATTTTATGCGTGGTTTTGAAAAATATTTCATTGCCTTTCATCTCTTCTATCCGTCCGATAGGCAATCCGCGGTGGCCGACAAATTTTTTGTCGGTGACATCTTTTGTGCGGCCTCTGAAATGAAATTTGCACCAAGGCCTTGAAAAAATTTGTTTAATATTTTCTTCTTTTTGAGGATTTGCGCCTTTGCCGTCCAAAATATTGCGGTAATAATCTGTGACAGCCGCCACATAAAGAGCGTTCTTTTTACGCCCCTCAATCTTGAGCGAATAAACGGGCAGTTTGAGAACATCTTCGCCGAGCGCCAAATCTTTCATCGAGAAGCAATGCTCAAATTGACCTTCTTTGCAAAATTCTGCGCGGCACGGATAAAGGCATTTGCCGCGGTTGGCGCTGCGCCCGCTGACCATTGAAGAAAATTGGCAGACGCCGCTGTAAGAATAGCACAAAGCGCCGTGAACAAAGGCTTCCAGCTCCAAATCGGGAATGGTTGCGATTTCTTTAATCTCGGGCAAGGTCAGTTCTCTAGCAACGACAACGCGCGCAAAGCCGGCTTTTTTAAGCGCAAGTGCACCTTCCTTATTGTGGACGGCCATTTGGGTGCTGGCATGCATTTCAATTTCGGGATATTGATTTTTGATGACACGGGCGACGCCTAAATCCTGCAAAATAACCGCGTCAATCCGACAGCGGCGGCAAATATCCAAATTCTTGAGCAAATCTGGAAGTTCGCCTTCTTGCAAAACCGTGTTGATGGTCACAAAAACTTTGCGGTTGAGATGGTGGGCAAAGGCCGTCAACTCATTGAGCTCTTCCTCGCTGAAATTATTTGCCGTTGCGCGGGCTGAAAATTGTTTGAGCCCCAAATAAACGGCGTCTGCGCCGTAATAAAGTGCCGCGTATCCAGCCTCAATGTCTCCGGCCGGTGCCAAAAGTTCTTTTGCCATAAAGCCTCCTTGTCTGATTGGCTTTCAGATATATCTTATTTTGGGCAGTTTGGCAACCTTAAAATTTGTGCACATCATCTTAAAAAAATTCCCCTTTTCTCAAAAAAAGGATTAGATATAAAACAGATGAAAGGACAAAGACTATGTATGATAAGAAATCTCCGAAAGCCGAAGAATTTATTAACCATGAAGAAATTTTAGAAACCCTTGACTATGCCGCAGCCAACAAACATAACGCGGCATTGATTGATGAGATATTGGAAAAAGCCCGTTTGCGCAAGGGGCTGAGCCATCGTGAGGCGGCTGTGCTGCTGGACTGTGACTTGCCGGATAAAAATGAAGAAATTTTTGCGCTTGCCCGTCAAATCAAAGATGATTTTTACGGCAACCGCATTGTTTTGTTTGCGCCGTTGTATTTGTCAAACTATTGTGTCAACGGGTGCGTCTATTGTCCTTATCATGCTAAAAACAAACACATTTCCCGCAAAAAAATGACTCAGGAAGATATTAAGAAAGAAGTTATTGCTTTGCAGGATATGGGGCATAAACGCTTGGCGATTGAGGCCGGTGAAGATCCCGTAAATAATCCGATTGAATATATTTTGGAGTCTATCAAAACGATTTACGGCATTAAGCATAAGAACGGCGCTATCCGCCGCGTCAATGTCAATATTGCCGCAACAACGGTTGAAAATTACCGCAAACTTCATGAGGCCGGAATCGGCACATATATTTTGTTTCAGGAAACCTACAATAAAGAAAATTATGAAATATTACATCCGACTGGTCCCAAGCATAATTATACCTATCATACCGAAGCAATGGACAGAGCCATGCAAGGCGGAATCGATGATGTGGGACTTGGCGTCTTGTATGGATTGTCGACCTATCGTTATGAATTTACGGGGCTTTTGATGCACGCCGAACACTTAGAGGCGGCTTTCGGCGTTGGGCCGCACACAATCAGCGTTCCTAGAATTTGTCCGGCGGACGATATTGACCCATCGACTTTTTCAAATGCGATTAGCGATGATATTTTTACAAAATTGGTGGCCTGCATCAGAATCGCCGTTCCTTATACGGGAATGATTGTTTCGACGCGCGAAAGCCAAAAATCCCGCGAGAGAGTTTTGCAGCTTGGCATTTCCCAAATTTCAGGCGGAAGCAAAACATCGGTCGGCGGATATGCCGAGCCCGAACCCGAGGAAGAGAATTCGGCGCAGTTTGATGTGTCGGACAGACGGTCGTTAGATGAGGTTGTGCGGTGGTTGATGCAGTTGGGCTATACACCGAGTTTTTGCACAGCTTGTTATCGCGAAGGGCGCACGGGCGATCGTTTTATGGCTTTGTGCAAGAATATGCAAATTCACAACTGCTGCTTGCCCAATGCACTAATGACGCTGCAGGAATATTTGGAAGATTATGCCTCGCCCGAAACAAAAGAAGTCGGCGAGCGGCTGATTGCCAAAGAAATTGAGCAGATTCCGAATGAGAAAGTTAAGAAAATTTGTAAAGAGCGTTTGGAATTGATTAAGCAAAATCAACGGGATTTTCGTTTTTAAGCCCTTGTTTGGTTTGAACGGAAACGCGTTTTGAATCAAAAATCTTGCGCTGGGTCAGTTTTCTGAGTTCCGGCGTCAGATTTTTTAAAAGCTGATTTGTTTTGTCTTCAAATTTGATAAAACATTCCGCCATGGCCCAAGCAATACTTTGTTTGGTATCCCAAATTTTGGGTTTGGCTGAAAGCAGAATCTGAAGAACGCTGTCAATGTAGTCGGGTGTGCAAAAATATTTGAGCATCATTACATAAGCAAAGCGTTGTTCATAATCCGAGGAACTTTGGCTGTATGACACAAGAAGCGGCCAAAAAAGGGAAGGGTATTTTTTTGCGGATTTTAATGCTGAGCAAAAGGTATCGCAGTTTTCCCAGGTGCTGATGAGCGGCACAAATTTTTGAACGGCAGCCAATTGTGTTTGGATATCTTTGATGTGGCCGACGGCATAGGCTTTGAGCAGAACTTCTTCACAACTGTCATTTGAGATATTTTCCCATGTGTCCGCAAATTCGACAGCTTTTTTATTCAAAATCGGACGGCGGATGCCATACATTTTTCTTGTTTCATTCGGGATTAAAGATAAAGAAAATTTGGCATAGGCCAAATCGGCGTTTTGTTCCAGCCATTGTTTTAAATTGTTTTTTTGTGCCACAAGGGTTCTCCTTTTTTTCTTAAGATAAATTATATACTTTAAATATTTATTTATTTTTAAGAAGTAATCTGTTTGAGATTAATAAGGGAGAACAAAAACAAATGGATCATTTGCCCGCGCTTGTTTCGGATTTGGCTTTGATAATGATTTGTGCCGGAGTTATTACCGTGCTGTTTAAATATCTTAAACAACCGGTCGTTTTGGGCTATATTTTGGCCGGAATAATCGTCGGGCCGCATTTTGCGCTCTTTCCGACAACCGCAGATAAAGAAAGTATCCATGTTTGGGCGGATATCGGCGTTATCTTTCTGTTGTTCAGCTTAGGGCTTGAGTTTAGTTTCAAAAAAATTGTCAATGTTGGAAAATCGGCCATCATCACGGCCACGACAAACATTTTGTTTATGCTTTTGATAGGGTATCACGTCGGGTTGAACCTTGGGTGGTCGACAACTGAAAGCCTGTTTTTGGGCGGTATGATTTCAATGTCGTCAACAACTATTATCATCAAGGCTTTTGAGGAATTGGACTGCAAAGGGCTGAAATTTACGGATTTGGTTTTTGGCGTCTTGGTTGTGGAAGATGTTGTCGGAATTTTGCTGTTGGTGTTGCTGCCGACAATTTCTGTTGGTAAAAATGTTGACGGATTGGCATTGCTTATCAGCAGCGGAAAGTTGGTTTTTTTCTTGGTGTTGTGGTTTATTACCGGCGTTTATTTGGTGCCGACATTTTTGAAAAAAGTTATTAATCTGCTGAATGATGAACTGTTGTTGTTGGTTTCTATGGCATTGTGTCTGGGAATGGTTTGGATTGCGACGTCAGTTGGATTCTCGTCGGCGTTGGGGGCTTTTATTATGGGGTCAATTTTGGCCGAAACAGACGAGGCGTCGCGCATTGAAAACACGATTAAACCCGTCAAAGACTTATTTGGGGCGGTCTTCTTTGTGTCGGTTGGAATGTTGGTCGATCCGCATATGTTTGTTGAATATATTATACCGATTGTCATTATCACTTTTGTGGTAGTAACGGGTAAAATTCTGCTGTCGACTTTTGGCTTTTTGTTGTCGGGCAATCGGCTCGAAACATCTATCTTGTGCGGTTTTTCTTTGGCACAGGTCGGCGAATTTGCGTTTATTATTGCCTCGACAGGTATGGCTATTGGTGTTTTGGGCGATTATGTATATCCGACAATTGTGGCTGTTTCGGTTGTGACGACCTTTACAACGCCATTGATGATTAAATCAGCCAAGCCGTTTTACAGTTTTGTGTATCGGCTGATTCCGGTGCGTTGGAAAGAATATTTGAGCACACACACAACTTCAAAAAAAGATACCAATGCCGAGGAAGAGCTTTGGATGCAGCTGTTTAAGAAATACTTTTTTAAATTGTGTATTTCCTCGGTTATTTTGATTGCGCTGATTAATATTTCATTTTATTTGCTGCACCCGTTTTTACTTAAAAATATGCCGTCTAAATTGGCTGATATTACGGCAACTTTGCTAACACTGGCGTTTATGTCGCCGTTTTTACAGGGGTTGTTGACGGTTAACAGCGATTTAGCGCGTATTTATCTGACATTGTGGCACAAACGCCTGACCAATAGATTGCCTTTGGTTTTGTGCACGGTTCTGCGGATGGCCGTTATCATCATTTTTATTATGGTTGTGATTAATCATCTGTTGACCAAAGATTTTTATGTGACTTATGCCCTGATGGGGCTTGTGATAGCCGTTTTGTATAAATCAACCTGGTTGTCGCGCCGATATAAAAACATTGAACGTCAGTTCTTGTCAAATTTGTATCGATACAAAGAAAAAGAGGCGGAAGAATCTCCCAGCGACCAGCAGCCGCCCTCAAAATAAGGAGAATGAAAAATGAGCACCAAAAGTGTCTGTATTTTATTGGCGGACGGGTTTGAAGAGGTCGAGGCTTTGATGCCGGCCGATATCCTGAAACGCCTGAATGTCAAAGTTATTTTGGCCGGGGTGGAAAGCCTGAAAGTCAGAGGCGCGCATGATTTTTATATTTGTGCGGAAAGCTTGATGAAAGATGTTGATGTAGCGGAAATTGATGCGGTTATTCTTCCCGGAGGTTTGCCGGGGGCAATTAATTTGCGCGAGTCTCAAGAGGTATCCGATTTTATTAATCTGGCCAATGAAAACGGTAAGATTTGCGCGGCCATTTGCGCAGCGCCGGTTGTTTTGCGTGATTCGGGCGCGGCACGCGGCAAGCATCTTACCGGCTATCCGGAAACGGAGCGTTTGTCGCGGGATCCGGCTTTCAGATACACCGGCAAAGATGTTGAAACGGACGGCAATATCATTACAGCTAAAGGAATGGGCAAGGCAGCGGCGTTTGCTTTTGCGATTGCGCGCGGGCTTGGAATTGCTGAGGAACGTGTTCGGGGGATTGCGGAAGATACTTTTATTTCGGACTAGGGGACAATTCTATGAAATGTATCGGCGTGATGACCGGAAATTCGCTTGATGCGGTAGATGTGGTTATAACGGAATTTGCCCAAAATCACATGAGGGATATTTGCGGACATTCACACCTGATTCCTTTGGCGTTGGCGCAGGACTTTAGGCTTTTGAAAGAGAGAATTAAGCAGGCGGACGGGCATGTCAGGCGCGTGTTTGATGAAGACAAAGCCTCTTTTATGCAATTGCACGATTCGTATATTCATCTTGTGGCGCAGACAATCTCCGAAACGTTGGACAAGGCTGGTTTGAATCCGCAGGATATTGAAATTATCGGATTCCACGGGCAGACCTGCGCCCATTGTCCGCCCTCTATTGCCAAAGGGAAGCCTTATACGGTTCAGGTCGGATCGGGGCAGATGTTGGCTGATTTGACCGGAATTAAGGTGGCATATGATTTTAGGTCAGATGATGTGTTAAACGGCGGCGAGGGGGCTCCTTTGGCGCCGGTGCATAATATGCATCTGGCGTTGAATTTGAGGAAAGAAGGGATTTTTCCGGTTGCTTTTTGCAATGGCGGCAATACCGGAAATATCAGTTTGATTACAACGGATAAAAATCAAAAAATTCGTGTCTTAGGGTGGGACACAGGGCCTTTTAATCACTTTGCAGATATGCTGACCCTAAGAGAAAAGGGCGAGCCTTATGATAAGGACGGAAAATATGGGGCGCCGGGCAATCTGAATGGAGAGTTGTTGAGGACTTTGTTTGAACAGGCTGTTGTGACCGAATCCGGCAAAAATTATTTGATGCAGCCGCCGCCAAAGTCATCGGATCCGGCATGGTATCGGTTTTTGCCGGAGATGATGGACGGGTCAATTCCTTTTTGCGACAGATTGCGAACGGTTGAATTTTTCAGTGCCTATGCTTTTGTCTATAACCTTAAGTATATTCCGGCGGATTTTGACAAGCCGTCTTATTTTTTGACATTCGGCGGCGGATGGAATAATCCGGTTGTTCAAAAAGATTTTGAAAGACTGCTTCACGGGAAGGCAAAAGTGTTGCCGGAGCATCAGGCGGTGTTTGAAACAATTGCCAATCCGAAAGCGATTGTGACGCCGGCCTCAAAATTCGGTTCTGACAGCCGGTTTATGGAAGCGCGAATTTTTGCGGATATGGCCTGGTGTTTGCTTCAAAAAGAGCCTTTTTCTTATCCCGAAATAACAGGATGCCGCGAACCGGTCGTTGGGGGAATCGTGGCTGTGCCGAATGGCGGAGATAAACGCCTATGGTCGCGCGCGGCTTTGGATTAAAACTTACCCAAACAACGCAAGGACGCTCTGGGCGGAATTGGTCGCAAGTGAAAGCGCGCTGGTGGCGAGTTGTTGGCGGGTTTGGAGCGCCAAGTAATTTGCGGATTCCTCATTCATATCAGCGAGCACAAGGTTATCCGCGCCTGTTTCAAGAACATCTGTCAAAGCCTCGGTAAAGTTTTGGCGCGTCTGGATTATGCTGTAATTATTCCCGAGTTCAGATTGGAACGTGCGGATTTTGTTGACAGCAGCCAACAATTCTTGAATTGAGTTGGCAATATCGCCCTGCGTTGTCCATTCAGCTTTGGTCAGTCCTAACGCGGCGGAGCTCATATCCTTTCCTTGGACTGTTAGTTTGTTGTTTCGGGTTTCGTTGAACACAACATCAAGCTTTTCATTCTTCAAAAGGTTGACGCCTTGATAGGACGAATCATTAATTAATCTATCATACTGCTCAAAGGCTTTGTTGTATTGGTCAATGAGCGACGTGTCTATTTGTCCGGCTGGGGTGTTGGGGGTGTCGGAAGTGCTGGGAAAAGATGTGTTTGTAAGGTCTATACTTTGAATTCCATGTGTGGAGTTAATAGCAGTAAGAAATTGATCTTCGTTAAAATTCTGAACTCCTGAGATGTCTTCAGATTTTTTGTCACTGGTGCACCAGCGGACATCTGAATTTGCTTCGCCATAGGGATTTTCAGGATTAAAGTTGTTACCGTCGAATGTCAAATCTTTCAGATTTATAATTGTTACATCGCGGCCGTCTTCCGAAACATTAGCAACAACGCCGACGATCTTTTTGCTCCCGTCGTAATTCTTTGCCGGACTAAAAGTTTTGTCCTCATACATCACCAAGCCGGCCATAGGTCCATATTGCCACCATGCCGTTCCGTAAGGAGATGGATCAAAGCAATCTTTTAGAAGCTGGGCACAGCGCACAGATGGTTGTGTCGAGGCAGCCATAAGACCTTTGTATTTTGGGAAGGTATCTCGATAACCGCTTCCCAAACTTGCATCGATTTTCCAAGCATTGTCTGCATCATATTCAGAAGACGACCAATACCATCCGCTTAAAGCCTCTGCGTCAACACCTTTCTCTGCAAGGATATTTAAGGCATTGTTGATGGCTGCCATAACTCTTCCCATAGCTCCGGTTGAACCGATAACCTTGTTTTCAGTTTCTGTTTCAGCGCCTGTATCTGAACCCTCTATAGGCTCAACAATATTGCCGCTATCGTTACCAGTTATCTCTGCTATATTTGTGCCATAAAATTCCATCCATTCGCCAATGGACGGGAGATACCACTTGCCTTGACCAAAGGCTCCGTTTTTATCGCCGACATAAAATTGATTAGTCGCGCTGGCCGCCAGTCCGGCTTCTCCGATTTGGTTGAGAATGGCTTTTGTATTCGTTTGTCCGTCATATAAATCCATAACATCCGCATTGCCGCAGAAAAGTTTTTGAGCCCCTTTACCGCTGACTGTGATGCCAAAGGTGTTATCTAAGGTAAGTTTGCCGTAGTTCAAAACTCTGATACCTGCGATTTTTTCTCCAGTTGCTTCAATCTTTAAGTTATTGATAGTCACTCTTTGGTTTCGAATAGGTGTATTCGAGTCATCTGGGTTTAGAGATATACGCTCTTTGTCACTTAGGGTAACGAATTCATCTGTGACGGGAGTATTCGGTTCAGTCAGACTTTGTAAAAGTTCAAGACGGCCATCTATCTCAATAGCTGACTTTCCTGATTCTTTTGCTGTGTAAGAAATTTTGTGTCCGTTGCCGTCCAATGTCACATTCTCTGCTGTGATACGGAGCGTGCTTGTTAGGGTAATGTCGCCTGATAGCACGATTTTTGCGCCGGCTGTGGCTACGGCGGCGTTAAGTTCAGCTTCTGTGCCGACGACGGTATAACCATCGGCGATAAAGTCTTCAATGGGTTTGAGTGAAGCTGTGCCGCCGGTATTGCCGATTTGGCTCAAGGCCTCGTTTGCAACGGCCGAGGCTTGTTCGAGGAATGACACCCCGCTTGTTAAACCTTGCGTTGCCGCTTGGATTGTTTGTATCCCCTGTCCCATGGCATCTAATAAGGCATCTAAATCCGAGGCTCTGTTTGTTAAGGCTCTGGCTTGATAATAACTCGACGCATTATCTATCGCGGAATTGACTTTCTTTCCTGTCGAAAGCCTTTCCTGCGTCGTGTTCATTTGTTTGGAGATGTTTTTGAGGCTGTTTAAGTTGCTCCGCATTGACGCCGTCAGCGTGATACTTTTCACCATATCACACCTCCGATTTTACAAAAACCGTCATGTTCGGGCTTGACCTCTCTTTTGTCATCCTCGTGCCCGAGCGCAAGCGAGGAATAGACACGGGGATCCAGGAAAATTTTGATTCCTTGTTCGACCTGGATATTCGGGTCAAGCCCGAATATGACAGAAAAGGAAATCGGCTCCGCCTCGGGCACGAGAATGACAGAAAATTCTTCTGTAAGCCTAGAAACTGTAGGGGGGGGGTAAGACGAGGCGTGTGCTTGAACCACCCGCGGCACCTGCCGCAAGTCCGTTCAATTCGTTGCTGTCATTTCCAAACACCACTCAAAAACCTCGTTTTTATACCTTAAAAGAAGAGCAAAAGTCTCCTTTTTACTCTCCTTTTAATCTATTATCTTTCCTCTCCGTTTCAATCTGTTTCGGAAAGTTATACAGAGTTTTTATTTCTGTGGCTTTTATTTATAAAACAGGTGCAAAATTTGGAAAATGATTATAATATAGAGCAAATTTAGTATAGGAGTCTTACTTTTATGGAAAATCTGATACCTCAAAAATTGTGCCGCGGAGATGAAATTAGAATCGTTGCGCCGTCTACGGGTTTGAAAATTATCGGGCAGGATTGCCGCCAAATTGCGAAAGAACGTTTTGAAAAAATGGGCTTGAAGGTCAGTTTTGGCAAAAATACGACAGACGATAATTTTGATTTGTTTGGAACGGCGGATATTCAAAAACGTGCTGAAGATATTATGGACGCGTTCAAAGAGCCTTCCGTTAAGGCGATTTTTACCATCATCGGTGGGTTTAACTCTAATCAGGTTTTGCCTTTTTTGGATTATGGGGTCATTCGGCAGAATCCTAAAATTTTGTGCGGGTTTTCGGACATCACGGCTTTGATTAACGGTATTCGAGCTCAAACGGGGCTTGTCGGGTTTTACGGGCCGCATTACAGCTCTATCGGAATGCTCAAAGGCTGTGATTATACGCTTGCGGGGCTTCAAAAAGTTTTGTTTGACGGCCAAAGCACCTTTGAACCGTCCAAAGATTGGAGCGATGATTTGTGGTTTTTGGATCAGGAGAATCGGATTTTTGTTCCTAATGAAGGCTGGTGGATTTTGCATGAGGGACAGGCCAAAGGCACATTGGAAGGCGGCAATTTGGGCACGTTGGTTCTGCTGGGCGGGACACCCTATCAGCCTGTTTTCGGCAAAGACACGATTTTGGCTGTTGAGGATTGTTTTACGTCAGGCGGTGATGACAAGGCTTTTTTGAGGCAGCTTCAGGCACTGGCGCAGCGGGTGGATTTTGTTAATGTTGCGGCCGTTTTAATCGGGCGGTTTCAAAAAGCATCGGGCATCACACGCGATAAGCTTGAATATATCGTCAGCCATATTCCGCAGCTTGCGGCTTTGCCTGTTATCGCCAATATGGATTTTGGGCATACGACGCCCCTGATGACGCTTCCTTTGGGCGGAACGGTTGAAGTGTCGCCGACCGGCTTGGAAGTCAGGTGGTAAGATGCCGGATTTTTCGTTTGAAGATAGGTTCAACGGTCTTGTCGCGGGGGTTGATGAAGCCGGACGCGGGCCTTGGGCAGGACCGGTTGTTGCCGGTGCGGTTGTGTTTTTGACGCACGAGGTTGAACCGTTTTTGCTTGAGAACCTGAATGATTCAAAAAAGCTTTCGCCCAAAAAAAGAGAAATTTTGTATGACAAATTGTTTGAGGCACAGGCTAAGGGGGAGCTTCTTATTGGAATCGGGCAGGCGACAGCCGATGAAATTGACAGGGTTAATATTTTGCAGGCGACTTTTTTGGCAATGAACCGCGCCGTGGCGGCTTTAGGCAAGGTTCCCGATATGACGCTGGTTGACGGCAACCAAAAACCGAAAGGGTTTCCATGCGAGGTGCTGACTGTTGTCAAAGGCGATGCGCGTTCTTATTCGATTTCGGCGGCGTCTATTGCAGCTAAGGTGTTCAGAGACAGGCTGATGCAGGATTTGGCCGAGAAATATCCGTATTACGGGTTTGAAAAAAATGCCGGTTACGGCACAAAAGCTCATGTGGACGGATTGAAAAGCCACGGTATTATTGCGGGCGTGCACCGGATGTCGTATCGGCCGATACAGGAATTTGTTGCAGAAAAAGCCGCTTAGGAATTGAATTTTAACAAAGTTTTGTTTTTCTGATTTTTTATTGCGGGCCTGTTAATAAATTTATAACCATCTGTGGCGCATACTGTCTGCCAGAAGCGTTTTAACAGCAGTGTGAGCGGCAGTATGACTCAAAAACAGATTAAGACTATCCTTAATAGGGTTATCAATGATGACTGCATTAAGGTTATGAATGAGATGGAAGAAAAATCCGTCGATTTGATTTTTGCGGATCCTCCGTATAATCTGCAGCTCGGCGAGGCTTTGTTGCGGCCGGATAACAGCAATGTCAGCGGTGTGTATGAGGATTGGGACTCTTTTGAAAGTATGGAGGCCTATGATGAATATACAAAGGCTTGGATGAGCGCCGCGCGCCGAATCTTAAAAGACGACGGGGCTTTGTGGGTCATCGGGTCGTATCACAATATTTTCAGAGTCGGCAAAATTTTGCAGGATTTGGGTTTTTGGATTTTGAATGATATTATTTGGGATAAGGTCAACCCTATGCCCAATTTTAAGGGAACACGTTTTACAAACGCCCACGAGACGTTGATTTGGGCGTCTAAGAGCCAGAGCTCCAAATATACCTTTAATTATGAGGCTATGAAAGCCCTTAATGAAGATACGCAGATGCGTTCGGATTGGCATATTTCTTTGTGCACCGGAAAAGAGCGCCTCAAAGATGAAAACGGCGATAAACTCCATTCGACCCAAAAGCCGGAAGCTTTGCTGTATCGGGTTATTATGTCTTCAAGCAAAGTCGGCGATATTGTGCTGGATCCCTTTTTTGGGACGGGAACAACGGGCGCTGTGGCCAAAAAACTCGGCCGGCACTTTATCGGAATTGAAAAAGATGCAGGCTATGTGAAAGCCGCCGTTCAACGAATTCAAGAGGTTGAACCGGTTAAAGACGCGCATTGTCTGGAATATGCCTGCAAAAGAAAATTGCCGCGGATTCCGTTTGGAAATGTGGTTGAAAGAGGGCTTTTGGAACCCGGAGATATTTTGTATGATGCCAATAGGAAGCATTGTGCGGTTGTGCGTTCGGATGGCACGTTGAAGAGCGAAAATGCCGAGGGATCCATTCATCAGGTTGGAGCGGCCGCTCAAAATGCGCCGGCTTGCAATGGGTGGGTTTATTGGCACTATGAAAATGCTGATAAAGAGCTTGTCTGTATTGATACACTGCGTGAAAGTCTGCGTGCCGAAACCGAGGCTTAAAAAAATTTCAAAAATCTGTTGTGCTCTCTATAAACTTGGGCTATATTAAGCTCAAGTTTATTTTTTTGAAAACAAAAGTTTTTTGATACAATGTATTTGAGAGCCGAAAAGAAACAAAAAGCGGTGGTTAAAAAGCCGGCCGGAGGGTTTAGCGATTCTGCGGGAGCGGAGAATTATGCGGCTATTGATTTGGGAACAAATTCATGCCGGCTTGTGATTGCGACGCCGACGCCGTCTTCATTCAGAATTGTGGAGACTTTTTCTAAAATTACCCGATTGGGCGAGGGAATTATCAATAATAACGAGTTGTCGCATACGGCCATTCGGCGCACGATTAATGCTTTGAAAGTCTGTGCGGGTGTTTTGGAAGAATATGCTCCGATTGTTAAGGCCAGATATGTGGCCACGGCGGCTTGTCGGCGGGCGAAGAATTGCCGTTATTTCTTGGATTTGGTCAAAAAAGAAACCGGTTTGACTATTGAGACAATTTCATCACAAGAAGAATCCCGCTTGGCTGTGGTTGGGTGTATTCCACTATTGAACCGCCATATTAAGAGGGCGCTTGTTTTTGACATTGGCGGCGGGTCGACGGAAGTTTCGCTTGCGCGGATGAGCAATTCGGGACGCACCGTGACAGAAGGGTATGTGTCGTTGCCTTACGGCGTGGTGACGGTGTCGGAGGCTTTTCCGGATCATGAGATGACAGATTTGGCCTATAATACCATTATTGAGCGCACGCATAAGATTTTGGCCGAGTTTGAAGAAAAATACCATATTTCGGAGGCTATTGCCAATCAGGAAATACAGGTTTTGGGCACCTCGGGAACGGTTACGGTTTTGGGCGCTGTTCATTTGAACCTGCCGAGATATAACCGTTCGGCGGTGGATGGGTTGGCTTTGAGTGCGCAAGATGTTGAACGCACGATTGCCAAGATTAAACGTATGGGCGATGAAGGCCGCCGCAAACACGCGTGCATCGGTATGCAAAAAGCCGATTTGACAATTGCCGGATGTGCCATTATTGAAGGATTGCTGTCGTTTTGGCCGATTTCGGAAATTACGATTGCCGACCGTGGAATCCGAGAGGGAATATTGCTGGATATGATGCACGCTGACCGCAAGCAGCGCAAAAATAAGAAGAGATTTCGGCCGCGTTATCCGTTTGTTAAAAAATCAAAGCGCTATTTTAACGGAAATCAAAAAATGAAGGATGCTGTCAATGACGCTTAAAACTTATGCCGGAATCGATTTGGGGTCTAATTCTTGCAAAATTTTGATTTGCAATGAAAAGGGCGAAGCGGTGTATCAAAATAACTATTCGACCCGTTTGGCCGAGGGGCTGGCGGTGCATAATTTGATTACACCGGAGGCTTTTGACCGTGCACAGGAATGTTTTTTTGAGTATCGGCAGGCGTTGGATAAATATAATGTCGAGCCGCAAAATATGCGGGCAGTGACGACGGCAACTTGCCGGATGGCCTTGAACGGGGCTGAGCTGGTTAAAAAAATTTATGATGAATCCCATATTAATCTTGAGATTATTGACGGACGGGAAGAGGCGGAGCTTAATTTGAAAGGGGCTATGTCTCATGTGTTGGGCAAAAGTAAATATGTCGTTATTTATGATTTGGGCGGTGGGTCGACGGAAGTGACTTTGGCGACCAATAAGAAAGTTCCGGAGATATTGAATTCCGTTTCTATTCCGTGGGGTGCGCGCAATGCGTCGGAGGCTTTCGGGCTTGTGGAATACAGTAAAGAAAAAGCGGAAAAGCTTGAAAAAGAAGTCAACGGATATATGGATCAGTTTTTGCAGGGGCGGGAGCTTCCTGATAACAAGGATATTTCTTTTGTCGTGACGTCTTCAACACCGCTTCGACTGGTGTCTATGATTAATCAGTTTGGGGACTATAAGAGAGAGCGTGCGGACGGCTTGAGTATGACGCGCGGCGAGGCTGATAAGGCGATAGAGTCTGTTTTGTATTCTTCACGCGAGGAATTGGCCGATAATCCATATATCGGGGATAAACGTTCGTATATTTTTATTGCGGCCTGTGTTATCTTTAAGACGATTTATGACAGGCTTGGGGTGGACAAGATGACAGCCTCGCTTAAGAGTGCTAAAGACGGGATTGTCGCCGGATTGATTGAGCGGGATCAAAAACAAATTCAGCAGCAAAAGCAAAGGAATAATAATGGCAAAGTTGACTAAATCGGCCAAAGAGGTCAGCGGTCGGCATAACTTGTCGGTCAGGGTTAAGACCGCAAAATATAAGAAAAAGTCTTCGAACCAATGGCTCTTGCGGCAGCTGAATGATCCGTATGTTGCCGAATCGAAACGTTTGGGGTATCGTTCGCGAGCGGCTTTTAAGCTGATTCAACTAGATGAAAAATATCACTTTTTGGGTAAAGGAAAAGCCATTGTGGATTTGGGGTGTGCTCCTGGCGGGTGGACACAGATTGCCGTTCAGCGAAATAAAGGCGGCGGAAAAGTTGTCGGTATTGATTTGCTTGAGACAGAACCTATTGCGGGAGCTGAACTGATTTGTCAGGATTTTACATCGGAAGGAGCTCCTGAAAAGCTAAAGGCTTTGTTGGGGCAGGAGGCTGATATTGTCATGAGCGATATGGCGGCAAATACAACAGGACATCAGCAAACAGACCACCTGCGGACAATCGGTTTGGTCGAGGCGGCGTATGAGTTTGCCAAAGAGGTTTTGGCGGATGGGGGAATCTTTATAGCAAAGGTCTTTCAAGGAGGGGCCGAAGGCGGCCTTTTGGCCGATGCTAAACAGCATTTTGCAAAAGTGTCTCATTTTAAACCGGCGGCCAGCCGCAAAGAATCGCCCGAGACTTATTTTGTGGCACAGGGATTTAAAAAACAGGATAACTAACGATGCAGAACGGTGCGCGCTATCAGGCTATTTTAGAGATTTTGACGGAAGTTTTTGAAGATAAGATTCCGGCGGATAAGATTATTAATGATTATGTGCGGAGCCGTTCTTATATCGGGTCGAAAGACAGGCGTTTTATTATTGATTTTGTTTGGCGGATTATTCGAAACCGTCTGAAATTGTCTTTTGATGCTCGTTCTGGGGAGCCGCGGCGTATTTTGCTATATGCGCTGAAGGATAAGCTTGAAGAAGTTTTTGATGGTTCAACTTATGGAATGACGCCTTTGACGGATGAGGAAAAGTCTGCTCTTTCGGAAGAAAATGAGGAGCCTTATCCAGATTATGTTGAGGCGGAATGTCCGGAGTGGTTGTTTTCAAAAATCAAAGATATGGCCTTTTGCAAGGCCTTGAATGAACCGGCAACGACGGATTTGCGGGCGCATGGAATTTCACGCGAGGAGTTGAAGCAAAAGCTTTTGAAAGAAGGAATCGAAACATCTTTCGGAAGATATGCGCCACAGTGCCTTCAGATGACTGAACGGTTGGTCTTGAATAATTGTATGGCTTGGCAGGACGGGCTTTTTGATGTGCAGGGCGAGGCTAGTCAGATTGCCGTGCGGCTTGCGGAAATTTCTCCCGAACATAAAATTATAGATTATTGCTGCGGTGCCGGCGGTAAGGCCTTGGCAATGAGTGACATTTTGCATAATCAGGGGCATATTTTGGCTTATGATATAGATCCGAAACGTTTGGAGGCTTTAAAACCTCGGATGGCTCGTCTAAAAGTCAAAGATATTGAACTGACGGATATTATTGCGGACTCAGATAAGGAGTTTGACAGATTTATTTTGGATGCTCCCTGTTCGGGAAGCGGCACGTGGCGGCGCGCACCTGATGCTAAGTTCCGTTTGACGGAATCTAAGCTCAAAATTTTGATACGGACACAGGTCGAGTTGTTGGAGATTGCCGCGCGTAAGACTAGGTCCGGCGGGCGAATCGTTTATATGACATGTTCTGTCCTAAGAGATGAAAACGAATCGGTTATTGAAGCATTTGTGCACAAGTATCCTCAATTTAGGCCAATGAATCTTAAAAATATTTGGGCAAAAACAGTTGATGGAGTTTATCCGAGCCGCAGCGAGCAGTATCTCAGGCTGTCGCCTTTGGCAACCGGAACAGACGGGTTTTTTGTTTGTGTTTTGGAAAACCAAATTTAATCTTTTGCATTTTTGTTGTATATATATGATAGAATCTCGGCTACGGCGGCAAAGGCTTCTATAGGAATTTCTTGATTGATATCAACGGCCTTTAAAATTTGGAGCAAATCAGCGTCTTTTTTGATTTCGATGCCGTTTTCTTCGGCAAGGGCGATGATCTTTGAGGCAATTTCGCCTTGCCCTTTTGCCAGAACGACAGGGGCGGTATTTTTGTCCTGTTCATATCCGAGCGCAACGGCATAATCTGTTTTTTCTCTTGTGGAAAAAGCAGAAGTTCCGTTGTTTTTAGTCTCAGATGGTGTATTATTCTTATCAGGCATAAAAGGCTCCGAAAGATAATGTTGTTTTATATAATAAGCTGTTCTTTTGGGGTTAGCAAGGGTTTTGTTTGGCACAAAACTTGCATATTTTTAGGTGTGGGGACACTTAAAACCTTTTTTGTATGGGGAATTTAATTAAATGGATTTGAAAAATCTGACAGTTTTTAATCTGGCGAATCAGAATATGCGCTATTTATCGGCAAAACAACGTGTTATTGCTGCAAATATTGCTAATGCTTCAACGCCGAATTATTTGGCTCAGGATATCGAAAAGCCTGATTTTTTGCAAAATTTGACAGAAACAAAATCCACCGAGAAACTTCCTTTACGGGTAACCAATGCCAAGCATTTTTCGATGCTGAAATCGGAAGCTGTTCAAAAATCTCAAGAATATGTTATTTATACACCGCAGCCCAAAGATGCTCTGACAATTGACGGGAACGGCGTTATTCTTGAAGATCAGATGAACGAGGCCAGCAAGGCCAGCAGTGAATACAAGAAAATGATTTCCATTTATAATGCCTACAAAAATATGATTACATTATCCAACACCAAGATTAACGGATAGGGGATTAAATGGCCGGAAATTTGACATTAAGCGCTGATATTGCCGCTTCGGGGATGAAGGCTCAATCCGAGCGATTGAAAGTTATTTCTCAGAATATGGCGAATGCTGATTCAGTGTCGGCAGATCCGAATGGCGAGCCTTATCGCAGACAGGTTGTCAGTTTTCAGAATTATTTGGATCCGGCAACCGGCGCTCAAAAGGTTAGAGTGAACAAGATTGTTAAAGATATGTCGCCTTTTGAGAAAAAATATGAACCGAATCATCCGGCAGCTGATGCGCAGGGGTATGTTTCTTTGCCGAATGTCAATCCGTTGGTCGAAATGATGGATATGAAAGAGGCGCAGCGTGTTTATGATGCCAATTTGAATATGCTTAAGACGGCGCGTGAAATGAATTCAAGTGTTTTGGATATTTTGAAATAAGTTTAAAAAGGGGAAAGAAAAGTGGTTAGCAGTGTTTCAAATGCTCTTAATGCTTATCAGGCGGCTTTGGGAAGAATTAACGGAAGCTCTTCTTCGCAGCCGCAAATGGTTGCCAAACAACCGGAGAAAACATTCGGTCAGGTTTTGGAGAATGTTGTAGAAGAGGCCGTTGATACTCAGAAACAAGCGGAAGTGATGACTGTCAAAGGTATTACGGGGCAGGCCGATATTCAAGATGTTGTTTTGGCTATTTCTAATGCGGCGCAGGCTTTGGAAACAGTTGTAGCGGTCAGGGATACGGCTATTAAGGCATATAATTCTATTATGCAGATGAATATCTGAATGTTTATCGGATAGCATAAGCGTTCGCAAGGCTTTTCGGAGCGGTGCGGACGCTTATTTTTTCATAAGGTCTTTAATATTTATTTAGATTTGTATGCTAGAGTTGTTCTAACTTTTTAAAGTGACAGAGTTGAGGATAAGAAAATGTTTGAGTATATATTGAACGGGTTTGGATCTTCGGGATTTGAAGGTGCTGTGTTCGGCCGCTGTTTTGCGGCGTTTTTTATTGCTTTGGCGGTGTCGTTGGTTTGCGGCGGCAAAGTTATTGATATTTTGCATCATCATCAATTGAAAGGTCAGCCCATTCGAGAGGACGGGCCTCAATCGCATCTCCTGACAAAAAAAGGGACGCCGACAATGGGTGGCTTTTTGATTTTGGGGAGCTCTCTTTTGGCTATGCTCTTATGCTGTTGCTTGGATAATTTATTTGTATGGGTCGGTATGGGTGTTCTGGTTATTTTTGGAGTTGTCGGCTTTGTTGACGACTATCTCAAAGTGACCAAACAGACTTCTAATGCCATGACGGCCAAAATGAAGCTGTTGCTTCAATTTTCGACGGCATTGGTTGCTATTTTGCTTATCGGAAAGGCAACGCCTGAAAATTACAGATTTATTTTGAATGTTCCTTATGTTTCTTGGCAGTTTAATCTCGGATGGCTTTATGTTCCGTTTGCCATGATTGTGATTGCGGGAGCCTCCAACGGTGTTAATTTGAGCGACGGATTGGACGGGTTGGCGTCAGGATTGTTGAGTTTTGCTTTGACGGTATTTATGATTGCGGCCTATTTGGCCGGAACAGCAGCGGCGGTGTCTTCCGTTATTGCCATTCCGGCGGCGACTGAAGCTGCGGTTATGTGCGCGGCTCTTGTCGGGGCTTGTGTCGGATTTTTGTGGTTTAATGCTAAACCTGCTTCTGTTTTTATGGGCGATACGGGCTCATTGGCTTTGGGGGCTTTTTTGGGCGTTGTTGCGGTTATGCTCAAACAAGAGATTTTGCTTGCTGTGGCAGGTGGAATGTTTGTTTTGGAATCTGTTTCTGTTATGATTCAAGTTGGTTGGTTTAGATATACAGGGGGCAAAAGATTTTTCAAAATGGCTCCCATCCACCATCACTTTGAACAACTCGGTTGGCCTGAAACGAAAGTTGTTTTTCGGTTTTGGATTTTAGGACTGATTTTGGGTGCCGTCGCATTAATGGCTTTTTGTTTTTAGCGGCTGAAAAGGAAAAGCGCTTATGGAATTATCATTTTCTCGCAGCAGTAAAAATATTTTAGCCAATTGGTGGTGGACGGTTGATAAATGGTTGTTGGCCGCCATTGTCGGGTTGCTTGGGTTTGGACTTATTTTGAGTTTTTCGGCTTCTCCGGCTGTGGCTCAAACAAACCATTATAATACCTACCATTTTGTTCTCAGACACTGTTTTTATTTATGTATAGCTTCCGGTGTGTTTTTTCTTTCTTCTATGCTCAATTTGAAGGGTGTTCGGCGGTTGGCTCTTTTAACATATGTCGTTTTTTTATTTTTGGCGATTTTGACGGTCTTTTGGGGTGTTGAGGTTAAAGGTGCGAGGCGTTGGATAGATGTCGGTGTTCGAATTCAACCGTCCGAGTTTTTAAAGCCGGTTTTTATTGTCTGCACGGCATGGTTATTTGAGATGAATCGGCGTTACAAAAGCTTCCCCGGAATTTGGGTAAGTATTGTTTTGGGGCTGATTACTTGTGGAATTTTGGTCTTGCAGCATGATTTCGGGATGACGATAGTTGTTGCTGCGGTGTGGTTTGTTCAATTATTTTTGGCAGGTCTTCCCCTCAAAAAATTATGTTTGTTTGCCTGTGTCTTACTGTTGCTGGCTTTTTGCGCTTATTTGGCACTTCCGCATGTTCAGGTTCGTTTGGGCGAATTTTTTGCGGGAATTTTTAACGGAACGCCGTCTTATCAGGTAAAAAAATCATTGGAAGCTTTTAAAAACGGAAGTTTGTTCGGTGTCGGCGTTGGCGAGGGGGTTGTCAAATGGCATATTCCCGATGCTCATACGGATTTTATTTTTCCGGTTGCCGCTGAAGAATACGGAATGATTTTGTGTGTTTTGATTGTGGCGATGTATGCTTTTATTGTTATTCGGTCAATGTGGCTTTCTGGAAAAGAGGACAATATGTTTATAGTCCTTTCGGTTTGCGGGCTGGCTATCAGTTTTGGTATTCAGGCGTTTGTCAATATGGCATCGACGCTTCAAATCGGACCGACAAAAGGAATGGCTTTGCCGTTAATTTCTTATGGAGGGTCTTGCTTGATAGGCTCTGCGTTGGGAATGGGAATGTTGTTGGCACTGACCAGAAAAAATATTCATGCGGAGAATAAAGATGATGAAGGATAAAAAACTTGTTATTTTGACGGCGGGCGGAACCGGCGGCCATATCTATCCGGCGGAGGCTTTGGCAACCGAATTGGAGCATAGAGGCTTTAATGTTATGTTGTTTACGGATGCCAGAGGTCTGAATAATTATAAGGGAAAACTTGGGGAAATTGAAAATAGAGCTATTTGTTCGGGGAGTGTTATTGGAAAGTCCGTTTTGACTAAAATCATCAGTTTATTCAAAGTTGGATTGGGTGTTTTGCAGGCCGGCTTTTATCTTTTTAGAGTCAAACCATGTTGTGTCGTCGGGTTCGGCGGATATGCATCTTTTCCGACAGCGGTGGCTGCGATTATTTTGAGAATTCCGCTGATTGTTCATGAGCAAAATTCTGTTATGAGCCGCACAAACAGAATCTTGGCGCCTTTTGCTTCTGTTGTTGCGCAAAGTTTTCGAAAAGTTAAAAATACGCCCAAAGGGAGCAAATCAGTTTTGACGGGAATGCCTGTGCGTGAAACTATAGCTTTGTTGCATGAACAACCTCGTAAAAAAAGTTCGGATAAGAAAACACTTGTTATTTTGGGAGGATCTCAAGGAGCCAGAGTTTTTGCCGAAGTTGTTCCGGCCGCTGTTAAATTGCTGGACGGAAAATTACAAGAGAAATTGACGCTTTATCAACAATGCCGTAAGGGAGAAGAAGCTCAAGTCGAGCAAGCGTATGAGGGGCTTCCCTGTAAAACGATTGTGCGTTCGTTTTTTGAAAATATGCCGGAATTATATTCTCAGGCTGATTTTATGATTTCACGTTCTGGGGCGTCGTCTGTTTATGAAATTGCTGCGGCGGGAGTTCCAGCGATGTTTGTTCCGTTGCCGATAGCTGCTGATAATCATCAATATTATAATGCTGAAGAGTTTGTTGAAGCCGGTGCTGCTTGTCTGGTTTTGCAAAAAGATTTTACGCCAGAAAAGGTTAAGCATGTGCTTGAGGATTTATTTTCAAATTCTGAACATTTTGCGGTTATGTCTGAAAAGGCCAAAGATATGGCGCTTGTTGATGCGTCTGCTCAATTGGCTGATGTGGTTCAACATTTTGTTTGTTAGAGAGAGGAGGAACAGGTAATGCTTTGGTTTAAGAAAGGCAAAAACAGTTTTTTAAAACTCCTTCCGAAAGTCAAAGGAAAATATTTGTCAAAAGTTCCCTTGTCAAAATATACATGGTTTGGCGTCGGCGGACCGGCTGAGGTTATGTTTTATCCGGAGGATAATGATGATTTGTCATGGTTTATTAAAAATAAACCTTATAATTTGCCGATGTTTGTGATTGGCGGCGGGTCAAATTTGCTTGTCCGAGACGGAGGTATTCCGGGGGTCGTTATTAAGCTGGATACAAAGTTTTATCATCAGTGGACTCTTGGAAACGGACAAATTATTTGTGGCGCCGGTATGAAAAATTCCGAGTTGAAAAAAATAATGTTGGATAACGCCATCGGCGGATTGGAGTTTTTGGTTTCGATTCCAGGGACATTGGGTGGTGCTGTTAAGACGAATGCGGGATGTTTCGGAAAAGAATTGAAAGATGTTTTGCTCGGGGCAACGGTTATTGATGAAAATGGTCAGGAATTGATTGTTTCGGCTGAAGACTTTAATTTGAGATATCGGTGCAGTTATTTTCCTGAAGAGTGGATTGTGACTTCTCTTATTTTGAAGACAGCTCCACAAGATGCGGATGAAACGCTTAAAATCCTTTCCGAACACAAATCTTACCGCCTCAAAAACCAACCGGCACATGTTAAAACGGCCGGCTCGACTTTTAAGAATCCGGAAGGGCTTAAAGCATGGGAGTTGATTAAAAAAACCGGAAGCAATTTGCTTAAAGTTAATGGGGCGGTTGTTTCTTCAAAACATTGTAATTTTTTGGTTAATACAGGGAAAGCAACGGCAAGTGATATTGAAACACTTGGAAACCAGATTATTGAACAAGTTCAAAAAGAAACATCAATTGTTTTGGAGTGGGAAATTAAAAGAGTGGGTGTTTCCAAATAATGGTTCAAGATAAAGCTCAAGACAGTTTGAAATTTGTTTATCCGCGAAAAGATTGGCCTGCGAGACTGCAGGCGACGCTGGTTGTCTTGCTTATGCTTTTTTTGGCGGCAGCATTAATTGTTATTTTGAAAAATGATTTGGTTAATAAAAAGATTCAAGAGACAGAAGAATTATTTTTGGATTATATCGGGAATCAGGGGTTCGTTTTAGATGATATTATCGTCACAGGACGGCAGCGGACAAGCGTTGATGATCTTCGAAAAGTTATTCGTTTGAAACGCGGGGACAATTTTTTGAGAGCAGATGTCCAACGGCTTAAACAGGATTTGGAACAGCTTCCGTGGGTTAGAGACGTGTCTGTTCGGCGGCACTTTTTCCCAAACATTTTGCAAGTTACAATTTTTGAAAGAGAAGTTATGGCCTTGTGGCAATTGAGCGAACGCTTTTATCCGATTGATACGGATGGTTATGTGATTGAAGCCGATTATCGACCGGATAAGGAAATTTTGTTGGTTGTCGGAGCCGGTGCGCCTGAAAATGTCATTTCTTTTTTTAAACTTGTTGAAAAAGTCACTCCTCAGTTTTTGCCTCGGATTAAGGCAGCCAATTATATCTCTAAACGGCGTTGGAATATTGTTTTGGACGATATTCGGAACGGCATTACCGTGAAACTTCCAGAAGAAAAAGTTGATGAAGCATTGAAAAAATTGTCAAAATTAGATTCCGAAAAGGGAATTTTTAAGCGTAAATTAACCATCATTGATTTAAGATTAGAAGATAAAGTGACGGTTAAATTGCGTAAAAGCAAAATAAAACCTGTCAAAAAAGAACAAGGTATCTGATAATTTTTTAAGTGAGGAGTTTAGGGCTTGCAACATTCTTTTGGAAAAACGATGACTGTTGCCGCTTTGGATATAGGATCTTCCAAAGTTTGTTGTGTTATTGCAAAAGTTTCAAAAGATAAAAAAATAAATATTGTCGGATACGGATATAATGCCTCTAAGGGAATTAAAAACGGCGTTGTGACGGATATTGGTTTGGCAACGGTTGCTGTCGGAAATGCTGTTCAAGATGCTGAACAGATGGCAAATGAAAGTATCAACAAGGTTATTATCAGTGTTGGCGGCGAAAAAGTGCACAGTTTGCTCAAAACGGCGTCTATCTCCTTGAATAAAAATCGTCCGATTAATGATTCTGACTTGGAAAAAGTATATCTTAAGGGGACTTCAAAGGTTAATGTCGGGGAATACACGCTTGTTCATTGTATTCACAATAGTTATCAATTGGATAATGGGGAATTTTTAAAGGATCCCCATAACCTGTTTGCAAACGAACTTTCCATCAATATTTTACTCGGCCTTGTTCCGGAGAGCAATAGCCGTAATTTGAATACGGTTGTTGAAAATGCCCATTTGGAAATTGGTGGAAGGGTTTTTGATTCTTATGCGTCAGGTTTGGCCTGTTTGGTTGATGATGAAAAAGAAATGGGCGCTACTGTTATTGATATGGGCGGCGGCACTACTTCCGTAGCCTCTTTTAAGAACGGGCATCCGATTTATTTTTCGACTATTCCCGTCGGCGGTAATAATGTGACAAATGACATTGCTTATGGGTTGACGACCTCTTTTTCTCATGCGGAACGTTTAAAAACGCTTCATGGGTGTGCTTTTTTGACATCACAGGATTCTGTTGATACAATTAATGTTTATCCTGTCGGAGAAGAAGACGACAGCTGTATCAAACAGGTTTCTCGGGCAGATTTAATCGGAATTATTGCACCGAGAATTGAAGAGACCTTTGAAATGGTTAATCGTAAGTTGAGAGAGGCAGGGCTTGAGAATGATTCTTCTCATCGGGTTGTTTTGACCGGCGGCGCATCTCAACTTTCCGGTGTGGCTGATGTGGCCGCTGTTTGTTTAGATAAACAAGTCAGACTGGGGCGTCCGAAAAATATTTTGAATCTTCCCGACACGCTTATGTCTCCGGCTTTTTCGACCTGTATCGGAATGCTTTTGTTTGATGTTAATTTCAGTGAACGCCGCCCCAAAAAGATTATTAATAAGCCGATTAATTCCGGAAGCAGTTTGAAAGATACTGTTGCAATGTGGCTTAAAACTTTGTGGGGCTAAATTTATTTTATTTGGGCTTTTGTTGGTAACCAAACCTTAAGGTATTTGTTTTATACTCTTTATAAAGATTAGGAAATTTTGAGCTTTTATAAGGAGTAAGAAATACGATGAGCATTAAGTTAGCCGTTCCCGAAAAAAATATGATTCAATTAAAACCGAGAATTTCGGTTATCGGCGTTGGCGGCGGCGGCGGGAATGCCGTTAATAATATGATTAGCAAAAAACTTGAGGGAATCGATTTTATTGTCGCCAACACAGATGCTCAGGCATTGGAAAATTCAAAAACGCAAAGACGTATTCAGCTTGGTCTTGAAACGACAAAAGGTCTTGGAGCAGGGGCTCGTCCGGAAATCGGAAAAATGGCGGCAGAAGAAGCTATTGAGGATATTAAACGCGAGCTTGAAGGTGCCAATATGGTCTTTATTACAGCCGGTATGGGCGGCGGAACAGGATCAGGTGCGGCGCCGGTTGTTGCCAAAGCGGCCAAAGAAATGGGAATTTTGACTGTCGGTGTTGTTACAAAGCCTTTTGATTTTGAAGGAAAGAAGCGTTCGCAGACGGCTGACACAGCTCTTGAGAATTTTACAAATGAAGTTGACAGTATTATTGTTATTCTTAACCAAAATTTGTTCAGAAATGCCAATAAAAATACAACATTGAGCGAAGCCTTTGTTATGGCGGATAATGTTTTGTATGATGGAGTGCGTTCTATTACGGACTTGATGATGATGCCTGGGCTTATCAATTTGGATTTTGCCGATGTGAAAGCTATTATGGAAGATAAAGGCAAAGCTATCATGGGAACAGGCGAGGCAGAAGGTGAAGACAGAGCCGTTAAGGCTGCCGAGCAGGCTTTGAATAATCCGTTGTTGGATAATTATTCTATGAAAGGCGCCAAAGGCGTTTTAATTAATATTACGGCCAGTCAGGATATTACCTTGATGGAAGTTGATGAGGCCGTTAACCGTATTAAAGAAGAAGTTGATGAAGATGCGAATATTATTTTCGGATCAAGTTTTGATGCTAATTTGGACGGCAAAATCAGAGTATCCATTGTTGCAACAGGAATTGATGAGCAAGCGCCTCGTGTGGCGGAGCCTCTTAAAAAAGCGGAACCTGTTGCGGCACCGATACCTGTAATTGAGGAAACAAAAGTTGAAGTGGTTGAAGAAAGCAATAATCATTTTGACAGAATGGATGAAGTTTTACAGCAGCTTTCCGAAAATTCTGCGCTAGAAGAAGGTGTTGATGAGGGTGTCGATGATGTGGCGACGATTTCTCCGATGCCGATTGCTGAGTCGGTTATGCCGCAGGAAGAGCGTTCATTTGAAGATTTTGACAAGTTTGAAAAATCTGAAGTTTTGAGCGATATGCCTAAATCTTCCGCTTTGTTTAAGGCTATTATTAATAGACCGTCTGCGGAAGAAAATAACAAGTCTGAAGAATCTCAAATTTCTGAAGCGCTTGAATCGCAAGAAAGTTTCTTTGTTCCTAAAGCAGCTTTGAAAATGCCTGAAGAAGAGCCTGAACTTTTTCCGAATCATGTTCCGACACCGGCTAAACCTGTTGAAGAAGTTGAAAAATTGATTGTTAATGAAAATGAACCGCGCCGCCGTAGTTTTATTGAAATTATGACTGGGCGTTCCATTGCCAAGCGCAATCAGCAGAAACAGTCTGTTCGTGTTCAGGAACCTGTTGCGCCGAGTTTTTCGGACGATACGGATGACAAGGTCAATCTTGAGATTCCGTCATTTTTAAGACGCAAATAAGACGTTTTTTATTCACGGGAAACGGAGCGTTCGCTTTTGAGAATTCTCCGTTTTTTTTATGATTAAAATAAGCTGAATTGCAAGTTTGAATTGAGTGTGGCAATGGCTTCTTTGGCAATAGCTAAGCTGATAGCTCGTTTTTTTGCCAGAGAGATGTTGTCAATTTCTTCAACCAATTTTCGGGCGTAAGAAAAAGAGCGCTGCATATTTTTGAGCAGATAATCCAGCAATTCAGGGGAAGGAGTAATTTGTCTATCAGTGAAGAGCTTGAGCAGTAAGGCCATTAGCAAATCATCATCAGGGGCTTTGATTTCGAGAGCCGGAACGATATTCATCCTTGAGCGCAAATCGGGCAAGGAGAAATTGAGTCTTGCAGGTGCAGCTGTTGCGGTAAACAGAATATTTCCGCCTAGGTCTCTATAAGTATTATAAAGATGAAATAAGGCTTCTTGATTGGTCAAATTTTGGAGGTCTTCAATGACAATTTGGGGGCTTGTTTCAAACAGCGTATGAGTTAAATCTTTTGTTAAATTGGCTGCTTTGATAAACGGAATACGATACGGATGAGCTGTTTGAAGTGCAACCATTTGGGCAAACACGTTTGCAAGGTGTGTTTTGCCACAGCCTTCCGGTCCGTAAATACAGATGGCAAAATATGGCCAATTCGGCCATAAGTCTATTGTTCCGACGGCTTCTTTGTTGCAGTCGGCCACCATAAAATCTTCACGACCAAGGCTCGGCCTATGCGGAAAATTGAGTGCCAATTGAGATGTTTTTGTTTCAGTCATGTTTTCTATTTAACACCTCAAAAACCTTTGCTGTCAAGTTACTTAAACTATACGGCTTGGCGATAAAATCAAATTCATGAGTGTTGTCAACTTCTTGTCTGGCAATATCTTCAGAATAGCCGGATGCCAAAATAACGTCTATATTAGGATGTTTTTCCTTGATTTGGTTTGTTAATTGTGCGCCGCTTATTCCGGGGAGAACCATATCGGTAATAAGCAAATCAAAGTCATTTTCTTGATCAATAATTTTGAGGGCGCTTTCGGCAGAATCACTGTCAATAACGGTGTATCCTTTCTTTTTGAGGGCGCGAACAGCAAATGTTCTGACGGCATCTTCGTCTTCAACAAATAAGATTTTTGCCGGTCGGTCGCCTCGGGAAACGGCTGTGTAATTTCGGTCTATGGTGTTGAAAATATTAAGTCCCATAATGATTTTTTGGTTGACATCTGCAGGTGCAGAGATGGTTTCCTGAACTTGAAGAATCGGTTTTCCCGTCAAGCTGCTGACAATGCGTTTCGGCGAATCGGGCATTTCTTCTTCAGGGCCGGTTTCAAAACGCGGTAAAAATATTGAGAATGTTGTTCCTTTTCCGAGGGTGGAATTGACTTTAATGAATCCTTCTGTTTGGCGGACAATGCCGTAAACCATGGCCAGTCCGAGCCCTGTTCCGGATGTTCCTGTGTTTTCTTTGGTCGTAAAGAACGGGTCAAAGATACGGTTCAGATTTTCTTTAGGGATGCCGCAACCTGTGTCTTCCACATTGATGACGACAAAATCTCCGGGGTCAATTGTATCGTCTCCGAACATATATGTTTCATCCAAACGAAATGTGCCGGTAGATATGGTTAACGAACCTGTTCCGTTCATGGCGTCTTTTGCATTAGCAACCAGATTGATAATGACTTGCGAAAATTGGTTGGGATCGACTTTAATAAATCCTAAATCTGTTCCATGTTTGAATGTCAGTTTAATTCTTTCGCCTAAAACTCTTTTGAGCATGGGACTTAAGTCTGCAAAGTTTTCCGTCACATCAATTAATTTTGGCAGCAACGGCTGTTTTCGTGAAAAGGCCAAAAGTTGGCGCACAAGATTTGTCGCACGGTTAGCATTATTTTTGATTTGTATCAAATCAGCAAAAGACGGATCGCCCAATCCGTGCCGCTGCAACAGCAAATCCGTAAATCCGAGCATGGCTGTTAAGAGGTTGTTGAAATCGTGAGCCACACCGCCTGCAAGTAAGCCGATAGCCTGCATTTTTTGAGCCTGTGAAAATTGGAGTTCCAGATTTTTTTGCTTTGTGGTGTCAATGACATAGATGACAAATGAGGCCTTGAGATCTTGCGTCTGTTGGTGCAGCAGGTGTAAAGCTGAAATATACAATGTCAGGGAGATTTGTTCGTTTTTGAGTTCTGCCGTTGCATAGTCTTTTTGAGCTGCGGCTTTGCTGAAAGCTTTTCTTAAGGCCTGGGCATTTTCATCGTTTAAGTTTGAGAATAAAGATTCTTGATTGTCTTTGTCTTCAGGCAGAGAAAGCAGGTTGGATGCTTTGGGATTCTTTTCAATGATTTTTCCGTCGTTGTCTGTAAACAAAATTCCAACAGGGGAATGTTTAAACAGCCAGTTGACTTTATCCAAAGAGCGGCTGACTTCTTGTTTCAAATCTTCAGGGGTCGGAAGATTGTGGATGACGACGCCGCGGAGCATAATTTTTTCTTTTTCCCGATAAGAACTTTGGAAGACGTATGTTTCTTCGGCTTTTCCGGTGCGTGAAGCGAAATGAACCGAACCGGACCAAAAATCTTTTTTCAACGGGATATTTGATTCTTGTATTAAAAAGTCTTGCAGAGATAATCCGATGAGGCTGTGTGCCGAATGTCCCAAAAATTCGGACATATTTCGGTTTATGTAATTAATACGATAATCTTTATCTATTGTATATAACCCGACAGGAAGATTGTCTAAGAAGTCATGTAAATATGAACATTCTTCCTTGAAGACATAGTCCATATTTTGTTTGGCCGTAATATTGTGGAGCGTCCAATAAAGGTAGGTTTCTTTTTTGATACGCTTAACGGAGAAAGCTCCGTCAAAAATTTTAGGCTTTTTCAGGTATATTGGACGAATTGAAACTTCAAAATATTCCAAATCGTTAAAAATTCTGGAGGTGCTTTGTTTTAAGATTAGGGAAAGAGTTACTTTTTCAGAGCTCAGGTTTTTGGCTGCTGTTTGCAGTCGATATAATGCGGCTTTATTTTGAGCGCCGTCAGCTAAGTATTTTTCTAAAAAGGAAAAAACGTCAGATTCTTTGAGGAGTTTTTTTGCCGGATCATTTTGCAAAATGCTTTCTTTTGCCGGATTTTCAATGCGTCGAATTTTGAAGTCGTTTTTGATAATCTCATTTGCAAATCCGCCGTAACTGATAGCGGCTTCTCCGGCTGTCAGTGTTTTAAGTGCGGTTATCAGGCAATAGATTGTTATCAGAGAGGTCGTCAACGTGCTGTAAAATTGTGTTGCCGGATTTAAAAAGAACCAAATCAGGCTGAATGTTAGCAAGATAAGAGAAAAAGAGAGTTTGAACAATGCTCTTTGCAAGGTTCTGTCCGGTCTGTTATTGATTTTTGAGCTGCATAACATAGTTGATTACCTCTGCGACTGCTTGAAAATGCTCTGTCGGGATAGTTTGATCCAATTCCGTTGAGGCGAACAAAGCACGGGCCAACGGTGGATTTTCGACAATAGGAATCTCGTTTTCTTCGGCGACGGCTTTGATGCGCAGTGCTACCGTATCGACACCTTTTGCCGTTACTTTAGGGGCAGGCATTTCATTCATTTTATATTCCAATGCTACTGCATAATGGGTCGGGTTGACAATAACAACATCGGCCTTGGGGACATTTTCCATCATACGCTGGCGGGCTCGATCCATCCTGATTTGTCTGATTTTGGATTTGACAAGCGGATCTCCTTCCATCTGTTTATATTCTTCTTTGACTTCCTGTTTGGTCATGCGCAATTTGAGCAAGTGTGAATATTTTTGCCAGGCATAGTCTCCGGCGGCTATAACTAAAACCGCCATTGTTACCGTAAAAATAAGCATGACGACAATATGATGAATAAAATCGAGAATCCCGTGAGTGCTCATTGTCGGCAAAAGCTCGCTCTTGGTCAGGTATGGTTTTAGAACAAGGTAAGCCAAAAAACTGACAACGGCTATTTTGATAATTCCTTTTAAGCTTTCAACGATTTTTTGCTTGTTGATAAATTTGGGCAGAGCTGCAAAAATATTAAGCTTATTCCAGTTTGGTTCAAGCTTTTTCGGGGCATAGATAAAACCTGTTTGGCTGAGGGAGGCAAAAATCCCCAAAACCATAAAGATTAAGAACGGAATGGCCATAATTTTGAAAAATCCAAAAACGCCTTGTTCAAATACGATGATAAAGTTTCCTTTGTCGATGTGGGTATTTCCGGAGCGTTCAATGAATGAGGCTCCCATTTGACCGAGCCATCTGCACATAATCGGAACAAAAAGCCAAATGACGAATAAAGTGCCTAAAAGCATAATAAAGCTTTTGGCATCTTGGGATATGGCAACATCGCCTTCTTCTTTGGCTTTGGATATTTTTCGTTCGGAAGGTTCTTCCGTTTTGGAGGATTCGTCCTCGTCTTCTGGAGCTACCATCGGTCAAATCCTCTAATTTGTGAACAGATACAACCCCTCATCATAGTAACGGAAAAAGACCGAAATGATGATGGGTGCGGTTAAGAACAGTAGGCCGACTCCTAAATATATTTGGAGAGGCAGAGATAAAAAGAAAATATTCAGCTGTGGCATCAGTCGTGAAACAAGTCCCATGCCGGAATAAAAAATAATCGTAAAAGCGATAAACGGAGAACCTAACTTGAAGCCGAAAGCAAAGGAGCGGCTGATTGTTTGCGTCATGTGGGCTGAAAAATCTTCCCAAATTGGGGCAACGTTTGGACTGAACAGATGGTAGCTGTCAATTAAAGCTTCAATCATCAGGTGGTGGGTGTTTGTTATGAAGATGAAAGTAACGGCAATAATGCTTAAAAATGTTTCAATCAACATTGTTTGGGTCTGAAAAGCAGGATCAAAAATTTGGGCATTTGCAAAGCCGATAGCTTGAGAGGCGATTGATCCTGCAAAGTTAAGAGAAAAGAACAAAACCTGCATAATAATGCCCAAGAAAATGCCTATGGTTATTTCTCGCAAAATATATTGCAGCATTATGCTGAACTCAGTTGGTTCTTGAGGCAATAAGGGTGTGACAATCGGCATTACAACCAGAGATAAGGCCAGTGCCAAAACAAGGCGAATCTGCGCATTGACATAAGATGCCGAAAATCCAGGCATTAACATAAATACCGTTCCAATGCGTAAAAAAATCATCAGATAATTATAAAGTGTTATGTTAAATAATTCGGTCATTTGTTAACTGCCGGCTATTTTAGCAAATAAAGAATCGGACAATCCCTGTATTTGGCTGAACATAAACGGGAAAAGCAAGACCAAAGCTAAAAAGACGCAAATAATTTTGGGAACAAAGGCTAAAGTCATTTCCTGAATTTGAGTTAATGCTTGAAAGATACCGATGATAAGACCTACAGCTAGTGCTGTTCCGATAATTGGGGTGACAATTTTTAATAAGGTAAAAATGCCTTCACGGGTAATTTCAAATATTTCAGCTTCATTCATAATTTGCTTACTCCAGAGGGTTTTGTTGTTCAAAATAATGATAATTTTCAATTCCGGTAAAGAAAATTCCGTCGAATCCTTCGTTCAGAATGTCCTTAAAGTAGTCGGAAATAATTTTTTTCCAAACAGGATTCCAGAATTGAACAATGACTCCGTCTTTTGACGAGAATGACTTTCTCACCAGCCAGTCCGGTGTGCCGATTTTCCAGTCATTGGACCAATAGTATTCTTCAGGAAAGGCTTCGGATACATTTAATTCGGCAATTAACAACCGTTTTGCACCGTTTTTCTTGAAATGAAGCCGTTTTAAATCATCTGCCGAAAAACGTTCATGGAAAGCAAACAGTGGCTTAATGATTATAATGTCATAGTTTGTTTGTAATAAATCGGCCACCAATTTATTTTTATCAGCATACAAGCTGTCGTCCGTCAGAATCAAAATGTTTTGAGCATCGGCAATGGTATTGATATTTTTGGCAGAATCGTTAATATCATTGTGATTCCCGATGGTCTTGAAAGCTTGTTCAATATCCGTGAAACCGAAAGAAGCCCGCCCATCAATCATTGCATTGATTTGAACTGTATCTAAATCATCCTTGTTTTCGCATTGTTCAATTGTGATTAATCCGAGGCGGTGGTTCTTTGTGATATTGCTTTCTCGACCTTTTCCACAATAAAAGTTATTGATGGCAACAGCATCAACGGCGTGTAAATATTCATAGGCAGGCGTGTAGCGTTTGGGTTCTTTGTCTTTGAATTTGTCGTGAAATAAAAAAGAATCATCTTGGGCATTTTCTTGTTTTCTTGCCCGATTATAACCGTCACGATCGTATTCCCACAGGCTTTTTGTCAGCAAGTCCTGCCCTTCATGAGCTATAATCTTAAAGTCGGGATTTTGTTCTTTAGCGTAACGAATCAGCATTAGAAGATTTTCCCTCATATCTGCTCGATAATTATGGATTTTTTCAGGGATATCTTTCAGGTTCAGAATCCGTTCTTCTTTGGTGTATGGATTTTCTTTGTTAAAGCCGGCTAAACCGGCGGCAGCCTCATAAGAGGCTGTCAAACCGGCAGCAATCAGCACAAAAAATATGGAACGTCTAAGTAATGACATCGGCTTTGTGTTTTCCAGTCCTTTCAGGAATTTCTGCAATTTCCAGAGCTATTTTTGCCAGAGGTGAAACCATATCCAATGGATTTTGCAGAACATCTTTGGCTTCAAAACGCTCCAGATAAACGCGAATAGTTGCGCCGGAAGATCCTGTTCCGGAAAGACGATATACAATCCTTGAACCATCTGTGAAATAGATAATCAATCCGTTCTTTGTAGAGGAGCCGTCAACGGGGTCGTGATAGATAAAAGGAGCCGCTTCTTTGACGACAAAGTCTCCGTATACAGCGTTTTTGAGAGAAGGCAGGCGGGTTTCGAGGTCTGCCATCAATTTGTCGGCAACGGCGGTGTCTACTCCTTCAAAATCGAATCGAATATAGTAGCTGCGGCCATATTTTTTCCAATGCTCAACAGTAATTTCTTCAACGGTTTTGTGTGTTGCCGCCAAAATGCTCAGCCAGAACAAGACAGCCCAAATACCGTCTTTTTCACGAATATGCGAGGAACCTGTTCCAAAGCTTTCTTCACCGCAAAATGTGATTCTGTTTGAATCCATTAGGTTGACAAAGTATTTCCATCCGGTTGGAACTTCATAATAGCCGATATTGTGCGCTTTGGCAACTCTGGCAACGGCGGTTGACGTGGCGGCGGATTTTGCAACGCCATAGATGCCGTCTTTGTAATAAGGAATCAGTTTGAAGTTGTCTGTTATGATGGCCAAACTGTCATTCGGGGTAACGAAAAAGCTTTTGCCAAGAATCATATTGCGGTCGCCGTCGCCGTCATTGGCTGCGCCAAAATCGGCCGCTTTGTCCGAAAACATAAAGTCAACCAACTCTTTGGCATAAACCAGATTGGGATCAGGGTGCAGGCCGCCAAAGTCAGGCTTAGGCTGTGCGTTGACAACAGATCCTTTCGGTGCGCCGAGCAAGTGTTCAAAAATTTCAACAGCATAAGGCCCCGTGACGGCGTTCATCGCATCAAAACGCATTGTAAAGCCTGTTGCGAACAGTTTTTTGATTGCGGCAAAATCAAAGATTTTTTGCATCAATTCTACATAATCTTTGACGGGGTCAATTACTTCAATTTCCATACCGCAATAGGTTTGTGTGCCGAGTTTGGATAAGTCAACGTCTTTTTCTTCACAAATTTTGTAAGAAGAAATTGTTTTGGTTTGTTCGTAGATTTTGTCGCTGACGGTAGAGGAAACTTGTCCGCCTGTTTCGTTGGAATATTTGATTCCAAAATCTCCGTTTTCGCCGCCGGGGTTGTGAGAAGCCGACAACACAAAACCGCCGTTCAGCCCGTTTTTGCGGATAACGACCGAACCGGCGGGGGTCGAAATAAAGCCGTTTTGGCCGATGACCAGTTTTTTGACGCCGTTTGCGGCCGCCATTTTGATGATTTTTTGAATAGCTATGTCGTTGTAAAAACGGCCGTCTCCGCCAACCAAAAATGTTTTGTCGGACAAATTGCCGATAACGTTAAAGACGCTTTGCATAAAGTTTTCTATATAATTTTTTTGCATAACGACTTTGGATTTGCGCCGGAGTCCTGCCGTTCCCATTTTTTGATCGGAATAGGGGGTGGTTTGGATTAGTGTCATCCTTGTTTCTCCTTAAAACATGATATATATTTCAGATGTCTTTAATTTATCATCTGCGGGTATAAAAACAAGCTTTATAACAAAGTTATCAGCATTTAAGGAAAGATAAATTCAGCCAAAGAGGTTAATTCCATTTTGGCGGCCAGATGGGACAAGGTCATCCGACGGCTCAATTCCGGCGCGCTTAAATCCAGAACGGTTAGCCCGTCCAAGAATAATTCTTTGTAGATGACGCGGTCTTTCAGTCCTTCGGTAAAACGGAATCCGTAAAGTTTTGACAGATTTTCGAGCTTTTCGAAGACGATATTGCGATTTTTGGAACGTATCGGCGATATTTTATTGCCGCATACAACCCAGTTGAGATAAGGTAAGCCTTTGGCGGCTAATTTTTTCTTAACTTCCCAGACATACTCTGCGTAATGTCCAGCATTGAGAATTTCGCCTGTTTCGGGAGATGTATCCGCAATGGCGGACAAGTCAATGAGGCTGTCTCCGATAGGGGTTATTAAAGTGTGCGGGTAGAGGTGCGCCAAATCAAATAAATAGTTTTTTGTTCCCGGTGTGTCCAAAATAACGGCATCAAATTTGGTAGATAATTCTTTGATAAGAGCTTGAATTTCAACAACGTTGCTTTTATCTTCCAGAGGCTCGAAGATGTAATGCACGGGAGTGAGCAGGGAGATATTGTGCCGGCTGCAAAAATTGCGGCGGTTTAAGATATATTTTGTCAGAGAACCTTGTCTGCCGTCCAGATCAATGACGGCGACTTTGAAATTTTCCTGCATAAGCCTGATGGCCAAATGCATAGCCAGAGTCGATTTTCCGGTTCCGCCTTTTTCGTTTCCGATAACAATAATGTGTGCATTAGATGTTTCGTCTGTCATTTGTCAGCCAGTGCCAGTTGTTGGGTGTTGTTTTCTTTTGATGCAACCACTATACATGACTTGTTTTCTTTTTTCAAACGGTAACATGTTTTATCCGCTTCATTTTTTGCAAAGCCTGTTAACTGTGACCGGTAGACAATGGCTGAGCCTTTTGAAGCCGGTTCAACGTTAATTTCCGTTTTTGCGGCATAGGGCAGGTGTAATGTATGCTGAACTTCAAGGGCGTAGTTGCGGGCTTTGATATAGTTTGAAAAGGCGCCTATCTGAATAGACCAGCCCTGAGGCTGTGCGGCGGTTTCCGGCTCAGAAAAGCTCGGAAGTTCGAGCTTTGCAATCATTCGATGAGGCGTCGATGGCTTTTCAAGTTTTTTTAAGCCCTTGTTCATGAGTTGGGCAACTTTGTAATCTCTGTTTTTGATTGACGAATGTCCCATTGTAACGGCAATCACACGACGGCCGTTGCGTTCGGCAGATGTGACAATATTATATCCGGCTGCGGCGGTATAGCCTGTTTTCATTCCGTCGGCGCCTTTGAAGTTTTTCAAAAGGTGGTTGTGGGTGTAAAAGGTTGAGCCTTTGTAAGTAAATTTTTTGGTGGCAAATAGGTCATAATATTCTGGGAAGTGATGATAGACGGCACTTCCGAGCAAAGCCATATCTCGGGCCGTTGTCTTTTGCTGGCGGTGGGGCAGGCCGGAAGCGTTTTTGAATGTTGTATGCTTCATACCGAGGTCTTTAGCTGTTTGGGTCATAATTTTTGCAAAATTTTCTTCTGATCCGCCAATGGCTTCGGCTAAGACGGCAGCGCAGTCATTAGCTGATTTAACAATCAGGGCTAAGACAGCGTCTTTGACGGCAATTGTTTCTCCGGCTCTAACACCGATTCTTGAAGGCGAACGATTGGCTGCATAACGCGAAACTTTTAATTTATCATCTAGTTTGAGGTTGCCTTGTTCAAGTTCGCTAAAGGTAATGTAAAGCGTCATCAGTTTGGTCAAAGAGGCCGGATAGCGCTGCTCATCGGCATTTGATGAAGAGATAACTTCGCCGGAGAGGGCATCAATGACAATAGATGATGTTGTGCGCGGCAAGGCTTTTGCCGGTGCGGCTGCTCCGAACAGCAAGGCTATGCCCAGACAGGCTGAAATTTGTTTGACACCTAAAAACGTTTTCATGACAGACTCTGTTTTTGATTCGTTTCCCTTTTCTTTTAAACTTACACTTAAAAAGAAAAGAAATTCTTAATAAAACGGAGTTTTTGGATGAAAATAGTTAGATAGAAGGGTTTATCTTAAACCATCCGTCAGCGGATTGTGCGGGACGACTTTGATACGGGCTTTGTAATCGGCGCAAATATCTTTTCCGTCAGGGGAGGTTTCCATCACAACGGCAAAAGGAGCTCCCAGCAGAATTTGTTTTGTTTCGGGAGCAAGGTAATCTAGTAAAATGACTTCTGTCGGCTGTCTGTAAAAAGTGGCATGATTTCCACCATCGTATAAAATAACGGGAGAGTTCGGAGTTTCTGTTCGGGAGGCTATGATGATAACGGGAATATTCTCGTTGCTAATGGTTATCAGATAGTCTTTTTCGTGCTCCATTATTTTGCTTTTCCTTTAAGGCTTTTCTGCACTTTGAGGAGAGCGTCAAAGCCTTTGTTAATGACATTTTCGGTTTCTTTCATCATCCAATCGCCGATTCCGAGCTTAAAAGAACTTTCGGCCATTTTGTCGGCAAGGGCCGAAGCGCCGTTGAGAAATACTTTTGAAACACCCAAAGAAAGATGCACACCATATTTGGCGGCTTTAGTCGCTATCATTGTGGCGCCGAGGGTTGTCCCTGCAATCGTTTTTAATGGAGAGTTTGCCATTTTTGTTCCTCTGTTTATTTTATGGAAATATAGCATAATCAGGCCTTTGAGTCAATAAGCCATTCATCGAAAGTAAATTATTTTCGGCAAACGGTGTTTTTTACGCTTGACTTTCAAAGTTTTTGTTTGTAAAAGAAGCTAAAGTTTGTGGCGGATTTAGCTCAGCTGGTTAGAGCGCTGGTTTGTGGTACCAGATGTCGTGAGTTCGAATCTCATAATCCGCCCCATTTAAGCTCTCTAATTTAATTAGAGAGCTTTTTTTGTGCGGATTTTCGGTTTGCAAGCTTAGGCACAAACTGAATGAGATTATTTTTATTGAATTTTCAGATAACTTTTCTCAAAATGCCTTTGGCGGCGGCAAGTTGTTGTTCAGCCTCGGTTTTTGAGCATTTCTTTATGGCCATAACGCAGGCTGTCTTAACGTTTTTGCCGCTTTGTTCAATGTATTTTTGCGCTTCATCGTAGGAAATTTTGGCAATTTCGGAGACAAAGCGGCATCCTCTGTCAAGGAGTTTTTCATTGACCATGCGCACATCTATCATATAGTTTTTGTAAGTTTTTCCGATACGAATCATCGCGCCGGTGGAGAGCATGTTCAGAATCATTTTTTGCGCCGTGCCCGATTTCAGGCGAGAGGAGCCTGTAAGGACTTCTTCCCCGACAATCGGGTTAATGAAAATGTCACACAAGGGTTTTAGTTTGGCTTCGGGGTTGGAGCTGATGCCGATTGTGCGGCAGCCGGCTTTTTTTGCCTCTTCCAAAATCGCAAGGACATATTGCGGGTTGCCTCCGGCAGAAATACCGACAATGACGTCATTTGGCGTTGGGGCAAAAGCAGATAAATCAGATAAACCAAATTCAGAACTGTCTTCCGCGTCTTCAACAGACAGCCGCAAAGCTTTATCTCCGCCGGCAATAAAACCCGAAACCATTCCATGCTCCACGCCAAAAGTCGGCCAACATTCCGAGGCGTCCAGAACACCAAGTCGTCCGCTTGTTCCGGCGCCAAAATAAGCCAGTCTTCCACCTTTTTGAAAGGCTTTGGCAATCATCTCTATGGCGCGGCCGATTTCAGGCAGAACTTTTTCTATGGCCAGAGCAACTTTTTTATCTTCATTATTTATGGCTTGTGCGATATGAAAAGAATCCATCAAATCAATATCGGTTGTTGCAGGATTACTTTTTTCGGTCAGGGATATATCAGCCATTTTTTTATTCCTTGAGCTGATTTTGCCGGGTTCTGCGCAGCTTTTTGCTTTTTTCTAATCGTTTCTTAGCACGTTCTTCCGCTCGTTTTCGAGCTTTTTCGCCAAAACGGGATACTTTCTTTTCAGCTATTTTTTTACGCATTTTTTCTTGGCGTTGTTTGGCGCGTTCTTCTGCTTTTTTTTGAAAACGGGAAGCTTTTTCTTCTTTTTCTTTCAGTTGTTCTTCATATTTTTCTTCCCGTGCCTGTGTTTGTTCAATAGCTTTTTTCTTGAATCGGTTTGTTTCGTTTTCGCGTTCTTCGGCAATTTCGGCTTTTCGGGCAGCTTCCCGTTGTTCTTTGAGGGATAAATCGGTATCAGAATTTTCTTCTGCATTTTCGGCTGCAGCCTGTTCGGCTTCTTCAGCCTGTTTTTCGGCTTCGGCGCGGGCTTTTTCTTCGGCTTCTTTTGCAGCATGTTCGGCTGCGACCTGTTCAAATTTTTCTTCCCAACGTTTGGCGGTGCCTCTGCCGCCGCCAAGAACAGTGTTTGTTCCTTGAGAAGACAGAGCGCCTGAAGATAAAAAGGCGGCTAAAAGAATAAAAAGAATGGAATGTTTCATTTGAAAATCCGTTGTTGTTGACGTTTTGACGAGCGTCTTGACTCATCATTCTTAAAAGTTATAATAACAAAAAAATAACAGGAGTCAATTTAATGAAAAAAATTATTGTTGCTGCGGCGGCATTAATGAAGAATGGCAAAATCTTTATTGCTCAACGGCCGGCAACCAAACTTCCGCCGCTGGTTTGGGAATTTCCCGGAGGAAAGCCAGAATCCGGTGAGACGCTTCAACAGGCTTTGCGGCGCGAACTTCAGGAAGAGCTTCATATTGATACGATTGTCGGCGATTTTGTTATGCAAACGACGTATCAGTATGATTTTGCCGAGATTGAATTAAATTTATTTAAGGTTACAATGGTTGATTCCAATGCGGCGATTCGCGATGAAGAACATCATGCGACAGCTTGGGTAAATTTGTCCGAATTGGATAAATATGATTTTGCGGCAGCGGATAAGGCTATTGTGGCTTATTTACAGAAGAACGGATTGTAATTTTGAATTTTCTTGTTGTAAGTTTTCCACGGAATTTACATCATTTTTACAGCAAATTTGACATATCCGTCGGGCGGGTGTATAAAAACAAGCATAGTGAGAAAGTGGGGCGATAAAGAGTCATTTCTCGCTATTTTTTATAACAACAGGAGCTTTCGGGCTCCTGTTGTTATGTCGAAAGGAAAAAATAATGGACTTTTTCGGAAAATATAAATCTCCGTTTGGGTATTATAACAACGCCAATTCAGGGGCTTGTAAATGATTTTAATGTTACTGATACAGGCCTTTTGGCTGCTAGCCATCGTGAAGGTGCTGGAGCTGTAAACAATTATCTTAAACATCTTGAACAGAATCAAAATGGAAAGTATTATATAAATTATGAGCATATCAATAATATTAATCTCAGAGACATGTTTAAGCGGATTGAAACGAGGTTGCGGAAATTTGAAAAATAGTATTTTAATTGTTGTGTCGGTTTTAGGTTTTTGTCGATTGGTTTATGCTTTGCCGCAGGATTGGCCTTGCTTTTCGATGGAGGTTGAAAAATATAAAAATTTGGAAAAAGTTTCGAATGGTTTTACAGCTTTGTATTCGGGAGAGAGACAAGGGTATCATTTGGATATTGAATTATCGGCCTTTTTTTATGAGGGAAAGGTTTCTTTTGCGGATTGCGGAAACTCGGGGTGTATTGGAATGATTAGGGAAATTTCAACAGGTAGAGAGGAACGTTTACCTTTCTTTTGCGAAATTCATTCGATGCGTGAGTTAGACAAGGCCGAGTGTTTTGTTGGAAGCGGCGAAGAATATCTTTTTTCAAAAGAAAATGACGAAGTATATACGGTTCACTATTGTCAAGATGATCCACGACAGATGTTGCGTTTGAATTTATCTGATTGTGACAATTGTCATTGTGTTGCTTATTGGTATGAGAAAAATGTTAGAAAAGGGATTGGGGTATTGGACTTGAATTGTCAAAAAGAAAATTCTCATTTGCGTTGTTTTACACCAACCGGATATGAAGCTTTTCGCCATTTTGAAGATGAGAAAGATGATTTGAAAAAATGTGTCGGTCTGAAGATGTAGATTATAATTTTTTGTGTCTTTAATAATTTTATAACAACAGGAGCTTTCGGGCTCCTTTTTTTGTGTCGAAAGGAAAAAATAATGGACTTTTTCGGAAAATATAAATCTCCGTTTGGGTATTATAACAACGCCAATCAAATAGACAGTTACGGCGTGAATCACAGCGGGTTTACAACGCGCGATGAGCTTGAATATCAATTCGTGCGCCAACAACGCGAAAATGAATTGATGAATCAATGCAAAGCGCAAGGTGTGATGGAAAACTTTCCGCAATATGGCGCCAACTTTTGAGGCAATTCAGCCAATAATTACGGCTTTGGCTTGTCCAATATTACCTCAAATATTGGGAATATGAATAAGGCTGCTGCTTTGATGTCTTTGAAACAAACGCAACCTAAAACTTGGGAAACAGCGTTGGATGGAAAGGAAATTTATGATGATATTATTAGAAAAGAGAGGAATTTTTCCTCTCAAGAACAAAACAAAATTGATTATGGAATATCGGCAGTTAAAGGAGGATATAGTCTTTTAAAAAATTATTTTCGCTTAAAAAATCTTAAGATGACAGATAAATATAAACATGCATTTATGAATTGTAACGCCTCTCAATATGGTCAAGGAGGAGCAAATATTGCTGAATTTGCTTCAAATATTCGAGAAACGTATGATAGAATGCAAAGGAAGAACTCGCTTGACAGCAGTGTTGGAGATCAGTATGCTAACCAAATAGGCCGATTTTTAGGGAGCAAATATCCCAAAGGAGATTGTGATGAAATTGTTCAAAGATATATTAGAAAAAACCTATAAATATGTTATTTATACATTTTTAGCTGTTGTATTTGTCAGTATAGTTTGTGTTGCTACTGGAATATTTTGTTATGTTTTTTTGGATAAAGATTGTGATGGTCAATTTGTTCAAGGATGTATGGCCGCGGGTATGAGTGAGCAAGCTTGTAAAGACAAGCTCTATCGTTAGTTTTGTGCTTCGAAACTCTCTATATTGTGTTGGCTTAGATATGTAGATTATAATTTTTTGTGTCTTTAATAATTTTATAACAACAGGAGCTTTCGGGCTCCTTTTTTTATGTCGAAAGGAAAAAATAATGGACTTTTTCGGAAAATATAAATCTCCGTTTGGGTATTATAACAACGCCAATCAAATGGACAGTTACGGCGTGAATCACAGCGGGTTTACAACGCGCGATGAGCTTGAATATCAATTCGCGCGCTAACAACGCGAAAATAAATTGATGAATCAATGCAAAGCGCAAGGTATAACGGAAAACTTTCCGCAATATGGCGCCAACTTTTGAGGCAATTCAGCTGAATTCTTTTCGCCAAGTTGTCGGATCTGTTGAAGATATGGTAACGGAATATTACAAAATGAAAAATCATGGGTATAAGTATTTAGATGATTATCATCACTGTAAAGCTAATTATAACGCAGCATCAAGAGGATCTTTAGGATATAATACAGCAAAATATCTTTGGGATGCAAAAGAAGTGTTTGATTTTTATTGGAATCGATTATACAAAGGAAAAAGCTTACAAGAAGCGGTTGATGATAAAAATCATGATTTAGGTGTTAATGCAGCAGGAAGGCAGAGAGGAAGTTCTGGATTGTATGATGGGGCGCAAGATGCTTGCGCGGAATATAGGCTGAAAAATCTTTCATTTCCTAAAAAATATTGGTAAGGATAAAAATGTCTCGGTCAAAAATTTTAAAATTTTGTTTTTGGATAATTGTTGCGGTTTTTGCGGTTTGGAGAATATTTATTTTTCTTGAACAAAACAGCTGTTTAGACGATGGAAATGTTTGGGATTATCAAGAAAATCGCTGCCGCGAAGATTGTTTGGTATGGAATGAAATAAACGGATGCATCAAAATGACGGACGAACAAGTCAAATTGTTCAAAGATTGCCGTCATAAAGAAGCCGGCTGTATTTCCAAAGAAGTTTTTGATGATATTTGTTTAAGCAACAATATGCCTCTCAATAAAAAGACAGGAGAGTGTGACGCCGAATTTACTCCGTCGCAATGCAACAAACTGGGAGACGAATGGATTTATCCGGATATTTGCAAGGAGTAGGTGCTCGTAGAAAGGTCGCATTTACCGATATAATCTATTTTATCTTTATTAGATAATTCACTAAATTTAATAGATGTGGGAGTTAAATAAGCATAACCTACAGTTTTGCCAAGAGGTTCCATCAATTGATAAAAAACAGGATTCTTGAATTCTGTATCATAATGGGGTGTCAAATGACAGGCTGTTAAAAAAAAGACTAAAATTAAAAAGGATTTTTTCACAACAACCTCCCATAATAAAATATGGAAAATATTATATTTTCTAAAGTGTTAATGATTTTATAACAACAGGAGCTTTCGGGCTCCTTTTTTTATGTCGAAAGGAAGAGCTATGGATTTTTATGGAAAATACAAATCCCCGTTTGGGTATTACAATAACGCCAATCAGATAGACAGTTACGGGGTGAATCACAGAGGGTTTACAACGCGCGATGAACTTGAATATCAATTCGCCCGCCAACAACGCGAAAATAAATTGATGAATCAATGCAAAGCGCAAGGTATAACGGAAAACTTTCCGCAATATGGCGTCAACTTTTGGGGTAATTCAGCCAATAATTACGGCTTTGGCTTGTCCGATATTGCCTCAAATATTGGGAATATGAATAAAACATCTGTTTCAATTTTACCGACGTCAAAGAATAACAATGATGCGAATTGTTATATGACATTTGACGGACAAAACTTGGGACTTTACAATAATAATGGACAAGTTGACGTTTTAGATGCTCAATCAGGCAAAGATAATTTTCAAAGTGCTAAGTATCAAAATAGAGCAAATGCAGGGCCTCTTCCAGAGGGAACATATTATGCAGATCAAGATCAACGGCAGAATTTGACTCTAAAAAAATTGGTTCTTAAATTAGGTGAAAAAGTTGGATTGAATACTGATCAAAAAGTGGCTTGGAGTGGATACCCATGGTCATGGGGAATCAGGAGGGTTTGGCTGAAACCTGGTGAAAACACAAATACATATGGTCGTTCAGGATTCTCTATTCATGGAGGATTAAGCAAAGGGTCAGCAGGGTGTATTGATATTCCACGGCAGACAAAACAACTTAGCGATTATTTGGATAATTGCCAAGATTCTGTTCCAGTACGTGTCAAATATCCCAAAAATTGGTAATATGAGAAGAAGGCTGGAAAAATAATCCTTGCCTTTCTGAATATGTCATTATAAGTTTCTAATAAGATTGTTTGTAGGTAGACAGTATGGTTCAAGAAAAAATAAAGGCAATATTACAAAAGACAAAGCAAGAGATATTCGAAACATTTAGGCTCTTATGGTGTTTTAAATGGTATTTGTTTCCGTATCTCTTATCTTATTTTGTTTTGTTACTGCTTTATTTGTCACCATCACCTAAAAATTATTGTATATGGTGGGATAAAGATTGGTTTGAATTTAGCATTCCTCTTTATGTGGCGGTAACTAGATTGATGCTTCTTATTTTTGTGCTTTTATTTTTAATTGGAACGAGCAATATGCGTAACCACCCGTTATTGGCAAAGTTAGTTTTTCTGTCAGGATTTTATTGGTTATATGTTTTTATTGGGTGTTAAATAAGCGGCTACAAATTGGTAATATGAGAAGAAGGCAGGGAAAAAATCCTTGCCTTTCTGAATATGTCATTATAAGTTTCTAATAAGATTGTTTGTAGGTAGACAGTATGGTTCAAGAAAAAATAAAGACAATATTACAAAAGACAAAGCGAGAGATATTCGAAACATTTAGGCTCTTATGGTGTTTTAAATGGTATATAGCTTTTGATATTATATTTTTTGTATTATTGGCATTGGAATATTTTAATCCACCTGCGGCAGATAATCCTATTTGGAAAAGTGAAGTAATGTCGGGTATCTGGAATTATCAGAGTCAACAACTTTATATAAAAAGCAGCCAATATGGGTTAATTATTTCTGCGCTGTTTTTCGTGATTGGAACGAGCAATATGCGTAATCATCCGTTATTGGCAAAGATTGCATTTTTATTTCCATTATACATAGGATGGGTAGGTCTGTTATAATCAGTTTCTTGAAATTTAGGAGCTTTCGGGCTCCTTTTTTTGTGTCGAAAGGAAGAGCTATACCACTTCGCGGTTCTCATCGTGTATTGCAAGCCATTAAAAAAAGCACCCTTTAAGGGTGCAAAAAAAATAAGAGCGCTACATGGGTTGTGCGCGCGCTGACGCCCAGCGCACCCCTAAAGTGGCTGACGCGTTCTCGCCGCCAAAAGTATCGGCGGCTCG
>CAKQRQ010000003.1 GCA_934271465.1 uncultured Alphaproteobacteria bacterium | reverse complement strand
GCGCCCGTAGCTCAATTGGATAGAGCATCTGACTACGGATCAGAAGGTTGTAAGTTCGAATCCTGCCGGGCGCGCCATTAAAAAACTCCCCAATTGGGGAGTTTTTTGTTATTCAAATATCTTAAAAATTCTAAACAGATTTATTTATCAGGTTTGAAAACAATTTTTGCGCACCTGTCTTTTTGTTGCGAATAGACAACAGGTTTGTATAAGCGTTTGACAACATTGTTGTTGTCGCGTCATAGCGTTGCGCCTGAATCTGCATGGCATAAGCCGATGAGATTTGCTCGGAAGATGATGTTGACGATGTCAGCGAAATTGTTTCGTTTTTCGAATCCTCAGATTTTGTCTCGGTAACCAAATAGTCATTAACATATTTGGTTCCCTGCTTAATTTGCATAACATACGGTGTTTCGGTTTTTGGTGTCTTTTCCGCACCAACCTCAATATAATACATTCCTTTTTTGGCTTTGTAATCGCCCGAAAGAATCGACTTCATTGCAGCGTATTCTTTTGAGGACTTATCCGCTGTCGAATCGCCGATACAGATTGTTCTATTGCCCTTAGTCATATAGACCTTAATCGTCATTCCTTTGGCAATATCGTCCAGCAGTCCGGCCTTTGCCTTTTCGCGTTCTTCTTTCATTTTGGCAACGGCGGCTTCGGCTTTTTCAAGAGGTGTCTTTGGCGTTGTATCAATGATTTCGCCATCGGTTTTGACGCCCAATTCTTTCAAATCGGCTTTAATCTTTGCAAGTTCCTGATCATATTTTGATAAATTGAGGACTTTGTCCTTTTCCGCCTCACCCGTTCGCAGGTTGATAAACAACTTGCCGTTGGACTGAACCTGAACCTTATACAGGTCTTTTTCATCATATTTGCCGAGTTGGCCGATAACGGAAATACGCGTATTATTTAAGCGGGAATAGCCCAAATCACGAGCATTGGCAAATGTCTCGTCAACATTATTAACGTCCGCTACCGACTTATCCCATCCGGCAACGCCGTCTACCTTATTACTTACGCTTGTAAGCCCCATGAGATTCTCTCCCTAACGCTTTTCTTATGATTTATTCTATCATAAAATTTTCTAAAAAACAATTAATTTTCAAGCGGCAAACAAATCTTTTATCTTATCAAAAAATCCTTTAGCTTCAGGTTGGCAAGACTCTTCTTTTCCGATGGCGCGAAATTCTTCCAAAAGCTCTTTTTGACGCGCCGACAAATTAACCGGTGTCTCGACATGGAGTTTGACAAACAAATCCCCCCGACGCTCCGAACGAACCATGCTCATTCCCTGATTTTTGACTTTAATAACCTGGTCCGATTGCGCGCCGGCGCTGACTTTTACGTCAATTTTTGAACCATCGATTGAGGGAATTTCTATGCTTCCGCCCAAGGCCGCGCAGCACATTGAAATTGGAATACGCGCATATAAATTGGCGCCCTCGCGCTCATAAAGCTTGTGTTCTTTGACACTGACAAAAACATACAAATCGCCGCTTTCTCCGCCGCGAATTCCGGCTTCTCCGCCGCCCTGAACTCTGACGCGCATACCGTCCTCAACACCGGCGGGAATTTTGACTTTGATTGTTTTTTGCTTTTTGACAAACCCTTTGCCTTTGCAATCCGGACAGGCGTCTTTGACCATATGTCCCGTTCCTTTGCATTGCGGACAATCCTGTTCGACAACAAAGAATCCCTGCTGCATGCGCATTTTGCCTGATCCTTTGCAATAGGGGCATGTCGGCGCTTCTTTGCCGTCTTTTGTTCCGTGTCCGTGGCAGGTTTCGCAGGTTTCCGTTGACGGCAGGGTTATTTCTTTCTCAAGCCCTGTAAAGGCCTCTTCCAATGTCAGGCTCATATTATACCGAACATCTTGCCCGCGCTGCGCATAGGTGCGTCCGGCGTCCCGTCCGCGGCCGACAAATTCCGAAAAAACTTCTGAAAAAATATCGGCAAAACCACCGGCGCCGCCGCCAAAGTCAAACCCGCCGAACGGGTTGCCGCCGCCCATGCCGCCGTTGGCAAAAGCCTGATGCCCATAACGGTCGTATGCGGCGCGTTTTTGCTCATCTTTTAAAACCTCATAGGCCTCGTTTATTTCCTTAAATTTGGTTTCGGCCTCTTTATTCCCCGGATTGCGGTCGGGGTGGTATTGCATGGCCAAGCGTCGAAATGATTTTTTTATCTCGTCCCCGCTTGCGTCTTTTGAAACTTCCAATACTTCGTAATAATCTTTTTCTGTCATTTTTTTAACAGTCCTTTTTAATTTCTTTGCTTTTTATTTAGGATTTTTTAGCTGGAAAAGCAAGAAAATAAGTGTTTTTTTGCCATTTTTGTTTTTTTCGTCTTTCTTTTGACAAAATATCTTGTTTGTTTTGTCTTACTGTGTTAATATTAAATTAAAATAAACTTGATAAGCTCATCTCTAATTAAGGAGAAAAACCATGGTAGATTTCACAGATAACGAGCAAATCGAACTCAAAAAAAGCCCCGCTTTCAGAGAATATTTAGAAACCACCCGCCGAGATCAGGGCGCCAATCTTGATGAAGATGTTGTTTTTAATGCTTATTTGCGCCAACGCGGCACACAGCTTCGTTCCGAACTAGATGCTGCTGCTCCGGCCTCGGAACAAGCCGAACGATTGGAAAAAGAGATTGAGAACTATCTGGAAACGGTCTATGTCGATGAAAAAAGCGCAACGCAGGATATTACCCGCGAAACTTGGGACTCTCCAGAATATTTAGCATGGAAAGAAGATTATGCCAAGAATCATCCGGATGATGCCGACTATCTGGCTCTGAAACAACGGCTTGATGCTCTTAATACGCCTGCCGACAGCGGACTTGCTGTTAATGAAAACGACACTCAAAACGACTCCGGTATTCAGCATAACGACTCCGGTGTTCAATATGCTCCTACAGAAAGCGGAATTGTCCACCAAGACGAACCGGAAGAGACTTTTCGCGAGCGCAGCCCAAATTCAGACGCCAATGAATTTACGTTTGATAAGGCAAAATTGCAAACCTTGCTGGATTTGGATATTATCAGCCAATCTGTTTATGATGAGGCTATCAAAAACCCTGCGGCCGCCATTGAGCAGCTCCAAGCCAAACTTCCGCTCAGCGATAAAAAACAAGCAGAATACGAATCGGCCTTGAGCGACAAAATGCTTGAAACGCCCGAATTGTTTGACTTTATGCCGCCGTCTTTGCTGGCAAAGGAATACACAAAGCTCAACGACCAACTCAAAGAAGCTTTGGACAAAAACCCTGAAGCTGATGTTTCCGCTCTTAGGGAAAAGGTTTCAAAACTGGCTGACCGTATGGATACGCTCAGTTCTAATCTCCATGACAAACAAGAATTCTTTTTTGCCGATATTACAAACATTGCTGATACTTATGACGGCTATATGGCAATGTTTGACGCGCGCGAACAAGGGTTGGATGATTCGGAACAATCCGAAAAAATCAAAAACATTCATTCCGACAACAGAGAGACCTTAAACACAATTATAGCTCCTTATGATGATGCTTGGAATTTGACAAACCTTAAGGAATCCGACGCGGACAGTCTGGACAGCAGATTTAATGAGCTTTCGGAGACTTTGGAAAAGACAGAGCTTGACGCCGAAACTCTCAAACTGGTCAGCAACTTTAAGTTCTTTGACGAAAATAATCAGCCCGAACCGCAATTTGTTGATAAAGACGGCAACAAAAAAGACACTTTTGAAGAAGGCGATGAGATTATTAAAGGAAGCAAACTGGACACCATGGTTCGCATTGCCCGTCAAAATGTTTTGATGCTCCAAATCGGCTCTAATGACGATGTTTCGGTTGAAAACCTGAATGAGAGCCTGAAAGAAGAACTTCCTTATATCCTTTACTCTACCAATGTTGCCGCTGAGACAGGAAAAGGCATCTTAGAGTACCCCAAACAATTTACGGATCCGGCTTATCTGGATAAGTTTAAGGAAGATTTGAGCAATTCCGAAAAACCAATGGGCGTCTCGGCAACGGCTTATGAAGCGACGATTGACAACTGTATCAACAGCACCGCAGCCTATACCACCCGTTTGGGAAGCAAAGTCGGCAAAGACAAACCCGTTGTCACAAAAGTGTTTGAACCGCTGAAAGATCTTGATAAAAGAGCCGGCGACCGAACAACGGAAACTTTTGACAAACGCAAAGTTCGTATCCAACAGCTCAAAAGAGCGGCCAAAGGCGCTATGTCCGCGTTCTTGGTTTCAGGCGCGATTACTGTTGTTGGTGCAGCAACTGCGGCTGATACCTCCTTAACTGCAGCCACAGGTGGAATGAATAAATTTGCTGGAATGGCCATTGGTTCTGCCCTTGCCATTGGCATGACCATCCATCAGATCCACCGTTGGCGTAAAGACCGCAAGGCTCACGGCGAAAAGACCGGCTTGAAAGCTGCCTTAAAAGACCGTCGACTGATGTCGACCATTGCTACCACCGCCCTAGGTGCAGCGGCTGTCGGGTTTGCAGCTACAGGGAACCCTGCAGTTGCCCAATGGCTTGGGTATGGCGCAATGGCGGTTGGCACAGCCAATAATGTTATAAATTCTTATCAAGATGTCAAAAAAGCAGGATTAAGCGGATTGGAGGCTTTCGGCTGGGCAGCTCTTCAGGCCACCGCAACCATCGGCGGCGGAATGGCCGGAAGATACGCCGCTAATGCCGGTATTGATGCTTTTAACAAGGCCAATCCTGAAAACGAAATCTTTCAACACAAAGAAACATCAACAACAACGACTATTGAGCAAACAACGGTTTACAAACCTGAAGCCATCGAAAATGCTCACAAAATTTTGGATTATTGGTATAAAGATAATCCGGAGCTTTTGCAGCAGCGTATTGACGCCATTAACAGCTATAACGACCTCAACGGAACAGACATTAATCCGGAGCGTTATTTGCTTGCGGCGCATGACGCAGGTGCTTTGAGTGCAGACAATAATATGCTTCATGTTCAAGACGGGGCTGATATTTCGACAAATGCCAACCATAAAGTTCTGGGTTCGGGGTGGAGTAATCAAACAGGTGTTTCTCAAGACATCGTTAACAATCTGGCTGATAGCGTTTCTGGAGATGGTGTTACCATTACGCCCGAATCCTTAGACGCCTTCAGACAAATAGACCAATATATCGGCGTTCAAAACCATGTCGGACATGTTCCTGGAGCCTCTTACCAAAATGACGGTGTTCTCGGATATAATGCCGAAGCTACAGCTGAAGGGACAGTTCATGTTTCTGAAAACGGCGACCGTTGGACAACTTATGCCAATGGCGACAGCGCGACGGAAGTTATTGAAAAAATACATGACACACCTGTTACAACAATGGTTCGCAATGAGTCTGATTTGGGCCTTGGGATGGTTGGCGTCCTTGGAACTAAGACCAGAGGCATTAAAAAGCTTAAAGAACGTATCGGGGCTTTTGCCGATAAGCTTTTTGGCAAAAAACGCGATGAATCGGGTATTGTAACAGGGGGGGGGTGTTCCTCCGACGGGTGTTGCTCATGGAGAAAACAATGGTTTGCAAGCACATACGGAACCTAAAGGATTACCGGCGCATGAAGCACCTAAGCAGCTTTCGGAAGTTAATAAGCTTAGAGGTCTGCCGACGACCGAGGAGATAAAGCTGCTTCCTGAACATGTGGAAAGCAAGACTCAAACTAAAACGGCTTCTGATGAAAATATTCCGACGGATCAGCTCTTGGATAAAGAATATAAGATTGTCCATGGCTGGGAGCCCTCGGCAAGCGAGCGTCTTCGTTACCGCGGATTGGTCGCGAATGAATGGCGGAAGAATGGTGCTTCTTCCTCTTTCGGCCAATATTTGCAAACGCGTATGGATAAATTTGAAGAAATTATCGCTGTCAACGGCCCTTCTCACAATAAAGATTTGGCCAAAGGAATCTGCGACACAGAAGACGGCAAACAGATTATCAATGAAGCTCGTCAGCGGATGTGGAAACTTCCGCAGGGCGCCAAAGGAACGGCTGATGAAACTTTGATCACTTTCCAAGAAAAGTATGTTTCTAAACGTCTGTCTAATGATGGTGTCCGAGATGCAACCTTAAGCTCAAAGAACTTTGACTCGCAGAAAGGCCCTGTCGGAAAAATAAGACAAGACGCCAAATCTCGTTAATACTCAAAAACCCCCGCTCCTGATTGAGGAACGGGGGTTTAGTTTTATTCAAATCGTCATTGATTTGTGTTATTTGACTTCTTCAAAGTCCGCGTCGACAACTTTGTCGTCTTTGGGCTGTTCGGCTGAAGAAGCACCTGTGTCAGCTCCCTGAGCAGCACCTTGAGCCTGAGCTCCGGCCGCTTGAGCCTTATACATGGCCTCGCCCAATTTCATAGATGCCTGCATCAGACTTTCGGTCTTTTCCTTGATGCTTGACAAATCGTCAGCTTCCAAAGCCGTCTTCAAAGCATTGATTTCTTTTTCAATGGCTTCTTTGTCGGCAGAAGAAATCTTGTCGCCGTTTTCTTTTAAGGTCTTTTCGGTTGTGTGAACCAAAGCCTCGGCTTGGTTTTTGGCCTCAACGACCTCTTTTTTCTTCTTATCGGCTTCAGCATTGGCCTCGGCATCTTTGACCATCTTTTCGATATCGGCGTCAGACAAACCGCCGCTGGCCTGAATACGAATCGCCTGCTCTTTGTTTGTTGCCTTATCTTTAGCCGATACATTGACAATACCGTTGGCGTCGATATCAAAGGTAACTTCAATCTGCGGCATACCGCGCGGTGCAGGCGGAATACCAACCAAATCGAACTGGCCTAACAACTTGTTATCGGCAGCCATTTCACGCTCGCCCTGAAAGACGCGAATCGTAACGGCTGTCTGTCCGTCTTCGGCTGTCGAGAAGACTTGAGATTTGCGTGTCGGGATTGTGGTGTTACGGTCAATCAATCTTGTGAAGACGCCGCCCAATGTCTCAATACCCAAAGACAACGGGGTAACATCCAACAGTAAAACATCTTTAACATCGCCCATCAAAACGCCACCCTGAATAGCCGCGCCGACCGCAACGACTTCATCGGGGTTAACGCCTTTGTGAGGCTCTTTGCCGAAAATCTCTTTAACTTTTTCTTGAACCTTGGGCATACGGGTCATACCGCCGACCAAGATAACTTCGCTGATGTCAGAGGGTTTGACGCCGGCATCGGCCATAGCTTTTTTGCAAGGTTCAACCGTGCGATCAATCAAATCTTCAACAATTGATTCCAATTTTGCACGAGTCAATTTGATGTTCAGGTGTTTCGGGCCTGTGGCATCGGCCGTGATGAACGGCAGGTTGACTTCGGTCTGGGTTGTTGAAGACAATTCAATCTTGGCTTTTTCGGCAGCCTCTTTCAAACGTTGTAACGCCAGACGGTCATTCTTCAGGTCAATTCCGCTTTCTTTCTTGAACTCTTCGGCCAGATAGTTAACCAAACGCTGGTCAAAATCTTCGCCGCCCAAGAATGTATCGCCGTTTGTGGATTTAACTTCAAAAACACCGTCGCCAATTTCCAAAATGGAAATATCGAATGTTCCGCCGCCGAGGTCGTAAACAGCTATTGTGCCGTTGGCTTTTTTATCCATACCATAGGCCAAAGCTGCGGCTGTCGGTTCGTTGATGATACGCAAAACATCTAATCCGGCAATTTTACCGGCGTCTTTTGTAGCCTGACGTTGAGAATCGTTAAAATAGGCCGGAACTGTAATAACGGCTTTTTCAACTTTTTCTCCCAGATAGCTTTCGGCATATTCCTTAATCTTTTGCAAGACAATCGCCGAAATCTGCGAGGGCGCATATTTTTGTCCTTTGACTTCGACCCAAGCATCACCGTTATCCCCTTCAATAATTTTGAAAGGAACCAAAGCCTTATCTTTGGCAACTTCGGGGGAATCATACCGACGCCCGATTAAACGTTTAATCGCAAACAGCGTGTTTTCAGGGTTGGTAACGGCCTGACGTTTTGCCGGAAAACCAACCAAACGCTCCGTATCCGTAAAGGCAACCATCGAGGGCGTTGTGCGCGCGCCTTCGGAGTTTTCCAAAACCTTGGCTTCTCCGCCTTCCATAACGGCAAAGCAGGAGTTTGTCGTTCCAAGGTCAATACCAATAACTTTATTGCTCATAATCTTTTCCTTCTTTCATTGCAGTTCATTTTCTGTCTACTTGCTTATATAGGTAACCGAAAGACGCGGTGCAAGAGAAGAGGCGGAAAAAATTTAAAAAATCTTATCTGTTTTCAAAATTGATACGCGGATCAACCAAACAATAGGTTATATCAGACACCAGTTTGAGCACCAGCCCCAACAGCGCAAAGATATACATCGTCCCGAAAATAACGGGATAATCGCGCGTCATAATGGCCTCATACCCAAGCAGTCCCAAGCCGTTTAATGAAAAAATCACTTCTATCAGCAGCGACCCCGTAAACAGCATTTTAATCAAAAGAGACGGAAATCCGGCAATAATTATCAGCATGGCGTTTCTGAAAACATGCCCGTAAAGAATTTGCCGCTCATCTAAACCCTTGGCGCGGGCGGTTAAAACATATTGCTTATTTATCTCGTCCAAAAATGAATTTTTAGTCAGCATTGTCAAAGAGGCAAACCCGCCGATAACCATGGCCGTCACGGGTAATGTAATATGCCAGAAATAATCTTTTATTTTGCCGAAAAGGCTTAAACTCTCCCAATTATCCGATGTCAGCCCATGCAGCGGAAACCAATGCAAGCCCGTGCCGCCGGCAAAAAAGACAATCAAAAAGACCGCAAACAAAAAGACCGGTATCGCCGAGCCGAGCACAACCATAAAAGAAGTTATGACATCAAAACGGCTGCCGTCCGCCACCGCCTTTTTTATGCCCAGAGGAATCGCAATCAGATATATAATAAGTGTCGACCACAGTCCCAATGACACCGAAACAGGCATTCTTTCCGCGATTAACGCCGCAACGCTTTTATCTCTGTAAAAGCTTTTTCCAAAGTCAAACAATGCATAGTCTTTGAGCATTTTTCCAAAACGCACATACGCCGGTTTGTCAAAACCGAACTGCTTTTCCAGCGCTTTGACTAAATCTTCCGGAACACCGGACGCCCCTTGATATTTGCTTTTGCTCTCCATTCCGGCGGCGCCTGTTCCGCTGATGGAAGCCGTCGCATCGGTGTTCATTCCACGATATTGCGCCAAAACATGCTCCACGGGACCTCCGGGGGCAAATTGGATAATGACAAAGTTCAAAGCCAAAATTCCCAAAAGCGTCAGAGGAATTAACAGCAGCCTTTTGATGATATAATTGCGCATTTTTACTCCTCTATCCACCAACTGTAAATGTCAGCGCCGGTTTTAACATCTGTCTGCGGGCGCTTGAGGCGCTTGCGGTAGGCAATTCTATCGGCCGAGGAATACCATTGCGGAATAAAATAATGCTCCCGCATAATAACCCTGTCCAAAGCTTTTACATAGGCCAAATACAGGTTATTGTCTTTTGCGCTTATCAACCCGCTTATCAGGGAATCAATGACGGGATTTTGGATACCGAGCATATTATATGAGCCTCTGACATTGGCCGAGGCGCTTCCCCAAAGTTCTTTTTGCTCATTTCCGGGCATATTACTCAAGCGGAACGATAAAATGGCCATTTCATATTCAAAATTATCCAGCCTGTTTTTGAAAATATTAACTTCTACTGTGCGGAAAGTCATTTTGATTCCGATTTTTCTTAAATTTTCAATAAAAGGCAGCATAACCCGCGTAAAAGAAGACCCGTTGGCTGAATTGCTTAAAACTTCTATCGTTAAAGGCTCGCCCGTTGCCAGATTGGTCATTCTGCCGTCAACAAAGTCGTATCCGGCCTCTTGCAAAAGCTTTACGGCCTTTTTGAGATTATCCCTTTGTTTTTGCGGCGTGGCATTATTCGGCAATTGATATGGTTCTGAAAATATGTCTTTCGGAAGTTCCTTTTTGAATCGCTCCAAAATTTTCTTTTCCTCCCCTTGGGGAATACCGACAGCAGCCATATCCGTGTTGCTGAACAAACTGTAAATCCGCTTATAACCGTTATAAAATAATTTCTCATTCGCCCATTCAAAATTGAACGCTAGCCCAATGGCTTCTCTCACGCGCGAATCGGAGAATTTCGGCAACCTTGTATTGAATCCAAAGAACTGTAATGTCGCCGGATTGTTATGAGGGATTTCTTCTTTAACAATTTCGCCGTCCTGCACAAGTTTGTTGTCATATCCGCTTGCCCAAATTTTGGCAATATATTCTTCTCGGGCATCAATATTTCCGGAAAAAAGAGCTTGCAACGTCACTGTCGTATCCTGATAAAATTCAAATCGAATCGTGTCAAAATTATAAAATCCGCGGCGGACAGGTAAATTTTTTCCCCAATAAGTCGGATTTCTTTTGAGCTCAACAAATTTATTCGGTTCAAACTTTTCGATTATATAAGGCCCGCTGCCCAACGGCGGCACCAGCTCGGGCTTGGCAAAGTCTTTTTCTGCAAACTCCTTTGCCGAAAAAATCTTAAACTGCGCCAAAATCAACGGCAATTCTCTGTTTTGAGCGCCTTTTTTGACATAAAAACGCACATGATGCGCATTTACTTTCTCAACTCTGTCCACGTCGCTGTAATACAACTTATACAGTGGGGCGCCTTTTTCTATCAGCGTTTTAAAACTAAACACGACATCATCTGCCGTCACAGGCGTGCTGTCCGAAAATCGAGCGTTTTTATTTAATATGAACCCTATAAACGAACCATCTTCTGCTAGTTCAAATTTTTCGGCAATCAAAGGATACACCGTCGTTTGATCGTCAACGGGCGTATAGCCCAAACTTTCCAGCGTTAATTCGGCACCGTTTGTAAAAGCTATTCCCTTGAAAATAAACGGATTAAAATTATCAAAACTTCCATAAGCCGGCAATGTTATTTTGCCGCCTTTTGGCGCGTCGACATTTATATAAGAAAAATTTTTGAATGATTCTGAATATTTGGCCGTTCCCGACAGAGGCAGATTTCCCCGAATCGTTGTTTTTGCCTCACTCTCAAACGTCGCACCAAGGATTAAGACAAAAACTAGGCTATTTCTGATAATTTTCAGCATCCGTCCATCCGCCGAAAGGATAGGTTAGCTCATTATCTGAAGATTTGTCACTTGCGGCATCAATATTTTGCCATTCTTTTTTGAGGGTTTCCAAGGTTTGCTGCGTTTCCGTCGGTTCAACCTCGGGAACTTTCATCTCCGGTGCCGGCATTGTTTCATTCGGCACAGCCTTATCAAACACAGGCTCTTTTATTTTGGCAACGGTATTTTCTTCGCCAAAACTCCGCTCCAACGCCAAAGAAAAGGCGTCTTTTTTAATCTCGGGCTCTTCTTTTTTGAAAAAAGCTTTTGTTTCTGGCAAGATACGCTCCAAAAAGCTCTTTTTTTCTTCTTTTTCTACTGAAATCTCTACTTGTTTTTGCGGAATTTTTATTTTTTGAGGTTTCGGACGCTCAGAAACCTCCTGTTGTTTTTCTTCCCCCGCCAAGACTTCTTTTGTTCGCCGCAATTCATCAGAAATCGGCGCCAAAACAGCAAAGACTTTTCCCAAAACGCCTGTTTCTATCACGTTCAAAAAAATCCGCTCTTTATCATGTTTTTCAAGCAACCCCAACATCATTTGATAGCGCGCGCAAAATTCCATAATTGTCCCTGCAAGCAGCGAATCCGCTCCTGCATCTTCAAAAATTTTCTTTCTAAACGACGGCTGTGCATTGTAATTTCCTATCAAGACCTTTCCAAAAGCCCATTTTCCGCCACTTTTAACTTTTACCCACAGGTGCTCTGCCTGCTCTTCTCCAATCAAACGTTCTCTAATCAATATCTCGCTCAAAAGCTCGTTCATATCCGAAATCAATAACTCCATCCGCTCCAGAACAAAGGAATTTTTTATGTTCTGCTCCGTCTCCAACATAATTCTGGCTAACAAATCAGAATAATCCTGATTTTTTTTCATCTGAGCAAACAATTTGAACATTTGGCGGGAAGTCGATTGATTATGGACATATTGATTGATAAAACCAAAGATTACCCAAACCAGTAAAACCGGCAGGCAAACGAACAAGACATATAATAAAACGTTTAATATCCCTGCTTCAAAAAAAGATATACCGCTCAGAGAAGCGTTGATAAATTTGATGGCATACACCATCCATACAATGGTTGCAAAAACTATTCCGGATAAGGCCGCGCCCAACATCTTTCACTCCTGATACCATTTTGATAATAAATTTACTTTATTTGATATTGTCTTATTTTCCAACAAAATTCGTCCGGTCTTACACAAAAAGAAAAATCCCTTGGCTTTTTTGAAAAAAATATGATACAAATCTGTCAAATGATTATGTTATTGAGAGCAAAAAAAATGGATAAAGACACTGTATCTTCTCTTGATTTTGAAAAAAACATTGTTGATATTGAGGAACGTATTTCTCGTCTAAAACAACTGGAATCCGCTGACGGCATTCACATTGAATCAGAAATAAACCGCCTGACAAAAAAGCTGGACAGACAGCTCAGACACCTTTATACGCATTTAACCCCATGGCAAAAAACTTTGGTTGCCAGACATCCGGATCGACCGCATTGTTTGGACTATATTCATGGGCTGATTGAAGATTTTGAGCCGTTGGCCGGCGACAGAACTTTTGCGGAAGACCATGCAATGGTCGGCGGATTGGGACGATTTAACGGGCAATCTGTTGTTGTTTTCGGACAAGAAAAGGGCAATGATTTGGAAACCCGTGTTAAGCACAACTTCGGAATGGCTCGCCCCGAGGGATACCGAAAGGTTCAGCGGTTAATGGATCTGGCTGACAAATTTCATCTTCCTGTTCTGGCTTTTGTCGATACTTCAGGGGCTTTCCCAGGAATTGATGCCGAAGAACGCGGACAAGCTCAGGCCATTGCCTCAAGCATTGAAAGATGCCTCAACCTTAAGGTTCCGTTTATTTCAACTGTTATCGGCGAAGGCGGTTCGGGCGGCGCTATTGCCATTGCAACCGCTAACCGAATCCTCATGTTGGAACACGCTGTTTATTCGGTTATTTCTCCCGAAGGCTGCGCTTCTATTCTTTGGCGCTCAGTCGATAAAGTTAAAGAGGCGACGGAAGCCTTACACCTGACAGCTCAGGATTTACGCAAACTCGGTGTTATTGATGAAATTATTGCCGAACCCGTCGGCGGCGCCCAACGACACCATGAAGAAACTATTAAACGCGTCGGCGATGTCATCTTTCGTCATCTTAAAGAACTGTCCACGCATTCTGCTGACGAACTCAAAAAGAAACGCACGGAAAAATTCTTAAAAATGGGGCATCATCTTGCAAAATCTGAATAATCTTATTCTGGCTAATTTGGGCTTGATTATCGCCGGCGGATTTTTTGTTTTTGCCGGATTACTTATTGTTCTTATTTTTCGCCGTGAAAAAAATCCTTTTAAAGATACGCTTTTACAGTCTCAGGGCGAACTTGCCGGAAGGCTTTCGTCTTTAAGCGAATCCAACCTACAGGAACAGAATCGTTTGTTTTCGGCGCTTAACGACCAAAAACTGGCTCTTCTGAAAATCATTGATGAAAAACTTTTGGCTGTTACAAAAAGTGTCGGCGACGGGCTGCAGCAAAACACCGTCAAAACAAACCAAACTCTCTCTGATTTAAAAGAACGCCTTGCTAAAATAGATGCTGCGCAGCAAAAGATTTCTTCCTTGTCCGAACAAGTTGTTTCTTTACAGGAAGTTTTATCTAACAAACAAGCCCGCGGCGCTTTCGGGGAAATTCAACTCAATGACCTTGTGACCTCTATTTTGCCTCCGAATGCTTATTCTTTTCAAGCCCTTTTAAGCAACGGCAAAAAAGCGGACTGCCTTTTGAGCCTGCCGAATCCTCCCGGAGCCATTGTTATAGACGCCAAATTTCCGCTTGAGAGCTATTATGCTCTGCGCCATGCCGAAACCGACAGAGAAAAACTTGAAGCCGAGCGCTTTTTCAAAGCTTCCGTTCTCAAACACATTAAAGATATTTCCGAAAAATATATTATTTCCGGAGAAACTGCCGAATCGGCTTTGATGTTTTTGCCGAGCGAGGCCATTTATGCGGAACTTCATGCCAATTTTATTGATGTTGTTGAAATGTCTTATAAAGCCAAGGTTTGGATTGTATCGCCCACAACTTTGATGGCCACACTCAATACTGTCCGAGCCATCTTAAAAGATGCTTATATGCGCGAACAGGCCGGCGTTATTCAAAAAGAGGTCGGCATTTTAATTGAAGATATCGGCCGTTTGGACGAGAGGGTTGAAAATTTGGGAAGACACTTCAAGCAAGCTGGTGAAGACATCGATGCCATCAAAATATCTTCCGGAAAAGTTTCCCGAAGAATTCAAAGAATTGAAGAAATAGAACTCGGCGCAGAATCGCATTCTATTTTGCCTCAGCAATCGGCTGCCGAGTAATTTTTTTGGATAAATAAAAAAATAGCTCTTGGCTTTTTGTAAATTTGATATATTGATAAATAAGTTTATGTTATTTATGTAAAAAGGAAAAAATCGTGACTAAATCAGAATTAATTGAAAAAATTGCTGCAAAAAATCCTCATCTGACGATGAAAGACATTGAACGAATCATTAATGTTGTTTTTGATTCGATTACAGACGCCCTTTCTAACGGGGATAGAGTTGAATTCAGAGGCTTTGGAGCTTTTTCGGTTCGCACAAGGTCTTCAAGAATGGCTAAAAATCCTCGCACGGGAGCGCAAGTTTCTGTTGAAGAACGCAGAATTCCGCACTTCAAAACAGGGAAACAGCTTTTTGAATCTTTGAATAAAAAATAGGAATCAGCTTTTACTCTTAGACAACCTTTTGTATCGGGAGAATTTCCATGGGATTTATCAAAGCACTTATCGGTATACCTTTTATCCTTGTTGTTTTGATTTTTGCCTTTGTTAATAATGATATGGCAAATTTCAGCTTATGGCCGACAGGTATCGAAATTACTATTTCGTTAAGTGTGGCGATTGTCTTTTTGGTCTTTGTCGGTTATCTGGCCGGCTGGCTTTCAACATGGATGTCTTATGCTCCTGTCCGGCGTGCGCTGAGAGCTCAAAAGAAACAAAATAAAAAACTCTGCAAAGAGCAAGAAAAGCTTGCTAAAGAAGTTGAAGGGCTTCACGGAAATATCGAAACATTAAAGGCTTCTGTTCCGACACCGGAAAAGACGTCGGTATGGAATCGCCTGAACAAGTTCTTTGCTAGCAAAGACAAAGCAGATACTCAGGAGTCTTAACCCATGAACTGGATATCTGATTTTGTCAGACCGAAAATAAAAAAGACAACTTCCAAAGAGATTGCCGATAATTTGTGGACGAAATGCCCCGAATGCGGACAAATGCTTTTTAATAAAGAGCTTGAAAAAGACTACTTTATCTGTTCTTTTTGCGGCCACCATCTGAGACTTCCCGTTAAAATACGACTTGAAATGTTGATGGATTCTGGAAAATACAAGCTTTTGAATCTGCCAAAACTTCGTGATGATCCGTTGGATTTTAAAGATTCAAAAAAATACTCCGACCGATTGCGAGCTTACAGAAAAGCTTCTCAAAATGATGATGCCGTTATTGTTGCTGTTGGCGAAATCGGCGGTGTGAAGGCGGTTGCTGTTTTTCTTGACTTTTCTTTTATGGGAGGATCTATGGGAACAGTCGTTGGGGAAGGAATCGTCAAGGCTGCTGAATTTGCCGCTAAGACATCTTCTCCGCTGGTTATTGTTTCTGCATCTGGCGGAGCCCGTATGCAGGAAGGAATTTTGTCTTTGATGCAAATGGCTCGAACAACCGCTGCTATTAATATTCTTAAAGAAAAAGGGCTTCCTTATATTTCTGTTTTAACGGATCCGACCACTGGCGGTGTTTCGGCCTCGTTTGCCATGCTCGGAGATATTCATATTGCCGAAAAGGGGGCTATTATCGGCTTTGCGGGAGCTCGCGTTATTGAACAAACTATTCGCGAGACTCTTCCCGAAGGGTTTCAAAAAGCTGAATACCTGCAAGAACACGGTATGGTTGATATTGTTGTCAGCCGCACGGAACTTAAAGATAAAATTTCAAAAGTTTTAAAACTATTACTTAATAAAAAGTCTTAACTTTTCATATTTTTCCGGCTATACTTTGTTTAAGTTTCATTTTTGAAGAGTGTTTATATATGCTGTCTCTTAAACATATTGCCGTTAATTCTTTTAATGAGAACATTGTTTATCTTCATAAAGATTGCAATGCTTATAAGCTTGACGATATTAAAAATCTGACAAAAGTAGAGGTTCACGGTGGTTCCGCACCTTTATTTGCTTTTTTGGAAATTGTTAATGACCCTGATTTTGTTTCTCCAGATGAGCTCGGCTTAAACACAGAGGCTTTTACAGCGCTCAATCTGCCGGAAGGTGCTAACGTCAATATTTCATTGGCAGGATTTCCACCCTCTTTATCGTCTGTTCAACGAAAAGTGGCTGGAAACATTTTGTCTTCAAGCGAGTATTCTTCAATCATCAGGGATATTACGGATAAGCGTTATTCCAATATGGACATTTCTTCATTTTTGGTTGCCTCGGGATCTTTTATGACGGCCTCTGAAGTTCTCTCTTTAACCGAGGCTCTTGTCGGAGACGATGTTATTCGCTGGGATGATGAAAATATTGTTGTCGACCACCATTGTTTGGGCGGCGTTCCCGGAAATAAAACAGATATCATTATTACAGCCATTGTTGCTGCTTATGGATTGCCTATACCTAAAACGGCTTCCCGCTCTTTAACTTCTTGCGCCGGCGTTGCCGATACTTTTTCAGTTTTGGCCAATGTCGACATCTCCGAAGATAAACTACATCAATTGATTAAAGAGCACCGCGGAGCTATTGCTGACTATAACACATTGCCCATTGCTCCTGCCAGCAAAATCATTGCTTCCGTTGAACGAGCCATTGGAATTACCCAACAACAGCATATTGTCGCCGAAATTTTAGCCATCAAGCTTGCAACCGGCATTACTCATTTGGTTTTGGATATTCCTGTCGGATCGACTTCTCGTATCAAATCAACAAATGAAGCTATGCGAATCCGAAAACTTGTTGAATATATCGGCGATATGCTTTCGATTGAGATTGATGCTGTTATTACCGATGGAAGCGAACCCATCGGTAACGGAATCGGCGCCGTATTGGAAGCCCGCGATGTTATGAAAATTTTACGAAATAAAGAAGATGCTCCGCAAGATTTGCTTGAAAAATCCTTGTTTTTGGCAGGGCGAATTTTGGAATTTGATCCCAAGCTTCGCGGCGGACAAGGATATCATGTTGCTAAAGAGATTTTGACTTCCGGCCGCGCTTTAGAAACATTAAGCCGTATAATTTATGCCCAAGGAAAGGCTCCTCAAGCGCAACTCGGTCATTTGACACGAGATATTATTTCCGCTAAATCCGGCGTGGTTGAATCTATTGATAATAAACGCATTAATAAAATAGGCATTTTGGCCGGTGCCTCACAATATCCTGGGGCAGGTTTGGACTTGTTAAAAAAAGTTGGAGACGTTGTTGAATCCGGAGAACCGCTTTATAGAATCCATTCGGTTACGTCAAGTGATTTTGCTTTTGCCAATTCGTTTGTTGACGGCGATAATGGTTATGAAATCAGCTCTAAACGATAAATTTAGCTCTTTTCATTTGTTTGGTTGAGCAATTTTTTGATTGTTTCGGGCAGGGATACTTTATAATTATTTTCAATAACATCTATTATCTCAATCTCTTGTTTATCCAGACGGCGATTGATTCCAAGCGAATCATAATATTGTTTGGCACTGTTGTATAATTTTGCCGCCTGTAAACTATTGCCTTCGGCATATAATTGTTCAGATAAATTCTTTTGAGCATTAGCAACCTGTTCGGCATCAATCTCATTATCAGCAAAATTTAGCACATTTTGATAGGCCCATACAGCTTTTGAATTGGAATTTGCATCTTTATAAACATCCCCTAAACGACTCCACGCAACAACATTGGAAGATTGGAGTTCTATGGCCAGTTCATAAGCCGATGTTGCTAACATAATATCATTTATTTCAGCCAAAGCCCCAAAACAACACGCCCACTTTGAAACATCGCCATACAGCTTCTGCCGCTTTTCTTCCGAATTTCCGGCAATGGCTTTATCTATGTTGCTGTCCATCAGGTTTTCCATCAAAGCCAGCGCCAAAGAAGGGTCTCCTTGTGATAAATGATACAGCGCCTGATCTTCTTTGGGCAACTCATCATACATTTTTAATTTGGCAAATTTTCCGGAAATACTTAACTCAATAAATTGCTTGATTGCATCTATTGCTTTCAAAATTTCATTTTCATCAGACATTCCATTACTCTTAAAATTAAGAGTTTGGGCTATTTTCAAATCATCAACCCCTCGGCCTATCATGTCAATAGCCAAACCCATCAACTGATGAAGTTCTTTTTCCGCCTGTTTATACGAAAAGACAACACCTGCTTCCTTTGTGTTCTGAATTTCGGCCGGAGGAATCTTCCCTTTTTGCCAATCAAAATCTACTTCTGCAACTTTTGACTTTTCTCTTTCTTTTTTCTCTGAACTTTCTTTTTTTCCTTTTTTATCTTCCGCTTCTTTTTTGATTTCTTTTTGCTCCTGTTGTGCTCGGAGATCTTCCTTTTCTTTAATTTCGATGTCTTCTCTTTCGGCCCGCGCCAAATCCAATTCTTTTTGAAGCTCTCTTTCAAGCTCTTCTTCTTCCTCTGTCGCGGCTTGGGCGGCACTTGCCTCCGCTTTCAATTTTTTTTGAGAATTATTTGTTTTTATAAAATAAATAATCCCTCTTATATAAATAATAATCATCAAAATCAGAAATAAAATCAGAGCTATTGTCATTAAAACAAACGAAAGTGTTTGCAAATCCTGCATCTTCGGAAAATCCGTTGAAATTGTTTGCATCCAAAAATCAATTTTTTTTGAGGCCGTTTCAATTATCTCCGGCCATATATTTTTTTCTATCATTCGTTCTCGACTTTACAAAACTTTTTTTTATCTTATAATGACATTAAACTTTTGCTTTAATTTAATATAAACAAATTAATAATGGGTTACTTAAGTCAAAAAAAACATCAGGCTCGGGAAAATATTTTTCTTTACGTTACAGCCTTCTTTTTAATGATTTTATCTTGCCTTGCTTTGATAAAACCTGATTTATTCTATGCCGGTTTTAATTTATTCCACCTTTATTGCCTTTCTCTTGCTCTTTTGATTTATTCGGCCTTTGTCAAAAAATATTTTCAGACTTTTATTTTTTTCCTTTGTTTTATTTTGAATTATACGCTTTTAAGCGCCTCTGGAAACATTTTCTTTTCAGATAACTTTCAAGGACAGAAGCTTTTAACTCTTTATTTTTCGAAAGATGATACAGCGCCTGCGGCTAACTTTGCTCAAGAAGATATTCTCTCCTCAGGAACAGTCTTACTTTCTCACCATTATATTGCCCCTTATACCGTTGTTGATATTGCCGGTAAACCTTTAACTCTTCTTAAAGTTGATTTTAGAAATCCCGTTCCTTCGGACTATGATTCCGTTTTTAAAAATTTAAATGACTTCCTTTTAACACAAGACAACCCTGTTATCATTTTCGGAGAATTCGGGTTGCCGATTTGGGCTCGCCCATTCAAAACATTTTTGGACGTATCCGGACTGCAGGTTAAAAACAGGCTTGTTTTTACAAAGGGTTCTCCTTTTAATATTTTTACAACACCTAGTTTTTATATTTTAGGTTTTCAGGATATGGGGCTTTCATCAATTAAAATTTCAACCCGACCAACAGCCCCAACCGTTTCCGCTGATATTTCTTTTACTTTAGGGCAGCCTTGAGTTGGTGATACAGGTTTTCATCGGCTTTTTTAGCATACGAAAGCGCTGTTTCTATATTTTTTAGCGATGTTTCCTTATGTCCGCATTTTTTTTCGACCAATGCCAAATTGGCATAGTCGATGGCTATTCCCTCCGCTCTGTCGTTACAAAGCTCATATTGCAAAGCCTTCTTAAAAAAACTTTCCGCCTGTGCTAAAGCGCCTCTTTGCAGCAAAGACACGCCCAGCAGCGTGTAAGCGCTCGCAATGTGGAAACAGGTTTTATGAGAATTTTCAAAACGAATGATATCCCTCAGCACTTCCTCGGCTTTTTCGGGGTATTTTTGCGCCATATAAATTTCGGCCAACAAATATCTGCTTTCAAAAAAAGCTGCATAATTTTTTTCATTTTGATACAGTTCTGCGGCTTTAAGCGCATAAATTTTTGCTTTTCTTAGATGTCCCGTTTTATAAGCCGCTCTGGAAATAATATCTGACGAAAAGGCTTTTCCTGCGACGGTTCTATTCTTTTTAAATGCAGCTTCAGCTTGTTTTTCCGCGCGCCGGCTGTTGTCGCATATAAGGCTGAGCAAGGCTTCCTGCCCTGAAACAAAGCATATTTCCTCCTGCTCTTTGCATAATTTGAAAAGATCTTTTGCTTTTTGATAACAATCGGAAGCTTCTTCAAACCTCTTTTGAACAGCCATCAACAGCCCTTTGTTTCCCCAAACTTCGGCTTCTTTTTTTGAGGCACCGCAAAATTCAAACAACCGGCAAGCATTCCTAAACATAAAATCTGCCGTATCAAAGATGCCGCTTACCTTGTAAGCTGTGCCTAAAACAAAATAAGCTTCCGCTTCTTCATAAATCCAGTTTTTTTTCTGAAAATATCTCAAAGCCGATGATGCTTTTTGCGTTGCCGTCAGCATATCCCCGTCATACAATGCTGTTTGGGCTTCTAATATATTCTTTTGAGCTTTGAGAGCTTTTTCAAACGGTTTCAACGTTATTTCTTGAAGTCTTTTATCCGCTTTTTCAATTTGTTGACAGCGCAGCATTTTTTTTATCGTCAACAACCTACTTTCTGTATCTTTCATTCGGACAAGACTTTGCTTTCCGTTCCAAAGAAAGAGTATTTTTTTTCTTAAATTTTCTGATTTTATCTTATCTGCCAATTTATCCAAATTTTCATCTTCGACAGCTTTTAAAGCCTCTATCTTAGCTTTTTGGGGCAATTTTAAAATTTCATAAGCAATCTTACGCATAACCGGTGTTGAAAAGTCAGGCCGGTTTATTATTTTTTTACTGATTATTTTCTCAACCGTTCGTCTTTTCAACCGATTGAGCCCTATCCACATTTGCACAAATGCAAAAACGACCAGCATTAAAATGCTTATTAAAATGAAATATTGCAGCAACTTTTGTTTTCTTTACTCAAAATTAGGTTTTAGAGATATATTATTCAACATAGTTTATAAAACCTTTAATGTATAGGGATTTTTCTCATGACTATTATAAAACTTCGGACCAATCAGCTTTATACAAAATGTGATCCTCAAAAATTTAATTTTCAATCTACCGCCGAACTTGAGGAGAGGCTCTCGGCTTTGGGGCAGGACAGAGCTTTGGCCGCTGTTGAAATCGGGATTAATATTCAGTCCAAAGGATATAATCTGTTTTGCTTGGGGCCTGAGGGAACAGGCAAGAGCTCTCTCGTTAAACGCGTTCTTGCTCAAGAGGCAAAAAAACGCCCCACCCCCGATGACTGGGCTTATGTTTACAACTTTGATGAGCCTTATAAACCTAATGCTATTTCTTTTCCTGCCGGCACGGCAAGCGATTTTGCCAAAGATATTGATAAGTTAATTGAAACTCTTTCCGGATCTATTCCGGCTATATTTGAAAGTGATGAATATAAGGCCGGCCTTAATATTATTCAGGAAAAATACAAACAATCCAAAGAAAAATACATTAAAATTCTTCAAAAGAAAGCCAAAGGCAAGAGCGTTTCTTTATTACATATGCCTGTCGGATTGGTTGTAGCTCCCGTCAAAAACGGCGAGGTTTTAAGTCCGGAAGCTTTTGACGAACTTCCTGAAGAAGAAAAAAAGCAACTCATTGAAGATCTTAACCAAATGCAGGCTGAAATCGAAAATTCGGCACAGGATTTGCCTGCTTGGGAAGACAAACAAAGAGATGAAACGAATCGTCTGCGCACCCGCTTTTTGAAAGAAGCCGTCAAGAAACCTATTGACGAGCTGCATGCAAAATACAAAGGGCATCGTCAGGCCAATGACTTCTTAAAACATATTCAAAAATACATTCTTGAAAATGTGGAAGAGTTTTTGCCCTCTGCCGAGCCTGCTGCTCCGACTGAGAACGAAGATCCTTTAAGCACGCTGCTTTCAAAAATTAAACAGCCTGAAGAGGATAAATATGCCAAATTTAAGGTTAATGTTATTGTTAAAAATGAACCAAATTCGGGAGCTCCGATTGTTCATTTAGACCACCCGACACAAGGGAATTTAGTCGGTAAAGTTGAAAGGCTGCAACAATACGGCGCCCTTTTGACTGACTTTACCTTAATTAAGGCCGGCGCGCTTCATCAAGCTAATGGCGGATTTTTGCTTATTGATGCGCACAAACTTTTAATGCAGCCTTTTGCTTGGGATTCTTTAAAACGAGCCATTGCTTCAAAGACAATCAAAATTGAAGCTCCGAGTGAAGATACCTCTTTTACGACAATTTCTCTGGATCCTGAGCCCATTCCGCTGAATGTCAAAATCATTTTGACAGGCGATGCCGACCTTTATGAGCTCTTAAGTGAACGAGATCCTGACTTTTTGGATTATTTTAAGGTTGAAGCGGACTTTGGAATCCTTATGGACAGGACAAAAGAAAACGAGATTGAATATGCAAAACTTATTGGTTCTTTGTCAAAGAAAAAACATTTACGCTCGCTTAACCGTCAGGCTGTAGCTAAAGTTATTGAATATTCTTCTCGTCTAGCCGAAAGCTCTGAAAAGTTAACGGCTCATATCGCTTCTATCGGAGATTTGCTGCGTGAGGCTGATTATTGGGCGCGCAAGTCTAAGTCAAATCACATCGGCAAAAACCATATTGATCAGGCTATTGAAGCACAAATTTACCGTGGAAGTCGCATCAAAGAAGCCATGTTGGAGCAAATCGACAAGGGAACAATTCTGATTGATATTAAAGGAAAGAAAGTCGGTCAAATCAACGGCCTTGTCGTTTATGTCTTTTCTCGAAACAGCTTCGGTAAACCGACACGCATTACGACCCAAGTTCGAATCGGCAAAGGAGATTTTGTTAATATTGAACGAGAAGTCGAGATGAGCGGTCCGATTCATTCTAAAGGTGTTTTGATTTTAGAAAGTCTTTTGGCGAATCGTTTTGCAAAATATTGTCCGTTATCGCTTAATGCTTCTATTGTTTTTGAACAATCTTACGGAGGCGTTGATGGAGATAGTGCCTCATCAACTGAATATTATTGCCTGCTTTCGGCAATTTCGGGTATCCCAATTAAACAAAATATTGCTGTAACGGGATCTATCAACCAGTTTGGCGAAATTCAACCTATCGGCGGCGTTAATGAAAAAATTGAAGGGTTCTTTGATGTCTGTAAACATCAGGGACTGACCGGAGATCAAGGGGTTATTATTCCGCGAACGAATGTTGCTGACTTAATGTTGAGAGAAGATATTTGTCAGGCTGTTGAAGATGGAAACTTTAATGTTTGGGCTGTTGACACAGTTGATGACGGTATTGAAATTTTGACAGGAATTAAAGCAGGCGTTCTTGACAAACACGGACACTACCCTAAAGGAACCGTTAATTATGCCGTTCAGCAAGGTTTAGCTTGTTTTTATAAATGTTATGCCCGTTACGCTAAAGAAACTCAAGGTTGCCTTGGTAAATAGGAAAAAGCCCCGTCACGCGGGGCTTTTTTACTTTTATTTTGCGGGAATCGTTACATCAGGCGCACGCAGGTATAACGGTTTCGGATAATTCAGCTTTTTTTCTTTTAACAATGCCTGTCCTGCTTTCATAAGAGCTCGGATTGGCAAAACGTCATACATTTTTATGGCATGCAAAGTCAATCCACTCGGCCTGTCTAAAAAGCGCTCAACACCATCTCCAACCAAAGACACCAAGCAGCCGTCTTTTTTTAGAAATTTCAATGCCTCTTCATAAGAAACAGCCATCGGTTCCGTTAAATTTTGAAGCTTGCGGTCAAATATTTGGACATAAAAATCATCACGTCTTGTTTCAATAATCACTGCATTCTTATCGGCAATTTCTTCTTCGGATAAAGTTGCCAAATATGCTTCAAAAGCCGTTACACCGCTTAATTTGAGTTCAGGAGCTGCAAACCCGAAAACCCTTGCCGCTGCAATGCTTGAACGCACCCCCGTAAAAGATCCGGGACCTACACAGACAAAAAGTGCTCCCAAATCTTGAAAAGACAAACTTTGTTCTTGGAGCATCTTTTGTATCTGCGGCATTAAAATTTCAGCCTGCCCGAATTCTGCTTCTTTTTCAAACTCGGAAAGAATTTTATCCTTATCAGCCAAAGCTATTCCACATCCGGCACCTGTTGTATCAAAAGCTAATGTATACATTTTTCCACTTGTCTTAAATTTAAATTTGAATAATGGTTTTTATATACTAAAATCATTAAATAAACAATCCTTTTTTAGAAACTGAGCAATTATGAATACCGAGCTTTTAAGAAATATGTATGATGCCGCACCTGAATTATGGCTGGCCATAGGTCTTGTTTTTATCGTCTTTTTCGGAATAATACTGCTGCTTGTCTTTATGTTTTTGAAACTAAAACAACGGAATTATTTTTTACGGCGCGATCGCGAAAGGTATGCCGAAACATTATATGCTTCTCATGATGGTTATTTTGCCTTTATTTATCCTGATGACAAGGTCAATGACCCCCGCAAAGAAATTTCCGAAAGATGCTCTCGTCGATTGGCTGTTATTTTGGGACTTGAAAAGGGTATCAAATCCGATTTCAATGATATTTTAAAAAACTTTTACAAAGATGATGTTAAAAAAATCAATAAATATGTGGGCTTGCTTAAAGAAGAAGGAATCGCTTTTGAAGATTATTTTTTGCTTAAAACCGCTGACAAGTATATTCGCCTTGAAGGCGTCCGCATTAACGGTGCCGACGGAAACATTTATTGTGATATGATTTGGTTCAGAGATATCAGCTTCGCAACGAATCGGATTAAAACTCTTGAAGGAGCAAAAAAAGAAGCGGAAGAAAAATTTTTACTTCAACAGGATCTTTTGGACAACCTGCCTTTTGCTGTTTGGCTCAGAGATAATTCTCTTAATATTACTTATTGTAATAAAAAATTTGCCGACTTTATTCCGGATAAAACCCGTGAAGAAATTTTGGCAGATCATTCGGAGATTTTGGATACCGGCGGAGAAAGTATTTCAAAAGCTCTGGCTCGACAGGTGCATGACAGTAAACGTCTGGGGAAAAGGTCTGTTTCGGTTATCCTAAAAGGAAACCGTATCACAATGGAAACCATTGAAGCGCCTTTTTACGCCGAACAAAATCTTGAAAAGACTTTCAGTTCCGGTTGTTTAATAAACATTTCCGAACTTGATGAACTCCGGCGAAATCTTAAACAACATCAAAATGCTCATCTTGAAATTTTGGGAGCTTTGGGAACGGCTTTTGCTGTTTTTAACCAAAATATGTCTCTTGATTTTTATAACCAACCTTTTTTAAAACTCTGGAAACTAAATCCTTCTTGGTTAGAAGACAATCCGACATATCCGGCTTTTTTGGATGTTATCAGAGAGAATCGGCTTTTGCCGGAAGTTCCTGATTACAAATCGTTCAAAAAAGAAGAACTTAAAAAATTTTCTCAAATTATGGAGCCTGTTAACGATCTTTTACATCTTCCTAACAGCAAGACGCTTCGCCGAATCCGCGCGCCCTATCCTTCCGGCGGCATTATTTTTGCGTATGAAGATATCTCTGACCGTTTGGCAGCAACCAGTGCCTATAACGCCTTAATCTCTATTCAAAACGAAATTCTTTCTAATTTATTTGATGCTGTTCTTATTTTCGGCTCAAACGGTCGTTTAAATTTTTTCAATGATGCTTATCTTAAATTATGGCTTGCGGATAAAACCTTTTTGAGTCTGGAACCCTCTTTTGATGAAATTCTGGACAGTCAACGAGCTTTCTTTTCTCAAAATGAAGATTGGTCGCTGCTTAAAAAAGAATTGGGCGAAGCTATTCTGAATATGACATCTAAAACCCTGTCTTTGAATCGACAGGACGGCATCAATCTCAAACTTAATGTTGCCCATCTGTCGGACGGTTCTCTGATGATTACCTATAAGCATCAGGATTGACAGAAAAAAAGAATCGTGACACACTGTTAATAGAATAAAGAATATTTAGAGGAACTTTATGGCTGAAGACGATATTTCATCCAATATTGAATGGGAACAAGACAAGGGCTTTGAAACAAAATCCCGTATTTCTCGACGCGTGGATGTAAAAAAACTCCTGAAAGCTCAGGCTAAAGATCGGCGAAACTTTAAAACTACCGCAGCCAAAGCTAAAACATTAGCTCCTGGATTAAAAAAACTTCGGACAAAGATTAAAGATATTTATGATGATGATGAAGAGGACGACGAAAACGAAATTGTGCTCCATTTTTCAATGGACGACGAATCGTCTTCGCTTTTCAGCGCTCTGAAAGAAGACGAAAAAAAAGAACTTCAGTTTAAGCAGACGCTCAAAAACCAAAATATGCAGCAAACCGCCGGAAAGATGGAAGCCGTTATAATGGCGGATAAAATGACAAAAGACCTTGGCCTTAAGGGACTTAACAAAAAAATAGCCTTAGACAGCATTCAAGATGTTACCCAAAGCTCTGAAACATATGACAAAGCTTTAGCCAAAGATATATCCGCCAAGACATCTCTTGATTTGAAAGGCCTTTCACCTAAGGACGCTTCCTTTGCAATTAAAGGATTAAAAAAGATGAGGCAAGCCTCGACCGCCTCTCAAAAAATTAATCCAAAAACAGTAAACGATATTAAAGAAAAAGATTTAATCGCTATCGGGAAATCGAAAAATACCAGAGAAACAGCTGAAATGATTTTGGAAAAATCCGGTCGCACTGAACCCAAAAAGATGTCCCGAGCAAAGAAAGAATCCGAAACTCAAAAAGTTCAAAAGGCTTTACGTGACACCCGTAAAAAACAAAACGTCCGTGAGTAACAGATTATTGTGTCAACTTAGACATTAAAGACTTGTAAGTTGTGCTGACAATTTTGAACTTTTCTTCTGCCGATTCATCCGTATTGATATCAGGATGATATTTTTTGACCGTTTTCTTGTAGGCTTTTTTCAATTCAGCCTTTGTCAAACCTTCAATCTCTATTTCCATAATTTTAAGCCCCTGATGTTCATCAGGCGTCAGGCGAATATTCGGCTCTGCCGAAAAATAGGAAACATGATCAAAAATATTATATCCATCATCAAAATCGAATCCGAAATTATATTTTATTCTTGATGAAAATTTAAACTGTCGTTTTAAGTCTTCATTTTCTTCAGGATACTCATCTCCGTAATAATTCCATCTGGCGTTATATTCCTGAACATGTTCTAAGCAAAACCAATAATATTCTTTCAGTGTCCTGTCTTTCGGGGCTCTGTATTCTCCGGCTTTTTGACATCCCGGATAGTCGCAGACATGCTCTGCTTCTGTCTGCGGTGCAAAATATTTACTCTGTCGGCGTAATCTTTTTATCATTTTCATTTTCTTTATATATCTGACGGAAGTTATCTTATTTTATACTTGAGTGCAACAATTTATTTTTATTGTATTAGCTCAAAAAAGTTTTTATACTTTCAGTTATTAAAAAAGTTTAGGGATTTTCCGTTATGAAGTATTTTTGTTTTTTCATCTTAACGATTATTTTTTGTTTTTCTGCAAAAGCTTCTTTTGTCGAGGGACTTGAAGATATTCCTTTGCCCGCCGAATTAACCCAAACAGAAGATACGGGATTAAGCTTCGGAAACGAGGAAATTCGTTTTATTGAAATGTCTTTCGAATCCAAAACATTATCTTTTGACAAAGTTATCTCTTTTTATAAAGAAACACTTCCTCAAATGGGATGGAAAATCACAACGATATCTTCATCAAAACTTGTTTCGGAACGAGAAGGCGAATCTTTGGAAATCAACCGCGAATCCGCTTCGCCTTTAGTTATTCGGTTAACCCTAAAAAGCAAAAATTAAAAGGATTTAGAATATGGATGAGAACAATACTATTTTGACTGCTCAAGATGGATCGACAGGTATTATTACTTTGCACCGACCTGATGATATGAACGCCGTCAATCTTGAGATGCTTAATGAAATTGCTTATCAGGTTCAAACATGGGAATATGATGATGCTATCCGTTGTATCATTCTTAAAGGTTCGGATAAAGTTTTTGCTGCGGGAATCGACATCAATGCCCTTAACGATGAACTTTCGCAACAAAGTCTTGCTCTCAAAGCCTGGCAAGATGAGTTTAATAAAATTGCCAATTGTTCCAAACCTCTTATTGTTTTGGTGTCGGGCTATGCTCTTGGTCTCGGGTGTGATCTGGCTTTGGCCGCGGACATTGTTCTTGCTGCGGAATCGGCTGAATTCGGTTATCCGGAGCTTTCCATCGGAGCTATTCCTTCGTTCGGCGGCTGTTCAAGATTAATGCACCGTATCGGTAAAGCAAAAGCCATGGAACTTATTTTGACAGGTAAATCTCTTTCGGCGGAGGAAGCTTCTTTGTGCGGGTTAATCAGCAGGGTTGTTCCCCTTCAGGATTTATCAGAAGAGGGGCTGAGAATCGCCAATCGAATCGCTTCGCTGCCATATCAAGCCGTTATGCAGGCAAAAGAGACTCTGAAACAGGTTGAAAATATGAATCTTCAAAATGGTTTGGAACTTGAATTAAAAAGCTGCCGTTTGAACATGAACACCCCCGAATTTAAAGCAATTTTGGAAAATTTTAAATAAAAAAGCCTTTAAACTCGTTTTATCGAAAAATTATTGTTGACTTAACTGCAGAATCAAGTTTATAAAGCATTACATTAAAAAATTGGAATAACAACTAAATTTGAATGGAAGAAAAAAATGGCCAATCATAAGTCTGCTAAGAGCAGAATCGTCAGAAATAACAAAAGAGCCGTTATTAACGGGGCTCGCAGAAGTCGTGTTCGCACTTTTGTAAAAAAAGTTGAAGCAGCTATTCTTGCCGGTGATAAAGAACTTGCCGCTGCCGCTTTCAAAACTGCCGAATCCGAATTAATGCGCGCTGTCAGAAAAGGTGTTTTCAAACAAAACACTGCCTCTCGCAAAGTTTCTCGTCTGTCTCAGAAAATTAAAGCTTTGTAATTTAAGTTTTACGCAATCTTTTAAAACACAAACCGTTCTCTGTTTACGGAGTTTTCGGTTTGTGTTTTTTGCGCTAAAATCGGCAGAATCCGCGCGACTCCTCGAAAAAGCTTTGTCAAGGAATTTAATTTATATGTTCTATAAAAGTTCTGTTGTTTTTATCTTTTTTTAATCCTAGTATCCGAATCACTTTGTTAGAGAATTTTGAAATTTATTTTGAAATTTTTTAGAATCTAAAAGCAGACAGAATCGTCCATACTTATTTTTTTGGGATGTCAGTCAAATCCTTCGAATTTTAAAGGGATTTTCTTATACTGATATATCCGCAAGGACATATTATAGTATGTCGGGGAACTTGCGTTGATATTTTATCGTATGGTTTTTGCCATGGCGAATCAGCAGAGAAAAGATTTTTGAAGGACGGGTGACGGGGTTTAATTTTTTGAGAATAAATTGGGGAGTAAAAAATGGCCGAGGAAGCAATTGTTAATGACACAGCTGTTTTGGATCAATGGAATCAGATTTGTGATCAGTTGAAAATCGAAATCGGAGAAACTGCCTTTGACAGCTGGCTTAAACCGTTAACAATAGGATCTTTCAGTGAAGGGACAATGAATATCTGCGTTCCGACACGTTTCATGAGAAACTGGGTAATTACAAATTACAGTGATCGTATTCACAAAATCTGGGAAAAGAAAAACCCCTCCATTAAAAACATCAATTTCATCGTTCAGGCAGGTCAAGAAGCCGTTCCGTCTAAGGGGTTATACGCTCCGACCTGCCGCTCTCTCTTAAAGAGCATTAACACATCTCCGCGGCCGCAAAATATTTATCAGTCCGGTTCTTCCTCCTTAATCGCCAATGCAAATGACGGTAGCTTGAATGACTCCTTATCTGTTCCGCTGAATCCTCAATATACTTTTGACAATTTTGTTGTCGGCAAAACCAATGAGTTTGCTTATGCGGCTGCCCGTAAAGTTGCCGAATCCAGAAACATTTCTTTCAACCCGTTATTCTTGTATTCCGGCGTCGGCCTCGGAAAGACTCACTTGATGCACGCCATTGCTTGGCACATCAAACAACAAGATCCGACCCGCAACATTGTTTATTTGTCGGCTGAAAAGTTTATGTATAAATTCGTCAGAGCTTTGCGCTACAAAGATACAACCGCTTTCAAAGAGCAGTTTCGTTCTGTCGATGTTTTGATGGTTGATGACGTCCAATTTATGGGCGGTAAAGATACTACTCAAGAAGAGTTTTTCTATACATTTAATTCTCTTATTGAAGAAGGCCGCCAGATTATCATTTCAGCTGATAAATCTCCTGCTGATTTGGAAGGAATCGAAGCTCGGTTGAAATCTCGTTTGGGTTGCGGGTTGGTTGCAGACATTCATCCGACAGATTTTGATTTGCGCATGGGAATTCTCAACAGTAAAGCCAAACAGCTCGGTTTGGAGCTTCCACAGAAAGTCGCTGAATTTTTAGCCACCAAAATTACATCCAACATTCGCGAACTTGAAGGAGCTTTGCGTCGTGTTATCGCTCATTCTCAACTCTTGAGCAATCACGAAATTACTTTGGATATGACTCAGGATATTTTGAAAGATATGCTGCGTTCTTTTGACAAACGCACAACCATTGATGAAATCCAAAAGAAAGTTGCTGAGCATTTCAATATTTCCGTTAAGGAAATGCAATCTTCCCGCCGTGCCCGCACCGTTGCCCGTCCGCGTCAGATTGCCATGTATTTGGCCAAACAGTTGACATCTCGTTCTTTACCGGAGATCGGCCGCAAGTTTGACAGAGACCATACAACAGTTATGCATGCCGTTCGTAAAGTTGAAGAATTGATTATGGAAGATGTTTCTTTGGCTGAAAATGTTGAAGCTTTGAGACGCCTTTTGGACGCTTAGATTTATTCAAAAACCTGTTGACGACTTATTGTTTTGTCTTTTGATTTAGACTGTTTGTGTTACAATCTTATCAAAGTTTAACAATAAGTCGTTTTTTTATGGATAAAAGCAAATGAGATTTACTATTGAGCGTGCAAATTTATTAAAAACTCTGAGCCATGTTCAGAGCATTGTAGAGAAAAGAAACACTATTCCCGTTTTATCAAACGTCAGAATCGAGGCGCTTGGCGACGGTATCAGCTTTAAGGCTACCGATATGGATACCGAAATTACGGAAATGGCCGATGCTAAAATTACGGAAACAGGAGCTACCACAGCTCCTGCTCACATGCTTTATGATATTGTCAGAAAGCTTTCGGACGGATCTCAGGTTGAGCTGATTTATCCTGATGACAAAGGTCAATTGACAATTTCTTCCGGCAGATCGAAATTTTCTCTATCAACAATCGCCGTTGAAGATTTTCCGATTATTTCCGGTGATAAGCTTCCGACGTCTTTTGTTATGACAAAAGATGATTTGAAAGATGTTATCGATAGGACACAATTTGCGGCTTCGACAGAAGAAACACGGTATTATTTGAACGGTTTGTATATTCATGCAAAAGCTGAAGGATCTTCTGAAGTTTTACGGGTTGTCGCAACTGACGGCCACCGTTTGGCCTGTGTTGAAACCCCGTTGCCTAAAGGCGCCGAAAACTTAAAAGGTGTTATTATTCCGCGTAAGACAATTGCCGAAATAAGAAAACTTCTTGATGATGGCGCTGTCGAAAATGTTACCGTTGAAATTTCGGAAAACAAAGTTCGTTTTTCAGTAACGGACATTACCTTGACTTCAAAACTTATTGATGGCACCTATCCGGATTATGAACGCGTTATTCCGACAGATAACAATAAGTCTTTGGAACTCGGCGTCAAAGATTTGGCTGCGGCCGTAGATCGTGTTTCAGTTGTTGCAGAAAGAACTCGCGCTATTAAGATGCTGACTCATCCCAACAAGGTTACGATTGTTACTTCAAGTCCTGATTTGGGCAGCGCTTCGGAAGATTTGGAAGCAAAATACGAACATGAGGATTTGGAAATCGGCTATAATTTCCGTTATCTGCTTGATATTTTGGCGGAAATAAAAGGCGACACTGTCCGCATCTCTTTTGCAGATGCGTCTTCTCCGTCAGTTATCCACGATACTTCAGATGCCAGCGCTATTTATGTGCTGATGCCGATGAGAGTATAAATGGATAATCTTGCCCAAAATTTAGAAACCTTATCCCAGTTAAAGTCAGGTGTTGAACGCCTGACTTTAACTGACTTTAGAAACTATGCCTCTTTGCGACTCAATACGCCTATTGCTCCAATTATTATTTTTGGAGAAAACGGCAGCGGTAAAACAAACATTTTGGAAGCCGTTTCTTTTTTAACTCCCGGACGAGGACTCAGGGGAGCCAGATTGGCTGATATCAAGCGTTTTATTCCTCAAATAGGTTTGTCTGAACATATTTCTTTTATTTCCCCGTTAAACTGGGCTGTTGCTGCAGAAATCATTAATAACGGCGAAAGATTTTCCTTGTCCACGGCCGTTGAAAAATCATCAAAAGAAGTTGATGAATCTGATGAACTACGTTCTTTTGAACGCCGTATTGTTAAACTCGACGGCACAAAACTATCTTCTCAGGCTGACTTAGGCCGTTATTTATCCGCCATTTGGTTGACGCCGCAAATGGACAGATTGTTCAGGGGCGGCAGTCAGCCCAGACGCTCATTCTTGGATCGTCTTGTCTATGCTTTTGATATGGAACATGCCAAGAGAACGGCAACGTTCGAACATTTGTATCGGGAATGGTATCGGCTTATTAAAGAAGGCAAAAGGGATAATTATTGGCTCTCTTCTTTAGAAGAGAATATGGCCTCTCTAGGCGTGGCTATTGCCGCAGCCAGACGAGAACAGGTTGCCCGATTGAATGCCTTTATTGAAAAAGAACCCGATGATGTTTTTCCCTCTGTCCGAATGGAGCTGGACGGTATTGTTGAAAAATCTTTGGATTCCAAACCGGCCGTTGAGGTTGAGGAAGATTATTGCGCCCTCATCAAATCTCAACGAAAAAACATTCTTGAAAATGACAATCCTGACGGGGTTAACAGAACAGACTTCAAAGTTTATTTCAAGAAAAAGAGCATGCCCGCCGATCTTTGTTCTACAGGGGAACAAAAATCTCTGCTTATCAGCATTATCTTAGCTCAGACAAAATGCCAAAGTTTGTATAAAGGGTTTTCGCCTATCATGCTTTTGGATGAGGTTGCTGCCCATCTGGACGACATCAAAAGGGAAGCCCTTCTTGAAAAAATCGTTGATTTAAACGTTCAAGCTTTTATTACGACAACCAATCCGGAGCTCTTTGAGCCGATGCGTTCCTGCGCCCAATTCTTGCATGTTCATAACAATACCGTTTCGAATTGCTGATAAAAATTTGCGATTCGGACAATTTTTTGCGATTCTTTTTACCTCTTTTTAAAATTTTTCAATCGGACTCAAAACGAATCTGAGTCTTGATTTGCAGCGAATCGCCTGTTTTCTTTGAGGGAATCGGTAATTTTTTGTTAATTTTTTTCTTCTAGCCTTTAGATATCAACGGCCGTTCAGGTTCTTCCGATTCTGTCGGGAAACCTTTATATTCAAAGGAAACTGCGGTGTTTATAAAGAAAAGGTATTCTTTTTTGGCAAGCACAGCCCTTTTCTGCTGTTTAATTTTATTAAACGGCACAGAAGCTTTTTCTGCAGAAACACTTACCGTCGGCGATGGCGAAACAGCCGATAATCAAACCATTTCATCTTCCGATACTTATAACAAGCTTGATGTTAACAACAACGGCACCGCTACAGGAACAACCGTTAACAGCGATGGAATACTAACTGTTAATGCAGGTGGAACAGCATCAAATACAATCGTTAACGCCGGAGGAATAATCAGGACAATCGGCGCAGCTACAGTTGATGACCTTAAATTGAATGATAATTCAAAATTTGCTTTTACCACAGCGGCTACCGTCACAAACATTCAAACTTCAGACGGGTCCTCAAGCGGATCCATCCTAAATAATACTGCATCCGGTCTGAATATCACTAATGGCTCTGTTTTAGAAGTTGTCAATAACGGGACAAGTGACGGCATAGCGGAAAATATAAAAGTTAACGGGGGAACTCTTGTTGTCGATAAAGGATTGGCTAAAGATATTGAAGTCAATTCCGGAATTATTGAAGCTCTGACGGATAGGGCCGTTCTTTCCGACGTTATTATTGAGGCTCAAAGCGCTTTCAGATTTTCAACAAATGCAACTATTGACGCTATTTATGATTCGAATTATCAGGCTCAAGAACTCGTAATCAAAGATCATCGTATTCAAGACCTTATCTTAGGCTCCAACGGGATTTTGTCCGTTGATGCGGTTGGGGCGGCTGAAAACTTGACTGTTGGCGGAGGTGTCCTCATTGTCAATACGGACGGAACAGCCTCTGACACAACCGTTACTTCCGGCACACTGGCTGTTTCCGGCGGAACTGCGGTAAATACAACTGTTCAGGGCGGTCTTTTAGATGTAACCTCGGGAACAGTTAAAGATGTGACTATTTCAGATACCGGAACAGTTACAGCTTCTGGTGGAATGATTACAGATACAACTGTTACCGGTGGTTCTTTTACCTTAAATTCCGGCGCTGAAGCATCTTCAACAACCATTAACGGCGGCACAATGACTGTTAAGAACGGCGGACAGGCTTCCAACACAATTGTTAATTCCGGAGGAACTTTGAGTTCAGAATCCGGCGGTATCTTGAACGGCCTCATCGCAACAAACGGCTCTGTTATTTCTTTGGCCGCCGATACTGTTTTAAAAGATTCAATAAATATTTACGCTGAAGCTGACTTGTCTTTATCATCTTCTATTAACTGGGGTCAATCAGAATTAACAACCTTAATCCTTACAAACGGTCTTAATGCTGCTTTTAATAACAGATTGGTCAATGAAACGGCTGAAGATAAGAATCTTGTTTTAAATTCAGGATCCTATACCCTTTCAGATTTGACTATCAGCGGCTGGGATACGCTTACCTTAGCCTCTGGCACAACGGCGCGATTGACTTCTTCGCTTGCGATGAGCGGAACAAACAAAAACTTTATTATTAACAACGGAGCAACCTTAGACGTTTCCGGAACTCTGGAAAATGTTGTTTCAGCGACGATAAACGGGAATCTTATCAATAACGGTGCAATTGATTTTACCCTCTCCGGCGCTAATTCCTCAGATGTCCTTACAGTTACCGGAGATTTTGAAGGAAAAGACGGCTCCATGATTATTATGGATATGAACCCTGTTGACGGAACATCCGATAAGCTCTCAATCGGAGGCGATGTTAAAGGAAGTTCTTTGGTTTACCTTAAATCTTTAGATGCAGGTAATCCTTCTGATTCTGTATTATTTGCTGAAGCTCCCTCAAATGTAACCGGAGGCCAATCCTCTTTTAAGATTTGGCGTGTTGACGGTTCTCCTTTTGACTGGGATGTATTATTTGATAATAATCAATGGTATTCTTATGCTCTCGACACAAACCGGCCGAATATCACACCGGAAACTGCCGCTTATTATGGATTAATTGATACTACTTTTATGCAAACAGCTTCTTTGGGGGCATCTTTACGTAAAAACATCGCAGAAAGCGAACCGCGTCAAATTCCATGTCCTCGGACAGCTTATTCAAAATACACCAACCGAATCTGCCACAGCAGCCGGCCGACACTTACCGGCTGGGCAGCTCCGGTGTATACGACAGCCAAGATTCAAGATCCTTACAACTATACTGCCACTATTGGCGGATTAGACGGCGGGTTAGATCTTATCGGCGACAACCAAACAAAATTCGGTATTTTAGCATCTTACCGTTCCGGTTCTTATTCCTTTGAAGATGACGGCAAGACTTATCGAATCAGGAATTCTGCGGATATTTCTTTGAACAGCTATCTCGGCGGCCTTTATCTGCGCCATGACAGCAGGCTCTTATCCGTTGTCGCAGCAGCTTATGCCGGAAAAATAGACGGAGATGTTTCTACAGCTGATGGCGTTGAGGGAGATGTCAGCGGAACGACCTATGGTATTACGCTTGATGTTAACTTTATTTATGAAAACATTAACGGCATTCGCCTTGAGCCGGGGGTTCGCATCAGCTATGCCTCCGTTGATCTTGATGAGATTAAAGATAATGCCGGAAAAACAACCGAATTTGACAATGCCACCCGCACAGAAATTGAAGCGGGTCTCAAAATTGCCAAACGCTGGCGGTTTCCTGAAGGCAAGGCTGAAATTTATGCCAAACCCTCCTTTGTTCAAATCCTGAACAATACCAGTGATTTTGTTCTTCTTGAGAACCTGTCTTTGGAAGCTGCTTCAAACAGAACTTTAGCCAGACTTGAAGCCGGAATGTCGTTTGACTTGGCAAATAATTGGAGCGCAGCTTTATCCGGCACATACAGCTTTGGCTCGGATTATCAGGATGCAACAGCTAATTTATCTTTAATTTATAACTTCTAGGCTTTTTGAATATACCCATCCGTCTGCATTTTAAATAACTCTGCATAGCGGCCTTTTTTACGCAAGAGGCTTAAATGGCTTCCCTGCTCAATAATTTTGCCATTTTCCAGAACAATTATTCTATCCATTTCGCGCAGCGTTGACAACCGGTGAGCAATGGCGATGACCGTTTTGCCTTTCATCAAGGTTTTTAGTGATTCTTGAATATATTTCTCGCTTTCGGAATCCAATGATGATGTGGCCTCGTCAAAAATCAATATCGGCGCATTTTTCAAAATAGCCCGAGCAATAGCTATGCGCTGCCTTTCTCCTCCTGACAACACAACCCCTCTGTCGCCAACCTTTGTTTCATATTTCTCGGGAAATTTTTCAATAAACTTGTCTGCAAAAGCCTGAGCTGCCGCTTTTTTGACATTCTCATCCGATGCATTTGTTTTTCCGTAACGAATATTTTCCATCAGGCTTCTGTTAAACAAACACACATCCTGCGGTATGGTTGCAATCATTCGATGAAGAGATTCCTGCGTGATGTTTCTGATGTCTTTTCCATTCAGCTTAATGCTTCCCTTTTGGACATCAAAATACCTTGCCGCAAGCTTAATCAGTGTTGATTTTCCGGCTCCGGACGATCCGACAATGCCTACTTTTTCTCCGGCCTTAATTTTTAAGTTAAAGTCATTTAAAATAGGCTGTTCATGCGAATAAGAAAAACAAACATTTTCAAACTCTATTTGCGCTTTTTTGGCATTTATTGTTTCGGCTTTCGGCGAATCTTTAAGCTCCGGTTCAACAGATAATGTTTCCAACGCCGAATCTATCTGACCGACAATTCGCGACATATTATTAACATTCCATGTCACGCCAAAGGCTATTCCGCTTAGGCGGTGAAAGATCGTCAAAATAAAAAAGAATCCGACCATATCCAGTTTGTTCCAATAAAACAACCCCAAACTTAATATCATAAAAAATAATTCCGAACAGACAGCAACCATTCCGAGCCAAAAGTTAATCATCATTTTTTGTTTTTGCTCGTTACTCTCTGCTTGGCGCCACAATCGAAGTGTTTTAATCAGGTTTAACCGTTCGTATTTATAGTTGGCAAAACTTTTTATTTCACTGTAATTAGCTATCGAATCCACAATGACCGCATTGGACCGGCTTTGCTGCAACGATGTTCGGCGGGATAATTCTGCCCTTTTACGTCCGAAATGCCGTCCAACAAAAAACATCAAAAAGACCCACGCAATTATTGTTGCTCCTAAAACCCAGCTCATCCATGCCAAGATGGCCAAATTGACAATCAGATAACATCCGTCAAATAAAATGTTTCCGGACTGCATAAAAAATTCAACCATCCCGTTTTGAAGTTGATTGAATTTGTTTGAAATGTTTCCGGTCATTTCATTGACAAAGTATGAAATAGAATGCCTGTTGACATATTCAAACACATCTTTAATCACAATAGAGCGAATAAAGGGTATTAAACGACAGCCGAACCATATACTCATCGTTTGAAATAAGTGTCCAAATAATTCCAGCCCGCAGCATAGCAACAATAATTTTAACAATGTTTCATAATAAACCGGATTATCAAATGAAGCCCCCGCAAAACTGAAAATCTTTGCCATTACATAAGAACCCGCTTGCGAAATTCCTCGCGCCGCAAGAGCTGACAAGCAAATTCCTGCTAACACAAATTTAAATTTTTGAAGATAATTCCAAATAAATTTTCCGGCCGTTTTTTGCATATCTCATTAACCTAAAATTGACAGTTTGGTAATATTGTTATAGCATATTAAAAGATTTTCGCAATATCAGAAAGATTTTTAACATGGAAACGCAATATTATACCCTTATTGAAAAACAAGATTTCTTTGAGATTATTGAAAATAAATATGGCGAGTTGGCTATTTTTATTGATACTCGTTCGGGTTTGCCCGAAAACCCTGTTTTGGAATTTGATGGCAAGAGGACAGCTCTTTTGAAAAGAGATTCTCATCTGGCTGTTAAGCTTGATAATATTAATGAAGAAACCGTCGAACCTTTGGCCGAATCCGAGTTTGTTATGATTGTTGAACTTAAAGGAAAAATGGTCGAACGCGTTTACGGCGTTCCTGTTGAGAATGTTGAAGAAATTGTTTTTGAAGGACGGCAAACACGCGCTGATGAGCTTGTCAAAGCTAAAAACCGCGATGAACTTTTAAAAAATTTCGGCGCGGTCAAAATCTGGAAAAACGGTGAAAAAAACGTAAAATAGAGGATAAAAAATGATTGGATTGGTTTTGGTCACTCATGGCAATTTGGCAAACGAATTTATTTCGGCGATGCAGCATGTCGTCGGCAAGCAGGAACAAGTTGCAGCTGTTTGTATCGGCCCTGAAGATGATATGGAAATGCGCCGTAATGAAATTCTTGAAAAAGTTAATGAGGTCGATTCAGGCAAAGGTGTTGTGCTTTTGACGGATATGTTCGGAGGAACGCCCTCAAACTTGGCTTTATCCGTTATGGACAGAGCCAATGTAGAGATTTTGGCCGGTATCAACCTTCCGATGTTAATTAAAATAGCTTCTTTGCGTAAGGATAATGATATTAAACACACCGTTGAGGGCGCACAGGAAGCCGGCAAAAAATATATTAACATCGCCTCACAACTTTTGGGAAAATAGACCATGGCCGATAAAATTGTTAAAGAACTTGAAATTAAAAATATTAAAGGACTTCATGCCCGCGCCGCTGCGGCTTTTGTCAAGACTGTTGAACCTTTTGATGCGACTGTTGAAGTCGAGCGTATCGGTCAATGTGTCAATGGATGTTCCATTATGGGGCTGATGATGCTGGCCGCTTCCAAAGGAACAACCATTAAGGTTTCGGCCTCGGGAAAACAGGCTCAAGAAGTTATGACTGCTTTGGAAACACTTCTTAATAATAAATTCGGAGAAAATTAATTGCCGACAGAATCCGTCAGAAATAAGACGCTTCATTTGACTCCGAAAGAAATTTCAAAGATTTCAGCTCAGGCTGTAAAATTATCCCGAAAATCGGATTTATCCGCTGTTTTGGACAAAGTGATTTGGCAAGATGCTTTTCGGGCTCTTTCTTTTTTGCCGGACAAATGCGTCGATTTGATGATTGTTGATCCTCCTTATAATTTAACAAAAAATTTCGGGCAATCTGTTTTTAAGGAAATGACTCCTGCAGATTATTTAAAATGGCTTGACAAATGGCTCAAAAAAACAGTTCGAATTCTCAAAGATACTGCATCTGTTTATATTTGCGCCGACTGGAAGAGTTCTATTCCCATTCCTTATGCTGCTTCTAAATATTTTGTTCTTCAGAATCGAATTTCTTGGGAGAGAGAAAAAGGCCGCGGAGCTAAAAATAACTGGAAAAATTGTTTAGAAGATATTTGGTTTTTTACAAAAAGCAATGACTATCTCTTTAACTTAGATGCCGTTAAAGTGTTGAGGCCGGTTATTGCACCTTATCGAGACACTAAAGGGGCTCCTAAAGATTGGTTTGAAGAAAAAAAACAAAAATTTCGGCTGACTCATCCATCAAATATTTGGACGGATATTTCCGTTCCGTTTTGGTCTATGGCTGAAAACACACCCCACCCGACTCAAAAACCTGAAAAACTTATCGCTAAACTTGTTTTAGCCTCTTCTAATGAGGGAGATGTGGTTTTTGATCCGTTTCTCGGGTCTGGCACAACTGCCGTTGTCGCCAAAAAACTCCATCGTCATTTTATCGGGATTGAAAAAGAAAAAGAATATGCGGCTTTTGCTCTTAAGCGTCTTGCCGATGCCGAAAAAGATACTAAAATTCAAGGTTTTGAGGACGGCATTTTCAAACCGCGGCACATGTAGCCTGAAAGATTAGGTTGTTTTGGGCGTTTTTGCTCTTACTTCTATTAGTGCTTAAACATTAATTTTTAGGAGTAAAAAATATGTGTAAAGATATGAGAGATTCTTCTTCATCTTCTTCAAAAAAAATGTCTGCTTCTTCATCTGAAAAAAGCACAAAACAATCTTCCGAAAACAACACTAAGTCGTCCTCAAATACAGGCGGCGGCTGTGGTTGCGGCGGATACTAATATCACTTAGCCCCTTCCCCCTGTTAATGCTTTTTGGTGTTAACAGGGGGTATGTTTGTCTGGACTTTGCCGGCAAAAGAATTATATTAGAGATACATTATTCAGATAAAAAGGAATAGTATCCGCATGAAAAAGTTTTTTCTTACCTTTTTTGTTTTGCTCTTTTCTTTGGATGTTCACGCCCAATCTTCCGAGAATCTGCAAAAAATCGAAAGCTATTTAAATAATATCAAAAGTTTGGAGGCAACTTTTGTTCAGATGGCCTCTAATGGCGCCACCGCAGAAGGCCGCCTTTTTATCAAAAAACCTAATAAAATCCGTATGGAATACGCCGAACCGACCAATGTGTTGATTGTCGGCGACGGTAACTTTATTGTTTACAATGATTTAGATTTGGATCAGGTTACCCATATTGATTATGAAGATATTCCGGCATCTCTCATTCTTTCAAACCTTATCAAAATTGACGGAAAAGATCTTAAAGTTTTGGATTTTTATCAAGACAGCGGCTCAACCTCTATCACGCTTGACTATGCAAAAAAAGGCGATATAGGGCCGATTACGCTTGTTTTTTCAAATAACCCGCTTGAGCTGAAGCAATGGAAAATCGTTGATCCGCAAAGTGTCGAGGTAACTGTTTCTTTGTATGATATCAAAAAAGATATTGACTTAGATGACAGCGTTTTCAAATTCAAAAATAAGAAAAAAAGCTCTCGCAACTTCAAAAAGAACTGATTTTTATGCCCTCTTTCCGTCTTGTTACATGGAATATTAATTCTATTCGAATCCGGCTTGATTTATTACAACGCCTGACAGATATTTATGCGCCGGATATTATTTGCCTGCAAGAAGTTAAGGCAAAGTCAGAAGATTTCCCTTTTGAGGCGATTAAATCCTTTGGGCTTGAGCATATAGCTCTTTATAGTATGCCGTCTTATAACGGCGTGGCCATTCTTTCTAAAATACCTTTAGCAGATATTACCCCTCTTGATTGGGTCGGCAAACATGATGCCCGTCATATTAAGGCTACCATTTTTGGGGATATTGAAATTAACAGTCTTTATATTCCGGCCGGTGGGGATATTCCAGACCCGATTATTAACTTGTCCTTTGCTCATAAACTCTGTTTTATGGACGATATATCGGAATATTTTGAGCAGCATGAAGATGCTTTAAGCAAGAAAAAGATGTTAATTTGCGGAGATTTTAATGTTGCGCCCTCTCCAAATGATGTTTGGAATCATAAACAACTCTTAAAAATTATTTCTCATACACCTATTGAAACAGGACGCTTGGATAGGCTTTTTAATTCTTTAGACTTTACCGATGCCGTTCGTCAGATTTACCCCGAGCCTGAAAAAATCTTTTCATGGTGGAGTTATCGCAATCCTTCATGGATGATAAATAACAAAGGACGGCGGTTGGATCATATTTGGGTTACCGAGCCTTTAAAAAAGTCTGTTTTCGATGTTCAATTCCTTAAAGAATTCCGCTCTGCCGAACGACCTTCAGATCATATCCCTGTTCTTATCGATCTTAAAATTTGAGTTGATACCCGCCTTCAGATGTCAGTATCAACTGAGCGGCTTCATCTTCATGCTCAACTTTTTGCCGCAGCCTGTAAATATGAGTTTCAACCGTGTGAGTGGCCGCATCAAGCGCATATCCCCATACTTCTTTCATCAAATCGCTTTTACTGATAATTTTATCTTTATTTTTATATAAGTATTTGATAATTGACACTTCTTTTTCAGTCAACTTAATAAGTTCATTGTTACGCAAGTTCATAATCTCTTTACGTATGGGATATAGTATATATTGATTAAATTCTAATGCGCCGTCAGCCGAATTTTCAAAAATATGAATAGAAGCTTTAATCGAATCTAAAAAACTACTTAAAAAAAACGGTTTTTCAATAACTTGTGAAACACCTATTCCTTCTAATGTTTCACCAAAGCCTGACAATAAAATAACAGGCGCTTTATTGTCTTTTGCTGCATTGTTTTCTAACAATTTCATATTTTCATCAATAACTATAATATCCGCCTGACTATCATCAACCACGGTCAATTCCGGCGCATGATGCCTTATTTGATCCTCTAAATCTGTTTTAAATTCTTCATTTTCGGATAAAATCAAAACATTTGACATTAAAATTTAACTCCTATTCCCGCGACAACGGCATATCCTTTTGTATCTTCCGTTGTGTTATCATAATCCGCATAAAATGCTGCTGCATAAATATTGAGATTTTTATTAACCTGATATTCATTTGAAAAACTGATTATTTTGCTCTCATTTTCAGAGTTTTCAGCCTTTGCTTCAAAATAGGTCAAAGCCGATGAAAAAGGACCTATTTCATACCCTGCGCCAACATTCCATGCATATCCTTCCCGATACCCATCAAAATCCGTCGGCAACGGTCTGTTCGGTGTTGATTTGTTATCGCCGTCAATATAGCTTTTTCTGAATCCGCCCCCGATGCTCCAATTTCCGCGGCTCAAATTCAGCCCGTAAGAAAATTCTTTGCTGTTTCCTTGATATTGCGCATAACCAAACGAAGCTTTGCTTTCAAAAAAGCCCCAATCCTGATCCGAATAAATTGCCCCAACAAAACCGTCTTTATGCGCATAGCCGGCATGCTTGTTAATCAAACCTTTACGGCTGTAAGCATTCGGCATATAAGAAAAACCGAGAGCCGTTCCATAAATTTCAGGCGAAATATAGCTTACTTTCGCTGCAACACCGTCTGTATTAATATCCGTTGAAGTTAAAGTAGCAAACTTTGTTTCTTTTGAGGTTCTTTTCCAGTTCGGGTTAGCCATAAAGTCAACCACATCTGCACCGGTTTGAATTGCGCCGGTTTTCGGCGCTCCGTTATGAAACAAAGAAGCGACATTTTCAATCTGTCCGGCCATTATTTGACCATAAGATGAATCAAAAATGCCATAAACCTCTTCGCCCCACCGCCCTTGATTTTCATTTTGGAGTTCTCGATTAAGGCCGCCGATAAAGTCTATATGTGTTTCGGCACTTGTTTCTTCATCAAATGAATATGTAAGTGTGTTTTTCAGTTTGCCTTTACCTATTCCATGATGGTGTTCTTTGACATCACTATATCCATACAGGCCTTGAACTTCTGCTGAAAAATCATAATCCCATTCGCCTGCAAAAACAACCGCCGGAAAAAGAAGCATAATTGTTATCAGTTTAAAAAACTTCATTCCTTTTTACCTTAAAGACAGAGTTATATCTTAACATAAGATTTTGTCTGAACCTTTCAAGATACAAAAAGCCCGAACATCAAGATATTCGGGCTTTTTGATATTCTCTTAAATATCCAAATTGACAACGTTCAATGCATTTTCCTGAATAAATTCTTTTCGAGGTTCAACCACATCGCCCATCAGGGTCGCAAAGGTTTCATCCGCTTCTTCCATTCGATCAATTTTAACCTGAAGCAAAGAACGCGCCTCAGGATCAAGGGTCGTTTCCCAGAGCTGTTCTGGGTTCATCTCTCCCAATCCTTTATAGCGCTGAATGGCTATTCCTTTCTTTCCTGCAGACAAAACAGCATCAACAAAGCTGACGGGGCCGCTTATTTTTTGCTCTAAACCTTGTTTTGAAACCAGAGAAGATGTTTTGCCGAATGTATCATGCAAAACTTTTTGCATGCCGGCCAAAACGGGAACTTCCTGCATATCCAAAATATTAGCGCCGACAATATGTTTTTCGGTAACACCGCGCAATGTTCTTGAGAACAACAACGAGCCGTCCGATTGCATTTCGGCTTTCCATCCGCGATCATATTCAGCTTCCAACTCATCCAAACGAGCAGCTAAGGCATCTAACTGCGGTTTAACATTAGCACTGTTTAAAAATTCCGGCGTAAATAATCCGAAAATGGCCATTTGCTCAATAATCCGCTCTGGAACATTTTTGCTTAGGTTTGCAATTAATGTGCGGGCTTTGCGGTTTTTTTCGACCAACTCTATCAAATCCTGTCCGGCAATTTGCTCTCCATCAGCCAGAACCAGAGCCGCATCCTCACACCCACCGCGAATCAGATAGTCATCCATTTCGCGCTCATTTTTGATATAGAGAATTGAGTTACCCTTTTTGACTTTATACAGCGGCGGCTGAGCAATATAGACATAGCCGCGCTCAATCAATTCGGGCATTTGACGGTAAAAGAACGTTAACAACAATGTGCGGATATGTGATCCGTCGACATCAGCATCGGCCATGATAATAATCTTGTGATACCGGCACTTATCCGGATTAAAGTCATCACGCCCGATACCTGTTCCCAATGCTGTGATAATAGTTCCGATTTCGGCAGAATTAAGCATTTTATCAAAACGAGCCCTTTCCACATTCAAAATCTTACCGCGCAGCGGCATAATCGCCTGATTACGGCGGTGGCGTCCCTGCTTGGCCGATCCGCCCGCAGAATCTCCCTCAACGATAAAGACTTCGGACAAGGCCGGATCTTTTTCCTGACAATCGGCCAATTTTCCGGGAAGAGAAGCTACATCCAAAACACCTTTGCGGCGGGTCAATTCTCTGGCTTTGCGAGCTGCCTCGCGTGCGGTCGCCGCCTCAATAATCTTTCCGACAATGATTTTAGCCTCATTCGGATGCTCATCCAACCACTCTTTCAATTTATCGTTAACGACATTTTCAACAACTGGACGAACTTCAGAGGAAACCAACTTATCTTTTGTTTGAGAAGAAAATTTTGGATCCGGCACTTTGACCGACAAGACACAGCTCAAACCTTCACGCATATCATCACCGGTCAGAACGATTTTCTCTTTTTTAAGCAAGCCGTTTTCCTGAATATAGTTATTAATACTGCGTGTTAAAGCTCCTCTGAAACCGGCCAGATGTGTTCCGCCGTCTTTTTGAGGAATATTGTTTGTAAAGCACAACATACTTTCGTTGTAGGCATTTGTCCATTGCAAAGCCGCCTCGACAACAATATCGTCCTTTTCTCCGGCAACGCTGATAATTTCTTCATGCAACGGCGCCTTAGACTTATTCAAATGCGCTACAAAAGCTTTCAATCCACCTTCATAGTGGAAATCAACTTCTCGGGGTTCAGCTCCTCTGTTATCAATCAATTTCAGATAGACGCCCGAGTTCAAAAAGGCTTTTTCTCTGATAGCACGCTCTAGAGTTTCAAAATTAAACTCTGTCAAAGTAAATGTCTCCGGCGAAGGCAGGAAAGTGACCTCCGTTCCGTGACGATTTGGAGCTTCTCCAACGACTTTCAGATGTTCGACAACATTTCCGTTGGCAAAGGTTGCCAAATGCTCTTTTCCTTCGCGCCAAATACGCAGTTTCAGCCATGTCGACAAAGCGTTAACAACCGAGACACCAACACCATGCAGACCTCCGGAAACTTTGTAAGAATTATTATCGAATTTACCACCGGAGTGAAGTTCGGTCATAATAACCTCAGCAGCGGAGATACCTTCTTCTTTATGCATTCCGACAGGTATACCGCGCCCATTGTCGCGAATGGTTGCCGAGCCGTCCGGATTGAGGATAATTTCCGTCTTGTCGCAATATCCGGCTAAGGCCTCATCAATCGCGTTATCCAGCACCTCATAAATCATGTGATGCAAGCCGGATCCGTCATCGGTATCCCCTATATACATTCCGGGACGTTTGCGCACAGCATCAAGACCTTTCAAGACTTTAATAGAATCGGCGCCATATTCTTTTTCAACAGCATTTGTAACTTCTGAAACCATAATTTTTTCTTTCCTCTTTTTTCAAAAAAAATACTGTTAAAAATATAGACTCTTTTGCCTGAAAACCCAAGCAAAATTTATTGTTTTCCCAGATTTTTGTGTATAAAAAGTCGGCTTTAATGAGCCTCGGTCCATGTCTCTCCGACACCGGCTTCCGCTTTAAACCGAACAGAGGATTTAATGATGTTTTCCATCTCGTTTTTAACTAATTCCAATGCTTGAGGAACTTCCGAATCGGGCACCTCAAAAACAAGCTCATCATGAACCTGAAGGAGCATTTTCGTTTGCATTTGCTTTTCTTTGAGCAACCGCTCTATCTTGTTCATTGCCAATTTGATAATATCCGCCGCACCGCCTTGAATCGGCGCATTAATTGCGGCTCGTTCAGCGTTAGAAACAATTCTTTTATTGGAATCATTAATTCCGAAAACCGAACATTTACGCCCAAACGGCGTTTCGACATAGCCGCGTGCATGTGCAAAGGCTATTGTTTTTTCCATATAGGTTTTAATTTCAGGCATTTGCGCAAAATAGGCATCAATATAAGCTCTGGCCTCGGCTGTGGAAACACCGATATTTTTGGCTAACCCGAATGCAGATATTCCATAAACAATTCCAAAATTAATAGCCTTAGCATGACGCCTTAATCCGGAATCAACTTGCTCTGGCGGAACCCCGAAAACATGTGAAGCCGTCGCCGTATGAATATCTATTCCTGCCTCAAACGCTTCTTTCAGCTTTTTGACGTCAGCCACATCAGCCAGAAGCCTCAACTCAACTTGAGAATAATCACACGAGATTAATTTACATCCCTTTTGAGCAATAAAACAAGAACGTATTTTCCGGCCGTCTTCACTCCGAATCGGAATATTCTGCAAATTCGGGTTGTTTGAGGCCAATCTTCCTGTATTAGCAACCGTCTGCGCAAAGGTTGTATGCACCCGCCCATTTTTGTCCAACAAATTAAACAACGAATCGGTATATGTTGACTTTAATTTACTAACCTCTCTCCAATCCAAAATCTTGGAGCACAGTTCATTTCCATTTTCGGCCAAATCTTCTAGTATTTCTGCACCTGTCGCCCAAGCACCGCTCGGTGTTTTTTTGCCTTTCAACCCCTGTTTTTCAAAGAGGATCTCTCCGATTTGCTTAGGTGATCCGATATTAAATTCTTCGCCAGCCAGTTCAAATATTTTTTTCTCAAGCTCTTTCATTCTGCTATCAAAATAAGTGCTTAGCGCCTTTAATTCTCTGGCATTGACCTTAATTCCCCGCCGCTCCATTTGATAAAGGGTTGCGACAAGAGGTCTGTCAAAAGTTTCATAAACTTTTACCCTACTCTCCGCAACCAATCTTGCTTTAAGCATGTCATACAGCCTCAAAATACTGTCTGCACGACTGCATGCCCAAGCCGCAATATTTTCTTCATCTACCATATTAAGAGCTATTTTATTTTTTCCCGTTCCGAGAAGATCTTCTTCTGTTTTCAGGTTTTCTTTTAAGAAAATTCCCGCAAGACTCTTTAAATCATGCAAATGCTCGGAACTGTCCAAACAATAAGAAATTATTGACACATCATCGTAAGGAAAAACCGATGTCTCTCCAAACCTTTCAGAAACAAGATGCATCACATTTTTGATATTGCTTCCGATTTTTAAGATAGACTTTGCTTCAAGCAGCGGTTTCAGCCATGCATAAAAAACCTTTAAATTTATTCCTTTTTCAGGCGCCGCCGCACTGAATAGATCAGGCATTTCGTTTGTTTCTTGAATATTCAACGGCACAAAGAAAGCCTGTCCCGCTTTGACAGCAAAAGAGAATCCTTTTATTTTCTTTTCTGACGCAATAATATCTACAGAAAATCGACGTTCTGCCGCAACAAGAGCTCCAAGCTCCTTTAATTCCGCTTCCTGTTTGATTGTTTTGTAGACTTTTGTAATCGGTGCATTATCTGCTATTTTCGCACAACGTTCCCCCAGCCATTTTTCCAGACGAGTCCTGAGTGATGTAAAGCCGTATTTGTCAATAAAAGCCCGCAGGACATCTTCTTGAGGCTCCCGACACTGAAATTTCGAGACGGGCTCATTGACCGGCACATCTTTTTTTAATGTTACTAATTTTAAAGAGATTCTTGCATTTTCAGCGTTCTCTATAATTGTCTGCCGACGTTTTTCTTGTTTAATCTCTTCCGCATGAGCCAAAAGACCTTCAACAGAACCGTATGCCTCAATAAGTTGAGCAGCTGTTTTAGGTCCAATTCCGGGGATTCCGGGCACATTATCAATAGAATCGCCCGACAACGCCTGAACCTCAACAACTTTGTCCGGATAAACGCCGAATTTTTCTTTAACATCTTCCGGCGTAAAAAATTTGTCTTTCATCGGATCGTAAAACTCAACACCCGGGCGGATCAGCTGCATTAAATCTTTATCCCCTGAAACAACAACAACTTCTTTTCCCTCTTGAAGCGCTTTTTCGGTATAGGTTGCAATCAGATCATCTGCCTCATAGCCTTCCATTTCCAAAAAGCTAATGTTCAATGCATTGACAGCTTCTCTGATTATCGGGAATTGAGGAATAAGGTCTTCAGGAATTTCTTTTCGCGTTCCTTTATAGCCTGCAAAAATTTCGTTGCGAAAATTTTGGCGTTTGGCATCAAACAAAACCAAACAATATGCACAACCTATTTTCGTTGTCAGTTTAAAAAACATATTCGTAAAGCCGTAAACTGCATTAACCGGTGTTCCGTCAGGCGCTGTCAACGGAGGCAATCCGTAAAAAGCTCTGAAAATATATCCGGATCCATCAATCAAACATATTTTTTCAGCCATTTTTATCCCCTTTATCTTTTTGAAGAGTATATAAAACTATTTAGGCTGATGCTACCAAATAAAAAGGATTTTCCCATTAAAATTTTATTTAATTCTTTATGCTATAAAAATTTAGAATCGAAAAAAAGGAATCTGTCCCGTGACTAAAAAAAACACAACAAAAAGAACTAAAAAATCCCGCCGCTCATCTAAAAGAACAGGCAAATTCTACCTTGTCTTGAAAATTTGCGGTATCGGATTTGCGTTGCTTGTTTTTTATCTCGGATTTTGCCTGATAACGCTTCTGGACATGGATGCCGCCATAAACCGCACAAGATTACCCTCAACTACTATTTTGGCCGAAAACGGCAATGAAGTTCAAAGCTTCGGCACGGTTTATTCGGAAATTATTCGATCCGAAGAGTTACCCCAATATGTGATAGATGCCATTGTTTGGACGGAAGACCGCCGCTTTTATGAGCATTTTGGATTTGACGTTGTTTCGTTCACGCGCGCCATGATTACAAATCTTTTTGCCGGCCGCTTTGCTCAGGGCGGAAGCACTTTAACCCAACAGGTTGCTAAAAATCTGTTTTTAACCAATAAGAAAACCATCAATCGAAAGACTCAAGAGCTGTTACTTGCCTTTTGGCTTGAACATAAATTTACAAAAGAACAAATTTTAACGCTCTACCTTAATCGTGTTTATTTCGGCAACGGCGCCTATGGAATCGAGGCTGCCTCTCAAAAATATTTTCAAAAAACATCTCGAGACTTAAATATTCTTGAAGCCGCTGTTTTGGCCGGTATGCTTAAAGCTCCGTCGCGTTACAACCCTATTGCCTCAAAAACCCGTGCACTTGAACGGGCTAAGGTTGTTCTTAATATTATGAGAGAGAACAATCTTCTCTCTAACAAAGATTATCTGCGTGCTCTTGAAATGCCTTTGGGCGACGAAAAACCGTCTAAAGTTAAAAACGGTGCCTATTTTGCGGATTTTGCCCTTTCCGAAATTTCAGCACGCATCGGCGAACAAGAATCAGATATTTATGCCTTAACAACTCTCGATCAAGACCTTCAAGAAAAAGCGTCTGCCATTTTGCAAAAAGAAATAGCTGCTGCTAAAGATAAAAACGTTTCTCAAGGAGCTGTTGTTATTTTAGATAAAAACGGCGCCGTCAGAGCCCTTGTCGGAGGCGTTAACTATAATCAAAGCCAATTCAACCGTGCTGTTCAGGCCTTACGCCAACCCGGATCCGCTTTTAAGTTTTTTGTTTATTTGACCGCTATTCATCAGGGACTTACTCCCAAAGATATTATTGAAGACAAGCCTTTAGTCATTAAGGATTGGCGACCGGAAAATCATGACAAAAAATATTATGGAGAAGTCACTCTGCGGGAAGCTTTTGCTAAATCACTCAATCTGGCGGCTATTCGTTTGGCACAAAAAGTCGGCGTCAAGCAAATTGCTCAACTTGCAAAAAAACTCGGCATTTCAACACCTCTTGAAAATGACTTATCATTAGCTTTAGGCACATCTTCTGTTAGGGTTATTGATATGGCCGCCGCTTATGCTACCGTTGCAAACGGCGGATTTGCCGTTTTTCCCTATTCTGTTGAAGAAATTTATACAAATGACGGTTTTCAGCTTTATCAACGAGATTCCGACGAAAACAGACGTCTTTTATCTGAAGAAGAAACTATTTTAATGAAAAAGCTGATGAGGGAAGTTCTTAAAACCGGAACCGGCCTTTCTGCCGCTCTCGGAAGGGAAGCTTTCGGCAAAACAGGAACTAGTCAAGACCACCGAGACGCTTGGTTTGTCGGGTTTGACGACAATCTGATTTGTGCCGTTTGGATCGGAAATGATGATAACTCTCCCATGAAAGGCGTTTATGGATCAGGCCTTCCGGCAAAAATTTGGAAAAAAATAATGCAATAAATCTTAAAAAATAGTGCTTTTCTAATAAGTTTTATTATATATAATAATGAGAAAATCATTAAAAAAAGGAATAAACAATGACACAAAAACCTGTAATGCTTCTTATTTTGGACGGTTGGGGATACCGCGCCAAAACGACCCCTGATAATGCCATAGAAAATGGTAACACCCCGAATTGGCATCATCTCCTTAAAGAATATCCTCATGGATTTGTAGAAACTTCGGGTCTTGCCGTCGGATTGCCCGAAGGGCAGATGGGCAATTCTGAAGTCGGTCATACCAATTTGGGCGCCGGACGGGTTGTTATGCAGGATTTGCCTAAAATCGATCAGGCTATTAAAGATGGTTCTTTAGCCGAAAATTCTGTTTTGCGCCATATGATAAACACTCTTAAAGCTAACGGAAAAACATGTCATTTGATGGGGCTGATGTCTCCGGGAGGTGTTCACTCTATGCAGCGCCACATTTTGGCTTTGGCAACAATTATCAGCCAAGCCGGCATTCCTGTCCGAATCCATGCTTTTTTGGACGGCCGCGATACCCCTCCGGCATCAGCCGCCGAATATTTAGCGCAATTTGAAACAGATATTTCAGCGCTTCACGATGTAAAAATTGCGACAATTGAAGGACGTTTTTACGCCATGGATCGCGATAAACGCTGGGATCGAATCGAAAAAGCTTATGATGCCATGTTGTCAGCCGAAGGCTCCCGTTATGCTTCTTCTGACGAAGCAATCAAAGCTTCTTATGCTAATAAAGTAACAGACGAATTTGTTGTGCCGGCCGTTATCGGGGATTACAACGGAATGCATGACGGCGATGCCATTTTGATGGCTAATTTCAGAGCCGACCGCGCCCGCGAGATTTTATATGCTCTGGCAGATGATGCCTTTACCGGATTTGAGCGCAAAAAACGCGTTTCTTTTTCGGACTGTGTCGGAATGACAGAGTATTCCGTTGATCACAACCGCTTTATGCATACTATCTTTCCTCCTGAACAATTGGTCAATATTCTGGGCGAGGTTGTTGCCGACCACGGCTTAACGCAGCTTCGTATCGCCGAAACGGAAAAATATGCTCATGTCACTTTCTTTTTCAACGGCGGAGAAGAACGGGAGTTCAAAGGAGAGGAACGTATTTTGATTCCAAGTCCTAAAGTGGCCACCTATGATTTGAAACCCGAAATGAGCGTTTATGAGGTTACCGAACAACTTGTGAAAGCCATTGAAGATAAACGTTTTGATGTCATTATCTGCAATTTTGCAAACGGAGATATGGTCGGACATACGGGAATTATGCCGGCGGCGCTTAAAGCTGTTGCAGCGGTTGATGACTGCTTAGGTAAAGTTGTTAAAGCTATCAAAGATGTTGACGGCGTTTTGATTGTCACGGCTGATCACGGTAATGTCGAAAAAATGGTTGATGAAAAAACCGGCCAGCCCTACACGGCACACACCGTTGGAAAGGTTCAGGCTGTTTTGGTCAATGATAACATCGGCGTCAAAGCTTTGGAAGATGGTCGTTTGGCTGATATTGCTCCGACGATGTTGGATTTGCTCGGAATCAAACAACCCAAAGAAATGACCGGCGTTTCTTTACTTAAAAGATAAAGATTATGGACTTTCGGACAGCCTTTAAATACAGTGTTCTGACAGCGGCGGTTTTGCTTTTTGGTTTCACCGCCGCAAAGGCTGCCGGTGTTTCTAAAGACGAGCTTAAGAAGGTTGAAAAACAGGTTTTGGAGCAAAGTCTTGAGCACAAAAAACTTCAGGCTCAGGCGACCCAAATTAATCTGGAGATTTCTGCTGTTAACAAAGAAATGATTAAAACGGCTAAAAAAATTCAAAATAATGAAGATCGTTTAACTTTGATGGAGAATCAACTTACTCTCCTTGAAAAAGACTTACAAAAAACTCAAGAAACATTTACAAAAGAAGATATTTACCTAATTGATCTTTTGGCTGCTCTTCAAAATCTTGCTATGAAACCGACAGAATCTCTTTTGGTTCAGCCGTTATCGCCGGTTGAAATTATCCGCAGCGCCATGATTCTGCGAGAGACTGTTCCTTATCTGGAAGAAAATGCGGCTAATTTGAGAGCAAAGTTGCAGAATATCTCTTTGAAAAAAGATAAAATCGAAAAACAAATTGCCGAAATATCAAAGCAAAAAGTTTTGCTGCAATCCGAACATGCTCGAATGACACAACTTGCTCGAAAAAAATCCAGACTGAGGAACAGTGTTGAAATCAAAAGCGAACAAACAAAGAAAAATATGGATAAATTGGCTTCACAAGCTCAAGACTTAAGGGATTTATTATCAAAACTCGAAAAGCAGCGCCTTGAAAAAGAACGAAAAGAAGCTGAACGCCGCCGCAAAGAAGAAGTTCTAAGAAAATTAGAGGAAAAGAAATCTGATGACTTGATTAAATCAGAAACCCCCGCTATAACAAATATAGCGTCAGGTTTTGCAAAGGCAAAGGGGAGTTTACCGATGCCCGCCCGTGGTGTTATCACAACGCGCTACGGCGAGCAAAAGGTTAAAGGAGTTTCATCTAAGGGTTTGACCGTTTCAACGCGTGCAAAAGCTCAGGTTATTTCACCCTTTGACGGAGCTGTTGTTTTTGCGGGACCTTTTCGCGGTTACGGCGATATGATTATTGTGGAACATGGCGACGGTTACTTATCGCTTTTGGCTGGTTTGGGCAGCATAGATGTTGAACCCGGACAAATGCTTTTAGCGGGGGAGCCTGTCGGACAAATGCCTGAAGAAACAAACAGTGAACTATATATTGAAATTCGAAAAGATAATCATCCGATTAATCCGGCAGCTTGGTTTAAAATCTAAATTTCGGAAAATATGGGAATATAAATATGTTAAAAAAACTTCTAACGACAACTTTTATTGCTTTACTTATTGCAACGACATCTGTTTCGGCAAAACCTGCTCAAACAACTGAAAGGGAGCCTGATTCTTATGAGCTCTTAAATTTGTTTGCAGAGGTTATGGAGCGAGCTAAAACAACTTATGTCGAGGAAGTCAGCGACAAAAAACTTATTGAGGCGGCTATTAACGGCATGCTTACTTCTCTGGATCCTCATTCCAGTTATCTGGATGCTAAAGATTTTAAATATATGAATGAACAGACCAGCGGCAAGTTTGGTGGCCTCGGAATTGAAATCACTATGGATCAGGGATTGGTCAAAATTGTTTCACCTATTGATGACACACCGGCTTTTCGAGCAGGTTTGAAGCCGGGAGATTATATTACAAACATCGACGGCGAAACTATTATCGGTATGACTCTTAATGAGGCTGTCGATAAAATGCGCGGTAAACCGGGGACAAAAGTCAAACTGACTATCCGCCGCGTTAATGAGAAGCCTTTTGATATTACCTTAAAACGTGAAGAAATTAAGACACAGTCCGTTAAAAGCGATATTAAAGATAACGATGTTTTGTATGTGCGTATCAGCTCTTTTTCGGAAGATGTTGCCAATGAAGTTACAAAAGCTTTTGAAAAGGCAAAGAAAAATCGTAAAACACCATTGAAAGGCATTGTCCTTGATGTCAGAAACAATCCTGGCGGATTATTGGATCAGGCGGTGGCGGTTTCTGGACTCTTTTTGGATCAGGGAGAAGTCGTTTCAACACGCGCCCGCAATGAAGAAGATACTCAAAGATATTCCGCCAAAGGAAAGGACATAACAGAAGGACTTCCTTTAGTCGTTATCATAAATAATGGATCGGCCTCGGCTTCAGAAATTGTTGCAGGGGCTTTGCAAGATCACAAAAGAGCGGTTATCCTTGGAGAAAAGTCTTTCGGAAAAGGCAGTGTTCAAACTGTTGTTCCTCTTGGTAATTACGGCGCAATGCGTCTAACAACCGCCAGATATTATACCCCTTCAGGACGGTCTATTCAAGCCACAGGCATTGAGCCAGATATAACCGTTCATTTGGCCAAACTTGAAGAATTTATTCCGGATTACGGATTCAGCGAAGCTGAATATACCAACGCTTTGAAAAATGAAACTCTTGATTCGAGCAAAAACAAACCCTCAAAAGATTCTAAAGAAACAAATGAAGATTGGAGGCAGGATTATCAGCTCTCCCGCGCGGTAGATTTGATTAAAGCGTTAAATGTTTATATATCAGACAAGTAAAGGATCTCTTCTTTGAAAAACAAATTGGAAAAATATGATAAACTGATTACAGCCGGTCTTGTTGTTATTGCTTTTATCTTTGGAATCGGCTGGTGGTTCGCTGAAGAAAAAAGCGAACCTGTTTATCTGTCCAAAATTGATCGATTAATGTTTGACAAAGACAATAAAGCGCCTCGATTTGTTTTAACCCTGCCTGACAAATTTATGCTTAAAACAGCTGCTCAAACCTCTCAAATTAATTTGGATGCTCTTCCAAAAGAGGCTTCCAAAGAGGACAATCTCCCTGAAGAACCTTTTTCTTTGGATAAATTGATTGCTGATGTTCCAAGCCTTTTTAAATTGCCGACTCAAAAACCTTCTTACCAACTTTCCTCTCCAGATCTTGAAGAAGATTTAACTGAAAAAACGGATGACGGCAAAGTTCTGCCCATAATTGCAGCGGACGGAAGGCGTCCTTGGATTGAATATGGGCATACCGTCAAAATTCAGCCGAATTTCAAAAAAGTCGCTTTGGTTTTCAGCGGCCTCGGCTTAGATGCAACAACAGCGAACCAAATATCCGAGGTTTTTGATTCGGAAGTTTCTTTGAGTTTTACGCCTTATATCACATCTGTTTCCTCAATCTCTACCGCTCGTCAAAACGGCCATGAAACATATATGGATTTGATTTTGGCATCAAAGGATTTTCTTAAAGAAGATACCGGACCTTTATCTATTAACTTGAATCTGCCCTTGGATGTTAATATTGACCGTTTTCGCAAGACTTTGGATAAATCCGTGCCTATCGGCGGAATAATCATTCGAGACGGGGCAATTCAAAATACGAGCATTATTTTAGATTCTTTGTTTGGAGAAGCTCAAAAGCGTGGCCTTTTAGTTGTCGATGCCACAGAAGAAGACAGCTTATTCAAGTCAAAGGCTGATGGTCTTGCGCGGCGCAAAGCAGATATTGTCATTCATAAAGATATGACAGCTGAGGCTATTGAAAAAGCACTTCAATCTGCTGAAACAATTGCTTTTGACAAAGGGCAGGTGTTAATTGTTGCAGACCCTAAACCTTTGGCCGCAGTTATTTTACACAAATGGATTCAAACTTTTTCGCCGCAAGTTTCTTATGAGGAAGCGAAAACCATCGATATTTCCAAACCTTTTGCCCTTGTTCCTCTTTCTAATTTGGTTGTTGAGTAAAAAATGAGCAGTCTATATCGTCACAATGTCGGAATTATTCTTTGCCGAATGGGAAAAGTTCTCCTTTGCGCCAGAGCGGATCAAAAAGATTTTCATTGGCAATTTCCTCAAGGCGGAATTGAACCCGGAGAAGAACTTTTAGCAGCTGCCAAAAGAGAGCTTCAGGAAGAAACAGGAATAACAGCTGTTCGGCTTATTAACATAATGCCTCAGCCGCTCAAATATGATTTTCCTGAGGATTTCAGAAGCCGGCGCGCCTCTTCATATATCGGACAGGAACAATATTGGGTTTTGTTTGAATTTTTGGGCAAAGATGAAGATATTGACTTTTGCACGAATCCGCAGGAAATAGAATTTAAAGCTTTTAAGTGGGCAGATATTGCCGAAGCGCCGAAAGAGATTATCTATTTTAAAAAAGATGTTTATGCAAAAGTTGCCGCTTATTTTGCTCCCTATATCAAGGAAACAATTAATGACAGATAAGTTTGAAAAAGAACGGGCTGTTGTTTTGGAAGCTGCAAAGCACGGTATTTCCGGCAATCTTAAGCTTTCTCAAAGACAAAAGAAATACATCAAGAACCTGCTTTTATTTGCTTTGATGAACGCTTCCGGAAATGAAACCGTCACCAATCGGAATTTTATCAAACTCGTTAACAAACTCTTCAAAGGATTTCTTCTCAAGCTCATTAAAGAAAGTTTGGACGATGACGACGATGATGAAGATTGGGGTGAAGCTCTAGATGTTGAACTTAACAAAATTATCGCTGAAGATTCCCTTCTCAAGGCAACCGATCTTCAAGCGGCTTTTGCTCCAGAAAAGGTTTTTGATCTTCTGAAAGGGGCAACCAACGGCGTATCTCAAAAAGATCTTATTAAAAGGCTTCAAGCTATTCGCGATGTCAAGATGAATTATCGTGAAACGCCAAAAGAACGAGCCAAACGCGAGCGAAATCAAAGGGAATACGAATTAGCCCGCACACGCCAACGCATGATGGAACGAGGCAGCAGATCGCGATGTTAAGATGAATTATCGTGAAACGCCAAAAGGACGCGCTAAACGCGAACGCAATCAACGAGAATATGAATTAGCCCGCACACGTCAACGCATGATGGAACGGGGCAGCAGAGAATACTAAAAACACCCGCAAAGTTCATTGCGGGTGTTTTTTGCGATCTCAAACAGAGTTATTATTTCTTCAACTGAGCGGCAACTTCAGCAGCAAAGTCTTCTTCTCTCTTTTGCAAGCCTTCGCCCAATTTGAAACGAATAAAGCCGGAAATTTTGATGTCTGTTCCGAGTTCTTTGGCAACATCGGCAACAACCTGTTTAACCTTCTTATCCGGATCCATAATATAAGCCTGTTCTTCAAGAACAACCTCGTCATAATATTTGCGAACACGGCCTTCAACCATTTTTTCAATGATATTAGCCGGTTTGCCGGAAGCTTTGGCTTGTTCGGCAAAAATTGATTTTTCATGTTCAACAGCAGCCGGATCAACAGATTCGATGTTCAAGAACAGCGGAGCCGACGCAGCAATGTGCATTGCAATATGCTTGCCGAGTTCTTCCAATTTGGCTTTGTCACCGGCAGATTCCAAAGCAACCAAAACGCCGATTTTACCCAAATTATGGCTGCAGCAATTGTGTAAATATGAAGCAACAACACCCTGTTTAACTTCCAAAACAGCGGCACGACGTAAGTTCATGTTTTCGCCGATTTTTGCAATCAGGTCTGTCAAGCGCTCTTCAAAAGTTTTGCCGCATTTCGGACAATGAAATGTTTTCATATCGCAAACTTCGCCGGCGGAAATCAAAGCAACTTTGGCCGCATCGGCAACATAATCCTGAAACATATCGTTTTTGGCAACAAAGTCTGTTTCGGAGTTAACCTCGGCAATAGCACCTTTGTTTCCTTCAACATAAACCGAAACCAAACCTTCGGCAGCAATACGGCTGGCCTTTTTCGCAGCTGAAGCCAAACCTTTTTTGCGCAGCCAATCAACAGCTTCATCCATATTTCCGTTTGCTTCAACCAATGCTTTTTTGCAGTCTAACATGCCTGCGCCTGTTGACTCTCTAAGCTCTTTTACTTTAGCGGCAGTAATCTCTGTCATTTTTTTATCCTTTTGTTTTTGATTGGGGACGGCGGCACTATTTTTGTATAATGCCGCCGCGCTTATATGATCAGTTTAAAGAAAAACCTTATTCTGCTTTTTCAGCGGCTTTTTCGGCTGTCTTTTTAGATGTTCTCTTTTTGGCAGCTTTAGGAGCCTCGGCGTTTTCTTCAACCATTTCTTCTACTTTGACACCCTGAGCGGCAATTTGAGCCTGCATACCATCCAAAACAGAAGCGGAAATCATTTCCGAATAGAATTGGATAGCGCGAATCGCATCATCGTTACCGGGAACAGGCAAATCAACAGATTCCGGATCAGCGTTTGTATCGCAAATGCCGATAACGGGAATACCGAGCTTTTTGGCTTCTTTGATGGCCAAAGCTTCTTTGCAGGTATCAATAACGAATACCAAATCAGGCTGTCCGCCCATATTCATGATACCGCCGAGCTCGAGTTGCAATTTTTCCTGTTCTTTCTTCATTCCTTGTAATTCTTTTTTGGTGTAACCTGTAAAATCGCCTTTTTCAAACATTTCGTTCAATTTGACCAAACGAGTGATTGATTTATGAACGGTTTTCCAGTTTGTCAGCATACCGCCTAACCAACGTTGGTTAACATAATACTGACCGCAACGCTCGGCATTCTCTTTGATAATATCTTGAGCCTGACGTTTTGTTGCGACAAACAAAACTTTTCCGCCCTGAGCAGCAATTTCTCTGGTTGTTGCCATTGCTGTATAGAGCATCGGATAAGTTTTTTGCAAATCAATGATGTGAATATTGTCTTTTTTGCCATAGATATAAGGAGCCATTTTCGGATTCCAACGACGTGCATGGTGTCCGAAATGAACGCCGGCCTCAATCATTTGGCGCAAAGTAAATGTAGGAAGAGTCATATTTTTATATCCTTTTTTCGGTTAAACCTCCGCAGATTCTGACAAAACCCTTAAAAAGAGCACCGAAGCGGAACATCTGCCCCGCTAAAAATCTGCGTGTGAATTATGAAACCGCCACCATTGACGATTTCGGGACTCTTTTTATACATAAATTATTAAAAAAGCAAGTCTTTTTTGAAAAAATCTCATTTTTAAAGAGAGATATCTTCAATGTAGACAAACAGCTGTTGACTTGTCGCACTTTGTTCTTGTTTAATTTTGGTTTTTGCCTTATTTTACCTTAGAAATATAAAGCTTTTTGAGGAATTGAAAGAATAAAATGTCTGATTTGTTTGATGCTGCAGCTCCTGAAGTAACCAATTACAGCGCCCAATCCATTGAAGTTTTGGAAGGGCTTGAGCCTGTCCGCCACCGACCGGGAATGTATATCGGCGGCACCGATGAAACAGCTTTGCACCATCTGGTGGCCGAGATTTTGGACAACTCCATGGACGAGGCTGTTGCAGGTTTTGCCAATAAAATTGATGTTATTATGAACGCAGACTATTCCGTTACTATCACGGATAACGGTCGGGGAATCCCTGTTGATGCCCACCCGAAATATCCCAACAAATCGGCTTTGGAAGTTATCATGACAATGCTTCACTCCGGCGGCAAATTCGGCGGCGGCGCTTACAAAGTCTCCGGTGGTTTGCACGGCGTCGGTTTATCCGTCGTCAACGCTCTTTCCGAAAAATTGGTCGTCGAGATTGCTCGTGATAAAAAGCTTTATCGTCAAGAATATGCCAAAGGTATTCCCCAAACGCCGTTGGAGCTTATCGGCAACGCACCCAACCGCCGCGGAACTTCCGTCACATTTAAACCGGATCCGGAGATTTTCGGCGCCACCGCTAACTTACAGCCCAATCGCATTTTCAGAATGGCGCGGTCAAAAGCTTTTTTGTTCAAAGGAATCAAAATCAACTGGAGCTGCGCACCCGAACTTTTGGGCGAAGACAATACGCTTCCGGCTCAAGCCGAGCTTTGTTTTCCGAATGGAATCCTCGACTTTTTGAATTATCAAATCGGGGCTAAGGCAACCATTAACCGCAGACCTTTTTCAGGCGAGGCCGACCTTGATAATGACGAAGGCAAAGTCGAATGGGCAATTACCTGGCCGGAAGATGAAAACGGATTTTGTCATTCTTATTGCAATACCGTTATTACGCCGTTCGGCGGCACTCATGAAACCGGCTTCAAATCAGCTCTTCTCAAAGGATTGAAAGAATACGGCGAAATGGTCAATAATAAAAAAGCTGCCGGCATTACCGCGGAAGATTTTTTGAGTGATGCGGCTATTATGCTTTCTGTTTTTATCCGTGACCCGCAATTTCAAGGACAGACAAAAGACAAATTGACATCAGCTAAAGCAACACGTCTTGTCGAAAGCGCTGTTAAAGATTCCTTTGACCACTGGCTGTCCTCGGACCTCGAAAATGCCGCAGCTTTGCTGGATTATGTTGTTGACCGCGCCGATGCCCGCAAAAAGAAAAAAGAAGAAAAAGAAAAGGTCAGAAAAGCGCCGACAAAGCGCCTGCGCCTCCCCGGAAAACTTGCGGATTGTTCTAAGGCCTCGGCTGAAGATACTGAAATTTTTATTGTTGAGGGAGATTCCGCGGGCGGTTCTGCCAAACAAGGCCGCGACCGCACGACTCAAGCTATTTTGCCTTTGCGCGGCAAAATTTTGAACGTCGCCAGCGCCTCTCTTGAAAAAATAACGCAAAACCAAGAAATTAAAGATATGATTGAGGCTTTGGGCTGCGGTACTAAAGAAAATTATAAAGAAGAAAATCTGCGTTATGAAAAAATCATCATTATGACCGATGCCGACGTGGACGGCGCGCATATTGCCTCGCTTTTGATGACATTTTTCTATCAGCATATGCCTCTTTTGATTGCCAACGGGCATTTGTTTATTGCGACACCTCCTTTGTATAAAATAGCCGTCGGCGGCAAAAACTATTATGCTTTGGACGATGACGACAAAGATAAAATTCTTGCAAAAGTCGTCAAAGGCAATCAAAAACCGGACATCAGCCGTTTTAAAGGTCTTGGAGAAATGAGCGCTCAACAGCTGAAGGAAACCACCATGGATAAAAAGAATCGAATGCTTTTGCGCGTAATGATTCCGTCCACGACAACCGAGGAAGGCAAAGAAGAGGCTTTTGAAACACGCCGGCAGGTTGAACGTCTGATGGGTAAAAATCCTGAGCTGCGCTTCAAATTTATTATTGAACGCGCTAAATTTGTCGATGATTTAGATATTTAAGGGCGCGCCATGCAAATGAAGCTTTCTGCCATTTTGTTGTCGTTATTCGTGGTAATGATGTGGGGTATCAATCCTGCTATCAGCAAACTCGGATTGCAGGAAATTCCGCCATTTGCCTTTTTGACCATTCGTTATATCATCGTTTCGCTTTTGTTTTTGCCGTTTGCTCGCCCGACAAAGCATGAACTATGGCAAATGTTTTTGGTCGCAATGACCTCAAGCGTCATTACAAATCTTTTAAGCTACATTGCTTATTTGGAACTGACACCATCGGCAAGTTCGCTATTATCTCAAACCGAAGCGCCTATTTCGGTTTTGATGGCCTGCCTGTGGGCAAAAGAACGTGTTTCGCTTAAACAGGGCTTGGCCATTCTGCTGTCGTTCATCGGAGTTATTGTTATTTTGGGTATTCCGAAAATGAGCCTGACGGGCGTTGTTCTGATTTTGCTGTCACGCTTTTTCTGGGGCGCCTGCCAGATTGTTTATAAAGACACCAAACGTGTCTCAACGGCAACCTTTTTGGCTTACTCATACTTGTTTGCCGTTCCGTTTACGGCGGCAGGCTCATGGATTATTGAGGGATATGACTACCGCAATTTGGCAACGGTTAACTGGACAATTGCCGGATGGTCTTTGGCTTTTGAAGTTGTCTTGCTGTCTTTGGCCATGCTTTTGTGGCAAAGGCTTATTGCCGTTAACGGCGTTAACAAAATAGCACCTTTCTGCACCTTGAGAATCGTATTCGGCATTGCCGCAGGCGTGCTTATTTTTGATGATCCGTTGAACTGGCAGATTATCTTGGGTTCTATCTTGGTAACTCTCGGAGTTTTCTTGACAATGAAAGATTTCAGCATCATTTTAAGAGCCCGAACAAAATCCGTTATTGTTTACAGAAACGCGCATCGTATTTTAATGGAGCGCCGGTTTAAGAGAATTTCTTTAAGAAAGAGACTCAAATGATCAGAAAAAGCCTTCCCGAAGATATTGAAAAAGTCTTGGACATTTGGACAAAGGCCAGTATTCAGGCTCATAATTTTGTAGACGGCGCCTATTGGACAGGTATGCGTCCTTCCGTCAGAAAATATTATTTTCCGAATGCCGACAACTTTGTTTTTGAAGACAAGCACAAAATCAAAGGGTTTATCAGCATTATTGACGATAAACATATCGGCGCGCTGTTTATTGCACCTGAATATCAAAATCAAAAAATCGGCTCAAAGTTGATTAACTATGTCAAAAAAATTTATCCTTTTTTGAGCCTGAATGTGTATGAGAAAAACACGGCGGCTGTCGGGTTTTATCAGCGCCGCGGATTCAAAATCGTCAGTAAACAAATCGATGAAGGCACAAAAGAAACCGAACTTTTGATGAGCTGGTCTTTGCCCAGTAAAACCGGACACAAAAAGACCCATCCCGGAGATTCTTAAAAAAGGTTATATTTTGGTCTTGACTTTTGGTCAAAATTTTATTATTTTGCAATCGACCTTGGGGTTATAGCTCAGTTGGGAGAGCGCTTGAATGGCATTCAAGAGGTCAGGAGTTCGATCCTCCTTAGCTCCACCAATTCAGATGGGGCCCGCCGAAAGACGGGCCTTGTCATTAAGCAGCGGGGGTATAGCTCAGTTGGGAGAGCGAATGGTTCGCAATCATTAGGTCAGCGGTTCGATCCCGCTTACCTCCACCAATTTCAAATCCGCTTTATCTGAAGCGGATTTTTTTATTGCAAGGAGCTTTTTTGATGTCTGCCGAACAAACCCCGCGCGCCATGCGCCATATCATCACTCTTATCGGCTGCCGCAACGCCGGCAAATCTTCTCTTATCAACGCTTTAACGGGACAGGATATTTCCATTGTTTCACCCGAAGCAGGAACAACGACCGATGCTGTTGCCAAACCCTATGAACTTTTACCGCTCGGGCCGGTTACTTTTTATGATACGGCCGGATTGGACGATGATTCTTCCTTGGGACAAAAACGAATCCAAGCCTCCCGCAAGGCTTTGTATAAGGCTGATGTTGCTTTGCTTGTTTTGGGCGACATGGGGTTTACGGCTTTTGATAAAAAAATTGTCGAAGAGCTCAAAAGACTTCAAATTCCGACTATTGTTGTTTTTAATAAAGCCGATTTGAAACACTCTGCTCCGCAAGATGAAACTTTTTGCAAAGAAGAAAAACTGCCGTTTGTTTCTGTTTCAAGCGCTGCCCAAACCGGAATTGATGAGCTCAAGCATTTAATCATCAGCCTTATTCCTGAAGATAGCAAAAAAGAAACGCCTCTTCTGGGTGATTTAATCAATCCCAAAGATTCCGTCATTTTGGTGGCGCCAATTGATACTTCCGCGCCAAAGAATCGACTTATTTTACCTCAGGTTCAGGTTTTGCGCGAAATTCTGGACAGGAAAGCTGTGGCAACGGTTGTTCAGCCTGAGGAGCTTAAGGACGCTTTAGATATGCTCAAAAATCCGCCGCGATTGGTTATCACGGACTCACAGGCTATTTTTCAGGTTAACCAAATTGTGCCGGAAAATATCGAACTGACAACTTTTTCCATTCTGTTTGCGCGCTTTAAGGGAGATTTGAAAATTTTGAGTGAAAACGCCAAAGTCATTGACAAGCTTGTTGACGGCAGCCGCGTTTTGATTGCCGAGGCTTGTTCGCATCATGCGCAAGATGATGATATTGCCAAGGTTAAAATTCCGAGACTTCTTTCAAAATATACCGGCAAAGCCCTTTCTTTTGACTTTTGCACGGGGTGTGATTTTCCTGAAGATTTGGAAAAATATGATTTGGTTGTTCATTGCGGTGCCTGCATGCTTAATAAAACGGAAATGGGACGGCGGCTTAAAGAATGCATCCGCAGAGGCGTCCCCGTTACAAATTACGGTGTTGCCATTTCTAAGGCTCAAGGAATTTTGGACAGGGTTATCAAACCTTTTTCAGGTTTATAAAACAAAGAGCGAGACTTGTTTTTAGGGTTTTACGGATTATTTATTTTATCGGATTAACTTTTCAGGAGAAATTTGATGAAAAAAATTTTGCTTTCAACTTTAGTTACAGCTTTGGCTCTCCCTCTTTTGGCCACATCCGTTTCAGCCAAGAACAAAAACAAGGGCTTTGTTTTTGTGCCTCAGGAGATGGCTGTTGAAACCATTGCCGATGCCAAAGACAAGGCTGACGACACGATTGTTGTTTTGCAGGGATATATTGCCAAATCTTTGGGCGGCGACAAATATGCCTTTACGGACAAAACCGGCGAAATCATTATTGAAATTGACGATGACGAATTTGACGGCGTCAGCGTTACGTCGGGCGAAATGATTGAAATCATGGGTGAAATCGACAAAGATTCAAAAAAACCTGTCAAAGTCGAGGTTAAAACCATCAAAAAACTTGATAACCCTATGGAAAACACCCTCGCTAAACATATGAAACGCTCAAAAAAATAACTCTTTTTATAACAAAAATCTCCGGCTTTTTACAAGGCCGGAGATTTTTATTTTTTCTTTTTAGGCTGTTCTCAGATAGCTTTTTTCAGGGCTTTTGCCTGAGACAAGAGCTGCTCTTTGGTCAGAGAAAAATCCGACTCTATCCAATTATCTTCGAGCTTTTTAAGCATCAGGCCGACCTCTTTTGCCTCGGCCAACCCGTTTTCTAAAATATCTTTTCCTTTGAGCGGGAAAATATGTGTTTCAAAAGTTTTAATCTCGTTATAAACCGAACAAACTTTTTCAAACTCTTTTTGTTCTCTGGCAACCGCCGCGGCTATTTTGGCGCGGACAACTTCTTGTCCTTCTTTATAGACAAGTCTTTTGATTATATCAGGGCGGTTAATTTGCTCCAACAAAAACGGAGATTTTGCCAATGCCGTGAAAAGCTGTTTTTGCTGACGATTAAACTTGAGGCGGGTGGCCATATTTTCAGCCAATGCCTCATTGGGTCTATACAGGATAAACATTTTGACAACAGCCTCGTCATCAATGATCCCTCGGCCGACAGCCTTATTAAAATAAGCCAAATCATCAATATATTCGGCATCGGGCAAAATATATTCCAAAATGCCGTTTTCCTGCATCAGGCGGTATGTCCGCGGCGCATCCGGCGTCACAATAAGTTTGAACAGCTCGTCTCTGATACGCTCCATCGGCACTTTTTTGAGACCGGCGCGATTTTCACAGCAGGCTTCCAATGCTTTTTTATTTGGTTCTTCAACACCAAACAAAGAGTAGAATCGAAAATAACGCAAAATACGCAGATAATCTTCTTTGATTCGCCCAGTTGCTGACCCTATAAAACGCACATACCCTTTTTCGAGATCTTCAATGCCGTTATAATAATCAAATACGTTTCCTTTTTCATCCGTATAAACAGCGTTGATTGTCAAGTCGCGGCGGGAAGCGTCTTCTTCCCAATTGTCTGTAAATTCTATTTCTGTTGCGCCGTCTTTGTTGGTCACATATTTATACAATGAGCTGATTTCAACAACCTTATCTTTCAGGACAACACCAATACTTCCTTGTTTAATCCCCAAAGGAATCGTTTTAATATCGGCATCGCTGCAGGCTTCAACCAATTCTTCGGGGCTTAAATCGGTCGCCAAGTTTAAATCCGACCCTTTCAGCCCTTTGAGAGCGTCTCTGACCGCGCCGCCGACGAATCGTAAAACGCCGCCGTGGTTTGCCACAACGGTAAACAGATTCATAACTTCCTTATCCGTTGTCAGCTTTGATACGTCCAGATAATTATCTCTCATCATCGGATTGCGTCCTCATAAAAAATTTTCTTGAAGTTAACAGTTTTTATATATTTTGCAATTATAATTATGTTAAATTTAACCAAATTGTGAGTATGTTCGAATGAAAAAAATCTTATTTATGAGTGTGTTAATTTTGTTGGGTTATGTTTCTGCCGCATTGGCCGCCGCACCGAAAGTCATCGGGGAATATGGCGACTGGATTGCCTATTATTATCGGGATAATGCGGGGCCTGTCTGCTATATGGCCTCCACCCCGAAAAAAGACGAGGGTAAATATACCCAAAGGGGCGATATTTATATTGTTGTAACCCACCGCCCGAATGAAAAAAGCTTTAATGTCGTCAATATTAACGCCGGATATACCTATAAGGCCAAATCCAAGGCTGTTCTCAAAATCGGCGCGCAAACATTTTCTTTGTTTACGGACGCTGATAAGGCTTGGGCTGTCAATTCTAAAGAAGACAAAGATATTGTTGACGCCATGAAACGCGGCAGCCGAATGATTGTCGACGGCGAATCGTTCAAAGGAACAAAAACCAAGGACACTTATTCCTTAAAAGGTTTTTCATCGGCCTATAAAGCTATTTCGAACAAGTGCAAATAATGACCCAAAATCTTATCGGTTTATCTAAAGAAGAATTATCCAAAGAATTGGCTCGAATCGGCGAAAAGCCTTTTCGCGCCAAACAGCTTTGGCAATGGATTTACTTCAGGGGCGAAACAGACTTTGACAAGATGAGCAATTTGTCAAAAGAGCTGCGCGCCAAATTGAAAGAACATTATACCATCGACCGCCCAAAGATTGTAACCGAACAAATTTCTTCTGATAAAACTCATAAATGGCTTCTGGAATTTGCGGACGGCCAGCGAATCGAGACAGTTTATATTCCCGAGGAAGACCGCGGCGCTGTTTGCATTTCGACACAGGTCGGGTGCGCTGTCGGGTGCAAATTTTGCCACACGGGCAGCCAAAAGATTACCCGCAATCTGACGGCCGGCGAAATTGTCGCTCAGTTTATGGTTGCGCGTGATGCCTATGGCGAATGGCCTTCTCCGACTAATGAAACCCGTTTCCTGTCAAACATTGTTGTAATGGGTATGGGCGAGCCTTTGCACAACAAAGATAATGTCTTCAAAGCGTTAAAAATCCTTTCGGATGGAGATGGAATCGCTATTTCTAAAAGGCGGATTACCTTATCGACATCGGGCATTGCCCCGAATATCGAATCCGTTGCCGCGGAACTTGGCGTTAAATTGGCTATCAGCCTGCATGCGCCGACAAATGAAAAACGCTCTCAAATTATGCCTATCAACAATCGTTACAGCATTGAAGACGTTTTGGAAGCATGCCAAAAATATCAGGCCATTATGGGCATGAGCCGGATGATTACTTTTGAATATCTGATGCTCAAAGATTTTAATGACTCGCCTGATGACGCTAAAGAGCTCATTAAACTGATGAAGACTTATCACTTGGGCGCAAAATTTAACCTTATTCCTTTTAACCCTTGGCCGGGGTGCGCTTTTGAGCCAAGTTCAAACAACAAGGTTCACGCTTTTTCCAAGATATTGGAATCGGCCGGCTATGAAGCGCCTATCCGCGTGGCGCGCGGACAAGATATTTTGGCCGCCTGCGGACAGCTTAAATCAAAAAAGGATAGTGAATCCCTTTCCTAAAACGCGTTTTCTATATGCTCAATCTTAAACGGAAGCTGCACCAGAACAGCATCGAATCGAACATCAAAAGAATTATATTCGGCATGTCTGGATAAAAAGACTTCGGCGGCACGGCGAATCCGTTCTTTTTGTTTTGGCAAAATTGAATAGGCAGCCGTATCCAAATCTTTGCGCTTTTTAACTTCAACAAAGACCACTGTTGTTTGATTTTTGACGATAATATCCACCTCGCCGGCGCCTGTTCCCCGACCGGTCACATAATTGCACCCGACAAGCGCATATCCTTTGAGCCGCAAATATTGCAGCGCCATAAATTCGGCCGTTTTTCCGGACAAATCATTTGCCATTTTTCAGCTCCAAAGCCGCTTGATAGACCTCGTTTTTATTTAATTTGTATTTATCGACAATGTTTTTGACAGCTGTTTTCAGGCTGTTTTGAGCTATTTCTCTGATTAATTCTTCCGTATAGTCCGTTTGCGCATCTTCCTCGGGCGGCGCCACCATCAACACGATTTCACCCTTTGGCGGGTTTTCCATATAATAGTCCATAAGTTCGGCAGCTGTTCCCGTCCGACATTCTTCAAAAATCTTTGTTATTTCTCTGGCAACGGCTATTTCTCTTTTTTTGAATACCTCATCCGCCACCGCTAATGTTTTAACCAGCCTGTTTGCCGTTTCATAAAAAACAAGCGTTGTCTGAACATCTTTATATTTGCTCAAATGGTCTTTCCGCGCTTTGTCTTTATTCGGAATAAACCCCGCAAACATAAAATTGTTTGTCGGCAGACCTGACAACTGCAACCCGCAGATAACAGCACATGCTCCTGGAATTGTCGTCAAATAGACACCCTGCTCCCGACATTTTTTTGCCAGTTTATATCCAGGGTCGGAGATTAGTGGCGATCCCGCATCGGATACATAGGCAACGACTTTTCCTTCTTCGGCCTCATTGATAACACTTTGAGCTGTTTCTTTCTCATTATGGTCTTCAAGCGTTATAAAATTTTTGCCATGTGCCGGTATTCCGAGCAACGATAACAGTTTTTTCGTCATTCTTGTATCTTCGCAGGCAATAGTGTCTGCATTTTTGAGAACTTCTATTCCCCGCAAAGTTATGTCGCCGATATTTCCGATGGGCGTCGCAACAAGATAAATACCGCTTTTCATAAAGACCTCTCTTTACATTCAAAGTTTTTTAAGCTAAAACTTGTATTCAGATTGTTTTATATTTTAGGGTAAAAAGCAAGTGTTTAAAAAATTTTGTTTTATCATTTTATGTTTCTTTGTTGTTTCCTGCGCCTCGTCCGGTGTTAAAGATGAGGGCGGCGCTGATAGTTATAATACCGATATTTCCGAAATCGGAATATCTACGGCAAAAAGTTTTCGCGTCGGAATGCTCCTTCCGTTAACCGGTGCCGACAGTAAATACGGACAAGGTCTTAAAAACGCTTCTATGCTTGCCTTAAATAATATCAATAATCCCTCTATGGTTCTGCAATATTATGATACTCAAAGCACTTCCGCAGGGGCTCGTGTAGCGATTGAAAATGCTGTTAACCAACGTTCTAATTTAATCATCGGGCCTTTGAAAAGCGCCGAGGTGCAAGCTATCAGCAACGAAACAATCTATCAGGGAATTCCCGTTATTGCTTTTTCCACAGCTCAAGAGGTTTTGCAGCCGACAATTTACACTCTCGGCCTTTTAATTGATGAACAAGTTGATCGTATTATGACTTACGCGGTTCGACAAGGACGTTCTCGGTTTGCCTTGCTGCTTCCCGATAATGCAACAGGCGGCTCTGTTGCCCGTGCAGCCGTTAAATCCGCTCAGAAAAACAATGTTACCATATCGGTTATCGGATTTTATAAACCCGGAACTTCTGATTTTTCGGATATAGCCAAGCAAATGACTCGTTTTGAAACACGCCATGCCAAAGCGGCTCAAATAAAGAACAAACTTCAGGCCTCGGCAGCCTCGGGAGATGTTCAAGCTCAAAAAGCCCTTAAAAAACTTGAAACCATTCAGGGATTGGGTGATGTCGGCTTTGATGCCCTTCTCATTCCGGAAAAAGGTGCTGAATTAACAGCCGCTATTGCAATGTTTGCTTACTATGACGCGGCATATCCTCAAGTTCAATTTTTGGGAACCTCCATCTGGGAAGCCAGCCGATTGAACAGTGAAGCCACCATGGTTAAGAGTCTTTATCCATCCGTTGAAAAAACTCAAAACAATGCTTTTGCTAACCAATATTATGCTGTTTTCGGCGAAAAACCGAGCAGCCTTTATACTTTAGCTTATGATGCTGTTTTTATTGCAAACAATTTGTCACAACAAACCGATTATCCCCTGAACGATAACATTACAAAGGAATCCGGTTTTTCAACTCTTAACGGAAAAGTCCGTTTTTTCAAAAATGGAACAAACCAGCATTCTTTGGATATTGTTGAAATCCGTCCGAGCGGAAATGTTTCCGTGGATTCCGGAAGCCGTTTTTTTGAAACACCGACAGAGCCTTTACCTGCGCTGACGCCTGATGATACATATCAAGTTCCTGTTATCTATGGAAAAGATTCTTCGTTAGCTCAAATTATGATTTACGGCGAAGTTCTTTCTCAAGAAAGCACATCTTTCAGATCTACTTATCAGGCTAATGATCAGGATATTTCAACTCAACAATTAAATGCAATGGGCATTTATATTAATTAGCTTATAACAAATAAAAATTCCTTGAAAAAAAATCTTGTTTTTGTTAAGGATAAGGACAGGAGGAGAGCGGGTTAGCATTTCGCCAATCCGGTCAGGTTCGGAAGAAAGCAGCCGCAACGAAATATGTTAAGGTCGCCTCTTCTCCGCTGGTTTATTTAATACAAACGGTTTTATTTATGGCTGAAGAAACTAAAGACAATTATGTGGTTTTAGCACGCAAATACCGCCCGCAGACGTTCAGTGAACTTCTCGGACAAGATGCTTTGGTTAAGACAATCACAAATGCCATCAAAAATAACCGTCTACACCATGCCTATATTTTAACAGGAATTCGCGGCGTCGGAAAAACAACGACCGCTCGTATTATTGCTAAAGCACTTAACTGCACAGGCAAAGACGCAACCAACGGCCCGACAGTCAATCCTTGCGGTATTTGTGAAAATTGCCGTGCTATTGCCGAATCCAGACATATTGATGTTTTGGAACTTGATGCCGCTTCACGGACAGGCGTTGATGATATCAGAGAAATTTTGGACGGCGTGCGATATAGACCAACAAACGGACGCTATAAAGTTTATATCATCGATGAAATCCACATGCTTTCCAAACAGGCTTTTAATGCTTTGTTGAAAACACTGGAAGAACCGCCCTCTCATGTCATTTTTATCTTTGCGACAACGGAAATCAGAAAGGTTCCCGTAACGGTTTTGTCGCGCTGTCAGCGTTTCGATTTGCAGAGATTGTCTATTGAAACACTTATGACTCATTTCAAAAACATCATTGCCAAAGAAAACCTTTCGGCTGAAGATGAAGCTCTGCATCTGATTGCAAAAGCCGCCGACGGATCTTGCCGTGACGGTTTGTCGTTGCTTGATCAAGCCATTTCTTTGGGCGGCGGGGAAGTCAAAACGGATATTGTTAAAAACATGATCGGACTGGCGGATAGAGGATTGACGTTCGATCTTTTTGAAAGCCTTCTTTCTGGCAAAATTGAAGATGTTTTGGCAAATCTTGGCAAACAACATCAGGACGGTGTTAATCCTTTGTCCCTTCTGCAGGATTTGATTAACATTACTCATCTTTTGGCCAAAGTTAAAATTGTGCCTGAATTTTTGAATGATCCGTCTTTATCCGAAACAGAAAAGGCTTTTTGCACCAGAGTTTCGCCGACAGTTTCTGTTGCAACTCTTTCCAAAATTTGGCAAATGCTTATCAAAGGTCTGGGAGAATTAAATACAGCGCCTGTTCAAACAGATGCTTTGGAAATGATACTTATTCGTATTGCCTATTCGGCTAATTTACCCTCTCCGGCTGAGATTCTGGACGGCTTAAAAAAAAACTCTAATTTAAACGGGGCTGCCGCACCAATTTCAACACCTGTTTCAACTGTTTCTCAAGTTGTTGAACAAGAATCTTCTTCCGAAGCTGTTTCTTTTGATAAGCCGGAAGATCTTGTAGCTTATTTGCTTACTAATAAAAAGATGATGATGGCTTACACCTTGAAAAACGATGTCTCGTTTGATAGTTTTTCAAACGGTGCTATGAAAATCGCCGTCTCAGATAAAATTGATAATGAATTTATTTTAAATCTTCAAGCTGTTTTAACCGAAGCCACCGGACTAAAATGGACTATTGAGCCGAGAAGCGGTGCTTTAGGTGAAACACTGGCGGATAAAGAAGCCGCTAAAGACAGAGAAAATAAAAAAGATGTCATGGAGCTTCCTCTTGTGAAAGCTATTTTAAAAGAATTTCCACGAGCTCGCATTGACAGTTTAACCCGCCATGTTATTAAAGAAGATATTGAACCTTCTTCTTCAACTTTCTTTGAAGAAGATACAACATTTATTGATGAGGATAATTAAAAATGATGAACATTCAAGGACTTATGAAACAAGCTCAGATAATGCAAAAAAAGATGCAAGAAGAACAGGCTCGTTTAGCGGAAGAAGAGGCTGAAGGAACTTCCGGCGGCGGTATGGTCAAAATTATACTTAACGGCAAATTTTCAATGACTCATATCTCTATTGATAAAAGTATCGTTGATCCTGAAGAAACAGAAGTTTTGGAAGATTTAATAAAGGCCGCTTACAATGATGCCAAAGAAAAAATTGACGCCAAAATGAATGACTCCATGTCTTCATTGACAGGCGGATTAAATCTCGGCGGATTGAAACTTCCTTTTTAGGATTGATGTTCTATGGCCGGAAAAGATATTGAAATACTGATTAAACAAATAGCTAAGCTTCCTTCTTTGGGATCTCGATCGGCTCGGCGTATTGTTCTCCATCTTCTCGGTAAGAAAGAATCTGCTTTTTTGCCACTGATTGAGTCCTTAAAATCCGTTGCAGAAAATATTAAAACTTGCGAAATTTGCGGCAACTTTGATACCGTCAATCCCTGCCCGATTTGCGCTTCTCTTTCTCGGGATGATTCCGTTATTTGTGTTGTCAGAGATGTCGCCGATTTGTGGGCTATGGAGCGAGTTTCTTTGTTTAAAGGCAAATATCATGTCCTTGGAGGCGTTTTATCGGCTATGGAAGGGATTGTTCCTGAAGATTTGAATATTGATGCTCTGGAAAAAAGAATCGCCTCAGGAGGTGTTAAAGAGCTTGTTTTGGCATTGCCGGCAACTATTGACGGCCAAATCACTTCCCATTATCTCTATTCCCGTTTTAAAGACAGTGGTGTTAAAATAACAACATTGGCTCAAGGTATTCCTATGGGCGCTGAACTGGATTATATGGATGAAGGAACCATTCAACTGGCTTTGAATTCAAGAAAAACATTATAAAATCATTCTATGCTTTCTATTAGACGGTTTATATCTTCTCTTTCGGAGTTGTGATATCCTTTTGGTTCTTCTTTTGACTGTTTATTTTTTCCGCTTACTTTTTTGATTCTCGGTTGGGCTAATTTTTCAAACAATTCTACATTTTCATCTTTTTCTTTATCTTCTGCTTGCTCTTCGTCTTCCCCGAATTGTTTTGTTTTTTCTTTAATCAAATCAAGGGTTTCCTGAGGAATCATTTCTTCTATCGGTTGGGCAAATTTTCCGGCCAGTCTAAAGTATTTTGACTTTGTCAATGTTTCGGACTGCCTATCCTCCGGAATAATCCAACTAACCATAATATTGAATAAAACCACCAACAAAAAAGCTCTCATTATTCCGAAAAACAGACCTAAAAATCTATCAAGGCCGTTCAATTTGCTTGTTCGGATTTTTCCAATAATCTGGCTTGTCGAATAAATCCAGAAAACAAAGAAAATAACAAAAATACTTAATGCTGTTAAAATTCCCGCCAATAATCCGCTTGAAATAAACTTTTTTGTAAAAGGCAAGCATACCGGCAGTAAATAAATAATCGCCATTGTTGCCAAAATCCACCCAACAATAGATAAAACCTCTTTGATTAATCCTCTGCTGAGAGCTATCAAAGCAGAAACTGCAACAACAATTAAAATAACAACATCTAAGTTATTCAGCTGATACATCGTGTTTCCTAATTAAACAAATTAATTAAACGTTGAACATTTCCAATTTCATGGAAAGACATCTCAACGGAAAACTTTTTATCCGTTGATCTGCCTGAGGGAATAATTGCGCTGTTAAAGCCGAGTTTTTTAGCTTCTTTTAAACGTAATGACGGCTGAGAAACCGCTCTGACCTCGCCTGACAAACCTATTTCTCCGAAAACAACCATATCAGCCGGCAAAGGCTTGTTTGTCAGAGAAGAAATAACAGCCAACGCCACCGCTAAATCCGCAGCAGGTTCGGAGATTCTTAAACCGCCGGCAATATTTAAATAAACATCCTGAGAACTTAAGTTCATTCCGCAACGAGCTTCCAAAACAGCTAAAACCATTGCTAATCTGTTTGAATCCCATCCGACAACGGCTCTTTTCGGACTGGCATATCCCGTTGGACTGACTAATGCTTGTATTTCGACCAATACCGGCCTTGACCCTTCAACACCTGCAAAGACGCATGAGCCGGATATATTTCCCTGCCTTTCAGCCAAAAATAATGCCGACGGATTGGCAACTTCAACAAGCCCTTTATCCTGCATTTCAAAAACGCCTATTTCATCTGTTGCGCCGTATCTGTTTTTGACTGCCCGCAAGATTCTGAAATGATGGCCTCTTTCGCCTTCAAAATACAAAACCGTATCCACCATATGTTCCAAAACACGTGGTCCGGCAATTTCACCCTGCTTAGTTACATGCCCAACCAAAAACAGCGTAAACCCTTTGCGTTTTGCTAATTTTATAAGCTCGTAGCTGCAAGCTCTGACTTGCGTCACACTTCCGGGAGTGGACTCAACTTCATCTAAATACATCGTTTGTATCGAATCGATAACAACAACCGATGCATTTGCTTTTTCAAGTGTTGTAATAATGTCTTTAATCTCTGTGCATGAGGCTAAATTAACCGGAGATTTTTCCAGCCCAAGTCTTTTGGCACGCAATCTGACTTGATCTATTGCTTCTTCTCCCGAGATATAATAGACTTCGGGTTTTATTGGTAAATCCGCAACTTTTGCGCATGCCTGAAGCAACAGCGTTGATTTTCCTATTCCGGGATCGCCTCCGACCAAAATAACCGAGCCTGAAACTAAACCGCCGCCACAAACCCTGTCCAGCTCATTAATTCCTGTTGTAAGTCTGTCAAGTTGTTCCTGAGCGCCGCTTAAAGACACAAATTCAATCTCGTGCCCTTTAGATTTTTTTGGGTTAAAATTTGAAAAACCACCACCGCCGACAATCTCTTCAACAATATCGTTCCACTCGCCACAAGCGTCGCATTTCCCTTGCCACTTTGGGTAAACAGCTCCGCAATTTTGGCAGACATATTGTTTAATTTCTTTTTTTGCCACGGCTATACCCCCGTTTTGATAGGTCCTTGAGAATTTCCATTAATAAACTGAACAACATAGGGATTTTCGGTTTCATCCATTTCTTTGACCGTCCCCTGCCAAATAATTTCGCCCTTGTAAAGCATCGCGACCCTATCTGCAATTTTACGAACAGACGCCATGTCATGGGTAATAGTCAAAGCAGTTGCCCCAAGCCCTTTTACAGACTCAACTATCAAATCATTAATCACATCGGCCATAATAGGGTCAAGACCTGTGGTCGGCTCATCAAAAAAGATGATTTCGGGTTTTGAGATAATTGCTCTGGCCAAACCAACGCGTTTTTGCATTCCTCCCGACAACTCTGCCGGAGATAAATCGGCAACATCGGGATCCAACCCAACGGATCTTAAAACTCTGATGGCTTCGTTTTTGGCATCTTTTTTATTAATTCCCTTATTTTCAATCAAATCAAAAGCGACATTTTCCCAGACACTTAAACTATCAAAAAGGGCTCCGCCCTGAAATAACATCCCCATCTTTGAATGCAGAGCCTCTTTGTCGTTTTCCTGAATGCCGACAACTTCCTGATTATCGACGAGAATCGAGCCTTCTTCAGGCGTCAACAGACCTTGAATACATTTAATTAAAACGGATTTTCCTGTTCCGGAACCTCCGATAACAACCAAAGATTCACCTTTGCATACATCCAAATCAAGACCTCTCAAGACAGTCTTTTTCCCAAAAGATTTGTAGACATTTCTTAATGCAATTTTTACTTCAGACATTTTTTTTCCTTATCTTGAGAATAAAAGTTCCGTAACAATATAATTGAAAATCAAGATTAAAATAGATGACGAAACAACGGCATTTGTTGTCGCCGTCCCGACACCCTGCGCGCCGCCTTTGGATTTGTAGCCGTTATAGCACCCCATCAACGAAATAATAAACCCGAAAACAGCCGCCTTGACAACACCTGTTGTAATATCCAATGATTGCAAATCATTTAAGGTGGCATTGATGTAGTTAGCCGGATTGAAACCCAATTTGTAAACACCGACAACATATCCGCCAAAAATACCGATAACATCTCCTATTAAAACGAGTAAAGGCATAACAATCAACCCCGCCCAAACCCTTGGCGCAACCAAATACTTAAAAGGATTGGTTGACAAGGTCGTCAAAGCATCTATTTGCTCTGTTACGCGCATGGTTCCTATTTCAGCAGCCATCGCAGCACCGATACGACCAGCAACCATCAATGCTGACAAAACCGGAGCCAACTCTCTTGTTACGGAAATCAAAACAACACTTGCCACCATGTTTTCGGCCCCCACGGAAGCATATCCCGAATAACTTTGAAGCGCAATAACCATACCTGCAAAAATAGTTGTTAACCCAACAACCGGCAAAGAATAGAACCCTATATCAACAACTTGTCTTAACAGATTGCGCCCGTAAAAAGGCGGTGTCAAACAATTATATACCGATTGTGTGATAAAGACGAAAAGCTCCCCTACTTTAAAAACAAAATTGACGAGGGGGGTTCCTTGTCGACGTAAAAATTTTTCTACTTTGCGAAGAAATAACATGTCTTTAATTCCAGTCTTTAGATTAAAATTTGAGGATATTTTAGTTTGAAAAACAAAAACAATCAACACCCTTCTTCCGAATCCTCACAGCAAACTTAGCATTGCAACAACTTTTTCCGCTGCAGATACTTCAAATGGATTTAAATCAAACATCGGGATATTTTTTTCAAACAGACAATAAAACTTCTGCTCCGGCAGTCTTTCAATCTTTTCCGTTTTTAAGTTTATAACCAAATCTATTTTTGTCTTTTTGATCGGTGGAAATTTTAAAATCCCAATACCTCTGGCTTCCAGCAACCCTTTCAATATTTCGGGAGCCGCTGCCGAAACTGCTCCTTTTTCAAGAGATATATCCACTCTGTCATCTGCAACAAGTTTTGCGCCGAATCGCATAATCAACCGCAAGGCTAAATCTGATTTTCCGCTTCCGGATTGCCCCAAAATAAGAATCCCTTTTTTATTTAATCGAACACATGTTGCGTGAATATTTTGTTTCATTATAAATCTTCCAACCGTTTTGCTTTTTCGGAGGAGTGAGCACTTATTTTAAAAATACGCTCGTTTTTATTTGATGTTATTTCTATTTTAAAAATATCTCTTGGAAGCCAATTTCCGGCCTGCTCCGGCCATTCAATCAGGCAAACGCCTTCATAAACAGCTTCTTCAAAGCCGAGTTCAAAAACTTCATCCGGCGACTTCAATCTGTATAAATCAAAATGATAGATTTCAAAATCAGATGCCTCATATTGCTGCACAAGTGTAAAGGTCGGACTTGGAACTTCTTTGGCATCGGTCAGCTTTTGGATAAAAGCTCTGGCAAAAACACTTTTTCCCATTCCTAAAGTTCCAAACAGTGCAAAAACATCTCCTCTTTTAGCTTTTTGAGCTAACGTTTCAGCCAGTTTTTTTGTATCTTTTTCAGATTTCGAAATAAAAATTTTTGTTAAATCAGCCACCAAACGGATTACTCCAAACTTTTCGACGTGAAGATTTTTCTTTTTTTATGATTTTAATATTAGCCTTTCGGTTTTGGATTTTTTGCCAATCCCATGGCATATAAAATTCACCTTGCCATAGCCCTCTTTTATTTGTTAAGGCTTGATTTTGATAAGGAATATATATTTTTGACTGTCTTGTATCCGCCACAGCCCATCCGGCATTAACCAATGCCGCTCCGATATCATAAGGGCCTAACATACAAACCCCTGTCAAAAGACCTTTTTCGGATTCGCTTAAAATGTGGCAAGAAACCTCATTATCTGATAACCACCCGCTCAACCAGGCTACCGATTGCCGACCGCATTTATATCCTCTGCCTGATCCGTCAGCGCAGGTTTGAGAAATATTCGGGGCTGCAATACCAAACATCTTAACAACTCGCCCACCCAGCATCAGCGTGTCTCCCGAAACGACTCTTGTTCCGCCAGTAATTGCAGGATATTCCATCGGGTTAAACCCTGTTTTTTTGGCTTTTTTCTTCGGCAAAATACTTTCTTTAATATTTTCAGACAAAATCGGATGTTCATCTTCTCCGACAAGATTTACCACTTCTTTTGTTTTGATTTCTTCATTTTGAACTTCTTCCGCTTCCGCAACCGGCTGAATACCAACGTCTTGAGATGTCTGAACCCCCTCACCTAAAAAAGTTCTCACATTCTCGCCGACATTGCCTATTCCATCAGAAAAAGCCCCGATAGCATACAAAATAAAAAAGACAACAGCCAAAATAATCAATAAAGAGGGCAAACACCCCATAGCTCTCCAAGCCATTTTTGCAAAGATATACAAAACAATAAGCCCGATAATTAGACCTATAAAACCGCCGCCCTGCAAAAGCATACTGTCACTCTGTGTTCCTGCCCCGCCAAGAAAAATAAAGAAAAGCGCTGCAAAGCCGAAAATAAATTTTTTTAAAAATCCCATATATCGCTATCCTTTTTTTATAAGAGAATACTTTAATATAATCACAGGAGTATCATTTCTTCAATCTTTTATTTTCAAGCTATTCTGTTTTAGGTAAAAATATTCTTAAAAAGACATAAAAAAGAGCTCTTTTCAGAGCTCTTTCAAAATTAACCGACTTTTTTGCAATAACAATGGCAATGACATTCGCCATCGCGCTCAATATCCTGACGGCATAAATCCGAAATACAATAACGTTTCGGATTTTGTCCGTCACAAGGGCATCTCTGCCATTCGTTTTCTCCAAACATCATTTGCTTGGCATTTGCAATTTTTTGAACATTCTTTGTTGTTGTGTAGCCGGCTTTTTCGCAGTTTTCCAGCATTTTATCCAAAATAGTCATTTTTTTCCTTTCTATTCTACAAATTTAATTGAAAATTTTTCGTTTTTTTCTTCAGGAGCTTTAAATACAGTGTTCTGCAAATTAATCTCCGCTTTCTTTTTTTGTTCTAAAATATTAATAATCATATCTAATTCAGCAACAGAAGCATATTGCAGCACAACTTTTCCGCCGCCTTGTTTACTCGGGGTTATTTTTATCCTTAAACCCAAGGCTTTTTTTAAGTTTTCTTCAATATCCGACAAATCTGAACTCTTGGGCTGCTTTTTCTCTTTTTGAGGTTTGTCTTCCTTTTTTCGAGAAACAAGCTCTTCAACTTGACGAACATTTAAATCCTCTTTGATAATTTTATCGGCTAAAATTTCGGCATTGTCAAGCCCTACCAAACATCTAGCATGCCCTGCCGAAAGTTTACCCTCACAGACAAGTTGTTTGACTTTTTCAGGTAAGCTCAACAGGCGCAAGGTATTTGCAATATAGCTGCGCGATTTTCCAACAATAGATGCAACACGTTCCTGTGTATGGGAAAATTTATCCATAAGACTTTGATAGGCATTTGCTTCTTCTATAGCCGAAAGATTTTCTCTTAACAGATTTTCAATCAATGCTATTTCTAGAACCTCAGAATCTGAAAGCTCTTTAACAATAACTGGAACCTCCGTTAAACCGGCTTCTTTTGAGGCTCTTAATCTCCTTTCTCCAGCAATCAACTCATATTCGCCATCTTTCGGACGAACAATCAGAGGCTGAAGAACCCCTTTTTCTTTGATAGATGCAGCTAACGATTTGATGGCTTCTTCATCAAAATCTTTACGCGGCTGAAAAGCACTGACTTTAATTTGATCAATCTTGATACTATCGGACGATTTAACCGCTCCCAATTCATCATTGAGAATATTTTCATTCATTTCACCTAATAGAGCTTCCAGCCCTCGGCCGAGATTTTTTTTCTTGTTTTCTTTTTTTTCTTCTAACATGCTATTAACTCTCTTTCTCTTTTTAAAACCTCTTTTGTTAACCCAATATAAGCTTGCGAACCCGGACATTTAAAATCATACAACAGCACAGGTTTCCCATGAGAGGGAGCCTCTGATATTTTAACATTTCTCGGGATAACAGTTTCGTAAACTTTTTTACCGAAAAAGTGACGGACATCTTCTTCAACCATTTGGGTTAAGTTGTTTCTTTTGTCATACATTGTCAAGACAACTCCATGCAATGTCAAAGACGGATTAAAGTTTTTCTTTATAATATTGATATTACGAATCAAATCAGAAACACCTTCAAGAGCCAAAAATTCACATTGCAAAGGAACAATTACCGCATCTGCCGCAACAAGCGCATTAATCGTAACCAGACTTAATGACGGAGGACAATCAATCAGAATGTAATCATAGTTAACACCCTCTTTTGACAAAGCTTTCTTTAGAGCAAATTCTCTCTTTTCCATTTCAACAAGCTCTATTTCGGCAGCCGCCAAATCAGGAGAAGACGGCACAATTGAGAAGTTAGGAATTTCCGTCCAAACAACAGCGTCTGTTAATCTGGCATTACCAAGAAGAACTTCGTAAGATGACGTCATTGATCCTTTTTTATCAACCCCCATTGAGGTGGAAGCATTTCCTTGGGGATCAAGATCAATAACCAATACCTTTTTGCTGGCGGCGGCCATTGCCGTGGCTACATTAACCGTTGTTGTCGTTTTTCCAACTCCGCCTTTACGGTTGGCTATCGCTAAAATTCTTGGCATTTATTTTCTCCCTTTTTTCTTCTGAATATTTTTAATGATTAAAATTCGACCTTCTTCTGATTGTTCGCTTGGCTCTATGGAACATTTGAACAGCCACTTTTTGTGTGCTTCAGCCAATTCTTCGGCATATTTTTTTCCTTTTGGAAAGATGCAAATTGTTTCTTTTTTACAAAAAGGGAAAGCATATCCTAACAACTCGGACAGAGAAGTCATTGCCCTTGAGGTGATTACCTCAACTTTTTGAGGTGGAAGATTTTCGATTCTCTCGTTGACAATAGCAACTTGAGTTTCTGTTTTTTCCGCTACTTCTTTTAAATACAGTGTTTTCTTCTTAACACTTTCCACTAATGTTACTTTTAAATACGGCGTTTTTTCTTTAGCTATTATTGCAAGAACCATCCCCGGAAATCCTGCGCCAGAGCCAAAATCAACAAGAGTTTTCGCAGTTTCCGGAATATATTGAAAAAGCTGGACAGAGTCTAAAAAGTGACGATTCCATGCATCATCAAGACTTGACTGACTTACTAAATTAAATTTAGCCTGCCACTCAATCAGTAAAGATTGGTAGCGTTTTAAACTTTCAAATGTTTCACGTGAAACATTATATTTTTCCATAAAATTTTTCATAATTTATTTTTATATTTTTTACAAAAAATTTAAAACAGAAAAATACAACTTATAAACATCCTTTTCATCTAAAAAGATATTTATTTTAAAAACAATATGTTAAACACCTGATATTGACTCTATTTATTAAATAAAAAATCACACCAAATCAAACAATGTGTAGATATCTTTTTTGCACTTATTATCAAATAAGTTTTTAAGCTCTAATCCTTGTTTGAGCATCTGTTGAGTTTTTTCAGATGGAATATGATATTTTTCAGATAATTTCAGAATCCGATTCTCAATGGTATCTATTTCTCCGCAGGGAGACATCAAATCTGCAAGATGTATTAATTTATCATACTCATCAAATTCTTTTTCTTTTAAAATTGCTGAAGCTCTTTCTATCTCTTTTGCCTCGTATGCAGGAAAGTCTTCTGGAGAAAAAGAAGAATCAAAAAAGCTATGGCTTAGACAGACTTTTGCGACTTCATCAAACCCGAGTTTAAGCATTTCATCGTAGCCTGCTGTTCCATGAAAAGTTCCCGATATGGTATCTTCAATATACTCGCCATAATCATGAAGCAATCCTAAAACATAGGCTTTTTCAATATCCATTTCTGTTTGCTCGGCTATTTTTGAGGCAACATAAGCCACATTTTGATAATGCTTCGCAGATATCCCTTTAGGTAGTCCCGTTTTGACATTTAGAATATCTGTCTTGCTTGTTATAAATAAAAAAAGTTCTTTCGTTTCTGACAAAGAAGGTTTCATATTATCCCTCAATTCCTAAAAGCTTGTAAATGTCCTGTCCGCATTTTTTATCAAAATAAGCTTTGTTTTCTGCAGCGCATTTTTCTAAAACAGCTGTTTGAGATTTTTCCAAATGATATCTGGCTCGAATATATTCCAGTCTTTTTTGATAAGAAACCTTTGACAGTCCCTCAAAAAACATATCACACAATTGGATTAATCTGTCATAGTCATCATAAACGATATTCTTGAGGTAATCTTTAACAAACAAAATATCTTCGTCTGAGTAGGCTGGATAATCATCTCTTTTAAAATGACAATCAGGAAAAGAATGAGTTAGACAAATTCGAGCAATATCGCTAAAACCCTCTTGCACCATTTTTTCATATCCGACAATAAAATGAGCAATTCCTGTTTCTTTTTCTTTTTGAATCTTTCCCCAATCATGGAGAAGTCCGCAAGCATAGGCTTTATCTGTGTTTAGACCGCTATATGCTGCTATTTTTGCTGCAGCTTCACCAATACCGATTGTATGAAAGACATATTCCCTTGTCATAAGACTTTTTCTTTTTATAATTCCATCAAGACTTTCTTTCCACAAAGATAAAGCTGTTAAATTATCTGGATACAAATTCATTTTTTTAAATATCCTAATAAGGCTGTTATTGCCGCCGGTGTAACTCCCGGAATTCTTGAAGCCTCACCTATTGTTTCTGGACGAACTGTTGAAAGTTTTGAAACCATTTCTCGAGATAGTCCGCCGATTTGATGATAATCGATATCTTCTTTTATTTTCAGATTTTCATCTTTTTTGAAAACTTCAATATCCGCCAACTGGCGTTTGATATAACCGGCATACTTTGCTTCTATTTCAACTTGTTCGTAAACATCTTTATTAATCTTTTCAAGCTCCGGCCATATTTTCAAAATTGTTTCACGTGAAACGTCATTATAAGACATTAAGTTAAAACATGATCTTTTAACCCCGTCTTTCTTTATGTTGAGGTGTTCGTTTTCTATTTCTGAATTTTTCAAATATAAATTTTCTGACACTGTTCTGAAGTTATCAACAGCCTGTTTTTTTGCTTTAAATACAGTGTATCTTTCTTGCCCGACACACCCTGTTTGATACCCTTTTTCTGTCAGGCGCATATCCGCATTGTCCGCTCTTAAAAAGAGTCTGTATTCTGAACGAGAGGTAAACATTCTGTAAGGTTCATCAACCCCTTTTGTTATCAAATCATCTATCATAACCCCCATATAGGCTTCTGAACGGTCAATAACAAACGTTCGTCCTTTTCCTTCGGCTTTAAGCGCGGCGTTAACCCCCGCGACAAGCCCTTGGGCTGCCGCTTCTTCATATCCGGTTGTTCCGTTAATTTGTCCAGCCAGAAAAAGTCCTGATATTTTTTTACATTCCAATCGGCTGTTCAGCTCTTTTGGATCTACAAAATCATATTCTATCGCATAAGCAGGTCTTAAAATTTCGACATTTTCAAGCCCTTTCATTGTATGAATAAAGGCATCTTGCACATTTGCCGGCAAAGATGTTGATATTCCGTTCGGATAAACAACATTTGTATGCAGGCCTTCAGGCTCCAGAAAAATCTGATGAGATGTCCTGTCTGCAAATTTAACAAGTTTATCTTCTATGCTCGGACAATATCTGGGACCAACACCTGTTATCAATCCTGAAAACAATGCACATTTATCAAAGTTATCTCTGATAATTTTATGTGTTTCTTCATTTGTGTGTGTAATATAACAACTTATTTGAGGATTGGTTATTTTATCTGTCAAAAAAGAAAAAGGGCAGGGTATTTCATCTCCGTCTTGTTTTTCTAAGATGCTCCAGTTAATTGTATCCCCGTTCAAGCGAGCCGGTGTTCCTGTTTTCAAACGTCCGACATTTAAGCCTTTTTGCTTTAAATACGGTGTTATATTTGTGCAGGAAACATCATCAACGCGCCCGCCAATGCTTGTTTGGTGTCCGATAAACATTATACCATTTAAAAATGTTCCTGATGTCAAAACAACCGCTTTAGCTTGTATTTTGGTTCCGTCAGCCAAAACGGCTCCTGTTATTCTATCCTCGTCGAAAAGAAAACCTTCTGCCGCCGCTTCAATTAATGTTAAATTAGGCTGTTCTTTGAGGGCTTCTAACATATATTTTTTATACAATTCTCTGTCTGCCTGAGCTCTCGGCCCTCTGACAGCCGGCCCTTTAGATGCATTAAGCATTCTGAACTGAATGCCGGCTTTATCTATGACACGACCCATCAGCCCGTCCAGAGCATCTACTTCTCTGACAAGATGTCCTTTACCCAATCCGCCGATTGCCGGATTGCATGACATTTCTCCGATTGTTTGGATTTTGTGTGTTATCAAAGCCGTTTGGGCTCCTGTTCTGGCTGCTGCAGCAGCTGCTTCACAGCCTGCATGCCCGCCGCCGATAACTATAACGTCAAAAGATGTTTTCATCCTATTTACCTATACAAAAAGATCCGAAAATTTTATCCAAAATTTCATCAACTTCTATTCGTCCGGTAATCTTTCCGATTTCACGGCAAGCCAAACGAATATCTTCAGCAGATAATTCTATTTCTTTATTAAAATTAAAGTTTTGCAAATAGTTAACTGTGTTTTTTAAAGCCTCACGATAGCGCTGCCTTGTGACTAATACTCCCGAACGAGCCTCAAACTTTTCTTTTATTTTTCCGCTTATTGCCTTGAGTATCGTTTCTATTCCTTGATTATGCTTTGCTGAAACAAGTAAAAATCCTTTATCTGTTAAGGATTTTTTTTGACTATCAGTCATTTTATCGACCTTGTTCGCAACATATATTTTTTTATTTTTATCAATTTTTTCAAACTCTTGCGGTATGTTTTTTAATCCATCAAACAAACATATCACTATATCCGCCTCTTTAGCTCTTTCATAAGCTAATTCTATCCCTTTTTGCTCTATTGTTTCTGTCGTGTTTCTTAAACCGGCTGTGTCCGTAAAAATCACAGGATAGCCATCTATATCCAAATAAATATCTATGGCATCGCGCGTTGTTCCGGCTATATCCGAAACAATAACAGCCTCTCTGTCTGCTATTTTATTTAACAAAGACGATTTTCCGGCATTAGGCTCGCCCAAGATAACAACTCTGAACCCGTCTCGCAGTCTTTCGCCGACATTACTTGAAGAAAGATGGGATTCTATTTCTTTTTTGACTTTAAATACAGTGTTTTGTAAGTCATCAATAATATTTGAAGGAAGTTCTTCATCCGGAAAGTCTATATAAGCCTCGAGATGAGCCATTATTTTGAGCAGATTTTCCCGCCAGCTTTCATACAGGTTTTTAAGGCATCCGGACATTTGCCTGAGGGCATATTTTTGCTGCTCGGAGGTTTCGGCATCTATTAAGTCCGCCAGACCTTCGGCCTCGGTTAAATCCATTTTATTATGATAAAAGCTTCTTTTTGAAAATTCTCCTGGTTCAGCTAATCTGTAATTATCTAAAGACGATAAATTTTCCAACACAGAAGAAATAACTGCTTTTGATCCGTGACATTGAATTTCAACAGAATCTTCGCCAGTGAAAGAATAGGGAGCTTTAAAATACAAAACCAATGCTTTGTCCAAACAATCTCCCGATAGGCTTTTTATATCCGTTAAATAGGCATATCGAGGTTTGATTTTTTCAGAATCAATCCCTGTCATTTTTTTTATTGCTTCAAGAGCGTTGTCTCCGGATATTCGGATAACAGCCACACCGGATTTTCCATAAGCGGTCGATAAAGCGTAAATTGTTTGGTTCATTTTTTATTCCTCTTTGGAAAAGAGTTATAAAATCATTCCTAAAATCTTGCAAGACTAAAAAGGCCGATTTTTTGACTCTGGAGAGGGTTTTTAGTCTTTATTAATAAATCTATCATAGAATCTTTAAAAAATCGTTGTGCGGGCTTTAGACAAGTTCACTTTTTTAGGGATTAAAATGAAAAAATTACTTATTTGGGATTTTGACGGGGTTATTGCGGATACCGAAAAATTATGGATTCAAAATCGGATGCTTCTTCTTAATAAAAATTTTGGATTAAATTGGGATATGAATAAAACTTATGCCGTCTTGGGAGGTATAAGTGATAAAACAAAAAAACATGTTTTGGAAAAACTCGGTCTGAAAACAGATGAGCAATTTTGGGAAGAAAACAAAAAACTTGATTTGGAAACAATGCTGAAAGGATTTTCTTTAACAGACGGCGTTGACAACATTTTTAAAGACAAAACTTTTACGCAATGTATTGCAACAGGCGGATTTGCAGATAAAACAGCGGAAAAAATAAAAATAGTAGATATTGAATCATATTTTCCGCCGGAAACCGTTTTTACGGCAGATATGGTTGTTCATGGCAAGCCGGAACCTGACTTATTTTTACTGGCGGCCGAAAAAATGGGATTTTTGCCGCAAGACTGTATTGTCGTCGAGGACTCTGTCGCCGGTTTAACAGCCTCCCAAAAAGCAGGTATGCTGCCTTTGGCCTTTACGGGAAATTCCTTATATGATAATACCGATTATCTTTTGAGAATAAAAGAAATCGGTATTACACATTTGTTTGACTCTATGACAGCGTTGCATCGTTTTTTGAAAAAGCTTGTTTAGAGAAGCAACCCTATCCTGTAAACAATAAAAGCAACAATCCATGCTGTTATACACTGGAGAGCAACAACGCCGACGGCATAAGTTCCTCCCAATTCTTTTTTGACGGTCGCTATTGCCGCTGCGCAAGGGGTATATAACAAAGAAAAGACCAAGAACGCATAAGCACTCAACGGTGTTAACAGGCTCGGAAGCAGGTCTATTTTTCCTTCCAATAAGACGCCCATTGTGCTGACAACGCTTTCCTTTGCCGCAAAACCACTCAAGAACGCTGTGGACAAGCGCCAATCATTAATTCCAAGAGGCTTGAATATCGGGGTTAATAAACTTCCTATGGCGCTTAAGATACTTTCAGCAGAATTATTTACAATATTTAAACGGCTGTCAAAATTACTTAAAAACCAGATAATAACCGTTGCAACAAAAATAATTGTAAAGGCTTTTGTTATAAAATATTTGGCCTTGTAGTAAATCAGATGCCATACATTTTTTAATCCGGGAAGTCTGTAATTCGGAAGTTCCATCACAAAAGGAACAGCTTCGCCTTTGAAAAGAGTTATTTTCAATAAATAGGCCAGAATAAGTCCGACAATTATCCCTAAAAGATACAGACTTATAATAACTTCGGTCTGATGTCTGCTAAAAAAAGCCGCCGTCATTAAAACATAAATCGGAAGTTTTGCCGAACAGCTCATAAAAGGCGTTAAAAGGATGGTCAGTTTTCTGTCTCTTTCCGAGGGCAGAGTTTTGGCAGACATAATCGCCGGAACAGAACAACCGAATCCGATAAGCATCGGCACAAAACTGCGCCCCGAAAGACCGACTTTTCTTAACAATTTATCCATCACAAAAGCCACACGCGCCATATATCCGCTATCTTCAAGCATTGATAAAAAGAAGAATAAGATGATAATTACAGGCAAAAAGCTTAACACGCTCCCGACACCGGCAAAAACACCTTCTATAATAAAGGAATTGACTATCGGGTTCATTCCATACGAATCCAATCCTCTTGCCGTTATATCTGATAAAAATGAAATCATTTCTTCTATTTTATCTGAACAATATGTTCCGAGAGGGCCGAAAGACAGATAAAAAATCAAAATCATCAATAACATAAAAACAGGAATTGCCGTCCATTTGCCCGTCAAAACTTTATCTAATTTTTCGCTGCGCTTTCTTTCTTTGGTCTGTTCTGGTTTGACAACGCATTTATTACAGACGTCTTCAATGAATGAAAAACGCATATCTGCAACGGCAGCTTCTTTATCCAGATTTCTTTCTTGCTCCATTTGACTGATAATTTGTTCCAATAATTCTTTTTTATCATCAGTTAATTTCAGATTCTCCAAAATAGGAGTATCTCCTTCCGTCAATTTTGACGCGGCAAATCGGGTTGGTATTCTTTGTTTTTTGGCATTGTTTTCTATTAAATGAGCTATTGAGTGAATACACCTGTGAACAGCGCCTTCATCTTTTCCGCCACACAGGCAAAAATCGACTTTATCAGGGATTTCTCGACATCTAGCAACATTAACCGCATGATCTATTAATTCTTGGACACCCTCATTTTTGATTGCAGAAACTGGAATAACCGGAACGCCTAACATACTTTCTAACCTGTTGACATCAATAGAAGCGCCGTTTGCTTTTACCTCATCCATCATATTCAATGCAACAACCATCGGCATCTGCAAATCTAACAATTGTAATGTCAAAAACAAATTCCGTTCAATATTTGAGGCATCGACAATATTAATAATTGCTTCAGGCTTTTCTTTGAGCAAAAAGTCACGGGTAATCAATTCTTCTTGAGAATAAGGAGATAAGGAATAAATTCCCGGTAAATCTGTTACAATGACATTACCAAATCCTTTGATAACACCATCTGTTCTGTCTACCGTTACACCGGGGAAATTTCCGACATGCTGATTTGCTCCTGTTAACTGGTTAAAAAGTGTCGTTTTTCCGCAATTTTGATTTCCGACCAAAGCAAAATGAACAGGTTCGTTTTCAGGAATAGAATCTCCGCATTGTTTTAGATTCAAGCTGCTTTTTTCACCTTTACGCGTGATTATTTTGTCTTCATAAAAATTTTTATTCAGTGAACAAAAAGATTTTTTATGAATATGGCTGATTTCTATTTTTTTGGCATCGTCTTTTCGAATAGTCAATTCATAGCCTCTAACTTTTAATTCTATAGGATCTCCCAGAGGCGCCGTTTTAATATGTGTAATTTCCGTTCCGGGGATTAAACCCATTTCCAAAAGGTGTCTACGCAAACTGTCTTTTTTGCCGTTGAGTTTTGTAATAACGGCGCTCATTCCTTTATCTAGCTCATCTAATGTCATTTTTTTCTCTTTTGTTTATTCAAAAAATCCTTCTTTTTGAGCAAAAGAAGGATTTATGTTTTTTAAGAATTCATATTTGCAAAGAAATCTTCGTTATTTTTGCTAACCCTTAGTTTATCAAGCAAAAACTCCATGCCGTCTGTCATTCCCATTTGCATCAAGACTCTTCTTAAAACCCACATCTTTGTCAGGCGGTCTTTATCAACCAATAGTTCTTCTTTACGTGTGCCTGAACGTGTGATGTCAATGGTCGGGAACAGACGTTTGTCCGTTAATTTTCTATCCAAAATGATTTCGGAGTTTCCTGTTCCTTTAAATTCTTCAAAAATAACTTCATCCATACGGGATCCTGTATCAATCAAAGCTGTCGCAATAATTGTCAAAGATCCGCCTTCCTCGACATTGCGCGCCGCACCAAGCAGACGTTTCGGACGCTGTAGGGCATTGGCATCAACGCCACCTGTCAAAACCTTTCCTGAAGAAGGAATAACCGTATTATAAGCGCGGCCTAAACGGGTAATGGAATCGAGCAAAATGACAACATCTTTTTTATTTTCGACAAGCCTTTTTGCTTTTTCAATAACCATTTCCGCCACCTGAACATGGCGTGTTGAGGGTTCATCAAAGGTTGATGAAATAACTTCGCCTTTAACCGAACGAGTCATATCCGTTACTTCTTCGGGGCGTTCATCAATCAATAAAACCATCAAATAACATTCGGGATGGTTGGACGCAATGGCATGCGCAATATTTTGCAACATCACCGTTTTACCGGTTCTGGGAGGCGCTACAATCAAACCTCTCTGACCTTTCCCTTGAGGGGAGATAAGGTCGATAACGCGTGTTGTATAGTCTTTTTCGCCGCAGATAATATCGAAGTTTAATTTTTCAGTCGGGTAGAGAGGCGTTAAGTTATCAAAATTGACTCTTAATTTTGATTTTTCTGGATCATCAAAGTTAATTCTATCTACCTTAACCAATGCAAAATATTTTTCGTTTTCTTTAGGAGCTCTGATTTCGCCTTCAACAGTATCTCCTGTTCTCAAACCGAATTTTTTAACCTGAGCCGGAGAAACATAAATATCGTCAGGTCCTGCTAAATAATTTGATTCAGAAGAACGGAGAAAACCAAAACCGTCAGGCATAACTTCAATAGTGCCTTCACCGGTAATAGCTTCGTCTTCTCCGACGATTTTTTTAAGAATACCGAACATTAAATCTTGTTTACGCATAGAAGAAGCATCTTCAATGCCTAAATCTTCTGCTCTGGCAAGAAGCTCCGCCGGAGACTTTTGTTTGAGATCTTTTAAATTCATGTTAACCTTTTTGGGAAATTATATAGAAGAAGTCTTTGCCTGATTTTATATTGAGTTTTATTGAAAAAGTCAAACGATTTTTATAAACAGCCCGAAGAGCCTAATACATATATTTAAAAATTTTGTTGTTATTAGTATATGCTTGTGCGAACGGTGGATAAAATTTTGTGCAGCGGATTATGCACAGCTTTTGCTTTTGTGTATAATTTTGGCGACTCCAAATTTTAACTTTTTGTTAAGTATTTGCTTTTTCGTAAGTTTATGATTTAAAGCAAAATTTTAATGATTTGTTAATATCTTTTTTATTCACATAGAGAGGATATTTAAAGAGGTTGTTTATAAGTTGAGCATGTTTTTTGGTATAATGGTTATAAAATTTGAAATCGGTTCAAAAGTATGATTTTATACACAAGGGTATAGCTGTTTTGTGTATAACATAGGTAACAATTTGATTTATGGATAAAAAATGAAATTAATAGCAATAACAGGATCTATCGGATGTGGAAAAACGACTTTGGCAACTATTGTCAAAGAGCTTGGATATGCTGTTTATGATATGGATGCGTGGGTCAGACGAATTTATTATAATAAGTCTTTTTTGAAACAGTTAGGCGAGCTTTTTCAGAACAGTGTTGTTAACGGAGTGGCTGATAAGAAGTATTTAAGACGGATTGTTTTTTCGGACAGTCAAAAATTACAGCAGCTTGAAGATTTGATTTATCCTTTTTTGACTAAAAAAATCAGGTATTTGATAACTAAAAAGGCCAGACAAGATGTTTTGTGCTTTTTAGATGCGCCTTTATTATTTGAAAAGGGATGGAATAAATATTGTCAGGCTGTTATTTTGGCCGATGTTCCTTATGAGGTTCAGAAAAAAAGAGTTATGGACAGAGATAAAATATCAGCAGAGGAATTTGACAGAATTAATGATTTACAGCTAAAAAATAGTGACAAAAAAGAATTATCGGATATTATCATTGAAACGGATAAAAGTCGTCATTTGTTAAAAGTTGAACTGACGGTCGTTATAGAAAGATTTGAACAGATATGGTAAAAGAAATAGTTTTTGATACGGAAACAACCGGTTTTGAATATGCAAAAGGGCATAGACTTATTGAAATAGGCGCTGTTGAGCTTGAAAATCATATGCCGACGGGGCGGACATATCATCAATATATTAACCCTGAAAGAGAAGTTCCTGAAGATGCTGTCAAGGTGCATGGGTTGACTTATGACTTTTTGAAAGATTATCCGACTTTTGATAAGGTTGCTGATGAGTGGTTGGAATTTATCGGTGATTCCGTGTTGGTTGCCCATAATGCTTCTTTTGATATGAACTTTGTTAATTATGAGTTGAAGCAAATCAATAAGCCTGAAATGAGCTGGGATAAGTGTATTGATACTTTGGAAATTGCTCGAAGCATGTTTCCGGGGGCTCGATGCAGTTTGGATGCGTTGTGTAAGAGATTTGAAATTGATAACAGCGCCAGAACTTTTCACGGCGCCTTGCTTGATGCTCAACTTTTGTCTGAAGTTTATTTGGAGTTATTGGGCGGAAAAGAGCCAAGTCTTTTATTGGACAGTCAAAAAAAACAGACAACGAGCGTTATGCAAGCTGCCGGTGAAAAAATATTCAGAGAGCCGCGGCATTTTGATGTTCAGGATAATTATGAAGAACTGCATAAACAGTTTTTGGAAAAAAGCGTCAAGAATCCGATTTGGACAGCTGAACAAGCTTGATTTTTTCTGATTCGTTTGATAGGATTTGTCCGTTTGTGATGAATTTTCGGGAGTTTTTGTTTTGGTTTTAGGCAAGAATACAGTTATTTATGATTTAGACGATACGCTTTATAATAAAACGGAAGAATTGGGCGATATTCTTGATACGACAATGGCCGAGGCTTTGGTTTATGATCTTGGGCTGAAAATGGATATTGACGAGGTTAAAAAACTTGTAACTCAGTCTTATAAAATTTATCGCGATGGCGGCGAGATTTTTTATCAAAATTATGGTATTCAACCCAAAGATTTATTTATTGCTTATCATAGACGCAAACCTGTTGAACGGATTGTTCCTTATCATAATTTGCTTTCAAAAATCGAAAAGGTTCCTGCGGAACAGTTTATTTTTACGGCGAGTGATCGATATGCTTCCGAAAAAATACTTAAGCATTTGGGTTTGTTTGAATTTTTTAAGGATAGATATTATTCGGTTGAGGATTTCGGCGTGTATAAAAAGAATGAAGATGCGCAGGTTTATAAAGATTTTTGCCAAAAAATTAATGTTAACCCTAAAGACTGTGTTTTTGTTGATGATAGTTATTCCAACTTGGAATTTGCAAAAGAAGCCGGTATGACGACAGTCAGAATCTATTATAAAAATAATTCAGCTAAAGATAAGACCTATATTGATTATGCTTATAAAGGAATAGAAAGCTTTTTAGATGATGTTTTAGGGGCATAAGTTTCCTTCAAATTTGTAATTTTCGGGATTATCCAATCTTTTTTGCTGTAATAATGTTTCTTTTTTTATGTAGCCGACAAGAGGATTTATTTTTGAATTATATTGCTTAGTCAGAGCTGCGGTCGCCTGTTCCATATCATTGATGTTTTGGATATGGACAGGTTTTATTTTTTTTATAATTGCTTTTGAAGCGGCTTTGAATATTGGTAGAAAATATTCAAGAGTTGTTTTGTTTATTTGTTGGTGCGTTTGTTCGTGATAGAGGGTTATCATATATTGACAAGAGTCTGCCGGAATATCTTTTGATATATAAATAACAGGATTGTCAAATCCTAAAAATAAGGTAACTTCTGTCGGGATGACGCAATAAGAATTATCTTCCATCATACGGCCGAGAGTGTTTATTGTGACATCAAAATTAACATTGACTGTTGATAAACCGCCGGCAAAGTCCCCACCTTCAACCAGATTAAAATAATTAGCTTGTTCAGTTATTTGTTCTGTGTTTTTTGACGTGTCATATGAAAGTTTTCCGAAAGAAGAGGTTATTTTTATCGCCGGATTCACTTTAATGGAGGAACAATCCGCGCCAAGACTGTTTCCTGATAAAAGTAAAAATATTAATACAAAAAAAAGCTTTTTCATCATATAATCTATCTTAGAATGTATTTGTTAAATTATGGTTGATGCTGATGAAAAAAACACTGTTTTTTATTTTGTTGTCTATGTTTGTTTGTTGTTTGGCTGAAGCGGCATATTTACGTAAAGTCAGAGAACCGCAGTTTTTTATTCCAGAGAAGGATAAGATGCATAAACCTGAAAAACTCCCTCAGGTGCTGAAAAGGCCTGTTCAAGAAGATGTTGATTTGCCGCCGCAGGAAGACGTGTTTGAGATTCCGGAATATAAACGGAAATGTGATAAATATTTGGCAGATATAAAAGTTTTTGAAAAAACAAGAGTTCTTCCGGATAACCCTGATTTGGAATCGGATTTGAAAGTGATGGAAACAGGCGAGATTTTTGAAGTTACGATTGACGATCCTCAGTCTATTTCATCGTTAGAACAGCAAGAATTTTATTGGATAGCTAAAGAAATATTGAAAGATTAGGATTCAACAGCATACATATCTTCAACTTTCCAAACGGAATCGATGTTTCTCATTACATAAATGATGTTTCCGTTGCATAGGCCGAACCAGTTTCCGTTGCAGGAGCTTTGGGTATAAACTTCGACAGCACCGTCTGCGCGGGGTGTTAGTTTTGTTATTTTATAAGATTGAAAAGTCGGACGTTGAAGACTTTCATCCTTCATAAATACAAAAGAGGGCATATTCTTTTTTGTTTTGGAACATTCCGAAAAATCAGGATTGAGGATACATTTGACGGTAGCGTTAATTGCGCAGACAATTTCAGAAGAATTATCACAGCCTTCTTTGAGGTTTTGGACGTCAAAAGAAAAAACAGTTTCTTTATCAAGCGTTGTTTGGGCTTGAGATGTCTTTTGTGCGGTGGTATCTTGATTGCCGCATGCGGTTAATAATACGGCAAGGCTTAAAAGTGCAAGTTTTTTCATTTGAATCATCCTTTTGTTTATTCGTTTCTTTTAATATAATGCGCCAAAAATAAAAAGGAAGATAAAAAATCTTCCTTTTTATAAAAAATCTTAGGCGTTTTACTCTTAGAAAGTATATTTCATACCCAAAGAGAACTCGGCCAAGTGATCCATACCATCCAGTTTGTCTGTCCAGACATAGCGGCCCAAAGCTCTGATGCCGATGTTGTTTGTGACGTTGTATTGGATACCGCCGCCCAAACGATAACCTAAACCGTTGTCGCTTCCTTTTTCTGTGCTGTTTGCATAGTCGAAGTCATAATTAGCGATACCGGTTGTTCCAATCAAAGAAACGATGCCTTCGCAACCCAAGGGCAGGTAACCGTAAACATCCAAACCATAAGCATCAAAGTCAACTTTTTCTTTTTCGCCATTAATTATTTTATGCCATTTATTGGAATTCTGATAGAAAACTTCTGTTCCGAAATATTTGTTGTATTCTGTTCCGACAAAAACAGAATAAGAGTGCATATCAATGTTTGTCTCAAGGCCTTTTGCATTAACGTGAGTGGCGTTGTATTGAGCACCGACATAAGGTCTGAAATCCAAAGCGTTTGCGCTGCTTGTCAAAGCAATAACGGAAACGGCTGCCAGCAAGGCAATATTCTTATTCATTAAAAAAGCTCCTTTATAAATAAACTTAAGTTCAATTACGGGCTATACTATAAGATAAAACTAAAAAAAAGCAAAGAAAAAAATGATATAAATTGTTGTTTGTCATTTATTTTGATGATATAAAGAATTTAAGAGGCAGAAAATGAGGAGATTTTGTTTGAAAAATAATCAACAAGGCGCGACGATGATTGAAGCTTTGGGTGTTATTACAATCGTTATTTTGCTAACGGTTTCGATTATTAAAATTATCGGAAACGTATATGGTGTTTTTAAACAAAATCTTATTGTGAATGAACTGAAAGATTTGCAAAAAGCCATATCTGAAAGATATCGGTTTGAAGGTAATTATAAAGAACTTTTTGAAAACAGAAATACGACTGATGATGTAAGCCGGTTTTTGTGCGAAAATAAAATGGCGCCCTATAAAATGTGCAGTAATGGTATTTTGCATCATAGTATGGCCGGAAATGTTTTTGTGGAGCCTGATGACGCGGATTATCAGAGATATAAGATTACTTTTGATACATTGACGGATAGGGCATGTGCCAATATTGCCCAAATTAATTGGCATATGCAGAAAAAGCCGGCTGTTTACAGAATTCTTATCAAAGATTCAGCAGGTGCAAGGAAGCTTGATGTTGAATTACCTCATAATCAGACGGCAAATTCAATTAATTTTCCGATAACAGCCGATACGGCTATGCAGGCTTGTCAGAACAAGGATAATACGACGATTGAATGGACGTTTTTTTGAGAAAAAGGAAAAGGTTTGTTGTTTAAGGTAGACGATATCAGAAAAACAAATGAATTGGCCAGAGGAAAAAGTGCCGGAAGGGTTTCTTCGGGAGAAAATTTTGCGGATTATTTGAAAACAGGAACGGCCGAAAAAAATAAAGAGGTGCAGGCAACAGCAGCTTTGACGTCTGCCGATGCTATTTTTGCCGCTCAATCCGTCAGTGATGAAGAAGAACGCCAAATCAGAAAAAAACTAATCAAAAAGGGAAGCACGCTTCTTGATAATCTGGAAGAAATCAGGGACGGGCTTTTGAGGGGAGAAATTTCAAAAGACAGGCTTATTGAAATATCCCGATTGGTTAAACAAAAAGATGTTTCTTCCGCTGATGAAAAATTGCAGGAAATTATGCAGGAAATAGAGTTGAGGGTTGAGGTAGAACTTGCAAAACTGATGCGTTAAAAATATAGGAGAAAACAAGACATTTTTTCTTGAAATTTTATTTGTTTATTATATCTTTAGTAAAACTTTTATAAAAGCAAGGAGCTAAAAAATGGAAAATACGGTTATCCTTCCTCCGGATTACAAACCTTCGGAAAAAGAAGAATATATGAATGATATGCAGCTGGAATATTTCAGACAGAAATTGCTGGATTGGAAAAAGTCTTTAATCGGCCAATCTATGGATACGCTTGATGAGTTGAAACAAGGCGGTCTGAATCAGCCGGATCAGATTGACAGAGCTTCTTTGGAATCCGATAAAGCTTTGGAATTGAGAACCCGCGACAGAGCCAGAAAGCTTATTTCTAAGATTGATGAGGCTTTGAAGAGAATTGAGGACGGGACATACGGTTATTGTGAAGAAACAGGGGATCCGATAGGTCTGGAACGGCTTGAGGTTCGTCCGGTGGCTACTCTTTCGATTGAGGCGCAGGAACGCCACGAAAGAATGGAAAAAACCTATGATGATGAAGCTTAATTGAATTAGGTTAACAAGGGTTTTTAGGTTCTTTTATCTAAAAGCCCTTTTTGTTTTAAATAACGGGTATTTTTTATGATTAAAGATTTTATTTTAGCCTCGCAGTCGCCGCAACGCCGCGCTTTGCTGGAACAAATAGGATATGTTCCGAAAGAAGTTGCACCGGCTGATATTGATGAAACACCGTTGAAAGGCGAAAAGCCGACACAATATGTCAAACGAATGGCCAGAGAAAAGGCTTTGCATGTGGCCTCCAAATTCAAAGGAGAGGTTGTTTTGGCATCAGATACGGTTATTGTTTGCGGAACAAGCATTATTCAAAAATCCAAAACCGACGAAGATCAGAAAAAAGTTATGAAAATGTTGTCCGGTAAGACGCATAAGGTTATGACGGGTGTTTGCGTGGTCAATAAAGAGGGAAAATTATCCGAAAGGCTCAATGTGACCAAAATTAAAATGAAACGCCTCACGGTGCAGGAAATCGAATCTTATGTGGCCTCCAAAGAATGGGTCGGTTGTGCCGGATATAAAATTGAGGGGCTTTTGGGCGGATTTGTTGTTCAAATTATAGGATCTTACAGCGGTGTGGTCGGGCTGCCGTTGTTTGAAGCCAGAAATTTGTTAATCGGTGCCGGAGTAAATTAGATGCTGGAAGAGATTGTTTATCAGGAAAAAAACGGGTTAAAGCAGGTTGCCGGTTTGTGCGGCGGCGAATTACGCGAATTTGCCGTTCAAGATGATGCTAAAGCTAATGAGGGTAATATTTATTTAGGACGGATTACCAAAAAGATTCAAACAGTCAACGGCAAAGAGGGATATTTTGTTAATATCGGCATGGTGCGAGAGGCTTTTATTAATGCCGAAGAATCAGGACTTGAAGACTTAAAGGCGCATGAAGGGCAAGATATTGTTGTGCAGGTTGTTCAGGAACAGCGCGCCGAAAAAGGTGCCCGCTTGGGGCGTTTTTTGAATTTTGCCGGCGTTTATTTGGTCTATCGTCCGTATGGAGATGAGATAGAGATTTCTTCTAAGATTGAAGATGAGGATAAAAGAGAATCTTTGTATCAACTTATTGCGGTTCATACGGAAGAGGGTGGTTTTGTTATCAGAACACAAGCGGCGGAAGCTTCAAAAGAAGATATTTTGAATGAAAAAAAAGCGTTAGAAGACAAATTTGAGGCTGTTTTGGCTCGTGCAAAACAAGAAACAGCGCCTTGTTTATTGGCTGCAAAAGAAAATATTTTGAAGGAAACGGTTTGCCGCAATCTTAATACGCTTCAGAGGCTTGTTGTTAATTCACATTTGATTGAACAAGAATATGCCGGTATTTTTCCGTCGGAATATATAGCGAATCCTTTTGAAGAATTCGGGATTGATGAGATGCTGGGCGAGGCTTTGGATAAAGTTGTCAAATTGCCTTGCGGCGGAAGAATCATCATAGAAGAAACAAAAGCTTGTGTGGTGATTGATGTAGACAGCGGCGAAGGCAGTGCTCATGGCAATTTCGGACGCTTGAATCAGGAAGCCGCTCAGGAGATTGCCAAACAGATTGTTTTGCGCAATTTATCAGGCAAAATTATTATTGATTTTGCAGGTTTTTCGGAGTTTAAATTTTTGAAACCCTGTTTGCAAATTTTGGAAGATGAATTAAAAGATGATTTTGCGCGGGCGCGTGTTTTAGGATTAAGCCGCGCCGGCAACGTTGAAATTATCAGACCGCGCCGGCGGCCGACATTAAGCGACCTGATGACGGAAGAGTGTCCGACATGCCGTGGAACAGGGAGAGTCGAAAAATGAGATGCCCGATTTGTCATAAAGAAGTTGAAGACAAAAAATATCGTCCTTTTTGTTCCAAAAGGTGCGCCGATATCGATTTGGCCAATTGGTTTAACGAGAAGTATTCTTTTCAGGCTGTCGAAACAGATGAAAAAGATTTAGAAGAACTCGAAAAAGTTTTGGAAAAACAGGAAGAAAACGATTAGTTTTCTTCGCTGCCATCTTCCTCATATTCTTCATCTTCAAATTCTTCAAAGTTTTCTTCGGCGTTCGGATCGTAATCAATGCCGAGTTTTGCAAGCATATCATCGTTAATATCTTCACGCTGGGCAACAATCCAATCTGGAACATTCGGTGCGGGCGGAAGTTTGGCTAAAGCTTTCATCTTTGGGTCGAGATACCAACGCGGCGAATCGGCCATAATCGGTCTATCAATATAGCTTTGCATTAAAACAACCTGTTTTGATGTCGGCAAGCTCAGTAATTGGGTTGTCGAGATGACGGAAACACCTTGAAGCTGATAGCTGACGTTTTTGGCAAAAGGGTTGGACCCTTTTGAAAAAGCGCCTTCGTTCTTTGAAAAAGAAGTGCTTTGAACGGTTTTGTTGCCTATCATTTTGGAGAAACGTTGAGCTGTGACTTCGTTGTTTTGAGACAAAATGACTTTGCAGGCGGTGGTTGAGATGACTGTTTCGAGGTCGTCTTTTCCGTATTTTCCTGAGATTTGCCCTAAATCTTGTCCGATAAGAAGGTAAGATACTTTTTGCCCACGCCCGACGGCCGGTCCGTCAATAACGGCTTTGAGTTTGGGCATGGTCGGAAATTCGTCGAGGGCAAACAAACAGGCGAAGGGCCCCATTTTGCCATCTGTGGCGTTAACAAAGTTTGGCGGGTTGGCAATCAAATAAGAAGACATCAAGTCAATGAATGTTCCCGAAATGACACTCAAGGCGCGGGCATCAACCTGATTGACGGACAGATAGACTGAAATGGGTTTGAATTCTCCTGTGATGGGGTCTTTAAGTCCTCGCAAGTCTTTGAATGAAATATCTGAAAAGCTTGTGCGGGAAACAACGGCCGAGTTTTTGAAAATACCGATGCCGGCAAAAGCTGTGGACATAACTGATCCGCGCTCTTTGTCAGGCATAGAGCTCAGCTGGCTGAGTTCGACGACGCAGCGGGGCGAATAACCGAATTTGCGCGCTTCATCAATGGCAGCCTCAAGCAAATCACGCATAGGATCGGCCATAGCGGCCATTTGGTCGCCTTCATCCATACGGCGTTTGATGTCTTGGGATTGTTTGATTTGAGCCTCGGTAATCCATTCCAAAATCATCGCAATACAGGCTTCGCGTCCAATCCATTTTTCGGGAAGTAGAGCCCAAGTGCCGATTGGCAGATAGTTGTCGATGTTTAAGGTGTTGGCTCGTAGATTTTGGAGTGCTCGGGAGGCCATTGGATCATTCATTTCAAGATAATAACCTTCGAGAACTTTTTTATCTTCATCGTCCAATGTTCCTTCAAAGAATCGGCCGATAAAATAATCGTTTGCGCGGGCTTTTTCGCATTTTGAAACAATGAAGTGAATAAAGCCTGTCAAAGCGGCGCGGCCGGTTGTCGACCAGTGAGGATCTGCACCGCCTTTGGGATCCTCAACAAGGACGTTGCACATGGAATCGACATACATATCTCTGGCTGGTCCGGGGGCGGGAATGGCGTTTGGAGACAGCGGGTTCCAGCTTGGGTAATAAATGCCTTCGGCAGGGTTGTCTTCCATGCCCCAGTTAATGATAAATACGGGGCCTACTTTTGCACGGGCGCCAGAGGTTGAAAAGCACAGTTCCGGTTTTGGGTCGTTGACGACGACGCTCATGGTTGGTGAATTAAACAATGTAGGGATAACAACTCCGACGGTTTTACCGGTTCCCGGAGGAGCGCAACACAAAACGGATAATGTTTCGCCCATTCGGAGCAGATGGCCTTTGAATTTGCCAACGACAATGCAAAATCCATCTAATAAGCCCATTTTTTTGATATCTTTTAAATCAGCCAATCGGGCTGAGCCGTGGATGTTGGATTGGAAACGATAGGGGTTTGTGATAATGCCTACCAACAAGCCAATGGGTAAACTTATGAAAGGGAGAATCGGTATCCATAAGCTGAGAGAAAATGGTCCGCTGTAATTAAAAAGTTGTTTGAGCCATATCCAATAACGATTATATAAAAATCCGCTACGGTTAAAGGTCAGAGAGAAAAATTTTGATATATCGTCAATGCTGTCTTTGGAAATGCCGTTGCCTATCAGATAAGCTAAAGGCATTGACACAAGCGCTAAGAATACGGTGATTAAAACGGATAATAATACCGTTATAACCATCCAGCGGACAGCGCTGTTATATTCTTTCCATTCTTCTCCTTCTTTTTCGAGAGCCATTTTTTTATCCTATTTTTAAGCGATATTTCTAAGTAATTTTTTTAATTTTTCAAAGACGGCTTTATCGACCGTTCCGTCTGCTTCTTCAAGTGTTTTGGCAAATAACGGTATTTCTTTCGGTGTTCCTCGGTCTATTCTTGTGACATTGATTTTGAGTTCTTTCCAGACGTCAAACATATCTTCGGCGTTAATGATATTTCCGATTTGTTCAATAACAAAAGGTGTTACTTCAAAAGACAGATCGGCTTCTTTAAGTTTTTCTTCCAGAGCTGTTCGGGCAATGTCTATTTTTCGAACAGGAGAGATGCGGTGGGAACTTTCAGAAAACCAAAGAGGTTCTTCGTCATTAAAACGTTCTTCGTCGGCCAGCCAATCCCCAGGCTCTTTATCATTCAAACATAAACAAAGTTGTGTTTTTGAAACTCCGACAAAATCAATGAAAGTGTTTTTGATGGTAGCTCCGGTAATAATCTCATACCCCTTTTGTTTGAGAAGCTCAAAAGAAGAATTGACGCTTCCCGAGCGGGGTTTGCTTTGGGGCTGCTTTTGTTCGACAGGTTGTTTCTTTTGTGGTGTTTTGTCGGAAGATTGTCTGGAGGCCGGTTTGGGTTGCGGAGATGAAGATGTTTTTGTTTGTTTGGGTTCCGGTTTTTCGGCTGGTTCTTCAAACAAATCAAAATCTATAGGTTCGGCATCACTCATTTCAAATAAAGAGTGGGTAAATTCTTTGGGTTCGGCTTTTGGTGCCGCAATGGGTGCGGGAGCCGGTTTGGGTTTTGGTTTGAGAGTAATTCCTGAAAGCGCTGCACGGCGTTCTTCCGTCAGAACAGGAGAGCGTGGGGCGTCATCTTCAACAGGGCTGCGCAGGCTCTTTGGGCGGATTTCTTTATAAGATTTTTTCTTTTTAACAACTTTGACAGAAGCTGTATTAGCAAGTTTTTTGACCTGTGTTCCAAATAAGTTGTTTAAGATTTTTAACGGCAAAGAGCTTAAAAATGACAGAATTTCGCTCCAGTTTAGAGAGCTTAACCCCGCCCAGACCGTAATCCAAACAGGGACAGCCGTCAGAATTATCAGAACAAAGGCCCATTCTTTCGGCTCATCAATAACCCAGCCGGATAACCAAAGATTCCAAGCATGCTGCCAATGAGATAGACGGAAAATATCAAAGTGCCAGTTTGTCAACATAATAACGCGGATTCCTTCTATGAAGAAAATACTCCATAAAAGGCCGACAATTACTATTTTTAACAGAACAAACAGAGGTTTCAAACATTATCTCCCGAAACATTTTGTTCTTATTATACTAACTTATAATCGGTTAACAATAAGTTATTTTGCTTCATTTTGTTTCTCCGATAGTTTTTTTGTGATGGTTGAACGCAGATTTTCGGCACCGGTTGATTTTTCCGGTTTGATGGATTCTATTTCGGACTTGATTTCTTCAATAAGTTTATCAGATGATTTTATGTTTTTGAGGACGATTCTTTTCGGCCGTTCCAAGGCGCATCTGTCAAAAATTGAATAAATAAAACGAATCGGCCAAAGAAAAAGTTTGAGATAGTCCAGTTTCAGTATTTGAAAATATCCGATAATCCAGATAATCGGAAGCAAGAGCAGGGAAAAAATCAATAAAACGTCGGATGTTGTTTTGATAATGCCGCCTTTGTTCCAAAAGTTCAGCAGAATCTGCCATGAACGATCAGATAAAAAGTCGAAGTTCCAAATCATATCTATTAATAGATTTGAAAAAACGAAAAAAAACCATGTCCAGCCGATAAAAATGAGAAAATTTCTGCAAAAACGAAGGGCTTTTTTCATTTGGTATTCCCCATAGCGGAAGATATGGTTATTTTGCGCAAAACGCTTTCCGTCTTACTTTTTTGCAAAGAATCTATATATTGTCCGCGCTTTTCGTTTTGTTTGATTTTTTCTTTTAGCTGCTCAATGTTTTTTCTTTTGGTTTTGTTTTCATTTTGTTGGGTCGTCAGCTCGGCTTCACGGGCTGCGCAGTTTTTTTGCTCATCAGCTAAAAAGTCGTAAGCTGTCGGGTCTTTGGCATTTAAGAAATTACTTTTTTCTTCTTCTGTTGTCGGAGGCGTGATGATTTCAGCTACCTCGTTTTTAACGGGTTGGTTACTCTTTTTATCGACGGCTTTAAGCATATCGTTGGCTTGTTTTTCAACAATATCAATTAATTTTTCGCGAGAAGGCGTTTTTGTCGAATCGTCTCGACGGTTTTGTTCCGCTTTCATAAAAAGAATTTGACCTTCTGCCATTGTTTTATCGAAAAAGTCTTTTTGTGCCTGATCGTCAGAGAAAATCTGGTTTTCAGGATTTTTTTGCTTTTCTTCAAGGAATCTGTATTGATAATACAGGTCTTTGAATTTTTCTGTCTGATAGGCCAATAAACGCATTTGGCGGTTTACTGCGATGTTGAGCATAACTTCTTCAACACCTTTCCCGTAAGCGGTCATGAAGTCCGGATTGTTATTTTTGAATTTTGTAATTTCCGCATTGTTCGGCGTGTCGGTTTTAACGCTACGCTCAACAAGGTTTACATAGATTTTGTAATTGTCTTCAATATCTTTTTGTTTGGCGGGATCGTTATCCGGATTGAGTTCTTTATTCATTCGTCTCATAACGATATCATCAAAGATTTTTTGAAGATTTTTTAAATTATCTTTTCCTTTTACGACTGTTCCGTCAGTTTTTTTTGTTGTGTAGGTGTCATAAGAATAGATGCTTCCCTTTTGAAAATCTTCTTTTGTTGTAGGAAGGGTATCATTTCCGTCTTTTGTCGGGCTGAAGATCCTGTTCTTATCATCATCAAAGACGACATAATGCTTTGCTAATTGGCGCATTATTTTTTCAAAATGAAGCGTTTCTTTTCCAGGTTCTTTGGAATAGATTTCAATACCCTTATTGCAGGCATCCAGATTTGTTTCTATGATATCGACAGCTTTTCGGGTGGGTGAGTTCGGCGGGGAGGCTTTCCATAAATTGTTCCAGAGAGTTCCGAGATTTCGAGAGGCGGGGCGGAGAATATTTTTGTTGAATTCGCTTCCGACTTCGTAAGTAACGCTTCCGACAAAACCGGCATTTTTATTAAGTCCCCAAGCAGCGCCGGCTAAAATAACATCTTTCATCAGATATTCGATGATATCGCCTTGTTCAATCTTGAAATCGTCATCGTCTTCTTTGTGTCCCCAGTCAGGGTCACCCATATTCGGACCGAGGCGGCCGGCATTCTTTAATTGCTCTTCATGTTGGTTGGAATTTTTGTTTTCAGCCAGTTTAGACAAACGGTCTTTTTCCCCCTCGCTGACAAGGTTCAGATATTCTTTTTGTTCGTCTTCGGACAAGCTTAAGAAATCAGTGTCTGTCTTGAAAGAGGATAATTCTTTGATTTCGTTCGGACAAGTCGGGTGAGATTTTCCTTCGGCATTTGTTTCATCAGGATAGATTTCTTTGATGCTTTTTTCGATGGCAAGGCGTTGTTCTTCACGTTTTTGTCTGTCGTCACCGGCTTCTTTGAAACGTTCTTCGGCATAATAGTGCGCGATATTTAGTGGAGATAATGGTCCGTCAAGCTGTTTTTCGGAAAATTGCCCGTTTTTGCCTTCTTTGATTTGGTTGTCCTCGGCATACATTTGACGCAAGGCGGCAAAATCTTTATAATGTTGTTCGGTCGGGGTATAGGCAGAGGGATTTTTTTTGGCTTTATACATCGCCAGAGCGGCTCCGAAAGCTCGCTGATTGCGAACATCAGGAGTTAGTCCCCGCAATTCCTGAATAACAGCAGAAAGGGGACTGGCTTTGGCAGCTGCGGAGAGTTTGTTTGAAACCATACCTCTCAGGTTATCGCTAACAGTTTTCGGTGGTGTAGTATTTTTTGCCATTGTGGTTGCCTTTTAACAAAAAAACGAGGTTTCTTATTATTGAATTATAACAAAAAGATTCTTTTTTGTCTATAATTTTGTATTAAAAATCAAACTTTGAGCGTTTTTAAAAATTTACCTAACTTCCTGTTTATCTTTATTCCGTCTTCCGGTTTTGGTTTTATCAGTCCAAAAAAACGAGGCGGAATTTTGTCAACTTGTATCGGGGCAAAAGTTGCCGGATTGTTTTCCAATATTTTAGCTGCGCCGACGGGGTCTTTTCGTCTGGTTTTGAAAAAGTTTGTAACAAGCATTTCTGCATTGACGGGAAAGTTTTCTTTTTTTATGGCCTGAATATATTTTTTTGTTTGTTCTTTTCGCCGTTGTTGTTCTTCAAAAATTTGTTTTTCGATTTTGTGTTTTTCATATTTGACTTTGCGTATATTATAAGCGATTTCGCAAGAATCTGTTTCAAGAAGCGTTTCAACATAGGAGATAAGAGCATTTTGAAGATTCTTTGATGTTGTTTTTTCTGCAAAGGATAAAATTTGCTCGTCAGAAGGATTTTCGGGCAAAGATTTCAACCTTGTTGACTGGGTTGTGATTATAATATCCCATCCTTTGGAAACATCGTTTAAAAGGTTTTTGCTTCTGTTCGGGCGAAAGCGGGGTAAAAGGTCTTTTGCCGAAAAATCAAATTCTGGGAGTTCTTGTCCGGCTTCGTTTCCCAGAGCGACAACAGCTGAAATAAATTCTAAATAAGCATTAAACAGCTGTTTTTCTTCTGTGGCCAGTTTTGCGGCATCTTCACTGAAAGCGGCTAAAGAATAGGAGGAAACTTCTTCAGTCGGTTGCGCAGAGGGTGTTTCCGGTTCTTTATAAAGGGATTCAGTTGATTTTTGATTGTTTTTTTTATCCTCAATCTCGGCTAATGTGTCATCGGCATCGGCCAATTGAGCAGAGATAAAATTATCAAGAAGTTTGTCAAAACTTTCGGAAGAAAACGCATCTTCGGCCATTTTAATTCTCCTTGGCAAGAGAGATTGTTGTCTGTTTAGCGGGGGAAGTTGTTGACACAATCAAGATTCTGTCTTCTTTTTTTCCACCTTTTATTAGGATATATAGAGAATCTTCGCTAATTTTGTAATCAGCAATATAACTTCCTTTGGGCTGATTCAGCGTTATATTTGTATCAGGGGTTTTGCGGGAAACTTTTTTGTAAATTGTTCCGCCGGCAACGATAATGCCGAAAATTAACAAAAAAGTCAGAAGAAAAACTATAAGTTTAACAATTTTGAGCTTATCCATAAAACCCTCTCTTGCAAGTTTTTATTTTTGTTTTTATGATATTTGCATGATAACCGACCAAAAAGAAGCACACAAATGTCTGATATTACTTTTTATAACACACCAATAGTTAATAAAGATTTTAAGGGGTTGCGGATTGATAAATTTTTGACAACCTGTTTTCCCGATATTTCACGTTCGCAGATTCAAAGATTGATTTCTTTAGGGCACGTAATGTGTGATGAAGTCACAATTGGAGATAATTCCTATAAAGTTAAGGAAGGGGAATCTTTTCTGTTAAATATTCCCGAAGCAGTCGACGCTGTTCCTCAACCACAAGAAATTCCGCTGGATATTGTGTATCAAGATGATGATTTGGTCGTTGTTAACAAGCCGGCGGGGATGGTTGTTCATCCGGCAGCCGGCACTCCTGACGGAACTTTGGTCAACGCTTTATTATTTTGGTGTAAGGATTTGTCCGGTATCGGCGGTGTTAAGCGACCAGGGATTGTTCATCGGATTGATAAAGAGACATCAGGGCTTTTGGTCGTTGCTAAAAATGATGTGGCTCATAAATTTTTGTGCGAACAATTTTCTGAACATTCTATTGACAGGACTTATTATGCTGTTTGTTTCGGGATTCTTAATCCTTTAAAGGGCACCATAGAAGGAGATATCGGACGGAGTCCGTATGATCGTAAAAAAATGGCGGTGGTTTTGAAAAACGGAAAACATGCCGTCACACATTATCAAACAATTGAGGCTTTTGGGAATCAGGCATCTTTGGTTAAATGTCAGCTTGAAACCGGACGGACACATCAAATCAGGGTGCATTTATCAAAAGAAGGGCATGGACTTTTGGGTGATAAACTTTATGGAAAGCCGAAAAAGATTGTTTCAAAAAAACTTTCGGAAGATAATATTTCTTTTGTTAATTCTTTTTCAAGGCAGGCGCTTCACGCCCAAAGCCTTGGATTTGTTCACCCGACAACGCACGAAAGATTGTTTTTTGAAACACCGATACCTGAGGATATGCAAAAACTTTTAAGTCTTTTGAAACAACTTTAAATTTTAAATACACTGTTCTTTTCTTTTATAAACCAAAAGGACAGGTTGCGCTTTTTGTTTTTTTGAATAGAGTCGGACTCCCAATCTAATTTGAAGATTTTTACCGGACTCGAACTATCGGACTGATTTTTTATTTTTTATAATCAGAGGAGATAGGTTTATGGAAAAGGTTTCAGCACTGAACGGTATAGATTTTTCACCGGAAATTAATATGGTGAGATATCTTCAAAAGATTAGAACTTACCCTATTTTATCACAGGAAGATGAATATAAACTGGCTGTTAAGTATCAACAGACCAGAGATAGGGAGATTGCCAAAATTCTTGTAACATCACATTTGCGGTTGGTTGTTAAGGTTGTTTTTAAATATCGCGGATACGGATTGTCATCTGCTGAGATGATTTCAGAGGGAAATATAGGCTTGTTGTATGCTATTGAAAAATTTGAGCCTGAAAAAGGGTTTAGATTTTCAACTTATGCTTTGTGGTGGATTAAGGCGGCTGTTCAAAAGTATATTCTCAATTCGTGGTCTTTGGTAAAAATAGGAACAACTGCAGCGCAGAAAAAACTCTTTTTTAATTTGCGTAAAGTTAAAAATAGGTTGAATTTGAACGATGACAGAGAACTTTCTCCGTCTGTTTTGAAGCAAATAGCCGGTTCGTTAGATGTTTCGGTTCAAGACGTGACGGATATGAATATACGTCTGAAAGCTCATGACGGCTCTTTGAATACGGTTATTGATACTTCAGGAGATAACGGGTCGGAGTGGATGGATTTTATTGCAGATTCCAAACCATCTCAGGAAGATTCTTTGGCTTATAACGAAACAATGAAATATCGCCGGAATTTGTTTAATAAAGCGCTTGTTTTTTTGAATAAACGCGAAAAAGATATTTTGTTTAAGCGGCGCTTGACGGATAAGGCCGTTACTCTTGATGATTTGAGCAAAATTTACGGAATTTCAAAGGAGAGAGTTCGTCAAATTGAACTTAATTCCATAAAAAAGATACGCAAAGCCATAGACGCCAACCTTTAGCGGTCTTCAGGAATAATGTTGGCCCAAGTTTCGGTCAGCTTTTCGAGCTTTGAATTGATTGTTTTGAGGCGGTGTTGGGCAGAATTTTTGAAAATAAATACAAACAAATCCGGCAAAAGATAGTATAACAAGACGCCTAATGCCGCCGCTGCCAACATAATGACAATATTAAAAATATTGTTGAGAATCGAAAATTCAAATTCTGAACCGAACTGATTGAATAGGCTGTTGAGGCAAATCATGACACCGGCCATATTGAAACAGCCGACAGTCGTTATTTTGCTTATATTTTTTGTATCGGTAACGGCAACGGTCAGTGTAGGCAGCAGCCCCAAAAACAAGATAACCACAACCGGAAGGATTGTAAAGGAGACGATAATTAGTCCCAAAAGAATTAAGAGCTTTTGGAAGAATTTAAACTTTAATACGTTTTGTTTTGTTCTTTTTGCGGGAGGTTTTATCATTTCATCATCCAGTAAATAAGGCTGAACACAAAAGAGCTCAGCATGGTTAATACGGCTAAGATAGAAGAAAATCGGTAAGCCAAATTGCGGGCTTCTTCTTCTATTTTTGAGTCTCCGGATAAAATTTTTGTTTTTTCAGTCAGAAGAAAGTTTGCTGTTTTCAGAGCTTCGGAAAAGTCGGTTTTATCTTTATTGCGGGCTTCTTCATTTTCAAGAAGGTCTACAATTTCAATAATTTTTCCGTTTTTGGAGACTTTCAGAAGTTCTTGTTCAAGGTATTTTTGATATTTGATATTGTGATAGGCCTGAATAAGAGGTTTTGATGCATTAATCAGCCATTGCGACAAACGGAGCAATTGAGCAGGACCGTTTTTGTTTTGGATATTTGCATAAAGACGTAGAATAGCTCCTATTTTCAGCGTATCTTGATTAGCGTTAATGTCTGTGATAATTCCGTCAATTTTTTTGCCCATTTTGCAGCGCAAATAGGCTATAATATTTTTATCAAAAGGCAGTGTTTGAAAATCACCTTTAAAATTGTCTAAAGCTTTTAATAATCTGGATACGGAATTGACAAAGGTTGTTCCTGTCAGGGGGCTGATGCAGGTCAGATCTTCATCAAAATCATACATGATTCTGTCAAAACCATAGCCATAGTCGTTGCGGGAAATATAAAGCTTAAATTCTCCGGCATTTGCGGGGGCTCGGAGCGAGGGTTGTTCCTGATACCACAGTTTGATGATATCTGTTGAAATCAGTGAGGACAAAGAGTTAAGAGAGATATTGTTCCTTTTGTTATAGTAGATTGTTTTGGCCAGCCCTCCAGGGAAAAGGAAAGATGTTCCGTTTTTCAGAGGGAGAGAACAGTCTAAAAAGATACAAATACGCTCCAGCAAAAGGGTTTTATCAGGGTTTTCTTTGTCTGCGGAGATTTGTTTTTCAATTTTTGCATAGAGTTTTTCGTTTTCCAAACCGTTTTTTATCCATTCAAGAAGTTTTCCGCTTTGGATAACTTCTATGCCGAAATCCGGATTTTCAAGCATATTCATAGCGGCTGTTTTGCGTGTATAGCATTTTTCACCGTTGATGGTCAGCGCACGGGTCGATCTGTCAAAAGAGTCGTTGCTTGAGAAAGAAACGGTTTTGCCGTCATAATAGTTGACCAGATGGGTGTAATCACATCTGTTTTCAGCAATGTCGTCTAATAAGGATCTTAAAACGGCGGCTATTTGGTTTTGAATTTTCTCGCCTTCGGAAAGAAAAACAAAAGATGATGTTTTCAGTTTTTGCCTGATGAGTTCCTTTTCCGACAAATCAGAAGAAACTTCTTTGTTTAAGACAAGACCCAGCAAAAGTACGCCGCAGGCATATAAGTCATTTTCAAAAGAACCGTTTCCTCGGGATTGGGGCGGGCAGAGGCTGTTTTCAACGGTTTCATAGACCGTTGGTTGATACATTGACGGAAAACAAGCCAAACAATCGCCCAAAACAAGTTCTGAACAAGAAGAATCTTTGTAAAAAACGTTATTTGCCCGAATGGAGCGGTGGGTTAATCCGAATGTTTTGAGAACATCACAAGCTGACAACAAAGATAAGACCATAGATTTAAATGTTTCGGGGGAGAGTTTTCCTCGGTCTTTATTAAATGAGTCTGCCCGCGCTCCTGTCGGCTTGTTGTAAATGAGAGCTATTGTTTCACGATTATCTTTTGAGAAAATAACGCCATATTCGACAAGTTTAAGAATGTGGGGGGTGTCGATGGATTTCATGTAAGGAAGATAAGACAGTCTTGGGCAGGTTTCTTTTCCGCAAATCAGAGCAAAAAGATTGCGCTGGGGGTTTATGTTGTCTTTGACTTCAAAAGCGGATGCCCCGTTTGAATCTAACTCCGGCAGGGGTTTGTTAAAATAAATTTCAAACCGCTCTTTTAACAAAAAAGAGGTTTCTTCCGTGTTTTCGGATTCTTCGTCGGATACTTCCGTAATTTGTTCTTCTGTCATCTTGAAATCTTTCCATAAGATTTTATTAAATAATTTATATTGTAATGGCATATCGTTAATAAAATACAAATTTTTAGCATTGTTTTTTTATAAAATAGATTCTAATATCCTTAACAAAGATATTTTTTGCAATTTGAGATTTGAAAAGTGGAGCAACAAAACGGTTTGATAGATCTGGATGGGAAAAACCTGCCTTCGGCGGGAGCTGTTGATTTGTCTGTTTTGAAGAGCGCCGATAAATATAATGTTGATTTAAAATCTCTTGAAACCCTTTCAACGGACAAGCTTCCAGAACAAAAAGTTTTCAAAAAAAAACAACCCGATGGTTGGCGGAAACTTGATGTCAGTTTGTCAGATATGGTTAATATGGTCTTAGCAACTTCGGAAAGGCCGACTTTTTTAATTAGGGACGATAAGCTTGTTTATCTTAATCCGGCGGCAATGAGTTTGTTGGAAATCGGACCAGATAAAGATGTTGTCGGGAATAATTTTTTGAATTTGGTTGCTAAAGAAAGTTGGAATCTATTGGCCGAGAATATCGGAGAAATGTTAACTAATGCCAAATCTTTGAAAATTAAGCTGAAAACAATGAGCGGAAAGCTTATCCCGATGACTTTTCAGGCAATTTATCTTTCGGAAATTGAACATTTTTCGTTTATTTTGCTTGGAGAGCACACCAAAAAGGTTGTTAAGCCGACATTTAATAATTTGTATGATGATTTGACGGGGCTGCCGAATTTCTTTTTGTTTGAAGATAGAGTGCAGGTAGCTGTTTCTTTGGAAAATGCCAAAGAAAATCTTCGTGATAAAAATATGATAGCTGTTGCGGCTGTAAGTATAGATAATATTGAAGCTTTCAGAAAAATGCATATTGAGGATGTCATTATCAAAAAAGCAGCAAATAATCTTGTGCAGAATCTGCCTAAGAGCACGACAGTTTCGGTCGGGTTGAAATATAATTTTTGGATTTTGCTTCCAGGGCTTAGAAATAAAGCTGATGTTAACCATGAAATTCGGCGGATATCCGAGGTTTTGAATGATGGTGTAAGTGATAATTTTACACGGCATGAACTTTTGTTTTCGATGGGGGTAAGCGTCTTCCCGCACCCTGGACATTCCGCCAAGAAATTGATTGAACAGGCTATTACAGCTATTAAGACAGCTCAAAACACTCCAAGAAGTTCAACAGAGTTTTTTATTCCGGATACATTATAAAAAAGAGCCTCGCAAAAAACGAGGCTCTTAATGTTTGTTTTATTTTCTGTCTCCGAGGAAGCGGAGCAAATATAAGAACAGGTTAATAAAGTCCAAATATAAACTCAACGCGCCAACAAGAGCTTTTTTGGAGAGTGTTTCGGAGGAATCGACAGAGCTGTAAATTTCTCTGAGGCGTTGCGTGTCATAAGCTGTCAGACCGCTGAAAATGCCGACGCCGATGAAGGACAAAGCCCAATCAAGACCAGAACTTTTAAGGAAAAGATTGACAAGCATTGCGATAATTAAGCCGAACAATCCCATATAAAGGAATGAGCCCACGCCTGTTAAATCACGTTTGGTTGTGTAGCCGTAGAGGCTGAGCGCGCCGAAAGATCCGGCGGTGATTAAGAAGACCCGAACAAGGCTGCTTTGTGTATAGAGCAGGAAAATCGGGGTTAATCCGACACCCATTAAAGCCGCATAGCTCCAAAACAAGAGCTGAACTTGTTTAGCCGAGCCGGAGCGGGCAACCCAACCGAACGCAAATACCATAACCAGCGGGGCAAGAAAAGCAACCCAGCCGAGACCGGATAAAGAGATGCTTTGGGGGGTGATGTTAAAAAACAGTGTGATTAAAGATGTGTTTGCGACAATCCATGCGGCAAGCCCCGTTACGCACAAACCGCCGGCCATAAAGTTGTAAATTTTTTGCATATAACTGCGCAAACCGGCATCGACGGACGCAGATTCTGCCTTAGAATAAAGTTCTTTTTCCATTTGGAATCCTTTTGTTTAAGTTGTTGTTGATTATAATATAGGGAAATATTCTTAAAAAATCAATAAACGAGATGCTTAAATGTATTTGTAGAGGTCTTTGCCTTTGACTTTCAGCCAATGGCGGCCTTCTTCATAGTCGGGGCAGAGGTCTTTGACGCAGCTCCAAAAGGCTGTGGAATGATCGGGATGTTTAAGGTGCGAAACCTCGTGGCAGACCAGATAGTTGATGACATGAATCGGCGCCATGCAAATTCGCCAATTATAATTGATGTTGCCCAGCGTGGAACAGCTTCCCCAGCGTGATTTGGTGTCTTTTATCGCAACGCTTGAGACGCGGCAGCCCAGAATTTTTGCCTGTTTGACGGTCATTTCCGATAGTTTTTTCAAGGTGGATTGTTTTAAGAAATCCATTGTGCGGCGGTGCAGAAATTCGCTGTCTCCGCTGACTTTGAGGAAGCCGTCGTCAAAATAGGTGCGGCGTTCGAGGGGGGTATGCAAGATGATGTATTTTTGCCCGAAAAATGAGATTGTTTCGCCGTTTGAAAAGTCTGTCGAACGGGGTAGTCTGGCCAACATATTAATCATCCAGTCGTGATTGTCTTCCAAAAACTTGAGCGCTTGTGTTTGGGAACAGTATTTGGGAACGGTCAATATCGGGCGGTGGTTTTTTTCGTCAATACGGAGAGTCAGCCGTTTTGCCTGTGCTGATTTAACGACTTTGATATTGAATCCGAATTTTTCTTTAAAATCAAACGTCCGACCAGTCAACAATGTTATTTTCATAATCGGAGACCTCTGTTTCGGAGACAAGCGGGCGGCCTTTGACAGACATACCGGCCTGATGAACTGAATCGGCGTTTTTTGTGACGAGGGGGTGCCATGAGGGAAGCTCCTCCCCTTCGGCCAAGAGCCGATAGGCGCAGGTTTTTGGTAAAATTTCGGGTTCGGTCAGAACAGTGTTCAAATCAATATCACGGCAATCCGAAACTTTTTCAAAACGGTGTTCATAAATTTGACACAGGCCTGTTTCGGGGTTTAGAAAACGACATCGGACATTTGTAAAACGCACGCGCCCCCGAATATCGATTTTATTAAGGCAGCATTTGCCGCAGCCGTCACATAACTGTTCCCATTCTTCTTTAGATAGTTCGGAAAGTGATTTCTTTTTCCAAAATTCGGGCTCAAAAGAATCGGTATTTTTGAACCTGTCTTCAGGCGTTGTTGATGTTTTTGGCCAATCGTGCATTTAGTTTCCAATCTGTTCGGGCAAATATTCTTGTTTGGCGAGGTTGCCGAATTGTGCATAATCGCCGTTCCAGAAGAGCTGAACCGTTCCCGTTGGGCCGTGACGCTGTTTTCCGATAATAACTTCGGCGATATTTTGAGTGGCCGCAAGGCGGGCTTTCCAGTCGTCAAGACGTTTTTGCAGATGTTCGGGCAATTCGCCAGCTTTGGGTTTTGGTTCTTCGTTTTTGATGTAATAGTTTTCTCTGAAAACAAACATAACAATATCAGCGTCTTGTTCGATTGAGCCGGATTCACGCAGGTCGGACATCAAGGGGCGTTTGTCATCACGGCTTTCGACACCGCGGTTCAATTGGGACAGCGCGATAACGGGAACTTGAAGCTCTTTGGCCAAGATTTTGAGGCCTCGGGAGATTTCGGAAAGTTCTTGAACGCGGTTTCCTTCGCTGCGTTTGCTGCCGGTTCCGTTAATCAATTGGATATAGTCGATGACGATGAGGCCGAGGCCTTTGTTGCGCTTAAGCCGGCGGGCGCGCGTGCGTATGGTGTTGATGTTGAGGCCGGGGGTATCGTCAATATAGAGCGGAATTTGCTCCAGTTCACGGACGGCGGCCGCAATACGGGTAAATTCGGCTGTCTCCAGCTCGCCGGTGCGCATTTTGTGGCCGTTTGTTTGGGTGACGGTGGAAAGAATACGCGAGGCCAATTGGTCGGCGGACATTTCCAAAGAGAAAAAGGCGACGCCTTTGTTTTTGGCGGGGGTGTTTTTGTCATGAGCCAAAAAGTCGGCGACATTATAGGCGATATTGGTGGCCAGAGCTGTTTTTCCCATGGCAGGGCGGCCGGCAATAATAATCAGATCAGAATCGTTTAACCCTCCTGTTATGGCATCAAGCGCGTCAAGCCCCGTGGGTAAGCCTGAAATTTTGCCGTCTTTTTGGTAGGCGGATTCGATACGTTTGACAGAATCGGTCAGGGCGGTTGAAAATTCAATAAAGCCGGTGGAAGATTCGCCCTGATTGGCCAAATCAAACAAGCGTTTTTCGGCGTTTTCAATTTGTTCGGAAGCATCAGAGTCCAAATCTTCTTTGGCGGCGTTGTTGGCGATTTCGAATCCGGTTGCGATGAGCTCGCGGCGCAGATATTTGTCATAAATAAATTGGGCATAATATTCGGCATTGGTCAACGGCGTGGCGGAATCGGCCAATTTGATAAGATATTTGTATCCGCCGACCTCGTCCAAAGAGCCGTCTTGCTCAAAATAGTTTTTGAGGGTAACGGTATCGGCGACATGGCCGCGGGTAATCAGTTTGGAGATGATGTCAAAAATTTTGGCGTGAATCGGGTCGGCAAAATGTTCGGGACGCAAAAATTCGGATACTTTTTCAAAGGTTTTGTTATTGGCCAGAATCGCCCCGAGGAGAGCTTGTTCGGCTTCAATGTTTTTGGGAAGTTGTTCGGGTTTGAGGGTGGTATCCATAGGCGGTGTCCTTAAATATCAAAAAATGTTAGTTTTGTTATATCCGACAAATTTTAAAAGACAAAGGTTTTTATGAGGTGTTATTTTTCAACCCTGTGGATTGTGTGGATAACGGGGATAAAATAAGCCCCGCTTTTGAAAAACGGGGCTTGAAAACACGGTTTTTTATATATTACTTTGCGGAGGCTTTTTTCTTTGCAATTGCTTTTTTGATTTTTTTGGCTTCATCAGAAAGTTTGGTGTTGGAAGTGCCTTCAAGATAGGCATCCAAACCGCCATTGTGCTCAATAGAGCGCAAAGTCTTGGAGCAAACTTTCAATTTGAAAACCTTACCCAAAATATCGCTTAACAAAGAAACGACCTGCAAGTTGGGCAAAAAACGGCGGCGGTTGTGGTTGTTAGCGTGGCTGACATTGTTACCGCTCATAGCGCCGATACCCGAAATATCACATTTTTTAGCCATTGTTTTAATCCTTTTTTATAAAAACTCGTTGCCTCTTAATACATATTATTCTTTGAATAGTCAAGAGAAAATTTAGCCAAAAAAGGTTTTTTCTGCGGGTTTTTGAAAAATTTTGCTGGAAATTTTGTTTGAAATGATGTAGAGAAGAAAAAGTTTTTGAAAATGTACCCGTAGCTCAGTTGGATAGAGTATCAGCCTCCGACGCTGAGGGTCGTGGGTTCGAATCCCTCCGGGTACGCCATAATTAATCCCCCTGTCTTTGCAAAAGCAGGGGGATTAATTATGGGTAGATGGGATTGAACTTACGAAAGAGTGGGGTTGACTACAAGGCACAGGCGAGCGGGAGGACACCGGTCGGCGCAGCCGAGTGCCGTAGTGGACGGAGCGTCAGCGGAGTAATTCCCCCGCCATTGCGCAGCAATGGACAGTAGCGGGCTTTTTTTATGGCTTTCCGAGAAGGGCGAACCCATGGGTTCGTTCTTTGGTATTAAAACATACTTTTTTCTCAAAGACGGCGATTTGATTTAAATGAAAAGGCTAACTCTCTTTCGACAGAGGAAGAAGTAATAAATATTATAAAAAATATGCTGGAATATATTATGATACTGCAGTTGCCGGCAAAGAAATATTAGATGAAGATTCAGTAGCTGTAGCTAATTTTCTTTCTCTGAAAAACGCCGATGTTGAAAATATGGCTATTGCGGTAAATGAGGGGAATGATATTCGGTCGGGGCGTCTGTTGCGCATACGTTTGGTTCCGATTATAAAGAAACATCGGCTAATGTGGATTTGAAATATCGGTTCTAACAGATTTTATTTGCGGCGGGAATCGACAAGGTTGTTGTCGAGGCGGTCTTCTGTGATTCCGCAGGGATCAAGATGAATAATGATTTGCGAATTGGGATAGGCTTTTAAGATGAGGGCTTCGACCTCGTCGCCGTAACGGTGCGCCGTTGTTAAGTCGAGATTCCCGTCCAGTTCAAGATGAAGTTCAAACATATACGTGCCGCCGAGGTCGCGGGTGCGCAGGTCGTGAATGGCCGGATGCAGCGGATGGGAACAGGCAATTTTGCGAACGTTTTCGCGGATGTCGTCACTCAGCTCTCTGTCCAACAGAAGAGAGACGGCATCTTTTGACAAATCATAGGCGTTGTAAAGCAGATAAACCGAGATGAGGCCGGCAATGGCTGTGTCGACCCAATAAATTTGCCAAAAATGAATGGCTATCAGCGATATAATAATGGAGCTGTTGGTCATGATGTCCACGCTGTAGTGCATGGAATCGGCCAAGATGGCTTGGGAGTTTGTTTTTTTGGCGACCCAGCGCTGAAACGCAACCAAAACCAATGTCAAAACAAGGCTGATAATCATAATAGCCAGCCCGAAATTCGTTTGCGTCAATGCTACGGGGTGCGCCAAACGCAAAACGGCATCATATAAAATATAAATTCCTGATATGGCAATAAATCCTGCCTGAAACAGCGCGCTGAGGGCTTCAACCTTGCCATAGCCGTAACGATAGGTTATTGAGGCCGGACGGACGGAAATTTTAACCGCGAAAAAAGTGACCAACGAGGCAAAAATATCGGACAGGCTGTCCACCATGGAAGAAAGCACCGCTAGAGATCCGGTGTAGAAGACAGCCAAGCCTTTGGCCAGACAGAGACCGAGAGCCAGAGAAATCGAGCTGATGGCGGCGACTTTTTTGAGCTTGTCAGATTCAGTTTTGGTTAAGGACATTTGATATTTTCTCCATGTTTTCGGGGGATAGTTCATAAAATTTTCCGGTTGTCAGGGCGGCGAAATTTTGCAAAACCGTTGTTTTTATGCCGCCGCTGAAAGAATATTGCACGTAAAATTTTTCGTCTTGTTTATAAAAAGATAAAGCGAGATGTTGGAAGTCTTCGCCGGAGAGCGAAAGCTCCAGAATCGGCGGCGTGTCGATGAGAGATAAGGTTTCGCTTAAGGGAATATTCAGGAACAGGCCGACAAGTTTGACCAGCGTATCGTTCGACAGAGCGGCGTTTTGGGTGGACAGCCTGCCAAAGCTTAAGTTCCAGAGCGTGCCGTAAACCCAATAGTGATAATCTAAATTGAGGTCGACGAGCTCCACGGCCGCCAGCCAGATTTGAAATTGTTTCGGAAAACGGACATAAGCGCCGAGTGCGCCGCGGCCAAGCTCTATGTTATAGTCGCCGACATCAAAAGAAACAACTGTTTGCGCGCCGGCTTTGAGCGTGATTGTTGTAGCGGAGGTATCAGATTCTTTTGACGGGAGAAGACCGAATCGCGCCAAATTTTCGGCTTTGTCGGCTTTTTTCTCGTATATGGAGGCTTGCAAAAGCGCTGTTAAAAAGCTGCGGATACGGTTTTGATTAACCAAAAAATCCGGATGGTCGGGCAGAGTCCACAGAGACTCTTTTTTGACCAGACGCAGGGAGCGATCCGCATTTTGGAGCGTGATTTCGCTGATGTCGTTAATTTTGCCGCTTAAGCTTGGGAAAAGAGCTGTTCCCTCAACGGAATCCGTTCGATTTTCGGGAAGCGCCGCAATGCTCCAAAATCCCAGCAAGGCACTTAAGGCCGCTATGCCGCAGAGGATATAAAATTGTTTGTTCAGGCCGAGAGGTTTTGGGCATTTGAAGGGAATTTTTTTGAGGTTAACCAGCAACAAGCCGAGCAGAATCAGCGTCGGAACAGTGTAGATGTTGAATAATTTTATCCAAAATTCGGTTTGTTCCATATGGTGGTTGAGCGCGGAACGAATGGCGTAAAGGTCAAGGCGCTTTTGCTCAAGAGAGGTCTTGATTTTGCTGATGAGAGAGAGCTCATCCGGCGTGAAATTCTGCCGGCCTTCAAAGTCTTTTTTGTTCCAGATTTCAGAGAGGCCTTTTTTGATGTGCGCTATTTCATCAAAAATGTCTTTTTCTTTGATTTTGAATTGGCGCAGGGTTTCTTTTTGCTCTTTTTCAAGCGTTGTGAACGGTCGCGGCAGAGGTGATTTTCCTCTTAAATCAAGCAGGGCGTCGTTTCCTGAAAGGACATCAAGCGCGTTGAGGACAAAGTTTCCGTTGTCAAGCAGCGGAACGGTAAAAGTTTGATTGCCGACTTTGCTGATGTCTGTCCAGAAAGAATCGTAAAGCATATCGGAATCGCCGACAACTATCAGTTCAAACGGTTTGGCGGCGTCTTGGGAGATAATGTGCGCGGCCAGATATTTCGGATTTTTGTCGGGAGTAAAAGCCCGCAGGATTTCGGCCGGATGAATGTTATCTGTTACGACGTTTGAGGGCAAAAGCTCAGAATTTTCGGAGACTTGCAGCAACGGCACAAAATACACCGGAGAATCTTTTAACGGCATAAATACAGAGGCCGATGTAACAAGCATCTTTTTGAGGTTTGTCGTTTCGGGCAAGTCTGAGAAAAAGCTTGATTGCGGCAGATAAAATTGGATTAAGTCCTGTGTGGTGCCGGAGTAATCGGCTGTTTCTATCATGACTTGAGAGGCATTGTCTAAATCGGCAACGGCTTTATCGGCATAAAAACGAAAGCCCCATTTTTCGGGCAGATGGCCATAATCCGACGGGGTCGACAGAGAGGTTACGGGGCCGACAAGGCGCAGAGCTTCGGGCGCAATGTCAAAGAAAGCTAATATCTTTCCACCGTTCAGGGAATAATCATACAGAGCCTGTTCCATTTTTGCGGACAGATTTTGAGGGTGGGCAATCATCAATAAAGACAGGTCTTTCAGGTCATCGGGCGAGGCAACGGGTTTGAGCGTATAATATTTTTGGAGCTCGGTTATAATCTGCCATGGGGGTGTGACTTTTGAGTCATAGGCTTCGCCTAACATCGGAAGAGAGGTCAGCAGGCCTAAAGGCTTTTTTTGATGTTCCAAAAGATAGATGTTTTCAGTTAAGTCTTGTTCTAAAAGGTTTTGTCTGGACAGAGGCAGAAAAGGAATAGTGCGGGTTTGGCCGTTTTCGTTTACGAAGACTATGCCGAAATAGGCCGAGCTGTTCAGGTCTTCAACCGGCAGAGCAAGCAATCCGGCATGAATGGCACGGTCTTCAATATCGCTCAAAGGTTCCGGATTGTAAAAACGATAGGTAAAAGCTCCGTTTGAGGCGTTTTCATAGGTTTTGAGCAGCTGGCGCAAGGTGTCAAAATGGCGGCGCATTTGCTCGTCTCGCTCGCCGAGAATGGGCGAATAGTAGACTTTTGCCGTTACCGGTGCAGGAAGATTTTTCAGAATTTTTTTGGTCGAATCGGACAGGGTAAAAAGTTTTTCGGCGGTTACATCAAGATTGACAGACCGGAACAGATTGTTTGACAACAGATTGATGCCCAAAAAAGAGCAGAAGACCAAAAGGGAGGCCAATAGGCAGCCTGAAGCGGAAGCTGATTTGAGCCAAAAGACAACGCCTGAAGTTTTCAGGCTGATAATCATGACCGTGAAGAAGTTGAACATGATAATCAGAGAGGCAAAAAAGATAAAGCTGCTCAGGATGATGACGCCGGAATTAATCTCGCTGATACGGGTTAGAAAGCTGAAAGAAGCTATCATATCGATGATATATTCGGGGACAAAGCCTCTGAAAAAGCCTAAAACATACTCAAGACCGCTTAAGAAGAACAGCAGGTTTAAAATAACGGCGATAACCAGCGCAATAACCTGATTTTTTGTGAGTGCCGAGGCGGTTTGGGAAATGGCCAGCATGGCGCCGGATAAGAAAAATGTGCCAAAGTAGCTGTTCAGGATAACAGCGTTGTCCGGAGAGCCGAGCCAATTGATGGTTATGACAAAAGGAAATGTCAAAATCAGCGCCAGAGAGCAAAAAGCCCAAGCAGCTAAAAATTTGCCCCAGACAAAGGCGGTGGTGGATAGCGGCAGGGTCATAATTTGGAGAATGGTGCCGCTTTTGAACTCCTCTGCCCACAGGCGCATGGAGATTCCGGGGATAAATAAGAGGTAAAGCCACGGCAGGAAGTCAAATATGGGGCGCAGCGAGGCGTTTCCGGAGGTAAAAATTCCGCCGAAATACAGCGCAAAAGAGGCATTGAGGAGCAAAAAGCTTATCAGATAGACGTAAGCCAACGGAGAAATAAAGTAACGGCAAAATTCTCCTCGTGCGACAGTAAAAATTTTGGTCATGTGCTTACCTCGTTAATTTGATGAATGCGTTTTCGAGCGATGTCGTGCGCGTTTGTTTCAGAATAGCATTTAAGTCGCCGTCGGCTTTTAAGGTGCCTTTGTCCATAATTAAAATGCGGTTGGCGACGGATTTTGCTTCGTCTAAAAGGTGGGTCGAAATGAGAATGGTTTTGTCTTTGCCCATGTCTGAAATCAAGCCGAGCAGGTGTTCTTTTTGGTTTGGGTCAAGGCCGTCTGTCGGTTCATCAAGCAGCAAAACAGGCGGGTTTCCCAATAGAGCGGCGGCGAATCCAACGCGCCTGCGATATCCTTTGGACAGAGTTTCGATTTTTTGATTGGTAACGGTTTCAAGATTGGCCAAAGAGATAACGCGGAAAACCTCATCTGCCGGAAGAGATTTGAGGCGGGAAAGGTATGTGATAAAACTTTTGACGGTCATATCGGCATAAAGCGGAGAGCCTTCAGGGAGAAATCCGATGCTTTGTTTGACGGCAAGAGAATCCGATGATAAGTCTTTTCCCAAAATGCAGATGTTTCCTGATGAGGGGGCAAGATATCCGGTTATCATATTCATCAGGGTTGACTTTCCGGCGCCGTTCGGACCTAAAAGCGCAATGATTTGCGATGGATAGGCCGTCAGGTTGAAGTCGTTAACAGCGGTTGTTTTTCCGAAAGTCTTGGTCAGATGTGTGAGTTCGACAGAAACCGGCATGATAAAATGTCCTTGTATCAGGTTGATAGGCTTTATTTTAATTATGCTGAAAAAATATACAAGGGGTTATTCTTCTTTGTTGATTTCATACAGCGCAATAGCCGCCGCTGTGGAAACGTTGAGGCTTTCGGTCAGGGGCGATATCGGCAGTTTGACGGATATGTCGCAGCTTTCCTCGACAAGGCGGCGCATTCCTTTGCCTTCGGAACCCATGATAATGGCTGTTTTTCCGGATTTGTTGAGCTTGTCGATGGTTGTTTGGGCATAGCCGTCCATGCCGACAGTCCAAAAACCGGCGTCTTTGAGTTGTTCGATGGCGCGCGACAGGTTTGTGACGCGGACAATTGGCAGGTGTTCAATCATTCCGGCGGCGGCTTTGTCCATGGCGCCGCTTTCAAGCGGAGAATTTTTGTCTTGCAAAATCAGCGCTAATGTATTGAACGCGACGGCCGAGCGGATAATGGCGCCGATATTTTGAGGGTCGGTTACCTGATCGAGAATCAGGACATGGCATTTGTCTTTTGTTTGAGAAGTCTCAAGAATGTCTTCCAAAGGTGTGTTCTGCAGGCGATTGCAAAAAAGAGCAAATCCCTGATGGACGGCATCTTGAGGGAGAAGTTTGTCAATTTCTTTGCGGTCGACGATTTGCGGCTGAATTTTTGCGGCGCGAATTTCAGGAGCTGTTTCTTTGGTGCACAGGAGTTTTTTTATCTGTCGGCGGGGGTTTGTCAGAGCCGCCAAAACCGCGTGCCGCCCGTAAATAATCAGCTGCGAGGAATTGGAATCGGAAGATTGCTTGAAGTTTTTGCTCATTTATTTTCTTTCAAAAAAGGGATAATGTCTTTGAGATTTGAGACTTTTAATGTCGGCTTGCCGCCGGTGTAGGTTCCTTTGGGGTCATAGATAATGCATGGCGCTGTTTTTCCATTGTGGTCATAAGTGCGCGCGGCTGAATAATCGGCCATTCCGTCGCCGATGACCAGAATCGAATCGGCCTCGGGCAAATTGTTATCAAAAACCGCATGAGCCGCCATGGGGTGTGGTTTGTCTTCGGTAAAATCTCCGGCAGCGACGATTTTTGTAAAAAACTTTGTGACGTCTTGCGAATCGGTTTCAGGAATCAGATAGGGGCGGCGTTTGTTTGAAAACAGATAGAGTTTCAGGCCGTTTGTTTTGCAAAAAGACAACAAATCGGCTGCATCGGGCATCAGGCCGACATCAGAGGCATGGTGTTTGTCGATATAGGCATAGTAAAGTTGTTTGGCTTGGTCTTCTTTGTCGCCGAAAATATGACGGAACAAGTCTTTGTTTTGAATGGAAGAAGTCAATCGTTTGATTTCATTAAAAGGAATCGGCTTCAGCCCAAGAGTTTTGAACGTATGCTCATAGGCTTTTTCAATAACGGGATAGGTGTTTGCCAAAGTGCCGTCCCAGTCAAAAATAAGGTGCTTAATTTTCAATCGCAAAACTCCGTATATTAAGACTATTTTAAGTCCAAAAGAATATGGTTGTTTTTATAACGGAAATCATACAGCCATTAAAGGACAAGTCAATGCTAAATACAAAAAGGCTTAAAGAGATTAAGGATTTTTTGAAAGAAAAGGGCGGGTTGAAAAACTATCAGATTTTGGATATGGGCGTTGATGCGTCTTCCCGCAAATATTACAGAATCGCACTTTCGGACGGAACAACAAGGGTTTTACTGGATGACGAGGGGTGTTTTAACCGCCCGAAAGAATTTGCCGAAATTGCTTCTTTTTTGCTGAAACACAGCATCAGAGCGCCCAAAATTTTTGCCAGACAGCTTAAAAAAGGGCTGATGTTGATAGAGGATTTCGGCGAGACTGATTTTGTGAAGAAAGCCAATGGTCAAAATGACACGGATTTGCTGCGAAAGGCAGTTGATGTGCTGGTCAAACTGCATAAGGTTAAGGAATTTCCTGCTTGCGCGCCGCAGATGGATGAAAAGGTTATTAAAGATAATTTTGCGCTGTTTTGCGATTGGTATGTTCCGGCGTGTTTGGGGCGGCAATTGACTAATGAAGAGCGTAAGGGCTTTTTTGCGGCGGTTGAAAAGGGGCTTCAGAGTGTTCAAAAAATGCCTAAAACGTTAGTTCTGTGGGATTATCACGTTAATAATGTTATGTATCCCGATGATTCTGACGAAGCGGCCATTATTGATTTTCAAGATGCTTATGTGGGTCCTGGGTTATATGATTTGGCCAGTTTGATTGAAGATGAGCGCCGACATATTGATCCGGCTGTCACCGAAGAGATGAAAAATTACTATTTTGAGCAGATGGGGTCTTTGAACAGGAAGGAATTTGAAGAAGCTTATGCTTATATGGCTTTGCTTCGTCATTTGCGGGTTTTGGGGCGGTTTACGACTCTGATTACGGTCAAGAATCGGCCGTGGTATGCGACTTATATTCCGCATGCGCTGGAGTTGGTCGAGAGAAGCTTAATAAATCCGATGTTTAGAGAATTGAAACAATGGATGGATCAGGTTTTTGATAAAAAATTTTGGGGGATACCTGTTTATAAAAATATTTCTAAGGCTTTTGTTTTGGCAGCCGGACGCGGCACAAGAATGCGGGAATTGACGGACAACTGCGCCAAGCCGATGGTAGAGGTTGCGGGGCGCCGATTGATGGATTATGGGACGGATTTGCTCAAAAACGCGCAGATTAAAGATGTTGTGATTAATGTGTGTTATAAAAAAGCCGGTGTGAAAGCACATTTGAAAAAACTGCCTTATTTTAATTTTACGGTTTCGGAAGAAAAAGAGGCTTTGGAGACGGGCGGCGGTATCAAAAAGGCATTGCGCTTCTTTGGGGATAAGCCTTTTGTAGTGGTCAATGCCGACAATATTTTGATTGATGACGGGTATAAACCGATTGTCAGGCAGATGATGGATGTTTGGGATGACAAAAAATATGATATGTTGTTACTGTTGAGGTCTATTAGAGGGATTCACGGAGATACGCCACAAAGAGGCGATTATAAGATTGCCGACGGCAGAATCTATCGTAATAAAGACAAAGTTGTCGGCGAGGGGTTTGACTTTGGGTATGTCGGGGTGGCTGTGGTGCATCCGAGAGTTTTTAGGGAATCGCCGCGGGGCAAGTTTTCACTTGTTAAGCTGTTTGATAAAGCCGAAAGCGAGGGCAGGTTGGGCTTTGCGTTGAGTGACAGAGAAGAATTTTGGGTCGGTTCGCCGGAAGCTCTCAGAGAAACCGAAGATATATTAAATAAGAAAAAATAAATTTTCCCGATTTTGCAAAAAAGGTGTTGACAAAAGGGGCAAAATGCTATTATTTGCAAGGATAGTGTCACAAGCACTCAGTAAAGGAGTAATCCTTAGTCTTTATAGCAGATATTGAGGAGGGGTGGCAGAGCGGTCAAATGCAACGGACTGTAAATCCGTCGACTTAGTCTACGATGGTTCGAATCCATCCCCCTCCACCACTATAAAGCATACCTTGGAGAATGGTCTGATCAAGCGGGTGTAGCTCAATGGTAGAGCAGAAGCCTTCCAAGCTTATGACGGGGGTTCGATTCCCCTCACCCGCTCCAATTTCTTTCCATTTTCAAAACAACGTAACAACATAAACAAATTTAGGGAATTACAATAATGGCAAAAGAGAAGTTTGAGCGGAACAAACCGCACTGCAATATCGGCACGATCGGCCACGTAGACCACGGCAAGACGACCTTGACGGCAGCAATTACAAAAGTATTGGCCGAGAAGGGCGATGCGGAATTCGTCGATTATGCAAACATTGATAAGGCGCCTGAGGAGCGTGCCCGTGGTATTACCATTAATACATCGCACGTTGAATACGAGACAGACAAACGCCACTATGCGCACGTTGATTGTCCGGGCCACGCTGACTATGTTAAAAACATGATTACAGGTGCAGCGCAGATGGACGGCGCTATTTTGGTTGTATCAGCCGCTGATGGTCCGATGCCGCAAACACGCGAGCACATTTTGTTGGCACGTCAGGTCGGTGTTCCGGCGATAGTCGTTTATATGAACAAAGTAGATCAGGTCGATGATCCGGAGTTGTTGGAATTGGTCGAGATGGAAATCAGAGATTTGTTGAAATCTTATGACTTCCCGGGAGATGAGATTCCGATTATTAAAGGATCGGCATTGGCTGTATTGGAAAATGGTGATCCGAAGATTGGTCATGATTCCATTATTGAATTGATGAACGCCGTAGACAACTACATTCCGCAGCCGGATCGTCCGAAAGACAAACCGTTCTTGATGCCGATTGAAGATGTATTCTCCATTTCAGGCCGCGGCACGGTTGTAACAGGCCGTGTAGAAAGAGGCGTTTTGAAAGTTGGCGATGAAATCGAAATCGTAGGTATCAGACCGACCCAGAAGACAACCTGCACAGGAATTGAAATGTTCCGCAAATTGTTGGATCAGGGCGAAGCCGGAGACAACATCGGTGTTCTGTTGCGCGGCACAAAGAGAGAGGAAGTCGAGAGAGGACAAGTTTTGGCCGCTCCGGGCTCTATCACACCGCACACAGAATTCAAATGCGAATGCTATATTTTGACAAAAGAAGAAGGCGGACGTCATACACCGTTCTTCTCAAACTATCGTCCTCAGTTCTATTTCAGAACAACAGACGTTACAGGCTCTATTGAACTTCCAGAAGGAACAGAGATGGTCATGCCTGGAGATAACATCACAATGACAGCAAAATTGATTCACCCGATTGCGATGAACGAAGGTTTGCGCTTCGCTATTCGTGAAGGCGGACACACTGTCGGTGCCGGTGTTGTTTCTAAGATTTTGAAATAATATCAGCTGATTATAAAAGGTCTGCTCTTTGGGTAATTGCTCAAAGGGCAGATTTTTTTTATTGTCCTATTGAAGCTTGGGTTTGATGATGATAAAAAAGGAAAAAGCTTGTTTCGTTGTGTCAAGGAAATGAGATTCAAAAAAGTCCAAATTTCCGGTTGGAAAACTTGGACTTTTTCAGAATACTTATAGGATAGATAGTCCCCATAAGATAATGCTCAGAAAACCAAGGAGAAAGGGAGGAATTAAAAAGAGCCACATAAAAAAGTCATCCCAAAACTCTTCCCAAAAATCTTCGCGTTTCTTGTTTCTCATAAGATAAAGATTTTAATGCATTTATAATCCCATTGGAACTATTCCTAACCCCATAAGGACGGGCAAGACAATAGCGCCAATGACTGATAAAAAGAAAATTATTATCAGTATTATATATGCTCCAACCAAAAGAAATAGCAATACCTTAAGAGGTTTTTCTCTTCGTTTGTTATTTGAGACAGCTTTTTTAGATGAGTGATGTTCATCTTGAGCTGAAAGAGAGCGTAGGGTTCTTTTTACCTCTCGGTAGCGCTTGAGATTTAAGGTTTTCGAATAATCGTCCATATATTTAAAGTTAATAATTTGTTTTTTGATGAGTTAAGTATACCATATTTTACCCCCCCCCTCGCAAGAGTTTTTTTATTAAGTAATTTCAATGTGTTGTTGTGATTTTTTAATTTGTTTGAAAAAAATTTGTCTTGGTTGAGCGTGTGGAAAAAGGAATAAAAGGCTTCAAGTCTCGGTTGGAGCGGATATTCAAAAACCACCCTCAATGGGGTGGTAAAGACAAGAGCCTTCGGCCGGCGAGACTGACTGCATTCGCAAAGCTCATTACGTCCGTTTCGCAACTTCGCAAAAGCGACCGGCAGATGACATCTGCCTAGTTGCTCAACTCGAACCCACTATCCGTGGCTTCAAGTCTCGGCTGGAGCAGATATCCAAAAACCACCCTCAACGGGGTGGTTAAGACAAGAGCCTTCGGCTGGCGAGACTGACTGCATTCGCAAAGCTCATTACGTCCGTTTCGCAACTTCGCAAAAGCGACCGGCAGATGACATCTG
>CAKQRQ010000002.1 GCA_934271465.1 uncultured Alphaproteobacteria bacterium | reverse complement strand
CAGTATATGTGTTGCTTTCAGAATAATACTTTGTTTGGAGATTGAAAACCGTCAAAGACTTCGTCTTTCCACTCCGGCTTTCGTTCCGATTTATTGTGCTTTTATCCGAAACTTTTTGTTCCGTCAAGAGTTATTTTGAAATTTGTCTGTATAAATTTGCTAAAAGTTTTTACTTTCGGCGGAACAGGGCTATAATCAGACATATTTTGAATTTTGTGTCTTTCAAGAGGTCTGTGATGAAAACTCAAACAAAATCTTCGCTTTTGATGTCGGCTTTGACGATCCTGAGCCTGTTTTGTATCGGCTTGGGGTTGATTTCGGTTATCTCGGCTAATTGGCAGGCTATCCCTGATGAGGCTAAGCTCGGGGCAGATTTGCTTCTGCTGGGTATTGTTGCGTTCGGTGCTGTCCGAGCCTATTTGACCAACGGGCGGCATTTGACGGCGCTTATTTTCTTTTATGCTTTGCTGATTGCGGCGTCTTTGGGACTCGTTGTTCAGGTTTTTCAGCTCAATTCCGGCAGTTCTTCCGCTCTTGTGATGTTGTGGTGCGGGCTGACGCTGCCTTTATTGTTTTTGAAAAATCAACTTCTTTTGCCGATTTTTTGGATTTTGGCGTTTTTCGGCGCGGCCTTTGATTTGCTCTATCTTCCGCTTTTTGCGGATCAAATAAGTATAGATTTTTTGCCATATCTCTTTATCGTTGCGTTGTTGTATCGTTTGGCGACGCAATTTCTTAAATCCGATAGCGGCTTTGTGAAAGCTTTTCGTTTTTGGCTGGTGTTTTATATTGTGTGGACTTTTTTGACACGTCCTTTGTTTGGTGCGGAGATGCTTGATAATCTGGACAATCTGTCTCTTTTTGGGCTCGTTGCTGTTTTATGGCTCGGCATTGCGGGATTAAATTTTGTTCAAAAACAGAGCTTTTTGCTGCCGGTTGAAATGGCTGTGTTGGCGTTGCTCGGGCTAAGCGAGACTTTTGACGCCGGTTCGTTGGTCAATTTCGGCTTTTGTTTGGCGGCTTTGACTGTCCTCGGGGGGTATGCCTACCGCGCCAATCGGACAAAGCTTTTGACCATGACGGTTGTTTTGGCGGCGGTTCGGGTGTTTGTTCTGTTTTTGGAACAATTCGGAACGCTTTTAAATACGGGTATTTTCTTGATTTTGGCGGGCGTTTTATTGATTGCCGCGCTCAAAATATCGTTGTGGTTGGCAGGGAGTAAAAAACATGCTTAAAAAGTTTTTGATTGTTTTGGTATGTGCGCCGGTTGTTTATTTTGCCGCATGGATTGGATTTTTGACCGTTAGTCTTGAAAACGCGCCGGAGGTGTCTGTTGTTGTCAAAGGGTATGATCCGAGGGATTTGTTATCGGGACATTTTTTGAACTTGGCGCCGGATTGGGCGCAAACCGATTGCGCGCAGTTTGAGAACGGCATATGCCCCGAAGAGGCGTTTGAAAATAATTATCGTTATTATGTGCCGGAAGAGGCTGCGCCAAAGTTGGAGAAAATGATTTTTGAGCCGCAGACCCGAGCCGAGCTTGTTTTTGCATTTTTGCCCAAAATAGCGCCAAGGGTCAAGAATCTGTTGATTAACGGCAAAGTTTGGCAGGAGGCTCTGAATTAATGCCGACTGTTTCGGGCAGAATAGGGGCGTTTTTTGAGTTTGTGTATCGCCGGCAGGAGATTTGGCACAGGCGGTTTGTGCAACAAATGCCAAGACCTTGGACTGATGACGAGATTTTGCAGACTTACAAATTTTGCAATGTCTATCGGGAATTGGACGGCGGCACGCAGGCTATTACCCGTTATTTGACGGGAAATGCTCTTTCGCCGGAGAATAAACTTTTTAATATTATTGCCTATCGCTTTTTTAACCGGCGCGATACGATTGAGCATTTGTTCGGCGGGGTGCTTGATGCTCAAAATTTTAATCTGAAACATTATGAAAAGCGGCTTGATGCCCTCAAACAAGAGGAAACAATTTTTTCGAATGCCTATCTGATTTCGTCTCATCCGTTTGACGCTTCTTACCGCCCGAAGGATAAGCATGTTCAGGTTTTGCTGATGCTTGAGGCTTTGCGGGGAAAATTGAGCGGGATTGTTTCTGATTTGCGCCGGTCAACGCCGCAAGAGGGATTGAAAGTTATTGAAAATGCCGTTGCGTTGGCGGGGCCGTTTTTATCGGGACAGATTTTGCTTGATGCGACTTATGCCAAAGATGTTGTGCCTTATACGGGAGATGATTTTTTGATTGTCGGCCCCGGAGCGCATTGGGGACTTAATATTATTTTCGGCGAAAAATTATCTGCCAAAGAGGCTGATGCCAAATGTCGGAAGCTGTATGCTATGCAGGCGGCCGAATTTGCCAAACTCAAAGCCAAAGGAGCGGATTGGGAACGAATCCGCTGGCAGAATCCGGATTATCCGAATGCGCCGTATTTGTGTTTGCACGATATCCAAAACAGTTTGTGCGAATTTCGGAAATATTGGCGCCTCAAAAATGGCGAAAAAGCCAAAAAACGTTATTTTGCCTGAAAACTTTACTCATTTTTAAAACAAGGCCGCTAAAATAAATTCAAAATGAATTTTTGCGGAAGATATCTGTGTCAAAGTTTTTGCCTGCGTTATATATGAGTGTTTGCTTGGGAGTGGCGGCGTGCGCGTCGGCCAATGTGACAAGCTGTGCGCCCAAAGAATATTTGGATTGGCTTGATGCGCTCAAAAAGGAAATGGTTGCGAAAGGAATTTCGGAAGAAACTGTTTCAAAAGTGTATGCTTTTGATTATTATCATCCGACGCCGGCAGCTGTGAAACATGATCGCCGCCAGCCGGAGTTTGTTTTTACTTCCGATGATTATCTTAACCGCGTGGTTAATCAAAAACGTGTTGAAAAAGGCCAGAAATATTATCGGGACTTGCAACCGCTCTTGACGCAGATTGAAGAAAAATATGCGCTTTCGGGCGAATATATTATTGCTTTTTGGGGAATAGAAACAAATTTCGGGTCAAACTTTGGCGGCTATAATGTGATTGATGCTCTGACGGAAATGAGCTATGACAAACGGCGTTCGGCGTTTTTCAGAGAACAGCTCTATCAGGCGTTGAAAATTATTGATACATGGAAAATAGATTTTACCAAAATGCAGGGGTCTTGGGCGGGTGCCATGGGGCACTTCCAATTTATGCCCTCGACTTTTAATGCCTATGCGGTTGATTTTAACAATGACGGGCAAATCGATATTTGGTCGTCGTTTGAAGATGCGGCGGCGTCTGCGGCCAATTATTTGACTTTAATCGGCTGGCAAAAAGGTGTGCCTGCGGTTATTGAAGTCAGTCTGCCGTGGAATTTTGATTATGCGTTGACCGGCCGGCACAAAGACAAAACCGTTAAGGAATGGAAAAACATAGGCGTCAGGACGCCGGATAATAAGCCGCTGCGGCTGTCATCAAACATCAAGGCATCTGTGATTACGCCGGAGGGAAAAACAGGCAAGGCTTATTTGGTAACCGACAATTTTTACAAAATTATGCATTGGAATCGCTCCGAGAATTATGCTTTGGCTGTCGGGTTGTTGGCAGATTATATCAAAACGGGCAAGAAATGGAAAAAGGTTTCGGCCACGTCGGCTCAACGTGTGAAAACAGATGAGGTTATGAAGATTCAAAGCTTTATCAACAAACTCGGCTGGTTTAAGCTGGAAGAAGACGGGCAGCTCGGGAGCAAGACGCGCGAAGCCATTAAAAAAGTTCAGAAAAAAGCCGGTCTGCCTCAGGATGGGTATCCCGACAGGCAGCTCTTGAACCGGATTAACCGCTATAATGATGAAATCGGTTTCAGTATTCCGGTGCCGGCGCGAAAATTACACAAGGCAAAATAAGTCCTTTACCTCGTTTGAAAAAGAGTCTAGATTAAAGAGAAATTTGAATCGGGTTGAGGTAACGGGTTTTTGTAAATGGGACGAATAAAGTTTTTACTCGGCGTAATGCTTTTTTTGACGGGGTGCGTTTACGGACGGGCCGATTTGGGCAACGGCAAATATACGCAGGCGTCGGCTATTTCGGGGCAGGGCGGCGTTTATAAAGTCGGCAATCCCTATAAAATCATGGGAAAATGGTATTACCCGAAAGAAGATTATGATTATTCCGAGGTCGGCGTGGCGTCATGGTATGGTAAAGATTTTCATGCCAAACAAACGGCCAACGGCGAAAAATATGATATGTATGCCCTGACGGCGGCGCATCGGACATTGCCGTTACCTTCCATTGTCAAGGTGACCAATCTTGAAAACGGGCGTTCTTTGGTCTTAAGGGTCAATGATCGGGGGCCTTATGCCAAAAGCCGGATTATTGATGTGTCTAAAAGGGCATCGCAGTTGCTCGGATTCCATACGCAGGGCACAACCAAAGTTCGGGTTGAGGTTATGGAAAAAGAGAGTAAAGCTTTGAAAGACGCGCTTTTGGGAAAAGAATCGTCTTCTTCCGTCAAACAGGCGCGAACGGTTTCGACGCCCAAAAAAGTTGAGACCTTAAAGGTTGTCCAATCTTACCCCAAGGGAAGCTATTTTGTGCAGGTCGGGTCTTATTCTCAGGAATCCGGCGCGCAAAATGCGGCGGCGCGGATTAAAGATGAAACCAATATTTATTATGTGAATGTGAACGGACAGAATTATTATCGGGTCAGAGTGGGGCCTTTTGCCAATGAAAAAGAGGCGGAGGTTGCTTTGGCCAGAATCAAATATGACGGCGCTTATGACGCCAAAATTGTTTCGGATTAGAGTGAAAAGAGGAAAAAATGAAACTGAAAACGATCTTGTCAGGAAGTGTTGCGGCGGTTGTTTTGTTGTCGGCTGTCGGGGCTTATGCGATTGATACAAAAGCTAAAAATATGATTTTGATGGATTATGATACGGGGGCGTATTTGTATCAGAAAGATATTGAGGAGCCTATTCCGCCGGCAAGTATGAGCAAATTGATGACGATTTATATGGTTTTTGACAAATTGCGCGACGGAAGTTTGTCATTGGACGACACGTTCAAAGTCAGTGAAAATGCCTGGCGCAAAGGCGGTGCGGCCAGCGGCGGATCAACAATGTTTCTGTCTATCGGCGATGAGGTCAAGATTGATGAGCTCTTGAAGGGAATTATTATTCAGTCCGGCAATGACGCTTGCATTGTTGCGGCGGAAAATATCGCCGGAGACGAGGATTCCTTTGTTGACAAGATGAATCAAAAAGCTGAAGAACTCGGGCTGACACATTCTCATTTTGCGAATGTGACGGGACTGCCTCATCCGGATCACAAGATGTCTGTTGAAGATTTGGCTAAATTGGCCAGACGGATTATTGAGGAATTTCCGCAGTTTTATCATTTGTTTTCTCAAAAAGAATTTGTGTATAACAAAATTCGTCAGGGAAACCGCAACCCGCTGCTTTATTCAATGCCTTATGCCGACGGGCTTAAGACAGGGCATACAGATGAGGCCGGTTATTGTTTGACGGCATCGGCCAAAAAAGGCGACCGCCGGATTATCGGCGTGATGACTGGGCTCAAATCCAACAAAGAGCGTTCGGAAGAGGCTGAAAAAATGATGTCCTGGGCGTTTAGGGAATACGCCAACTATACCCTGAAACAAAAAGGGGACAAGATTGCCAATTTGCCGGTATGGTATGGCACGGATAAGACTGTTCCGATGGTTGTTTCAAAAGATGTGTTGGAAACAATCAAGAAAAGTAATCGTTTGCAGGTCAAGATGACGGCTGTTTACGACAAACCCGTCAAGGCTCCGATACAGATGGGGCAAAAACTCGGCGTTTTGCGGATTGAAATTCCTGATGCTCCGGTTCAGGAAGTTCCGCTTGTGGCCGGACAAACCATCAATAAAGTCGGCCTTTGGGGAAAAATTAAAGCCAATATCAAGTATCTTTTGTCGGGGAATTTTTAGAGAATGAAAGGTAAATTTATTACTTTTGAAGGCGGCGAAGGAACAGGAAAATCAACCCAAATCAAACTTTTGGCCGAATACCTTCAAGAAAAGGGTCAAAAAGTTTTGACCACGCGCGAACCCGGCGGAACGGAAGTCGGGCAGGAGATTCGCAAATTGTTGGTTTGCGGCGATAAAGATAAATTTGACGCGACGGCCGAGGCTTTGCTTTATTTTGCAGACAGGCACATTCATTTGAACCGGAAGATTTGGCCGGCGCTTGAACAGGGCGAGATTGTGTTGAGCGACAGGTTTGCCGATTCAACGGTGGCTTATCAGTATTACGGATATGACAAAAGGCTCGGCAAAGATGTTTTGAATGCACTGTATCAGATTGCCGTCGGCGATTTTAAACCGGATTTGACGATTATTTTGGATATTGATCCCGAAAAAGGATTGGCACGTTCATTTGACAAGGCCAAAAATATGGCTGTTAAAGAGCTGCGGTTTGAGGGGCGGGAGCTTGCTTTCCACAATAATTTAAGAAGAGGCTTTTTAGAGATAGCCAAAGCCGAACCGGAGCGCTGCGTCGTTTTGGATGCGGACAAGTCTATTGAGGCTTTGCATCAGGATATTGTCGAGGTTGTGTCGCAGAGATTGGGGCTTTAGCTGATGGAAGACAGGCTGGAAAACATTGAACCGAAAAATAATCCGTATCTTGTCGGGCATGAAGAGGCAGAGAAGATGTTTTTGTCGGCATGGAAGAATAATTCGCTGCATCAGGCCTGGATGATTTCGGGGCCAAAAGGAATAGGCAAGGCAACGCTTGCTTATCGGCTGGCGCGGTTTTTGCTGTATGCGGACGAGACAAAGAAGGACAGCTATACGTCGCTTGAAATTCCCTCGGACAGTTCCGTCTTTAAGCAGATTTTAAGCGGAGCTCATCCTGATTTTAAGTTGTTGGAGCGCGGCTATCTTAAGACCGAACGCCAAAAAATTGTCAAAGCCATTAAGGACGGAACATATTTGACAGATGAGCAGCTCGGTGATTTAAAAAAATCGAGCGTGATTACGGTTGATGATGTGCGCACGGTGAATGAATTTTTATCTAAAAAGTCAGCGGACGGGCGTTGGCGCGTTGTTTTGATAGATAGCGTAGATGAGATGAATTCGTCTTCAGCCAATGCGGTATTGAAAATTTTGGAAGAACCGCCCTCAAAAACGCTGATGCTTTTGGTGTCGCATAATCCGAGCCGATTGCTGCCGACTATTCGGTCGCGCTGTGCCAAACTGGAGCTAAAACCTCTGCCAGATAACCTGACGGCAAGCCTGCTTCGGCGGTATCGTCCGGAATTGACGGAAGATTTAATCAAAAAAACTGCGGCTATGGCGGCGGGGAGTATCGGCAAGGCTATTTCTTATACGGACGGAGATGCTGTTCGGTTTTATGATAAAATTTATACTTTGGCGGCGGCCGGCAAAAAGTTTAAGACGGTGGATATGCTCAAGTTTTGCGATGAGGCGTCATCAGAAGATAATTATGAGTTATTCAAAGAACTTGTGCTTAAATTTTTGAGCGAGCAGGCAAAGTCTTTGAACAAAATTGAGGAAAGCGCCGATTTGTTTGATAAAGCGACCAAAACTTTTTTGGAAACGGAAAGCCTGAATATGGATAAACGGCAGGCCGTTATGACGATTATGGTCGGTATTTGCAAGACTTATTAAGAGAGGCGGAAGATGCTTGCGGACAGTCATTGCCATTTTGAGACAAAAGAATCGGCAGCAGAGATTATTGCCAGAGCCCAACAGGCCGGTGTCGCGTATATTTTGGATGCCGGAGACAATTTGACGCATTTGGCCGAACATTTGGATATGGTTCAGGGATATCCGACTGTTTATACGGCGGCTGGGGCGCATCCGCATCAGGCTTTGGAATTTTCAGATTTGACGGCTGAGGGTATTGTTGAAGCGGCCGCGCATGAAAAAGTTATTGCCATCGGGGAGGCAGGACTTGATTATTTTTATGATTTTGCGCCTAGAGAGGCTCAAATAAGGTTGTTTAAGGAAAATATTAAAGCAGCTCAGCAGACGGGGCTTCCGTTGATTATTCATAACCGCAATTCCGATGAAGATATGATTGAGTTGTTGCAAAAAGCTTATCAACAAAAGGAATTTAAGGCAGTTATCCATTGTTATTCCTCGTCATGGGCTTTGGCAGAGGCGGCTTTGGAGATGGGCTTTTATATTTCGGCCTCGGGTATGATTACTTTTCCGAAAATGCAGAAGTTGCGGGATAATTTTGCCAAAGTTCCTATGGAAAGGCTCTTGGTTGAAACAGACGCGCCGTATTTGGCGCCGGTTCCCAAAAGGGGCGAAGTTAATGAATCGGCCAATGTTGTGTTGACGGCGCAAAAGTTGGCAGAGATTAAAGGTGTGTCGTTTGAGGTGATTTCGGACGTGACAACGGCCAATTTCAGGAGGTTGTTCGGGGTATGAGCAGAGCGATTTTTTTAGGCGCGGGAGCGTCTCCGGGGGTTCCGTCCATCAGCTGCGGCTGGGGCGCGTGCAATCCGAAAAATCCTAAAAACATCAGACGGCGGACATCAACCTTTTATGAAGTGAACGGTGCTCATATTTTGATTGATACCTCGCCGGATTTGCGGCAGGAGCTTTTGGATAATCATATCAGCCAAATTGACGGTGTTTGTTATACGCATGCCCATTCGGATCATCTGCACGGTATTGATGAGCTGCGCGAGATTAACCGCTTGACCTGCCAGCCGCTGGATATCTATGCGGTTGATGTGACGATGGATATTATTCAAAAACGCTTTTCTTATTTGTTTGACGGGGAACGCTCCGGAGATTTTTATAAATCCAGAGCCGGGCTTATTCCGCATCTGATTGCGCCGATGGAAGCTTTTGAGATTAACGGCGTTAAAATTGTGCCGCTGCGTCTTTTGGGGCATAATATGCCGACATTCGGGTATGTTATTAATGATGAGATTGTGCATGTGGCCGATTTTAAGACTTTTTCGGACGAGGCTTGGGCTTATCTGAAAGGAATTCGGATAAAATTGCTTGTTTTACCGTTGACAATTATTGATTTCCATCAGTATCATATCGGGTTAAAGGAGGCTTTGGCTTATATTGACCAGCTTAAGCCGGAGAAAGTTGTTCTAAATCATATGGCCAGTGAATGCGACTATGATTATGTGAATGCGCACACGCCGGAAAACACGGTTCCGGCTTATGATAATTTGAAAGTGGAGTGGTAGAGATATGTTGTGTATTTATCATCTGGCGGATCATGACGGCAAGGGATCGGCCGCCATCGTCGGACGCAAGTTTAAGAATGTTGTCTTTTACGGGCTTAATCATGACGGGGATGTTCCGGAGGATTTGATAGCCGCGCATGATAAGATTATTGTCTGCGATATTTCACTGCCGATGGATATGATGTTTAAGCTCAATGAAACTAAAGATTTGACATGGATTGACCATCATGTTTCGACCATAGACGCTTATCGGGAGGCTGTTAAAAACGGCGCACATGAAATTGCGGGGATCCGTCAAGAAGACACGGCTGCCATTATGTTGACATGGGGGTATTTCTTTCCTGATGAGCCGGTGCCCGAGGGTGTTAAACTTTTAGCATTGAATGATATTTTTGATTTGAGTGATAAAAGAGTTCGTCCGTTTGAGTATGCTTTTCAGTCTTTGGGCGTTAATAAGCCGGAAGATAAGAATTGGAAAGATTTATTTGCCGGAAAAATTGATATTGACGAGATGGTTAAAAAAGGCGAGGCGATTTTGTCTTATATCAAAAACCGCAACCACCGCCTGTGCAAGGCTATGTCTTTTGAAAGCTCGTATATGGGGTATAAATGTATTTGCGCCAATATGCCGCAGGGGTATTCGGAGTTTTATGACGGGCTTAAAAATGTGAAAGATTATGATTTTATGTGCAACTTTTTTATGAACGGCAAAAATACATGGAATTTATCGTTATATACAAGCAAGGACACGGTTGATGTTTCCAAAATTGCGGCCAGTTTGGGCGGCGGCGGACATAAAAAAGCAGCCGGTGCATCGGGATTGAAAAAACTTCCGGAATTTTTGCATAAATAATTTTGCTTGAGAATTGTCAAAAAGGGTGTAAAGTGCATCAAAATAAAGATTGAAAAAGGAGTTTGCGTTACAATGTCTAAAATTTTGGTTACATCGGCATTGCCTTATATTAATGGTGTTCCTCATTTGGGACATATTGTGGGCTGTTTGCTTCCATCGGATATTTATGCCCGCTTTATGCGCCTGACGGGGAATGATGTCTTGTATATCTGCGGCACAGATGAACACGGAACGACTTCGGAAGTGGGCGCTTTGAAAGCAGGTATGGATATTCAGGCCTATTGTGATATGAATCATGCCAGACATGCGCAGGCTTATAAAGATTTTAATTTGTCGTTTGATTTCTTCGGGCGCACGTCGACCGAGCAAAACAAAGAAATGACTTATCATATTTTTGAAAAGCTTGACGCCAACGGGTTTATTGAAGAAAAGACCATCAAGCAGGTTTATTCGGTTGATGACAAAATGTTTTTGGCGGACAGATACATTACGGGAACATGTCCTTATTGCGGATATGACAAAGCGCGCGGCGATCAGTGCGAAAATTGCACAAAGGTTTTGGAGCCGACAGATTTGATTGATGCCAGAAGCTCTATTTCGGGATCCAAAAATCTGGAAGTCAGAGAAACCAAGCATTTGTTTTTGAATTTGCCCAAGATTGAGGGCGAATTGGCAAACTGGCTTAAGACAAAAGAGCCGTTTTGGCCTGATGTTGCTTATACGATTGCCAAAAAATGGCTCAAGGAAGGATTGCAGGAGCGTTGCATTACCCGTGATTTGAAATGGGGTTTCCCTGTTAATAAAGAAGGATATGAAGATAAGGTCTTTTATGTGTGGTTTGATGCGCCGATTGGTTATATCGGCATTACCAAACAATGGGCTGATGAAAAGCCTGAAGAGCGCAACTGGAAAGATTGGTGGCAGAACGATCATGAAAAAGTCCGCCATGTCGAGTTTATGGGAAAAGACAATGTGCCGTATCACTCCATTACATTTCCGGCAACATTGCTTGGAACACGTGAGAACTGGACGCAGGTTGATTTTCTGAAGGGGTTCAGCTATTTGACTTATGAGGGCGGCAAGTTTTCCAAATCGGAAAACAGAGGCGTCTTTGCGGAAGATGCCGTGAAGGAATTTCCTGCGGATTATTGGCGTTATTGGCTGATATCCAATGCGCCGGAAGGGTCTGACGCGGCGTTCAGCTGGGAGTTGTTTGCCGGAGCGGTCAATAAAGATTTGAATGGTGTTTTGGGTAATTTTGTGTCGCGTGTTCTGAAGATGACGTCTTCCAAAATCGGTAATACCGTTCCCGAGGGCGGACAAAACACCCAGACGGAAGAAGAGTTGTTTGCTCTGTTGCAAACCAAGGTTAATGATTATATCAGATATATGTCGGATATGGAATTTCGTAAAGCTTTGGGCGAATTGCGCGCGATTTGGGTTGAGGGAAACAATTATATTTCCGTGACGGAACCTTGGACGGTTATTAAGACAGATCCAGAACGCGCTGGCGTTATTTTGAGAACCTGCATTAACCTAATCAGGCTTTTTGCGTTGTTGACGGCGCCGATTATGCCCGAGACGGCTCAAAAAATGCTTGATAAACTGAACGCTTCGCAAATCGGCCTTAAAGATTTTGATGTTAAAAAAGAAATGTCTTTCTTTAAGGGTGGAGAGCCGTTTGAAGTCGGCGAGATGTTGTTTGAACGGATAGCGCCTGAAAAGATTGAAGAAATGAAAGCCAAATACGGGAGTTCAAAATAGATGTTTTCGAGAAAGAAAAGAGACGAGGACGTTATCGGGCCGAGCAGGGGATTTCAAAAATTTGCCACTCATTTTTTCCGCTTTTTTTTGTTTCCTCTGATTCATCCGGTTTGGTTTGTGTTTTGGCTTGTCTTGATTTCTTTTGTCGTTATTGTGATTCCGGCGTCGCAGCGGGTTGATCTTAAGGATATGCCGCGGTGGTATATGGATGTTTTGAAGCCGTATTACCACAAATCTGTTTCTGTTCTTAAGCCTGTTTTGCAGAAGGCGGAATCAGATTCCAGACCGGCGGCGTCTTCGCATGTTTCTGAAAAGCCTGTTCTGGCGACTTATTCTATCGGCCGGCCGACTAACCGCCGTGCTTTTGAACAGGTTGAGGAACAGAATGAAAATGTTGATGAGCCGGTTCAACAGGCTGAAAGTAAGACAGAACAAATTGGTGCGGTCAAAGAGCCTGTTCCGCAGCAGAAGCCTATTTCCTTTAAGAGAGCGGAGAATTTGGGGCTTGTTTATCTGCCTCAGCCGAAAATCGTGATCGGCGTTTTGAAAATTGTCAATGCCAACGAGATTAAACTCGGGGAAATGCCGCTTTTCCTTTATGGAATTTACGCGGCGCCGTCATCTGAAAACGGTACAAACGCGTTTTTGTATTTACAGAAAGAATTTGCCGACAAGCTGGCCGAATGTTATATCGGGGCGTATGCGGCGGACGGAACGGCCACGGCTATTTGCGTGTGCGACGGGATAAATATTAATCAAAAATTGGTTGAACTCGGCTATTCAAAAGATGTCAGCCTGAATTAAAACAAAAAGGATGAAGCCTTATGTGGCAGCCTGTTTTGATGATTTGCGGTTATTTTATCAGCCTGTTGGGGGCGGCTATGCTGTTTCCGGCGGCGTTGGAGATGTATGAAACAAAGGCTGATTGGTCGGTTTTTCTCAGTTCGTCGATTGTGGCGGTGTTTATCGGGGTGTCGCTGTTTTTGGCTAACCGCGGCAAAATTAAGGAAATCACATTGCAGCAGGCTTATCTGTTGACGGTTTTGAGCTGGGTTTCCGTAACGGTTTTGGCGGCTCTTCCGTTTGTTTTTTACGGCGTCGGGTTTGCGGATTCTTTGTTTGAGGCGGCTTCCGGCGTGTCAACCACGGGGGCGACCATTTTTGCCGATGTTGAAAAACTTCCGCGTTCAATTCTCCTTTGGCGGGCGCTGTTGAGCGGTATGGGCGGCGTCGGAATTGTTATTTTTGCAATTGCGATGCTTCCGTTTTTGGGAATTGGCGGAATGCAGATTTTTCAGAGGGAAAATTCCGATGTAAATGAAAAATTTATGCCGAAAATCAGTTATATTGCCAAACGGATTATAGCGGTTTACCTGATTTTGATGACGGCTTGCCTGTTGATGATGAAAGGGCTCGGCATGGGGTGGTTTGATTCTTTATGCCATACCTTGACAACCATTTCAACCGGCGGATTTTCAACTAAAAATGCCTCTATTGGCGCTTTTCATAATCCGGCTTTGGAGTGGGGTATAACGTTGTTTATGTTCTTGGGGGCGTTGCCGTTAACATTTTATCACAGCCTGCTTTTGACCAAAGACATTCATTCGCTCAGGTCGACGCAGGTGGCGGCTTTTATCAAGGTGTTGCTTGTTTATATCGTCATGATGACTATTTGGCTTGTTTACAAAGGAACTTATGCGCCGTTTGAGGCGTTGAGACAGGCTGCGTTTAATGTGGTCTCAATGGTTACTTCAACGGGCTATACTTCCGTCAATTGGCTTAATTGGGGAGCTTTTGCCGCAACGGCATTTATTGTTTTTGCCTTAACGGGCGGGTGCACGGGGTCGACATCGGGCAGTATCAAAATCTTCAGGTGGCAGGTTGTTTGGGCGCAGCTCAGCCGCGCTTTTATTACCACAACCGAGCCAAACCGCATGGTTCCGCTCAAAATCGGCGGCGCGGTTTTGGATTATAAGGTCGCTCAGTCTATTTTTGTGTTCTTTATTGCCTATGCCTTCAGCGTGGCGGCTATTACGCTGTTGGTTGCTTTGAGCGGGGTCGATTTTGCGACGGCTTTGAGCGCGACGATCGCCTGTATGACAAACTCCGGCCCCGGAGTAGTGCCGCTTATCGGGCCGGCCGGAACTTATGCTTCTTTGACGGACAGCGTTAAATGTCTGTTGTCATTTGCGATGATTTTGGGACGTTTGGAAGTTTTGACTGTTTTGGTTCTGTTTACCAAAAACTTTTGGCGATAATTTTGCTTGTGGATAAACACGGGCGTTTTTCTGATAATATTTCCAATTTAAAAAAATATGCTTATAATACGGCTTAAGCTTTTTTAAGCTTGGGGAAATTACATTTTTTATGGGGAATAATGTCCGATGTCTGATGCCGAGACAAAAGGGAAAGTAACGGTTTTGCCGCAGTTTATGAATGAACGAAACGCCGCACCGATAGAAATTGAAGAAAAACAATCCTGGTTGAATAACAATCTGCACAAGCTGATGATTGGCGTCAGCGTGGTTTGGTTCGGAATTGTGCTGATTTATATTACGCAGTTTTTCGGGTGGTCCAACCTGTTTTTGATGATGCCTGACGAGTTCGGCGGCTTTTTGGCCGGCGTCACGCTTCCTTTGGCCATTATATGGGTTGTGATGGCGTATATTGACAGAGGATCGTCTTTTAAGCAGGAAGCCAAATTTTTGCGTGCTTATATGAACCAGCTTGTTTATCCTGAAGACGGAGCTCCCCAGACAGCCAAAGCCATGGCCGATGCTATTCGGTCGCAGGTTGTTGAGTTGCAGCAGGTTTCCAAATTGGCGCATGAGCAGACTTCCCAAATCAAAGATGCCATTAAGGACAATGTGGACGATTTTTCAAAATTGGTTTCAAAACTGGATACTTATTCCTCCAAAACAATTGTCGAATTGAGCGACGGCGTTCGCTTTTTGATGGCCAATTTTGAAAATATTTTGAACAAGGCCAAAGAATCCAGCCAAAATCTGGCGCAAATCAATCGGGAATTTGTTGAAGAAGAAAATGGCATAGAATCTTCTTTGAACGGCCTGTTTGACAAGATGCTTCCCCGTTTGCAGGAGATGAAAGAAACGGCCGCAGCCTTAAAGACCGTTACGACTTCAACGGCTTCGGAAATGCTTAAGACTAACGAAAATCTGAAAGGGTTTGTGACAAAGGCCGATGATGCTTTGTCAAATATGCAGACGGTTTTGAGCGGGCATACAACTTCTTTGCAGCAAATCGCCGAGACGGCCATGACAAACTGCACTTTGGCCAAAACAACGGTTGCCAAAGAAATTGCTTCAATGGATGATGTTTTGCAGAATCATATCCAAAAACTTAATTTGGTTTTGGAAGAGGCCTCTAAAGAGGCCAAAGACAAGGCCGATGCTTTGTCTAAATCGGCCGTTGCCAATATCGGGTTGATTAACACGAATTTCAAAAGCGGTATTAACAATGTTAATGATGCCGTTGAGGCGCAAGTTCAAAAAATTGATGCGGCTTTGGCTAAACATAATCGGGATATTTCCGCCTTTGTTAAGGTTTTGGACGAGAAAGCCGACGGCGTTAACAAAAAATTCAGCGCTCACGGTGATTTGGTGGCTCAAGAACTTGATCGTCTGATGGTCAGGAGCTCTAATTTGGAAGATGCCATTGCCATGCAGGTTTCCAACTTGTCAGGCGTTGCGGACAGAGCCGTTTCGTCGATGCAGACTGTTGAACAGGCCTTGGCGGACAAAGCGGATTGCTTGAATGAAAAAGTTGCCGCGGCTAATGATGATTTGACTTCTTATACGGAAGCGCTGACTGAAAAAACTCAGAATTTTGAGCGCATTAGTGCGGACAGCAGCGATAAAATCGTTGAGTTGACAGATGTTTTGAATAAAAAATATCAGGATTTGCAGGAAAAGACCGCCGCAGGGCTGGCGCAGCTTAAAGAGGCGGACAAGGCCATTAACTCTTCAACCGAAAATATGCTTGTTCAGGCGGAGCAGACGTCCGAAAGAATTAATCAGGTGTCGTCGTTGCTGCAAAAACAGTCGTCCGATATGAAAGAAACATCGTCAATTGTTGTGACCCAAAGCCAAATCAGCGAGGCTTCTTTGGCGCAGCAACAGAAGTATATTACGGATACGGCGGCGCGGGTTGAAACGATTAAAAATGAACTGAAACGTCAAATTGATGAATTGTCCGAGGCTTCCGGCGGATTGGAAAAAGACGCTGTTTCCGTTTTGGAATTGTTAAAGTCGAATATCGCCAAAATGCTCGGGCAATGCAATGAGGCGATTAACAAGAGCAAGGCTATCAACGATAATTTGGCAGAGCAAGCCAATCAATTTGATACATCGGCCAACAGAACAATGGCCAAGGTTGCTCAGTTTGAGTCGGTTTTGATGAAGCAATCTCAAAATATGGAAACTTTGGCGCAAACTGTTGAGGATAAAAGCAACACTATCGCTCAAATTTTAGATGAACAGGCGCAAAAGGTTAATACGACGGCAGCCTCATCAGAAGAAGTTTTGAGCAAATCTTTGGCAGAACTTGAAGCTAAGGGCGGACAGGTTGAAACATTGTCCAAGACGGCGGCCGAATATGTAACGGCGGCGGCCAGCGGGCTTGATGACAAGGTAGCGATGCTCAATATTTTGTTTAAGCAGCAAGAGGCTGATTTTTATGCCTACAGCCAGAAGGTTTCGGAAAACACCGACAAGATGGCCGAGATTTTGAAAACGCAGCTGACCGGAATTGAGGAAAGCGCGGATAAACTCTTTGCACGTTTGGTTGTTTTGGAGGAAGATACCGGACGTCGTGCCGAGAATGTGATGGCCAATTCGCAAAAATCGGTTAAAGAGCTTGGTGATATTGAAAAACTTTTGGCCGAACGTCATGCCAAGACCGAAAAACAGGTCGATTTGGCTATTTCCAAAATCGGCAGCGTGACGGAAGAGGTTGCCAAACATGTTCAGGACTTTAACGCAACAGCAGGTGCCATCAAAGAAAATATGAAACAGTCTTTGGCGGAAATGTCCGAGAATGCCGATAAAATGAAAAGCTTGCGACTGGATTTGGACAAAGGTAATGAGGCGGTTTGGCAAAAACTTAGTGAACAGACGAAATATATGGAAAATGCCGGCGTTAAATTGTCGTCTCAGGGAGAGATTATTTCCAAGATGCTCAGCACTCAAAGGGAAAGTATTTCGGAAGTTGTCAATACCCTGGCCACGCAGGCGCGTTTGGGCGAGGCGTCTTTGTCGCAACAGTATAAATATTTGACAGATGCGACGGTAGACACAGCGGCCAAGATGAAAGAAATCAACGCTTTGTTCAAAGACAACACCAATGGTATTTTTGATGTGACCAACAAATTGTCTTATGAATTTGATGTGTTGGGCGACAGACTTTTGAAAGCGTGCGATGCCATTAACAAAGCGGCCAAAGATTCCGTCAAGAGTATTGACCAGACGAGTTTGCGGCTTAACCAGTGCAGCGAGGATTTGGACACGACGATTTATCATTCGGTTGAAAATATCGGCGGCGTCTTTAACGAGTATGAAAAATATCTGGCCGGTTTTAACACGATTACGGCCGAAACCTCAACCGGCGTTGTCGAGATTAACAATCTGATTTCGGCGCAGAGCGACAAAATGGTTAAGATTTCGGAAGATACCAAAAAGCTGGTTAACTGTTTTAACACGGTTTTGAATGACACGTCCAATCAGTTGGCCGACAGGGCGAATGACGCGTATGACAAGGTTCGCAGTCTTGGCGCCGATTTGAAAAAACTGGGTATGGAGATGGATGATGCGGCCAAGTTGAGCGCCACGCATTTGGAGAAATCCGGCGATAAGCTCAGGGCATCGATTAACGAAATCGCGTCGAATGCCGAGCGTATTTCCAACACGATTTTGTCGTCGGGAGATGTGTTTGTCAAACAGTCCGAGGCTTTGACTGCCATGGCGGAAGATACGGCCAAAAAGGTTACCAAAAGCATTGATAATTTGGTTGAGGCGGGCAAATCTTTTGAGTCTCAGGGACAATCCATTGTCAAAGAAAGCGTCCGGTTTAATGACACTTTGACAACGCAGGTCAAAGCGCTCAACGACAGCGCCGTCAAGGCTGAAAAGGTTATGAAAGGCTTGTCTGCTGCTTATAAAGACGTTAAAGTTGACACTTTCCTGAAAGACGCCGGCAAGATTATTGCGTCGCTGGAAAATGTGTCGGTGGATATGAACCGTCTGTTGAACCCCAAAGACGAAGAAGATTTGTGGAAGAAGTTTTATAACGGCGATACGCAGGTCTTTATCCGCTCAATTGCCAAAAATATGAGCAATTCTCAAGTTTCGGCTCTGCGCAAAGAGTTTGAGAAAAATGAAGAATTGCGCAAATTGGTTAATGTTTATATGAGCGAGTTTGAAACTTTGGTTGAAAAATCCAAAACACATGAACATTCGGCGGCTTTGATGGCGGTTATTTCCGGCGCTGATTTGGGGCGGCTGTATTATGTTTTGGCTAAGGCTTTGAACAAACTTAACTAAGGTCAAGATGTCGATTATCGGATTGAAAAGCAAGGTTTTTTTAGCCCCGATGGCCGGTATTACCGACAAGCCGATGCGTCAGCTGGTGCATTCGTTCGGCGAGGGAAATATTGTCTCGGAGATGGTGGCGATTAATGCCTTGTCGCGCAAAAATCCCAAGACCTATCGGATTGCCGATGTGCGGGACGAGGCTTATCCGGTTGTTGTTCAGCTTGTGGGCAATTCGCCGGAGTTGTTTGCCGACTCGGCGCAGCTGGCCGAGGAATTAGGGGCTTATTCCATTGATTTGAATATGGGCTGTCCGGTCAAAAAAATTACGTCTAACAAATCGGGCTCGTATCTGATGACGGATATGCCGTTGGCCGAGCAGATTATTAAGGCGGTCAAAAAGGCCGTGTCTTTGCCGGTCAGCGTCAAATTTCGGAAAGGCTGGGATAATTCAAGCGTCAATGCGGTTGAGTTTGCCAAAATGTGCGCGGACTGCGGGGCGGCTTATTTGACAGTGCACGGACGGACGCGGTCTGATTTTTATTCCGGTTTGGCTGATTGGAAGGCCATTGCCGCCGTTAAGCAGGCTGTCGATATTCCGGTTGTGGGCAACGGCGATATTAATTCGCCGCAAAAAGCAAAGGAAATGATTGAACAAACAGGCGTCGACGGCGTGATGATCGGGCGCGCGGCGTTGGGGCATCCGTGGCTGATTGCGCAGACGCACGAGTTTTTGGAACACGGGATTTTGCCTCAGAAAATAGGGATTGATGTTGTTAAAAAGACATTGCTTGCCCATATTAAAGGATTGGAGGCTTATTACGGCGATAAATTGGCGCTGGCTTTGTCGCGCAAATATGTATGCTGGTATTGCAAAAACTTGAGAGATGCGCGCAAATTCAGGGAGACTTATGTCCGTTTGGAAACGATGCCCGAGGCTTTGCGGGAGATTGACGCATTTTTTACGCCGGACAGGGCGGAAGAGGAGGATTAGGCGATGAAAATCATTGTTTGCGGCGCGGGACAAATCGGGCGCAGTATTGTGAGCTATCTGGTCAAAGGAAACAACGATATTACCGTGATTGACGATGACGGGCGCAGCTTAGATGAAATCTCGAAAGAGTTTGATATTCTGCCGGTTTTGGGTAAGCCGTCGCACCCTGATGTGCTGGAACGCGCCGGAGCCAAGGAATGTGATATGATTTTGGCCGTGACGGACAATGACGAGATGAATATGATTGTCTGCCAGCTGGCATACAGCCTGTTTAACGTGCCTAAGAAAATTGCGAGCGTTAACAGCGGGACTTTTTTGGATCCGCTTTGGGGAATGCTCTATAATGATAATCATTTGCCGATTGATTTGCTGATTTCGCCGGATATTGACATTGCCGCGCAGATTTTGAAAATTTTGCAATATCCGGGGTGCGCCGGTATTTTGCCTGTGTTTGACGGGGATTATCAGATTATGACGCTCAATATTAACGAGGCTTGCCCACTGGTTAATATTCCGCTGGTTCAGCTGTTGCGGCAGGAAGATATGGATATCGGGTTTGTCAATATTATCCGTGACAACGGGAGTTTTGTTCCGGATATGTATGACACGCTCCTTGTCGGCGATCAGGTCAATGTGTTGGTCAAGTCGGACTTTGTTTATAACACAATCAGCGCCTTTGGGCTGGAAAAACCGTCCAACGAGCGGTTGGTGATTTTTGGCGGAAACGAAATTGCCGAGTATCTCGGCGAAGAAATAGAACATGATGACAGCGTGGTGTCTTGCCGGTTGATTGAAGAAGATTTGGACAAGGCGCGGGAGTTTGCGCGCAAGTTAAACCATATTGTCGTGATTCACGGCGAGATGATGAGCGATGTTATTCTCAAAGAGGCGGATATTGCCCGCGCTGATGCCGTTATTGCATTGACCGATAATGACAAAGACAATCTTTTGGCGTCGCTTTTGGCGTCCAAAAACGGTGTCGGAACGACCATCTCGGTTATCAATACGCCGTCTTATAATAATCTGATGTTTCATATTACGGACAATATTTTGGTCGACCGCAGCGCCATTACAATTTCCCGCATTCTCAAGGAAATCCGCAAGTCTGAAATTGGCGAGGCTTATTCGGTTGCTCGCGGCATGGGCGAGATTTGGGAAATGAGCGTTGAGGGCGAATCGGCGTGTCTGTCCAAAAAAATCGGCGAGCTGAATTTGCCTAAAAACTGCCGCGTTTTTGCCATTTTGCGCGACAGCGGGCTGGTTTATCCCGACCCGACGACCAAATTGGAGCTTCAGGATAAGATTTTGGTTTATGTTGATTCTGCCACAATCAAACAGGCCGAACATATTTTTTGCTGAAAATCTTTGACACGGGGCAAAAAATATTATTAGAATAGCGCATTATCTTTAATAACAACAAAAAGGGACAAACCCATGAGCACAAACAGAGATATTGAAACTAATTTTTTGGATAAACTGAAAAAAGACGAAGCCTCGGTTACCGTTTTTTTGGTTAACGGCGTCAAATTGCAGGGTATTATTACTTGGTTTGACGAGGCGACACTTTTGCTGCGCCGCGACGGGCACACACAGTTGATTTACAAACACGCTGTTTCGACGATTATGCCCGGCGAAGCTATTGAGCTTTAAGTCTGAAATTGCCTTTCATTACATTTGATACATCACACAGGGTCAAAGCCGCCGTTATCTTTCCGGAGATTTTCGGACAGAAAATTGCGCTTGCGCCCGAGGCTCGACTGAAAGAGGCTTGCGGGCTGGCATTGGCCATCAACTTAGATGTTGTTTACAGCGAGATTGTCAATGTGCGCGCCGCCAAGCCGTCGACCCTTATCGGGCAGGGCGTGATTGACAGGCTTTTGGCGCAGATTGCCGAGAAAAATATTGAACTTGTAGTGTTTGACACGTCTTTGACGCCCATTCAGCAGCGCAATTTGGAGCAAAAGCTTCAAGTTAAGGTAATTGACCGGACGGCACTGATTTTGGAGATTTTCGGCGAACGGGCTCAGACCAAAGAGGGCAAACTTCAGGTTGAGTTGGCGCATTTGACTTATCAACGCAGCCGGTTGGTGCGCAGTTGGACGCACCTTGAGCGGCAGCGCGGCGGCGCGGGCTTTTTGGGCGGCCCCGGCGAAACGCAGATTGAGCTGGATAGGCGCCTGATTGATGACAAAATCCTCAAAATCAAACATGATTTGGAAAAGGTCAAGCAAACACGGAAGATTCAGCGAGCCGCGCGGCAAAAAGTGCCTTATCCGGTAGCGGCGTTTGTGGGATATACCAATGCCGGAAAGTCGACTTTGTTCAACAGCCTGTCGGGGAGCCATGTTTTTGCCAAAGATTTGCTGTTTGCGACGCTTGATCCGTCCATGCGCAAAATCAAATTGCCGTCGGGGAAAGAGGTTATTTTATCGGACACGGTCGGGTTTATCTCGGATTTGCCGCATGAGCTGATTATGTCTTTCAGGGCGACTTTGGAGGAGGTCTTGTCGGCGGATATTGTGGTTCATATCCGAGACGCCGCGTCGCCTCACTCCAAAGAACAGCGCAAAGATGTTTTAGATGTGTTGGAAAGCCTCGGGTTTAAGGATTTTGAACATTCGCCGAAGTATATTGAGGTTTTGAACAAGGCGGATTTGCTTTTGCCCGAGGCAAAGGCCGAGGTATTGCGCAAGCTCAAAAAAGGCGAGGTTTGCCTTTCGGCTTTGACAGGCGAGGGCACAGAGGCTTTATTGAAGCTGTTAGATGAACGGTTGTCGGCCGGTTTTGAAGAGATGAGCTTGAGTGTCCCAGTGTCGGACGGAAAAAAATTGGCTTTTGTTTATGCCAATGCCGAGATTGTGTCCAAACGTGTTGTCGGCGAGACTGTGCGGTTGAAACTGCGTCTGGATACGGCGGCCAAGGGGCGAATCGAAAATTATCAGGGATAGACTAAAAAGGGACTTGCAATTTTTTTGCGAACGGGGTAGATAAGAGTTATTGCGTCACTTTCGGGTCAAGCCCGAATATGACGGAAAAGAAACGAAATTTATTTTCGGGACTTAGCTCAGCCTGACCGGAACGCCGGCTGCGAGTAGAGCGCTTGCTTTGGGCTGGAGGCAATAAAACAACCGAGTGTCCGAGGCGTTAGCCGAGGAATAGACACGGGGAAATAATAAAATGGTCACTTTCGGACTTGATCCGGAGGTCTAGGTCAAATAAAGAAGCTTATTATTTTAACCTGGATATTCGGGTCAAGCCCGAATATGACGGAAAAGAAACGAAATTTGTTTCGGGACTTAGCTCAGCCTGGTAGAGCGCTTGCTTTGGGAGCAAGATGTCGTAGGTTCGAATCCTATAGTCCCGACCAATAAAAAAAGACACCCTAGCGGTGTCTTTTTTTAGAAGCTTATTATTTCGACCTGGATATTCGGGTCAAGCCCGAATATGACGGAAAAAGAGAGCTATAGTCCCGACCAATAAAAAAAGACACCCTAGCGGTGTCTTTTTTTACTGTAAATATTCTTCCAAAATGCCGGTTGTGAGGATTTGGGGCAAAATCAGATAATCGTCTGATTTGCCGTCATAATAGATATACAACGGAACGCTTGAGCGGCCGTATTGTTTGAGGCCGGTGGCGGTTACGGCGTCATAAGATGTCATGTCTCCGCGCAACAACAAAATATTGTGTTCTTTGACAAGATGTGCCAATTTTGTCGACTGAAGAGCCGTTTGTTTGTTCATCAGGCATGTCAGACACCATTTTGCCGTGAAATCAATAAAGACAGGCTGGCGGACGGCCAGAGCTTCGGAGACTTTTTCGGGGGTGTAGGGGTGCCATTTGAGATTTTTGCCGGAGGTTATCACGCCAAGCTGCGACAACAATATCCACCCCAGCCACAGGCAGGTCAACACCAGCGGTAAAGACAAGATTTTTTTTAAGGTATGCATCCATTTTCCGGGGCGGGGCAGAAAACGCCCGATAATTTTCGGATAAAGCGTCAGCAGCGCAAAGGGCAGGGCATAGCCCGCGCCTAAGACAAAAAAGACCGGAAAGTAGACGTATAAAGGCATCATCAGCGCATAGCCGATGGCCGCACCCATAAACGGCGCGCTGCAGGGGCTTGCAATCAAAACGGCCAAAAGCCCCGTCATAAACGCATTTGACCGGCGGTTTTTGAGCTTTAGGAATGCAAAACGCCCCAGCCATGAGTTATTCAGGTTCAAGATATCCAGCATCAGCAGGCTCAAGATGATAAACAGGGCCAGCATGCCGCCGATGAAAAACGGCGACTGGAGCTGAAATCCCCAAGAGGCCGTCGGGTCAAACAGGCGGATAACCGCCAAACCTCCCGCAACAGCCAACATGGAGACAATAACGCCCAGCGAGTAAAAAACGGCTTCCGTGCGGCGGGTTTTTTGGCGCATGTGCGTCAGAGAAAAGATTTTGATACTCAGAATCGGGAAAATGCACGGCATCAGGTTCAAGATGATGCCGCCCAGAAAAGCCATCGCCAAAACGGCTATGAAATTTAAACCTTTTTGCTCATCTTCGGCGTTTGAAAAAAAGGCAGCGCTGTTATTGAGCTTTGTTTCAAAATCAGGCGTTGTCTTTGGCAACAGCATAAGTTCCGTCTTTTCTTGGGCGCATTCATCGGCGCAGACCTGCCAGCTCAGGCGGAACTTGACGGGATTTTTGTCGGCGTTTCGGAGGCTGATTTTGTAAAAGGCTTTGTTTTCGTATCCGTCATAAGAAAAATCGTCCAAATCAAAGCGCTTGGGGCGGCTGAAACTTTGCTCGGTTATTTGAGCCGTTTCGGGAAGCTTCGGCTCAATTTTTAAAGGCGAGCCCAAAGCCTGTTCATAAGGGGCAAAAATATGCCAGCCGTTTGCAATGTCAAACTCCAGCAAAACCTCAAACAGCTCTGATTGGTCGTCATAACGCGTGTGGGGCGTGACGGACACATGCGGCTGAGCCGCAAAAACGGTCGCCGTCCAAAGCAAAAAGACGCTGAAAAGGATTTTGCAAAATTTCATTATTTTGAACTTTTCCCGAGAATAACCAGTTTGTAATAGGCGCTTGAGACAATGACCATGGCTTTGAGCAGGCACCAACAGCCTAATGCAATAGCTATCGGCAAAAAGGCAAAGGGCATCATGCACAACAGCACAAAAGCGGCCAGAGTTTCAAATCCTTGCGCCAACCCGCCCAGATAAAAGGGTGACGCGTCAAGCTCTTTGGCTTTTTTTGAGTTCTGATAAGAAACGACTCCATAGGCCAGCATAGCACAGGCCGACGCCGTGAACCCGAACAGCAGAAAACATGCCGCAACGGCGTTTTCATCAGGTTCGGCCAGAGCGAATCCGAAAATGACGCCTGCGTAAAAGACAAAATCAAGACAGGCATCTAAAAAGACACCAAACGGTGTGACGCCTTCAATCCGCGCGACGGCGCCGTCCATCACATCGCAAAAACGATTGATCAGAATGCACATCAGGGCTTCAAAATACATATTCATGGCCAAAAAATTGATGGCCATCATACCAATGACAAAGCCGAAAATGCTTATCATATTGGCGTTTATGCCGTTTTTGGAAAGCTCCTTGCCCCAGACATTGACTCTTTTTTGCCAATTTTGGCGGACGCATTGGTAGTTTTTGCAAAAATCGGAGTCTTGCCATTCCGACTGCAGTTTTTTGAATTTTGAAATAAGATGTTCCAACATGGTGTTTTTCCCGCTTGAGAATTTAGGTTGTTGACTTTATATCGGGTTAACTATAAAACATTTTTTGTCTTTTGTAAAAAACAACTTCATAATTATACAGGTATAAATATGCGTCGTTTGCGATATATTTCAATATTGGTCTGCCTTGTGGCAATTGGATTTTTTGTGTGGCAAAACGCGCCTCATTATCGGATTATCTCGGGGGAAATTTTCGGCACATTTTATAAAGTAAAAATCAGAACAGATAAAAAAGACAAAGAATTACAAAATAAAATTAAAGCAGAACTTGAAGATGTAAACAAGCAAATGTCTGTGTTTGAGCCGGAGAGCGATGTGTCAAAAATCAACCGTTTGCCCGCCGGAAAACAGATTAAACTGACGCCGGATATGCAGATTGTGCTTTCCGCCATGCGACAGGTTTGGCAACAGACGGACGGCCGGTTTGACCCGACATTGGCGCCGCTGATTGAGCTTTGGGGATTTGGCACGGATAAAAACCGCCGCACACCGACTGATAAAGAGATAAAACAGGCTTTGCGCTCGGTCAGCGTTGATAAACTGACGCTCAAAAAGGATATTTTAACTAAGAAAAACGCAAAAACGGCTTTAAATTTATCGGCCATTGCCAAAGGATACGGTGTGGACAAGGTTGCGGCGCTTTTGGATAAGGAAGGCTATCAGAATTATGTGGTTGAAATTGGCGGTGAGGTTAAAGCCAAAGGCACGCGCGCCGAAAACGGAGATTTTTGGTCAATCGGCGTCAATCGTCCGATGAAAGGCTCGGCGGAAAATATGCTGGTGCTGTCTATGGAAAATTTGGCTGCGGCCACTTCCGGAAATTACCGCAATTTTTATGAACAGGACGGCAAGGCTTATGCTCATACGATTTCTTCCAAGACCGGACGACCTGTTCAGACAGATGTTTTGTCGGCGACGGTGTTTCACCCGTCTTGCATGTATGCTGATGCTTACGCGACGTCTTTGATGGTGTTCGGCGTGGCGGACGGGCTTGCTTTTGCCGATAAATATCAGCTGCCTGTTATTTTAATCGACACGGCTTTTGAGATGCATTTTTCAAAAGCGGCGGAGGATTTGTTCGGAGAACCGTAAGATGGAAATAATTACACATCCGGCCGTTGTGACGGCGGTTTTTGAAAAGGCTGTTCGGGTCAAGATTGACAGCTGCGCGGCGTGCAGCGGGTGCGCCGTTCGGGGGTATTGTTCGACCGGAGAGACCAAAGAGAAAATATTTACCATTCAAACCCCTGAGGCGGCGTCTTATGCTGTCGGCGAGGTCGTTGAGCTTTCTGTGACGGCGGCGCAGGGGCTTCGGGCGGTCTTTTATATGTATTTGCTGCCGCTTATTTTGTTCTTGGCGGCGGTTGCGCTGGTTTCGATATGCGGCGGTAGTGATTTTTACAGCGGTATATCTGGCATTATTGTCTTGATTCCTTATTATTTTGTTATATTCTTGCTGAAAAACAGGTTTCAAAAAGATTTTCAGTTTAAAATCTCAAAGAAAAATTCTTTATAAGGACAGCGCATGAGTTCTTTGATATTTCTTAATATTTTTGTTTTAGGCGGCATTGCTTTTGCGGCGGCCTTTGTGTTGTATTTGGTGTCTCAAAAATTTATGGTTGAGGCCGATGAGACGGCGTCTCGGATTGTGGCTGTTTTGCCGCAGGCCAATTGCGGCGGCTGCGGTAAGGCCGGCTGTGCGGATTTTGCATCGGCTTGCGCTAAGGCCGACAAAGACACGTTTGCCAATTTATATTGTCCTGTCGGCGGCGTGGCTGTTATGAAAAAAGTGGCCGAGATTAAAGGGTTTGAAACAGGTGAAAAAGTGCCGACCGTTGCGGTTTTGCGTTGTCAGGGGACTTGTGAAAACGCGCCGGCGAAAGTGGCTTATGACGCGGTCAGTTCGTGCCGGATTGCCAACAGAATTTCTTCAGGACAGAGCGGTTGTCCGGACGGATGTCTACGGCTGGGGGATTGCGTGAGCGCTTGCAAGTTCGGGGCTTTGTCTTTTGATGAGGCAACGGGAATGCCCGCCATTGACGCGTCCAAATGCGTTTCGTGCGGGGCCTGCGTGAAGGTTTGCCCGAGAGGCTTGTTTGAAATCAGAGCGCAGAGCCCGAAAGGCGGAATGGTTTATGTGGCCTGCCGCAATAAGCAGAAAGGCGCTGTCGCTCGCAAAAACTGCAAGACGGCCTGCATCGGCTGTATGCGCTGCGCCAAGGTTTGCGACTTGATTAAAATTGAAAATAATTTGTCTTATATTCCGCAAGAGGTTGATGCCGATGCGTTCGGCGCCGATTTGAAGCAGAATTGCCCGACGGGCGCTATTGTGTATAAGGAGGGGCAGCGTGAGTAAAACATATACTTTTCCGATGGGAGGAATTCATCCCGATAAGCACAAAATCACGACGGATTGTCCGATTGTTGATGCCGGTTTGCCCGAGATTGTCAATATTCCGGTCAAGCAGCATATCGGGGCGCCGGCCAAAATATTGGTCGAAAAAGGCGACAAAGTCAAAGTCGGGATGCTGATTGCCGATGCCGACGGGATTGTGTCGGCCGATGTCCATTCGTCTGTTTCGGGCGAGGTTTTGAAGATTGAAGATGTCAAAAGCGCCATCGGCTATGAAGAAAAAATGATAACGATTAAGGTTGAGGGCGATGAGTGGGAACCCTCCATCGACCGCTCGCCGGATGTGGTCAAAGACATTGCGTTGTCGGCTGAAGAAATTATTGCCAAAATCAGAGAAGGCGGCATTGTCGGCATGGGCGGCGCAGGGTATCCGACTCCGATTAAGACTTCTATTCCCGAGGGAAAAAAAGCCGAGATTTTGATTGTCAACGGCATTGAATGCGAGCCTTTTTTGACGGCTGATGATCGGTTGATGTTTGAAAGAGCCGAGCAGATTATTATGGGGGCGCGCGTCATTAATAAGGCATTGGGGATTCAAAATGCTGTGATAGCCATTGACGAAAACAAGCCTAAGGCCATTGAGGCACTGACCAATCTGAGCAAGCTTTATGTCGGGGTCAATGTTAAAGTCTGCAAAACCAAATATCCGCAGGGCGGCGAAAAGCAGCTTATCCGCGCCATTACCGGAAAGGAGCTTCCGTCAGGAAAACTCCCGATAGATTTGGGCTGCATTGTGCAGAATGTCGGCACGGTTTTTGCCGTTTATGAGGCGGTTTTGAAAAATAAGCCTTTGTTTGAGCGCGTGATTACCGTTTCGGGCGACGGCTGCCGTCATCCGGGGAATTATCTGGTCAGGGTCGGTACGCCGGTCTCTTATTTGATTGAAAAAACAGGCGGATTGAGCGATGAGGTGCACAAAATTATTTTGGGCGGGCCGATGATGGGCACGGCCATTGTGAATACGGACGCGCCCGCGACAAAGCTGACATCGGGTGTGTTGCTGTTTAAGGACGGCGAATTTTCCAAACATGAGCCAAGCGCTTGTCTGCGCTGCGGCAAATGCGCGCAGGTTTGTCCGGCGGGGTTGCGGCCTTTTGCCATTAAAGAATCCGTTTTGTTTCATGATACGGTGGAGACCTTGCGCAAACTTCATGCGGGCGACTGCATTGAGTGCGGGTGCTGCGCTTATACGTGTCCGGCAAATATTCCGCTGTTGGATTATTGCAAAATTGCCAAACAAGAAATCAGAAAGAAGTGAACTATGTTAAAGATATCGACTAATCCGCATATGCAGGGGCCTCGCGATACGAGGGCTTTGATGTTTGACGTTGTGATTGCGCTGATGCCGGCGGCCGTTGCGGCTGTTTTGTTCTTTGGGGTCGATGCGCTGAGGGTTATTTTGACATCGGTGGCGGCGTGCGTGATGTTTGAGTGGCTGGCCTGCCGTTATTGGCTCAAGGTTCCGTCCACAACCGGAAATTTCTCGGCTGTGATTACGGGGCTGTTGCTGGCGTATAATCTGCCGTCGAGTATGCCGTGCTGGATGATTCTTATCGGGGCGTTTATGGCTATTATCGTGGCCAAGATTTGTTTTGGCGGATTGGGACAAAACATCTTTAATCCGGCGCTTATCGGCAGGGTGTTTTTGTTTATTTCGTTTCCTGTTCAGATGACGCACTGGCCAAGACCTCATTTTTTGGAGTTTGTTTCGCCAGATTCCGAAACTGGCGCGACAACACTTCGGATGCTCAAAAGTATGAATACATCGGCTTCTGAAGCGGCAAAAATGTATTCTTATGAGGATTTGCCTGATTTGTGGGATATGTTTGTAGGCAACACAGGCGGCTGTATCGGCGAGATTTCGGCTTTGGCGTTGATTCTCGGCGGACTTTACCTTTTGTGGCGCCGTGTGATTACCTGGCATATTCCTGTTTATTATTTACTGACGGTTCTTCTGCTGACTTCTGTTTTGTATGCGATAACGGGAAATCTCAAATTTTTGCCGTGGGCGCATTTGCTTTCGGGCGGGTTGATGCTTGGCGCCATTTTTATGGCAACGGATTACACAACATCGCCGATGACAATTAAAGGACAGACGATTTTTGCAATTTGCTGCGGTGTCTTGACAGTCGTTATCAGGGCGTTCAGTGCTTATCCCGAGGGTGTGTCTTTTGCTATTTTGATTATGAATGCGTTTGTTCCGCTGATTGATAAATTCGCCGTTCAACGTTATTACGGGGAGAAAAAATGATGACCAAGAATCAGCTGAAAGAATTATTAAAGCCGGTTGTCGTGTTGACGGTCATTGCCGTTGCGACGGCTTTTGTTCTGGGGTATGTGCATCAGATGACGCTGGAGCCGATTAAAAAAGCCAAAGATTCGCAGGAATTGGACGCCATTGCCGAGGTTGCCGGCGCGTTTGACAATAACCCGTTTGCCGAGAAAATGATTGTGATGACCAAAAACAAAAAGCACAAGCTTGTGATGTATCCGGCGCGCAAGGACGGACGTTTGAGCTCGGTTGCCATCAAGAGTTACACCAACACCGGATTCGGCGGGCGGATTGAATTGATGACCGGATTTAATGTCGACGGATCCATTCGCAGTTTTAAGGTTATTTCGGCGCACGAAACACCGGGGCTGGGGTCTAAGGTCGATGAGCCCAAATTTAAGGAGCAGTTTAGCGGATTCAGACCGCATAAGCAGGTTTTGAAAGTTCGGCAGGACGGCGGGGATATTGATGCCGTGACGGCGGCGACAATCAGTTCGCGCGCGGTTTTGAAAGCCATTGCGCGGGCATTTGACGCTTTTGATAATTTCAGTTCGGGGAACAGCCATGAATAAAACGAGTTTGACTAATTTGACCCGCGGTATTATCCGCGAAAACCCGACGTTTGTGATGTTGTTGGGGATGTGCCCGACATTAGGCGTGACAACGTCTGCTATCAACGGATTGGGAATGGGACTGGCGACAATGTTTGCTCTGATGTTGTCGAATGTATCGATTTCGGCGGTTAAGAATTTTATTCCGGATATTGTCCGAATTCCGAGTTTTATTGTGATTATTGCGGCTATCGTGACGGTTTTGGAGATGTTGATGCAGGCTTATGTGCCGGCACTTTATGCGGCTTTGGGAATTTATATCCCGTTGATTGTGGTCAACTGCATTATTTTGGGGCGGGCGGAGGCTTTTGCCTCTAAAAATACGGTTTTTCAGTCGCTGCTTGACGCCGTCGGTATGGGAATCGGCTTTACGGGGGCGTTGACGCTTTTGGGCTCTGTTCGCGAGATTCTCGGCAACGGGTCGTTGTTCGGCTGGTCGTTTGTGGCTGAAGATGCGCATCCGATGTTGTTGTTTATTATGCCGCCGGGGGCTTTTTTGGCGCTTGCCGGTATTATCACGGTTGTTAATAAGCTGCGGGAGGTTAAAAAGTCATGAGTTATTTAATGATTTTTGTAACGGCGATTTTTGTTAATAACATTATTTTATCGCAATTTTTGGGAATTTGCCCGTTTTTGGGCGTGTCGAAAAAGCTCTCGACGGCGGCCGGTATGGGCGTGGCGGTGATGTTTGTTATGACTTTGGCGACAACGGTTACTTTTTTGATTTATTACACTTTTTTGCAGCCGTATCACCTGACTTTTATGACAACGGTCACGTTTATTTTGGTGATTGCGGCGTTGGTTCAGATGGTTGAAATCGTCATCAAAAAGACGTCGCCGGCGCTGTATCAGTCTTTGGGAATCTTTTTGCCTCTGATTACGACAAACTGCGCGGTCTTGGGTATTGCAATTTTGACAATTCAAAAGAATTACACGCTGATTGCCGGTATTTGCTATACGTTGGCTTCGGCTATGGGCTTTACATTGGCGATTATTTTGTTTGCCGGAATCAGAGAGCGTCTGGCTCGGGCGGATATTCCGCAGGCCGTGCGCGGCACGCCGATTGTGTTGATTGCGGCGGCGTTGTTGTCTATGGCGTTTATGGGATTTGCGGGAATTTCTTATTAAACCTATTTACCCAAAAAGAAAACCCCTTTGCCGAAGACTTAAAAAAGTCGTCAGGGAAGGGGTTTCTTTTTAGTGCTGCACTACTTACGGTTTCTTAATGAAGGTGTAAGAGTGGAAGTGGGCGATGCTCACGATAATCGGTTCGTTGGCAACGGCTAGCAGGAAGAAGGCCTGAGTGCCGAATTTCTTGTCCTTGTCGTGAGGAAAGTAGGCGACACCGTTGTTGTCAGGAAAGTCCTCTTTTGCTTTTTTAGCAAGTTCTTCACGGGAGGCAACGGATGTTTTCCACGCAAGAAGCGTCAAATCATAGCCAATTGGTGTTCCTTCTTTTTTCTCTTTGATGGTTGCTTTCTTTTGAGTTGCCTCAATTATGAAAGAAGAACCTTCGTCGATTGCATCCTGAAGGGCATCATTCTTGTCAGTAAAATACCCCTCACATCCAGAAACAAATTGTTTTCCGGTTAAATAAATCTTTTTTTCCATAATAATGATATTTTTAATTATTTATGATAAATAGGTTAGTGGCACAAAGATTAGTTCTTTTTCGGTTATTTTGTCAATATATTTTTTAACGAATCGATAACCTTGTCAAACATTTCATAGGTCAAAACGCCTGTGTTGATGTTGTAACGCGAGGTGTGGTAGGAATTTAGAAGTATCAGATTATGCTCGGGCAGGCGGTGTATGGCGCCGTGGGCAAACTTGAAAGCCGATTTTTTGCAGCCTAAAACGCCTAAAAGGGCATTGTGCGCCACGCTGCCTAGGGTCAGAATGACTTTGAGGTTGGGCATGGCTGCGATTTCACACGTCAAATATGTTCCGCAGGCTTTGACCTCGTCGCCGGTGACTTTGTTTTGCGGCGGCACGCAGCGCACGGAATTTGTGATGCGGACATTAAGCAATTTAAATCCGTCATCGGCTGTTTTGCCGTAGGTTCCGGCGGCAAAGCCGTGTTTTTTGAGAATAGGGTAAAGAACGTCGCCGGCATAGTCGTTTGTGAACGGGCGGCCGGTTTTGTTGGCGCCGTTGAGTCCCGGGGCAAGGCCGATAATCAGGACTTGAGCCGATAAATCGCCGAACGGCGGCACGGGTGCATTGTAATAAGCCGGAAATTTTTTGATATTTTCGGCGCGGAAGGCCAAAAGGCGCGGACAAAGGGCGCAATTTTTATCTGGCGGGCAAAAAGTCATTATCAGAATTCCTTGAAAAACAACATTATTTGCCTCTTATATTAGGCCTTTTGCGTAAAAAAATATTTAACCCCCTTTAAATTATTTTGAGCCGTATTATTTCATTGACATAAACCGATGGATTTATGCGGTTTAGTTCTAAGGACTATCGGTAAAACAAAAAACTTAATTTAATTAAATGGAGTTTATACGAATGAAAAAGACATTATTACTCGCCGGTGCAGCAGCTTGTGTTTTAATCAGCGCTAATGCTTCGGCCGCATGGAAAGACTTTGCAAAGAATTATGATTTTTATGTCGGTGCCGATTATGTTTTTGATTCTTATGATTTTAAGAGCAAGTTCGATGGTGCCAAAAAAGGTTATAATTCAGGAATGTTTAACGTCGGTGCCCGTATGGACAGAGTCGGCGCCGAATTGTTCGGACAATGGAGCGGCAAAAGAACAAAAGATACTGATTCCGGCAAATTGAAAACCAGAGTTGACGCTTATGGTTTGGACCTTTACGGATATCAGCCTATGGGATGCGAAGGCAAATTTGATTTGATGGCCACGATGGGTGTTGCCGATTATTATATCAAAGGGGCGGTTGATGGAAATTCAAGCAGCCGCAACCGCATTGGCTGGCGTATCGGCGGCGGCGCTATGTATAATTGGACAGACCATATCTCGACACGTGTTATCGGTCGTTATGCCTATATCGGCGCAAACGAGCTGAACCATGCCGCCGAGGTTACGGCCGGTCTCAGATATTCGTTCTAAAATTAAAGCCCCTTAATTTTAACACGCAGAGCCCTTTTCCTTGTATCAAAGGAAAGGGGCTTTTGTATGGAGAATCGGATAAGAATCGGTTCTTGTTTTGCTTAAACTTCTTGAAAAACGGGCATTTAGAAGCTTTTGAGCGGCCGAAAAGCCCCATTTTTGGCAAAAAAGTGTTGAAAACCCGCGGAAATGTTGATAATCGGCGTTTTTTTATTTGACATACCTTTTTTTTAATGTTCAAATTTTATCGTGAGCAGGGGAAATCCTTGGCTTACTTGTTAATAACTTATATTAGAGGGAGTCCTCACCGTGAATAAAAATGAATTGATTTCTAGCATTGCTAACTCAACAGGCCTTACAAAAACTGATTCTGCTAAGGCTTTGGATGCTTTCGTATCTTCCATCACACATGCTTTGAAAAAAGGTGATGAAGTTCGTTTGGTTGGTTTCGGCACATTCGCCGTTTCTAAGAGAGCTGCCACAACAGGCCGCAACCCCCGCACGGGCGCTGCGATCAAAATTCCGGCTCGCAAACAGGCCAAGTTCAAAGCTGGTAAGGCTTTGCAAGACTCTGTAAACTAATATAAATGTGGGCTGAATTATCGGCTCATTGATAAAAGTTTATTACAAAAAACGGGGTGCTTATTGGGTGCCTCGTTTTTTTTGTGCAAAAAATATGAAAAAAGGGCTTGATTATTTTTTTTGATGAGTGTATAAAGCATTTCGTAAATGGGACGGGCGCTTAGCTCAGCTGGAAGAGCATCTCGTTTACACCGAGAGGGTCGGGAGTTCGAACCTCTCAGCGCCCACCAATAAAAAGGCCACTCGAAAGAGTGGCTTTTTTTCGGTATGGGAGCTTTGGTTCGAACTCCCGAGGAAGGGAGTTTGACTACAAGCGAAAGGCACACGGGCGTGTGCCGGTCGGCGGAGCCGATGAGCACAGTGAACGGAGCGTTAGCGGAGTAGACTCTCAGCGCCCACCAATAAAAAGGCCACTCGAAAGAGTGGCTTTTTTTTGGTATGGGAGCTTTGGTTCGAACTCCCTCGGGAGTTCTTCTGGCTCGTAAGCATTGCGTTTAATCGCAATGTTAACTCGCTGCGGTCACTCGTTTTGTAACGATTGGCAAAGCCGGCTGCCGCGGGCATTGCAATCTAACAAAACTTCGCCTGTCGTTAATAATTGCTCCGTTGGGAGCAATTATTTTTCTCCAGCCTCTCAGCGCCCACCAATAAAAAGGCCACTCGAAAGAGTGGCTTTTTTTCGGTATGGGAGCTTTGGTTCGAACTCCCTCGGGAGTTCTTCTGGCTCGTAAGCATTGCGTTTGATCGCAATGTTAACTCGCTGCGGTCACTCGTTTTGTAACGATTGGCAAAGCCGGCTACCGCGGGCATTGCAATCTAACAAAACTTCGCCTGTCGTTAATAATTGCTCCGTTGGGAGCAATTATTTTCCTCCAGCTCTCAGCGCCCACCAATAAAAAGGCCACTCGGAAGAGTGGCTTTTTTTTGGTATGGGAGCTTTGGTTCGAACTCCCTCGGGAGTTCTTCTGGCTCGTAAGCATTGCGTTTAATCGCAATGTTAACTCGCTGCGGTCACTCGTTTTGTAACGATTGGCAAAGCCGGCTGCCGCGGGCATTGCAATCTAACAAAACTTCGCCTGTCGTTAATAATTGCTCCGTTGGGAGCAATTATTTTTCTCCAGCCTTTCAGCGCCCACCAATAAAAAGGCCACTCGAAAGAGTGGCTTTTTTTGTGTAAAGTTGTTCAACAAAAAAACAGGAGCCTGTTGGGGGTTCCTGTTTTTCGGTCTTTTGATTTCGGCTATCTGGAATAATGCAGCCAGTAGCGGAAATGCGTTTTTAAGAATTTTCCTTCGGAGCGAATGCCTGCGTTTGTGTATTTGAACGCTCTGTAGCATTCTTCCTCGCCGATGTAAGATGTAAAACATTTGGATATCGGCATAATCCTTGTCTTTCCTTCTGAGGAGATTTTCCTTTGTCGTGTTTCAATCACAAGGGATTTCCCATCTCTGGTGATGATTTCCTCGAATATATGCACACCCTTTATATCGGTAGGCAAGAGGAGTTTGGCTTTCTGAATTTTCTGAAGCTTGACGTATTTGAACATCCCGTCCAAGCTCCAATAAACCCGATAATACCAGTTTGTTTGCTTGTCAAAGCCTTCCAGTACATAGTGCTTTTCAGTCTTCTGACAAAGCTTTGTCTGATTCTTTGCCAAATCCTCACAGACGACGCGACCACCTTCCTTGAAAGTAATCAGCTTTTTGAATGAAAAGAGTTTCATAATGAAAAAAAATTAAAGTTAATAATATTTTGTAATGCCTTATTTATATCACAAAATAAGGTCTGGTGCAAGTGCAAAAAAACGGAGCTTTGGGCGGCTCCGTTTGGGATTATTTTTTGATAAGTTTTTTGATAACCCGCTTATACCATGGGGTTTTATCCGCCTGTTTGACAGCCGCCGAGGCTTGAGAGCTTTCTTTTTGCATTGTGTCAAAAGCCGGCACAAGTTTGCTGTCTTCAATAAATTCGGGCGCAAATTTGTTTTTGCTTGCGGCCGGTTTGGCGCAGTCAAAATGAACGATAATCGGGTTTTCTTCAGCTTTGGCAAATTCTTTGAGAGCCTTGTCGTCATAATCCGGCTCTGTTTTGCGTCCGGCTGGCGCCATATAGTTATATTTTGGCGACAGACGATATTTGCGCCCGTCGCAAGCTTTGTTGAGCGCGTCTTGAACGTCGGCGATTTTGTGGTCGGTCATGACGGTTGTTTTGAGGCTGGCAAAAAAGTCTTCCTTGCGCCATTGTTTCAGGTTCATCAAAACCACGTCCGTGTTGACGAATAAATTATCGGTTAACATCAGGCGTTCGGCCTGAGAGGTTGATTTTTCAATATTTTCGATGCCCGCAATCAGGGTGTTGTCCATCTCAAGTTTGAACAACTCGTCCAATGAGGCGCGGACAATCGTGTCATCGTCCAGATACAAAACCTTGTCTTCTTCAGGTAACAGATCGGCCAACAAACATTTGAACCAGCTTTCAGAAGACGCCGCCTCGGGCACCGGAAATCCGTCAAAAATATTGCCGTCGACTTTAAGAAGCCTTAAGTGATAGTTTTTGACAGCCTGCAAATTATCCAATGTCTGGCAATATTTGTCTTCCAGCCGGCTATACAAAACAGCAAACTCAACTTCATCGTTTTTGCGTGCGTTTTTCAACACGGAAACCATGGATACCAATGTTTGGGGAAGTGTGTTGGCGTCTGTTGTGTAAGCAATTGTAATCTTGGTCATGTTGTTTGATTTTTCCTTGTTCGAATCCTATTATTAATAGATATGATAGACCTTGTTCTTTAAATCAAGGTTAACATTTTCCCGTAAAGAATTATTTAATATAATGATGCTAATATAAAAAAATAATGAGATGAAATCACGAGGTTTGCCATGTCTGAATCGGTTAAAAAAACATCTGTTTTGGGGCGGCTCAAAAATATTGTTGCTAAAACCAAGCGCCGTTTTTCCTGGCGCGGACGCGTCAAAGATGAAAATGTTTCGGCGCTTGATGCCAGCGATATTCAGCAAGAGGCTTTTACGCATAATCAAAATTTGCGCCATAATGTCTACACGCCGCCTTATATGGAATTGGCCGCGCAGTTGTTGGCTGCTGAAGATCAGATTTTTGAAGCGGCGGCGCTGCAGTTGACCGCCATTGCCAAATCACGCCGCAAATATGCACCCGAGATTAAGTCGATATTTGCCGAAGTGGTTGCCGGACGCAAATTGCCGCCGGAAAAAATTGAGTATTTGACCAAAAAAATCAAAGAAATTTAGCTATCCGCGGTAGGTGCGGACGCTGTCGTCTTCGCCAAACAGATAGAGCAGAGTGCGCAGCGCCTGTCCGCGCGGAGATTGAAGATTCGGGTCTTTGTTCATAATCAATTTAGCGTCTTGATTGGCTATCATCAACAAGTTTTTGTGATAGTCCAAATCAGCCAGCCTGAAATTGCAAAAACCGCTTTGGCGCGTGCCCAAAATTTCTCCGCCGCCGCGCAGTTCCAAGTCTTTTTCGGCAATCAAAAAGCCGTCTTCGGTTTGTTTCATGATATTCAGTCGCTCTTTGGCGGTTTCGCTCAACGGAAAAGAATAGAGCAGCAGACAGGTTGCCGGATTGATACCGCGTTTGACGCGCCCGCGGAGCTGATGCAGCTGCGCCAGCCCGAAACGTTCGGCATGTTCGATAATCATCAATGTTGCCTCGGGCACATTGACGCCGACTTCAATCACGGTTGTGGCGACCAATAATTTGATTTTGCCTTGTTTGAACTGCTCCATGACGGCGTCTTTGTCTTTTTCTTTCATTTTGCCATGAACCAATCCGACATCGGCGCCAAAGATTTTTTGCAAATCGGCAAAGCGCGCCTCAGCCGCGGCCAAATCTGATTTTTCGGATTCTTCAACCAACGGGCAAACCCAATAGGCGCGTGTGCCTTCGTTTATTTTTCGTTTGAGGGCGGCAACGGTTTCCGGAAGTTTTGACACAGGCAGCACGCGGGTATCGACCGGTTTGCGTCCCGCGGGAAGTTCGTCAATTTTTGACGATTCCATATCTCCGTATGAGGTTAGGACAAGCGTTCTGGGAATTGGGGTTGCCGTCATGACCAAAACATCGGCTTTGTTTCCCTTTTGGGACAGGCTTAAGCGTTGGTGCACGCCAAAACGGTGCTGTTCGTCCACGACAATAAAACCGAGGTCTTTGTAGGCCACATCTTCCTGAAACAGGGCGTGCGTGCCGATGAGAATTTGGATATTTCCCGCTTGCAGGTCGTTTAGAATGTCTGTGCGGGCTTTGGATTTTGTTTTGCCGATTAAAAGCTCGGCTCTTATGCCGATTTTGGCACACAGCGGGGCAATGGTTTCAAAATGCTGCTTGGCCAAGATTTCGGTCGGCGCCATAATGGCGGCCTGCGCGCCGGTTTCCACCGCGTTGAGCATAGCCAAAAGCGCGACGATTGTTTTGCCGGAGCCGACGTCTCCTTGCAGCAGACGCAGCATTTGAAACGGTTTGGCTGCGTCGGCGTCAATTTCTTCCAAAACTTTTTTCTGCGCCGAGGTCAGCTCAAAAGGAAGAAGATTTAACACTTTTTGCCGCAGGTGTCCGTCGCCTTTGAAAGACCGGCCGGCTTGTTTTTTGATACGCTCGCGCACAATGGCCAAAGCCAGCTGATTGGCCAAAAGTTCGTCATAGGCCAGACGGGCGCGCGCCTTGGAAAAAGGTTCCAAATCTGTTTTGCTTTTGGGGTGGTGCGCCTCTAAAAGCGCCGTCTTAAAATCTGTCCAGCCGTTTTTTTTGATAAAAGCGTCATCAGACCATTCCGGCAGAGCAGGAACTCTGTCAAGCGCCTCGCTAACGTAACGCGACACCATTTTGTTTGTCAGTCCTGCGGTCAGTGGGTAAACCTGCTCCAGCCACGGGAGCTTGTCTTTGTCCGATTCCGGCAAAATATAGTCGGGGTGCGACATCTGGAGCCGGCCGTTAAACAGTTCTGTCTTGCCGCTAATCAGCCGTGTGGCGCCTATGGGGAGATTCTTGGCAATCGAGTCGGCATAGACTTTGAAAAAAAGCAGGGTCAATTCGCCGGTATCGTCCTCAACGGCCACTTTATAGGGCTGCTGCCGCGTTTTGGGCGGCTGATGTTCCACAACTTTGACTTTCAGAGTGCAGAGCTGCCCCGGAACAGCGTCGCGAATTGTCGGGCAATAGCGGCGGTCAATCAGGTTTATCGGCAGATGAAATGCCAAATCAACAATTTTATTCCCGCCGATAAGCGTTGTCAGGAGTTTTTGAGTCTTGGCGCCGACACCTCTTAAATTGGAGATATCCGCAAACAAAGGATATAAAATTTCGGGCCGCATTCAAATTAACTCCTTTACAGCTGAAATAAAACTTGCATAACTTGAGGCTATTGTATATATTTTTGTTGCTTAAGTAAATAAGAAGAAACAAATAATGCAGTATAATATCGCTCAATATAAAGGGGCAACCTTTTCTTCGGTCGCAAAGGGCTTCGGAGCCTTTTTGGCGGGGAACTTTGCGCAAAATTCATCGACGGACATTCTTTATATTCTTGAGGACGGCACGGCTTTGGCCGATACGGCTGCCGAGGCCGCTTATTTGTATCCGGATTTGCAAATTCTCAAATTTCCGGCATGGGATACCGTTCCTTATGATCGGACATCGCCCAATCCCGCGATTGTCGCGCAGCGGATTGCTTGTCTGGCGGAGCTTGTGTCCAATCCGACGCCTAAAAAGCCGCGGTTGATTTTGACCTCTGTCGGGGCTGTTCTTCAAAAACTGCCGCCGCAAAAGATATTTCTTAATTCAATGAGAGAAGTTTCCGTTGGCAATAAATTGAATTTTGACGATTTTTTGCATTATGCCGCGGTCAACGGCTATACGCGGACGGCACAGGTTTTTGAACCCGGCGAATTTGCCGTCAGAGGCGATATTATTGATATTTTCCCCACAGGAACGGACGAGCCTTTGCGCATTGATTTGTTTGATGATGAAGTGGAGCGTATCCGCACGTTTGATGTGATGACCCAGCGCACGACCGGCGAGTTGAAAAGCTATCGGTTTGAGGTTATGAGCGAGGTTGTTTTGGACGCCAATACCATCAAATGTTTCAGATCCAAATACCGCGAGGCTTTTGGGGCGGATTTTAACGGAGATGAGATTTACGAGGCCGTTTCGAGCGGGCGAAAATATATCGGGGTTGAAAATTGGCTGCCGTTTTTTTATGACGATCCTCTGCCGACGCTGTTTGATTATCTTCCGGCGGCTGCTCTTGTGGTGTCGGATAAGGTCTTTGAGGCGGCTGTTTCCAAGGCGGACAGCATTGCCGATTATTATCATGCCCGATTAGAGGCGCTCAAGATTAAATCTTCTGCCGAGACGGAAGCTTATCGTCCGGTTAAGCCGGAGCTTCTGTATCTGACGGATAAACAGTTTGAGCAAAAGACGGCCGATAAAAAAGCCGTGGTGTTGACGGCGATGAATATACCGGCGGCGGAAACCGTTATTGACTGTCAGCTTGTGCCTGGGCGGGATTTTTCGTCGGCCAAAAATATTGCCGCCGGAGAGGTCTATTTAGAGCTCAAAAATTATCTTGCCGAAAACAAAAAGCTGAAACGTGTGATTGCCTGTTCGTCGGAAGGCAGCCGAGAGCGTCTGTTTTCGCTGATGAGCGAATATGAAATCCCCGAATTGACTTTTGCCGACACATGGCAAGAGGTGCTTCAAAAAGCTTCTTCCAAGACCGTTTTGACGCTGATGCCGTTGGCGCACGGGTTCAAAGGCGAGGGACTGTGCCTTATCAGTGAGCAGGATATTTTGGGTGAAAAGCAGAATCGGCGCAAACAGAAGAAATTTACGTCCAAAGATTTTATTGCCGATGTGTCGTCTTTGTCTGTCGGGGAATTGGTTGTTCATATCGAGCACGGTATCGGGCGGTTTATGGGGCTTGAGACGATTACCGCCGGCGGGGCGCCGCATGACTGCCTCAAGATTATTTATGCTCATGAGGACAAGCTCTTTGTTCCGGTTGAAAATATTGATGTTTTGTCCCGCTATGGGCTTGATGATGACAATATTGAGCTTGATACGCTGGGCGGGGCGGCCTGGTCTGCTAAAAAGGCAAGAGTAAAGGCCAAAATCAGGGATATTGCCGAAAAATTGATTAAGATTGCGGCTGAACGTCATTTGAAAAAGGCCGAATGTTTTGTGCCGCCGCAAGGTATGTTTGATGATTTTTGCGCGCGTTTTCCGTATAACGAAACAGATGACCAGCTTAATGCTATTTCGGACGTGATGGCTGATTTGAATGCGGCTATTCCGATGGACAGGCTTATTTGCGGCGATGTCGGGTTCGGCAAGACAGAAGTTGCGTTGCGGGCGGCTTTTGCCGTGGCGGCATCCGGTGCGCAGGTCGCTCTGATTGTGCCGACAACGCTTCTTGCCAGACAGCATTATCAAAATTTTAAGGCTAGACTTGAAGGATTTCCGATAAGGGTTCGGATGCTCTCAAGACTCGTGACGCCCAAAGAAGCCCGCGAGACCAAACAGGGGCTCAAGGAAGGATCGGTTGAGATTGTTATCGGCACGCATGCGCTGTTGTCCGAAAAAATAGAATTTTGCAACTTGGGGCTTTTGATTATTGACGAGGAGCAGCATTTCGGCGTGGCGCACAAAGAAAAGCTCAAACAAATCAAGTCCGATGTTCATGTGCTGACTTTGACGGCAACGCCTATCCCAAGGACGCTTCAGATGTCTTTGACGGGGGTAAAGAGCCTGAGCGTGATTGCCACGCCGCCTGTTGACAGGCTTGCGGCGCGGTCTTTTGTGATGCCTTTTGACAAGGTTATGATTAAAGAAGCTGTTTACCGCGAGAAATACCGCGGCGGACAGACGTTTTTTGTTTGTCCAAGGGTATCGGATATTCACGAGGTTGAGAAAGAACTGAAAGCTTTGCTGCCTGATGTCAAAATTTTGGTGGCACACGGCCAAATGCCCGTCAAACAGCTTGAAGAAGTGATGAATGAATTTGCCGACGGGCAGGGCGATATTTTGCTCTCAACAACCATTATCGAATCAGGTATTGATATGCCACGGGTCAATACGATGATTGTGTATCGGGCGGATATGTTCGGATTGGCGCAACTTTATCAGCTCAAAGGGCGTATCGGGCGCAGCAAGGTCAGAGGATACGCGTATTTCACCGTTCCGCCCAAACGCAAGCTTAAGCCGATTGCCGAGCGGCGTTTGAGTATTTTGCAGGCGTTGGACACATTGGGCGCCGGATTTTCTTTGGCCAGCCACGATATGGACATCAGGGGCGCGGGCAATATTCTCGGCGAGGAGCAGTCCGGCCATATCAAAGAAGTGGGTGTGTCTTTGTATCAGCATATGCTTGAGGAAGAAGTCCTGCGCCTGAGATCCGGCGTTTTGGCCGATGAACAGGCTAAGGAAGTTCAAGATTGGGCGCCGCAGATTACAACGGGAATTCCGATTATGATTCCCGAAAGCTATGTTAGAGATTTGGGTATCAGACTGGGACTTTATAAGCGCATCGGCGATATCAAAGACAATGAAGGCATTGCCGATATGAAAGAAGAGCTGATAGACCGGTTCGGTAAATTGCCGCCCGAGGTCGAGAACCTGCTGACGACGGTCGAAATCAAGATTATGTGCCGCACCGCGGGAATAGATCGTGTTGATGCTGGCGCAAAGGGGCTCTTAATCGGATTCAGAAATAATGTGTTTTCCAAACCCGAAAAGTTGATGGATTTGATTGTGTCTTCTTTCGGCGCTATCAAAGTCCGGCCGGATCAGAGGTTGTTTATTGAAAAAGACTTGTCTTCTTATGATACACGCGTGGCTGTTATTAAGCAATATGTCGGCAAAATTGCGGCACTGGCGCAATAAAAATCCCGTTTGCTTTGAAGGGCAAGCGGGATTAAAATTTAGACAGCTTTCTCAAATAGAACAGCATAGTCGGCAAACTCATCATAGAATCTCCAAAGCTTTTCTTTGTGGTGCGTTTCGACAACATATTCAAGATAACCGAAAACGTATTGTGTCGCAATGGCATCTTTTTGAATGTCTCGAATGGCTTTGTATTTTCGCCAGTTCGCTTTGAAACGATACAACGGGATTCGATGATGTTTCAGAGCATGGAGGCTCTGCAACATATTGTCAATCCTGATATTTCTTTCGTTGTTTCTTTGGGGATTGTAGAGATAAGGAGCGACTTTTTTGAAAGCATCTTTGAGCTCAGGGTGCATTTTGGTTGCCGTGCAGACATTGACTTTGTCGTATCCGTTGTATTTTGTCAAGTAAAATACATCAAGGTCGAAAAGAGCGCTGATTAAACTTCCGAAAACATCCGAGCGGTCAAATTTTTTGTGGTAGCCGAACAACTTGTAGAGCTGACCAAAGGTATAAGTTCTAGTCATAATGGTTTTAATAAATAATACAAAAGTAGCCGTATTATATAAGTCTTTTGGGTAAAGTCAAACAAATAAAGAAAACATCCCGTTTTGCAGTGGGCAAAAAGGGATGTTAACGAGGTTAGGTAAAACTTTGCCTTTGGAGGCAATAGTCCTTAAACTCTTGGTAGAGGTCGGCTCTTTCTGTTGCTTCATATTGCATGGCAACATACTCCAGATATTGGAACACATCGGCTGTCGGCAGAGTTTCGCGTTTGAGTGCGTTGAGCTCTTTTCGTTTATTCAGACGTTTTTTGAAGTGAAACAGCGGTGTTTTTCTGAGCGCAGAACGAGCAGCGTCAATTTGTTTCAGCTTTTCCTCAATGTCCCACATCTTTCGATAAGAGAGCTTTAAGCCAAGGTAATCGGGCAGTTTTTTCCAAGCCTCTTTTACATTAGCTATGGCATAAGGTGCGGACTGCTGCGGACAGGCGTTTGATGATGAATCATATTCAAAAGCATCAAAAATAACCATGTCGGCAATAGCATAGAGCAACGCTTCAAAAATCAGCGGACGGTCTAATTTCTTTCGGTAACCAAACAACTTGTAAAGTTCACCGTAATTGTGTGATGGTTTCATATCTATAAGATTTAATAATTATTTCATATTTTTATGATACAAACCTTTGAATAAAAATCAATTAAAAACCATCAATCAAATGCAAAAAAACTTTGTATAGTGAGAGGTGAAAAGGATAAGCTGATGAATCAGGCGACAGATAAATTTTTTAACATGTATGTCAATCTTGTCAAAAACGGCAAGATTTACGGTGAAAACGCCGCTATTCGCAATATCTGGGAAAAAGACAAAACCTTCTTTTTTGATGTTTATTTGTATCGGTTGAAAAAATCGTTTATTTTTGAGGCATCGTATATTCATAACCTGTTTGATGTCAGCCGTGAAAAGGGATATAACGACGCGGCTTCGTTTGTAAAAGATTTTTTTGCCGCGGTTGGGCAGGGAACGCCCAAACAGCCGCCGCTTCAAACTTCAAAAGATAATCTGTTGGATGCGTTGAGGGCTGATTTGACGATTTTGCAGTTTATGTCGCGGTTGGATAAGGGCAGTCAGGTTCTCAAAAACAAGATTATATTTGATTATATCAAAAAATCTGTTCCCGAGGCAAAAAGCTTTAGCGATTTGTATTTGCGGAAAATATTGTCGGATATTCGGCCGGAACCTGTTGATTTTTACCGAGCTGTGACCTCTCTTAAACGCAAAACGCCGATTGAGGCCGAATGTTTTTTGAAAGAGATTGTTAAGGTGTGCCAGACGGACGGTTTTTTGAACTATACCGAAAGAATGTATTTGGCCGATGTGGCGCAGTTTTTGCGTCAAGAGGGGCTGAAACTCCCTGAAAAATTACTCTGAAAAAGGATAAAAAAGAAGCGGTTGGCTCTCTTTTTAAGGAGAAGCAACCGCTTGGCTAAGTTAGGATTCTAGAGAAACAACGCCTGAAAGGCGAGACGTGCAGCATAGTGCAGCTTCATCTCGTGGGCTGACAGGTGCCTGAACAGTTCTCTCAAGGAGTTGGCTAGAACTGTTGTATTTTTTTCGCCGGAGAGATTGCACTTTTCGTTGTAAACGCAATCCCATGCAGTGGCGATATCATCATTTGTAAGTCCTGCGGATTTTGCGAGTTCGATGATTCTTCCGAGGTAGATAACCTGAAAGGTTCTCAAGTAGTTCTCGTTCTCCAGAAGTTCCGGACATGTCGCAGGGGCAAGCCTTGTTGCTGTAGCGACTAACATTTCTTTTTCCATAATTTATATTAATAATATTTTGTAATGCATTATTTTTAGCACATTTTCGGGTGTCGGTCAAGCCTAAAAAGACAAAAAAATAAATTTTTGTCAAAAAAATCCCCCGACAAAGCGGGGGATAACGCAGAATGTTTGATTATTATTGGTTATTAATCAGCACAATTTCCACACGGCGGTTTTGTTCCCGTCCGGCGGCTGTCGCGTTTGAGGCAATCGGGTTGGCCGAGCCGTAGCCGTTGGCAATAATGCGGTTTGCCGCAACGCCTTGAATCTTCAAGAAATCGGCAATGGCATTGGCTCTTTTGACGGAGAGCGGGTTGTTGATGGCGTCTGACCCTGTGTTGTCCGTGTAGCCGTTGACCTGAACAAGAGTCTTGTCATATTCTTTCAAGACTTTTGAAATGGAAATGACAACCGGTTGGAAAGACTGCTTGATAAAGGCTTGGTTTGTATCAAAGGTAATGTTTCCGGGCATAACCAAATAGATTCGGCCGTCTATTTCTTTGACTTGAACGCCGGTTCCGGTTAATTCTTTGCGCAATTGTGCCGCTTGATAATCCATATATCCGCCGCCTGCCGCACCTGTTGCCGCACCAATACCGGCACCGATTAAGGCGCCTTTTTTGCCTCCGACGAGGGCGCCGATTCCGGCTCCGGCCGCCGCGCCGATGCCTGTTCCCCAGGCTGTTTTGGCGACTTTGCTTTCGCCGGTGTAGGGATCTGTGGCACAAGCCGACAAAAAGCCGGCTAAAACCATTAAACAAACGAGTTTTTTCATTTTAGAGTCCTCCTTTTAGATTGTGATATAGTTTTTCGGCAGCTTTGATTCCAGAAGCGACGGCTTCGGCCGCTGTCGAGCTTCCGGTTTTGCAGTCGCCGGCATAAATAATGTTCGATTCATCGGCCGTTGGGGCTGATTGTGCGCCTATGGCTTTGATAATTAAGTCAAAATTTTGTCTTTGGATAGTTGAATTTTCAACATCTTCATAGCCTTGAGGGCCTTTTTGCGTGGTGCAGGTCAGGGCTGTCAAATGGCCGTTTTCTTTTTTGACTTTACACAGTCTTGTTGTCGTGACTAAGTCAATTCCTTTTTCTATCAATGCGGTTATCTCTGACAGGCTGACTTTCATGTCAAAAATTTTACGCCGGATGAAGAGCGATACCTCGCTTGCGCCGAGTTCTTTTGCCGTCAGAGCGCAGTCCGCCGCCACGTTTCCGCCGCCGATGATGCCGACTTTTCCCTTTGTTGCGTATTGTGTCGGATTTTTGAGATAATCGGCGTAAGGCACCGTTAAATCTTCGCCCTCAATGCCAAGCGTGACGCTTGTTTGTTCGCCGGTTGTGACGATCACGCCGTCAAATCCGTCTTCCAAGAGCTCTTTGGTGTTTGTTTGGCAGGCATTAAAGCAGATGTCTATGCCGCCCAAGGCTTGGATATGCGCCCAATCGTCCAGCACGGCTTTTTGCGGCAGGCGGGCGGTTGGAATCAGATTGAGTGTTCCGCCGATTTTGTTTTCTTTTTCAAAAATAGTAACCTGAAGCCCCAATAGACGCGCTTTCCAAGCCGCGGCCATTCCCGCCGGTCCGGCGCCGATAACGGCAATTTTGAGCCCGTTTAGTTTTGTCGGACAAGGCAAACAATCTTTGCGCCACCCTTCAATGAGTGTTGCTTGAACGGCCGGAATGTTAATCGGGTGGTCAATGCGGCCGCGCAGACAAGCTTTCATGCAAAAACGTTCCGGACAAATTAACCCGCAGATGTGGGGCAGAGGATTGGTTGCGCAAATGGACGCGACAGCGCCGGCAAAGTCTTTTTGTTTGGCTTTTGCAATAAATTCATTGGGCGAACATTTGAGCGGACAGGCTCTGTGGCATGGTTTTGCCACACAGTTCAGGCATTTGAACAGTTCCGCCTCAAGCTTTGTCTTATTCAGATACCGCGCCGACATTTTGCAATATTTCCTCAGAAGTAACAACCGAAACTTCAGGCAAAATCTTTTTGACCAATCCGGTCAAGATGTTTCCAAAACCGACTTCAATAAAGCGGCTGCCGCCGTTTTGGTGCATATAAACGACGCTTTCCTGCCACTTGACCGTGTGTGTAATCTGGCGAATCAAAAGCTCTTTGATTTCCTCAACCGAGGTATAGGCTTGAGCCGTCAGATTGGAAACAACTTTGATTTGCGGTTCGGTAAAGCGCGTGTTTTTGATAACTTCGCTCATGGTATCGGCGGCGCTTTGCATCAAAGGCGAGTGAAAAGCCCCCGAAACCGGCAAAACAAGCGCTCTTTTGGCGCCGGCGGCTTTGGCTTTTTCGCAAGCGTTTTGAACGGTTTGTTCCGATCCGCTGATGACAATTTGAGCCGGAGAGTTTGAATTGCCGACAAAACAGCCCGAGTCATCGGCTATTTGTTTGACGGTGTCAAAATCAAGCCCGATAACGGCCGCCATCAGGCCTTTTTCTTTGAGGCAGGCGTCCATCATGGCCGCGCCGCGCGCCTGAAGCAGTTTGACGGTGTTTTCAATCGACAGGGCGCCGGCCGCGCAAAGAGCCGAATATTCCCCGAGCGAATGTCCCGCCATAAATTTGACGCTGTCGGTATCAATCAGGCCGAGGTTTTTCATTACTTCGAAATAAGCCAGAGAGGCGGTCATAATGGCCGGTTGGGCGTTTGATGTTTTGTTGAGCTCGTCCTGATTGCCCTCAAACATCAGGTTGCTTAAGGAAAATCCAAGAGCCTCGTCCGCGCGGTCAAAAACCTCTTTGGCGACAGCAAAGTTGTCATACAAACTTTTTCCCATGCCGATTTTTTGAGACCCTTGCCCCGGAAAAATCAACACATCAGACATTAGTTCCATTTTTACTTTGAACCTTTCTTATATCTTCTTAAAAATCAACGAAATGTTTGTTCCGCCAAAGCCAAACGAATTTGACATGGCTGTCTGAACATCGCATTTGCGGGCTTTGTTCGGAATCAAATCCAAACCGGCGGCCTCGTCAATCGGATCTTCAAGATTGAGCGTCGGGGGCAGGGTGTCTGTCTGGACGGCTTTGACGCAGAAGACGGCTTCCACCGCGCCGGCCGCGCCCAGCAAGTGTCCGATGGCCGATTTGGTCGACGACATTTTAAGATTGGGGCAGTTTTGGAACAATCCGGCAACAGCGGTTGATTCCATCGCATCGCCGGCGGCTGTTGAGGTGCCGTGCGCGTTGATATAGGAGATATCCTGAGGTTTGAGGCCTGCTTTGCGCAAGGCTTCGCTCATGGCTTTGCGGGCGCCGCTTCCGTCCGGTGCGGGCGAGGTGATGTGATAGGCATCGCCGGAGTTTCCGTATCCGACCAGTTCGGCATAAATCTTAGCGCCGCGGGCTTTGGCATGCTCGTATTCTTCCAAAACGACAACACCGGCGCCTTCGCCCAAAATAAATCCGTCATGGGCTTTATCCCACGGACGGGAGGCTTTTTCGGGGGTGTCGTTATAGCTGTGGGATAGGGCGCGGGACTGCATAAATCCGGCAACAGATAACGGGCAGACGGCCGCTTCGGCGCCGCCGGCAACCATCACATCGGCATCGTCAAGCAAAATACTTTGATAAGCGCAGGCAATGGCGTGGGCACCCGTGGCGCAGGCCGTGGCCGTGGCAATGTTTGGCCCCGTATAGCCATGGCGCATAGAGACATGTCCCGAAATCATATTGATGATGCAGGAGGGAATAAAGAACGGGCTGACGCGTCTGGGACCCGAGGCGCTTAAAGTGCCGGCCGTTTCATAGATGGTTTGCAATCCGCCGATACCCGAGCCGATAATCACGCCCGTGCGGGATTTGCCTTGGTCGTCCGGTGTTGCCCAGCCGGCGTCTTTAACAGCTTCTTCAGCGGCGGCAATTCCAAACAGAATAAAGTCGTCTACTCGTTTTTGATCCTTTGGATCCATGACTTCATCGGGGTTAAACAATCCTTCGCCGACGCCTTTGTCGACCTGACCGGCGATTTTGACAGCATAATTTTCCGTGTCAAATTTTGTAATTTTTTTGATTCCAGATTTTCCGGCAATCAGGGAGTTCCAAGAAATATCAACGCCCATTCCGAATGGTGTGAGCGCGCCTAATCCCGTGATAACAACTCTTCTCATTTTGTATCCTCGTGTTGTGTTTGAAAAATGTTTTCTTTCTTAAAAATACCGTCATTCAGGCGAATGACGCCGCCGCCCCAGCACATGCCCGCGCCGAATCCGCATATGACAACGGTGGCCGGTGTCTTGAGGCGTCCGCTTTGAATAGCTTCGCCAAGGGCAATCGGAATCGATGAAGCCGACGTGTTGCCCAGATATTCGATGTTTGAGATAACTTTTTGTTCCGCAAAGCCCAAACGTTCCTGAACGGCCGCGGTAATGCGTTGATTGGCCTGATGCAGAACAAGATAGTCAATCTCCTGCGGCGAAATGCCGTTGTGCGCAAGCAGGGTTTCGGCGACATAGGCAGGAATGGTGTTTGCGACAAATTTGTAAACATCTTGTCCTTTCATGCCAAGTGTTTGCGTATCGGAATTTGGTTTGACAAACGGGCAATTTCCCGCGGCGGACGGAAGCGTGATATAGTCTCCGATTGTGCCGTCGGCGCGGATGTCAATGGTTAAGATGTCCGATTTGTTGCCGGTCGAAATAACCGCTGCGCCGATGCCGTCGCCAAAGAGAATCGATGTGCGGCGGTCTGTCCAGTCGAGATAGCGGGAGCAATTGTCGATTGTGACCAGCAAAATGTTTTTGTAAATACCGGAGCGGATATAGGCGTTTGCCGTATCCAGCGCATAAACAAATCCCGAACACGCCGCCGAAATGTCAAAAGCCGGCGCGGTTGAGGTGATGTTCAGCAGTTTTTGCACCATGCAGGCCGTTGAGGGCATCATCTGAACAGGCATAGACGTTGCCGCCAAAACCAGATCTATTTTATCCGCCGCAACTTCGGCATTGGCCAGAGCCTGAAGGCAGGCTTTGCGCAACAGGTCAAAGGCCTCTGTATCATTCGAAAAAATACGACGTTCTTTGATGCCGGTTCTGGAATAAATCCATTCATCCGACGTGTCATACAGTTTTGTCAGGTCGGCGTTTGTTATTTTGGTTGACGGAACGGCATAGCCAATTCCTTTAATTATCGGTAAATTCGTAGTCATTCTTATTTCCAAATATTCCCAAAATCAAATTCAATCGACTGATTGTATCAATCTCGAATCAAAAAGTAAATCATTTTTGAAAAGTCATTATCAGAAAATATTTGTTTTTAGGGCGTTGTTGCCGCTATTTTTGTCTAAAAATGTTTGCAAAAAATTAATTTTATGGTATTATAATTATAATATTTGGTAGACAGATTTGGAAAACGCCTATGAAACTGAAGAAGAAATATCAAGAAGTTGTTTTAGCCGAATATGAAAAAGCCGGACAGACGCCTGTGTATTGTTCAATCGGCGACAAGAATAAAATCCCTGTTCCGTTGGCCTATGGCGGAGATTTGGATGCGTTTTCCGATGATTTGTTTCAGTCCGAAAAGACGGTTAAAGAGTATAACAGGGTAGGCATTGAAAGCATTACAGGGTATGAAATCGGCGATTTATATGCGCCGAGGCCTTTAGAGCATCATTTGAAAAATGTTTCAAAAGAACAAAGTGTCGAGGCTTTGAAAAAACAGGCTTTGCGTCGGTATAATGCGGCCGTTAAGACGGCTTGCCGCGTCGGAAAAGAATATCCTGATAATGAGTTTGCGGTATCGCTGAATGCCAAAGCCCTGAATCATATGAACAGGGCTCATAAAAAATACTGCTTCAAAAAATTAGCCAAAGGAATAGGCAAGACTTTGCAATTTACGGCGGAGCAGTCGGCCCAAATGGTTGTCGGTGCGGCAGGGGCTTTGCCGATGGCGGCTTATTATCTGATGGATAAAAAAGTAAAGCCGTCGCATTCCAAATCAAAATTCAAAACATTTGCGGATGAAAAATTGCTGCCTTATGTGCGCAAAGGCGCGCTGAAAGCCCTTATTCCGCTGTCTTTGGTCGGGGGGGGTAGGATTATGCCTCATTTGGCCGAAGATAAACAAAAAGAAGTTGTCGAAATTGTTCAGGGTGCTAAAACGCCGAGCGAGCATAATTTGGAGCTGGCGCAGCAGACGCAATCCGAGTTTTTGGCTTGCGTGGCCTTTTTTGAAGATTTTAAATCGAAGCCTTATTTATGTCCCGCTAAAAGATGGACAATAGGGTATGGAACGACAACGCTTCCCAATGGTGCAAAAGTGAATGAAAACACGTCTCCTGTGACGATTGAACAAGGGAAGGGGTTTGTTCTTTCTCATGCCAACAAATATGTTTATCCGACGCTGGAACATATTAACAAGCCTTTGACCTGCGGACAGATTTTGGGCACGCAAATGTTTAACTACAATAATGATGAACGGAAGTTCAAAGACAGCCGCTTGTTGAAGACAATTAATTCGGGTGCCTCTGATAATGAGGTTTGCCGCTCTTTCTCTTTGTATCGAAGTGTTAGCGGCGACCGCAGTTATGGGCTGATTAACCGCCGCGGGTTTGAATCTTATTTATGGCAGTGCGAAAATATCGGCGATGTTTTTTGCTTGTCGCGTGATTTTGTCGGCAGCCCTGATGTGGAATTTTACCACTATGAAACAGATAACAAAAAAGATCCGATTCAAAACAAAGATGATACGTTTAACCTGCTTGATTTTGAGACAATTGATAAATCTTTGAAGCGTTTTACAGCCAAAAGTATCGAGACTTCTGTTTTATCAATGCTTCCTGAGGAAGATAAACAACATCTGATAGATAAATATGATATCCGAACCGGTAAAGACGGCAGATTACATTCTTTCAGGCCGAGAGGAACAGATGAAATGAATACCGACGGAAAAACAATTGCGTTGCAGCAAGTTATGCGGCAATCCAAGAGCAGATAAGGGCTGAAAAACAATGAGCAGAGATTTTGACAGTGTGTTGATTGAATATGCCAAAGCGGGAAAAAAGCCCGTTTATTGCACAATCGGAGACGGGGAGAGGATTCCTGTTCCGCTTGAATATGCCTCAGATGTCAAATCTTTTTCTTCTCTGCTGTTCCAAAAAGAACAAAAAATTCAGGAATACCGCAAACGCAACGCCGCTCAATCGAATAAGCCCCTTCGGATGTGGAGTTGCAAAGTCGGCGAGTTTTCTGTTCCGGTTCCGTATGAGGACGCGTTAAATAATGTTCCGATTTCGGAGAGCGTGCAAAAGCTTAAAAAAGAGGCTCTGCGCCGGTATGCTCAGGCTGTTAGTCTTGCCAGAACGCTTCAAAAAGAATATCCTGAAGACCATATTCAGGTGACGCTGGATCCTCAAAAATTGAAAAAAATGGCACGCAAACATCAGGTGCACGGTTTGAGAGAGGTCACGAAGGCGCTCAGTAAGACTTTTCGTGTTCCGCCAATGAAGGCTGCGCGCGCGGTCGTTTCTCAAAAAGGAGGCTTGACGCAGGCGGCAGCTTATTTTTCTGGGAGCAAAGTTAAACGTGTTTCTTCAAAATCTCAATCAAAAAAACTGATTAGCGACAAGGCTTTGCGCCGTCTCCGCACAGCTGCTTTGCAGGCTCTTGTTTTAGGGACGACATTTGTCGGAACATGGAAATTGGCTTCTCTTACCAAAGACAAAGAAAAGAAGCATAATGTTGTTGCGCAGGTTGTCGTTCCAAATCAACCCAAAGAGAAAACAGATACCTCCACGGTTGCATTCCAGCCGTCTCAACTTTCTGATGTCAAAACGGAAACGGCTGCTCGTCATGCCGGAAAGATGGGCGATAAATCCGGCATTCCTGCCGTCAAAAAGACAAAGCCAATTGGTGCTGTTCCGTCTAAAACCTCCGCGGGGCTTGTTCCGAAAACGGCCAACGGGGCGTATGCGCAAAATTTGCAAATGGCCATAGATTGCCATGATGAGATGGTTTGTCTTTTTGCAATTTATGAAGGGTTTCGCGCAGAGGCTTACAGATGTTCGGCCGGATATCCGACCATAGGTTACGGAATGCGTTGGGTTTCGGGCAGAAAGGTCAAGATGGGCGACAGAACCAATAAAGAAAAAGCCGCAGTCGATTTGACAAAGTTTTTTGATTCGTATATTTTTCCGAGACTGCAAGATGTTTCAAGAGTGCTGACAAAATCAGAGCTTGGGACGTTTACGATGTTTTCCGGCAACTTAGGTCCGAATGCTGCGGTTAGAAGTGATTTCTTCAAGAATTTTGGCTCGGATAGTCCTGACTATGATATTATGGCGGCTCAATTGGGGCGTCATTGCCGCTACAAAGACAAAACCGGTATTTACAGACAGAGTGAAGGGCTGAAAGACAGACGCGCTTTTGAGGCCTATCTCCTTAAATCCGGCGATGATATTGGTTATTTTTTGACACTCAGCCCCAAAATGGTCGGGCGTGTCAGAAAACATTTGAAAACGCATGATAATTTGGATTATTTTGTTGCTTCAAGCGTTGAAAAAAGCGTTCTTTCCAGATTGCCCGATGAGCTTCAACGGCATTTGCTTGATAAGTATGATATTTGTGTCGGCGCGGACGGAAAACTTGTTTCGAATAATCCTTCAGGCTTGACTTTGGCCGAAAAGCAGCAGCGCAGAAAAGGAAATCTTATTGCCGAGAATTTGAGCAATACGCCTTTTCCGAATCAGTCGTTTTTAGATACCAAACAAGAAAAGCTTGCTTTGCGGAGTTCTGCAAAGAATAATTCAAGATAGTTTTTTGTTTTCTTCTTGTTTGGCAATTTTTTTTGCCAGCCAATGATTGTAAACGTAAAATAAAACCAAAAACAGGTATAATCCGCCCAAAATCCACAATGTCCAGTATTTGATTTGCCGGTCGCTCCATTCTTTTGTGATAGAGTTGACGTTTAACGCGCTTCCTTCGACTTTAAATTCGACATTCGGGTTTTGATGCAGAATAGATGTTCCTATTTGATAGCCGGAGTTTAAAAAATCAAATTCGATAATCAGATTGTTGTCGATTTTTTGGAGCGCAGCTGTTATGTCGGGCGTTGTGATTGTGTTGTCAAGCGCATAGTGCGCCATTTCGGCGTTTTTGGGGACAATAATTCGGATGGGGTTGCGGCCTATTTTTGAGACATCGGCGCCGGAGAGAGCCTCGGCGCCTTTATTTTGCAAAATGACCCGCGTCAGATACAGGTCTTTGTAAGAGGCGCCTTTGACTTTGACCTCATAATCGTTTTGGTTTTGTGATGAAATAAAAGCGATTGTTTCTGTTCCGTATTTTAAAATCGGACGGTTGATATAAAATTGATACCACCCGATGACGATTGCCGAAACGGCAAGCAAAAAGGCGCCGGTTTTGCTTGTCCAAAAGTTCCAGACGGCCGAGATTATTTTTTTGATATCTGTGTTGTTTTTCTTAAAAAGCTTCATTTTTTTGCCTCAAATTTTTGAAAGATATATAATTGTTTTGAAACGAATAAAAAGGGGCTGCTTTTTTCTTGACTTTGGCAGCTGTTATCGGTTACATTTTTTTCAGATAAAGTGAGGAAAGATGCGTCAATTTCAACGAAAAAAGGAAGATTTTGTTTGTGAGCATTGCGGCACAAAAGTAACGGGAAACGGCTATACGAACCATTGCCCGAACTGCTTGTATTCCAAACATGTCGATGTTTGCCCCGGCGACAGGGCGGAGAGCTGCGGCGGACTGATGGAGCCGATTGATTTGGAGCTCAAAGACGGTAAATATATTCTTGTCCACCAGTGCCAAAAATGCGGTTTTATCCGCCGCAATAAAGTATGCGACGGGGATAATTTTGAGGCTGTTTTGGCATTATCCAGATTAAAAACAGATTCTCTTAAACGCCGCTGAATATTTTTTTGAAAAGCACTGTGGTTTTTTGCGCTGCCGATATTACATCTTTGGCAAATTTGTTTTGTCATCGGAGGATGTTATGGAAGAAGACGCAAAAATTTATAAATTGGCTAAAGATTACAGAATTGTTCGTATCAAAGGAAATAAATGCTCTCTGTTTTTCAAAAACAGGCAAAATCAGCTCTTGGCTTCTTTGGAAGGGTGCAGCAATACTTTTACGCAGATAAATATTGCTTCGGATAAAAAGCTTTCCGAGATAGAAAAGGCGTATTTGCTTTCGTTTGTTAAAGCCAAAAAATATACAATGTCTAAGGAAGTTGCCGCAACGCTTGGTGTTTCGGTTATCAAATATTTGGACGGGCGTGAGGAATATTTTTCGGAAAGGCGCTTTAAACGTCGTGTTGAAAGAGGACTTGATTTTGCAAGAGTTTATGCGGCGGACGTTTCTGCGCACAGCCTGACAATTGCGCCGGATTCAAAGGATTGTTTTTATGATTTGACTCATGCAAATATTTCAAAACTTGTTGTGTCTGAAAACGCGACGGTCAATATTGATTTGAGGGATAATACTTTTATTGAGAGCGTTGTTGTCGGGGATAAGTTCAGCGGCACGATTAATCTGTCGCGTTCGTCCGTTGAAAGCGTTTTTATCGGGAATAACTGCCATTGCCATTTGACAATTGCTGATGCCAAAAAATGTTTTAATTTGCAGATTGCGGATATTTACAGCGGCAATCTGAATGTCTCAAACAGCTGTCTTTATGCTTTTGGGTTGGGGTATTATTCTTATGCTGATTTGATTCTATCAAACAACATTATCAAAAAAGGAATTGAAATCGGCGATTCATTCCGAGGCAATTTTTATGCACTTAATCAAAATGTCGATGTCTTTAAGGTCGGCGATGATTGCAAAGGAACGGTTAAAGTTTCGGATCAAGGGAGCGAAACCGGTGTTAAAAAACTTATTGTCGGAGATGATTTTTCCGGTGTGCTCAATTTGTCTGGAGATGAAAGCCTTAAGGTGGTTGAAGTCGGGCGCAAAAATGGTGGGCGAATCGATGCCTCTCTAACGCCGAATCTTGAAAGAATGTCTGTTGGAAAATATTTTAACGGCAATGTTAATTTGTCATCTTCTGCTGTTCAAAATATTTTTGTGGCTTATGGGGCAAGCGGCTGTTTTGATTTGACCGATAGCAATCGGCTCGGACAAGTGCATGCGACAATTGATAATCATTTGATTTTTAACGGCATTTCTCCAGTTTCGACTGAGACGGCGGACGGAAGCGTCTATTATCGTTTTGCCTCGTTTGTTACGAGAGTGTCGGATATTCCTTTTTATCAAAAAATTTATCAGACCATTCAAAATCATTTTCATTAAGAATGTTACATTTTTGTTACAAAGTTCTTGTCTTTGGGGCGAAATTATGTTATATTGATAATTATAGACAGACACCTTCATCAGGGAGGCTATTATGATAAAAATATCTAAAGAGCAGGGGCTTAAGTTCCTTAACGACTTACAAGCAAAAGGGCTTACAAAAGATGACATTTTTTCCGCTTTGTTTGATGCCTGCGGTGCGGGAGATGCGGTTAATACCAGACATGTTTTCTTTCAGGAAGTTATCATTAAATTTAACGCTTCTAAGGCGACAGCCGTCATTTCAAATATGATGCCGTATTTGACGGAAAGCCACTTTGTTGATGTTGCTCTTTATGCCTATATCCGCAATGGTTTTCCGATGAAAGAATTTAATGAAGATTTGGCCAAGTTTAAGCATAAATACAGTTTTGTATGCGCCCCGCAAGTTAAGACAGAAGTCGTTCTTGCGAATGCTTAAGACAAATTCCCCGCTTTTTTCTCCTTTTGAGCGGGGAATTTTTTTGTCTGATTAAGGTTTGATAGCACAATTCCGCCGATAACCAGAATACCGCCGATGACTTGCGGCAAATGCAGCTGTTCACCCAAGATGACATAAGCTTCAATTGATGCCCAAAGCGGGAGCGAATAATAGATGACGGCGGTTTTGATTGTGCCGATTTTGGCCAAAGCCGTGTTCCAGGCCATATAGGCCAAAACCGAATTGAAAATCCCCAGATAAACAAAGACGGCAATATCAAGCGGCTTGAGTGCGAAAATTTGTTTTTCGGGAACAAAAATCAGCATTAAAATTCCTAACAGAACAGCGCCGATAATCGCGCTTGAGGCTAAGAGCGTCGTTTGAGGGATAAAAGACGGACGTTTTTGCTGGAGTAGGGAGTAAATTGCAAAACAAAAGGCATTGCCCAGCATAATAAAATCGCCGTCGACCCACTTGATTTTTGACAGAGAGAAAAAGTCGCCGTTGAGAATGATTGTCAATACGCCGCCAAAAGTGATGATAATTCCAAGCAACTGCGTTTTGGAAATCGGGGTGTGAAACAGGCTGTGCGACAGCAGCAGTAAGAACACGGGGCCGAGCGTGTTTAACAGACTCATATTAACCGCCGAGGCAGTGTGTCCGGCGTAATAAATCAGCGTGTTGACAATGACCATTCCCGTCAGAGCCAACAGGAAGACATAACCAAAGTTTTTGAAAAACCAAACGCGGTTTTGCCAGAGGGATTTTCCGGCAATCAATACCAAAATTATTGCGGCTAAAAACCAGCGGCTGAAAGCAATCTCAAGCGGCGCCAGAGAGGTTGCAAAATAGCTTGAAACGGTTGTGTTGAAACTCCATAAAAAAACGGCCAGGACGGCTAGTATATATCCCACATTGAGGTTTCCTTTTCTTAAATCGACCTCTTAGAGATATAAGCCTTGATTATTGATTATCAATAAAGCGTTGAATAGCGGAGAAAACTTTTTGAAAATATTTGTCGCCGTGCGGGCAAAAATCGTCTTTTGAAAGCGTGCGTTTTTCGATTTTGTAGCATTTTTTGCCTAAAACAATTCCGCGGACATTTATTTTTTTGACTTCATCAAAAAACAAATCCAACAGGTCTTGGATATCCGCCTCGTAAATACCGGAAACTTCGTCGGGATTCAGTTTGAGGTCATGGAGTTTTTGCTGCGTTTTTAATAGATAGGTCGGACAAAAGGCGTGCGTGTTGGCGGTTGGCGTGTCATTGACCAATTTGTATGTAAAGAGCTTGTCCAAAAATTTTTCTTTGACCGACAGGCCGAGTTTGTCTTCCAAAATGCGGCGGACGGCTTCTTTGGGCGCTTCGCCGACCAGAACATGTCCTGATCCCGAACAGTCAAACAAATTGGGGCAGGTTTGCTTTTCTGGGCTGCGCTTTTGGAGCCACAAATTGCCGTCTTCGGAGATAATCCAGCACAAAGCCAATTTGTGCCACAGGCCTTCTTTGTGCGCCTGAGATTTTGGCGCAACGCCGAGCAGGTTCATTTCAGAATCATAAATATCAATCAATTCATCGGCCATTTTTTAATCCTCCGAGAGCTTTAAAAATATATCCGTTGACGGGGTTTCCGTTTTCGGTGCGTAAAACTGTTTCTTCTTTATAAATATCACAAAACCCGTTTTGATGCAACAGCTTTTCGATATAGGCCGGATTGTGTTTGAAACGACCTGATGGTTGGATTTGGTAGTCGGATTGTTCGTCCGATGCTTCTATCGAAAAGAGCAGCGTTTTGTTTTTGCTTAATTTTATAAATTCATCTGCGGCACCCAAATATCCGAGAACATCTGCGGCGACAATTGTTTCAAAATCGTTTCTTTCTTTTAAGAAATGAATTAAATCATCTTTGACAAGCTCGTCATAAACATTTTTTTCAGCGGCTTTGGCTAGCATTTGCGCGGAGACATCAACGCCTATGATTTGATTTTGAGGCGTCTTAAGAGCCAGTCCCACAAGCCCCGAACCGCAGCCCAAATCCGCAAGACGACCTTCCACATTTCCTGCAATTCTTCTAAAAGCCATCGGAGCTGAATAACCCAGATTTTGCATAACCAGCTCGTAATTATCAGCGAAACCGTCAAACAGCTTTTCAGTAAAAACAAGATTATCTTCACAATTTTCTCCTTTGAGTGCGGCTGAGACGTGTTTGGCAAACACATTTTCGGGATAGGATTTGAGCCAATTGTCAGCGATTTTGAGCGCTTTTTCGGGCTCCTCTCTTGCCAACAGGACAAGCGTTTCGGCGATATTGACGGAAGCTTCCGTCAAAGTTGGGTTGAGCGAAAGCGCGTTAAAGAAAAGTTCCAGCGCTTTTTCATAGTCTTTGAGTTCTTTGAGGACAGCGCCCAGATTATTGCTTAACGGGGCAGATTTCGGATTGAGAATAACCGCTTTGCGGTATTCCTCAAGCGCTTCTGACAGGCGTTTTTGCCTGAAAAGCATTTCGGCATAATTGTTATGCGCCGAAAAATCATCGGGTCTGAGCTCAATGACTCTTTTGTATCTACTTTCAGCGGCATCAAAATCTTCATCGCGGCTCAAGATATCCGCCAGACACAGAAGGGCGTCCGTGTTGTTTGGATTGATCTTTTCGGCGCTTAAAAAAGCCTCTTTAGCCTGTCCTTTTTGCCCCAAAGCAAGGCAGGCCAGTCCGAGAATATGTTTGACGGCATCGTTTGGAATATTGTCTGCTTGTTGAGCAGCAGAAAGGGCGTTTTCATAGCTTTTTTCTTCATAATAAATCCAAGCCAAATCATACCACAAAAGCTGTTCGTTTGGTGCTGTTTTGGTGAGAGCCAAAAGATTGGTTTTGGCTTTTTCGAGGTTTTCGGTTCTGTAAGAATTGGCCAGATTGATTTTTGCCGTCAGGTAATCCGGCGCAATTTTGAGAGCTTCGCGCCAATAGTCCCGCGCTTTGTCAAGCTGCCCGAGGCGTTCATAGATGCACGCCATTTCGTTAAAAGCCTCTTTGACGGCCGGCGCCAATTTCAAAACTGTTTCAAAATGGAGCAGGGCGTCTGCAAAATTTTGGCAAGCTTTGAGCGAAAAGGCCAGATTATAATGATAGGCCGGATTGTTTTTGTCATCTCTCAACGCCGCCGCAAAATAAGAGCAGGCTTCGCTGTGGAGGCCTTTGGCCTGGGCGACAAGGCCGAGCATATTCAAGATATTTGGGTTGTCGGGTGCTGTTTCATCAATTTGGCGCAGCAAATCAGCCGCCTCATCGAACCGTTCCTGATCGAAGAGGGCGAGAGCCTGTTGAAACATCGCCTCATAAGACATCTGAAAAACCTCATTATTAATTTAATTTTTTGTATCAGAAATTGGTTAAAAAATCCACAAGAAAATCTCTCCTCTGGAGTGAGAGGAGAGATTAAATCTTTGCTAGCCTTTTGAGGGTTAGAATTTTTCCTGAAGCTCAAAGAAATAAGCCTGCGGGTGGTCGCAAACGGGGCATTTTTCAGGTGCTTTGGGCGATTCAACGCGGCAGCCGCAGTTGGCGCATTCCCAGATTACTTTTGTCGGACGTTCAAAGATTTTGCCCTCAACTAAAGAATCAAGCAAAGCCTGATAGCGTTCTTCGTGGCCTTTTTCAATCTTTCCGACCATCTCAAACAGCGCGGCGATTTTGGTAAAACCTTCTTCTCGGGCTTCTTTGGCCATACGGGCATACATGTCTGTCCACTCATAATTTTCGCCGGAAGCGGCATCTTTAAGGTTGTCAATTGTGGAGGGAACTTCGCCGCCGTTCAACAGCTTGAACCAAATTTTGGCATGTTCTTTTTCATTGTTGGCTGTTTCCTCAAATTTGGCGGCAATGACGTTGTAGCCTTCTTTTTTGGCCTTTGAGGCATAGTAGGTGTATTTGTTGCGGGCTTGAGATTCTCCGGCAAACGCATCTTTTAAGTTTTGTTCCGTTTTAGATCCTTTAAGTTCCATGGTAAAGCTCCTTTAATTAATAGAATTTATCCTGTATAGTTTTAATGAAATCGCTTGACTTGTCAATTAAAATAAAACAATTATTTATAATATTGGACTTATACTTATACGGAGGGAAATGATGAACGCGGTTGAGATTAAAAAAGATGTTTATTGGGTCGGGGTTAAGGACTGGAATTTGCGTGAATTTCACGGATATGACACGCCCGACGGGTCGACTTATAACAGTTATTTGATAAAAGATGACAAAATTACGCTGGTCGACGGCGTCAAATCTTATCTGACGGACGAGCAAATCGCGCGCATTTCTTCCGTTGTCGATTTTTCCAAAATTTCTTATCTGGTTGTCAATCATGTCGAGCAGGATCACTCCGGCAGCATTCCCAAGATTATGAGCCTTGCCCCGCAGGCCGTTATTGTGACCAATAATGCCGGTAAATTGGCGTTAGAGGCGCATTTTGACACCACGGGCTGGACGTATCATCTGGTCAAAACAGGCGACACGCTCTCCATCGGCCGGCGCACGTTGTCGTTTTTGACCACACCCATGCTCCATTGGCCTGATTCGATGATGACTTATGTCGCCGAGGACAAGCTTTTGCTTCCCAATGACGGGTTTGGACAGCATTTGTGCTGCGAGGCGCTGTTTGTTAAGGATTATCAGCGGGATTTGGTCGTAAAAGCCGCCAAAAGCTATTATGCCAATATTTTGATGCCGTTTGGTATGCAGGCCGAAAAAGCTCTGACATCGGCCGGCGAATTGGGGCTTGATATTGAGATGATTGCTCCTTCTCATGGCTTGATTTGGTCAGGCAAAGAGGAGGTTTCTCTGATTTTGGGATTGTATGATTCTTGGGCGCGCGCCGAAAAAACGCACAAAGCAGTTATTGTATATGACACAATGTGGGGCGCGACGGCCAAATTGGCCAATACGGCCATGGCGGAATTTCAAGACGCGGGAATTCCCGTTGCCAAGTGCTCTTTGGCGGTGACGCCGCTGTCCGAGGTTGTGACCGAGATTTTAGATGCCGAATATGTGCTTGTCGGCTCGCCTACGCTGAATAATCAGCTTTTCCCGAGGGTGGCGGGCTTTTTGACTTATCTCAAAGGGCTTAAACCAGTCGGTAAAAAGGGGTTAGCATTTGGCTCTTATGGCTGGAAAGCCGGCGTGGCTAAAGAAATCAAACAGGTTATGGACGATTTGGGCTGGCAGACGGCTGAGGTTTTTGAAGAAAAATACACGCCCAAATCCGGCGTTTTGGCTGAGTTTGCGCAAAGAGTCCGCGATTTTATCAAACTCTGAAAACAGGCTGTTGTTGCTTTTTGAAAAAATCTGTGGTATGAGATTTTCATATTGAAACATCTAGCTTGTAAGGAACAAACCATGGAACAAAAAGTGATTAAAATCGGCTCTTTTGAAATCAGCAACCGCCTGCCTTTCGCGCTGTTGTGCGGGCCTTGCCAGATTGAAAGTCCGCAGCACGCCATTGATATTTGCGGCGCGATGATTGAAATTACCAAAGAGCTCGGGATTAACTATGTTTTCAAAGCCTCTTTTGACAAGGCTAACCGATCCTCTATCAACGGGGCGCGCGGCGTCGGTATTGAAAAGGGAATGGAGACCTTTGACCAAATCAAAAAGCTGTATAACAATATTCCGATTGTGACAGACGTGCACGAAACATGGCAATGCGAAGAAGTTGCCAAACATGTCGATATGCTCCAGATTCCGGCGTTTTTGTGCCGGCAGACGGATTTGGTTGTTGCGGCGGCCAAGACAGGGAAGGTGGTTAATATCAAAAAAGGGCAGTTTTTGGCGCCTGAAGATATGAAAAACGCTGTTCAAAAATGTATCGACTCGGGCAATGGAAATGTTTGTTTAACCGAGCGCGGCACATCGTTTGGGTATCACACGCTGATTGTGGATATGAGCGGGTTTGCGGTTATGGCCAAGACAACAGGTTGTCCGGTTATTTTTGATGCGACCCATTCTGTTCAGAAACCCGGCGGACTCGGCACTGCTACCGGCGGAAACCGCGAAATGGCACCGGTTTTGGCCAGAGCGGCCGTTGCGGCGGGCGTCGGCGGATTGTTTATGGAAACACATGAGAATCCGGATAAAGCCTTGTCTGACGGACCAAACACCATCGCGCTTAAAAATATGAAGCCGATTCTGTCTTATTTGAAAGAATATGATGCCTTGACCAAGGCAAAAATCACAGATTATTTTTAGATTTTTTTCTTTGAATTAAGTTAAATTTCTCGCAAAGCCCCGTGAACAGCCATTTTCGGGGTTTTGTACACTTAGACAAAAAGCCCTTGCTATTTTCGTCAAAATAGCCTATTATAATAATCACTATATATAAACCTTTTAAATTATTTTTTTTATGAGACAGATTTGTCAGGATCAGAGCGTTACCGAGACTAAGAAGAAGATTCTCACGCTCACAAATGCGAGTAGGACCTCAAAGGTCGCTTACGAGTTCAACACCACGACAGGAATCGTAGTTATGGCAAGCGCAACGGAAAACATGATGAACCTTTACGTTCGGGAACTTGTTAAGAAGCCTATCAAGGTGGAGAAGTTTCTGGAATCAGTCAACAGATGTTTCCGCCAAAATGTGCCGCCTTCTCGTCTTGAGAGAGTCATTTCGAGAAATGTCAGAAGGCAGAAAGTCGAGACCCCTGTAGAACAACTTCAGCGCAAGATGAAAAATGCTGATCTCATTGTTGTTGAAAGTGGCGGGGTTGTTTCCCTATGGTGTGCGGGTCGGCATTTTGTGGGTGCTACATCAGATGAGGCTGCAATCCTTGCGCTCGAAGCTTTTGGCTTCTAAGCCCGAGGACAGAAGAATCAAAAAGAACAGCTTTGACGGTTTATCCCCGTCAACGCTGTTTTTTTTACGCCGATAATTGAGCCAAAATCCTTGACAGCCGGCCTTAAAAATCCGATAGTAATCGGTAAGAAAAGAGGGCTTGAGGGCTATGCAATTCTCCGATGAAGGCTATTTAATCAACTGCCGCCGACATGGCGAAAGATCTTTGATTGTGACTGTTTTGTGCAAGCAATACGGCAAAGTTTGCGGCTATGTCAAATCGGGTGTGTCCAAAAAGAATTTGGCGGTGTTTCAGGTCGGCAATCTGGTTCAGATTGACGCCTGGTCGCGGGTTGATGATAATATGCTGTCCCTTAAGGTGGAGCTTATCCGTCCGACGGCGGTTAATTTTTTGGCTGATGCCGATAAATTGCGCGCCTTGTCCAGTTTGTGCGCGTTGTGCAATGTGTGTCTGCCGGAGCTTCAGCCATTGGATGATTTTTATGATTTTACGGCGGATTTTGTTAATCTGATAAATGAAGATAATTGGATAAGTCGTTATTGTTTCTTTGAATTTAAACTTTTGGAATTTCTTGGTATTGGGCTGGATTTGTCGCGCTGTTCGGCCACCGGAACGACCGAAAATCTGGCTTTTGTGTCGCCCAAAACCGCTCGGGCGGTTTGTTTGGAGGCGGGGCTTCCGTATCAGCACAGGCTGTTTGCCTATCCGCATTTTATCAGAGATGAAAATCTGTTTCCAAGCCCGCGGGAAACGGCTGATTTTCTGAAGATGACGGAGTTTTTCCTCAATAAAAACTTTTTTCTTATTCACAACTTGAAATTTCCGGATTGCCGTGCTAATTTGGCAGAAATTGTCAAAGATTTGTAGGAATACCCGATGACTGAAGTTACCGAAGAAAAAATTAAAACGGTTCAACTGGCCGAAGAGTTGAGCAGCCGCTATTTGTCTTATGCGATGTCGACGATTGTGTCGCGGTCGCTGCCTGATGTGCGCGACGGGCTCAAGCCGGTGCATCGGCGTCTGCTGTATGCCATGCGCCAGCTGCATTTGGATCCTAAGTCCGGTTTTAAGAAATGCGCGCGCGTTGTGGGCGATGTTATCGGTAAATACCATCCGCACGGCGACAGCTCTGTTTATGGGGCTATGTGCCGCTTGGCGCAGGATTTTTCGGTGCGCTATCCGCTGGTTGACGGGCAGGGCAACTTTGGAAATATTGACGGCGACAGTCCGGCGGCCATGCGATATACCGAGGCGCGCCTGACGGAGTTTGCCGTTGCGCTGATGGACGGGTTGAGCGAAGACGCGGTTGATTTCAGAGATACGTATGACGGCGAGGAACAAGAGCCCGTTGTGATGCCCGGCGCCGTGCCGAACCTGTTGTGCAACGGATCAAACGGTATTGCCGTGGGTATGGCGACAAATATTCCGCCGCACAATTTGGCTGAAGTCTGCGACGCGCTGTTGTTGATGATTGAAAAGCCCGATGCGACGATTGAAAGCCTTGTGCGCAAAATTAAAGGTCCAGATTTTCCGACAGGCGGCATTATTGTTGATAAATTTGCCTCGATTTTGGACGCTTACACCACCGGAAAAGGCAATTTTAGAATTCGCGCCAAATGGGAAAAAGAAGATCTCGGTATGGGGCAATATCAAATTGTCGTGACCGAGATTCCGTATCAGGTCATCAAATCCAAATTGATTGAACATATCGCTCAGCTGCTTTTGGATAAAAAATTGCCGCTTTTGGCTGATGTTCGTGATGAATCCGCGCATGACGTCCGCATTGTTTTGGAGCCCAAAAACCGCAATGTCGACGCGGCGATGCTGATGGAGCTTTTGTTTAAGAATACAGAGCTTGAATCCAAATTCAGCATGAATATGAATGTGTTGGATTCGGACGGCGTGCCCCGCGTGATGAGCATTGCCGAGGTTTTACGCGAGTTTTTAAACCACCGCCTCAAGGTATTGGAGCGCCGCACTAATCACAGATTGGAAAAAATTGTCAACCGGCTTGAGATTTTGTCGGGGTATTTGATTGCTTATCTGAATTTGGACGAGATTATCCGCATTATTCGCGAAGAAGACGAGCCTAAGGCCAAAATGATTGCCGAATTTCAGTTGAGCGATGTTCAGGCTGAATCTATCCTTAATATGAAACTGCGCAATCTGCGCAAGCTTGAAGAAGCTGATATCCGCAAGGAATTCGACGATCTGACTGCTGAGAAAACGGAGCTTGACGCTTTGATGGCTGATGAAAATCTGCGTTGGCAGAAAGTTGCCGAAGAAATTAAGCAAATCAGAGAAAAATTCGGCAAAAAAACGGCTTTGGGACGCCGCCGCACGGAATTTGCCGAGGTCGATGTCGACGCGATTGATATTTCGATTGAGGCTATGGTCGAAAAAGAACCCCTCACGGTCATTTTGTCCGAAAAAGGCTGGATGCGCTGCATGAAGGGATATGTTCCTTTGACGGACGAGTTCAAATTTAAAGATGACGACAGTCTGCTGTTTGCGATTCATGCGCAGACGACGGACAAGATTGTTTTGTTTGATTCGTCGGGCAAGTTCTTTAATATCAATGCCTGCGATATTCCCTCGGGACGAGGGTTCGGGCAGCCGCTGCGCTTGATGATTGATTTGTCCAATAATGACACGATTACGGATATGTTTGTGTTTGAGCCCAAAGCGTCTTATCTGATTGCCTCGGATAGAGGATATGGTTTTGTTGTTGATGAAAACCACCTGATTGCGCAGACCAGACAAGGGCGCAAGATTATGAATGTCGCCGAGGGCGAAAAGACGATGTTTTGCAAAAAGATTTGCGGCGATATGGTTGCCACGGTCGGCGATAACCGCAAGATTTTGGTCTTTAAGCTGGAGGAAGTTCCCACAATGGCGCGCGGCCACGGCGTTTGCCTCCAAAAATATAAAGACGGCGGTTTGTGCGATATCCAAATCTTTAACGAGGCGGACGGCTTCAGCTATAATCGGGCAGGGGGCGTCAGCACCGAAAAAGATTTGATGACATGGCTCGGGCATCGGGCTCAGGTCGGCAAATTGGCGCCGTTTGGTTTTCCGAAAACAGGTAAATTTTTGAAATAGCTTATGGCAGAGGTTTTGTTTGAATATGTCCGACAAGGGGCTTGCGTCAAGGTGACGGCTATTGATACCGAAACCCAAACGGAGGCTGTGGTCGTTGTTCCGGTCGGGCTGTCCGAAAAAGACATGCAGGCCAAAGCCCTTCAAAAGCTTGTGTATCTTTTAAAGAAAAAAGAAACGGAATAACGTTTATTCCGGCAGGTTTCCGGATTGGTGCGCCAAATGCTTTTTGGTAAAGATTTCGCGCATATCCCGTGGTTTGAGCCCTCTGATAACAACCCAATATCCGACACAGACCACAACGCCGCCGCCAAGCCAGGCAATAGGGCCGGCCCAGAAGATTCCGATGTAGCCGATTGTTTTTGCCAGATAAAAAGCCGCGACAGAACGCATCACCAACTCAATCACGCCGGAGAGCAGCGGGATAATTGTCCGTCCCATGCCCTGGAGCGCGTTGCGGGCGATAAAAATGCAAGAGAGAAAGAAGTAAAAGAAGGTGCTTATCATCAGGTATTGCTGTCCGATGTGGACAATTTTTTCATCTCCACCCTCAATAAAAGCCGAAACAAGCGTCGAGCCGTAAAAGCGGACGCCGAGGCTTATCAAAATGCTCATAATCAAACAGGTTATCAGGCATTGTCTGACGCCTTGACGAATACGTTTGAGAAGCGCCGCGCCGTAATTTTGGGCGGCATAGGTCGCAAAGGCAATACCCAAGGCAAACAGCGGCTGGGTTGAGATCTGTTCAATGCGCAGCGCCGCCGTAAAGCCCGCAATGACATCTGTTCCGAACGAATTGCAGACGCTTTGGACAATCATAATGCTGACGCCGAGAATGGAAAACTGAAAAGCCATCGGCACGGCGACTTTGAGGTGCTCCATCATAAAGTCGTGATTGTATTTGCAGTCGGTTTTGGTGATTTTGAGGAGAGGAAATTTGACCTCGATAATCCAAATGCAGGCTAGCGCGCTCAAGGTCATGGATACAAAAGTGCCGCCGGCCGATCCTTCAACGCCCAGCCCCATGCCATAGATAAACAGCATGTTGAACGCAATATTTAAAAGAGACGAGGCGATTAAGAAATAAAGCGGCGTTTTTGAATCGCCTAAGGCTCTGATAAAACCAGACAACAGGTTGTAAAGCACAATCGGCACAACCGACAGCCCCAAGATGAACATAAAAGTGTAAGATTCTTCCATAATTTCTTCAGGAACGTTCATCAGCCGGAGCAGGGGCTTGAGGAAGAAGATCAAGATTCCGCAGATAAAAAGGCTCAGGACAAAGCTTGCCAGCAGCGAATGAAAAACCGATGACTTTATTCCCGTGACATCGCGCGCGCCGAATCGCTGCGCCGTGATGATGGTCAATCCTGCGGTAAAGCCGAAAGCTACCATCAAGAAGACAAAGAAGATAGGCGCGCTTGAGCCGACCGCCGCCAGAGATTTGACCCCGAGCAACCGTCCGACAATCAAAATATCCGAAATTTGAAACAGTTGCTGAAAAATATTTCCGATTAAAATCGGCAGCGCAAACCAGGCTATCAGTTTAATCGGGGTGCCTCTTGTTAAATCTTTTATCATCTTTACCCTCTTTCTTATTTTTTTGTTCCAAAGGGTTTTAGTTCCTTAAATTTGATTTGTAAAGCGGAAAATTTTTATCTCCGGTATAAAATGTCTTTTTTATTCTTGCTTAATTTTGGGCCGTTCCTTATTATATAAGATATTTATTTGAGGGATAAAACAGATGTTGCAAGATGATTTGACACAAGCTCTTTCTCATTATGGAATCAAAGGCGCTGTGCGGCAGACTTTTCAGGGGCCGTTGTTGGATATTATTGAATTTGAGCCCGAGGTCGGCACAAAGTTCAAGAATATTTCGGCGGTTTTGCCTGATGCGGCGCGGGAACTCGGTGTTGCCTCGCTGAGAGCGGAACCGATTGAGGGGACAAAGAATCTCGGGTTTGAATTTCCTCGGACGCAGCCGGAGACGGTCGATTTTGTAAAATTGCTGAATTCAGAGGCATTTGGGCAGGCCAAAGGGGCTTTGCCGATTTGTCTGGGTGTTGATATCAGAGGCGTGCCGCAATTTGCGGATTTGGCCAAAATGCCGCATTTGCTTGTGGCGGGAACGACCGGATCGGGAAAATCCGTCGGGCTTAATAGTTTTGTTTTGTCTTTGATTGCCCGCAAAACGCCGCAAGAACTCAAGTTGGTGATGATTGACCCCAAACGTATCGAATTTGCGACTTATAATAACCAGAAATATATGCTGATGCCCGTTGTAACCGAGACGGCGGACGCGGTCGAGGCTTTGCAAAGTCTGGTTGACGAGATGGAGCGGCGGTATGGGTTGTTTGAAGAAAGCCTGACCAAAAACATTGCCGATTATAATCTGTCCGGCGAGGGAAAAAAACTTCCGTATCTTGTTTGTGTGATTGATGAGTTTGCCGATCTGATGGCGGCCGATAAAAAGGTTTCGGCTTTGGTTCAGCGGCTGGCTCAAAAGGCGCGCGCGGCCGGAATTCACCTGATTATGGCGACGCAGCGTCCGTCGGTCGATGTTGTGACAGGGGTGCTGAAGGCCAATTTTCCGACAAGACTGGCCTATAAAGTGGCCTCAAGCGCAGATTCCCGAACAATTTTGGACGCTACGGGCGCGGAAGATTTAATCGGACGCGGAGATGCGTTGTTTTTGGCCGGTGACGGGAGCTTGAAACGTGTTCACGGCGCTTATGCAACGGACGAGCAGATTACCGAGCTGCTCAAGCCTTATCGCGCGGAAGTCAAGCCTTTGAAAAAGAAAGCGGAAGACAAAATCGGCAGAACAGGCGCTGTTGAGAATATTCCGGTTAAAAAGAATTGTGTTTTTGAATTTTGGTGTTCGCTCAAAAGCGGTGAACGCAAAACCATTATTTCTTGGGTGTTGTCCATGCTCAAGTGGGGAATTAAAACATTTTTCGGAAAGGGCAAACGCAGATGAAACAAGTTTTGGTTATGGGCGGCGCCGGTTATATCGGCTCGCATACATTGAAACATTTGAGAGCGCGCGGGTTTGACGCTTTTGCTGCGGATAATCTGGCGACAGGGCACAAAGAGGCTGTGTTAGATGCGGAACTTGTTGAGGCGGATTTGCTGGACAAGGGCTCTTTGGACAAGATGTTTGATACGCATGACGTTGAGGCGGTTGTTCATTTTGCGGCTTTTTCGCTTGTGGGCGAAAGCGTGACGGATCCGGCTAAATATTACCGCAATAATGTTGTCGGAACTCTTAATCTGCTGGATAGCATGCGGGCGCACGGCGTTCATAAAATCGTTTTTTCGAGCACTTGCGCCACTTACGGCAATCCCGTTGCCGTGCCGATGGACGAACATCATCCGCAGCAGCCGATTAATCCTTACGGCCAGACAAAGTTTGTGATTGAGAAGATTTTTGAAGATTACCGCAAGGCTTACGGGCTTAAATATATTGCGCTGCGCTATTTTAATGCGGCAGGTGCTGATGAGAGCGGGCTTATCGGTGAGAGCCATTCGCCCGAAAGCCATTTGATTCCGCTGGTTTTGCAGGCTGTGTCGGGGAAGAGAGAAAATATTAAAGTGTTCGGCACGGACTATGACACGCCGGACGGCACTTGTTTGAGAGATTATATTCATGTGGCGGATTTGGCCGAGGCGCACAGGTTGGCGCTTGAAAAGCTTGATGAATTTCAAGGTTGTGTCAATTTGGGGACAGGGATCCCGACTTCTGTGATGGAGATTATCCGCGCCGCCGAGAAGGTTTGCGGTAAAAAATGTCCGATGGTTGTTTCGGAACGCCGTGCGGGCGATCCGGCAAAACTTTATGCCGATAATCGGTTGGCTCGTCAGATTTTGGGCTGGATTCCGAAATATCTCAACATAGAGGATATTATTCGCACGGCTTGGAATTGGGAGCAGCACCGCCGTTTTTGAGAGAGCGAATCATCTCATCAACAAAGGCTGGCAGGGTTGTTCCGGCGGGACCGAAAATATGCTTGTCAAAATAAAAATTGTTTGATGTCGGCTCCAGATTGAATTCATAGGTTTCGGCGCCATAATATTTGGCTGTTTGAACAAAGGCAGCCGCCGGAAAGACGACGCCCGATGTCCCGACGGATAAAAATAAGTCGCAGGTTCTGAGCAGGGTGTCGACCTTATCCATACACAGCAGATTTTCGCCGAAAAACACAATATTCGGTTTCATCATACCCTGAATGCCGCAGGTCGGGCAGACGGTTTGGGTGTCGACATCGCCGAATGTTTCAAGAATATGGCCGCAATTGAGGCAAACCGCCTGATTGATTTGGCCGTGAATATGGTAAATGTTTTTGTTTCCGGCTTTTTCGTGGAGAGTGTCCACATTTTGGGTTACAACGCTGATTTCGGCGGGGTAGAGGTCTTGAAGCCGGGTTATGGCCTGATGAGCCGCATTAGGCTTGGCTTTGACCAGTTCGGTTTTGAGCTCGTTATAAAAAGCGTGGACATAAGCCGGATTGCGCTCAAAAGCTTCAATCGTGGCGACATCTTCCACGCGGTGATTGTTCCACAGGCCGTTTGAGGCGCGAAAAGTTGCCAGCCCTGATTCGGCGGAGATGCCTGCACCGGTTAAAATTACGATTTTTTTGAATTGTTTCATTGCTGATAACCCCAAAATAAAATTTGATTAACGCTTGCTGATTTGTTATACTCCGAACAGAAAAGGAATCAAGATAAAATGCGCTTTTTACTACTTTCTTGCTGCGCGCCATGTTCTTGCGCCGTCATTAAAACATTGGCTGAAAATAAAGCCGATTTTGCGGTTTTGTTTTATAATCCGAATATTCGCCCTTTTTCTGAATATCAAAAAAGATGCTTGGAAAACAAGAGATTATGCGAACAATTTAATGTTGATTTTATTGAACTTGATTATGATAACGACCGCTGGTGCGCCTTAACAAAGGGGCTTGAAAACCTGCCGGAACGCGGCAAAAGGTGTGATATTTGTTTCGGAATGCGGCTTGAAAAGGCTTTTGACTATGCCAAAAGCCACGGGTTTGAGGCTGTGGCCAGCGTTCTGGGCGTCTCGCGGTATAAGGACCTTAATCAGGTGAACCGCGCGGCGCAGGTCGAAGCGCTTAAGGCGGGGCTTCCGTATCTGGAGATAGAAGGGCGCAAGGGCGGTATGCAGGAGCTTAGAATGCGCCTGATTAAAGAACTGAATTTGTATAATCAAACATATTGCGGATGCCATCCGCGGGGAGAAACGGATAATGTTTTGGGATAAGTGGTTTGAGCCAAAACCTTTTAACAGCGGTTTTTTGACCGAAAAAGACCGGCATTTGGTTTATTTTGCCGAATTCGGCAATCCTAAGGGTTTGCCGGTTTTGCTGTTTAACGGCGGTCCAGGTGGTTCTTTCAAAGAGGCGCGCGCCAAATTGGCCAATTTGAGAAAATACCGCGTGATTATGTTTGACCAACGCGGCTGCGGACGATCGCTGCCGTTGGGCAAGACGGAAAAGAACACCACGCAGGATTTGCTTGATGATGCGACAAGACTTGTCAATTATTTGAAAATCAACCAAAAAATTGTTGTTTGGGGCGCGTCTTGGGGAGCAACTCTGGCGCTTTTGTGGGCAGAAAAAAACGCGGATAAGGTGTCTAAACTTTTGTTATCTCAGGTCTTTCTGGCTAATAAAGCGTTTTTGGATTGGGAATTTGACGCCTGTCGGCAAATATATCCGGAATTTGTCGAGGCAATGGAGAAAGAATCTAAAGGAAAAATAAAGGCTTACTATAATGACCTTATTCAGTCGTCCGATTTGGACAAGCAGCTTCAGGCGGTTAACCGTTATGGGAGGTATGAGCGTATTTTGGGCTCTATGGCGCCGGCTTTTTCTGATTTTAAAGAAATTTCCGAACTGGAATTGGCGTCTCAGAGGGTTTATATGCATTATGCGTCGCATAACTTCTTTTTGAAAGGTAATGAAATTTTAGATAATATTCATAAAATCAAAGAGATAGATACACTTATTGTTCATGACAGATTGGATCTGATTTGCCCGTTTAAGGGCGCTTATGATGTTGCGCAGGCCTTAAATAAGGTGCGGTTTGTTATTGTGCCGGCATTTGGGCATGCGAATGCTGTTTTGAGAAAAATCATTAACAAAGAAATAAGGGACGCTCTTAAGTGATTGAAAATGCAACAAAACATTTCTATATATTCCGCCATGGACAGAGCTCTTATAATTTGGCCGGCCGGACGCAAGGGCGCACCAATGATTCTGTTTTGACGGAACTCGGGCGCGATCAAGCCAGAGAGGTTGGTCAAAAACTCGTTGGCCGCGGGGTTCAGGTTATTGTTTGTTCTCCGTTGGTCAGAGCCCAGGAAACCGCGAAATTGGCCAATTTGTCCTTGGGCGTCCCGATTATAATCGACGAGCGTTTTGTTGAGGTGAATGTCGGTGAAATTGAAGGATTGCATTATACCGAGATTTTGGAGAAGTTTGGCGAAAAATATCAGCAATGGCGCAGTTCTGAAGGAAAGTATGAGAATATGTGTTTTGCCGGCGGAGAGACTAAGAAGCAAGTTCGCGAACGGGTGTTTGCGGGATTGGAAGACTATGCTCAAAACTCAAACTATCAGGTTTTGGCTATTTCTTCACATGGCATAATGCTTTCTCAGGTGTTGATTGCTATGGGTATTGGCGTAACAGATGTTCAGAATGGTGCAATTTTGCATATCAGCTGCACTAATGGTGCTTGGAGGGTTGAAGAATGGCTGTAGCAGATTTCGAAAATATGGTGGAACGCATTGAAAATGCTAATTTTGTTATGCTGTCTTTGTATCGGGAATATTCAAAAATATTGCTAAAGGAACAGGATAAAGAATATTGCAAAAAGCAAATGAGGCTGATTAATCACGATATGCTGTATTTGGACAAGCCGCAGCTGATATTAAAGGTGCAGGAAATATATGTGCCCTTGTTGAAAAATATGCTGAAAAAACAAAGAGGTGTAAAATGACATTTGAACTGAGTGCGGAAGAACATGAAAAATGGTTTCAAGAAGTTATCAGACCCAAATATTTTGAGGGTAAAAAATCTTCAGAAAAGCCGACTTTTGTTTTGTTGACAGCGCAATCCGGAGCAGGGAAGACAACTGCTTCGCTTTATTATGCCAAGCAAATGAATCGGGAACCGATACGGTTTGGCGCTGATGATTTGCGAATTATGCTGCCGTATGCACAGGAGGTCTTGGACGCTGATGAGTTTAATTATCCGTTTATTACCAAAAAGGACGCTTCTTTGGCCAGAGAAAAGATTGTGGAGGAGGCCATCAAAAATAAGCATAATATTTTGATAGAAACAATTTTGGCCAATCCAAATGATTGGAAACTGGGCACGGTTATGAAGGCTAAAAATTCAGGATATTGTATAGAATGCGTGGCTTTGGGCGTTCATCAATATGTGAGTCAGGTTTCTATGTTTGCCCGATATGAAGACCAAAAAATGATAACCGGACACGGGTTTCCGCCGACGCAGGAGGTTCATGACCGCGCTTTTGAGCTTCTGCCTGAAATTGCAGCCAAAATGTATGAAAACGGCGTTGCAGATTCGGTTAAGGTGTTCAATCGTCGGGCTGAAGAATTTTATGATACGGAGACAGATCCAAATCCGTCGGCTATGGGAATTATGCGAGGGATACAAAAATCCCGCGACAGCTATTTGAATTATGATGAAATGCGCTGGGTAATGACGAAATGGGAAAATGTGCTTGAAAAGATGCATAACCGGAATGCAAAGCCTGAAGATATAGAAAGCGTGAAAATGTATTACAGCGCGTTTATGAAACAATCCGGATGTTATTTGACCGAGCAAGCCAAGACTAATCAAGCGCGGACGATTTATAAAAACTTTGGCGGGAATTCAAGGTAAGTATAAAAACAAGTAAAATTAATATTGATATTTCTGTATTTTTATATAGTTTGTATACATAATATACATTATGCGACAAAATTGAGAGAGTGGGAGTAGAAGGTTAAAAATCTTTCTCCTCTCTTTTTTTCTTTTAAAAATCAAAGGACTAAAATTTGTTGACAAAAAGATACAATAATTTACAATATTCGTGTTTTTAACTTTTTTACAGGAAATTATTAAAAGGACAACGCTTATGATGCCTGAATTTTTGACTGACGGAGTTATTGAGCTTTATGCACGCAAAGATTATCGTTTTGACGCCGATATGATGGCCGAAATCGATTCAAACCGTCTCTTTCTTCGCGAATATCTGTTGTGGGTTGATAAGACCAATTCTATTGAAGATTGTCACAAAGCTTCGGATATGTTTCGCGACGGCTGGAATCAATCCGAGACTTTCGCCTATTCTCTCGTCCTTAAAGAAACAGGACGCGCTGTCGGCTCGATTGACTTGCATAATGTTAATCAGGACAATAAAAGAGCCGAAATAGGCTATTGGCTTGCTGAAAGATATAACGGCCGCGGGTTGATGAGCCGTGCTGTTCAACTGATTGAAAAACAATCGTTTTCTGCGGGCCTTCATCGATTGGAGATTCGTGTCCAAAAAGAAAACCTGCCCTCTGCCCGCGTTGCCGAGCGTAACGGGTATGTCTTGGAGGGCACCTTGACAGATGCTTTATTTAAATACGGTTCTTTTTATGACGAACTAGTGTTTGCTAAAGTAAATAAAGCTTGATTTTGGCATTGTTTAGCAGTATATCCTTGTGCAGAAACTAATTTTTGAGGCGGTAAATTATGGAAATCAGCTTTATTAATGATGAATTGTCGGATAATATTGATGAGGTTTTGGCGTTTGCCAAGAAAAACGAGCTTAAATATATTGAGTTGCGCCGGATTGACGGCAAACCCGTTGAACAATTGACAAAGGACATGGCTTTTGCTTTGTCTGAAAAAATTGCAAATTCCGGCATTTTGGTTTCGGCGTTGGCGACCTCTTTTCTTAAGGAAAAAGCAGACGCGCAGTCTGTTGACGCGCAAAAGGAAAAATTTGCATCTGTTATGGATTTGGCAGATATTTTCGGCGCGCCGAATGTTCGGATTTATTCTTACCTCAAAGATGAGACTATTTCTTTGGATGATTTGGGCAAGCGCCTTGATGTTTTCAGCCAAATGGCTTTGGAGCGCGGGCTTAATCTCTTGCTTGAAAATGACAGAGACTGCTGTATCGACACCATTTCTCAGATGCACCAGCTGTTGGATTTATACGGCTTTTCAAATATTTTTCCGCTTCTCAACCTTGGTGAAACAATAGCTTCCGGCGATGATTTTTCCCCGCAGGAACTTCAAGATGTTGTTAATAAGTGTTTGTATTTTCATATTAAAGATTATGATGCAGACCTCAAAAGATGGGTGGTTCTCGGCGAAGGACATGCGGATTATGAGCCCATTTTTGCTGATAAAAAGAATGATAAAGCCGTTATTTTTTCTTTGGATACCGGCACAGGATACCCTGAAGATTTGAAGATGTCTTTGAATATTCTTCAGTCTTTTGAAGATGATGAAGAAGATTAGTTCTTATTCAACAAATATTCCACTATTTCAGAGATTTCGCCGGTTATGTCTGTATCTGTTTTTGCCAGACAACGCTTGGCGTAATTTCCGAATTCAGGTAACAGCTTTTGTGGGGCGCGGTTTGTTTTGTCATACCAGCTTGCTGTGACAACATTATCTAACCTGTCTATCCCTTTGACAAATATAGATTCTTTTGTTTTTTGAGCCTCGAGTTCTTCAAATAATTCTATTAATTCCGGCTTGTTCAGTTTGGCGGCTATTTTTGTAATAGCTTGTTTTTCATTGTTATATTTATCTTGCGGCGATACCTTGTCCACAGGCGTTGGGTCGCCGGCGTAAATTTCGGCTAAATCATGCGTCAAAGCCAATTCCAAACATTTTTGCTTATTCAGTTCATTGGGGGCTAACAGCCAGCATATTAAAGCCACGCTGAAACTGTGATCCGCATCTGATTCCGGAAGCCGGACTTGTCTTTTAATCCAGCCGGATCGTTTCAGGTCTTTGAATTTTCCTAAAATATCGACCAGATTGTCGATTGTTTTGTTTTCCATGATAAGTCCTCAAATTAGCTGCATTAATCAGGTTTCTTGTATAAAAATGCCTCGGTTGCGCAAAAATCTTTGCCGCTGTGTTCAATTCGACGATTTTTCCATCTTTCATTACGGCAATGTCGTCTGCCAACGCCCTCACCGCCCGCATATCATGAGAGATGAAAACATAAGTTAAACCTTTTTCTTGTTGAATTTTCTGCAACAATTTTAAAATTTGCGCTGCAATCGTCACGTCAAGAGCCGAAGTTGGCTCATCCAGAATCAAAATTTCAGGTTCGACAATCAGCGCGCGGGCAATGGCTATTCTCTGCCTCTGGCCACCTGAAAATTCATGCGGATATTTACCAAACGCATCGTCTCTTAAGCCGACTTCTTGTAATATGTGTTTGATTTTACTTAATCTTTCTTGATGAGATTGTTTCGGAAAATGAACTTTTGCCCCCTCTCCTACAATCTCTTCAATCGTCATTCGCGGGTTGAGAGAAGTATAAGGGTCCTGAAAAACAATTTGAATTTGCTTATGCAGCCGGATAGCAGGTATTTCTTTGATGTCTACATCGTTTAGCAAAATTTTTCCGTCAAACGGCGTTAAACCGGCCAAGGCTGTTCCGAAGGTTGTTTTGCCGGAGCCTGATTCTCCGACAATTCCGAGTGTTTTTCCTTTTTTGAGAGCGACCGAGACACTATTGAGTGCTGTTAAATATTCTTTGACTTTTCCGAAAAATGTTTTTGATAAGGGGTATTTAACGGTGGCGTTTTCGGTTTCCAAAATAAAACCCGTCTTGTTTTTATTCTCTTTTTTCAAAATGTTAGATGAATAAATTAAAGCTTTTGTATAACGGTTTTCGGGGTGGTTAAAAATGGTTTCGCAAGAGCCCTGCTCGATGATTCTACCACTTTTCATCACAAGGACTCTGTCAGCCACTTTTTTGATGACACTCAAGTCGTGGCTGATAAAGATAACAGACATCCCGAGCTCTTTTTTGAGGTTGAGAATCAATTCCAGTATTTGAGCTGCAATTGTCACATCAAGCGCTGTTGTCGGTTCGTCCGCAATCAGAATATCCGGTTTGTTGGCGATGGCCATGGCTATCATTACACGTTGCCGCTGGCCGCCGGAAAGCTCGTGCGGGTAAGCTTTGAAACGGCTTTTCGGATTTTTGATGCCTGTTTGTTCCAGAAGTTTTATTGTTTCGGCTTTGGCCTTTTTTTTGCTCATTTTTTGATGCAAGATCAAGGTTTCTGCAATTTGCCTTCCGATGGTGTGCAGCGGGTTGAGGCTGGACATTGGTTCTTGAAAGATAAAGCCTATACGGCTTCCTCGATATTTTTTGATATCTGGATTGCCTAACAGCTCTTCTCCATTGAATTTTATAGAACTTTCTTTGGAATGAAAAGCCTTTGGATAGGGCAAAAGCCCCAAGATTGACAAAGCTGTCAAAGATTTTCCGGAGCCTGATTCTCCGACAATTCCCAAAACTTCGCCTTTGGACAACTCAAAGGCAACATTTTTGACAACTTTATAACTATATCCCTCTGTCGAATGAAAAGAAATGTTCAAATTTTTGACTTCAAGAATCGTCATGACGTTTTCCTTGTATCAAAAATATCCCGCACACCCTCGCCTATAAAAATCAACATCGTTAGGAGGGCTGACAGCACTACAAAAATAGAGATTCCTATCCATGGTGCCTGCAAGTTGTCTTTTCCCTGACGCACCAAATCGCCTAATGACGGATAATCTTGCGATAGTCCGAGTCCCAAAAAGTCGAGTGCCGTTAATGCCACGATGGATTCTGATATAATAAAGGGAATAAACGTCACAGAGGCAACCAGAGCATTTGGAAGAATATGTTTGAACATTATACGGATATTGCTGACGCCCAATGCTTTGGCGGCTTTGACAAATTCGAAATTGCGCGTGCGTAAAAATTCAGCCCTGACAACGCCGACAAGAGAGGTCCAGCCAAAGGCCAGCATAATTAACAGAAGCGTCCAAAACCCCGGAGCAAATACGCTTGCGATGATAATCAATATAAAAAGCTGCGGCAAAGACTCCCAAATCTCCAAAAAACGCTGGATAATGATGTCTGTTTTTCCACCAAAATATCCCTGAACTGCGCCAACGATAATTCCGAGAACAGATGTTGCGGCTGTTAAGATAAACGCAAAAATAACAGATAGCCGTATTCCGTAAAGAATTCGTGCCAAAATGTCACGTCCTTCGTCATCTGTGCCAAGCCAATGGTGTTTGTCGGGCGCTGAAGGAGTCGGCTGTGTCAAGGCATAGTCCACAGTATTGAACGAATAAGGGATAATCGGAAACAACGCTTTGCCGTTTTGGAAAATATTTTTAGAAATAAGTTCGTCTTTATAATCCGCGGGGGTTGGAAAATCTCCGCCAAAAGTTTGTTCCGTATAGGATTTGAAAGCCGGAAAATACCAGTTTCCTTTGTAAACAAGGACTAAAGGCTTGTCATTGGCTATCAGTTCGGCGCACAAACTTAACAGGAGTATTCCCGCCAAAATAAGAAGCGACACCCCTGCTCTTTTGTTACGCCAAAAAAGCCTAATCCTTTTTTTCCAAAGGGGGAGATTTTCTGATTTTGTCTGACCGGATGTCATGCCGCCCTTTACGAATTTGGTTTCCCGTCTAAGACCTTAATTTCAATATTAATGGACTTATCGGCTTTCTTGGCTGTTTCATTCAGATTCTGATGAAGCTTTTCTTTAAGCTGTTCCGGCGAAAGTTCTTTATTGGTTGCGACAGGCGCTTCCAGAACATCTCGCAATTTTTCATTTTTGGCTATGGTTTCAATACTTTGGCTGAGCTCGTTTAGTTTTTGTTCGGCAGCTTGTTTTTCTGCTTCTTTTTGAGCCTGTTTTTCGGCGAGAGCTTGTTTGGCTCGCTGAATAGCTTGTGTTGTGGCTTCTTCTGCGGCTTTGATATCAGGGTTAATTTCGGGAACAGGCTGTGCTTTTTCCTGAGGCTTTTCAGCCGGCGCGGCAGCATCATTATTGACGGGCTCTGTGGTTTCCAGAGAAATTTCGCCGACATCAAACAGTGTTTCCGGAATAACTTCTTCAGGTATCTCTTTGATTTCAGGTTTGTTTTCAACAGCCTCTTGAACTTCGGGTTCGGGGGCTTCTTTTGTCTCTTCAGCCTTTTCGGCGGCAACTGTGATAGATTCCAGCTTTTGTTCCGGTTCATCTTCAATAACGGTTTCCGGTGTTTTAATTTCGGCTATGATTTGTGAGCCGTCTTCTGCTGTTTGTGGCTGATTTTCGTTTTTAAACGTGTTTTCAAAAGAGTTATGAGCCGCCCACCCATTAAACCACTCGCCAAAAGCCTCTTGAGCTTGGGATAAGTTTCCTTGAGACCAATCATCTGCGGCAACGCCTTCTTTAATCCTGTCTTCTGAAATTTCCATTTCCGGCAGAGACGAAAATTCCCGACAAGGTTCATGCGTAATAAACTGTGAGGCTATGATATCTGTAACGGAGCAAATTGCTGTATCTATTTTGGCTCCTTTCTCCTCGGGCGACCGAACAGCAAAAGCAACTTGATATTTGCTTTGGAGTTGACGATAGGCGTCTTGTTCAATTCTGTTGAGTTTTTGCGGCACATTCAGTCCGTTAATGACAATTGTCGTGTCCTCGAGACTTCCTGATTTTTTCAATTGCTGCATAAACTTTTCCAATGCACCGTATAAACAACTGACTTGTTCGGCATAGGCCGCGCGGCGTTGGTCAAGCGTGACGTGGACAGGTGCCGTCGTTGTTTCGCTTATCCATTCGCTGGAGGGTTTTAGATTACAAAAAGCGTCATAAACATAGGTGTCTGACGGCAAATCAATAACCGCGAAATAAGCTTGATTTCCTGTTTGGGTATCGATAACATCAGCTATTTGATCAAAGACTTTGAACGCGTTGACGGCATACAAACGGTTGGGATTGACCCCAAGAGGCGCTAAGTCTTTATTTGTGTAAAGATAGCTAATTCCTTTGAGAAGAGGATTTATCGAAGAAACGAATCCCGTTGATTCCAACCATTGCGCCGATAAAAAGACGGTCTTTCTGATTGTCGACATCGTATCGCCTGACAAATTCAACGGTGTGCTGACTTTTTCTTTGCATAATGCTGTTTCTTGTTGGTTATTGATATAACAGGTGTCAAGGTTTCTTGTCTGATAGACATTGATGGCGTAGCCCTGCTCTTTCAGCAGTTTGTAAAGAGCGTTTTCTTTGAGATAGCTTTTTTCAAATTGCAATGTCGAAAAATCAAAATAACTGTCTTTAATTGTTGAAGACAGTGTTAAATCAGCCGAATCTGCTTCTGACTGAGGATTATAAAGACTGATTAAATTTTGGAATGCATCTGTGCTTTTTGCCATTGCATTCGGATAAAGTGTGAAATTGTTGCGCAAATAGAAGCCGAGCGTATTGTTCAGGCTTTCTTTTACCGGAGTGTTTTCATTCTCTTTTGCCATATTTCTTAAGATGTTCGGCGAGGATAAATCGTTAAATGACAAAACAATAATGTTTGTTCCGTTTTCTTGTTTTTGGGGTGCTGATGACTGCGCAACGGTTTTGAAATATTGTGATGAGGGGTTGAGGTAAGCCTCGCTTAAAACCCACCCCAAAACAGCAGCAAAACCAAGCGTCATATATAAAATGAACTGACGTTTCAACAACTTCAGCAGGATAAAAAAGAAAACGAATGCAGCAGCGCCGATAATCAAAAAGGCGTATTCATACAAGACGGCATTGACCGCATCGCTAAACAGACCGTTAAATAAAATCAGTAATCCTGAATGTTTTTCAAAAACGGCAAATTGATTGATCAGCGCGACGATTACCAATGCGAAAATCAACGACGAAAACGCATCTTGCAAATGGCGCGAGAAAGAAGCCGCCAATACTAAAACAAAACTTAAGGCGGCTATGCCGATATATATCCACTCGGCCTCAGGCGTCAATCTTGCCGCCGATGAAAACAGATGATAGCTTCCGGCATTCGCAAATAATGTGAAATTTAAGCCGATTAACACGCTGCATAAAACAGTTTTAATAATCAAGTCAAACAAATACTGCCAAAAAGTCCGCCTTTTGGCCTTTTTTTGAACGGATACCTTTATTTTTTTTGCCGAAGTTTGGCGAGGATCTTCAATGTCAAGCTGAATGTCATCCATATCGTTTTATTCCCGTTTGATAAACGTCTGTTAATTCAATGATGCTTTATCCTAACTTATATTTGTTTTTGATAAAACAAAAATCCTCAGAGTTTGCACAACTTCTGAGGATTTTTTTTGAAAGATTTCCGATAATCCGGACTATCTTGAGTAGAACTCGATAACCATGTTCGGCTGCATCAAAGACGCATAAGGAACATCATCAAATTTAGGAACAAAAGCAAACTTGGCTGTTGCTTTTTTGTTGTCTACTTCAACATAAGACGGAACATCGCGAGATGTTGATTCCAACGAAGCCAAAACCAAAGGCAATTGTTTAGATTTTGCTTTGATTTCGATGACATCGCCAACCTTCAACATATAAGAAGGAATGTTGACTTTCTTACCGTTAACAAGAATATGTCCGTGGTTAACGAACTGACGAGCGGCAAAAATAGTCGGAACAAATTTAGCTTTGTAAACAATGTTGTCCAAGCGGGATTCCAACAAACCAATCAGATTTTCGGCCGCGTCGCCGGAGCGGCGGATAGCTTCAACATAATATTTGTGGAACTGTTTCTCGGAAACGTTGCCATAATAGGTTTTCAATTTTTGTTTGGCAGAGAGCTGCTCACCATAATCGGTTGTCTTTTTTCTTCTCTGGCCATGTTGTCCGGGAGCATATTCTCTTTTAGCGACAGAGCTGTTCGGAGCGCCCCAGATAACGCCATATTGACGTTCTTTTTTCTTTTTCGTAGAAACGATACTTTTCATTTAAGTTTTCCTTTTTTTATTACTGTTATTGTCCCGATAGTTTTGGCTTATGGCGCCAAACGAGGCGGTTGTCTCCGCCTTCATTCTCGGAAGTGAGGGCAATTTATACCAGTCTTTCTCTAAAATCAAGTCTTTTTTTGCCTTTGAGGCTGTTTTTTATAAAAAATCCCCAAACCCAAATAAGGTTTGAGGATTGATAAGTCTCAACGAGATTTCGTTTGAAAAAACTATTCGGCAGGTTCTTCAAGCAGTTTCAAACTTCCGGCAACAGTTTTTTCTCTTTCTGTCTTGAGCTCGTAGCTGACTTTTGCATTTTCGTGCAAAGTAAACAAACCAGCTTCTTTAACGGCTGTAATGTGAACAAATACATCGTTTCCGCCCTCATCCGGAGTAATAAAACCATAACCTTTTTTCTTGTTAAACCATTTAACTGTTCCTGTTGCCATCTCGATATATCCTCATTAAAAACAGGTTGATATAGAGGCACTTTTCAATAAGGCCTCGTGATTTATTCATCACGTTATCCACTTTAATACAATATTTTTTGATTGGCAAGATAATTTTCAAAAACATCCTTGGAAATGCACAAGATGATATTATTTTAGAAAATATCCCTTTTAACAACACAAGGAAAACACCTCATGAAAAAATATCTTTATTTATTTTTGCTGGCGCCATTGGCTTTGACCATTGCAAGCGGCGCCGCTCAGGCTCAGCGCAAAAACACAACATCGCACGACGTGCCCGTTAAGGCGGCCGCTTCGGCCGATGAAAAGATGTCTTGCGATGGCTGCACCTGCGGCTGCCAAAAGCAAAGAAACAAACAGATGATGAAAAAACACCATCAAGCCAAGCAAATGAAAGAAAAGACTTCACAAAACTAAAATCCGTGCTATATTCCTTTTTGCTCGCCCGCACCAATGGGGGTGCGGGTGTTTCATTACGTTATGAAAAGGAATAAACATTATGACACTTAAGACTTTACGCAAAGACAATTATCCCGAATGGTATCAGGCTGTTATCAGCGCGGCCGACATGGCCGAAAACTCCTCTTCTCCGGGGTGCATGGTGATTAAGCCGTGGGGATACGGTATGTGGGAACGCATCAGAGATGTTTTTGATGCCCAAATTAAAGAAGCCGACCACGAAAACTGCTATTTTCCAATGTTTATTCCACTGTCGTTCTTTCAAAAAGAAGCCGAGCATGTTGACGGCTTTGCCAAAGAAATGGCTGTTGTGACGCATTCACGTCTGGCTATGAAAGACGGCAAGCTGGCTCCCTCTTCCGAATTGGACGAGCCTTTGATTGTCCGCCCGACGTCCGAGGCCATTATCGCCGACTCTTTTTCAAAATGGATTAAATCTTACCGCGATTTGCCCGTTTTGGTTAACCAATGGGCCAATGTTGTTCGGTGGGAAATGCGTCCTCGTCTGTTTTTGCGCACGCGTGAATTTTTATGGCAGGAAGGCCACACCGCCCATGCTACGGCCGAAGAAGCCGAGGCCGAAACAAAATGGGCGTTGGAGGCTTATCGCAAATTGAGCGAGGAGACTTTGGCAATGCCTGTTTTGCGCGGCAAAAAGCCCGAGCATGAAAAATTCCCCGGCGCGGTCGATACTTATTGCATTGAAGCCATGATGCAGGACGGTAAAGCGCTTCAGGCCGGCACGTCGCATTTCTTGGGACAGAATTTCGCCAAATCGGCCAATATTTCCTTTATGAACAAAAATAATACGCAGGAATATGCCTACACCTCGTCTTGGGGTGTTTCAACACGTCTTATCGGTGGTGTTATTATGACGCACGCCGATGACGAAGGTATGGTTACGCCGCCCAAAATTGCGCCTTATCAAATCGTCATTGTGCCTGTTATCAAAAACGAGGCCGATACGGATGCCGTAATGGCTTATATCAGTTCTTTGCAGCAGGCTTTGAGTTCTCAGATGCCTTTCGGCGAGAAAATCCGCGTCAAGCTGGACAAGAGGGACAAATCCTCCGTTGACAAGTTTTGGGAATGGACGCGTAAAGGCGCTCCGCTTATTCTTGAGATTGGCAAACGCGATGTCGACGGCCGCAATCTGATGGTCAAGACCCGTTTGTATATCAACACGCCCGAAGGCAAAAAGGTTATGCCTTTTGACGAGTTTGCCGCTCATGCCGCCCAGATGCTTGAGGATATTCAGGCGGCGATGTTTGCCAAAGCTAAAGCCAGATTGGACGCCAATATTCGCACGGACATCACGACCAAAGACGCGTTTGCGGCTTATTTTGCCAATTCCAACGAATGGATTGAAGACGGACAGACCGGCAAGGTCGCTTTTGTCCGCGGTAAATGGTGCGCCAGGCCCGAAACGGAAGAAATCTTAAAACAGATGAAAATTACCATCAGGTGCATTCCGTTTGACCAAAGCGGCACAACGGGCGAATGCCTGTTGACGGGCGAACCCGCTACAATGGACGTCATTTACGCCCGCAGTTATTAGGCTTTTCGGTTTTGGATTACAAAAAAAGCTCCGTTGTTAAAAACGGAGCTTTTTTAGCGTTCTTTTGATTTGTATGCAAATAAGGGCGCTAAAACTTCTTTTTTGAGTATTTCTGTCGCTTCATTATTGAAATAATTTTCGGTGTTGTTTTCTTGATAAGCTCCTTTTCTTTTATAAGAAAATTCAAAGTTGTTCTTGTCCAGCAATCTTTGTAACTGAGAAAGATTATTGTTTGATACTGTCATTAGTGGTTTTTCAGTTTTTAAAGCTTCAAAACTTTTTTTCATTAACTTGCTTGCTATTCCCTGGCCTCGGCAGTCTTCCCTGACAAACAGACAACAAATCTTTTTTTCTTCTTGGGTATCTTTGAGCAGCGCAACGCCGACAGGATTGTTCGGATTATCATTGTTATAAGCAACAACCATTTTTCGTGACCCGTCTTTTAGCCCAGGGAAAAACTTTTTGAACAGCCATTCTTTGTAGTCAGGGTAAACATCGCTCATCGGGCTTGTTAAGCGGGCTAAGTTTGCATATAAATTTTTATGACCTTTGGAAGATGAATTTATAATTTCTATTTGATAATTCATATTATTTCCTTTATCGCATCTGTATTATTGATATTATAGTTAAAGTCATCCATTTTGACAAGGAATCAATTTATGATTAAAAGACTCCCGAAAATTATAAGCATAAATTTCGGGAGTTTTTGATTATGAAGTTTTGTTACTTCATTTCTTTTTGGTTTTGGCCTTCGGCGACATAGGTTTCAACCTGTTTTGCCGCTTTTCGGGCTAAGGCAATACAGCCCGGTCCCGCAATACAGCCGCCCTCGCAGCACATAACCTCTATCATATTGTTTTCGCAGCCTTTTGTGGCGTAACGTTTTAACAATTTGAGGTTTTCTTTGCTCAGGCCGTCAATCCGCTCGGGTCTGAAATCAACCTTGCCTTCAACCAGATTTCCGACCGCCGCAGCAACACCGCCAGACAGAGGATAATTGCGCCCCTGAGCAGACGATACTTTGGCAAAATCAGCCGGTTCACAGTCGGCAATTTCAATTCCCGCTCCGACAAACATCGCGCCGATTTCTTCAAAAGTCAGCACATAGTCGACATTCGGATCCGATTCAGCCTCGGTGCGCTTGGCCAAGCATGGGCCGACAAAGACGGATACACAATCTGGTTGCTCTTTTTTAAGCATTTCCGCCGTGTAATACATCGGGGTTTTGGTGTTGGACACAAAGGGTTTAATCTCCGGAATGTGGATGCTTGCCGCCCGATAATAGGCCGGACAGCAGGAAGTTGTCATAAACTTGGCGCCCTCTTCCATCCGCTCGACGAACTCGGCGGCTTCGTTTGTTGAAGTAATATCCGCGCCGGCGGCCACTTCAACCACATCGGCAAAGCCTGCTTTTTTTAACGCGCCGATAACCTGTTTCATGTCAAACGGGAATTGTCCGGCAATGGCCGGTGCAACCATGGCAATGACTTTTTTGTCTGAATTGTGAATCAGATTGAGCACGTCAACCAGCTGCGAGCGCTCGACAATCGCGCCGAACGGGCAGGATTGCAGGCATTTACCGCAGGAAATGCAGGCTTCTTCATTGATATGCTCCACGCCGTGCTCGTCTTTACGGATAGCGCCGACCGGACAAGCCTCTTCGCACGGAACAGGCAGTTTGACAATCGCGTGATACGGGCAGACTTCCATACATTTGCCGCAGGAAACGCAGATATCCGGATTGATATGAGACCGGCCGTTGACAAAGGAAATAGCCTGTTTGGGGCAGTTCATCATGCACGGACGCGCAAAGCACCCGCGGCAGGCGTCTGTGACCATATATTGCGACTTGACGCAGGCCGAACAGGCAATGTCAATCACCGACAAGCAGCTTTTGGCGTGATTTTGACGTTTGAGAGCCTCTTTGCCATAGTCGCTCAAACGTTTGGCCTCGTCTGTTTCTTCTTCCGGTGTGACGCCCAAGGCTGCCATCAGACGATATTTCAGGACGGCTCTGTCTTTATAAATGCAGCAGCGACTCGAATCGTAATCTTTCGGACGCATTTCAATAGGGATATTGTCGGCTGTTTCAAACTTGTCTTTGTAAAAACTTTCGACAACTTTAACCAGAATTTTACTCCGCATCTGGTTTGCATAATTCTTAGGTATTAGCACTTTTCTTCCTCTTCAGCTAAAACTTCTCTGATTTTTGTTAATACTTTTTCAAGCGTGGCTTCTTCAATGACTTCGCCGTTGACCTCGACATACGGGCCTTTGTTGTAGCCTTTGGCTTGTGTGCAATGGTTCATGCAGCGAACTTCCGTCACGTCAATTTTGTCAGCCAAATCCTCCGGAGCGGCAAACTCCAGAGATTGAATTTGAGGAGCGCCCATAACAAAACAGGCCGTTCCTGCACAAATTTTGACTTTTACCTTCTCCATCGGTTTTTTCCTTTTGTTTGAGGGTTAAACATACTTAACGCTGATTTCTTTCAAAAACTTGCTTTGCAGCAGTCTGAAAATCTTTTTAACAATATTTCGGCGAATGTCAAGCTCCATCGGCAAATTAGGATCCTGATGCGCTTCATTTATTTTTGTGCCGATAACAAAATCTATGTGGTCAGATTCAAGTAAAAGATGTGCCAAACGCGTGGCCGCATTATCTTTGTCCTCGTCAATGCCTTCTTTGAGCATCCGATAAACTTCCGTCAAGGTCAGGATTCCTTCTGTGACCAAATCAATCCCCGGCATAATGGAAGCCATAGGAATATTTGGGTCAAAAGTTGTCTTATCCATTTCGCAGGTTAGACAGAGCTCGCGCTCAATGATATTGGCTGTCGTTCCGCCGCAAATGGCTGTTTTTCCATCATAATAATCTATCATTTCGGCAATTTCTTTGTCTTTTTCTTCATCAAACGGCGGACCGCTCAACAGCAGCAACTTACGCGGTTTTCTGAAGTAAATAACCGTGCAGCTAATGTCATCGCCGGCTTTTTTATCCGGTTCCTTATCTAATGCCTCATGCACGATAGCTTTGGCCAAATCATAGGCCGAGATTGTCGGATGGCGGCGAATTTGGTTTTCGATAAATTTCCAAACGCCTTCCCTTTGCCAGCCCAAAGGATACAGCGGGTTTCCGAGGCCTGCCTGCGTAACGCCGTCAGACATAATGATAATTCGGTCTTCTTCCTGCGCTGTCAATTGATAGACATGAATAATCCGGTCTTTCCAGTTGGGCGATGAAATTTCATGGTGCGACGGGTGGAATTGCTTGCAATCGCGGATAATAAAGCATTGCGGATTGTCCATCTCGTAAATACGGGTTTTGCCCTCAAGCATGGCATCTACAACCGAAAAAGTCGCATAGCTGATTTTTCTGACCTGACACACGGGCAGCGCCTGCATCATGACTTCGGCTGAACGCACCAGATCCAAATCGCTTTCAACAAATTTCATGGCCATGCGTGTTGTCATGGAAGACAAAATATTGGCCTTGACTCCGCTGCCGAGACCATCGGATAACACGCTGATAATCCTTTGTTCTTCGGGAAGTTTTTCGGATAAAACCGAATCCCCGAAACAGCTTTCGGTTGCTTTGTGTTCCTGATGAGAGCCGATTTCTATAAACAGGGAGTCGCTCATGGGTTACTCGTCTCTTTTGTTGCGGATGGTTACTTTCGGACGGTCATAATCATCGGCCGCATAATCTTTGGCGATAGAGCGCAGCAGCACTTCCGTTTCGGCCATATGTTCGCCCAGCGTGCAGGCAATCTGCTGGACGGTTGCCAAATTCTTTTCAATAACCTCTTTGGCTTTTTCAGCTATTTTTTCGCGTTTAATCTCAACCTTTGTGACGTCTTCAATCACGCCGCCGACAACTTGTTTTTGCTCAATATTAAAGACAGTCACATCATAAAGCTTTGATTCTTGACGAACATTTTCGCGTTTAACGTCTTCACCCAATTCCAAAGAGGCTGAAAACAGGTTTGTAAAGCTGATAAAATCTCTTAAATTGGCACCAACCAGATTTTCTTTGGCATAAATATCGGCGTGATCTTCCTCATTCCAAAAGGCCTCAACAAAGTTGTCATTATATTCCAGAATAGACAAGTTGGCATTGACAATCACAATGGGCGACGGAATACATTTGAGCAGCGCGTTGGCTTTGCTTTGCGCCTGATGTTTGATATGCGAAACGCACATATCAATTTCGGCCTTGCCGTCCAAAATGGCCTTTGCAAAGTTGCGGCAATTGTCATATCCGCAAGCATTGCAGTTAATCTCGTCTTCGATGGTGTATTTTCCGAGGATAGCCAAAACTCGTTTAATTTGCTCTTCTGAATATTCTTTGATTTCAACCGGATTTTCATGATAAGAATAGTCGATATTTTCTTCTTCTGTTCGGTGGGCCGAATTTTCGGACAGGACAGCGTCTTTCAACACGCGGGCACGCTTTTCGAAACCGGATTTATGCGGACGCGTGCAGGGACCGTTAACACAACCGCCCTCGCAAGCCAAACATTCGATAAATATCGGTATATTCGGGTTAGTGCTTTTGATATCGGAGAGTTCACGCTGAATATTCTCAAGTCCGGTCAATTGCATCATATAAACATGTTTGGTTTTGTCCGAGAGCTTGAGTGTTTCCACCATGCCGCCCTCAATCGGGTAATAGCGCCCCTCCTCGGCATTTTGATACACAAAATCAATGCCCTCTTCCGGCTCTATGGTATGATAGTTAAGTCCGATTTCTCTGAACCAGCGGCGCAAATCTCTGAATGAAATGCTTAAATTGAGCAAATCGGCATTACGGTCTGCCTCAAATTTTTTGGCGATGCAGGGGCCTACAAAAACAATTTTGATATCTTTTCCGAACTTGTCCCGCAAAAGTTTGCAATGTGCCAGAACCGGCGACATAACCGGTGTCAGGTTTTCGGACAATTCAGGCTGATATTTATTGATATATTCGACAAATGCCGGACAGGCTGTTGACAGGTAGACACCTTCTTTTTTATGTTCCAAAAAGTCAGCCAGATACGCCGTGACTTCCTGCGCGCCTAAAGCCGTTTCACTAACGCCGGCAAATCCGAGTCTTTTGATAGCCGTCAACAGCTGCGCTTTAGTCACATTGTCAAATTCGGCAATCCAAGACGGCGCCAACGAGATATAAACTTTTTCTCCGGCAGCCAGCAGGTTTTTTGCCCGCGTCACATCGTCACGATCCTGCTTGGCGCGCACCGGACATATCCGATAGCATTTGCCGCAGGCGACGCATAAATCCGCTACAATCTGTGCCGAATTGTCCTCAATCTTAATGGCTTTGACCGGACAGCTCCTGACGCATTTGTAACAGTCCTGACAGTTGTTTTTGATTGTAAAAAGCGGGTGCTCTCGATTGGACATGCTTAAGACTCCTTAAAAATTTTATCTAAGATGTCAATCAGGGTTCCCGCATCGACATTATTGTATTCTACCCCGTCAATCATCAAATTTGGGCCTTTGGAGCAGAGGTTGCAGCAGCGTAACCCGCTTAGTTCAACCTCCGCCTCCAGATGATGATCTTTCAGATACTGACTTATAATTTGCAAGTTCTTGTTATTGCCGCGGGCAAAGCAGGAACTTCCCATACAAATTTCTATCTTCTTGGTCATCGGCCTCTCCTCTTTGAAAAAAATTAAAGGGGTGTGTTTGATGTCAGTTTATATTTTTCCTTCGAAAGCATCAAGATAAATTTTTCTGATGTCTTCCATCAGCGGATAGACGGGGTTGGCGCCCGTGCATTGGTCGTCAAAAGCGTTTTCGACGAGCCAATCCAGCTTGGCCATAAAGTCTTTTTTGCTGATGCCCCATGCTTTGATGGAGGCCGGAATTTCGATTTCCTTTTTCAGACCTTCAATTGCCGTAATCAAAGCGGCAACTTTTTCATCTTCGTTTTTGCCTTTAAGCCCCAAATTGTTAGCAATCTGGGCATAGCGCTTTTTGGCCTCGGGCATCTTATACTGCGGAAAGATAGCCTGTTTGCGCGGGCAATCCGTCGCGTTATATTTGATAACCTGAGAGATTAACAGCGCATTGGCAATTCCGTGCGGAATATTGAAGGCCGCGCCCATTTTGTGCGCCATGGAGTGGCACAGGCCGAGGAACGAGTTTGCAAAAGCCATACCGGCAATGGTTGCAGCATGGTGCATTTTCTCGCGCGCAATCGGATCATTCGGGCCGTCTTTATAAGCTCTGGGCAGATAGCGGAAGATTTGCTTGGCCGCCTCTAATGCCGTTGAGTTTGTAAAGTTTGTCGCCATAACGGAAACATAAGCCTCAATAGCATGAACCAACGCGTCAATTCCGCCGGCCGATGTCAGGCCTTTGGGCATGTTATCGACAAAGTTGGCGTCAATAATTGCCATATTCGGCGTCAAAGCATAGTCCGCAATAGCGTATTTAATATGAGATTCATCGTCTGTAATAACCGCAAACGGCGTAACTTCTGAACCAGTGCCCGATGTCGTCGGAATGGCAACCATCATAGCCTTTTTGCCCATTTCGCCAATCATGCAGATACGTTTTCTGATATCCATAAAGCGCATGGCGACATCTTCAAATTCAATCTCGGGGTGCTCATATTTCAGCCACATAATTTTGGCTGCATCCATCGGAGATCCGCCACCGAATGAGATAAAGACATCGGGTTTGAAGACATTGACCATTACTAAAGCTTCTTTAATCGTCGAAATTGTCGGATCGGGTTTGACGTCAAAGAAAATCTGATATTCGATATTCATTTCTTCCAAAACGTTTGTGATGGCATTGACCATACCGGAATCAAACAGATAGCGGTCTGTTACGATAAACGCTCTTTTCTTTCCTTCGAGTTCGCGCAAAGCAAAATCGGTTGCTCCGCGTTTGAAATAAATTTTTGGCGGCACTCTGAACCACAACATATTTTCTCTCCTTTCGGCAACCGTTTTATAGTTTAACAAATGTTTGACTCCTACGTTCTCGCTTACGGAGTTTCCACCCCATGAACCGCAGCCCAAAGTCAAAGAAGGCTCAAGCCTGAAGTTAAACAAATCGCCGATACCGCCTTGAGATGACGGAGAGTTAATCAACAATCTTCCCGTCGGCAGTTTTTTAGCAAAATAATCGACACGGTCTTGTTTGCGTGTGTCGGTATATAATACAGAAGTGTGTCCCATGCCGCCGAGTTCGACCAAAGCCAAAGCTTTGTCAGCGGCGTCTTCAAACTTGTCCGCTTTATACAAGCTCAAAATCGGGGACAGTTTTTCGTGTGCAAATGGGTTGGCTGCTTCTGTTGAAGTCTGCTCAGCCAGCAAAATTTTAGCGTGTTCCGGCACTGTAATTCCGGCCATTTGCGCAATTTTTGCCGCAGGCTGTCCGACAATTGCCGGATTGACGCCTTTGGGGGTTAAAATGATTTTTGCCAGTTTGTCAGCTTCTTTGGCTGTTAACAAATAAGCGCCGCGATGAACAAATTCAGCCTTTACTTTTTCGTAAACGGGTTTGAGCGCAATGACGGATTGCTCTGAGGCGCAAATCATTCCGTTATCAAAAGTTTTGGACATCAAAATATAAGACACGGCCATATCAATATCGGCGGTTTCATCAATGACGGCCGGTGTGTTTCCTGCGCCAACGCCCAAAGCCGGTTTTCCGGAAGAATAAGCCGCCTTGACCATTCCGGGGCCGCCCGTTGCCAAAATACTGTTTACATCGGGGTGCGTCATCAGCATATCCGTCAGCTCCAAAGAAGGCTCATCGATCCAGCCGATAATGTTTTCCGGAGCGCCCGCTTTGACAGCTGCTTCATAAACAACTTTTGCCGCCTCGATGGTCGATTTTTTGGCACGGGGATGCGGCGAAAAGATAATGGCATTGCGTGTTTTTAAGCAAATCAAAGATTTGAAAATTGCGGTAGAGGTCGGGTTTGTCGTCGGAATAACGCCGGCAATGACGCCCAAAGGCTCGGCAACAATTTTAATGCCGTTTGTTTTGTCCGTGCGGATAATACCACAGGTTTTTTCGTTTTTGTATTTGTTATAGATATATTCCGAGGCAAAGTGGTTTTTGATAATCTTATCTTCCACAACGCCCATTCCCGTATCAGCCACAGCCATTTTGGCCAGCGGAATACGCGCCTTGTCGGCGGCTGTTGCGGCCGCTTTAAAAATACGGTTTACCGTTTCCTGATCAAAAGTCGCAAAAACTTTTTGAGCTTCTTTGACCTTTTTAATCAGAGCTTCCAAATCTTTTGGTGTTTTTACTTCTTTCATTGATGAACCTCTTTCAAAAATTTCTCACAATTTTTTTATTTTAATCTCGAATCCATTAAAAAAGAGTTTATTTTCTTTATTTGAGCTGGGTATGATACAAAGACGCATAAATCGAGCCTTCTTTTTTCAAAAGTTCTTCATGCGTTCCGAGCTCGACCAATTCTCCATAGTTGATGACGGCGATTTGATCTGCGTTGCGAACCGTCGATAAACGATGTGCAATGATAAAGACTGTTCTGTCTTTCATCAAATTGTCAACAGCCTTCTGAACGACGGCTTCCGATTTATTATCCAAAGCAGAGGTCGCCTCATCCAAAATGACAACGGGAGCGTTTTTCAAAAAGGCTCTGGCAATGGCGATGCGTTGTTTCTGCCCGCCGGATAAAAGCGTTCCTCTTTCACCGATTTCTGTATCTAATCCGTTTTTGAGGCCTTTGATAAATTCCTCCAAACAAGCGTCTTTGACGGCTTCGTTTATTTCCTCTTCCGTGGCGTTTTCTTTGCCAAGCAGAATATTGTCGCGAATGGTTCCCGAAAACAGGAAATTATCCTGAAAGACTATGGCAATATTGTCCCTTAATGAATCCAAATCCAAATCCCGCACATCTGTTCCGTCAAACAATATAGCGCCAGATTTGACATCATAGAAGCGCGGCAACAGATTGACCATCGTTGTCTTTCCGCCGCCGGAATTTCCAACAAAAGCAATGGTTTCGCCTTTCTTGATTTTGAGGTTGACGTGTTTCAGAATCGGCTTGCCCGCCTCGTATTCAAAACAAACATCTTTATATTCAATGCCGTTTTTGATTCCGGTCAATTTTTTGGCATTCGGCTTGCTTGTAATTTCAGGGGTGCCGTCAAGGAGCGTGAAAACACGATCCATTGCCATCAAAGCCATCTGAACGGCGTTAAAATTGTTGCCGATGGCTTTAATCGGCGTGTAGAGCATAATCAGCGCCGCAATAAAAGATACAAAGTTTCCGGGGGTAATCACATGATTGACGATCAGATAGCTCCCCAACCAAATAACCGCGGCAATACCAACCGATACGATAAAGTGCATCATCGGCGACATAATCCCCGTGCGCTGCGTCATTTTAATCCCGAGTTTGAAACACTGTTGAAGCGTGTTTTTGAAACGGTTTGACTGGTAGTCATACAAATTATAAGAACTGATAATCCGGTTTCCGCTGAAACTTTCGTTAAAATGCGTTACGACGGCCGAACCCGAAAAGACAGTCTTATCCATAATGGATTTGATTTTCTTTTTGACAGTGGTTAACGGATAAAGCGCCGCGCCCAAAACGATAACCGCCACAATGGCCAGCTGCCATGAGTTATAGAACAAGACGCCGATTAAAGAAATCGATGAGAAGAAACGCGTTGTAAAGAGTTTGAGGTTTGACAACAGACCGTTGCAGCTGGTATCCACATCATTATTGAAACGATAGACAATCTCTCCGGAATTGCGTTTATCAAAAAATGCGGCGTGGTAATGCAGCAATTTTTGAAACAAATCGGCTTTTAGGCTCATAGATACTTTTTGACCGACCCATGTATTGAGATAGGTTGCCGTATAGTTGAAAATGCTTTGAATCAGCGTGAAAAGGATAATCAGGAGCGGAATATACGCTGTGTAAGAAGCGCCTTTTTCAAGCATAACCACGTCCATATACGGCTTGAGCGCCCAAGCAATAACTGCGTCCATTGCCCCGATGGGAATCGTAATCAGCATGGCCAAAAGCGCCCGCCCCCAATAAGGTTTGACATAGACCCACATCTTTGAATAATTTTTGCAGATTTCAGTTTGTTTTATTTTTTCTTTAAGTTTCTTAAACATTCAAGTTCCATCAAATTGTGATAACCGTGAGCCAGTTTAGGCTAAAACAATTTGAATTGCAATTTTTTTTGATAAGTTATAGGTGGATTTTAAATACTGTTCCTTTTCCCTCTGCTGATTTGAGCCGTATTTCAGCGTTTATGCAGGCGGCTATTTGTGCAACAATGCTTAACCCAAGGCCGAACCCGCCCTGCTCTGTTTCAGGTATTTTGCACTGGTAAAATCTTTCAAATATTTGCTTTTGCTCGCTTTTCTTTATTCCGTTTCCGTCATCGGCAACAAAAACGTCTGTTTTTGTGTTTCGAAAGATAATTTTTGTTTGGGCATATTTAAGAGCATTTTCAAGCAAATTTCTGAGTATCCTCTCAGTCAAAAGCTCATCTTGAAAGACCTGGTAATCTGTTGTCTGAAGTTCAAATTTTATCCCTCGGCGCGCGGCCTTTTTTTGATATTCGGCTGTCAGTTTTTCCAAAAGATTTTTCAGGTTAAAAAATCTTTGATTGATTTTATTTTGCTGTTTTGAGTTGTTCAAAATATTCTCAAGTAATCTGTTCAAATATTCTCCCGCGCTTTTCAAATTGCGCAAAATTTCGTTTCTTTCGCTTTGCTCGGCTGTTTCCAAATCTTCACTCAACAACATCACTGCCTGCAAGGGCTGTTTGATATCGTGCGCCAGCTCCGCCGCGGTATCCAAAGCCTCGTTTTCAGCAAAAGCTTCTTCTTGTATGACGGCACCCACAATACTTGGAAAAAAAGAATCTTTTCTTGAAGCAGCAAATCTTACTGTTTGCAAATTGTTTTTTCTTGTTTTTATTCGAATATGTCCGCTGACTGCTTTCCCACTCAAAACATCTTTAAGTTTTTGTTTGTAGAGACTCCAATCTGCCGGATATATTAAATGGCGGACTGGGTAATGTATCGGCGTCGTTTCTTTCGTCATTTCAAAAAGACGATACATCCCGTCCGAGAACCATAATTCTTTGGACAGCGGATCAAATTCAAAATAGCCGGCGTTCATCAAATTTTGCAACAGGTCAAAGCGCTGCTCACAGCTCCGAAGACCATAGCGCGCCGCCCAGTTTTCCGGTGTTACAACATTGCTTTGATTAAGGAGCATTCCTCTATCCGTTATGGTTTGAAATAAAATATCTCAAGATTTTTTGTTGTGACGGAGACACTGAAAAATACCACTCGTCATACAAAAATCTTGTTTCTTTGATATAATCACTCACAACGGATTTTGGTAGAGGGGTTGTCGTTAAATTGATTTTAATCCACATTTCCGACGGCGTTTCATAAACGGTGCAATCAAATTTAAGCCCGAAAAAGGTTGTTATTTCTATTTGATGTTTTGTTTTTCCGTCTGTTTTTGTTTTTTCAAAGGATTCTTTGTTAAGAGCATCGTCAGCAAACAAACCTTTTAATACCGTCATTAACGCTTGTGCGTCAACTTTCATGCCGCGGCTGTCTTCAAAACGTTCCAGCCCTTTTTCTCGGGCAATTGTCTTGCCGTCAATTGTAATTTGTTCAATACTGTTTTCCGGAATAGAAAGTATCGGCCTTAATATCCATTGTTCGGATATAATCGGCAGTTTAAAATCTCCGTCAATCAGCCACACGGCGTTTTCGTTCGGGTGACGCGCAAAGAAATAATTTCCACTTTTATCGGCCGTTCCGACAATCATTTCATCAACGAGATTTTCTCCGATATAGGTTTGAATCAACATTCCGGCGTGCGCGTCATCTTCTTGCGGCAAAAACAAATATCCCTGCTTTAAGATTTCATCTGTTAAGGGCAGCTGAACCGCATAAACACTTTGGTTGAGGGACATCAGCAATTTTTGCAGCGTGGCAAAATCGGCATAATAGTTTCCCCGTTCTTTTACAAACCAAAAACTGTCTTTTTGATTAAGCGTTATGATTCCTTGGGCTGTTGTTATTTTGACAGTATCAATTTGTGTTCCTTTATCAAAAGTTTCGGCAAAGACCATTTGCCCTTGTTTTTGGGCGGCGTTGTCTTCCAAAAAGCCGAAAACAACCGCAACGACAATCAAAAAAGCCGCTCCGCCCGCACTCAAAAGCATAATCAATTTACGTTTAGTCATTTTTTATTCCTTTTATTCGCGCTGATACTCTGGATTGATATAATTTATAAATTCCGGCCAGCAGCAAAACCATTCCTATCGGACAGATAATAATAATTCCCTGCGCAAAGCCCGAAACAGCTTTTTCATATTCTTCTTTGGCCATATAAGTTAAAAGAGCGCTCTCTTCCCGCAATTTTTCTTCTTGCCTTTGGAGCTCTTCAATTTCTTTGGCTTGTTGCAGAGATAAAATTTCAGCCGCGGCCATGGCTTCTTTTTTGAGCAGAATTTTCTTTTTTATTTCCGCCAATTTTCCGGCATTTTCTATTTGGCTTGGCGCAAATATACTCATTGCTTGGTGATAGAAGGCCGCCGCCAGACTTTGAGACTGGTTGTCTTGTTTTGCCGGCACAGATGCATAAGGACTGTTTGTCATATAGTCAACAGCATTGCGGATAAAGCGCATATTATCCGAAGCAAATTCCGTTTCGTAAATTCCGGACAGGCCTGATTTGTTCCACAGAGATTCAAGCGCCATATCCGCATCTGCGACAAACAAGAATTTTCCTTCTTTAATTCCAGTAGTTAAAAAGACGGGCAAAGCGTCTAACAATTTTGGATTTTCACTTATGGGACTATCAAAAATTGATGCAAATCTCCCCTCCAGCAATACGGCCAGCGGATATTTTCCCTCTGTTGCATAGTAGCTTTTGAGTAAAGCCTCATCAGATTCTTCAGCTATTTTATGCGACTGCATTGCACCGCTGTTTTCTCCGGTCGAAAACAAGATGGTTGCTTTGAGGTTTTCCTGCGGTTTATAGTCTAACAATCCCGCATAATCCAAAGTCAAATTTGTCAGACCTTTTGTGATGGAATGCGGCGCCATTTGGTCTTGGCCGACTGTTATTAAAAACGGATATTTCGTCATTTTCCCGTCCAACATAATCGGACGGCTGTTTATATTGTCCCCGACCAAAATATCCTCAGCATAGTCAAGCCCCATTTTGTTGAGCAGCTCATGCACACCGCTTTGATAGGTTACAAAGACATCTTTTTTTCTGAATCTTTCTTCCGAAAACACATCAGCCATCATTATGATTTTTCCGCCGTGCATCAAATATTGATCCAAAGCATATAACCCTGCTCTGTCCAACTTCAGCGGATAATAAACCAATACAGCATCAAGACTGCGCGGAATATAGGGCTGCGCCTCGCCAATCGGCACGACTTTGAAACCCGCCGCGCGCAATTGATTAATAAACGGCCAATTTGTCGCATTATCCAACGGATTTGCCGTCTTTGAAATGTCAAAAAAAGGCGATATAATGCCGACGGCTCTTCTTGTTCCGCTTGCAAGAATCGATAACAGACGCGTTATATCGTCTTCGACATCTTTTTGTCTTTTGGGATAAAAGCCGTTAATACTGAGCGTTTCGCCCCAAGAATTTGTAAAACTCGCCCCCAAATACATATATTTTTCGCCGTTTGGATTTTTAAGTTCCGTTACACCGGCTTTTTCTGCGGCAATTTGGGTATTTGTAAAAGGTAAAACTTCTGTTACGGTCAAACTTATCCGTCCAAAGCCGTTGTGCCGATATTCTTCCAATAGTTTTTTGATATATAAGGCATAGGCGCCCCATTCCGGATTTTTTGAGGCTAAATCATTTGACACATAAAGCCTGATGCTGATGTCCGTATTGTTTTTGGCCAGAAACTCTTTTGTCTCGCGGCTCAAACTGTAACGCTTATCCGGCGTTATATCCCAAACGGCATTTTCGGTTGTCCACGAAATCAGAAAATCTGCCGACCAAAGCAAAAGTAAGACACCCAAAACAGCGCCGGCAAAAAGTGTTCCTTTTGTTATTCGTTTTATCATCTTAATTCCTTTTATAATCCACGGCCGCCGCACTTAACCCCAGTGAGGCAGCTATCAGCAATACAAAATACGACACTGCCGCTATGCTTATCTGTCCGTCAATCAGCGAAAAAAACTGTTTTTGAAAATCAAACGCTCCCAGAAAATTTCTGATAATCAGATGCTCGCCCAAAATATTTTCCCAAAGCGAATCAAACCGAACATAAACCAGCACACAGCAGACGCCCAGCGCCATAATGAAGGCTCCCAGAGCGTTGTAGCACAGACTTGCCACCAAACTGCACACCGCACACAAAGCTCCGGCCATCAAAAAACTCATTACATACGACCACAAAATCCAGCTGTTGTCCAGCGGCACATAAAATGCTGAAAGCAGCCAAATGCCGAAAGTCGAGACAAGCATAATTCCCGTTACGGCCCATGCCGCCAAAAATTTACCCCAGACAAATGCATTCCACGAAACGGGCTGCGACAGCAGAATTTCAAGTGTATTATGTTTATATTCATCAGCCCACAGGCGCATTGTCAATGCCGGAACAAACAGCGGCAAAATATCCGTCTGAAGTTTGAAAAACTGCCTGAGCGCCGGATCCGTCTGCGCAACAAAATCAGTGGCATAAAATGTTAATCCGGCGATCAAAGCCGCATAGATTAAAACAATCAAATAAATCATTTTGCTTTGAAAATAAAATTTGAAATCTTTATAAAAACAAACAGCCGTTGTTCTGAACAATGTGTGCATGATTTAATCCTCTAATCTTTGAGAATCGTGCAAAACGACTCTTCCATACTTTCGCCCGGCGTTGCTTTTTTGAGTTCGGCCTGCGTCGTGTCGCAGATTAAATGCCCGTCTTTTATCATCAACACCCTTTCGGCCAACGCCTCAACCTCTTCCATAATATGGGTCGAAATCAGGACAATGTTTCCTTTTGCCGCATATTGAAGCAAAAATTTTCGCAAATGCTGTTTTTGCTGGGGGTCGAGCCCTTCTGTCGGCTCATCTAAAATCAACATCTCCGGATTTGAAATCATGGCGCCGGCTATGGCTGTCCGGCGTTTGTATCCTTTGGACAATGTTTCGCATTTTTGCGCCAAAACCGAATCGAGTTCCAGTTCTGCTGATAGTTTTTTGATTTCAGAATCGGCCTTTTTAATCCGAATCCCCTTTATCTGAGCCATAAAACAAAGATATTCATATACGCTCATCTCGGGATACAGCCCGCCTGTTTCGGGCACGTATGCCAATTTTTCCAAAAAAGCTTCTCTGTTTGTTGCAAGAGATACATTATTAAAGTTAACTTTGCCTTCATCCAAATCATAGTATCCGGACATGCTGCGCATCAGGGTCGTTTTGCCGGCGCCGTTTTTGCCAACAAGCGCTATGATTTCGCCTTTTTTGAGGCAAAAATTAATGTTTTGAATAATCGGGCGTCCGCCGAGGTTTTTAGATAAATTTTTGACAACAAACATTCGTTTTTCCGATTTTTGTTTTTGTAATTTCTTTTATCTTAGCAGATATTTTTTAAATTTTAACAATTATTTTCATTTTTCAAAATCTTTGATGACAAAAGGATTATTTTATTTTATATTCTGAATAAAATTAAACAAAAGACGGAACAAAAGTTATGAAAGTTCTTGAATTATATACAAAAGAAGAAACCAAAAACCTGAAAATGGGCTTGTCTGTTCTCGGGATTATTTTGCTGGCGTTTTTTATCATCTTGTTTTCAAGAGATGATATTTCGCACAAAGACGGCGGTAAATATTATCAGATTTATGCCCGTTTTAACCGGACGGACGGTCTGATGATTGGCGATGCCGTCAGAGTGGCAGGAATGGATGTCGGCCGTGTGGTCGGCGCCAAATTAGATGACAATTTTAAGGCTATTATGACATTGGAAGTCAAAGAAGCCGTCAAACTTCCCGACGACAGCTCGGCGGCTATTGTGAGCTCAGGCGTGATGGGTAACAAATATATTGAAATTGAACCCGGCGGATCGGAAGATATGATTGCCCCCGGGGGTGAATTTTCTTATACGCAAGACGCTATGGTCTTGGAAGAACTTATTGAACGTATTATCGGCATCGGCAAAGCCAAACGCCAAAGCAAAAAAGGAGAATAAAATCAATGATAAAACCGAATTTCTTTATGTATAAAAGACCTGTTGAAACCATTATGGGAATTTTGGTCTTGGCTGTAGCGGCGCTGTTTTGCTATTTTGCTTACAATGTATCGGATTTGAAAGTTGTCAAAGGGTATAACCTGACCGCCAAATTTTTGAAAGTCGGCGGATTGAATGTCGGGTCTGATGTGCGCATCAACGGCATCAAAATCGGAACGGTCGTCAGCCAAAAGCTTGATGAGGAAGATTACACGGCTAATGTTGTGATGAGTATCGCGCCGAATATCAAGCTGCCTGATGACAGCTCGGCCGCTATTGTGGCAGACGGGCTTATCGGCAATAAATTTATCAAAATCGATCCCGGTCATTCCGACACCGTTTTGAAAGACGGGGATAATCTTAAAAACACCAAAGATTTCAAGACGATTGAAGATTTGGTCGGCGAAGTCGTCTTTATGGTTACCAACAATGAATAAACGCTTTTTGTTTTTATCAACGGTATGGATTGTCGGCGGATTTGTTCTGAGCGCGGGTGCGACGGATATTGAAACAAACACCGCACGGCTTCAGGCTATGGACAAGATTACGGGCCGCGTCAGCGAGGTTGACGTTCCGGTTAACGGACTGGCCAATTTTGGGACTTTTTCGATTTTGGTGCGCAAGTGCGTGACGACGCCGCCCGAAGAGACGCCCGAAAACACAGCATTTGTCGATGTGGTTGATAATTACAAAAGCGATCATCCGGTTAATATTTTCAAGGGGTGGATGTTTTCTTCCACGCCGGCGCTGAATGCGGTTGAGCATCCGATTTATGATATTTGGCTGCTAAAATGTTTGAACAAACCGCAAAATAAAGATGCCTTGTTGAGCCCTGAAAAGCTTGCTTTGCGCGATAGTCTGCCGATGGTTCGTCCGCAAAAGACAAAAGTCAGCACCAGCATGAAACCGGTTGAAGAAATAGATGCGGCTGCCGAGATATCCGAGACGCCTGCGCAACCTGTTGAAGATGAAGTTATTCAGGTTGCTATATCAGATAAAACTGATGCGGCGGGCGCGGAAGAATCTGCAGACTCCGAGATTGAGTTTGCCTCAGAAGGCGAAGAAAATTTGGTTGAAGAGAGTGAACCCTCGCCAGAGGTAGATGTTTCTGATTCTGTGGAAGATGAACAACCTTTGGAAATTGTTATTACCAATCAGGAAAATTAAGCCCGAACCTAAAATATGGTTGTCCCTTTATCGTCATGTTCGGGCTTGACCCGAATATCCAAGGTCAAATAAAAAAACCTTACTTAAATTTCCAAATCATTTTTTGTTGCGAGTTTGAGCATTGTTTTACGTTACTTTTGAATGATCAAAAGTAACCAAAAATCATCGGGCTGGAATTTACTTTCTAAGTGTTGACGGCAAATGACTGAACGCTGCCGCTGCTTTATGCCCGTATTATTCTTTGACTCTTTGCTCGTCAACACTAAGAAGTTGTAAATTAAGCCCGAACCCGTTTATTTTTTTGTGACGGCAATGTGCCTTATCCAAACAGAGCCAGCACGCTCTGGGCGGAATTGGCTGCAAGGGAAAGAGCGTTGGTGGCGAGTTGCTGGCGGGTTTGGAGCGCCAAATAATTCGCAGATTCCTCATTCATATCAGCGAGCACAAGGTTATCCGCGCCTGTTTCAAGAACATCTGTCAAAGACTCGGTAAAGTTTTGCCGCGTTTGGATTATGCTGTAATTATTCCCGAGTTCTGATTGAAATGTGCGTATTTTATTAAGCGCCGCCACAATCTCGCTCAGAGAATTAGCAATATCGACATCCGTTGTCCATGCGGCTTTTGTCACGCCCAGAGTCTCGGAACTCATATCCTGTCCCTGAACCGTCAATTTATTAGTGTGGGTTTCGTTAAAAATAACATCAATTTTCTCATTTTTGAGTAAATTGACACCTTGATAGGACGAATCTTCAATCAGTTTATCATACTGTTCAAAGGCTTTATTATATCGCTCCGCATAAGCCGAATCCGCTAAAACTCTTGCCAAGTTTTCGCTCTCTTTGGGTGAAATAATATTATCCCAATCTATATCGCTTTGAGATGTCGACAAATGAAAATTTCCAGACTGGAGCAGATCATTAAAAGTTATGTCTTTTGAGTTTATTTCCTGTATTTGCTGATATCCGTCGGACACAAGATTTTTTTCGGTTTCTCCGTCAAAATTATTGATTTGAGCTCCAGCTTCAATAATTAACTTATTACTCCGCCCCAAAGTAAACAGCATGCTGTTATCTTTCGACTTTATATTTAATTTGGCTGAGGAGCGGATATTGACTTGATTTCCGGAGTACTCCGCCCCCACTCCCATGAATAAAAAGGAGGTATTCTTATATTCACCGTCTACATTCCAAGTTCCCTCAGCATTGATGTTACCCGCCACGTCGAGAACCGAATTTGCTAAAACACTTAGAGCTCTGGCTTTATTTACTTTGATATTAATCTGGGCATCCTGCTCAATATTTGTCATGGCATCTGACCATGTGTAAACCCCGCAGCTTTCGTCATAAGTTACGCCGGTAGCAGAAACCGTTATTTCCGTTGTGCTTCTGCTCAAATAATTAATTTTTCCGCCTCCATAGGCACATGTTCCGGCAACATAATACCCCGAGACATCTATTCTGTTGTGCCCGCTGATATTAATAGTTGCCCCGTCCGCTTCTATTGCCGCACCACAGGCTCCTCTGACTCCGGCCGACGCGCGGAAAATTTTGATATCCACATTTTGAACCTTGGCACTTCCTTTACGAGCTACCAACACCTCAGGCGAAATTTTTTCTGAAGGACTGTTGCATGTGATATCTAAATCTGAAACAAGACTTTGATCATGCATCGTAACGCATGTTGAACGCGCGTATATAGATCCATTAAAAGAAAAAGTTAATTTTGAAAATTTGTCTTGTCCGGTATAACCGGTGTAATATTCTGTGCCGACTAGTTTTTGCCCCGCTTTAAGCGTTAATGTTTCATTGTCTAAATAATCAATTTTACCATAAACGCAGATTGTTTCTTTGCCGGCATTAACAGCCTCTTTGAGCTCCTGCGCGGTTGTCACAACGGCTCCGTTCTCGCCGACTTGAGACTCAAACCACTCTTTACTTGGGATTTTGGTTGCCGCTAAGGCTTCGGTGGCTATGGCTGACGCTTGTTCTAAAAACGACACCCCGCTTGTCAGGCCTTGTGTCGCCGCTTGAATGGTTTGTATCCCCTGTCCCATGGCATCTAATAGGGCATCTAAGTCCGAGGCTCTGTTTGTTAAGGCTCTGGCTTGGTAATAACTTGACGCATTGTCAATCGCGGAATTGACTTTCTTGCCGGTTGAAAGCCTTTCCTGTGTCGTGTTCATTTGTTTGGAGATGTTTTTGAGGCTGTTTAAGTTGCTCCGCATTGACGCCGTCAGCGTGATACTCTTTACCATATCACACCTCCCCGTTGCGAATGCGCGGAAAGCCTAGAAACTGTAGGGGGGGGGTAAGACGAGGCACATATTTGAACCGCCCGCGGCATATGCCGCAAGTCCGTTCAATCCGTTGATGTTATCAAAAAATGCCACGCCTAGAACCTCGTTTTTGCATCTTAAAAGGAGAGCAAAAGTCTCTTTTTTTACTCTCCTTTTAATCTATTATCTTTCCCGTTCGTTTCAATCTCTTTCAGAAAGTTATGCAGAGATTTTATTTTGGCATTTTAGCCAACGCGATTTTCAAGACTTCTTTGACATTTGATACCGGAATAATCTTCAGCCCTTCTTTGACATTATCCGGAATCTCGGCCAAATCTTTTTCATTTTCCTCGGGAATAATGACTGTCTTGATTCCGCCACGCAGCGCCGAAAGCAGTTTTTCTTTCAGTCCGCCGATGGGCAGCACCCTGCCCTGCAACGTGATTTCGCCCGTCATCGCAACATCTTTTTTGACAGGAATCTGGGTCAAAACAGAAACCAAAGTCGTATACATCGCAATACCGGCCGACGGTCCGTCTTTGGGTGTGGCGCCCTCGGGAACATGGACGTGAATATCCGTCTTTTCAAAAATATCGGGGTCAATGCCCAATTCTTTTGAATGTGCCCGCACAACCGAATAAGCCGTTTCGATAGATTCCTTCATCACATCGCCGAGCTTTCCGGTTTGTTTGACAATGCCTTTGCCGGGCATATCGACCGCCTCAATAAACAAGATATCGCCACCGACTTCTGTCCAAGCCAGACCGGTTGTGACGCCGATTTGGTCTTTTTCTTCGGCCTCGCCAAAACGGTATTTGATGACGCCCAGATATTTTTCCAAATTTTTGGACGTGACTTTGACCGTCTTGTCTTTGGAGTCTTTGCCAAGCAAAATATCTTTGACAGCCTTGCGCGCAATGGTCGAGAGTTCGCGCTCCAGATTACGCACGCCCGCTTCTCTCGTATAATAACGGATAATATCGCGGATGGCGTCTTCGGAAATATCCAGCTCGTTTTTCTTGACCCCGTTTTCGTTAAAAATCTTGGGCAGCAAATGGCGCTTGGCTATCTCTATTTTTTCGTCCTCGGTATAACCCGACAGGCGGATAATTTCCATACGATCCAGCAACGGCCGCGGCATATCCAGCGAATTGGCCGTCGTGACAAACATCACATCGGACAAATCATAGTCCACCTCAAGATAATGGTCGTTGAATGTTGCGTTTTGTTCAGGGTCGAGCACTTCAAGCAGCGCCGACGACGGATCGCCGCGGTAGTCGTTGCCCAGTTTGTCAATCTCGTCAAACAAAAACAGCGGGTTGGTCGTGCCGGCTTTTTTCATACCTTTGATAACCTTCCCCGGCATTGAGCCAATATAGGTGCGGCGGTGGCCTCTGATTTCGGCCTCGTCGCGCATACCGCCAAGCGATGTCCGCACAAACGAACGCCCTGTTGCCTTGGCTATGGACTTGCCCAAAGATGTCTTACCAACCCCCGGAGGCCCCACAAGACACAGAATCGGCCCGCGGACTTTGTCCGAGCGCGCCTGAACGGCCAAAAATTCGATAATTCGCTCTTTGACCTTGTCCAATCCGTAATGGTCGGCGTTGAGGACGTCTATCGCCACTTTCAGGTCTTTGTTAATGCGTGACCGCTTGTGCCACGGAATATCCAGCAGCCAATCCAGATAGTTGCGCACAACCGTTGCTTCGGCTGAATTCGACCCCATATTTTTGAGCTTTTTGACCTCGGACAGCGCACGCTCACGGGCTTCTTTGGACAGCTTTGTCTTGTCAATTTTTGACATATAACCCGCAATTTCGTCTTCTTCGTCGTCGCCCAATTCTTTTTGAATGGCTTTCATCTGCTCATTCAGATAATATTCTTTTTGGCTTTTTTCCATTTGCTTGCGGACACGGTTGCGAATCCGGTTTTCAACCTCGAGCATGGTAATTTCCGCATCCATAAACCCGAGCAGCATTTCGAATCGTTCGGAAAGAGATTTCCCTTCCAACAGCGCCTGTTTGTCCGCCAGTTTCAGCGCCAGATGCGAGGCGATTGTGTCGGCCAGTTTTGTATAATCTTCAATCTGATTGACCGAAATCAAAACCTCAGGCGGAATCTTTTTGGAGAGTTTGACATATTCTTCAAACTGGGACAAAACCGCGCGGACAATTCCCTCAAGTTCGGGATTGTCGTCTTTGGAGTCCGGCAAAATGGTAATTTCGGCCTCAAGTCCGGCATCGGAAGGCTCCACATTGTCCAGACGGACGCGTTCCAGCCCCTCAACCAAAACTTTAACCGTGTCATCGGGCAGCTTTAGGAGCTGCAAAACCGTTCCCAAGGTGCCGATTTGGAAGACATCTTCTTTTTGCGGATCTTCAACAGAAGGGTCTTTTTGTGTGACCAGAACAATATTTTGGTCATTGTCGACACTCTTCTGCAGGGCTTTGATGGACTTTTCGCGCCCGACGAACAAAGGCACAATCATCTTGGGATAAACAACAATGTCACGCAACGGCAGAAGCGAATATTTTTCTTTAGTCATGTCAGAACTCACCCGTTTGTTAAAAATTTTCATCTCTTTTTATATAGATAATCTTTTGCGGTTCTGCAACCGCCTTTTCTCAACTTTTTGCCACAGATACGCTCTTTGGGCAATCGGGCAAATGTTTAATCCACAAAAAAAATCTGTGTAATAAAGCGTTTTTCTGATTTTGCTCTTGAAAAATTCCTTATATATTAAAACAAATTTATTGTCTTTTACGGAGTTTGAAATTATGACAGCAGAGAACAAACCTGCTTATTCAAGTGATGAGATTGATGTTGATGTATCCATCACGCTCGGCACGGCAAGTCTGAGAGTCTACCAGCTTTTGCGTCTGGGACGCGGCGCGGTCGTTGAACTGGACCGCACGATTAATGACCATGTTGATATTTATGTCAATGATGTGCTTATCGGACATGGCGAAGTTGTTGTCACAGATAACGACACTATCGGCATCAGCGTGACAGATACCAGACCTTGAGGCCGCAAATGTTCGTGAAGTCTTTTTTCAAACCCATTTTTAAGAAAATAATGAAGTCGCCTTTTGTCATTTGCTGTGTGGCTTTTGCCGTTTATATCTATTCAAGATTTGCCGGTGCAACAACGCGTTGGAAATATATGGGCGTTGTTCAGACCAAGCAGGCGCTGCAAAATACCAACGCCATTTTTGTCGTTTGGCACTCGCGCGCGACAATGATGCCCTTCTTTCAGCACCGTGTGCTCAAACGTAAAATGACCGCACTTGTTTCCCCCCATCAGGACGGACAGATTATCGCTCATCTGCTCAAGTGGTTTCATATTACGCCTATTAACGGTTCCAGCAACGAGAATCCCCGTCAAAGTGCCTTAGAACTGATGCGCGCGCTGATTCACGGGTATGATTTATGTATTTCTCCCGACGGGCCGAGAGGGCCGCGCATGCGGATGAAGAAATCTCCGATTTATTTTGCCAGCAAAACCGGCAAGCCTATTGTTTGCGCCTGTTACAGCAGCAAACCCTGCAAAATTGCCTCAACTTCATGGGACAGAACATTGATTCCCCTGCCCTTTGCCAAAGGCGTTTTTGCTTTGAGCAACCCTATTTATGTTCCTGAGGGGCTTGATGACGACGGAGTTGAAACCTATCGTCAAAAATTGGAGCGCATTGCCAATCTTCAGGCTCAGGAATGTGATGCTTTGGCCGGAAATCCGGTCATTGAACCCGCCGATGTTTATGATTTTAAGAAAAAAGAAGGATAAGTCCAATGTTTATCAAAATTTACAATATGCTTATTACAATTCTGTATCCGCTGGTTATCAGAAGCTATGTCAACAAACGCAAACAAATCGGCAAAGAAGATGTTAACCGGTTTAATGAGCGTGTCGGTAGACCGATTAAAGAACGCCCCGAGGGCAAACTCTTTTGGTTGCACGGTGCTTCTGTCGGCGAATCGGTTTCGATGCTGCCGCTGATTAACAAAATTCTTGAGACTTATCCTGATGCGCATGTTATGGTTACAACCGGAACCGTTACTTCGGCCGACGTCATGCAAAAACGCTTACCTGAGCGTGCGTTTCATCAGTTTATTCCGATTGACAACCCTGTCTTTACCAATCGGTTTGTCAAACATTGGCATCCTGATGTTGCTTTGTGGTTTGAATCCGAATTTTGGCCGGCGGTGCTGTCGTCTATCAAACGCCGCAATATTCCATTGATTCTGATTAACGGGCGAATCTCGAACAAAACATTCAAACGCTGGCAGCAGTTTGACTTTGTCTGCAAAGAGCTTTTGAGCTGCTTCAGCCTTTGTCTCGGACAGTCCGAAGAAGACGCTTACAGGCTGCGTGTTTTGGGCGCGCCGGAGACTGTTTGCCTCGGCAACCTCAAATATGCAGGTCTGCCGCTTCCGATTGATGAAAAATCCCGCGAAGATATGCTTAAACAAATCGGCAAACGTCCGTTCTGGCTGGCCAGCTCCACTCATGAGGACGAGGAAGTCCGCTTGGCCAAACTGCATAAGCGTCTTAAGGAAAAATTCCCTGATTTGCTTTTGATTATTGCCCCGCGCCACCCCAACCGCGGCGAACAAATTGTCGAGGATATCCAAAAGCTTGGGCTTTCGGCAGCGTTGCGCTCCAAACAAGAAAAAATCACGCCAAAGACAGATGTTTATGTTGCTAACACCATCGGCGAAATGGGGCTTTGGTATGATTTGGCTAAAATTGTGTTTATCGGCGGGTCGCTGATTCCGCACGGCGGTCAAAACTTTATTGAGCCTTCCCGCGTGCGTGATGCCGTTATTGTCGGACCGCATATGCACAACTTTACCGATGCGATGAACCGCGCCAAAAAGGCTGACGCCGTTATGCAGGTTAATGATACGGCCGAGATGGAGGAGCTGTTGACGGAACTTCTTCAAAACGAGGCTTTCCTTGATGCCAAGCGCTCTCTTGCCTATAACTGGGCAACCAGCGAAACCAAGGTTTTGGACGGTATCATGGACAAGATTAAGGCTTATTTTTAATGAAAACGCCCAAACATTGGCGCACGCGTAACTTTTTGTCGACGGTTTTATATCTGCCGTCCTGTTTGTATGCTTTGGCGACATGGTGCCGCGTCAAATTTATTAAGCCGCGCAAGGTTTCTGTTCCGGTTGTTTGCATCGGCAATCTGACGGCGGGCGGCTCCGGCAAAACACCAACGGCTTTGAGTTTGGCCGGATTTTTGAAGGGACTTGGCAAACACCCGTGGTTTGTTTCGCGAGGATACGGCGGCAGTCTTCAAGGAGCCATTGTCGACGAGACCGTCCACACACCGGCCGAAGTCGGAGATGAACCGCTTTTGCTGAACTGCGCAGCGCCGGTTGTGGTCAACCATAAACGCTATGAGGCAGCCTGTATGGCTGTCGATAACGGTGCCGATGTTATTTTGATGGACGACGGATTTCAAAACCCGACCCTTTATAAAGATATGTCGTTTTTGGTCATTGACGGCGCTGTCGGCATGGGCAATTTGTGCCCTATTCCGGCCGGTCCTATGCGTGAATTTTTATCTCAAGGGCTTAAACGCGCTCAAGCCGTTATTCTGCTCGGCGAGGACGAGTGCGGCATTTTGCCGAAGCTCAAAGGGCTTCCTGTTTTCAGGGGGGATATTGTGCCGATGAGGCCTAAACTTGCGACAGCGCGCGTGGTGGCTTTTGCCGGAATCGGACGGCCGCAAAAGTTTTATCAATCACTTCAGGACTGCGGGCTTATTCTTGTGAAAACGGTTGATTTTCCGGATCATCACTTTTATACCCGCACTGAGCTGGAGGCTTTGATTGCCGAGGCTAAGGCTCAAGACGCCGCATTAATTACAACATCAAAAGATATGGTTAAAATTCCGCATGATTTGCAACCGATGTTTAACGTGCTTGAAATCGGCATCAAATGGCGTGATGAGGCCGCTTTGCTCTCGTTCTTGCGCACTTTATTCTAAAAAACGGCGGCATATCCTTTGGCGGCGTTTTCAAAAGATGTGCCGTCAAAAAAGCGTTCGTTTTCATTGAGGGCGTCGATTTCTCTTCCGTCCGCCTCGTCCAGCTCAACCGCCAAAGCCGCATAGTTTTCGCGTATTCTTTCTTCGTGCACGGATTTTGGAATAACGGGGATTCCTCTTTGCAAGTTCCATGCCAACACCACTTGCGCCGGCGTACATCTATTGCGGCGAGCAATGGTCTGAATGATCGGATTTTTGAGAATATACTCGTTGCTTTTTTGCGCCCCCAGTGGCGAATAGGCCTCCAGCACGATATTATTTTTGCGGCAAAATTCAAGAAGCTCATTTTGGCTGAGCAGCGGGTGGCATTCCACCTGATTGACCGCCGGCACAATGGCTGTTTTTTCAATCAATGCTTTCAGATTGGCCTCGTTAAAGTTTGAAACACCGACGGCTTTGACCAATCCGGCATGGTAAAGTTTTTCCATCTCTGCCCATGTTTCCCAAAGCGGAACCTCGCTTAAAGGCAGCCAATCATCATCTTTTAAAGGCATTACCGTTCCCAGAACCTGCGCCACCGGCCAATGAATCAAATACAAATCCAGATAATCAAGTTTCAGCTCGGTCAATGTTTTTTCAAGTGCCGGACGAACCTGATTTATTTGGTGGCTGTCATTCCACAATTTTGATGTGATGAACAATTCCTCGCGCCGACAATCACCCTCAGCAACGGCATCGTGCAGCGCCTGCCCGATTTCGGACTGGTTGCCATAAATCGACGCGCAGTCAATATGCTTATAGCCGAGTTTAATTGCCCAACGCACCGCCTGATAGACTTCGCCGCGGGCGGACAAAAATGTTCCAAGCCCCATCAGGGGCATTTTGGCATCTGTGTTAAGGGTAACTGTTTTCATCTGTTTTCTCCTTTTTGATTGTTTGCCATTGATATAATGGCGCGGAGAAAATCTTAAAGGGGCTGCTTAAACTCTTGTTCTATCGTCTTATCCAACAGGGTTTCAAGCTCCTTTGTCCGCCACGGGCTCAGGATATTGTCATCAAAGATTTCTTCAGGGTGCACTCTGTCAACCTCGGGCATTCCGGGGTGGAGCATAACCTCAACCGCCAGATAGCTTTTGGGCACCGTGATGTCTTTGAGCTTATCCCGCGAGATTTTGCAGGTATTTACAATGCTGTAAAAATAGGTGTTTGCTCTGAACCCGAACAAAAGCTTATCCGCGACGGCACAGGCCGACAGCACAAGGCTTTTAATTAAACCGCCGTCCGAGAGCCATTCTTTGGTCGGAGTTGTTTGAATGGTACGCAGCGGATTTTCATTTATAAAACGCAGGCGCGGAATGGCATATTGCGCTTTGAGTTCCAGACACGCCTTAAAAATTGACGGAATCATGTGAATATGGCGGTGTGAATCCAAATGAGATAGCGAAATCCCTAAGCCGACTGCCTTGTCAATTTGGGCTTTAATCTCGGCTTTAGCTTGACGTTTGAGCTCTTTGGGGTGGAGCACGGACAACAAAGCCAGCGCGACAAAGCCGTTCTTGAAACGGCCGTTTTCATCTATTAGCAGCGGAATATCCTTATGCGGCAACACGGCCTGTTCATTGGTCAGATTGGCATGAAGTCCGATACTCAAGTTCGGCATTTGTTTGGAAAGCTTAACGGCCTCTTCCGTGCGCGCCATGGTGACCATCAGGCTTGTTGAATTGAGCGCGCCTTTGGTGTGCGCCGTCACAATCGCCTGATTGACGCCTTCTGAAATCCCGAAATCATCTGCATTAAAAATCTTTTTGAGCATAAGCGCTTAGTCCTTTTTGGCGTCTTTGTATTCGGCGATGTAGAGCGGACGGTTTTTGACTTCCATATGGATTTTACCGATATATTCGCCGATTATCCCCATCACAATCAGCTGAACCGAGCCGATGAAAATAATCGTTGTCATAATTGTGGCATACCCCGGCGTCGGGCGGTTAAGCACAAAATGCTCCACAATGACATACAGTCCCAAAATACCCGAAATAAACGCCGTCAACAACCCAAGATAAATTGACAAGCGCAAAGGCTTTGTCGAAAATTGGACAATGCTATTTAAAGCCAGTGCCAAAGATTTTCCGAAATTATATTTGGACACGCCAGCAAAGCGATCCGGTGCAACAAAATCAATGACTTTGACATTGTCGTTGGGCATAGCCCAAGAGAGTAGCCCCCTGAACAAGCGGTCATGCTCGCTGAATTTTTTTAAAAAATCGATATAACTGCGATCAATTAGTCTGAAATCAGGTGTTTTAGCTGGAATTTTTGTATCGGATAAGAAGTTCAACACTTTGTAAAACAGCGCCGCACACATATCATAAAACTTTGATGTTGCTTGATTTTCAACACGCTTTGTCAACACAATATCCGTTCCTTCCTGCCAATATTTGACCATTTCTTTGATATAAACCGGCGGATGCTGCAAGTCGGCATCCATAAAGACAACGGCATCTCCTTTTGCATAATCCATACCGGCGGTCATGGCTACCTCATGACCGAAATTGCGGCGCAGATGAACAATCTTGACATGCTTGTCTTTTGCCTGAAGCTTTTGGCACTTGGCATAGGTGTCGTCTTTTGAGCCGTCGTCCACAAAAATAAGCTCATAGTCCTTGAGCGGCAAATCTTTCATCACTTTGCCAAGCTCTTTGTGCAACTCGTTGACGCTTTCTCCCTCGTTATAAGCCGAAATAACAACGCTGACCGTTTCTCTCATTTTTGTTCTCCCGCAATCGTGCCATAATAGAGTTGATATGTTTTGACTTTACCCAAAGGCGATTGAACTGTCAATTCATAAATTTTAGGTTCCGGCAAGTCTTTAAATTCCCGTTGATATGCCAGATAGGCGTCCAGATTTTCGTCCGCAACCAAAATGCCTTTATGCTGAACGTCTGCCATATCAATCCATGGATTGTCCTTTGGTGACATCAAAAACAACACCGCCGGATGCGTCGGCGCATAGACGCTTAATGTCGAGGCCAGCCAAACGCTGCCGCCCACATAAGCGGCTTTGTCCGCCTCAAGCTTTTGCGTGAAATCCGCCGCATTTAACTTAAACTTTGCGCTTGTCGTCAAAGAGGCCTGTAATGCAAACGCGCAAGCGAACAAAATCATTGCCCCATAGCAGGCCGCAAACATCTTCTTGGCTGTTTTTTCCACCTTGAACGGCTTCCAGACCATAAAGCAAATACCCAACATATACAATGTCGGTGATCCCCACATACTTTTGAGCTTAATCCCCAGAATAAGCGAAATCAGCGCCATCAAAATCATCGGCAGCACACCGGCGTAAAAAATCAAACGATTATCGGCGGCCGATATTTTTATATTGTCTTTGCCGCTTTTATAGCGCGCCCCTATCAAAATCAGGAGAGCCAGAGCACCGGTCATGGCCTGCGCTGCCAAGAATTTGAATGGATACACGAGATGAGCTAACCCGAACGGCATCACTTTGCCCTCACCCGAACGCCCCAGAAAATAATCAATCACAAACCAATCGTGTGCCTCAAGCCACCAAAGATGCGGCGCAATCAAAGCAAAAGCAACGCCCGCGCCGATCCAAACTTTCCATGACGTCAGTCTTGTCCGCCCTTCTTTGGTCAAAACCAGATACAGGCCTAAGCAAATCAGCAATATGCCGGACACATATTTGTTCAGGATATTCAGCCCCGCAAACAGCCCAAACAGCAGCCAATCAACAAGCTTATTCCCTCTGATGCCGCAGACAAAGTAATACACCGCCGCCGGCCACAGCATCAAGGCAATGATGTTGACATTATATTCCGGTGTGACCAAATTATAATAAGCTGCGCCTTCCAAAACAGCCGCCGCTAAGATGGCTTTGGTCTGCGGCAAAAACAGCTTAGCCAATTTATAGATGTAAAACAGACCGCCGATGACAAATAACTGGCTCAGCACATATAAGGATTCAGGCCGGCCGCTTGCCTGATAAATAAGGTTTGCCATAAAACCCGACAATGGCGGGTGCTTGTTGGTGCCCCACTCGCCGATAAAACCCCAGACAAGCGCCTCCGCTGAATCCATCGGCAGATTGGCGCGAAAAATTATTGGCAGCAGTGCCCAAATTATCAAGTGGCACAAAAGAAAAATGTAAAAGTTTTTGTTTGAGAGCATAGTCTTTGTCCTTGTTTTGACAACCATCATATTATTTTGAATATCGAAAGCAAGAAAAAAGGCACTCTTTTTAAGATAAAAAGAATGCCTTTTGGATTAAATATTATTCAAAAATTTAGAACAATACTTTGGCGGACAAGCCTAAATCATAGCCGTAATCAACGTCTTTGTGTCCTTTTCCGCCGAGGTAGTAGTCACCGAAGACGCCGACTGTGACATTGTCTCTGACATAGTAGTCAACGGCACCTTGAGCATACCACTCCTGTTCATAATCATCTTCCGTTGTGAAGTCATAACGGACGCCCAAATCAAGAGCGGTCTTGTCGATGAGTTTATGTGCACCCAAGAACCAAAAGTATTCCATTTCTCTATTGCCATTGTCAATATTGCCGACGGCTTGGAATGTTGTGTAAGGTGTCAAGCCGCAATCCAACTCATAGCCCAATTTAACTTGACCAAACAGGAATTTTTCCCATTTGTTGTTTTCATTTTCGGCCTTACCCCACCAAGAACGCGGATCAAATGTATGATATCCGGCAACAACCTGTGCCATCAATTTGTCTTGCGTCCAGTTATATTTGCCGCCTAATGTGTAATCGAAGTTGTGGTTATTGTTGTATTCTTTGTCGACATTGAATTCATTGCCGAGACGGCCGAAAACAGCCAGATTTTCAGCAACACCGACCGTCACTGTTTCTTCGGCGCGCAGGCCTTTTTCAACAGAATCGTTATCCATTTTGAAACGAGATGTTTTCAGTGTTGTATCGGATAAAATTTTGCCTTGAGCCGGAAGATAAAAAGCACTTGTAATATCCTCGGCTGCGAAAGCAGAAGAAGCAACCATAACAGCTGCAGAAGCCAGTAACATTGTTCTAAATTTCATAAAAAGATCTCCTCATTTTTGTTAAATTTAACACGCAGTCTTTTCTTCTGACCACGACGATAGTCTAGTTGACTTTTTTTCAAATGCCAAGTCACAAAATATTTCGAAATCCTAAAAAAGTATATTTGAGTATGTTAAATAAGCCGAAATCAATGTTGGGGATAATGGCAAAAACAGTTTACCCTGCTTTAAAACCGGACTATTCTCCAAAGAAAAAAAGGAGATATTTTGATGCTGTTAAAAGTTAAATATTTGCGTTCGGATATGCCCGAACTTTTTTCAAAAGACGGTGATTCCGGTTATGATTTGCGAGCAGCCGTTGATACGCCTGTTGTGATTCCGGCGCACGGCATTGCCACTATCTCTGCCGGTGTCTGTTTGGAGGTCTCTGATTATCCCACCGACAACAACCGCTCGGTCGAACTTCAAATCCGCCCGCGCTCCGGCCTAACCAAAAACGGCATTGTCGCCCAGCTTGGCACGGTTGACGCGTCTTACCGCGGTGAAATTAAAGTCAATGTTTTTAACTACAATGACCATGATATAGAAATTGCGCCACTTGAACGTATGGCGCAACTTGTGATTTGTCCTATTTATAAGCCGGAAGTTGTTTCTGTCGACGCCTTGAGCCAAACCGAACGTGGCGATAAAGGGTTCGGCTCATCTGGTCGAAACTAAACCGACCTTACAATTCTTCGCAAAATTCTTTAATTCTGCCGAGGGCTTTTTTGATGTCGGCTTCCGAGCAAGCATAGCTCAAGCGCACATATTCAGGCGCGCCGAATGAGGTGCAGGGCACAACCGCCACCAATTTTTTCTCAAGCAACTCCGCGGCAAAGGCATCGGCTGTTTTTCCTGTTTTGGCAATATTGCACATCACATAAAAAGCGCCTTTGGGCTCGCAAAAATCAATTTGCGGAATGTCTTTGAGCAGGCCGCACAAAACCTCGCGGCGTTTGGCAAAGGTTGCTATCATTGCCTCAATCTCGGAATCGGCTTTGCCCTGAAGCGCCGCCACACCGGCATATTGCACAAAACTTGTCGCATTACTTGTCGCATGGCTCTGCAAGGCCGAAATACGCTTAGTCAACCATAAAGGGGCTGTCAAATAGCCCAAGCGCCACCCCGTCATGGCATAGGTTTTTGAAAAGCCGTTGACCGTGATTGTCAAATCGGCAATTTTATCATTCAGCGAGGCTATGCTGACGTGTTCGGACGTTTTGTCATAGTTCAATTTTTCGTAAATCTCGTCAGCCAAAACCATAATCTGATGCTTAACAGCCAAATCGGCAATCATCTCGACCGTTTTTCTTGAATAAACGGCGCCGGTCGGGTTGTTCGGCGAGTTTGTGATAATCAATTTGGTTTTGTCTGTGACAACCGCTTCCAAAGCCTCTTTTGTCGGCTCAAAATTGTCCGCCTGTTTGGTGTGAACAACAACCGGTTTGGCGCCGGAAGCTTTAATCATTTCAATATATGATACCCAATAAGGCGCAAAAACAACAACCTCGTCGCCCTCGCCGCACAAAGCCGTTATGGCCTGAAACAGCGCAAATTTGGCGCCTGTAGAGATAATGATGTTTTCAGGCTTTGTCGCAATACCGTTTGAGGCAAATTTTTTGACAATCTCGGCTTTCAACTCCGGCAAACCGCTTGAGGCAATATAGCGTGTTTTACCGCTTTCTATTGCTTCAATGCAGGCGTCTTTAATAGCTTTTGGGGTGTCAAAATCCGGCTCACCAACCGACATAGAGCAAACATCCAGCCCTTGTTTTTTGAGTTCTTTGGCGCGCGCGGCTAATGACAAAGTAACCGATGGAGATAGTTTTCCCAACGGAGAGCAATGTTCTTGTAAATTTTGCATTTCAATATCCTTGTGGCTAATTGATAATTCCGCCTTTGCTGATGAGACGGACTTCGCTTGATCCTGTTTCTTCGTCAAGATGGGGAACGCAAACGCTGTAACTTCTCTCAAACCCGAGCATAACGGATCTGGCAATTGCGCAAACCGTTGTGGCAATGCCGTAATAGGTCTTACCTTTGCCTTCAATAATCGTCATTCCGGCCAAACGAACAGCTTCAGAGATTTCGTGTTTTTCCTCATCTGTCAAAGGAATCGTCTCGCCGTAAGAGGTCAATTTATCCCAATTAACAACCTGCCCGTCGCCGTGTTCGCCTGTGATAACAGCCTCAACTTTGCTGATAGGCTGGTTTAATCTGGCAGCCATCATTGCGACCAAACGCGATGTATCCAATGCACAGCCTGTTCCGAAGACTCTTCCTTCAGGGAATTTCAGAGCCTTGGCGGCAACATTGGTCAAAGCATCAACAGGGTTGGACACAACCAACACAACGGCTTCGGTTCCGCTTTTGCGAATTTCGGCACAAATAGACTGCATAATTTTTGAATTTTTTTCCATTAAATCACGGCGGCTTTCCCCTGGTTTACGCGAAACACCCGCCGTAATGACAATCAGCTGGCTGTCTTTACAATCGGCATAAGTTCCTTTTTTGACATTTGTTCCGCTTAACTGCCAAAAACCGTGTCTGATATCCAAGACTTCGGCATTGGCTCTTTTTTCATCCAAGTCCACAAGAGCAATTTCATCAGCCAATTCAAGCATCATTAAACCGTAAGTTGATGTCGATCCGACAAGTCCTGCCCCAATAACCGTAATTTTTTTCATCTGTTAAGCCCCTATCAAAAAGAATAATTCGACCTTATGGATTCAAAAAACACCCCAAAGGAGTGTTAAAAATGGTGCCGGTTAGTAGACTCGAACTACCGACCCACGCATTACGAATGCGTTGCTCTACCAACTGAGCTAAACCGGCTTTCTGATACCATAGAAAAATTTTTTATTATATTTTTTTTGATTTGGCAAGTGTTTTTACACAACTTATGAAATCTTCTCCGCGTTCCATAAAATTTTTGTAATAACCAAAGCTTGGCGCCGTGGGCGAAAACAAAACAAGCGTTCCGCCAACCTTTTGTAATTCCTCAAAAGATTTTGAAACAGCCTCTTGGAGACTGTCTGCCTCAATCAACACAAAATCTTTGCGCGTGACATATTTTTTGAGACTTTCGGCAATCTGATGCCCGCATTGAAACAGAGTCGCGGCGACTCTGACCTTGGGGTTTGCTTGAATAAATTTGGCATATTCGGTATAATCCTGTTTATTTTCGATGCCGCCTGAGATAATCGCCATTGTGTCGTCAAAACTTTTCATTCCGCCGATGGCTGCTTCCGGCGCTGTCGAGATACTGTCGTTGATAAACAAGACCTTTCCGACATAGCCGACCTTTTGCAGGCGGTGCGGCAAAGGTTCAAAATCAGGCAGATAAGTCAAAGCCTTGCGCCAATCAAGTCCCAGACACTCAAACACCGTCATCACGCCGGCCAGATTGGTCATATTGTGGTTGCCGCTGATTTTGAGCGACTCGATGTTGCAGACAGGTTCGCCTTTATAATAAAGCTCTTTGTCAACGGCATAAAACTCATCTTTGCCGCCGTAAAAGACTTTATTCTTGAGGCTGCTTGTGTATTTCATCAGCTCGGGATTATCCCGATTAATTACCGCTGTTGCGGCGGCCTGCGCCAGATGAACTTTGTCGCGACAATAGCCTTCATGTCCGCCGTGCCAATCCGTATGAACCGAATAGAGGTTTGTAAACATCACAATATCGGGCGAATTTTCCAAATCGGACGCCTGATAACTTGAGAATTCGCCGATGATATACTCATAATTTCCATCAATCAGCTCAATCAACGGTTTGCCGATGTTTCCGCCCAACGCCACATTCAGCCCCAAGCCTTTCATCATCTCAAACATCATACTGACGCTGGTGGATTTTCCTTTTGAACCGGTCACGCCGATAACTTTTGTTTTTGGGTGGTTGGCTTTCATCTCGGCCAAAAACAAATTAGTGCTTGAGGTTACTTTGAGCCCCTTTTGTTTCATCTCCAAAAACTCGGGCTTATAAATACTGACCCCCGGAGAACGCACAATGACCTCTGCCTTTTCGGCCAATTCGCGCAGTTTTTCAATTCCGTCGGCGTCGTTATAGGCAAAAATCTCTCCGCCGATGCCGTGCTTGTCCAAATAAGCCTTGACCGCCTGCCCTTCGGCGCCCATTCCCCAAATGATGATATTTTTATCTTTCAAGTCCTTAATCAGCATTTTTCTTATCTCCTTTGGCATAGAACTGCGCGGCCGTTTCTTTGGCGACATGGCTTCCCTGGTGGACAACAATCTGATTGAACGGAATCTCAATTCCCTCTTCTATAAAGCGCTTATTTATCATATAGCGAATGTCGCTCGGTGCTTCCCAACCGTCCCAAATATTGCTGACATAAAAGCGCAGTTCAAAGTCCAGACTGTTGGCGCCAAAATCCTGAAACAACACATAAGGCGCCGGTTTTTTGGTCACTCTCGGATGCGCCAAAGCGCACTCCAGCAGCACTTTTCTGACCTTTTCGACGTCGCTTCCGTATGCCACGCCGACTTTGACGGCATATCTGACCCAATTGTTTTGGTGCGTCAGGTTTGTTACCGCGTTGGACAATACCTGCGCATTGGGGATAATAATGCTTGAGCGGTTAAAGGTTTCAATCTCGGTCGAGCGAATGTTAATCTGCTTAACAGATCCTTCGTTGCCGTTAACCATGACCCAGTCGCCGACTTTTATCGGACGCTCAAACAACATAATAATGCCCGACACAAAGTTATTAACCACGTTTTGCAAACCGAGGCCAACGCCGACGGACAATGCGCCGGCAATCAGGGCGATATTTGCCAAATCTCCGCCCATCACGGCAATGGCCAGCAGTCCCGCCAGCACATAGCCGATATAGGCAAAGCCCGAGGCCAGAGAATGTTTGGTTCCTGTGTCAATGTTTGTCTGTTCCAGCATCTTAAACTCGATGCGGTTTCTAATCAGCTTAATCAGCCACAGACAGGTTATAAAGACGACAATTCCCCAGAAAATCGATATCAGCGAGATACGGATACCGCCGACCGTAAAGCCCGAAATTGCTTTATAAACAGTTGTTTGCAATACATCAGCCGGCACGCCCCACAGCAACAAAATCACACCGACCAGCAACAAGAAAAGCAGCGGCTCGACCACAATCCCAAACCAAAAATCGATTTTACGCAGAAATGCCCGCCGCATCCGAAACGTTTTGACCCAAAGTCCCATCAACAGCACATGTTGGAGAATATCGTAAATCAACCGGCGGAAAATGCTGAAAACCGCAATCACAATGGCCGACAAAATCGACCGATTGACAATAAAAGATGACAGTCTTGCGTATCCGAACAGCGCCAGTCCGATAACCACCAGCGAGAACATGCTAACAAGTATTCCTATTCTGAATGTCCGACTTTCAGCCTCCAAATCGCCTTCATCGTCTGTTTCCTCCTCCGTTTCCGCGCGGTTGTCCGCAAACCAAATATGCGCAATCCAAACCACGCACAGCACCTTGATTGAGGCCGACAACGACAACAGATAATCCAACAGCTCAAGCGAATAATTAGCCCGTGTTACCACATTTTGCATAAAGGCAAAAATTCCTGTAATATCAATGGCCAGATAGATAGCTTTTGTCAAGCGTTTGGCCTTATCCGTCGGAATATTTATCAAGCGCCATTTTTCGTTATAAGGCGTCAAAACCACCCGACAAGAGGCACGCCCCATAATCACATACAGCAGGTAATACAGCGCGCTCGGCAGCACAATCTCTAAAAAGCTTCCTTTTAAGATACCGCCGGAGACCAGCCAATACAGGCACAAGCCGATAATGGCTGTCGGGATAATTCCATAGCCGCACCACACCGCCAAAGAGGCAACGATTTTGCGCCCCAACCGCGGGCTTTCAATATCCTGCCGATAGCCCAGCTGTCTGATCATAAAGCGGCGCAAAAAGTAGCCGATGATACAAATCAGTCCAATAAAAATGATTACAGTAGATGTTTTTGTTTTGACTGTTTCCCGCGCGGATTTCGGCAGGCCTTTATACCATTTTGCCGGAGATGAGGCCATATCCGCCGCAAAGCTCAAAAATTCGCCGCTTATCTTAACAAAAACGCTCGGCGAGATAACGCTCTCGCTCGGCTTGAGCAGGTTGCCCCACAGCATTTGGTTGCGAATATCAAAAATGCGTAAGTTGAGCTCGTCTATCTTGGCGGAGAGAATATCAATTTCGGACAGTTTTGCCTTTTCATCGGCCAATTCGCGGTTAAATTCTTTGCGCTTTTGCAAAATAATTTTGGCCTCAGGGAGTTTGTCGTCCACCTCGCCCAAAGCTTCAACACGCTTTTCTATCAGTTTAACTTCCGTATCGATGGCCTGACGCGCGGAATCCAGCTTAATTGATGTTTCGTTCAGATAAGATACTTCTTTAACAATGGCGTCGATATCCGGATTTTCGGCTTTGGTCATTTTTTCAATATCGGCCAATTTGTCCGAAATACCCCGATAGGTTAATTCATTGCCAAGGTCGTCCACGGCCGCCGATTGCGCCCAGACGTTTCCGCAAAGCAATAATACCGCCGCAAAGCTCAAAAACTTTTTCATTACTTATCCTTTTTTACTATTTGTTTGACCAGCGCCAAAATATTTTGCGCCGCAACTTTATACGCATCGCCGGCAACCCACAGGCTGATACCATTTTCAACTGTCATATCCTGTCTGACTCGGCTGACAAAAACGGCGCTTTCGCCTTGTGCCTCTATCAGCGAGGCATAGCCGCCGTCTTCCTGTTTATCCATAACCAAAACGCCTTTGGTCTTTTTGATATAATCGCGCGCCTCGTCGGAATCTATATCCGCCTCGGTTTCGACATTGGCATAAATACCCAAGCCGACAAACGCCGGAACAACCGCGCAGTTGGCGTGAACCTTGACCTCGCCGCCCAAAACCTGTTTGACATGGGCATTATACACCCATTCGGCGGACGTTTCCTCGCCGATAAAACACCCCGCCTGCGGCACAACGTTAAAAGCCGGCGTTTTGTGGAACAGACCATCTTTGGTTTGAGACGTGTCGTTCATCAAAATGCGGCGGGTCGCGTTATAGAGCTCGCTCATGCCGTCCTGCCCTTCAAAATCAACCGAGGCATAGGTCGACAGGCGGATATTTTTGATACGGTATTTGGCATTGATTTCGGCCAACGCCGTCAACAGCTGCACTACGCACGGATGCGGCACGCTCACAATGTTTTTCTCGGCCTTCAGCGCGGCCTCTTCATTGATTCCGCCGACAACCATCGGCACGCCGTCTTCGCCGCCGAGCTGCGCCGTCGCGTTGATAACTTTTACGCCGGCCTCAGCCAACTTAAATATTTCCAAAGCGCCGTCTTTGTCGTTTTCGGTGACGACAGCCGCGTCAAAATCAGCCGGATTCAAGGCTGACAGCGGTTTTAACGGCAGGTCTTCTTCGCCGAAAGACACTTGCTGCGTCCCTTGAACACGCGCCTTAAACACGGATACGTTTTCTTTAGGGTATCCTCTGAGCGCCAAAAGCTCCAATATATTTTTGGACAAGGTGTCGTTTCCGCCGATAAGCGCCAATCGAAACATTTGAATTCTCCTTATATCTCTTTTGCGGTGGAATTATAGCCCCTTCCCCGCCGCACGACAATAAAAATCTTTTCTCAGCGCACAAGTTTCTTGACATCAGGCTCAAAATGCCGTTTACTGTCGGCTTAGAAATAACATTTTTAGGAGATATGGACAATGACAGCGCGCACCTTACAGGGATTTATGGAACTTTTGCCTCAGGAGCAGATTGTTTTTAACCATTTCAAATCCGTCATTGCCCAAACTTATGAACTTTTCGGCTTTGCGCCGTTGGATACGCCTGTTTTGGAGCTGGCTGATGTCTTGTTGTCCAAAACCGGCGGCGATACCGAAAAACAAATTTACGAGTTCAAAAAAGGCGACACGGATTTGGCCATGCGCTTTGATTTGACCGTTCCTTTGGCCAAATACATCGCCTTGTATCACAATGACCTGACTTTTCCGTTCAAACGCTATCAAATCGGCAAAGTCTACCGCGGCGAACGCCCGCAAAAAGGTCGTTTCAGAGAATTTTATCAATGCGATATTGATATTATCGACCGTGATGAGCTTGATATTGTGTATGACGCGGAAGTTTTGGCTGTCATTGACACGATTTTTACCAAGCTTGAACTCCCGTCTTTCAAGATTTATCTGAACAACCGCAAGCTTTTGAGCGGCTTTTTGGAGCACTTGGGACTGGCGGACAAAACGGTTGATATTTTGCGCCTTGTCGATAAAATCAAGAAGATTCCGGAAGAAGCTTTCTTGGGCGAACTCCAAGACATGGGGCTGCCGGAAGATAAGACAAAAGAACTTCTCAAATTCATTAAAATCAATGGATTGAATAAAGATATTCTTGCAACACTTGAAGAATTAAAAATTGAAAACGACACTTTCAAAACCGGACTGATTGAGCTCAAAACCGTTGTGGCTCAAGCTCAGAATTTGGGAATGCCTCAAGACCACATTCAGATTGATTTGAGCATTACCCGCGGGCTGGATTATTACACGGGCACGGTTTATGAAACGTTTTTTGACGCCTATCCGCAGTTTGGCTCGGTATGCTCCGGCGGACGGTATGACAACTTGTCTTCTGTCTTTATGTCGCAAAAATTCCCCGGTGTGGGCATTTCTATCGGGTTGACGCGTCTGTTTGACCAGCTGCGCGATAATGGGCTTCTTAAGATTAAAGCCATGACCCCGAACAAAGCTCTGATTATTCCGCAGGACGAATCTTATCTGCAGGAGGCCGTTCGTTTGGCCGGTGCGCTGCGTCAGGCCGGTATTCCGGTTGATGTGATGTATCGCCGGTGCAAATTCAAAAAGAAAATGGAATATGCCAATAAAATCGGTGTGCCGTATCTGGTTATTATCGGCGAGGAAGAAGCTGCAAGCCGGCTTTACAGCCTCAAAGACATGACAACCGGCGAGCAACTCAAAACCTCGTTAGAGGATTTGAAATCAAAATTGAAATAACCTGTCTCAAAAGAAAAGCGCTTGAAATCTCAAGCGCTTTTCTTTGTTACCTAAAACACATTGTGACAAAATAAAAAAATATTGACAAAAAAAAGGAAAACGTTTATTCTTTTTTCCAGTTGTTATTACATTGTTTAACTATTAAAAAAATTTTTATTATGAAAAGTTCAAATGATCCAAAGCTGATTGCAAGGTTTGTTCTGGCAGAACAAGATCTGAAAACAGCTATTAGTTTAGGAAATCAGCTTGCTCGGGGCAATATCGTTCAAACACCACACACCATCGGCGAAGCTTACTACATTATTTGGAAACACCAAGCTAAAAAACAGGGCAAAAGCTCTAAACTTAACGAAATTGCGGAGTGTTTCGATGAGTTTTTTATGGAAGAAGATCTTACCTCAGTTATGGAAACTTATGTTTTCTTTAGACATCTTTTGGATAAGAGTGAAGGAAAAAGTTTCGTCGCTGAAATTTTGGCGTTGGATGATGAGATGCCGTTAGATGATTGGATGAAAAGTCGTATTGATGCTGAGAATAAGGAAAAATTTTCTTCCGAAAAAACTGCATCTGAAGCCGACAGCTCGGAGAATGTTAAGAAAGCCCCAGAGAAGAAAGCTCCTTCAAAAAAGACTTCATCTAAAAAAGCTAAGTAGTCTTTTGAAACTGAAAATACCGCCCTTTGCAGAGCGGTATTTTTTTGTGTCTAATTACCTGTTTTTCAGATACCATTCAACGGTTTTGATGATGCCGGTGTCAAAGTTCTCATCGGCTTTCCACCCGAGTTCCGTTTCAAGCTTTGTTGCGTCAATTGCATAGCGGAAATCGTGGCCGGCGCGGTCTTGGACAAAGGTAATCAGGTCTTCGTATTTTTGCCCGTTTTTGCGCGGCGCTTCTTTATCCAAAATGGCGCAGATGGTCTTGACAATCGTGATATTGTTGCGCTCGTTATGTCCGCCGATATTATAGGTTTCGCCCGCTTTTCCTTTATGGAAAATCAAATCAATCGCTTTGCAATGATCCAGCACATACAGCCAATCGCGCACGTTCAACCCCTGCCCGTAAATCGGCAGCGGCTGCTCGGCCAATGCCTTTGAAATGATATGGGGAATCAGCTTTTCGTGGTGCTGTTTCGGCCCGTAGTTATTGGAGCAATTGGACGTTGTCACGTTCATGCCGAACGTGTGCCGATAGGCTCTGACCAAAAAGTCCGAACTCGCTTTACTTGCCGAATAAGGGCTGTTTGGCGCATAGGGCGTTGTCTCGGTAAAGAACCCTTCCGCACCCAAAGCGCCATAGACCTCATCGGTCGAGATATGATGAAAACGGCATTTCTCATAGCCGACTTTGACTTTGTTCGGCGCGTCCATCCAATGATGATACGCCACATCCAACAACGTAAATGTTCCCTCAATATTGGTTTGGATAAACGCCATCGGATTTTTGATTGAATTATCAACATGGCTTTCGGCGGCAAAATGCACCACGCCTCTGATGTCGTTTTCATCAAAGAGCTTTTGAATCAACGCGCGGTCGCAAATATCGCCCTGAACAAAGCGGTAATTCGGCATAGACGCACATTCTTTGAGGTTGTCCAAGTTGCCGGCATAGGTCAGCTTGTCCAGATTGATGATGTTATACTCGGGATATTTTGCGCAAAAATAAGGCACAAAATTTGATCCGATAAATCCGGCGCCGCCGGTTATTAAAATAGTTTCAGACATTTGACTAAACTCTCCTTCCAATAGGGAATGGTTATCTTAAAATCACGTTTAATTTTTTCTTTACTTAATACTGAATAAAATGGGCGCTTGGCCTTTGTCGGGTAAGCGCTTGAGGGTATCGGGCAAACACGGCATTTGAGCCCCGAGAGCGACATAATCTCACAGGCAAAATCATACCATGAGCAAACACCCTCGTCCGTCAGATGGTAAATTTCTTTTGTTCCGCTTTTGATTTGGGGCATCATCTCGACAATTGTTTGAGCCAAATCCGCGGCATAGGTCGGCGTTCCGATTTGGTCGTAGACGACATTCAGACTTTCCCGTTCTGCTCCAAGGCGGCGCATAGTCTTTACAAAATTGTTTCCATAGGGCGAATACAGCCACGCCGTGCGGATAACAACGGCTGTATCGGCTTCTTGTAAGGCCGCCTGTTCGCCGCTGCGTTTGGTCAGACCATAGACCGAAACCGGATTGGTTTTATCCTCGGGCTCATAAGGTTTGTGCCCTGTTCCATCAAACACATAATCCGTCGAGATATGGATAATCCGTTTGCCGTAACGCGCCAGATTGCGCACGCCGTCTTCATTGACTTTGCGCGCCGTTTCGGCATTGTCTTCGGCCAAATCCACAGCCGTGTAAGCTGCGCAGTTGATAACAAACTCATAGGCTTGTTTGTCAAAGAAGGCTTTGACAGCGGCCTCATCTGTGATGTCCAAATCTTCTCTGTCGACATATTCCGCCTGAGCGCCCAAAAGTGCTTTGAGCTCTGTTCCCAGCTGCCCGTTGCATCCGACGACTAAAAACACGGCTCAAACTCCTTTAACGAGGGATGTTTTCTATCTTTATCGGACAAAATGACTTTGTCGGCTGGAATTTTCCAATCAATGCCGATGTCTTTGTCATTCCACATCAAACCGCCTTCCGAGGCTTTGTTATAGACATTGTCGCATTTGTAGGTAAAGACGGCCGTCTCGCTCAATACCGAAAACCCGTGCGCAAAACCCCGCGGTATCATCAGCTGGCGGTTATTTTCGGCGGACAGTTCAACCGCGACATGCTTGCCAAAAGTTTTTGATCCGGCGCGCAGGTCAACCGCCACATCTAAGACGGTTCCCTCAATTGCGCGCACAAGCTTGGCTTGCGAAAACTCGCCCTTTTGAAAATGAAGTCCGCGGATGGTGCCATAGCTTGACTTGGACTGATTGTCCTGAACAAAGTCGTATATCAATCCAGCCTCGTCGAAAATTTTTTTGTTGTAACTTTCAAAAAAATATCCGCGGGCGTCCGGCCAGATTTTCGGCTCTATGATATAAACGCCGTCAATGTCCGTCTTAATAAAGTTCATGGTATTCCTCAAACACTTTCTGCAAATATTTTTTATACATATTGCCGTCTTTCAGCTCATCAATCAGGGCTTTCATCTGGGAATCATCAATAAAACCGCGGCGATAGGCGATTTCCTCGATACAGGCAATTTTCAAGCCTTGGCGCGCCTCAATAATCTGAACAAACGACGAAGACGCCATCAGACTTTCCGGTGTTCCCGCATCAAGCCACGCATTGCCGCGTTTCATCGGAACAACATTCAGGCGCCCTTCTTTAAGATAGAGGTTGTTCAAATCCGTGATTTCAAGCTCACCGCGCGCGGAAGGTTTGAGATTGCGGGCTTTTTCGACAACATCTGCCGGATAAAAATACAAACCAACAGAGGCATAATTTGACTTGGGCTTTTGGGGCTTTTCCTCTATGGAAAGCGCCTTGAAATTAGAATCAAATTCCACAACGCCGAAACGCTCCGGATCGGACACGTGATAGGCAAAAATCGTGGCGTTTTTATCCTTGTTACGGGAAACTTCTTCTTCAAAAAAGTGAAACTGCTCGCCCATGTAAAAGATGTTGTCACCCAAAATCAGGCAGACTTCCTCATCGCCGATAAAATCCGCTCCGATGGTAAAAGCCTGAGCGATTCCTTTGGGTTCGGCCTGGACGGCATATTGAATATTAAGCCCGAGTTTATGTCCGTCTCCGAACAAACCTTCAATATTCGGCGTATCATGCGGCGTAGAAATAATCAAAATATCTTTTATGCCAAACAACAGCAAAGTTGACAGCGGATAATAAATCATCGGTTTGTCATAAACAGGTAAAAGCTGTTTGGATACGGTTTTTGTCAACGGATAGAGCCTTGTGCCGCTTCCGCCGGCTAAAATAATTCCTTTCATCAAAAACTCCTGAAGTTGTTAACTTTATGAGTCGATTTTAACCGCCCGTTTGATAACAATCAACCTTTGTTTCGCACATACACACAAAAGAAAGAGGCGGAAAACTCCGCCTCTTTCAAAAATTTTCGTCGAATAAGAAATATTATTCGCCTTTTTCCTCTTCTTTTGTCTTTGTGGTTGCAGACAAATCGTCGGCAATACGAGCCGAACGGCCGCGCAACGCACGCAAGAAATACAATTTCGCGCGGCGGACTTTACCGATACGAGAAACTTCAATCTTGGCAACATTGGGAGAATACAGCGGGAAAACTCTCTCTACGCCTTCGCCGAAAGAAATTTTGCGAACGGTAAAGGAAGAGTTCAATCCGTCGTTTTTACGAGCAATGCAAACACCTTCATAAACCTGAATACGCTCTCTGTCACCCTCTTTGACTTTGGTATGAACTTTAAGAGTATCGCCGGGTTTGAAGTCGGGAAGATTTTTACCTTCGAGCAACTTTGCCATCTGCTCTTTTTCAATATTTTCGATAATGTTCATCGTTTTACCCTTTTTCATTATATGTTGGTTAGCTTTTACACCTAATTTTGCTTAGATGCAAGATATTTTTTCCACAGGTCCGGCCTGCGGACTTTTGTGATTTCTTCCGATTTGAGATGACGCCAATCGGCAATCTTTTGATGATGCCCCGATATCAGAATTTCCGGTATTTCACGGCCTTCCCAAAAGGTCGGACGCGTGTATTGCGGATATTCCAGCAAGTCGGCCTCAAAGCTTTCGGACAAAGTTGATTCGGCGTTTCCCAGAACTCCGGGGAGCAACCTGACAATTGCATCAAGCATAATCATGGCCGCCTGTTCGCCTCCGGTTAAAATATAATCCCCGATGGAAATGTCCTCTGCCCCGTAAGCCTCCAAAACCCGCTCGTCTATCCCTTCAAACCGCGAACAGATAATCGTCAGGTTTTCTTCTTGGGAGAGCTCGTGCACTTTGGCCTGTGTCAAAGGCATTCCCCTCGGCGACATATTTATCAGCCGCCCGTTTGTGTAATTGGCTTTGAGCGCCGCACCCAAAACGTCAGCGCGCATAATCATTCCCGCGCCGCCGCCCGAGGGCGTGTCATCAACCGATCCGTGTTTATCAAAAGCATAATCTCTGATGTTGACGGTCTCAAGAGACCATTTTCCCTCGTCAAGAGCCTTTCCGGTCAAAGAAACGCCCAAAAATCCGGGGAAGAGTTCGGGAAATATGGTTAAAACCTTAACCTTCATTCTCTCCGTCCTCGTCATCAGCAGCAAAATGCATCATCTCAACAATAATAAAGCGGTCTTTGATATTTACGGTCGGAACAAAAGCCGTTGTGAACGGCAGCATTTCCTGACTTCCGTCATTGAGCCTAAGCTCCAGAATGTCGCCGGCGCCAAAGTTGTAAACGGCGTCAACCGTTCCTACTTTTTGTCCGTCTTTGCCGCGCGCCTCAAGTCCTATCAGGTCGGTGTGATAATATTCTTCACCGCTCAGCTCGGGCAGCGCGTCTCTTTTGACATAAAGCCCCGTTCCGATGAGGGTTTCGGCTGTGTTTCTATCGTCAACGCCTTTAATCTTGACCCTCAACAGATCTTTAGAATGTCCGACAATTTTTACATCAAAAGTCTTGTCGCCGGCTTCGTTGCTTAACACGCCGTAACGCGTCAAATGGCGTTCGTCATCAGAAAAGCTTTTGACCTTGACTTCTCCTTTGATGCCGTGCACCCCGACAATCGCGCCTAAACAGACTTTTTCGTTTTTCATAAATATACAAACCTCAATTTATAATATTATTCGGCAGAAGCAGCTTCTTCGGCCGGAGCTTCAGCTGAAGCAGCAGCCTCAGCGGCAGCAGCGGCAGCAGCAGCGGCTTTTTCTTCTTTGGCCTTCATACGCTCAACAGTCTTAGCCTTGGGCGCAGATTTCTTGGGCTGTTCGTGGATTTTGGGCGCATTGACCAAACCCAATTTGGACAACAGCTTCTCAAGTCTTTCTGTCGGCTGCGCCCCTTTGGACAACCAATATTTTACTCTTTCTTCATCAATGACAAATCTGTCAGCGTGATCTTTGGGCAACAACGGATTGTAAGAACCCAATCTTTCAATAAATCTTCCGTCGCGGGGAGCGCGCTGATCAGCAGCAACTACCTTGTAAAACGGACGTTTTTTAGAACCACCACGAGACAGTCTGATACGAACTGACATTTGTTTTCCTTTCTTTTTTTAATTTACTTTACAGGCAAATCCTTCTTCAATCAGAAGGGAAATTTGCCCCCTGTTCCTCCAAACGGCAATCCGCCGAACGGAGATTTTTTTAACAAGGCCGATCCGAGCAGTTTGGATATTCCGCCGAATTTGCCCATTTGCTTCATCATCGCAGACATCTGCTCATAAGATTTGAGCAGCCTGTTGACGTCATGAACTTCCACACCGGCTCCGCACGCAATGCGTCTTTTGCGCGAAGCCTTGATGATATCCGGATTTTTGCGCTCCTGAGGCGTCATCGACAAGATAATCGCCTCTTGTTTTTTGATGAGCTTATCGCCGCCGGCCGCTTCAACAGCGCCCGAAAACTTTGACATTCCGGGTAACATTCCCATAATACCGCCGATAGAGCCCATTTTTTGGATCTGTTTGAGCTGGGAAAGCATATCTTCCAGCGTAAACGCCCCTTTCATCATTTTTTGAGCCAGCTTTTCGGCATCTTCTTTATTGACGGTGTCGATGGCTTTTTCGACCAAAGACACAACATCGCCCTGCCCCAAGATGCGTCCGGCCAACCGGTCGGCATGAAATTCTTCAATCTCGTCCAGGTTTTCGCCAAAACCCAAAAATTTAATCGGCACATTGGCAACCATTTTCATGGACAAAGCCGCGCCGGCTCTGGAAGACCCGTCAATACGCGTCAACACAAGCCCCGTCACGCCGATTTGGTCATTAAATTCTTTGGCCACCGTGCAGGCGTCTTGCCCGATCATGGCATCGGCCACCAGCAAAACCTCTGTCGGATTGGCGATTTTTTTGACTTCTTTGACCTCGTCCATCAGCGCCTGATCAATATGCAGACGCCCCGCCGAGTCCAAGATAACCACATCAAAACCGCCTTTTTTGGCAAATTCCAGCGCGCGGTGCGTTGTTGCGGCGGGCTTTTCGCCCTTGACGATCGGCAGAGAATATCCGCCGATACGTTCCGCCAACTGCGCCAATTGTTCCTGCGCCGCCGGACGATAAATATCTAATGAAACCAATAATACTTTCTTTTTTTGTCTGGCCGCCAGACGTTTGGCGATTTTGGCCGCCGTCGTCGTCTTGCCGGACCCCTGTAACCCGCACAGCAGCACGCAAACCGGCGACGGCGCTTTCAGGTTCAGCTCTTCATTTTCAGAACTCAGGAGTTTTAACAGTTCGTCATGGACGATTTTGACAACCATCTGTCCGGGCTGAATGGAGCGGACAACCTTTTCGCCCAGCGCTTGTTCTTTGACATGGGCAATAAAGTCTTTGACGACCGGCAGCGCCACATCCGCTTCCAGCAAGGCAACGCGGATTTCACGCATGGTTGTGTTGATGTCTTCCTCGGTCAAAACGCCGCGCGAAGTAATCTTATTAAACACAGCCGTCAGTTTGTCACTCAAATTCTCAAACATTCATATACCTATAAACTGTTGCACGCCAGTGTGCGAACCCTCGCTGACTGGCGGCACTCCTTGGAGTGTGTAAATTTTCAAGCCTTTTAATTAGAAAATTCAGGTGTTTTATAGATGTTTTTTTCAACGCTGTCAAGCGTTTTTTTCATAGGATATCTTTTCTAATTTTTTGATTAAATTATCTAAATAATTTTTCATCTTATCCGCCTTGATTTGTCCGTATGTGCATTTTTGAAAGAGCACATGACCTTTGACAAGCCTTTGAGCATGCCAAACAGATTTATCTTTTATGGTTTGTTTGGCATTCGCACTCTTGTCTGCTATTTTAACATAAACAGCCAGCGGATTTTTGGCCATATTTTCATAATAGCTTTTTTCGAATTCTATGGTGTTGTCTTCATTTATTTTTGTTACTCTTAAAACAATATCCGCTATTTCAGGTGTAAATTCGCGGCTTAACTGTTCAAAATTTATCGGCGTATCTTCTAACACATCATGCAGCCAACAGGCTGTTTTTAATTTAAAGAAATTACCAAGCGGAATTTCCTCAGCAAAAGCATCAATAACCTTATCTGTTTGTTTCAGATGATACGCATAAGGCAAAAAGCCGCCGTATTTTTGTTGTCCATGCTTTTCCGGCGCAAAAGCAACCGCTTTTTTATATAACTTCAAAAAAGATAATTCCATTAAAATATCTTTGTCTTTTATTTCTGAAAAATTCCAATTATTATCCACCTCATCAAACTCAACAAAAACAATTTCGCTGTTTAACGAATAAAAACCATTTATCTTTTTAGAATATTCTTTTTTGAGTTTATGGAACAGTTCCAAACGTGTTTTGCAAATATGAGGGAACTCTAAAAATTTTTGATTATTCATGACGATTATTTTCATTATCGCCCTTTTCCTTTCTTAAAATTATACAATGATGTTGAAGAAATATCTAATTCATTATTAGTAGTTCGTAATCTTGTGATAGCAAGAACTTGAATTCCTTCTTTTATGCAATATTCAACAGCATCTATTATTTCATTATTATCATTTTGTGTTTCTCCAACAAAAAGCGTCTTAATTTCTTTTCCCTCGTGCCGTATTCTTTCTATATCTTTTTTTGCACTTTCTCTGACAAATATATGCTCCGAATCTGCAACCCCAGAATCTTCTATTTTTTTCTTTCTACTTTCATTTGATTGTATTGGATGCTTATTCCTTTTGCGCTCCAAGGCTTTTTGTTGATCTTCTATTCCTATATACAATTCAGAACATAAAGCTTTTGCTGTTTTTAACATAGACCTATGTCCTAAATGCAATCCTTCAAATGTTCCAAATATAACTCCTATCCCTTTTTTGTTTAAGTTGGATATCGAAAAGTGTTTTCATCTGTTTTATCCTGTTTTTATCACTTGTTTCAGAGCTTAACAGATTATCCTTTATTCGGCAAGGGAAATCCGCCTCATCTAAAAAAACAAAAAACAGCGCTTATATTTGCTTGCAGATGTTGCTTTAAAGGAGAATAAAATGCGCTTTGTCATTTTGGGCGGCGGATCGGCCGGCGTGTCGGCGGCGACACATTTGCGCCGCAACGATGAAAATGCCGAGATTATCATTATTGAGCCGACAGAGGAACTTGCCGTTTCTTCCTGCGGGTTGCCTTATATGATTGCCGGAAAAATTAAAGACAAAGATGAACTCATCGGCGCAACTCCGACTCAGATGAGACAGATTTTCAATATTGATGTCCGCCTGAACACAGAGGTTCTTTCTTGGAATGCGGCAGAAAAACGTCTGTTCCTTTCAGGCGGAGAGTCTCTGGTGTATGACAAGCTTATTTTGGCGATGTCCGCCTTGCAGCTGAGGCCTGATATTTCCGGCGTTTTGCGCGATACTGTTTTGACCTTGTCCACTCTCTCCTCTGCTCAAAAAATTTCGGATTATTTCAGAGGCCTTGACGCCAGACGGGTTATCGTTCTGGGCGGCGGACTGGTCGGCCTTAAAACAGCCGAAGTTTTGACACAGGCCGGAGCGTCCGTCACACTTATCGACAAACGCCCTCATTTGCTGGAAGATTTTGATTATGACACCGCCGCCAAAATCAAAAATATTCTTGAGGACAGCGGCCTAAATATCATCACTGGGACAAGCCTCAAAGAATTCATGCAGGACAAAGTCATTTTGAGCAACGGTCGCCGGTTGAAATATGATATGGCTGTTGCGGCAACAGGCAGTTCCTCGGATATGCGTCTGCCTGTGATGGCCGATGTTCGTTTGGGCGAAACCGGCGGCATTTTGGTTGATAAAAATATGAAAACATCGGTTGAAGATGTGTTTGCATGCGGCGAAAATATCGAGCTTGAGGATATGATAACGCACCTGCCGCAGCGGCTGAAAAATGCGGCGGACATTATTCGTTCGGCCAAAATTGCGGCTGATAATGCCTGCGGTATTCAGACACGGTTTGAGAAGTTTTTGCCTTGCCGATTGATGACGCTGTTTGATGTTTTAATCGGAATTTCCGGAGCCAATGAAGACAGACTGAATGCGGCCGGTATTCCATATTTTAAGCTTTATTTCTCGCAGCCGAGCGCTGAAACGTATCTTCAACCCTCGCCTGTCAACGGCAAATTATTGTTTGGGCTTGATGGCGCGCTACTCGGTGTTCAGCTGTTTGGCAAAAACGGCGTGGAGAGCCGCCTCAACACACTCGCCGCGCTGATGGCTCAAGGCGCCAATGTCACAGATTTGACCACCCTGCCGAGGGCTTACGCGCCGGAATTTTCAAAAGCCAAAGATGTGTTGAATAATTTGGGTTCGTTGGCGGAAGAGATTCTCTCCGGCGGGCTCAAAACCACCGACTTGAGCAACCTAAAAGAAGATGATATTTTGCTGAATGTCTGCGCGCCGGCAAAATTTGAGCAATTCAACAAAGTCAAAGCTCTGCATATTCCGCTTTTTGCGCTGCGCGATACCTTGGCGAGCCTGCCTAAAGATAAAAAAATTATTTTGTCCTGCGGGGGCGGATATGCGGCTTATTTGGCCTATCGGATTTTGACACAGCGCGGATTTGAGCGCGTCTTTTTGCTCAATTCACCGGACGTCTGGGCATAAAAATCAAAATTTGTTAAAAAAAACGCTTGCAAGTTATAAATTTTTAGATTATTAAGAGGAAGTCTTTAGGCGGTCCCATCGTCTAGCGGCCTAGGACATCGCCCTCTCACGGCGGTAACGCGAGTTCGATTCTCGCTGGGATCACCAATAACAAAAGCCTTTCCTTGTGGAAGGCTTTTTTATGTTGTGTATCCCCGAGAAGCGAACGAGCTCTCCTCTTAACAAAAAAAGAGCTCGAAAGCTCTTGTTGGTTTTCATAGCACAAAAAAATGGGTTGCGAAAAATCGCAGCCCATTTTTTACTCTCTGCATGAGATGTAGACAAGGGGAGACAGCAGCATCACTGCACTAAGATACCATATTAGACCGTGGATTAAATCGGCATCCCTTCGGATGGTCTTTTCTCTAATCTTGATTTTGAAAGAAATATGAGATCCTCCGATCTTATATATTCTCTCTTTGATCTGTGACCTTATCTTCCTTGGAGATTGATTTGTTTCAACAATCTTCGAAACATCGTCTACCAATTTATTCATTTCTTTAATAGTTATCTTGGAAACAGGTATAGAGCAAGTTACCATGCCTCTGATATCGTTGCTTCCATCTGTTGAGTAGACATAGAAATGTATCTCCTCCTTACGTATCTTCTCCTTCTCTTGGCAAGAGCTAACCAAAACAACCATTGCCATCATCAGAAAGAAAAACTTTTTCATAATCTATTCCGGTTTGTTTTAAGAGGCGATGTCCTTTAACATGTCCGATTGCCTCTTTTGTTTGTTATTATATATTAAAAAAAATTTCAAATCATGATGTTCTATCTGAAATATTTTAATATTCATAAACGGAAAAACAAAATCCGAAATATGACTATGAAAATACACAACAATAGAATAAAATAATTTTTTATATGTTTTAAGTATACCACACTTTTACCCCCCCCCGCAAGTGTTTTTTAACAAGCATTTTCAATGTGTTACAAAAAACTTCCGCATTTTTCGCAATTTCATCTCATTTTTACCAACGCTATTTTTGCATTGACTTTTGATGCGTAAAACTTATGATTAACTTATGATTGCGAGGTAAAAAATGAAAAAAAATACTGACTCTTATCACAATACTGTTGTGCGGCATTTCAAGCGCTTATGCTAATGAAATTATCCATGGAATTGATGTTGACCAAATTTACAATTCCAGTGATTGGAGCGGTAAAGATAAAATAAAAGATATTATAAATGATTATGGTCTTTTATTGCACTACAAACAAAATTTAGCTCTATGCGCTGAAACTGAAGATAAACAAAATTGTATGGACACATTAGCTGAAAAAATTATCAAACATTTTTACAATCATAATTTGGATAAGAATTTGAATGATTATCATCACTATGTTCAATCTGTTTCTGCTGCTTATGGTGTTGTTTATTGCCTTAATAAATATCAAACCCCATCTGGAACAATGTGCAATCAAGAAACAAGCGGAAAAACTCAAGCTATTGTTGAGCAATATCTCAAAGATTTATTACACCCAATAGAGCAAACGCTTCTTGGTTACAGTTTTATTCTGAACTATAAAGATTAAAAAAAAGGAGCTCGAAAGCTCCTTGCTATTATAAAATTATTAACACTTTAGAAAATATAATATTTTCCATATTTTATTATGGGAGGTTGTTATGAAAAAATCTTTTTTAACTTTAGTCTTTTTTTTAACAGCCTGTCATTTGACACCCCATTATGATACAGAATTCAAGAATCCTGTTTTTTATCAATTGATGGAACCTCTTGGCAAAACTGTAGGGTATGCTTATTTAACCCCGACATCTATTAAACTAAGTGAATTATTTAACAAAGATAAAATAGATTATATCGGTAAATGCGACCTTATTGAAAACGAACAAGATCGCATTACCTTAAAATGTACCGGCGAGTGGTTCAATGGATCTCCATTCAACAGGTATTTTACCTTTGCTATCAAAGGAGCTCTTGAATTTGACCCCAACCATTTGCATATTGTAGGGTATACATATAAAAAGCAGGAAGAATTTCCAAGGCAAGCTTCTTACGGAAATTATTTCACCACTTCACCACAGGACATAGAATCAGAATCTGATTGATCGGACTGTCCTTTTAGCCCAGTCATTCCTGCCTTGTCCGAATTTTCTGTCCTAAAGCCGTAATTATTGGCTGAATTGCCCCAAAAGTTGGCACCATATTGCGGAAAGTTTTCCGTTATACCTTGCGTTTTATATTGATTCATCAATTCGTTTTCGCGTTGTTGGCGGGCGAATTGATATTCAAGCTCATCTCGCGTTGTAAACCCGCGGTGATTCACGCCGTAACTGTCTATCTGATTGGCGTTATTATAATACCCCAACGGGGATTTGTATTTCCCGAAAAAGTCCATTGTTTTTCCTTTCGACATAAAAAAAGGAGCCCGAAAGCTCCTGTCTGTTATAGATAAAAAAGTAGTGAGAGTTGTTCTTGTGAAAAAATTTTTCACAAATTCTTATATAAAAGAAATTAAAAGAAACAAAAAGGTATAAATTATAAAATAGAGAATATACCTGCTCCATAATTTTAATTGAAAATGAGACATCATTGGTTTAACGCCCGCATAAACGACTATAAAGGCTATGCATGCAGCGCCCAATAAATCATCTTTTGAAAGATTTATATAATCTTTAAAAAATGCAAAAGTTATTTCAGCGCTAAACCACGTCACAGCACCCCATAAAGTCAGAAAAATAACTATTTGTTTTGCTCTTATCAATAACTTTTGCATGTCTCATTTCCTATGCTAAATATTATTTCAAGAATCTTGAAATGATAGCTAAACCGGCTAATGGAAGCATAAATAACAACATCCCTAAAAATGATGTTCCAACCATAACCGCATCTAATACGCCATAATCGTTTGCGGTTAGCCAGAGCAGATAAATCCAATTAGCGATGAACCAGAAAGCTATCTCCCCCATTCTTACACCTATGGAAGGATTAAACCCGATTATCTTTCTGCGGACATAATCAAAGATAAGATACACCACAAATATCAAAGAATATGAAAAATAATATTCAGCCGTGAAAGCACATGGCGTTCCGCCCCAAACCCATTGATAAACATCGCCCGGCTGCCATAAATTATAACGACACGCCTCGCCATTGGGATTCGTGCCTAAACTAACTGAACAAATACCAAGTGTCACAATGATTATCAAAGAAAACCAAAGAATATATTCTGTTTTTCTTGCAACAGATTTAAGCTGAATATTATTTTTGTTCATATTTACCCCTTTGTCATAACCACGGCTGAGTTTCAAATGCCGTTTTTACCCTTGCTCCAACATCATTTATTTGATTTGCTCCTGTTTCATTCCATAATGTTCCTATTCTGTCAGGAGTTGGATTATCCAAAGAATTGTATATTTGTTTGATTAGCTTTACTCCTAATTCAATATTTTGTTCTGGAATATAAGTATCATAACGTTTTCCTTGAAAATTTTCCCAAGTCTTTCCTTGAATATTCATTGGCATTTGACTGCCTGAAATATGAAATAGATCTCCCATATTATTAAAAGGTCCCTTATGTCCTGTTGCCGCTTCATTATACATAATAGCTCTAACAATATCTGAAGGAAGATTATTTTGTTTGGCATATTTTTCAATAGAGTCATTATATTTATTGATATAATACTTTCCTAACCAATCCCATGTGTACCATGACCAATTATAGTTTGCCTTGGGATTATTTGCAATATGTAAATTCAACATTTGACCATTTCTTAAAGCATCTATCCTTTGCCTCTCATTCAGATAGTTATCAAAAGACTGCTCCGAACTATTACTCGTCCTATTGAAACCTATCGGTATCGGGGTTGTGACTTGATTCATACCCCTAATATTTTCGGCAATATTTTCTGTTCCAAAGCCGTAGTTATTGGCTGAATTACCCCAAAAGTTGGCGCCATATTGCGGAAAGTTTTCCGTTATGCCTTGCGCTTTGCATTGATTTATCAGTTCGTTTTCGCGTTGTTGGCGAGCGAATTGATATTCAAGCTCATCGCGCGTTGTAAACCCGCTGTGATTCACGCCGTAACTGTCTATCTGATTGGCGTTGTTATAATACCCCAATGGGGATTTGTATTTTCCATAAAAATCCATTGCTTTTCCTTTCGACATAAAAAAAGGAGCCCAAAAGCTCCTGTTTGTTATAAAAAAAATAGCGAGAATATGAGCCCTTTGCCCACTTTCTCACTATGCTCATTTTTATACACTCACCCGACGGATATGTCAAATGCACGTCTCTAGTCTTTGTGGAAAATTTTTCTCTTTAATCGAAGGCCACATTTTAATATTGCATCAATTTTTTTGGCGGAATATATTTGCTAATCTATTTGCTGTTTCCTTTATTGTATCGTCAAAATGTTCAAAAAATTCTCCCCAATAAATATATATTTTATATCCTTTTGTATCTTCCTTTTTTCATTTTATTTTTATCAGCTAAAATGAACTAAAAAATAAAGGCAGCAAAATACTTCTTTCCTTTTCAGATAAAGGTGCTATACTTTCATCAATTTTTGAGATTAACCCCATTCTATGAAAGGCACATCTTTATGTCAAAAGTTATCACGATGATTCCCGTGCGCATGGCCTCCACCCGCCTGCCCAACAAACCCCTTTTGGACATTAACGGCAAAACACTCATTCAGCGTGTTTATGAAAATGTCAAAAAATATGTCCCCGGAGATATTGTCATTGCCGCCGGTGATCAGGTTATTTTGGACGAGGCGAAGAAATTCGGCGCCAAAGCTATTTTGACAGACCCGAGCCTTCCCAGCGGGACAGACCGTATTGCCGCCGCCCTCAAGGAGATTGATCCGGATGGTTCCAAGTATGATATTGTCGTTAACTTTCAGGGCGACGGGCTCAATGTCGACCCACGGGTTAACCTATCTCTGATTGATATGATTGAGCGCACCAACTGTGATATTGCCACCTGCGGTATGGTTTTCAAAAACGAACATGATGTTTCTGATCCCAGCATGGTCAAAATCTGCATGGGGCTTCGCGAGGGCGAAACAGAAGGACGCTGCTTATACTTTACCCGCGCGGCCGCTCCTTATATCCGCAACCCCGAAAAATGCAAAAATCATGACTTTTATCATCATATCGGCATTTATGTTTTCAGAGCTTCTTCTTTGAAAAAAATGGTCGATTTGCCCGTCGGCGTTTTGGAGGCCAGAGAGTCTTTGGAACAGCTCCGCGCTCTTGAAAACGGCATGGTTATCCGCGCCCGCATTGTCGAGACGATGAAACTTGTTGAAGAAGCGCCGGCCGACATCAATACGCCGGAAGAATATGAGGAAGCCTGCAAATTTATTAAGTAAGGTAGATTTTCTTCCCATCAAAAAGGCTCTTATCTTGTTTCGGATAAGAGCCTTTTTTATTACCGATTTCTTATTCAAAGGTTGTATTTTTATACAGCCAATTTTTGAAGTCGACCACATCTTTGACCTCGGGGATAAACTTGAGATCCTCGGGCAAATCCGTTGTAAATTCGCAGCGCATTCTGACCGGATGCGCCCCGATAGCTATTGTGGCGTATTGGTTATAAATTCGATCATCGACCAAAATTGTTTCTTCGGGTTTGAGGTCATATTTTTTGAAACATTCTTTGAGCATATCTTCTTTGGCGGAATCATGCATAAATTTGCCATGCTGAACACATTCAATCGTCAAAAAGTCCGTCACATCGGCCAGCAATTTATTCAAAAACTTTTTCTTGGTTTCAACATCAAACGTTGCCGACATCGTAAACTGGCGATATCCCTTTTGATTCAATTCTCTCAAAGTTTCTATCACATTCGGATACAGAGGACGATTGCAGAAAAACTCCGGCGAATGGCAAAAATCATAGTCCATTTCAACGCCCATTGTCGGATGCGTTTTAAGTTCAAGCGCCCCATATTTTGGAACAATCGGTAAAACTTTCGGCAAATCTTCCCATTTGATATTGCCATACATCGGCGCATATTTAGGGTGTTTGGTTAAAAAGTTAAAATAGGCATAATTGAGGTTGGCCAAAACGCCGTCAACATCCCAAAATATATTTTTGATAATCATTTTAATCCTTTCAGATTGAATTTTCGCTCGGAAAGATTTATACCTTTTTTCGGCTCAAATAGCAACCGTTTTTTAGCGCCTTCCAATAAACCCCAAAAATTCTGTTACCAAAAAGTGATGCGGCTGCAATATTTTCAGAATTTCTTCACCGCACCCTTTGGTTTTGGCCACATGATACGCATCTGGACAATCAACTTCCAGATTTTTTGGCGCAAGCCCTAGGATTTTCTTGGATTGCGGTAAATTTGACAAGGCCATCCTTTGACCATAAAAAAGCGTCAGGTTTGCACTGACGCTTGAGAAGTTGAGGGTTGAGGCTTGTTCAGATATTCTGAAGAGGTTTACCTCGTATTTGTTTTCGACCTTGAGCGCATCGGCGCTGTTGTGGGCGATATACAGCTCCGCGCTCGGAATACTAAGCGTCGTCTTGACGCCTTTGTATGTTCGCGGCAGGTACTGATATTTGCTGACCATTCCTTTGTCCACGATGGCCGATGTCGCCACCACATCATTCCAATTGAGCCCTTTTTTGACCCTTGAGTCTATTTTGAGCGTCCCGATAAGATGAATCGCGTCGTCATTAAATTTTCGCGTATCTTTTCTTATTTCTTTGGTTTTGATGAGGTGGGTGATGTATTCTTCTTTTGTGTCAAATACACAAGAGAGTTCAGATTGAGAAACGATAGTTCCGGCACCGTTACGAGAAGGCGCCTGTGTCGTTAGCGGCATGTTCAACACCATTAAGTTGTTAACGATGTTTCAACAATACATCAAAATTTTGTCTAATGCAACACTTTTTTGACTATTCTGGCAAAACCCTTGATTTTGCTTCATCTCGAGCCAATTTATCGACGCGCTCATTTTCAGGATGACCGTTGTGTCCTTTGACCCAAACCCATTTAATCTGGTGTTTTTCTAGGAGCGACTCGAGTTCTTGCCATAAATCGACATTTTTGACAGGCGTTTTTTTATTTGCCGTGCGCCAACCGTTCACTTTCCAATTGGGCAGCCATTGCATCACGCCGTCCATTACATAACGGCTGTCGGTATATAATGTAATCCGGCATTCTTTCTTGAGCGCCTGAAGCGCCCTGATGACGGCTGTCAATTCCATACGGTTGTTTGTGGTATCCGCCTCTCCTCCGGAAAGTTCTTTTTCGACCCCATTGCAGCGGAGCACAACTCCCCAGCCCCCTGCTCCGGGGTTTCCCGAACAAGCGCCGTCCGTATAAATCTCAACCTCTGACATCTAAAATTCTCCGCGGAAATAATCGTTAAAGAACTCGTTCATAATCATATTATAATCTTCATCGCCGCGGATAATCTTGGACACATACGACCGCAATTTGTTTTTGGGGATATAGATTCTGAAATCTTTCGGCATGGCCATATTGGCGCCGATAACCCCTTCAAGCAGAAAATCATCTTCAATAAACGGCGAAAGCACAATTTCCACATTGCAAAATTTGATAGCGCCGCGGGGTGGAAGCCTGAGTTCGGGTCTTGTGATAATATTAAGCTGGCCTTCAATGCCTGAGATAACTTCCATCTGGTTATAGTTAGAAAAGCGAACTTTATTATATTCGCCGCCGTCGCTTGTCACTTCGGCCGACAAAAACATTTCGCGCGCAATCACGTTTGAAATATTCGCCCCCTGAAGCTCAAACGAAATCTTGACATATTGCTCGGGCGGGTTGTCGATACTGTTTGGGTAGAACATATCTTCGTCTTGGTTCTTGAGCGCCTCAATTTTTTTTGCGGCAATTTTAAGCTCGATATTGGGCTGCGGATAGCGCCCGAACATTCCGGCAATCACAGCATAAGGCGCCGGCACATTGTTTGAACCGGAACGGATATAGATTGCCGAATTGCTCGATGTCATCAGCGGCGCTACTTCGCTTTTGGGAATATAGGTTGCCACATAGCCGTCTCCGTTTTTATCGGCGCTGATAATATGGTTGCGAACTTTGTTATGGCTCGGGATTGTGCAACCTGAAATGGCGTTTTCAAGCCAACTCAAAAATCGGTGCACGTTTTTAACCTTTACTTTTGCTTTGGCTACATCGCCGATTTCGTAATCTCTGGAACATTCCACGCCCCAGATAATCACGCCGCCTTCAGAGTTGCCAAAACCGGAAATGGCTTTGGATAAATTTTTACGGTCATCCCGATGAAGCGTATTAAAATTTTTACCGTCAGAGGCCGCCTGTTTGAAGTCAATAAACAGCTCTTCGCTTTGGCGGTTGATGATAAAATCGTCAATGGCTTCTTCGCCGAAATAAATCAATTTTTGAAAAATATCTTCCGCGCGAGACATCTTTTCTCTCCCTTTTTTCGGGTTAGGACAAAGCTTTTTGGAGCTCATCAGGCTCCATATAGGAATTTATGGCGCCCAAAAGCGTATAGGTCGGTTTTGAGGCAAAAATCTCAGCAGCCGTTTTGCGAATATCGTCAATCGTTACGGCGTCAATTTTTTGGACAACCTCGTCTGTCGTCAGACTACGGTTATAAATGAGGTTTTGACGAGCCAAAACCTCAGCTGTTGAAGACGAACTCTCCAACCCCATCTTGATACCGGCTTTCATTTGCATTTTGGCGCGGTTAAATTCCTTTTCGGTTACTTTTTCATTGCATATTTTTTTGATTTCATCGACCACAACCGGCATCAAAACGGGCAGCTGCTTAGCTTCCGTTCCGGCATAGATTCCGAATACGCCCGTTGCGCAATGCGCCGCCGTAAAGGAATAAACCGAATAAACGAGGCCGCGCTTTTCCCTGATTTCTTGAAACAATCTTGAAGACATCCCGCCGCCCAAAATGGTTGAGAGCATCGCTGCCGCATAATATCTTTCATCTTTATACGGATAGGCCTCAAATCCCAAAACAACATGGCTCTGTTCAATAGGCTTGCGCTCAATAAAAAATCCGCCTTTGTAAATTTGTTTTTCGGTTACAAAATTTGTTTTCGGCCTAAAATCTTCCATGCGGTCTTTAACCAATTTCACAAAAGTTTCGTGTTTGATATTTCCAACCGCGCACAACACCATATTTTCAGCCGCATAATTTGAATTGATATATGAAATCAATGTATCGCGGTTGAAAGAGCGAACCGTTTCTATCTGCCCCAAAATCGACCGGCCGACCGCCTGATTGGGGAATGCCGTTTCTTGAAAATAATCAAAAACAATATCATCGGGCGTATCAAGCGTTTGCTTAATTTCCTGAATAACGACCTCGCGCTCTTTAATCAATTCTTCTTCTGGAAAAATTGAATTTTTGATTGAATCCGTCAACACGTCAACGGCCAGCTCGGCGTCTTCTTTCATCATTTTGGCATAATAGGCCGTAAATTCCCTTGATGTATAGGCATTGGACTGACCGCCGACATCTTCTATTTCTTCCGAAATTTGAACAGCCGTGCGCGTTTTTGTTCCCTTAAAAGACATATGCTCCAAAAAATGTGAAATACCGTTATTGGCTTTTGTTTCGTAGGCGGCTCCCGTCTTGACCCAAATCCCCAAAGAAACCGTTTCGACCTGCGGCCGTTCAAGGGTTATCACACGCAGTCCGTTTGACAAGTTTGTTGTTTGAGCATTTTTCATTTTATCCGCCTTTTTTAGTTATTTTCCGCTGTATGCTTTCAAAATTAAAAGCACTTTTGATAATTTTCCGACTTTGGGTTTGGGAGAGACAATCTCCCACCCTCTGTTTTGCATAATATCAAAACATCTTTTATAGACATAGGCCATTGCTTTGATATTACGCGCGGTTCTTTTATCCAATTTTTTGATTAGTTCAAAAGATGTTTGATAGTCCTGTCCGGCTAAACGAGCTAATTCTTCTCTCGCCACTGCCAGATTTTTATCAACGACAACCGCCATGGGCTCGCGCGAATTTATTCCCGCTTTTTTCAAAAAATCGCTCGGGATATACATTCTTTCGGCCTCGGCATCTTCTCTGACATCTTTCAGAATATCCGTCAGCTGCATTGCCCGCCCCAAAGATTCAGAGAGGTTTTGAATCAGATTTTCATCCCGACACCCGAATATCCTCAAAGTGAGCCCTATGGGCGCACAAGCCACGCCGAGACAATATTTTTTGAGGGTTTCGAGACTGGGGGTTTGCAAAGGCGTCGGTAAATTCATAGCCAAACCGTTTACAATTTCAATCAATTCCTTTTTGGGCAGATTAAAACGCATGCAGTTTTTGTAGATATTGCGTCCGATTTCGGAGGCCGGCACTTTTTTATCATAAATATTATCAATTTCCCTCCGCCAAACGTCTATCAGCTCCATTTTTTGAGAGACGGGTCTGTCGCCTGACACAATGTCTTGAATATGGCGGTAGAAAGCATATAACGTCCATATTGCCCGCCGTTCTTTAACAGGCAGCACGCGCAACCCGAAAAAAATCGATGCACCGGATTTTTTGATAATTTTTTTAATTTGTTTGTTCATAGAACCGTTCCTTTGCGGGGCAAACCGGCATAACACCATTTTCCAAGAGCAAAAAGCCGAGCTTTTATTTTGTCTGCGGCGGAAATATCGACCTTTTTTTGCAACACATCCGCTTTTTTATATTTTTTTATCATAGAATTGGTTAAAGAAAGGATAACGCTTACCCCGAACCGCAGCCGCCGATTTTGAATCAAAGCCGGCAGAACCTCGACATCTTTCATTATTCCTTCAAGCCGATTAAGAATCTCTCTTATCAGCGCGGCTGTCTGAGGCGTCGTCAAACTCAACCCAAAATCCGTTGTCCTTACCCCGTAAGCCTCAAGCAAATCCTGAGGTATCAGGCACTTACCAAATAAGCTCATATTGGATTTCAGACGCGCGACCTCGTCCAAAATCTGCCGCACGACATATAAATTTTCGGCCGGCAAAATAGCACTTGGTGATTCATTGCCAAGTGCGACAATCAGCCGCCCCGTTCCCGAAGCCTTGCGCCGGCTATGTTCCAAAAATTCCGCCCAAACATCAAAAGACTTTATTTCCGTTTCTTTTTTGAGCGCCTTTAACCGATCTTCAATCAGGGAAAGGCTCAAGTTTTCTTTGAGAAAAATTTCTTTAATCCCTGTTTTTGAAAGAGTTTCAAGCTTTTGTTGCCGTTCTGCCGGCGAGATTTTATGATTTTCAACCGCGGCGCGGCTTTCTTCTATAAAAATTTTGTAAGCGGCCGCAGCGTTTTTCTCCTCTTTCGGAAGCCCCGTCGGAAGCTCAAAATATATCTGTTCTGCTTTGATGCGGCACATATCGGCTTATCCTTTGATTTGTTCAAGCCATGGTTTAATGTCTTCGGCTGCACGCTTGCAATAGGCCTCTTTTCGGTCGGCGCCTTTCAGTTTACGGAATTTGCCGTTGACCGTTATCTCGCCCGAGATTGTCGGAAACAATCCGAAATTGACATTCATCGGCTGATAATTCTCAATATTCGTCGTATCGCGCAGATGAGCATAAATTGCCCCAAAAGCCGTTGTCCGCGGCGGCAAAGCTGCTTTCCCGCCCGATACCTCACAAGCTTTGAAATACCCTGCCAAAAACCCGACGGCGGCACTTTCGACATAGCCCTCGCAGCCGGTAATCTGTCCGGCAAAACTGATGTGCGGTTTTGTCTTCAATCGCAGATAATCGTCCAGCAAAATCGGGCTTTTCAAAAAGGTATTTTTATGGATACCTCCCAATCGTGCAAAACGCGCGTTTTCCAAAGCCGGAATCATCCGAAACACATGTTCTTGCGCGCCATATTTCATCTTGGTCTGAAAACCGACCATATTGCGCAGCGTGTCTTCCTTATTGTCCTGTCTTAACTGCACAACCGCATAGGGCTTAACGGAAGGATTATGAGGATTTGTCAGTCCGACTGGCTTCATCGGCCCAAACATCAATGTGTCGCGGCCGCGCTCGGCCATTACCTCGACCGGCAGACACCCGTCAAAATAACAGGCTTTTTCAAAGTCGTGAAATTCGACCTTTTCGGCAGATAACAGCGCGTCGACAAAAGACTCATATTCCTCTTTTGTCAACGGGCAGTTGATATAGTCAAATTTGTCGCCTTTGTCATAACGCGACTGATACCAGGCCTTTGCCATATCAATGCTGTCTTTGTAAACGACAGGGGCTATCGCGTCAAAAAAATTGAGACTCTGCCCTTTTGTCTCGGCCAGAATCGCTTGAATCAGCGCCTCGGAAGTCAAAGGGCCGCTTGCAATAATTGTCGGCGTGTTTTCCGGCGGCAAAGAGACCGCCTCGCCTTCTTCAAAGCTTATCAGCTGATGATTTTTAAGTTTGGCATCAATATAAGCCGAAAACCCTTCTCTATCCACAGCCAACGCCCCGCCTGCGGGGACTTTTGTTGCATCGGCCGCCTCAAGAATCAACGATCCGGCCAAACGCATTTCCTGATGCAGCAACCCGACGGCGCTGTTTGCGGCATCGTCAGAGCGCAGCGAATTGGAGCAGACAAGCTCCGCCGCTTTGGACGTTTTGTGTGCCGGCGAAAACTTTTGCGGACGCATTTCTCTGATAACGACGCGGACGCCGCGCTTTGCCAGCTGCCAAGCCGCCTCGGCGCCCGCCAAACCGGCGCCTATGATTTCTATTTTATTTGTTTGTGCCATTTTTTATAAATTATATTAAAATATTTCCGACTTATAACCGTTTTTATCTTAAAAGTAAACAAAAACTTCCGTTTAATAAGTTGCGTATAATATTTGCCATTCAAAATAAAAAGCTCTATACTGGTTCTGAAAAAACAGGAGAATGTTTCAAAATGAATAAACCCTTTTTGCATATAGCCTTGATTGTGGCGGTTTTGCTGTTTTGCGCGCCCGTTTCGGCAAGCGAAGATTCGGGAGATCCTTTTCCCGACGGGTTTAATTTTGACGATTTGTCCGAGGCCGATTTGCCCCCTGTCGCCGAGGAATCTCCTGTTGTTCCACCGGCAAAAGCCCCTCAGCCCGTTCCTCTTTCTGATGATTCGCCCAAACCCGCCATTGCGCCGCAAAAGGTTCCGACTGTTTTGCCTGAAACACGTTATCAACCTGCCAAAGGACAAGTTTCCGGCTCAAACCGAACCATTTTGTCCTCATCTTCTTCCTCTCAAAAAAACACTGCGGAATCCGACAAAACATTAACCGAAGCCCTCAAAAAAGATTCTCAGACGGAAAAAAAGCCTCTGGAAGGCACTTGGATTGAAAAATTGACTTCCGTCTCGCCTTTGTCGCTGTTAACCGGCGATGATAATGATTCGGATAAAAAAGGCTCTTCGGCTAAAGAAACGCTCGAAAATCTGGTTAAAAACTCCCGAACCAAAAACGAAAACGGCAAATCAAACGCCTCTGTCTTTGATATTTCAGGCATTATGCTGCGAATGGGGCTGTCTCAGACCATGCGCACCCTTGAAAACAGGGGATTCAAAAAAGTAGCCGCGACTTTTGAAGTTCCTAATTTTATCAGATGGCGCAATGAAGAACGCTGTCGGGAAAAAGGTGTTATCGGGTATGAACGGACAGAAGCCTGCGTTATTGAACAAGCCAAAAAAGAAGGGCATCAGTATTTGCAATATCTCAAATATGTCAAATTTGAGTCAAAAGAAGAAATCGATATTTACTTTACTAGCAACTTTACCGAAAACAAAGTTTATAAAATCGTTTATATTTCGCGCATTGCCGCGATTACCGGAAACTCGCCAAAAGCCGTTTATCTCCACAACCTCAAGGTTTATGATTTTTGGAAAAAAATTAATCAAAAATACGGTCAACCCGATAATAAAACAGATGTTACCTGGGGATTGGGCGGCAACAAACCTTACCTGAAAGCGGCGACGGGATATCTTTTGCTTGAAGACCCGATGTTCCGCGAAATGGACTACACCCGAATGTCTCGCGAAGACCAACGTTTCATTCACAGTGATTTTTACAACTTTTAACCAAGAGAGTAAAATGGAAGATTCTTTAATTACACAACTTGTTTGCACCAGATTGAGCCACGATATTATCGGAAATATCGGAGCTGTGGCTAATGCGGTTGAGCTTTTGGAAGAAGGAGATATGGATTTTATCGACGACATCAAATCCATCTTAAAAACAAGCTCGGTCAACCTGTCTTCCCGCCTCAAATTTTTCAGAATGGCCTTTGGTTTGGCTAATTCCAATTTGGACGATCTCAATCTGGTTAAGGAAACAGCTCAAAATTATCTTTCGACCCTCGGAAACAAAGATTTCCCGATAAAACTTGACTTTGCTGTTTCCAATCCGGCCAAACGCAAAACCGCGCTGTTGATGATTATGGTTTTGGCGGATATTTTACTGCGAGGCGGAACGCTTAAGGTTTATGAATCTCCACAGGGACTTATTGCTGAAACCTCAACGGCAAACCGCGTTTCGACAGATAAACTTGCCCGTATTCAAAACGTTATCCAGTCAGGAACTGTCGAGCCTGATGCCGGTCTGGCTCCGTTGATTGCGCTGATGGACGCACATAAACCCGCCCTGAATGTTGATGACGCCTTTATCAGACTGATGACGGAGTAAGCCCATGCCTCGCTGTCTTATCGCCGATGATTCCAAAACAATGCGTATGCTCCTGATTAAAATCATGGAGAATTTCGGCTATACGGTTGAGGAAGCCGAAGATGGCGAAGATCTTTTGGAACAATGCACCGCCGATATGCCGGATTTGATTATCAGCGACTGGAATCTCCCGCTGATTGACGGAATTGACGTTTTGTATAAAATCCGCTCAAACCAGAATATCCGCCAACCTGTTTTTCTGTTTTGCTCTTATATCAAAGACACGGAAATCATCAGACAAGCCCTCAAAGGCGGAGCCGACGACTTTATTATGCGGCCGTTTGATGAAGATATTATTGCGCAGAAACTCAGAATTATCAAATTTATGAAGGGAGTCAAATAAATGCGCCGTCATGATTTTGAATTTTTGCTTGATTTGCTGCGGGAAAACGCCGGCTGGGAATTTGACGAAACAAAATATTTCATCATTGATAAAAAAATCAGCAATTTTATTCGCGAAAAAGATTATGATTCTGTTGAAGATTTGATTCTGGAGCTAAAGACCGGAAACCGTCCTCTGATTTCGCAAGTGGTTGAGGCTATGGCTTTTTCAGACACATCTTTTTTCAGAAACATTGATGTTTTTTACAAATTTGAACATCATTTGCTCCCGCTTTTAAAAGAAAAATGCCGCGCCGCCAAACGGCTTAACATCTGGAGTTTAGGTTGTTCGACCGGACAAGAAACTTATTCCATTGCCATTATCTTTAAACGAAACAGCAAAATATTTGCTGATTGGGAATTGAATATCCTCGGAGCAGATTTGTCTTCTTTGGCCATTAATAAAGCGCAACGCGGTGTTTTTAACAATTTTGAAATTCAAACGGGATTAAATGCTCAAACTATCGTTGATTATTTCTCTTATGACGACGACCATTGGTATATCAATGAAGAGCTCAAAAATATGATTGAATTCAGGCGTTATAATTTGTTGGAACAGGCTATTGTCAAATCTAAGTTTGAAGTTGTATTCTGCCGCAATGTTTTGCGTTATTTCACACCGGAGCATCAAGATGAAATTTTGCGGCGCATCAGCGAAAAACAGCCTCAGGGCGGATACCTTTATCTTGGCAAAAACGAACATATTCCGGCTGTCGAAAAATATTATTATCGTCTTGATGAAGCCAGCGGTGCTTATGTAGCTATCGGCAACACCTCAAAACTGAATGTTTCTTCCGGAAACCTCGGCGTGGCCTCGGCCGATAAAGACGCCATGCCCTCTTTTGTGCGTCCAAACAGTTTGATTTAACAAAATTTTGTTGAATAACATATTATTATAAAAAAAATTTTCAAAGATTTTTCTCTTTGAAAATCGGATTTAAGCAAAAAAGGTTTGTCTTTTTGTTTATTCCGTGTTACACTATATTAAATGGTTTATTTAAACTGCCTAAAGGGTAGAATGTGCTCAAGAAGGATAAAACCCATGTTGAGAAAGCTTTTAACATCCATTGCCTGTATCGCCGCCTTTTTGGCAGCAACGTCGGCGTTTGCAACAACAACTTACGTTCATGAATATACAGGATCGGGGCTCGGCGGCCATAACAAAAAGCTTGTCTGCCAACCCGGCGAATACAGCTATAAGGCCGGCACAAACACTTCTTGTGTTTTGGTGCGTGATAAAATGGGTGATAAATGTTTTAAATGCAGCTGTGATAAAGAAAAATTTCCTTGGACAACTTCAAACTGCCCTTCTTCGCAAGGATTTAAAGTCGCCGGAACGGAATGTTCTTTGGGGAGTATTCATAGATGGTCATCTTGCGAATGTGATGCGGCAAAGCCGTCCTATTCTCCTAATGATTACAACAACGACCTCTTTACCTATTTCAAAGGCGGGACTGATTATTCCGTCACGGCACATGGCGACGATACCAAAAATTCAACCACTGTTTGTTATGTTCCGTCGGGCTTCTCATGCAAAAGCGGAAACCCGAGTATTCCGGGCGGTTCTTCGGTTGTCGGCGGCTATTTCTATGATGATAACGGCTGCTTGAAATATGCTGTTCAGCCGTTGTTCAAAAATGCCGGAAATCCGCACAACTTTTATTGCGCCACAGGAGTATCCGTCGAACTGCCCTGCACGGAAAATCCGGAATCAAACTGCACTTCTTATCTGGAAGGCGATGCGTTGTATTGGCCGAAAAGATATTATTGGTATACGTCTTGTTCCGATGCCGAAACAAACTGTATGACCTCAGAACCCAGCGCCGGTATTTTGTATGACACAATCAACATCAACCGAAAAGATAATACCAGTATTACCTGCTACAGAATTACAGGATGCGCCACGGGTCTTGTCAACGGATATATCCGCACATCGTCCAACGCACAGCCTGACAGAACTTACTTCCAGTTTACGGCAACAACCGTCGGAACATATACATGCTATGATACAAAGGCTTGTCAGATTACCTATTCGCAGCTTGGTATTTCTTCCGCAAAAGATGAAGCGGCTATCTCAACAATTTTGAAACCTTATACCGAGAACGAAAAAATTAATTATAACATCAACACCCTTGTCGTCAATAATGCTTATATTGCCTGCTATAATCCTATCGGGTGCAAAGTTGAAAACGGCTATTACGACACCACCTGCAACACAGATAAAAAAGGGTGTTGGGACGGCAAATTGAAATGGTTTGTTCAACCTTAAAGATGTTTAAGGATTGCCTTATGAGCGGCTTATTTGCCGCTCTTTTTTTGCTCAAAAGCCAAGGCTTCTATTTTCGATAACACATTTTTCGCCGGAAGCGCAAAGCTTATCTTTGTTTTCCCAAATAAGCAGCAATTCTCCTTTTTATCATATAAACAAAAAGGCGTCGAAAACCATTTCAGATAAGATTGGCTGTCATCAATATGAAAATCTATTTGCGCACGACGGCAAAATTCGGCTTTTGCTTTGTTCCACAGGCTTTCCGGCACAAACAAATTTCCGTTTTTATCCTGCCGGACATCTCCCAAAGCCTGATAATAATCCGAAACGGCAAAGACAAAATCATATTCTATGTTGTTTTTTCTTAAATATTCTTTCAATAACGAAATTGGACCGCCGCTGATAATGTAGATTGAATGGCCGTGCGCCCGCGCCAACGAACAAAAACCGGCAAAATATGCCGGCCTTTGATCAATGACTCCGTGATAGTCCAATCCGATTTTTAATCGGCGGTCACTCATTGGCGCCTCCAAAATTGTTTTGCCATAATTCTTTAACGGAATTCGGGCTCAAAGCCGATAGCGGGTTAATATCAATAACCGGCGCATCGACATTTCCGCTGATACGATAATTTACCGCAAAAATTGTTCCGTCCCGCCCGCTCAGTAAATTTCCGACAAACGGAATTTTGCCCAAAAACGTATTCAACCCATAGGCCGGTGCAATCATTCCCCTAAAATTGAACTCCTGATTATCGCCGTCATAACTGCCGCTTCCTGAAATTCCGATAACATTCCCAAAGCCTTTGGCATCTTTTAATATAAGCAAAGAATCTTCATATTCAAACGGCGCATCAAAATGCGTAAAGGCAATGCCATCGCCGGAGAGCATATCCACAATTCCCGTAAAAGAAGCCAAAGTCAGAAGTTTTGCAAAGACATTTGTCTTGACCATATTGAAATTACGCGCTTTTGCATGTCCTACAAATTTTTTATCTGCACCGCGTTTAGCGTTAATACTCAATGAACCTCCGCGCGCATAATCATATAAGCGTAAAAACCTCAGGGTCGAACCGGCATCGTTACTGTCTACCGAAAGCAGATATTCTTTATCAGGTCTCGGGATATAGTCCAATTTGAGGTATGATTTTTTGTTCGGATTTTTCTTATCTGGTTTGAAATTTCCAACCAAATGAATTTCATTTATTCCGACTTTGTTGACGACTTTTGCCGTTCCGGCCACGTTTCTGATGGACACTTTATCATTTGTCCAAAGCTTGTCAACCGCAATATTTATATCTGTATTTGGCACATTATCCCAATCGTCGTCTTTATCTTTTTTATTTTTCTTACGGCTTTTTTCTTTTGATGCAGTTGTTTGTTTATTTTCATCTTTATCAAAAAAGTCTGACAAATCATATGACGCCCCCGAAACGGTTACTTTGATTTTTTCTTTCGGGGTATAAGACAAATCTATTTTGGCTTTAGCTGAGGTTTTCGGCCCTTTGATATCTTTGATGTCAATCAATGACACGCGGCCTTGCTTATCAAACCCGACAGATCCGTTGAGTTTAAATTCGGGTTTTGACAAATTAAACGTTGAAATATCTTTTACTTTATCGTTTTCAAGATTTATCTGCGCCGTAATTTCGCCATTGACGCCGGCTTTTTTCTCAAACCCCAAAAAGCCGTAATTGATAACTGTTTCCCTCAAATTTCCATGCGCATCGACAATCGTCTTTCCGCTCGGATAGACCGTCACAATGGCTTTTGTCGGGATTGTGCCGACAATATAAGGCGCTTCCAAAGCTGAAATTTTAAGACCGGTCTTTTCTTTGAATTTTTCATCAAAATTAAACCCGAGCTGATAGCGCCTTTGGTAATCTTTTGCTTCAAAATTCTCATTCCAAACCAGACTAATCGGCAATTCTTCGACATTGGCCACGCCCGAAATTTCCATTGCCGTATTATCAAGTTTAAGCGTCAGAGCCTTTGCTTCCAATGTTTTATCTTTTATCACATTTTTGATGCTGACATCGCGCAAATCGGCATTGACCCAAACTTTAACATCTTCGGGATTCAAATCTTTCCGCAATTCAAACTCCAGCTTGAGTTCGCCCTGCGCGCTGCCTTTGATGTCTTCAGGGTTAATTCCGAGCTCGCTCGGATAATTCAGCGGCTCATGATCAATCAATTTGAGAATATCCGTTATTGAGCCTAAAATTCCCAAGTCAAGTTTTAAGAAATTATCCTCTTTGTCCAAATCATACAAATCGACAAAGCCCGAATTGACCATCACATCATCTGATTTTGCTTTATCAAACTCAATTTTGATATTGTGGTCGCTGAAAAAGGCCTTGCCGTAAATATCGCTGACCTTGGGCATTTCGTCCAAATAGGTAATGGAACTTCCGGCAATATCGGCCACTCCGGAAAGTTTTTTGAACACAATATTTTTTGCTCTATCCGAATAGCCAAAATCAAATTCAAACACACCGTTTTTGATAGAGCCGCCCGACATATTCTCTTTGCACCAGCTCCAAGCGTCATCTCCGAAATATTTCGGCCAAAACCGACTGAGTTTGTCCGTTTCGAGTTCTTTGACTTTTGCCGTCAGGCGAATTTCAAGGTCTTTTTTGAGGCCGTTTTGCAGGTATTCTTTCAGTCCGTTCACTTCTAACCCCAAATCAGCCTGCTGATTATCCAGATTGAGACCGGCATCCGTTATTTTTATTTTTTCCAAATTGCCGCTGATTTCGCCTTTGAGCACAAGCCCCGACACTTCATAGTCATAGTTTTCATCTTCGGAAAACTTTATTTTTCCTTTTTCGCCGTCCAGCTCAAATTTAATCTTGTCAATAATTTTTCCGCTGTCGGCCAGCAAATCGTCTTTATCAAGGCTTAGCTCTTTCAAATTAAGAACCGTTGACAACTTTCCATGTAATGGAATGCGGATATTGTAAAAATCTTTTGAAGTTTCGCCAGCCGCCAAAATCTGAAGCAAATTTGCAGGAATCAAATCCTCAAAATAAAATTTAAGTTCAACTTTCTGATCCCTGTAAATATAATCCGCCGCCAACCCCAGAGAAGACACGCTGTTATCAAAAGGCATCTGCGCATTAATTTCCGTGCTCAAATGCCCAAATCCTCTGTCAAACGTATAATTGACATCGCTAAAGTGCCATTTTTTGCCCAAATCGACTTCCAGCAATTCAACATTAGCCTGCGAAATATTTATGGAATTGATATAACTCTCTGGATAGACGTTATCTTCCGAATTGAAATGCTCCCAAAAATCTTCCGCCTGCTCTATGTAATAAGCCAATTTCTTTTTGTTTATTTCTTCAGAAGATTTTTCTTCCTTAACGCCGTAACGGCTGAAAACATAAATTTCCGGCCTGTCCACGTCAATTGAACTCGGCGCAATAATTCCCCTCAACAATGCTTTGATGCTGAATGATAACGCTAACCTAGGCGCTGTAATCGTTAAGGCGTTTTCTTTTTTATAAACGACATTTGTTGCAATAATCCGCAACGGACGCACCGAACGCACCAGCTCCAAATTGACCTCATCTAATGTCACCTGATAATCCGTGTCATCGTGATTGAGCGCGCGGATAATATAAGGCTTGAGGAACGGCAGTCCGATAGACCCGCGATACAACTGCCAGATAAACAACAGCAGCCCTGCCAGAAAAACAACCCCTATGAACTGGCCTATTTTGTGCAGAGTATAATTTCGGCTACTGAGCTTTTTCATTATCTTTAATCCATGCTAAAATTGCCGTCCAATTTCCGTATCGATACAGATCGGAATGATCAGCTCCCGTGTAAATCATCACTTTTTTCGGCTCTTTGGCAGCCTCAAATAGTGCCAGAGCGCGTTCATGCGGGACTGTTTTGTCTTTGCTGCCGCCCATAATCAGCACCCGAGTGTTTACTTTGTTGATGTTTGATATATTGTCGAATTTGTCTTTTACAATCCATTCAAAAGGAACTACCGGCCAAATTCTTTGCCGGACGACATTTAAAATACTATCAAACGGCACCTCCAAAATCAATCCCGCAAAAGGCTCCCTCGAGCCGTATTCGGCAGCTGTCGCTGTGGCGGTGTAGCTTCCCATAGACATTCCGTAAAGAATCATATCCGACGGACGATAGCCCAAAGAGAGCAGATATTTGACGGCGGCCAAAGCATCTTGCGCCAGATTTTTCTCGGATAATTTTCCTTTAATTCCACCAAAACCGCGGTATTCGCCGATAAACACCCCATAGCCTTCATCGGCAAAAGGCTGTAATTTCTGATAAAAAGCGCCGATATTATAAGAATTGCCATGGAAATAAACGACTATTTTTTTGCCCTCTTGCGGCGGAATAAACCAGCCGTAAAGCTCTGTGCCGTCTGCCGCCCGATAGATAACTTCTTCAGCATCAAATCCTTTGGACTTTGCATCTTCCAAAGATGGCTTTTCTGTCGTCGGGTTATAGAAAAAATACTGCGGCGCAACATAAACTGCCGTGCAAAAAGCAATCCATGCCGTTACCACTGTTCCAATCGCGCAGACAGCAACTTTTTTAAGCATCAGCGCCTCCCAATTTGTCGGCCAAAGCCGCTGATAAGAACAAATCTATATCCCCGTCCAATACAGCTTTTGTATCTGATGTTTCTACATTTGTGCGTAAATCTTTGACCATTTTGTAGGGTTGAAGCACATAGGAACGAATTTGGTATCCCCAGCCGTTATCTCCTTGATTATCGCGTTGTTCGGCCGCTTTGTCCTCGCGCTTTTTGAGCTCGGCTTCATACAAGCGCGCTTTGAGCATATTCCAGGCCGCTTCTCTGTTTTGAAACTGCGAACGTTGGTTTTGGCATTGGACGACAATTCCCGTCGGCAAGTGGGTAATGCGCACCGCCGAATCCGTTTTGTTAATATGCTGTCCGCCGGCGCCGGAAGCCCGATAGGTGTCTACTCTGCAATCAGCCTCATTAATTTTGATTTCAATCGTATCATCAATCACAGGATATACCCCGACCGACGCAAAACTCGTATGGCGCCGCGCATTACTGTCAAACGGCGAAATCCGCACCAGACGATGGACGCCCGTTTCCGACTTGAGCCACCCATAGGCATTATGTCCGCAGATTTTTAAAGTGGCAGATTTGATTCCGGCAACATCGCCTTCGGTTTCTTCAATATATTCAACCTTATAATGATGCGCTTCCGCCCAGCGGGCATACATTCTCAACAGCATTTCAGCCCAATCCTGCGCCTCTGTGCCACCGGAACCGGAATGGACTTCAAGATAGGCATCATTTTTATCGACCTCGCCTGAGAGCAGCGCCTCAAGCTCGGCATGACGAACATTTTCTTTTAATAAAGCAAACTGTGCGACAATCTCATCTAATTCTTTGTCATCAGATTCTTTGTCATCAGAATCTGAAAGCTCGGCCAATTCAACCAAATCAGCGCAAGTTTGGCTCATTTCTTTGAAGTTAGACAAATCGGCTTCCAGCGTGTTCTTTTCGGTCATCAGCTTTTGGGCTTTTTCGGGATTTTTCCACAAAGACGCATCTGCCGTCAGGCTCTGGAGCTCGTCCAAACGGATTAAAGCGTTGTCATAGTCAAAGAGACCTCCTCAGCAGTTCCAGCGACTGCTCAACGGATTGGCTCATTTCATAAATATCGGCACGCATTGTTGTTTTCTCCTAATATTCGGATCCAAGCTGGATTTCATCTTCGCTGTCGTTTTCATACGTAATCTCGGTGGCTTCTTTTTCAGTCCCATCTTCAACCGTTATTCCCGCTTCCGCTCCAATCACTTTTTGATTGGCTTTTCGGGCGGAGGCTTCGGGCTTCATTGCTTCCCAGATAACGCTTGTATCGCCGGGCATGGCCGGTTTTCCGGTGTCGTGATTGACACGCACCAGTTTGATTCCGCTCGGGATACGGAACGGCACATCCGCTTGGCCGGCCAAAGCGCCCTGCATAAAATCATAAAAAATCGGCAAAGCCGCGGCAGCGCCCGTTTCATACCGTCCTAAGGTGCGCGGTTCATCAAAACCGACATAGACCGCTACAACCAAATCCGGAGAAAATCCGACAAACCACGCATCCTGATTTCGGTTTGTCGTTCCGGTTTTTCCGGCCAGATGCTTGCCGAGCGCTCTCAATCTTGCGCCGGTTCCCTGCTGAACAACGCCTTCCAAGATGCTGACCATCTGATAGGCGCTCAATGGATCCAAGATTTGTTCGCGGTTATCGGCCAACTTGGGCACAGGCTGATTTTCCCATGCGTGAACTTCACACCCCTCGCATTCCCTGTCATCATGACGATAGATTGTCAACCCGTTTCGGTCCTGAATACGCTCAACTAAATAAGGCTCCACCTTTTTGCCGCCGTTTACAAACATACTATAAGCCGAGGCCATATTAATTAATTTTGTTTCGCCGGCACCCAGCGACATAGACAACAGATGCGGCAAATTCGGATTGACGCCCGTTTTTTTTGCATAATCCGCCACTTTGTCCATTCCGACATCCTGCGCTAAACGAACGGTCATTAGGTTGCGTGACTTTTCAATTCCCTGACGGAGCGTCATTAATCCGTAAAACTTTTTGGAATAGTTCACAGGTTTCCACAGAGGCTGTCCGAATCCCTGATCCAACACAAACGGTGCGTCCAAAATTAAATCCGTCGGCTCATAGCCGTTCTCAAGCGCGGCCAGATAAACAATCGGCTTAAAGGCCGAACCGGTTTGGCGGCGCGCCTGTGTGGCACGGTTGTATTGTGATTTTTGGAACGAATAGCCGCCGACCATAGCCAAAATTTTGCCCGTATGCGGATCCAGCGCAATCAACGCACCTTCCACATCAGGCACTTGTCTCAAATAAAAGCTGTTTTCGGCCATTTTGCGAGACGCCGCGTCCTTAGCCGCAACAGGCTCTACCAACACAACATCGCCGCGCGCCAAAACATCGGACACTTTTTGAGGCTGTCCGCCGACAAGCTGATTTTTGAGATTTTTTCGAGCCCAAGAAAGCACGCTGAGCGGGATTTCTCCTTTTGTTCCGTCTTTAAGCTCAATTTCAGCCTTTTGCGCGGACACATCTTTCACTATTGCCAATTGCCATTCCGCTTTTGCACCGGCTGTTTTTGCTGCCTTTTGAAAAATTTCTTCCCATCCGTCTTCCAACGGAATATTTTGACTTGCGCCCCGCCAGCCGTGCCTATGGTCATAATTATCCAGTTCTTTGTCAAATGCTTTTGTCGCAATAACCTGCAATTTGGGATCAAGCGTGGTGCGGATAAGAAGACCGCCTTCATACAGCGCATCTTCTCCGAATTTATTTTTGACCTGACGGCGAACGTCTTCACTGAAATATTGCGCATCTTTTACAAGTTCGCTTTTGCCCTCAAGAACGGTCAAAGGCTTTGCCTTGGCGTTTGCAGCCTCTTCTGCCGACGCATAGCCGTCTTCAACCATCCGATCGATGACCCAGTTGCGGCGCGCAACGGCTGCGTCATATTTTGTCTTTGGATTGTAGTTGTTCGGACCTTTGGGCAAAGCCGCCAAATAGGCCGCTTCTTCCAGTGTCAGCTCATCCAATGCTTTGCCAAAATAATTCATGGCCGCTGCCGCCACGCCGTAAGATCGATTGCCTAAATAGATTTCATTCAGATACAGTTCCAGAATATGCTCTTTTGTAAAAGCCTGTTCCATTCTGAGCGCCAGCAAAGCCTCTTTGATTTTACGCTTATAAGACAATTCTGAAGACAGCAAAAAGTTTTTGGCCACTTGCTGGGTAATGGTGGACGCTCCTGAAGGTCTGTGGCCCGATCCGAGACGCTTGACATTGGTCAAGACCGCACGAACAATTCCCATCGGGTCAATTCCGAAATGATGATAAAAATTTTTATCTTCTGCCGCGATAAAAGCATTTTTTACCAATGCCGGAATTTTATCCTCGGGCACAAACAAGCGTTTTTCGGCTGCATACTCCATCATGACCTGCCCATCGCCGGCATAGAGCCTTGTTGTCACGGCAGGCTCATAATTTTCGAGCTGGCGGTAATCCGGAAGTTCCTGCGATACCTGCCACACAGACGTGATAATCAAGACAAATGCGATAACCGCAAAGAAAAAGCATGTGCTTAAAAAAGAGGATAGTGTTTTGAGCATAATTCAGACCGTATTTTTTGTTTGTGTTTCAGATACTCTTTTTAGTCAAAAAATGCGGCTCTGTCAAATACTAATGCTTCGGATTTTGAAAATATTTATCAACTGCTTTCACGCAGGCTTCCGCAAGCTTGCGCCGATAGGATTTTTGCTTGAGCTGACGTTCTTCAGCGGGGTTGGACAAATAGCCCAATTCCATCAAAACGGACGGCACATCCGGCGCCTTTAAGACGGCAAATCCGGCAAACCGATGCGTATTGCTGACGGTCTTAACGATTTTTGCCATCTGCGCACTTAAAAGCGTTGCAAATTCGGCCGACGAATTATTGGTTTCTCGTTGCGCCAAATTGAGCAAAATATCGCTGACCTCTTTTGAATGTTCGGCAAAATTCAGACCTGCCACGATATCGGCTTTATTTTCTTTTTCGGCCAAAGCGGCGGCCTCTTTGTCGGAGGCTGTCTCAGACAAGGTGTAAACAGACAATCCGACGGCTTTTTTGTTTTTAGCGCTGTCGGCATGGATTGAAATAAACAAATCGGCATCGTGTTTGCGCGAGATTTTAACCCTGTCACGCAGCGGAATAAACACATCTCTGTTTCGGGTCAGATAGACTTTGTATTTGTCGTTTTTATCCAGAAGCTCTTTTAACTCTTTGGCCATAGACAGCGTAATATGTTTTTCGTAGGTGCCGTTATAACCTATCGCTCCGGGGTCAACGCCGCCATGTCCGGCATCAATCACTATAATCTTGCGTTTACCGCGTTTAGAGGCAACAGCCGGCGTCGGAACATCTTGTTTTTTAACCCCTGTATCCGCCGCGTTGTAAGAATTACTGCTCAGTGCATGCGTATTGCCCAAATGGGCTGAAAATTCGCGCTCACTCGCCGACTCCAAATCAATAGCAAAACGCCAGTTAAAATTGCTTTGAGGCGCCAACATAAAGGCTTTTTTGACCAAAACAGGCTTTTGCAGATCAAAAACGATGCGAATTCCGTCCACACCGGTTGTTCCGACTCTGACATTTTTGACAAAGACGTTTTTATCTTTGTTTTTGCTGACAGCCGGCGCGACTTCAATTCCTTGCGTGTCTATAACCAATCTGTTCGGCGAAGACAAGGTAAACACTTTGTAGTCAAATTTGGAATCGGCATCAAACACTATACGCACATTGCCTATTCCCTGTCCGATGCGCAGTCCTGTTATTTTTCCGGCGGATACATTTTGAACACACAAGAAACTCAGGACAAGCCCTAAAAGAGCTTTGCCAGTCTGTTTTTTCGTTTGTTTCCACCAATTTTTTACCATTTTATCCACCTTATTTATCAGTATAGGCTCGGACTTATTTATAATCTCTTAAAAAAATTAGAAACAATCCAAAAAATATTGTTGTGTTTTCAAATAAACCCGTATATGCTTTGTTTTAGAGTTTCGCGGAATATTTTGTATCGGACTCACGGCCGCTTTTGATAAAACTTTTTGACTATTTGATTTGTTCGGCTTTGTTTTTGATACCGCCGCTTTTTCATCACGATTGAGCGTTGCCCCGCGAAACAAAAACGGTAAAATTTTGCCGAAGAATTTGAGATAAAGATTTTATAAACGACGGCTCGCCAATCAACAACACTAAAATTTATGGGCTTTCGTTTTTTTGATACCGACCTTTCGGGCGCTCCGTTTTAACAGCGAAAAGTAAGACGCCCGCGGTTTGATATTTTGAAGCACCCTCGGCCGGTAAAGGCTGTTTTTGAGGTGTTTGTCTTTTGAAAAACTTCTCCGGCATCGGTTAAAATTATTCGGATAGAACTTATATCCGAGGCAATATGAGGAGATTTTTGAATGACAAAACGTATGCTTATTGACGACACACAGCCTGAAGAAACCCGTGTTGTCGTTGTCAACGGCAACAAGCTTGAAGATGTTGAGTTTGAGAGCACAACCCGCAAGCAAATCAAAGGAAATATTTATCTCGGCAAAGTTATGCGGGTGGAGCCGTCTTTGCAGGCCTGCTTTGTAGATTACGGCGGGAATCGCCACGGTTTTATGGCTTTTGGCGAGATTCATCCGGACTATTACCACGTATCGGAAGAAGAACTGGCCGAGATTGATAAAGAAGTCGATGAAATTATCGAAAACAAAAAACGCTTAATTAAAGAGCGCGAGGCTGAACGCGAGCGCCGCGCCAAAGAACGCGCTCTTGCCCGTGAGGAAGCCCTGAAGGCTAAAGCAGCCAAAGAGGCTGAAGAAGCCCTGAAAGCTCAGCAGGAACAAAATCCTCAACAGGAATCGGAAACAGCCGAAACACCGGCCGAGGTCGAAGCTGAACATATTGTTCCGCAGATTTCAGAAGAAGAGTTTATTGCCGAAGAAGAGGCAAAAGAAGAGGAAGAATCCGGCAAGAAAAAGACTAAACGCCGCGTTTTGAAGAAAAAATACCGCAAGCAGATTGCCGTGGAAGAAGCCCCGAAGACCGATGAAGAAGTTAAGGTTTTGGCGGAGGATACCGGCCTTGAGGAAATGAGCGTTTCGGAAGAAATTGCTCCCGAATCCGCGGCGGAAGAAGATGAAGAGCCCCGCCGTTTCGGAGATGCAGAATCCGATGATGAGGTCGATGATGATGACGAAGAAACACTTGATTTTGAACTGCAGCGCAAACTTATCAGAGCACGTAAGCTTTTTCACCGCCACAAAATTCAAGATGTTATCAAAGAAGGTCAAACTGTTTTGGTTCAGGTTGTTAAAGAAGAACGCGGCAACAAAGGCGCCGCTCTGACAACTTATTTGTCTTTGGCCGGACGTTACTGCGTCTTGATGCCCAACCGCATTAAAAGCGGCGGTGTTTCCCGCAAGATTACCAACGCAGCCGACCGCAACCGTCTCAAAGAAATTGTCAAAGAGCTGCCTTTGACGTCGGATATGTCCATTATTGTGCGCACCGCAGGCGAAGAAAAAAGCAAAAGCGATATTGTGCGCGACTATAATTACCTTATCCGCGCATGGAACCAAATCCGCATTGATTCTCTGAAAGGAAAAGCCCCTGCTCTGATTCATGAGGAAGGTGACCTTATCAAACGCGCCCTGCGCGACATTTACACCAAAGACATCAGCGAAATATTGGTTGCCGGAGATGAGGCTTATAAACGCGCCCGCGACTTTTTCAAAATTTTGTCGCCGCACAACCTCAAAAAAATCAAAAATTACCGCGGGGCGGATATGCCTTTGTTCCAAAGATTTCAGGTTGAAGGCCAGCTGGACAAACTTCATGATCCGAACGCACAATTGGAATCCGGCGGCTATTTGGTTATTAACCCGACGGAAGCTCTTGTTTCCATTGATGTTAACTCCGGCCGCGCTACTAAAGAAAAAGATTTGGAGGAAACGGCTCTTAAGACCAATTTGGAAGCCTGCGACGAGATTGCCCGCCAGCTCAGAATGCGCAATCTTGCCGGACTTGTGGTCATTGACTTTATTGATATGGACGAACCCGCCAACAATCATGCAGTTGAAAAGCGCATGAAAGAAGCTCTTAAGAAAGATCGTTCTCGTATTCAGGTCGGCAAAATGAGTATGTTCGGTCTGTTGGAATTGTCCCGCCAGCGTATGCACTCCGCCTTTTGGGAGAGCAACTATCAGGTTTGCCCCTATTGCCACGGTAAGGGAATTACCCGCACTTTGGCATCGGCCGGTGTTTATATTTTGCGCGCTTTGGAAGAAGAAGGAATCAAAAACCGCTCGTCCAAACTTAATATTTTTGTTCCGTCAGACGTTGCTGTTTACCTCTTAAACCACAAACGCAAAGTCTTGAGCGATTTGGAAGAAAAATACAAACTGGATATTGTTATCAGCGCTGATGATTCCGTTAAATGTATTTCGGACTACCGCATTGAACGCACCAAGGCTCCCGTTCTCCCCAAAGAGGATAAACCTGAAGCCAAACCTCTTGACAAAGAAGTCGAGGCTGTTGCGCCTGTTGAGGAACCTGTTTCGGAACCGGAAATTGAAATGCCTGCCGAACAGCCCGAGCAGTCGGAACAAAACGGACGCGATTTCAGAGGCCGCCGAGGGCGCCGCGGGCGTTTTGACCGCCGCAGAGGACGCGGAAATTATGACAGACGGTCCTCGGAGGCCACTGCGCCGACGCCCGTCAAAGAAAAACAAGAAGCTGTTATCCTTTACAACAGCCATGAAGATATAGCGCCTCAGCCCGAGCAGCCTGCTCCGGAGGCTCAACCCGAGAAAAAAGGAAAATCAACTTGGTGGAAAAAACTCATCAAAGGTTAATTTTTAACTTGAAGTATCTTTTCAAAGGGCTTGTCTGCTGTGTCTTTTTGCAGACGGCCCTTTGGGGTTTTAGAGCCGAGGCGCAGGAAATCCGTCTGATTTCAGATGAGGAAACCGAGGCCTTTTTGGCCGATGTCGTTCAACCGCTTTTTAAGGCGGCGGATATTCCTTTTGCCCGCGATAGGCTGTATATTGTTGAGGACAATTCTCTTAATGCTTTTGTGGCGGAAGGCAACCGGTTGTTTGTTCACACCGGCACGCTTATTCGGGCGGATTCCGTCAACGAACTCGCCGGTGTTTTGGCGCACGAAACCGGCCACATCATGGGCGGACACATTTTAAGGCAAAAGCTTAAAGCGCAGGAAATGCAAAGCGTCTCTCTGATTTCGGCTATTTTGGCCGGAACGACCGCCGTTTTGAGCGGCCGAGGAGACGCCGCTATGGCTGTTCTTATCGGCGGTCAAAGCTCGGCGCTTGCAAACTTTACCCGTTACCGCGCCGATGAGGAACGCGCCGCAGATGAAGCTGCTGTCACACTTTTGGCGCAAACAAAGCAATCTCCCAAAGGCCTTTTGGAATTTATGAAAAAAATCAGCCGAGATAATCAGCTCTCGGGAATTGAAGAAACGCCTTATTTTAGAACCCACCCCGTCACGAGGGAGCGCATTGCCTTTTTTGACAAAGAAACAACCGCCTCTTCCGGCAGCACAACTTCGCCGCTTGAGAGTTCTTTCCTGCGTGTCAAGGCAAAACTCAAAGCCTATTTGATGACGCCCGAGGCGACATTTAGGGCTTATCCGGCCGACAGACAAGATGTTCCCGCGCTTTATGCCCGCGCGATTGCCAATCTTAAAAAGCCTAATTTTAAACAGGCTCTGGTTTTGATGGATGACCTTCTGTCCAAAGAACCGAATAATCCATATTTTTATGAGCTTCAAGGGCAAATTTTGCTAGAAACGGGAGCTTTATCCGAGGCCAAAGCCAGCTTTGCCAAAGCTTGTTCTCTGCTGCCGAACTCGCCTCTGATGCAGCTGAATTATGCGCAGACTCTGTTGGAAGATAATCCCGACAAAGCCGCCGCTCAAAAGGCTGTCTCTCTTTTGACACGGGCTCTTGTTTCGTCGAAATCGCCGGACGGGTTTATGCTTTTATCAAAGGCTTACGGCTTGAGCGGGGACATGGCCGCCGCCAATTATGCCGCCGCGGAATACTCTTATGGCATCGGCAATACGGATGCCGCCCGACGCCAATTAAAAGAGGCCTTAAAATACAAGACCTCTCCTCAACTCAAACTTAAAATTAACGACTTGGATATGCGCTTAAAAGCAGAAAAATAATCAGGCTTTTTGCTTCCAAGCGCCATTGTCGTCTTGCTGCCAATAGAAACACTCCATTCCCTCGGCTTTGACTTCTTTCCAAAAAGCACGCGCCTGAGACAGACTTTCTTCAGAATTTCCGTCAAACAAATTGAGCACACGCTCAAAAGCGCCAAGATTTTTGATATTAACCGATGCTCCGTCCGTCAAAAACAGCAGCACAGCATTATTCGGGTTATCCTCTCCTGAAGTCAGCCATATCGGCTGCATTTCGGCATTTCCATCCTTTTTGCTTCCGTGAGGTAAAAAAGACTGCTCATCATACCCCCACAATGCCGTGTTCAAAAATTCCACACGATCTTCCGTGCCGACTTTAATCAGAATTTTTTTGCCCGAGGCAAAAGCCTTTTCCAAAATTTTGGGCAAGGCTTCTTCCACGGTGCTTTTTTGCAGATGATAAAAATCAATTCTGGTCATCTTGCGTTGTCTTTCCGACTGTCATCTGAACCGTTCGGCTCATACCGTCGCGCATAACTTTGAGCTCCATCGGCGGACCTCCGGCAGCTTTGGCATAAGTGACGTATAATTCCAAATCTGCTTTTGTAGAAACATCTCTGCCGTCAACCTTTTGGATGACATCACCCGATTTTATGCCCAGAAAATAAGCTTTGGATTCAGCCAAAACATCCGTCACAACGACAAAGCCGTTGTTTTCTTCAACCACAATTCCAAAATCGGCTACATATCCTGGCTTTTTCATCAACTCGGCCTGCGCGATTTCTTCATCCGTTTGAACAACAGGAACTTGAGGTTCTGGCATTAATTTAACAGATGCCGTCACATATTTAATCTGTCCGTTACGCCATAAACGTAAAATGACATCATCTCCGACGGGTGTTTCTGCAATGGCACGCGAAAAGTCCTTTGTGCCTCGGATATCATTTCCGTTCAGTCCGATAAGAATATCTCCTGCTTCAATTCCGATTTCGGCTGCGGGAGAATTTTCCGTTACGGCAGCAACCGTCACGCCGCCTTCAAAATTTTGCGCATCGCTCAAAATCAGTTTTTCATCATTTGCGGTTACCTTAACGCCAATCCAGCCGCGTTCAACCTTTCCTTTGGCTTTGAGCTGTTCGATGACAAACTTGCTCAAATTAACCGGCGTTGCAAATCCAATTCCCATGCTGCCGCCGTTTGACGAAAATATCGCCGTATTAATCCCGACAACATCGCCTTTCATATCAAACATCGGTCCACCAGAAGAGCCCTGATTGATTGAAGCATCCGTCTGAATAAAATTATCGTAAGAACCGGCATCAATATCGCGAGATTTGGCGCTGACAATGCCTGCCGTCACACTGCCGCCCAGCCCAAACGGATTGCCGATGGCCAGCACCCAATCGCCGACCTTGAGCATATCGGAATCACCCAAATTGACATAAGGAAAAGGCTCACCGGCCTCAACCTTTATCAAGGCCAAATCCGTCATTTTGTCCGTTCCGATGACTCTGGCTTCCAATTTGCGGTCATCGTTCAAACGAACGGTAATTTCCGAAGCTCCGTCAATGACATGGCTGTTTGTGATGATATAGCCCTGCGAATCAATTAAAAACCCTGATCCCAATGACACACGGCCGCCTTCATCCTGCAGGAAATAATCCCGAATATACTCGTTTGCACTTGAGATTTCAGTCTTTTCATGCTCAACGGCGTCTGGGCGCGTTGTGGAAATATTGACCACCCCCGGGAGGAGCTTTTCGACCAACGGCGCAAAAGACACCCCGTATAAATCCTTTGTTTGAGCCCATGCCGTTGAAGACAACAGCATCAGCCCGCAAGTTAATCCGAATAGTTTTTTCATCAGCTTTAACGTCCTATTTTAGAGGTTTGCTTAAAGTAATCAAAAAATTCGTTATCAGGCGACAAGACCATCGATGTTCCTGATTTTCCGCCAAGGGCATTTTTGTATGCCTCAAGCGACCGATAAAAAGCGAAAAACATTGTATCAACACCAGCGGCTTTGTTCCATATTTCAATCGCCTGTTTATCACCCTCGCCTCGGATAATCTGAGCTTGTTTTTCGGCATCGGCAATAATGACGGCCTGTTCTTTTTCGGCGGCGGCGCGAATCTTCTGCGCCTCCTGCTGTCCGGTCGCTCTGAATTCCTTGGCGTCTCTTTCGCGCTCAGTCTTCATCCGCGCGTTGATGGCCTGAAGCACCTCAACCGGCAAATCGGCTCTGCGGATGCGCACATCGGCCACGTTGACCCCGATTTGCTCGGCATCAACCTTAACAGCCTTTGAGATATCCGCCATAATCTGCGTGCGTTTCTGCGACAATAATTCCTGAAGTGTTATCCGCCCCAAAACCTTGCGCACAGACGAATTAACGATTTCTTCCAATTTGGAGCGCGCCTGAATTTCGGTGCGAACTGTCTGGTAGAATTTCAACGGATTAACAATCCGGTAGCGCGTAAAACTGTCTACATCCAAACGCTTTTTATCGTTCAGGACAACTTCCTGAGCCGGCGGATCCAAATTCAACAGACGATTGTCATACACAACGACCTTTTGGATAAACGGCACCTTAAACTTGAGCCCCGGGGTTTTAATCTCGCGCATGGGCTCGCCAAACTGGAGCACAATGGCCTGCTCGGTCTGCGCAATCACAAAAACAGACTCGCTTATCAGCGTCAAGACGACAACAACGGCCGCACCGATAATGATTTTGAGTTTATCAGACATCAGTTTTCTCCTTTTTGGCTGCGCAGTTTATCCAGAGGCAAATACGGCACGACATTGTTTCCTTTGACGCCGGAATCGATAATAACCTTATCGGAATTGCCCAAAACTTTTTCCATTGTTTCAAGATAGAGGCGTTTGATTGTCACGTCCTTGCCGCTTTGATACGCCTGATAGACAGACAAAAAGCGCTCGGCCTCGCCTTTGGCCTTGCTGACGACAGCTTGCTTATAGGCCTCGGCATTTTGCAAACGCTGCGCCGCCTCGCCTCGCGACTTCGGCAAAATCTCGTTGCGGTAAGCTTCGGCTTCGTTTTTGAATCTTTCCATATCGGCTTTGGCGCGTTGAACCTCGTTAAACGCATCGACGACCTGCCGCGGCGGATCGGCTTTTTGGAGCTTAACACGGACAATCTTAATTCCTGCGCCGAACTCGTTCAAAACCTTTTGCAATTCTTCTTTTGTTTCATCCTCAACCATGCCGCGGTCGCCCGAGATAATCGGCATCATTTTAGATTGTCCAACAATCTCGCGCAAAACGGATTGCGCCGCCACTCTGACCGTCTGATCCGGATTTTGCATATTAAAGGCATAGTCTTTGGCATTATCCACCCGCCAAACAATTGTCAGGTTGATATCGACAATATTTTCATCGCCGGTCAGCATGTGGCTTTCGGTAAAGGCATCATTGCGCACATCGCGGTTTTCGACAGCACCCAGATTGATACTGCGTTCTTGCGTGATATTTACTTTGCGGACAGTTTCAATCGGGTAAGGCAGATGATAGTGAAGCCCCGGCGTTGTCGTATCGACATAGGCGCCGAAACGCAGCACAAGCGCTTCTTCATTGGGCTGAACCTGATAGAATCCGGACGCGCCCCATAAGGCAACGACGGCTGCAGCCACCCAGCCCCATTTCAACTGAAATTCTGAGGGTATTTTGGGCTTGAATTGTTTGACTTTTTGACGAGACGGCTCGGGGGCTCCCCACGGGCTTTCGGTTTCGTCGTTATCGTCCCACGGACTTTTTATTTTGGACATTGAGGTATTATCTCCACTTTTTTAGTTGCATCATTCGGATTATATAATATAAATAGTTCAAGAAAACAATTATCACACATCTATCAACAGGGGATAAAATTTTATGGAACAAAAGCTCAGAGATTTGGCCTTGACTTATTTTGACGCATCGGCAATTGCCTCGGTCACGTTTGCCGGCGGACGCGCCGTTGTCACCTTGCAAAACACGCCCGAAAATCCGGAAAAAGCCGCGCTTCTCAAACAGGCTCTTGAGGCTATGCCCGAGGTTAAAAAAGCCAATGTCATCTTTACGGCAGCCAAAGGCGCGCCGAGTTTATCCGATGCCCCTGAGATGTGGCGGGTCAAAAATGTCAAAAAAATTATTGCCGTTGCGTCGGGCAAAGGCGGCGTCGGCAAATCAACAACCGCTGTCAATCTGGCTTTGGCGCTTTCCAAACTCGGCAAGAGCGTCGCGCTGTTTGACGCGGATATTTACGGTCCGTCCATTCCAACCATGCTCGGGTATGAAAATATGCCTGCCACCTCTCTTGACGGTCAAACATTTGAGCCTTTTGAAGCGCATGGGCTTCAATCTATGTCCATCGGCACGCTCATCGACCGCGACACCCCGCTGATTTGGCGCGGCGCCAAGGCCTGCGGCGCGATTGAACAGCTTTTGACGGAAGTCAACTGGCGCCCGACGGATATTATGGTGATGGATATGCCTCCGGGAACAGGCGATATCCAAATCAGCATCTCGCAGCGGCTTAAACTGGACGGCGCGGTTATTGTGTCGACCCCGCAGGATATTGCTCTGATTGACGCTGTCAAAGGCGTGAATATGTTCAAAAAAGTCGAAGTGCCGATTTTGGGCATTGTCGAAAATATGAGCTATTATATCTGCCCCAAATGCGGCAACCGCGATGATATTTTCGGGCATGCCGGCGCCAAAGAAACCGCCGACCGGCTCGGCGTCAGATTTTTGGGAGAGATTCCGCTGCATTATGACATCAGGGTCAACGCCGATTCAGGCAATCCGATTGTCATTGCCGAACCTGAAAGCCCCTATGCCAAAGCTTATTTGGATATTGCACAGAAGATTATTGATACTTTGTAGTTTATTCCGATTTGGCGTATTCTTCTAAATCATTTTTGAAATTGAGATCACGGAGTTTGGATTTGTCTTTGACTTCAACCGTTACCGTATAGTCGGAATGTTCCGCAAAGACCACGCGCGACGCGGCGTTTTCGGGAACAATATCGGCCTTGTCATACAGCGCTTTGCTCCATAAAATCGGGTTGGATTTGACGCCTTTGTTTGTCAGCACGCAAACCTGCTTTTCTACCGCAGGATTAAATTTTGCAATCAGCTTGTTTATCTCGGCCGCGCCCACATAAGGCATATCCGCCGGCAGCAGAACCGCGCCTTCGCATGAGGTCGGCACGGACTTAAGCCCCATGCTGATTGAGGTCTTTATCCCCGAGGCATAAGAAGGATTATACAGCACATTCACATCAAGCTTATCCAGCTCTTCTTCCAACAGGTCATGTTCGTGCCCCGTGACGACAAACACTGGCCGCGCATTTGAGGCAATCGCCGCATTGACCGCGCGCATAAACATCGGCACGCCCTTTTTATCCTGAACCAACAGTTTGTTTGTGCCGGAACGTCTGCCCTGTCCCGCCGCCAAGACGACAATGCCAACCGAAGCTTTGAGACCGGATTTTCCGCCTTTAGGCCTTATCAAATGCGGCTGTGTTTCTTCAGGCAGAACAAGCTCTTTTCTCAAATACCCCGAGCGCTTGCGTCCATACATGGCCGGCGACAAATGCTCCGTAAACAGCGCCTCTTTTATCATTTCTTCAATAATGCCGTCTTCGGCCGAGGCATAGCCGTAAGGCAGGGACATAATTTTTGTTTTGCCTTTTTGCGCAATCAGAAAATCGGCCGCGCCTACAAGCGGCACCGCATAGTTCACAATTTCATCGGCGGCTTTGGCAATGCCCGCGGCAATTATTCCTTCCCGTCCGGCAGCCGGCTGCGGGCTCAAAACAAACACGGCATCGGGCTGCTCGGCAAAGGCGTCAAATAAAGAATCCGCCAGCTGTCCGCTCTCATACCGGCTTGCAATTTCCCGATGAAAATCAATTCCTAAGCCTTCCAATGCCGTCACAAGCTTTGTTACAACAGATGTAAAATGTTCCCGTTCAATCTCGTCATTCAACAAATACGGGTAAATCAACACGGCTTTTTGAGGCTTGACCTCGCTGACGCTCAACAAGCTTTCGTTTCCCGAGAGCTTAAAAATCATCTCGTCGATTTCTTTGTCGCCGACCAGAGGCGTCGTGACCTCAAGCTCGGCCATAATCTCGCCTTTTTGCACCACGTTGTGCGGCGCAATCGTGTTCAGGACAATATGCTCGTTAAATCCGTTAAATTTATCCAGACGGCTTTCCTCGACCATAAAAATGCCGCCGCATGTCGCAACAATTTTGCAAATGCCGTCGTTTTCAGTCATATATCCGAGGTTTTTTCCGGCAATTTGCGCAGCAATCTGATGAGAGGCAATTTTGCAATCCACATCGCCTTCCTCAAATTCACACCCAAACACGCTCCGTTGGTCAAACATCTTAAAGACCAAAATGTCTTCTGCCGTCAACACATGGCCTTTTGGATAAAACTTGGCACCCAAATTCATATCGCCGCCCAGCACTATCCCCGCTGCCTGATTGATGTTAAAAACCCCGTATTTCATTTAGGCCTTATACTTTCTTTAGTTTAAATAGTTCAACAAAGACAAATTGAGCACATTGTTCAAAACTTCGTAAGACGCTTGCAGAGAGTTCTGCGCTTCCAAAAGTTTGGCTGCCGCTTCGGTTTTGTCAACGTCGCGAATGGAAATCACGCTGTCTTCTAAATTCTTTTGAACCGATTCCAACGTGCCTTTGACATTATCCAACGTCACATAATTGGCCGAAACTTTGGCAATGACCAAAGACAAAGTTTCGTTTTTGCCGTTGGTGGCTTTGCCATTATTATCCACGGCCGATTGAAGCAAAGACATTGCCTCGTTAACCAGAGCTTCCACCTCGTCGGCATTGATTACGTTGCCATCGACGTCCGTCTGAATCAAATTGCCCTGCGCAATCATTCCGAATGCTCTAAAAGCTTTGTCAAACACACTGTCATTGGCGCTGACATCCAACGTGATGCTCTGGTTGTCCGAGATACGGAAAGTTTCCGTCGCCGACCCGCCCACATAATAGCTTTCAGAGGTCATTGTCCATTTATCCGTTGCCGGAACGGTTACAGGCATTGTGCCGAAATAGCTTTCATCGGCGCGCATAATCAAACTGCCGTCATCTTGAATTCCGACGACCTGCATTGTCGGCGCTACCTCAGAGCTTCCACCAAAATTGACCACCGTCCCCACCGCAAAAGAGGTGCTGATGGTTTGAGGTGCCGCCGCACCGGCCGTTACCGGCGTTTCGTCCGCAAAAGTAATTGTTTTGCCGTCAGCCGACACACTCTTGACAATATAAGCCTTTTTGTTGCCGTCGACATCGTCTATCATCAAAGTATCTCCGGCGCCGATGCTGTTAAACGCGCCGCGAACTTCGGCTTTGAGCGTATTGTCCACCGCCGAAAACGTCATCGCGCCGGTTGTTTCGGCACCCGCCGTGACCGCCACCGAGGTAAACCCTTCTGCCGCCGAAAAGATAAATTCGTTGGCCTCGGCGCCCTGCGTGATGGTTAAATCGCCCGCTTTGGAAGCCGACACATCACGGCTGGAAAGATTGGCACTTGAGGTGGTCGGATATTTGACGTTAATGCCGTCATAATATTTTTGAAAACTCTCCAATGTGCCATATTTGAACTGTGTCGGCGCGGCTGAAGACCCTGCCCCGAAAATGTATTTTCCGCCGACAGATGTGTTCAGCGCATCTGAAATCAGCGATATTCCCGCAAAGGCCACCGCCTGCAATTCGGAAACAGACGCTGAAACTTCCGTTGTTATCGGCTTGCCGTTTTGCAAATTGGACAATTCGGATATCTTATTGTTCAACAGGCTTTTGAATGAGCTGACCGATTTTTCAATATTTTCCATTACGGTGCTCATAGCCTTTACCGTTGTATTCAAAATGACATTGTTGTCCAAAAAGTTTTGCGTTACGGCCAACGAGGCTTCCATATTCACAATGTTTGATGCCTGCATACCATATCCGGCATAATCGGCGTATTTAATTCCTGAGGTCGCCTGATAGCTATACATATTGACCATAGATTTGGTCTGCATGGTGCGATTGACCAAATTCATATAACTTGCATAAGTCGGAACTCTAACCATTGACTAATCCTCCTAAATCATTTGCAGTAAAATATCCAAAATCTCGCGCGATGCCGTAAAGACCTGAGCGCACGCAGCATAAGACTGTTGATAAATAATCATCTGGGACAGTTCTTCATCAATATCAATCCCCGAAACCTGCGCTTCTTTATAAGAAATGGCATCGGTTAACGCGCTTTGATATTCATAAGACGCCTGCGCCGTATTGGTCAAACTGGCCACATTGCCGACAAAAGTCGAAGTATAGTTGGCAATGGTTGTCGTGGTTTTGGCCATATCTCCGGATTGACGGAAAGTTTTGGTATCCGTAAAAGCCGAGGCCAATTTATTGGCAATATTGTTTGACGCGCCGTTAATCGTATAAGCCCCTTTGGTCGAATCAAAATCCGGCGAGCCGCAGGCTATCAGATTGGCGTTTTCCCTGATATTTTGCCTAACCTCAATAATGGACGCATAACCGCAGTTTGACGGCGCCATATCCAGTTTTTCAAGCACGCCGCCGCCCGCTGTTTCGGCAATTTCAACCTGTGCGCCTTCAAGGCTTGCTATGCGCAGCATATAGCCGTCGCCGTTGGCCACAAGAGAGGCTTTCAGGTGTGTGTTCAAATTCTCGTTATTATTAATCTGGTTGGCTATATCTTGGATTGTCATGGCTTTGCTGATGGTAATCTCGCCATAGTCAAACCCGTTAATCGAGTCCGAAAAGCTCCAGACCGTCTGTGCATTTACCCCGACGGCCGCTTTGTTGCTGACAACCTTTGAATCATAAATATAATCCGGCATCGGGGTTACAAAAAAGTCATTCAGCCCGAAAAATTCCGAAAAGCCTTTGGCTTTTGAATCATAAATGCCGTCACCGTTTACATCAAACCCAATTGACACGCTTTCCATCGCCGAGCCCGGGGTTGAGGAGGCTTCGTCCATAATCGAAATGGTATAGCCGCTGTCGCCGGTTTCCATAACCAAATGTCCGTTGCCGTCCATATAGACTTTGGCATCGGCCAATCCGACGGTTGTTTGCAGCCAATCCTGAATAGAGGTCATCATCTCCGTCAAGGTGCCTTCCTTAAAACCCATATCTCCGGACAAGGCAGCTGTTTTGACCTGATTGCCGTCCTCGTCAAAAATGATAAAGCGGACATCGCCTGATTCAATATTGATTTTTTGCGTATAGTCTCCGGTCGCCTTATCCATAATAAAGGTTGATGTTCCGATTATCTCGGAGGGCATATTCGGGTAGGCTGTTCCCAAATTGTGGGCGGTATTGATTTCCTTATACAGCACATAAGACAACTCGTCCAACTGGCTTTGCAGCGAGGGCAAGTCATGATCTCTGATTTCCAGCAAACCGCCGATAGAGCCGCCGGTCAATTTAGGTGTGACGTCTTTGCCGTCTACATAAATTCCCTGAATGTTTCCGCTGTCATAGCTATTGTCCGGCCCGACCTGAGCCAAAGCCGAGTGAGACATCTCGTGCACTTCGTTATCCAACAGCAGGACGCCCGTCGGGGTTTGGATTACAATTGCGCCGGTGTCTCTGGTGTAATAAGTGATATCAATATAGCCGCTCAATTCGCGCAAAGCCTCGTCCCGCTGGTCTTTGAGGTTCATTACGCCGTCCCTGTTCATCACCGTGTATTGAACAATATCATTATTCATCGAATCAATACTTTTAAGTAACGAGTTAATTCGGCCGACGGTGTCGTTAATTTCCATATCGGCATCGCCGCGCAGGGTCTGAATGTTGTTGGCCAGATAATTCAATTTTGAGGTCAGTTCCTTGGCGTTTGTCAACAGGCTGTATCTGGAGGCCGGCGAAGTTACCGTTGTCGAAAAAGTCTCAAAAGCACTTTGAAGCGAGGACAAATTAGCCGCCACGGAGTTTCCGTTTTCGGTTGTGCCCATCAGGTTATCCAGTCTGTCCAGATAGCTGTGCTTGGTCGACAAAGACGATGTCAAGGAATTTGAGGTCAAAAAGCTTTTTAACAGCCCCTCGTCCACCGTGCGCTGCTTGTTGCCGATTTTGACGCCCATGGTGTTTCCGGCGACCACATTGGCCGACTGCGCGGCCGTTTTGCGCGTATAACCTTTAGTGTCAACGTTGGCAATGTTGTTGCTGACGATTTCAAGTTGCGCCTGCGCAACTTTCATTCCCGACAAAGAGCTTGAGATACTGCTTAATAATGCCATGGCTCGTCTCCTTATAATGTCCGGTTAAACGCCAAAGCGTTCCGGTTGTTGTCCAGCGGCGTATAGGTGCCGTGCGCCCCGTAAGAGGTGGCGTTTGAGTTGTTTGTCACTTTGGCAATATGGATAAAGGTGTCCATCACTTTTTGTTCGGCCTCCATACGCGTTTTCAGCAAAAGTTCGTTCTGTTTCAGGCTCTTGTCCAGATTTTTTGACAATTCTTTGAGCTCGTCTTTGTCCGGCCCCTCAAAAGCCGATACAGCCGCTTTGTTTTTGATAAAAAACGCGCTCATCGACCGATAGGCCGCCACGCTTTTTATCTTTTGCTCATACAGAGCCTTGACGCCTTTGATGTCTCCGGCGCGGAGAGCTTCGTTTTCTTTATCGATAAGGGTTGTAAACCCGATGACGATTTGCTTCATCATCTCCAATTTATCAAGAATTTCTTTTGTCTGAACTTCTTCCATGACACCCTCCTTCTATCCGATATTTTCCGACGAGGCAGCTTCCTGCATTTGCAAAATCGCCTGCATCACATAATCTTTGACGCCGATTGACCCGACTTTGGCCATTTCTTTTCCGTATTCGTCCAAGAGCAGCGACCGATACATCTTTTCGGCATGACCGCCGCCAAACATTCCGTCCGTGGACACGCCCTCAAACATACTTTCCATCATCCGGCTCATAAAAAAGGCTTCAAACGCTTCGGCGCTTTCTTTGGCCTTGTCCATATCCACCGACGGTGTTTTGGAAAAGCTGTTTGGGATAATCGTGTTGTTTGTCAAAACCTGCATGCGTTTTCTCCCTTCTAGATAACCTCGATTTCGGCCTGCAAAGCGCCACTGGCCTTAATGGCCTGCAAAATGCTTATCAAGTCGCGCGGCGTAACGCCCAGCGCATTAAGCCCGTCGACCAGCTCCTGCAAGTTAATCCCCGTGTCCAAAACTTTCATCTTGGCTTCGGTGTCTTCTTCCACCTCGACCAATTCCGGCGTCATTACAACTGTTTCGCCGAGGCTGAACGGCTCGGGCTGAGACACCAGCGGAATATCCGTGATTTTAATTGTCAAATTTCCCTGCGCAATCGCCAAGCGGTTGATTTTGACATCTTTGCCGATAACGACAATACCCGTGCTTTCGTCAATCACGACTTTTGCGGTGGCGTCGGGCTGAACCTGCAATTGCTCAACCTTTGTCATCAAATCAACAATATTCTCCTTGTAAGCTGTTGGAATGGCCATATTAACCGTTCCGGGGTCAAGCGCCTTGGCCGCCGTTGTGCCCAACATTGCATTAATCGCGTCGGCAATGCGGCGGGACGTTGTAAAATCAGGGTTGCGCAACGCAATATTCATTGTATCTAAGCTGTTCAGGTCAAAATCAATTTCTCTTTCAACAATGGCGCCGTTGGCTATTCTACCCGATGTCGGCACGCCTTTGAGAACGGAGCTTCCTTGTGTCTGATTGCCTGCGGAAACCGCGCCTGTGGCCACTGTTCCCTGAGCCACGGCATAAACCTCGCCGTCGGCGCCTTTCAGAGGCGTCGCAATCAAGGTGCCGCCGAGCAGGTTTTTGGCATCGCCCAGAGCCGATACGGTCACGTCAATCCGCGAGCCTTGTCTGGCAAAAGCCGGCAAATTGGCCGTCACCATAACCGCGGCAACGTTTTTGGCCTTAATCTGGCCGCTGCGGGCGTTAATTCCGTTCATATCCAACATTGAAATCAGGCTTTCTTTGGCAAAATCAACCGATTTAATGTTGTCGCCGGTGCCGTTTAAGCCCACAATCAGCCCGTATCCAATGAGCTGGTTGTCCCTGACGCCCTCAAAATCGGCAATATCTTTTATGCGCGAGACCGCCGCCGCATGATGAATCGGCAGGAAAAACGCGCTCAAAACAGCCGCTAAGCTTATGATTTTCAATGTTTTTGCAAATTTCATCTGACCTTGTCCTTCAAAAATTATGCTGTTAACCTATATGAATATATGCAAATACCGTGCCATTTTTATCATGTAAAACTCTAAAATTATTTTGACAGGTCTTGTAAATTTATTTAACATATTGACAATTCCATAAGATATAAGGAGATACTTTATGAAACGTTATTTCTTTTTGGGTTTGATTTTATGTTTGGCGGCTTGTTCCAAATCGGCCACTTCTCCTGTTCCCGCGGAGATTACTAATATGGCTGTTTCGGACAATGTGCGGATTGCTTACCTGCCCGATCAGGGAAAATGGAGCTTTTCTGATTCCGCTTCTGATGAGATTGCCTTTGTCAAACAGGCGTCGAACAAGCTTTTTTCCGAATATATGACGCCGGCGGAGACAATGACCTCTTTCCCGACGACTTACGAATTTTTGTCCGGTAATAAATTTATCGGTTATAATTCCGAACAGCTCAAATTCTACAAATTTATTTATATGGGCGGCAATATCAACCCCATTCCGCTTCAACCGGCGGATATTGCGGCATTGTTCCCCAAGACTGAAATTGTTCCGGTATCGGCTTTTGTCGACGGCAAACTCAAAGTAAAACGCCTGCCGTTTGCGGTTCAAAAGATTTTGATTCTGAATGACACATCGGCGGATTTCAGCGGATACAGCTTTGAGAATTATACGGGCGTTCAATCCCCGATTAAAGGTTTGATTGTTATCGATTCTTATGAGCCGGTTGTCTTTTCTTCAGCCAAAGAAAATGCCCAACCTTTGACGATTGAGCCGCATTTCGGCTGGTAAAAATCTTTTTATAAAAAAAAGCGAAAGCCTTTCCTTTTTCAAGGGAAGGCTTTCTTTGTGGTTAGAGTAAAAAGGTTAAGTTAGGTTTATCGTCTTATCAGGCGTCACAAGAGAAGTTCGTTTTTGAAGTTCTCGTTGTATACCGCCGGATAGTAGATGTCTTCCACCCAACCTTTGCCTCGTCTGGCGTTCAGACCGTTATCGGCAATCCAGATGTCACAATTTGAGCGGCATTTGCGTTGGGCCGGATAAATTTTTCTTGAAACCTCACACAGTTCAATTTCGGTATAAAACCTGCGCTGTGCGATATCAAGATATATTTTTTCATTTCCATTGCGCCTTTTGGCAACAATTAGACCAGGGCGAAGGGCTACTTCTTCATGATGAAGTTTTTCCTCAATCAATCCCCAACAAACCTTTGCACTCTTCGGAATACTGAAATACTCGCGAAGAAACTTTAAGTCTTGTCTCATCTTCTAAGTTTTTATTTGTTAATAATTTTTGCGTAACGAACAAATTATGACAAAAAAGACAAAATGTCAAGAACTTTTTGTATAAAACTTTATTGACACCCTGTGCAAAATAAGATATTTTAAAAGTAGTATGATTTTTCCAGATGGAGATATGATTATGAAACCTTTCCAAACTCAAGATTCCAACCTCAACGGACGCCTTTTAGTCGGCACGGCTTTTTTGGACTATTGCGCGCTGGCGGAGATTTCGAACACGGATATTGACAAGCTTTATGCCAAGATTGAAAAGCTGAACGAGCTGTCCTCCGAAAAAGATATGGAACTTGTCGTCAAATATGATTTGGAAAACCTTACCAGCAAAGACGCTCTCAAGGAGCGGATTAAGCAAATCAGATCCCAAACAGCCGAAAAAATCTTTGATTATTACGCTCTGTCCGAGCAAAACGCCGCCGTTGTCCAAGGGGTGATGACGCGCGCCGGAATTAAAAAAGATGTTGCTGCCGAGATGACGCAGGCTATTTCCGAGCGCAAACTTGACGCCCCTTATAAAAATGAAGACACACGCTATGCCGACAAGCTTTATGCGCATTTGACCACCGCCTCCAAAAAGATGAAAGAAAATCTGGCGGCCGATTATCAGACCTATTGCGATACGGGCGCCCACAACCCCGTCATTGAGGCGATTAAAGACAATATTGACTCTTATGTGCCTGCGGAAGAAAAAGCTTTGTCTTATTTGACGGGAAAATCCGACGCCGATAAGGCTTTTCGCGGAGATATCCGAGACAATTTCAAAGAAGGCATTCGCCCGCAATTTGTCACGCTTTACGGATTGATGATGCGCAACGGACAGCAGCGCGCCAAAAATCCCAGCCTCAATTCAAACTATCGGGATTTTGAGGCGCAGCTCAAGAAAATCTGCGACACCAGAGGCCTCAACTATCTGGACGAGGCTGACAAGGCTTTGTGCTGCCAGACACAAGGTCTGTCCACGGCGGAGGCTCGCAAGGTTCGCGAAACAAGGTATAACCAAAAATCTCAGGAAGTTTATTTCAAAACGGCCTATGCCCTTTTGTCCTTGAAATTCAAAGACGATCAGACACGCTCTGTTCCTGCGACAACCAACTATACCACAATCGCCGACACGATTGACAACCGGTTTATTTCGGACTTATGCGCCGGACAGACCAATGTCAATTGTTTGGCTTTGGTTGAGCCGGATAATTCCTATGCTGCCAATATGCGGGAAGAACGCCTGAAACAAGAGCGCTACAAACAAGATATTGCCGAAGATCAGCATGTGTCTATTCACCATAAGCTGCCGGTCGGTTCTGCGAAAGATTTGGTCAAAAACTTTAAGATGAGACGTTTCTCGCCTGATATGGAGCTTGAATCCGCCGCAAGTCTGGTTAACACTCTGGGCAATATGAGCCTGATTATCGGCAAAGATGTGCACAAAAAGCTTGAGGCAGACGGCTATTATAAGCTGGACGACAAAGACGATATGATTTTTGCCGCGCGCATTAATAAATCGGCGTTGGAAAAGATTAAAGACCAATTGCCGGCGCACCTCAGAAACGATGAGAATATGAGCAAATACACCAAAGCCGGCTCAAACGGTCTGGTTATGGTTCGGATGGATTTTTCGGAATCGCCAGAGGTCGCCAAACAGCGCCCCGTTGCCAAAGAAAAAGCCACGCCGGACTTTGTTCAAAAATATCAGCAAATCTTCGGCGGCAAAGAGAAGTAATTACATCGAAAATTTTTCAAAAAATAACAGGTTGGGCAAAAAATGCACAACCTGTTATTCTATTCGAACTTTCGGTATAAAGATACACGAAAGAACTAAGAGACAGATGGCTGCAATACACCACACATCTCTTCCTCTTATCGGCTCCTCAACACTCATTCGGATTTTGGTTTTTCCTGTGCCATAATCCACAGTATACGAAAAAATATTTGTCTCTGCATTTTTTCGTATTATCGTATTTAGCGATTTTTTGAGTTCCTTTGTAGTCATTGCCTCAGTCATTGCCTTGTTTGCAATGACATCCTCAATCTCTTTTTGGATGGCCTCGATTTTGTTTTGAGACAAGTCTGAACCTGCCCTTAGAGTTATTGTGCCATTGTCAAAGAACAGTTTATATTCCTGCTCCTGACAAGACGTGAGGACAACAACCAGCGCCACCATCAGAAAGAAAAATTTTTTCATAATATATTTCGGTTTGTTTTAAGAGGCGATGTCCTTAACATATCCGATTGCCTCTGTTATTTATTAATATTAAAAATTTTCAAATCATGATGTTCTATCTGAAATATCTTAATACTCATAAACGGAAAAACAAAATCCGAAATACGACTATGAAAATACCACAAAAATAAAACAAAATAATTCTTTATATACCTTGAGTATACCACACTTTTACCCCCCCCCGCAAGTGTTATTTTATCAAGTATTTTCAATATGTTACAATAAAATTCCACATTTTTAGCAATTTCCTCGCATTTTTGCATTGACTTTAAAGATTAAAAAAAAGGAGCCCGAAAGCTCCTGTTTGTTATAAAATTATTAACACTTTAGAAAATATAATATTTTCCATATTTTATTATGGGAGGTTGTTATGAAAAAATCCTTTGTAAGTTTAGTCTTTTTTTTAACAGCCTGTCATTTGACACCCCACTATGATACAGAATTCAAAAATCCCATTTTTTATCAGACATTAAGGCCTTTAAGCAAAACGGTAGGCTATGTCTATTTAACTCCGACATCTATTAAATTAAGTGAATTATTTAATAAAGATAAAATAGATTATATCGGTAAATGCGACCTTATTGAAAACGAACAAGATCGCATCACCTTAAAATGTACCGGCGAATGGTTCGATGGATCTCCATACAACAGGTATTTTACCTATATTACCACAAAAGTTCTCGAACTTGTTCCGAACTGTCTACGTATTGTAGAATATATTTATAAAAATCAGGAAGAATTTCCAAAAGATGAAATATTTGCGGCTAAATACTGTGTGACTCCACCGGGATACATAGAATCAGAATCTGATTGAACGCACCATCCTTTCAGCCCAGTCATTCCTGCCTTGTCCGACATCTCTGCGGTTGACGTTTCTTGCTATACCATCAACATCGCGTCTCGCAATGGCATCATATAAATTAGGCCACTTTCTCTGAGTCAATCCACCTATAACATTATATTGTATATCCAACAAAACTTCTTTTAACGGATTTGGCAAAGAATCAAAATCAGCAAATTGGCTGCGAAGATAAGCTAAATCATTTTTCATATGTTTGTATGCAATATTATACGCATCTTGATCAGATAATCTCAAATTTGTTTGATCTTCAAAAAAATCTGCAAGCTTATTTTTATGCAAATACGCTCCATTAAGATCTTTTTGGTTACTCAACTCACGTAATCTGTTATATGCCGCTAACTTTTGCGCTTCCGTAGCCGAACATTCATTTACCATAAAATTAACATTCATAAAATCACTTAAATTATCCACATTAGCCCCGCCGCCAACTGTTATGTAACCTTTGGTATCCAAATACGGATAATCAATCACTTTTTCATATTCTTTAATATTTGTCCACATTTTCTTATATAACTCCTCATCAGAAATAGAATTTGGATTTAAGTTTGGATTTGTGTTTAATTTTTGATTCACATTATTTGCGCCGTCAAACAACGTATTTTGAGCATATTGAACACCTTGGTTTAAGGGGTGCTTCATATTCCCAATATTTCCGGCAATATTGGACAAGCCAAAGCCGTAATTATTGGCTGAATTACCCCAAAAGTTGACGTCATATTGCGGAAAGTTTTCCGTCATACCTTGAGATTTGTATTGATTCATCAATTCATTTTCGCGTTGTTGGCGGGCGAATTGATATTCAAGTTCATCGCGCGTTGTAAACCCGCTGTGATTCACGCCATAGCTGTCTATCTGATTGGCGTTGTTATAATACCCAAACGGAGATTTATATTTTCCGAAAAAGTCCATTATTTTTTCCTTTCGACACAAAAAAAGGAGCCCGAAAGCTCCTGTTTGTTATAAAAAAATAGCGAGAAACGACTCTTTATCGACCCACTTTCTCACTATGCTCGTTTTTATACACCTGCCCGACGGATAGCTATTTCTTCTTTGACAAATCCTTCTCTATTATTTTCAAACTTTCTAAATAAGCCGCTTCAATAGGAGTAATTGTTTTTTGCTGATATTTCTTATATTCAGCATCAACCTTCTTCATTGCATCACTGTGTTTAATTCTTCCAGCATTCTGCAAAACTTTTTCTCCTGTGGCTGATAAAATATTATCCAATTGTTTCAAATAATCTTTCATATAAAGATATTCGTGGCGAGTGGCATAGATTTCTGCAAAATCAAAATACCCAGATACCAAATTATTTAAAACTTTCAGTTCTTCAGGTGTTAAATAGTTTTTGGCAATTTTAGCCTCGGATTTTGTTGGTAAATCACCTGAAAAGGTTGTCAGCCCCATAAAGGGTTTATCAGAATCGACTCGTTCATAAATGACTTCCGATGCAGTGTGCCCGTGAGCGGCATAATGCAATTTATTTTGAACAACTTTGAAAAATTCAATAGTTTCAGGAGCTTTGACATCATAATCTCTGCTAGTGGCATATAAATCTAAGACCTGACGGTATAAAACTTTTTCAGAAGAACGAATATCTCTAATACGGTCAAGCAGTTCTTTCCAATAATTGCCGCCGCCATTCTGTTTTAACCGTTCATCATCCATCGTAAAGCCTTTGATGATGTATTCTTTTAAACGCTCAGTCGCCCAAATACGAAACTGTGTCGCAATAGACGATTTAATACGATACCCCAAGGAAATAATCATATCCAGATTATAATGGGCAACTTCATACTGTTTTCCATCACCGGCAGTTGTTCGGAATTTCCGAACAACTGAAGGCTCTTCTAGTTCTTTCTCCTCAAAAATATGCTTAATATGCTCACTGACATTTGATTTGCTTGACTGATAAAGTTCAACCAACTGAGCTTGCGTCAACCAGACAGTCTCCCCCTCTAACTTCACATCAATTTTATTTTTGCCATCATTAGTCTGGTAAATAATAATCTCACCCTGCTCATCAGCCATCAACAAACTCCTAAAGTTATATTTTATTTTAGTCCATAATAATGGAGTTCATTTAAAATATAATGAATCATTTCCCCAAAAAAGAATACAAAAAAAATCCAAACACTCTTTGTTCAGAATCTAATGGGCCGCGGAAAACCGCAGCCCATCCAAAAATAACGATATTTTTGTAACGTCGATTAACGTTTCGAGAACTGGTAAGAACGACGAGCCTTTGCGCGGCCGTATTTCTTACGCTCAACTGTTCTGTCATCACGAGTCAGGAAGCCGGCCTTTTTAAGGCAATCGCGCAATTCCGGCTCGTATTCGTTCAAGGCCTTGGAAATACCGTGCTTAATTGCACCGGCCTGACCGGACAAACCGCCGCCTTTAACCGTGCAGACAACGTCAAATTCATTAACGCGGTTTGCAACTTCAAAGGGCTGGTTGATAATCATTTTCAAAACCGGACGGGCAAAATACTGATCAATAGATTTGTCATTGATTGTGACATTGCCTTTACCGGCCTTAATCCAAACGCGGGCAACCGCATCTTTTCTCTTACCTGTGGCATACGCACGACCCTGTTTGTCTTTTTTGGCCTTGCGAACAACAGTCTCGGCAGTTTCAACTTTGGCTGCCTTTTTAATATCCTGCAAAGATTCGATTTTTTCAGCCATAATTATCTGCTCCTTTTATTCTTAACGTTTTTGGAGGCCAAATCCAAAACAATCGGGTTTTGACCTGTATGCGGATGCTCAGCACCGGCATAAACTCTCAGTTTTGTCATCTGCTGACGCCCCATCGGGTTGCGCGAAATCATACGCTCAACAGCTTTGATAATAACTCTCTCAGGAAAACGACCGTTCAAAACTTTTTCAGCCGTCGTTTCTTTGATGCCGCCAATCCAGCCTGTGTGTTTGAAATACTTTTTGGCCGTTACTTTGTTTCCGGTCAATTTAACTTTGTCAGCATTAACAACAACAACATAGTCGCCGCAGTCAATGTTGGGGGAATAGTTGGGTTTGTGTTTGCCGCGGAGAATCAAGGCAATCTGAGCCGCCATACGACCCAAAACAACGCCTTCCGCATCAACAACATACCATTTTCTCTCGATATCCGAGGGTTTTGTAGCATAGGTGTTCATTTATTTTCTCTCTTTAGTTAGAAATTTAACTTCGCGGTTACTATACATAAATAAAAACACTTGTCAACAAAAAAATTTCATTGTTTTTCAATAAACTATTTAACGGTAAAATATTACCATTCATTAACATATTGATTTTACTAAATTTTAGTCATTTTTACGCAACAAAAAAAGCTCAAGTTTTTTCTTGAGCTTTAAAATTCTTTGATGTTTCACAGCTTTTTTATCGCCAAAACCTCGTTCGGCACAAGCGTGTAGACGTTGTAGACAATCCGGTCGCCCTTGTTGATATTAACCGACAATTTGGACGTCTTGACATAGACAAGATTGCCGTCTGTTGTCTCAATGAAGGCGGTTTTTTGAGGCGTCGGCAGAAGCGAGTATTTGACATTGATATAAAAAATGTCTTTAACCGTCGCTTCTATCGGATCCGAGGCCACCCAATATTCTCCCAGCGGAATATCAGGATTTTGCGATCCGTCAGCCCCGTTTTCATCAAACTTGACGCCGCCGATAGCCACCACTTCGCCATAACCGTCTGCCGTTTTGTATGCGATTTTGTCGCCCTCGTGCAGATCCTGATTATATTTGTAGCGAAAGAGGTAAACATCTTTGCCGTCGGCCATACGCATCACATAAATGCTGTAAGGATAGGGCAGAATCCGCCGCATGACAGCCTGATACAGCCGTTCAATCCGAACCGTGTTGTCTTTGCCGCCGGAAGGGTTGTCTTTGTCTCCCGAAGGATTTTCTTTGTCGCAGCCGGCACTAATCCCTAATGCGAGCGCGCTCATCAAAATTAAAAGAATTTTTTTCATAATTATATATTTTTAATAAGTTGGAATTATTGTGTCATACCACATTTTCGCCCTGCCCGCAAGAGGATTTTTTGAGGTCCGCCCTTCTATTGATTCCATAGAATAACTTGAGGATTTTGGTGGATTTTAGCTTGAGAAAGGCTATATTGGCTCAAAAGAGGATACACCCATGAAAGATATTCAAGACCTGACATTTGACGAAGCCGCACAAGAGCTGGCTTTTTTGGCGGCTGAAATTGCCAAAGCCGACACGGCTTATTATCAAAACGACGATCCGTATTTGAGCGATGCCGACTATGACCGGCTCAAACACCGCAACGCCGCCATTGAGGCGCGGTTTCCGGAGCTTGTCCGCGAAGACAGCCCGTCCAAACGCGTCGGCGCGGCCGTTCAGAGCGCTTTTGCCAAGGTCACGCATACTTTCCCGATGCTGTCTTTGGGCGATGTCTTTTCCATTGAGGAAGTTGCCGAATTTGTCATGGGCGTCAAACGTTTTTTGAACACCGCAGAAGACATTGAGTTTATGAGCGAGCCCAAAATTGACGGGCTGTCCTTTGCTGCCCGTTATGAAAAGGGCGTTTTTGTGCGCGGCGCCACCCGCGGCGACGGCACCACCGGCGAAGATATTACCGCCAACCTCAAAACGCTGCGCCAGCTTCCTTTGAGGCTGCCCGAGGGCGTGCCGGAAGTGCTGGAAGTGCGCGGCGAGGTCTATATGGCCAAAGAGGACTTTTTAGCTCTTAACGAACGCTGCCTTGCCGAGTGCAAAAAGCCCTTTGCCAACCCGCGCAACGCCGCCGCCGGTTCTTTGCGCCAGCTCGACCCAAAGATTACCGCCGCCCGCAAGCTCAGCCTTTTTGCCTATACCTGGGGCGAGGTTTCCGAACGTCAATGGGACACGCAGGCCGACTTTTTCAACCATTTGCGCGCGTGGGGATTTCCCATCAACCCCAACAACACGCTTTGCCGCGGGCTCAAAGAGCTTGAGCAAAGCTTCATTGCCTTGAGCGACAAACGCGCCTCGCTGCCTTATGATATTGACGGGCTTGTCTATAAGGTCAATTCCATTGCGCTGCAGGAACGCCTCGGCTTTTTGACGCGCACGCCCCGCTGGGCCATTGCGCACAAATTTCCGGCCGAACAAGCCCAGACCACTATCAACAACATTCGGATTCAGGTCGGACGCACAGGCGCGCTGACCCCCGTGGCCGATGTCGAGCCGATTAATGTCGGCGGGGTTTTGGTGTCGCACGCCACCCTGCACAATGAAGACGAAATCAAGCGCAAAGATATCCGCATCGGCGACACCGTGATTATCCAACGCGCCGGCGATGTGATTCCGCAAATTGTCGGCGTTGTTTTGGAAAAACGTCCGGCGAACTCAACCGAATTTGTCTTTCCGACGGTCTGCCCCGTTTGCGGCGCGCATGCCATCCGCGAAGAAGACGAGGCTGTCCGCCGCTGCACAGGCGGGTTGTCTTGTCCGGCACAGGTCAAAGAGCGGCTGATTCATTTTGTGTCGCGCGACGCTTTTGATATTTCGGGTCTCGGGGATAAAATTATTGAAGATTTTCATAACGAGGGCATTTTGACCAGTCCGGCAGACATTTTTACGCTAGAGCAGCGTAACAGCGGCGATGATTTGTTCTCGCATGCCTCGGGACTTCATCTGGAAACCCGCGAGGGCTGGGGCAAAAAGTCGGTCGATAACTTGTTTAAGGCCATCCGCGACAGGCGCGTCATCTCCCTGCCCCGTTTTATTTACGCGCTGGGCATCAGGCAGGTCGGCACGGCAACCGCGCGGCTGATTGCCAAGCATTACGGCGATTTTTCCTCCTTTATGAACGATATGAAAACCAAAGAGACCGGCAAGCTGGTCGCCATTGACGGCATCGGCGCGGCCATGGCCACGGATATGGTCGAGTTTTTTCAAGAGGCGCACAATCTGGCCATTATCGACAAGCTGCTGAAATATGTGACGGTTGAGCCTTTTGTCGACACGGCGCGGCAGGATTCCAAGCTCTCGGGCAAGACGGTTGTCTTCACGGGGACACTCTCCCGCCTGACCCGCGCGGAGGCCAAGGCAAAAGCTCTGGAGGCCGGCGCAAAGGTCTCGGGCTCGGTTTCCAAAAACACCGATTATGTTGTGCTTGGAACAGACGCCGGCTCAAAGGAAAAAACGGCCAAAGAACTCGGTATTACCCTTTTGAGCGAAGACGAATTTATCGCGTTTTTAAAATAAATCGAATTTATTTCCACGGGCGCGCAAAAAGTCGTTGACATTTGCCGTATTGAGCCCTATTTTAACCTCACTAAACTAAAATATACATATTATGATGAAAAAAATAAAATTGCCCTTACTCAACGAGGTTGAGAAGCGCACAGCCTTTGAAGAAATCTTCAAAGAGAATCACATTGCGGTCTTAGATGCTTCACACATCTTTGAAATCAAAGAAAGAAACACATGCTTCTTGCGCAGACCTGTATCGAGCCTTGCAGAAGGTTACCATATGAGGATTATGAAACTCGGGAAATATATTCTCGCTTTCAGAACTTCTGACGGCCACCTCTTCCTGCTTTTGCAAAACCGCGAGCTTGTCTCTTTCAAAGAAAACGAGCTCATCTTTCGTAAGGAAGAAAACAATTGTATCTTCTTTGAGAAGTATACATTTGATGCGGCAAGCGGATGCTATTTCTTTGAGATTCTTGATGAGGCGCCGGCAGATTGCGTTTTGCCCGCGGCAAATCATAAGGAGCACATCTGGGCCAAGATTTTTGTGCATCCCGAAGTGGAGACGCAGTCCGTGGACAATTCGTTGTTCTATGGTTACATTGCTCCATTCTGGAAGTAGATTCCGACAGGTTATTTTCTCCAAAGAAAATAACCTGTTTTCTTTTAGTCTATTTCAAGGAAGAAAAATTCATAAATCTTGGCGGCCGCTACGTTAAAATACACAACCAGCGGCGCCGCAAAAAGCAACGTGGCATAATCGTTTCCGCCGAGGGTCAAAATCAGCCAGCGCAGCAGCGAGATACTCAAATTTGTCAAGACGGCCATCATCAAAAAGCCCGTGTAATTGCCGTGGGTTTTGCTCCATGCAAAGCGCAGCGATCCCGAGCGCCCGCAAAGCGCCGAAATCCACGCCAAAAACGGCCGATAGGCAATATAGGGCGAAATCAGCGTAAAGACGATATTCGCCGCCAAAATCAACATCTGCTCCTGTTCAAAGTCGCCCTCCAAAAAGCGGCTGTATCCGCTCAAAAACTCCGGCGACAGATTCAAAAACAGCGGCAGAAGCGGCAATAATATCAGCACCGACGCCACAACAACCGACAGCAAAACGATTTTGGTTGACGGAATAAGTGAATTGGTCAGCGCCGGCAGGCTGAAATACGGCTTGCGCCCCAGATAATAGCGCAAAGACGCGCCCCACAGCACATAAATACCGCCCAACACCGGCAAAAAGAACAAGCTTTTCCAACAAAACAGTGCCAACGCGCCCGCCGCATAGGCCGCCAGCGCAAACAACAAACTGGCTTTGGCATGGCGCAGGCAATAGACCCACGAGTCTTTTAAGATGTGTTTCAGGGGAAGTTTTTTGATGCTATTTTCCATCGGCGTCCTTTTTTAAAGAGAACTTTTATAAGCTTATTTATATGATATAAGCTTTAAGGATTATTTAACGAGTCTAAAAAAGCCCCGATTAGAAAATCGAGGCTTTTTAAACGTTTTGAAAAGTTAAATTACTTCAATTCAACTTTAGCGCCGGCTTCTTCCAATTTCTTCTTCATTTCTTCGGCTTCGGCCTTGGCAACGCCTTCTTTGATTGTCTTAGGAGCACCGTCAACCAAATCTTTGGCTTCTTTCAAGCCCAAAGCTGTGATTGCGCGAACTTCTTTAATAACATTGATCTTGTTGGCGCCGGCTTCGACCAAAACAACATCGAATTCGGATTTTTCTTCAGCGGCAGCAGCACCACCGGCAGCGCCACCGGCAGCAACGGCAACGGCGGCAGCGGCAGAAACGCCCCATTTTTCTTCTAACATTTTTGACAAGTCAGCGGCTTCCATAACGGTCAAGGCTGACAATTCATCTACTAACTTGGCTAAATCGGCCATCTTTTTTCTCCAATAAATTAAATTAACAAATTAAACTAAAAACTTAAGATTTTGCCTAATAAAAATTAAGCAGCCTCTTTTTCGCTGTAAGCTTTTGTAACACGAGCCAGCTGTGCGGCAGGAGCCTGCAACAAACCGATAATCTTGGCTCTGAGTTCGTCCATAGACGGAATCGTTGCCAAACGTTTGATATCGTTCAGCGAGAGAACGCCTGTTCCCATAGCGCCGCCGATAACCAGCAGTTTTTCATTGGTTTTTGCAAATTCAACGCAAGCTTTGCACGCAGCAATCGGGTCATTGGCAAACGCAATGGCTGTCGGGCCGGTAAACAAATCGGCCAAAGCTGCAAACTTTGTGTCTTTGAGAGCAAGACGCGTAATCCGGTTTTTAGTAACTCTAAAACCTGCACCGGCTTTGCGGATATTGTTGCGCAATTCCGAAACTTCCTCAACCGTCAAGCCTTTGTAGTGCGAAACGACGATGGTGTCGGCATTGTTGAACAATTCTTTAAGCTCAGCAAGCAATTGTGCTTTTTCTTCGCGGTTCACTTCATTGTCTCCAAATTCTGCTTCTTTCGGATACGCCGAAAGAAGCGTATTTTTAACAAATCCGCCAAGACTGACATATAGGGAGAAAAGTTTTTCTCCTAAAGGCCGCCCTGACGGGACTTAAATCTGCCCATGGAGAAAAAAATCGATTTATAAAATCTCACTTACTCCGTCTATGCAGGATATTTAGGGTTTCTTAGAACCACCTGCAGTCTTGGACAGGTCGAACGGCACAAAACCGCTCTTGAGGTGCTTAATAAACGCAAAACGCCAAAGAGTCAAGCCCTTTTTATCAAAAAAAGACAAAAATTTTATGCCGGATAGGTCAAGCGCTCCGGCGCGGGGTGCTCGGCGACGTCTTTTAAGTAACGCGCGGCCAGATATTTGGCCATGGGAAGGTTCTGATCCAGATAATTGCCGCATTCTTTTGGACTCGCCCCCGGGATATCCCCCTCAAAACCGGCAACAAACTCAAACATCTCTTTAACCAGAGGCAAAATCTCGGCCGAATCATAATCACCGTGCATAATCAGATAAAAGCCCGTGCGGCAGCCCATCGGCCCAAAATAAACGATTTTGGACTTCATTTGCGGGTGGTTACGCAAAAACGTCGCGCCAAGGTGCTCTATCGTGTGCGCCTCGGCCGTGTTCATCACAGGCTCGATATTCGGCGCGGTCAGGCGAATATCAAACGTTGTGAGCACTTCTGCGCCGAACTTATCCTTACGCGACACATACAATCCGGCTTTCAATTTCAAGTGATTAACGGTAAACGAAGCGATTTTTTCCATTCCCCAAACTCCCTGCTTGTTTTGATAAGGCTTTTTATATGACTTTTTTATACCGCCCGAACTCAAGAAAAGTCAACAACAAAAAACCGGAGTTCAAAATCCGAACTCCGGTCTTTGACATCACAAATTAATTATTTGCCTTTTCCTTTATTATAACGTTCCTTTAATGCTTTTAGCATCTCCGGTGTTGCTGGTTTACTATTCTCCTTACGCTTATTTTCGGCAATCTCATCAGCTACAACTACCCCGCTGATTTCACCTCGGCGTATTCCTATAGCAGCAATACGCTCTTCAACACTCTTTTCTTCTGTAAAAGATTTTAAATGTGTAAGAGCTTCTTCGGCGAATTCATTACCTGTTTGTGCAGCAGTTTTCATCACATCTTGAAAATCACCTTTTAAATCAGGATAACGATTGACAATATTTATCAATGTTGGATAAGTTTCCTTTAGAGCATCTTCTTTGTTATATATTCTATATTTATTTCTCGCAGAGGAATTAGATGTTTCAGAATCTTTGTATATTTCCTTTTTAATAACTTCAAATATCTCCTTTCCCAACTCGGGATTTGTGTGTGAAATTTTACCCATAACCCTATAAGCTTCAACCAAACCATCTCCAGTGTTTTTATCTGATTTCAGAGTAACTTTCATTGTCTCCCAGATATCTTTTCCAAGCTCTGGATTTTTGGACAAAATATTATGCATAAACGCATAAGCTTGGGTAAACCCATCTCCGATATTTTGATCAGACTGAAGAGAGACCTTCATTGTTTCCCACATATCTTTTCCAAGCTCTGGATTTTTGCGCGAAATATCATTCATAGCCCTATAAGCTCTTCCCAAACTAACTCCGTTATTTTTATCTGACTGCAAAGAACCTTTCATTGTCTCCCAAATATCCTTTCTTAACTCGGGATTTTCTCTAGAAATTTCAGCCATAACTGAATAAGCTAGCGCCAAACCATTCCCGGTATTCTTATCTGATTGCAGAGTAACTTTCATTGTCTCAAACACATCTTTTCCAAGTTCTGGATTTCTACTAACAATATCCCATATAACAGGATAGGCTTTTTCAAAACCATACCCACCATTTTTATCTGACTGCAAAGAAACTTTCATCGGCTCCCACATATCTTTTCCAAGCTTTGAATCTGTACTCAAAATTTTCCCCATCAACTTATATGCTTGTCCAAAATCAATTTGGTTGTTTTTATCCGACGGCAAAGAACCTTTCATCGTCTCCCAAACACTTTTTCTAAGCTCTTTATTTGCATCAAAAACTCCAAACACTTCTTTTGCATCAATAACGGCCTTCATAACCGAGGAACAAGATTGTGATAAATGATCATTATTTTGAAGCGAAATTTTTACCATTTCTAAAACATCTTTTCCGTACTTTGACTTGGTGTGCGCAATCGTCCTCATAACCGAATATGCTTGATTCAAACTCAGCTCATCATTTTTATCCGACTGCACAGCAACTTTCATCGTTTCCAAGATATCTTTTCGAAACTCTGGATTTGTGTCCCAAATTTTCCCCATAACCGAATATGCCTGCTCCAAACTCTCATTGTTATTTCTACCTGATTGCACAGCAACTTTTATCGTTTCAAGAACATCTTCCGGATTTGTCTTGAGACTCCACCTCATAATTGAATAAGCTTGCTCCAACGTATTGTAGTCATTTTTATCCGATTGTAGAGCAACTTTTACCGTTTCCAAGATGTCTTTTCTTAACTTTGGATTTATGTTCCCAATGCTACTCATAGCCAAATATGCTAGATCCAAACTCCTTCTGTCATTTTTATCCGATTGCACAGCAACTTTTATCGTTTCCAAAATGTCTTTTCCAAACTCTGGATTTTTGAGTGAAATCTGCCACAGATTTTCGCGTGAAATCCGACACATAATATAACCAAATTTTTCCAAACTATCCTTATCGTTTTTATCTGACTGAAGAGTTTCTTTCATCGTCTCAAAGACATCTTTTCTTAACTCGGGATTTGCAACAATAATTTTCTCCATAACCCCATAAGCATCTCCCAAACTACCCCCGTTATTTTTATCCGACTGCAGAGCAGCTTTCATTGTTTCCCACATATCTTTTCTAAGCTCTGGATTTTCGCGCGAAATTCTCTCCACAAAATCATAAAAACACATCAAACTAAGCCCATTATTTTTATTCGACTGCAGAAGAACTTTCCCCGTCTCATGAATATCTTTTCCAAGCTTTGGATTCGCGGCCAAAATGCCCTCCATAGCATCAAGAGATTTTTTCAAACTATACCAGTTATTTTTATCTGACTGCACTGCAATTTTCATCGTTTCCAAAACGTCTTTTCCAAGCTCTGGATTTCTGCGGGAAATATGACTCATAATCGAATAACCTGTCTCCAAAGAATCCTTATCTTCCTTACCTGACAACAGAGTATCTTTTACCATTTTCCAAATATCTTTTCCAAGCTCTGGGGATTTATCTTTCTGAAGTATATCCAATATCGGTGTATAAGCTCCAGATAAACCCTCTTTCTCAATGCGTTCCTTAATTTGCTCAAGTTCCTTATTCATCTTCCTTCTCCCTTATCTGTTTGTTAAAATGATGCACAAAAAATCCCAAAGGGATTTTGCTCCCTTTGGGATTTGTCAAAAATAGTGCTATTGTCTAAATCTTGCTCAGCAAGGTTTAAATGTGTGTGTGTGTGTGTGTGTGTGTGTAGAAAACCGCGGCTTTCAGGCCTGTTGCACGTTTGTCTTCACGATATGTCGGCACTCTTACCATCACTTAAACCCCGCCTTGTTTTGTTCTAATTTATGATATCATAATAGCATATCATTAAAAAGAAGTAAAGATATTTTTGTCTAATTTTTACCAACAAAAAAACCGGAGTTCAAAATCCGAACTCCGGTCTTTATTGCTATGGCAATCGATTAAGCTTACATATTGCCCAGATCAACTTTAACGCCGACACCCATTGTTGAGCTCAAGGAAATCTTTTTCATATAAGTTCCTTTGGCTCCGGCGGGTTTGGCTTTAACGATAGCATCGATAAAGGTCTTGGCATTCTCAAAGATTTGATCTTCGGAGAAGCTGGCCTTACCGATACCGGCATGAACGATACCTGTCTTTTCAACACGGTATTGAACTTCACCGGCTTTGGCCTTCTTAACGGCAGAAGTAACATCAGCTGTTACCGTGCCCAATTTCGGGTTCGGCATCAAGCCTTTAGGACCCAAAACGCGGGCAACTTTACCGGCCATACCCATCATATCGGGAGTGGCAATCATACGGTCAAAGTCAATCTTTCCGGACAAAATGGAATCAATCAGGTTCTCAGCGCCGACAATATCAGCTCCGGCAGCTTTGGCCTGATCGGCTTTTTCGCCCTGCGCCAAAACAGCAACACGAACGGTCTTGCCTGTTCCGTGCGGCAAAGCACAAACGCCTCTAACCATCTGATCGGCATATTTGGGATCAACACCGAGGTTAATCGCAATATCAATCGTTTCGTCAAACTTGGCAGTCGCGCTTTGTTTAACAATCTTAACGGCATCTTTCAAGGAATAAACCTGATCCTTGTCAAGATTCTTATAAGCATTTACAATTCTTTTACCCATCAGACTACTCCACAACCTTAATACCCATAGAAACAGCCTGTCCTTTGACCATATTCATGGCAGACTCGACTGTCGAACAGTTCAAATCAGGCAATTTGGCTTCGGCAATTTCCTTAACCTGAGCCAATGTAACCTGACCGGCAATTGTTTTTCCGGGCTCTTTAGAAGCCGACTTCAAGTTGGCGGCTTTCTTCAAATAATAAGCAACCGGAGGAAGTTTTGTAATGAATGTAAAGGATTTGTCTTCATACGCCGTAATGATAACCGGAACCGGAATACCAGGCTCCAATTTTTGAGTTGCAGCGTTGAACGCTTTACAAAATTCCATAATGTTTAAGCCTTTTTGACCCAAAGCAGGACCAACCGGAGGAGACGGATTAGCCTTTCCGGCGGGGATCTGAAGCTTAATCAAACCTAAAATTTTTTTCTTGGTTTTAGCCATTTCATCACCTTTTTATTAGGTTCGTGGTAATCAGACCATGGCTGGCCTCCCACGAAATTATATTAACACATACGCTTGAAAAAAGGAAAAGACTCTTTGCCCTTTTCCAAACGCACCTTTGTATAACAGATGTTTTTTTGATTTGCAAGGATTATTTACTCTTTTTTTTAAAAAAGCACCTTTTAACAAACGAAGCCCCCGCATTTGAGAATGCGGGGGCTAAAATAAAAACAAACATAAACAAGGAAGGTTGGCTTACGTGGGTGCGGTTAGAAGATCTGGCGACGACTTACTCTCCCGTGTCTTAAGACAAAGTACCATCAGCGCAAAGAGGTTTAAC
>CAKQRQ010000001.1 GCA_934271465.1 uncultured Alphaproteobacteria bacterium | reverse complement strand
GTTTGTAGCTCAGGTGGTTAGAGCGCACGCCTGATAAGCGTGAGGTCGGAAGTTCAAGTCTTCCCAGACCCACCAACTTAGCGGGGGTATAGCTCAGCTGGGAGAGCATCTGCTTTGCAAGCAGAGGGTCAGCGGTTCGAACCCGCTTACCTCCACCAACAAGAGGAAGTTATAAAGACAAAGTGAATAGGAAGAAAGATTAAAAAAATCTATAGGAGAAAGTATAATATACCTTTATTTGCAAAATAAATAACGGGTAGATTTTACTGAGAGAGTGTATGAAAGAGAGATTATTTATACACGAAGAAGAATCAAGCGAATGGTAAGAGCATTTAGTGGATGCCTTGGCAATCAGAGGCGAAGAAGGACGTGATACACTGCGAAAAGCTGCGGGGAGCTGTGAATAGGCACTGATCCGCGGATATCCGAATGGGGGAACCCGGCCAGCGATGGTCACCTTAACACGAATAGATAGTGTATAAGGAGCGAACGCAGGGAACTGAAACATCTAAGTACCTGCAGGAAAGGAAATCAACCGAGACTCCGAGAGTAGTGGCGAGCGAAATCGGACCAGCCGATGGATAATCAGGGAAGGAACCGGAACGACATGGAAAGGTCGATCGAAGAGGGTGATAATCCCGTAGGGGAAGGAGAACTGATTATTCTTGAGTAGGGCGGAGCACGAGGAATTCTGTCTGAAGATGGGGAGACCACTCTCCAAGGCTAAGTACTACTGATTGACCGATAGTGGACGAGTACCGTGAGGGAAAGGTGAAAAGAACCCCTATAAGGGGAGTGAAAGAGAACCTGAAACTGAATGCTTACAAGCAGTCGGAGGAGCATTAAGCTCTGACGGCGTACCTTTTGTATAATGGGTCAGCGACTTAGTGTATGTAGCAAGCTTAAGCCGATAGGTGGAGGCGCAGCGAAAGCGAGTTTTAATAGAGCGATAAGTTACATACATTAGACCCGAAACCGAGTGATCTAGCCATGATCAGGTTGAAGGTTGGGTAACACCAACTGGAGGACCGAACCCACGCCTGTTGAAAAAGTCGGGGATGAATTGTGGCTAGGGGTGAAAGGCCAATCAAACTCGGAAATAGCTGGTTCTCCGCGAAAACTATTTAGGTAGTGCGGTGTCCGGACACGTTGAGGGGTAGAGCACTGAAAGAACTAGAGGGGAGCGATCCTTATCAAATTCTATCAAACTCCGAATACTCAACAGTGATAGACACCAGACAGACAGTAGGTGCTAAGGTCTATTGTCGAGAGGGAAAGAGCCCAGACCGTCAATTAAGGTCCCAAAATTATGGCTAAGTGGTAAAGGAAGTGGATTGTCCAAAACAGTCAGGAGGTTGGCTTAGAAGCAGCCATCCTTTAAAGAAAGCGTAATAGCTCACTGATCTAAGTAAGACGATTTGCGCCGAAGATGTAACGGGGCTAAAGCCATATACCGAAATTACGGATTTGCACGAATGTGCAAGTGGTAGCGGAGCGTTCTGTAGGCCTGCGAAGGCGAACTGTAAGGTTTGCTGGAGGTATCAGAAGTGAGAATGCTGACATGAGTAGCGAAAAGGAGAGTGAGAGACTCTCCCGCTGAAAGTCCAAGGTTTCCTGCGTAAAGCTAATCTGCGCAGGGTTAGTCGGCCCCTAAGGCGAGGCAGAGATGCGTAGTCGATGGGAACAAGGTTAATATTCCTTGACCGGCTCGGAAGTGACGGATTGCAGAGATTGTGACTGATTACTGGATTTTGGTTGCAGTTGAGCAGTCCCGGGAAATAGCCCGAGCGAAGACCGTACCCGAAACCGACACAGGTGGACAGGTAGAGAATACCAAAGCGCTTGAGAGAACTATGTTGAAGGAACTAGGCAAAATACTTGCGTAACTTCGGGATAAGCAAGCCCGATTTTGAGGCAACTTGAGGTCGGGGGCACATACTAGGGGGTAGCGACTGTTTACTAAAAACACAGGGCTCTGCTAAATTGAAAGATGAAGTATAGGGTCTGACGCCTGCCCGGTGCTGGAAGGTTAAGGAGAGATGTGAGAGCATTGAACCGAAGCCCCAGTAAACGGCGGCCGTAACTATAACGGTCCTAAGGTAGCGAAATTCCTTGTCGGGTAAGTTCCGACCTGCACGAATGGCGTAACGACTTCCCCGCTGTCTCCAACATAGGCTCAGCGAAATTGAACTCTGAGTTAAGATGCTCAGTACCCGCGGTTAGACGGAAAGACCCCGTGAACCTTTACTATAGCTTTGCAGTGGTATTAGGTGACGAATGTGTAGGATAGGTGGGATGCTATGAATCTGTGACGCCAGTTGCAGAGGAGCAGACGTTGAAATACCACCCTTTTGTTATTTGATATCTAACCTGCTTCCGTAAGCCGGAAGAGGGACCCTGCATGGTGGGTAGTTTGACTGGGGCGGTCGCCTCCCAAAGAGTAACGGAGGCGTGCAAAGGTTAGCTCAGACCGGTCGGAAATCGGTCGTCGAGTGCAATGGCATAAGCTAGCCTGACTGCGAGAGTGACAATTCGAGCAGATACGAAAGTAGGTCATAGTGATCCGGTGGTCCCGAGTGGAAGGGCCATCGCTCAACGGATAAAAGGTACGCCGGGGATAACAGGCTGATTCCGCCCAAGAGTTCACATCGACGGCGGAGTTTGGCACCTCGATGTCGGCTCATCACATCCTGGGGCTGGAGAAGGTCCCAAGGGTTCGGCTGTTCGCCGATTAAAGTGGTACGCGAGCTGGGTTTAGAACGTCGTGAGACAGTTCGGTCCCTATCTGCCGTGGGTGTAGGATACTTGAAAGGATTTGTCTTTAGTACGAGAGGACCGAGATGAACAGACCTCTGGTGTGTCAGTTGTTCCGCCAGGAGCAATGCTGAGTAGCTAAGTCTGGAAGGGATAACCGCTGAATGCATCTAAGCGGGAAACCCACCTTGAAACTAGGTATCCCCATTAAGACCGTGGTAGACCACCACGTTGATAGGTCAGGTGTGTAAGCACAGCAATGTGTTTAGCTAACTGATACTAATAGTCTGATTGGCTTGTTTCTTTTTTGTGTATAAATAATCTCTTAAAAGAACCCTTAGAGATTAATCTTTCTTATGTGTGCGCGGTTAGATGATCTGGTGGTTATAGCGAGAGTGTCCCACCCGATCCCATTCCGAACTCGGCCGTTAAACCTCTTTGCGCTGATGGTACTTTGTCTTAAGACACGGGAGAGTAAGTCGTCGCCAGATCTTCTAACCGCACTCACATAAGCCAAACCTTCCTTGTTTATGTTTGTTTTTATTTTAGCCCCCGCATTCTCAAATGCGGGGGCTTCGTTTGTTATATTAGATGCGGTTAATAAGAAAAAAGCTATCTGAACCGTTCGGCTCAAATAGCTTTTTCCGTGTCCTTTAACATATCCGATTACCTCTTTTATTAAGTTATTAAAAAAATTCAAATTACGATGTTCTATCTGAAATATTTTAATATTCATAAACGGAAAAACAAAATCCGAAATACGACTATGAAAACACACAAAAATAAAACAAAATAATTTTTTATATACCTTAAGTATACCACACTTTTACCCCCCCCCTCTCCCGCAAGCGTTATTTTATTAAGTGTTTTCAATAAGGTAGTAAAGTATTAAAAAGAAAAGGTGCAAAAAAATCCCCGCCTTTCAGCGGGGATAAAGATAAAAAACTTGAACAACGCTATTCTTTTTCATAAAATTTGAAAAATTGATAAATATGCGCAAAGAACGCCCCTTTGAAACACGCGTCCATTATTCCGAGCGCCAGCCCGATAATGACAAAAATCAAGTTAACGACATAGGTGTTAACGCCAATGAGGATATACAACGCTGTAAAGGCCTGAAACAACACCCAGTAAGGCATCATCAGCAAAAATTGTCCCCAAAAGACAGCGTTATGATTGCCTTTGACCAGTTGAAAGAGCTTTTTGAAACTCAAAATCTTATAATCCTCAACGGCAATGGCTGGAAAGACCATAAACAGCGGCGCAAAAACAATAGCAAAAATAAACGGAATCAAGACAGACGATGCAACCGCCAAATCCCCCAAGCCGACGGCATTAAAGAATAATGCCGCTCCAAAAATGCACACAAAAGAAGGCACCAAAATAACCAAAGACAAAACAAATGAGGCTGCCAAATAAAATGCCAACCGTTTCCAAAATTTGAGCGAAACAAAATCTACCTCGGCTTTGCAGACGATTGTCCGGCAGTAGTTAATGATAATGCCGACAGAAGCTACCAAAAGGCTCAAAAGCGTAATAAGACGGGTAGCGTCCATTGCGCAGTTTCCGCCCGTAAATGAGCACAAAAGAGGCAGCCCGATAATCATTTGCAATACGGCTAATGCTCCGACAACAGGCAGTGCCGCCTTAATCAAGGCTTTGTTTTTGAAAACATATTTAAAACTGCGGCCGACGGTTTCCCAAAAGGGCAATTTGTGAAGTTCTTGAGTGTTCATGTGTTTTAACTCCTTTCAGATGAGTTCTGTTCAGATAATGTTTGATATTGAATATAACAATAATTCATAAAGCACGCCGCTACAAGCAAAAGAAGCATGTCTGCCAGATAATCCGCGCCGACGGCAATATAAAACGGATCGACCACCTGCAACATCAAAAGTCGTTGAGAGACAGACAAAGTGCAAAGCAATCCAACCATCATCAATAAAATAAAGCCGGCCAGCAAGGCGAAACCATTGCCAGATGTCTTTTGCCAAACGGCTTTAAGCGTTGGAAAAGGTGCATTAATAGCGGCATAGGCAAAATAAACCAAAAAGCGCAAGGCAATCAGCGGAACAAAAAATCCCAGCCCGACCACGCCGAAATAGGCCAACTCTATCCGCCAATCCGGATTGGGAACGCGAATATACAGAAAATAGGCCGATGTTACTGCCACAACAATCGTTGCAAAAAAGATAAAGAACAAAGCAAATATCTTTAAGTCGGCCCGTTGCGGAATAAAAGTGGATTTCCAATTAAAAGGTCTGTTTTGAAGAGCTGTCTGTGTCCAAATGCGCATAAATACAGCCAAAATAAATAAGATAACCAAATGCACCACGAAATACTGAGATAAATTTTCGGTGCAATAATGATTTTGTCTGTAAAGGTCGTTGATACACAACGAATCTTGCCCTGTGGCAAAACATAAGCACATCAAGATAAGGGAAAAAAACGTTCCAAAAAAAACAAAAGGTCTAACCTTGTCAATCAGAGTCATATAACATCCGAAAATTGTATGAAAAATCGGAAGCTTAACGGGAACGTTGTTTTGAGAAGGTGCTGTTTGTGTCATTTAAATTTCCTTTATATGTGAAACCCCCGCAACGGCTCTGATTTGCGGAATAATATCTCCGTAAAGGGCAAAACCGTCATTAAGGGAAATCCGAATATCCCAAGTGTCGTTTTCAGGTTTTATATATATTTTATTTCGTCCATTTCTATCTTTTTGCAGAATTTGTTTCAGCGCCGGAACAGCCGAAATATTGTTGATTGAAATCTCAAGTCCGTTAGCAACTGCCGCAATAGCCTGATCCAAGAGTTCAACAGTATTAATCATCAGGCGAGGATTGGCGTTTTCTTCTTTTTTATCAATTGTGACGCTGACCAACAGGGGATTGCCCGATGCAATGATATCCTCATATTTTGACAGCCCATCGGCAAATAAAAGCCCTTCAAAGTTGGAAGTTCCGTCCGACATCTCAATAAAGGCGTATTTATTGCCGTTTTTAGAAATACGTTTCTGAAAAGAATTAACGCATCCGGCCAATTTACTGCGCAGAGAATCTCCGACGCGCAGTCCTTGAATAACATCAATGTATTTTTTGACGCCGAGACGTTCCATGCCTTTTTGATAGCTGTCCAAAGGATGTGCCGATAAGTAAAATCCGATAGCCTCGGCCTCAAGTCGGAGCTTTTCGAGTTCCGGCCAATCTGGTTTTTCGGCAAGGGCAACTTTAGACTGAAGTTCTTCTACGCCAAAAAGTGAATTTTGTGCGCTGTTTTTCAACTCGGTTGCTGAAGCAATGTGGGACATAATCAGGTCTATATTGGCAAAAATTTTGCCACGCGCCTTGTCCATAGAATCAAAAGCCCCTGCTTTAACAAGCTGTTCAATCTGTCGGCGGTTGATTTGCCTTGCATCTACCCGATGTATAAAGTCAGACAAATCCCTAAAAGCCCCATGAGCCTGACGCTCGGCAACAATAGCCTCCATATTTGCCGCTCCGACGGATTTGATGGCGGCCAAAGCATAACGGATATTGTTGCCTTCAACGGCAAATTCTGTCAGAGATTTGTTGATGTCCGGCGGCAAAACGGCAATGCCCATTTTTTTACATTCTTCTTTATAGAGCAAAAGTTTGTCGACGTTCGTCATATCAAGCGACATAATCGCACACATAAATTCGACCGGATAATGCGCCTTAAGATACGCCGTCTGATACGAAATCAGCGAATAAGCCGCCGCATGGGATTTGTTAAAACCGTAAGAGGCAAACTTTTCCATTTGGTCAAAAATTTTGGTAGCGACAGCCTTGTCAATGCCTTTTTTGAGAGCGCCTTCGGTAAACATAGCGCGCTGCTTAGGAATCTCATCGCGCATTTTTTTACCCATAACCTTACGCAGCTTATCCGCGCCGCCCAATGTGTAACCGCCCAAAACCTGAGCAATCTTCATAACCTGCTCTTGATAAACCATAATGCCGTAAGTCTCGTCCAAAATCGGCGCCAAATCAGGGTGCAGGTAGGTAATTTCTTCTTCGCCGTGTTTGCGTTTGATATAGGTCGGAATATTATCCATCGGCCCCGGACGATAAAGCGACACAATAGCAATAAGGTCTTCAAAACGGTCGGGTTTGATTTGTTTGTGAACGTCGCGCATTCCCGGAGATTCAAATTGGAAGACAGCCGACGTGTCGCCGCGCTGCAGCATCTCATAAGTCGGTTTGTCATCCAGAGGAATTTCATCGGTAATCAGCTCAACGCCTTTGCTGATTTTAATCCAGTCGACGGCCTTTTTAATAACCGTCAAGGTCTTCAGTCCCAAAAAGTCAAATTTGATAAGTCCGGTTTCCTCAACAAACTTCATATCATATTGGGTAACGGGCATATCAGCTCGCGGATCTTTATACAGCGGCACCAATTTTTCAAGCGGTCTGTCTCCGATAACAACGCCGGCGGCGTGCATACCCGAATTTCGATACAGCCCTTCCAATTTCATGGCGATATCAAATAATTTGTTGATTTGCGGGTCATTTTGGCGCATTTCTTCCAGCTCAGGCACTTGATCAAGAGCCTCTTGAAGTGTCGGGTTTTTCCCCTGAACGCCGGGAGGAATCATTTTTGAAATACGATCCGCTTGAGAATAGGGCATTTGCAGCACGCGCGCCACATCTCGGATAACGGCCTTGGATTGAAGTTTGCCATAGGTAATAATCTGAGCAACTTTATCTGCGCCGTATTTTTGTTGCACATATTCAATCGTTTTGTAGCGGTTTTCCTGACAAAAGTCGACGTCAAAGTCGGGCATGTTGACGCGTTCCGGATTCAAGAAACGTTCAAACAGCAAGTCAAGTTTAATCGGATCCAAGTCCGTAATATGCAATGACCATGCGACAATAGAACCCGCACCGGATCCGCGCCCCGGTCCGACCGGAACACCGTGAGATTTTGACCAGGTAATAAAGTCCGAAACGATAAGGAAATACCCTGGAAATCCCATTTTTTTGATAACGCTGAGCTCATAGTCCAAGCGAGCATAATATTTATCGTCCAGCTCTTTTTTCTGCTCCGGCGTCATTCCTTCAAAATAGACATGGCGTTCCATACGGCCTTGCAGTCCCTGGCGCGCCCGTTGGTCGATATATTCATCTTGAGTCAGACCGTCCGGACAAATAAAAATCGGAAGCAGCGGTTGAACTTTTGTTGAAATATAGTTGCAGCGTTTGGCGATAATAACCGTGTTTTGCAAGGCTTCCGGCAAGTCTTTAAAAGCCTCAACCATCTCTTCCTCGCTACGCAGACGGTTGTTAACGGAAAACTTGCGGCGATTCTCGTTGCTGACATATTCTCCCGCGGCAATGCAAACCAGCGCGTCATGCGCTTCATACATATCCGCATCAAAGAAGAAAGCCTCATTGGTCGCAACAAGCGGAATATTGTGTCGATAGGCCAAATCAATAAACTTATCTTCGGTTTGACGTTCCGCCTCAATGCCGATGCGGGATAATTCCAGATAAAGCCTGTCGCCGAAAATGTCTTTAAGCTTGAGCAGAGTTTCTTCAGCTTCTTTAGGTCTGTTTTCAAGCAGCAGCCGTCCGATAGGCCCCTCAACGCCGCCGGTCAAAGCAATCAAACCCTCGTTTGAGGCTTCCAAATCAGACATCTTGAGATAAGGCTTTTCAGCGGGGGTCGGGTTGTCCAAATAAGACAATTTCATCAAATGCATAATTGTCATATAGCCGGTTTCGTTCATAACCAGCAAAACAATCTTATCGGGATCAATCAACCGCCCTTTAGACTTGAGCACATCATCGGAGTCCGGATTGCGCAGATAAAATTGGCAGCCTAAAATCGGTTTAATACCGGCCTCGGTTGCAAATTTTGAAACAGCTTTTCCGCCAAACATATTGGCTGTGTCTGTCATGGCAAAAGCGGGAACATGATTTTCGGTCAATTTCTTGACAAGAGCAGGCACTTTCATTGCCCCCTCGGACAATGAATAAGCCGTGTGCACACGCAGATGTATAAACTTTGGTTCCACGAACCTTTGCCTCCGCTTCTTTAAGATACACCTATCATAAACGGATTAGGTGCCGCAAACAACGAAAATTTGCCAAATATGCAAATTTTTTTAATTCAGCTCGGCCAATTTTTGCGCCTGATCTTCAGCAATCAGCGCATCAATGATTTCGCCGAGCGCATCGCCGGAAACAACCTCGTCAAGCTTGTAAAGCGTCAGATTGATTCTATGGTCTGTGACGCGCCCTTGTGGATAGTTGTAAGTGCGAATGCGTTCCGAACGGTCGCCGCTTCCGACCTGAAGTTTGCGTGTTTCAGAATAAGCTGCGTCGGCCACTTCTTTTTGGGCGTTATACAAGCGCGCGCGCAGTTTGCGCATGGCGTTTTCGCGGTTTTTGAACTGCGAACGTTCTTCCTGCGATTCGACGACAATGCCGCTTGGAATATGAACAATGCGGACGGCCGAGCTGGTCTTGTTAACCTTTTGTCCGCCGGCGCCTGATGAGCGGTAAGCCTCAAATTTGATATCGGCCGGATTAATTTCAATATCAACTTCTTCAGCCTCGGGCAAAACCGCAACTGTCGCGGCGGAAGTATGAACACGCCCCTGACTTTCGGTTACCGGAACACGCTGCACGCGGTGCGCGCCGGATTCAAATTTGAGTTTTGAAAACACATTTTTGCCGCTGATAGAAGCCGTAACTTCCTTATAGCCGCCGATTTCATTTTCGCTGGCGTCCATCAGCTCAAATTTCCACCCCTGCAAAGCCGCATAATGCTGATACATCTCAAACAAAACGCCCGCAAACAAAGCAGCTTCGTCGCCACCTGTGCCGGCGCGGACTTCCAAAATGGCGTTCTTTTCATCATCGTCATCTTTGGGCAGAAGCAAAATTTTGATATCATTTTCTTTTTTGGGAAGCTGTTCTTTGAGATCAAAATACTCAGTCTCGGCCAAATCGCGCATTTCTTTGTCCAAAGAGGCGTCGTCCATCATCTCTTTGGCTTCTTTCATATTTTTTTCCATGGCTGTGTATTGATTGATGGCCTCAACCACAGGTGCAAGGGTCGAAAGCTCCTTGTTCATCTTAATCAGGTCGTCAGATGACAGCCCCGGCTCCGAGATAAGGGATTCAAGTTCGTTGTGTCGGTTAACGACATTGGCCAATTTTTCGGCGAAATTCATTAATTTTTTCCTTTTTATCAAATGCTCTTTTAGACAAGAAAATAGCAGGTGATATTTCCTGCTATTTAAGGTTATGTAATATTTTGGCGCTACAAAGCGTCATTCAAAAACGGATCAAGCGCAATATTTGTTTTCTTCCCCGGTCGGGCAACTTTTGTCAGTTTGCCGTTAATATAAACATTGGCGCCGTCATATTTACCCAAAGACAAAATCATGCCTTTGCCCTCGGGAACTTTATAAGTGCTCCCCGGTTGCAAAACCTTGCTGAGATAAAGTTTAGTGCCGTCTTTAACCTCAACCCAAGTTTCAGTCAAAACCTCAACAAAAACGCCTTTATCAGGAATAGCCGGTTTAGCGGTAGCTTCCGCCGTAGGCTCTTCTTTTGTTTCTTTAATCGGCTCAACAACGGTAGGAACAGGCGTTTCTTGAGGCTGAATATCTGCCGCAGGGCCCTCATCAACCGGCACCGATTCGGTTATATTTTCAGGCAAAATCTGGGTTTCTTCAGGCATTTCCTCGGTGTTAAACTCCTCAACAATGATCATGCCGTTATCAGAAGATGTTGTCTCTTCAACGGCGGTTTCCTGTTGCGGAAGAGAAGCCTCTTCATCTTGGGAAAAAGCAATCCAGCCGACATAAATCACAGCAATGGCAATCAGGCTGATAATCAGGTATTGAATCCCCGGAAGGGATGCTTCGGGCTGCGGTTCCAAGACATGCATGTCTTTAGGTTCAGCGGTATGAGTTTCTTCTTTATAAAGCTCAACAATATTTTCGCCGTTTAGTCCCAAAAAAGAAGCATAAGAACGAATAAAGCCGATTCCATAAGGAAACGGAGGAAGTTCTTTATAATTGCTTTCTTCAATGGCGTCTAAATACAGCTTTCTGACGCAGAGCTTTTTGGCAATATCGTTTAGTTTTAATCCCTTTTGCTGACGAACTTCTTTCAGCATGGTGCCGACTTTTGTAATCTTTTGAGCTTTGGGTGCGGGCTCTTTAACCTCGGGCGCGGCAACCTGTTCGGCGGGCTGCTCAACAGGCTGTTCGTCAAGGGGTTGCTCAATAATTTTTTCTTTTTTCACTGTCTTTTCCTCTTTCTTTTAGGATTCGCGTTAGCGCTATCTTACATAGTTTTTAAAAAATTTCAATACCGTGGTCATTGGCATAAGCAATTAATTGCGGCCGCAGGGTGCGTTGGTTGAAAGCAAACAGGGTTTGCAAATAGTCTGCAAGCTTTTGAGTGTCGGCCGAGCGGATCATTTTTTTAACGCGTCCAAACGCCGCTCCCGAGCAGGATAGATTTCGATATCCCAGCCCGATAAGAGCCATTGCCTCAACCGGATTAGAGGCCATTTCGCCGCATACCGAACAAAGCACGCCGGCCGCATCGGCTTTGGTAATAATTTCCTGCATAACCTTTAAGAACGGCGCGGATAACACATCATATCTTTCGGCCAGCTGGTTGTTTGTTCTGTCGCAGGCAAAGACGAATTGCGCCAAATCATTTGTGCCGACCGAAATAAAATCAGCCTCAGCTAAAATAGCGTCCAGTTGAAAAATAACCGACGGCACCTCAAGCATCAGTCCGACATTCACCTTTGCGGGCGCAGCCTCATGACGTTGGCGTTCCCGTTCCAATTCAATCATCAAAGTTTCTTTGGCATCTCTGAATTCAGCCAGATTCGAAATCATTGGAAACATCACATTAAGTTCTTTGCCGGCAGAGGCTCTGATAAAAGCTCTGATTTGTTGGCGCAAAATAGCGCGCCTGTCCAAGGTAATGCGGATAGACCGCCAGCCGATGGCGGGGTTGGCCTCGCCGGAATAAGTCCAATAGGGCAACAATTTGTCCGAACCGACATCAAGCGTGCGGAAAACAACTTTTTTATCTCCGGCTTTTTCTCTCAAACGTTGGTAATAAGAAACCTGTGTGTCGACATCGGGCATTTTGTCCGCCGTCATAAACGGAATTTCTGTCCGATACAATCCGATTCCGTCGCAATTGGTTGAATCGATATAATCCAAATCAAAATCAAGTCCGACATTAATATATAAGTGGATACGCTGTTTATCCAAAGTCTTTGTCGGAAGTTTTCTAAGCGCGGCCAGCTGGGCTATTTGCTTTTGATGAGCGGCGATTTTGGCGTTAAATGATTCGATAATTTTTGACGAAGGGCGGACATAAACGATTCCCTCATCGCCATTGACGGCCAAAAGTTCGCCGTTGCGAATTTCTTTATAAACGCCTTTGATTTTGGACACGACCGGAATACCGAGCGCTTTGGCGACAATGGCCACATGCATGGTTGCGGTGCCGTCTTCCAAAATCAGGGCTTTAATCTTGTGATAATCATAATCCATCAGATCAGCCGGCCCCATGGTTTGTGCCACAAGAACAATATCCGACAATTCCGACGGGTTAATGTCTGTTTCGTCTCCGCTCAAATAGGCAAGCAGCCTGTCCGTTACATCTCTGAGGTCGTGCAGACGCTCCTTAAGATAAGTGTCCTGTGTGGCCGAAAGTCGGTTCCACATATCTTCATAAGCGCGTTCAACGGCAGCCTCGGCGGTCAACCCGCTTTCGATATTGCCTGAGATTTTGTTATACCAGCCTTTGTCCTGCGCAAACAAACGGTAGGTATCCAAAATATCGGCATGTTCCCCAAGCCCCAATTTGCAGGAGTCAAACTTTTCATCTAAGTCTTTGACCATCTGCGCATGAGCTTTGGCCAAATGTGCTTGTTCAGCTTTTTTGTCATCGGAAAAGATTTTGGTAATAATCTGGCGGCGGCGGTGGACAAGGGCATGCCCATATCCATAGCCTTTGCTCAAAGACAATCCCTTAAATTTGTCGTGAACGGTTTGGCCTCGTTGTTCAATAAAGGCATTTTTATAAGTGCGCATTTCTTCCGATGTTGCCCAGTCGGCAAAAGCCATCGCCACGGCTTCCATATCCGCAATCTCAGCGGCCGAAAAAGTATATTCATCTTTTTTATAAAGACACAAAACCCCGACAGCCAGTCCCCAACGGATAATCGGAACGCCCAAAAAGCCCTTAAATTCTTTTTCGTTAACTTCTGCTCGATACAAAAAGTTGGGATGCTCCCAAATATTCGACGTGGCAATAGTGCGCTTGGTTGCGGCGATTTTGCCGATGATTCCTTCGCCCACTTTCAAGGTAATACGCTGCACCATATCTTGATTAAAATGGTAAGAGGCAAACATATCAATATAATTGTCGTCAATGACCAAATAACAGGTTGCTGCATCGGCTTTGGTTTGTTTGGCAAGCATCTCCGCAACCATGCCGAAACGCTCAGGCATGGGACGTCCGTTTGTAATGATTTTATTGAGCAATTGAGATATTTTTGCGGCTTTAGTGATTGTCGGAGTGCGCATAATTTTCACCATTTTTATTTTTTTACCTTGCGTTTTTACTTATATTCTTTATATTCGTATTCATCAAGAGAAAAACTGACTTTATTAAGGAATAAAAAATGGCAACAACATACAAAAGAGGCGATTCGGATACACGCCCGTGGGGAACATGGGAAGTCCTTGAAAGCGCCGCAAATTACTGCGTCAAAAAAATCTGCGTAACCCCCGGAAGCGAATTGTCATTACAGCTGCATCATCATCGATCCGAACATTGGATTATTGTCGAGGGCGAAGCGGTAGTGACCTTGGGCGATAAAGAGCTTGTCAAAAAAAGCAATGAAGCTGTTTATATTCCTGTTGAAACAAAACACCGCATCAAAAACGCAACCGATAAGATGATGGTTTTTGTCGAGGTGCAGACAGGGGATAATTTGGATGAAAATGATATTGTCCGTTTTGAAGACAAATACGGGCGCATCTCATAAGAGGGGATAAAATGACTTTTAAGGATTTGGGACTGAGCGAACAAACAGTCAAAGCAATTGACGAATTCGGAATTACCGAGCCGACAACGGTTCAGGCTGACGTAATTCCTGCGATTCTCGAAGGACGGGATATCTTTACGATTGCGCCGGTGCGCTGCGGCAAAACAATGTCTTATGTGCTGCCGTTGTTGGATATTATCAATGCCAAAAAGGCCGACAATATTTTGATTATAACGGCTAATTCTCAAATGGCAGTCAAAACGTCCGATTGTTTGGCAGTATTCAACAAATATCACGAAATCAACGGAACAGCCATTCAAAACGGCGAAGAAGACGTTACCCGCGAGGCCAATGTGATTATCGGTGCGCCTGATTTGCTTCTGGATGTAGCCGAAAACTCAAAAGTCGATCTATCAAAAGTCAATATTTTGGTTGTGGACGACATCAATCTGATTAAGAAAAACAAACAGCTTGAAAATCTGGAAAAAATCTTGGATATGCTGCCTTCTGAAAAGCAGAATATTGTCTATACAAACCGCCGCTCTAAGGAAACGCAGGGCATCTTGGACAAGATTCTGAAAGCGCCGGAGGAAATCAAGGTTGATAAGGCCAAAGAGCAGGAAGTTGAATCTTCTCAGCGTAAAGAGCCAAAGACGGCGGCTAAGCCGGAGAAAAAATCCAGACAGTCTTTTAACTCGATTATTGATAAAGAGGCTGAAGAATTATCAAAGAAATTCAAATCATTTAATGGAAAAACACCGGCATTTATTTTGGTTAAGGGGCTGGTAGCGGACGACAGCGACAAATAGCCAAAAGGGCGTCTAGCTGGAAACTAATACAGAACGATCGAAAAATCGGCTCGGTTATGTAGGCTCATCTACACTCCCGTCGCCGATTTTCTCAGTTCTTATTATTTGCGCACGCTATCCGCCTTTTTTTACAAAGAGAGAGCAGGCTCACGCTCGGGTTTGATGATGACCATGTATTAGGTTCGAACTTAATTGACAACTTCTTGTGTTCAAAACCATTTTTTGTGCTTAACATCAAACAACGGATAGGCTAAAATCCTCTTTATCAAAAACAGGATTGATGCCAAAATGGAAGATTTATTGACAGTTGCAAATGCCCGCCCCGCTGAACCGCATGAATTTACAGTCAGCGAAATTTCGTTTGAAATCAAAAGACTGTGCGAAACAGCTTTTTCAAGGGTGCGGGTTAAGGGGGAGATTTTTGGCGCCAAAAGAGCCGATTCCGGTCATTGGTATTTGACGATCAAAGACGATAACGCAGCTTTGTCGGCGGTGGTCTGGCGCGGCGTTGCCTCAAGTCTGCCTGTCAAACCCGAGGACGGATTGGAGGTTGTCGCCACCGGAAAGATTACAACTTTTGCCGGAAAGTCCTCTTATCAGCTTGTAATAGAAACAATGGAAGTCGCCGGAACGGGGGCATTGCTCAAGCTGTTGGAGGAACGCAAAAAAGCCTTTGCCGCGGAAGGTCTGTTTGATGCGGTCCACAAAAAGCCCATTCCCTTTTTGCCCGAAACAATCGGCGTGGTCACGTCGGCATCGGGCGCGGTGATTCGAGATATCATTCATCGGGTCAGGGATAGATTCCCGTCTCATATTTTGCTTATCCCGACACCGGTTCAGGGCGAGGGGGCGGCCGAAAAAGTGGCGCAGGCTATCAAAGATTTTAACCGGTTGGACGAGATTTCCGATTACAAAAAGCCAGATGTGCTGATTGTCGCGCGCGGTGGTGGAAGTTTGGAAGATCTTTGGCCGTTTAATGAAGAATGTGTTATTAGGGCGGTGTTTGCCTCCCAAATTCCGGTTATCTCGGCGGTCGGGCACGAAACAGACACCATGTTGATTGACTATGTGGCGGACAAACGTGCCCCGACGCCGACCGGTGCGGCGGAGTTTGCTGTTCCGGTCAGGGCGGAATTGACGGCTTCGCTCAATACGCTGGACGCTCGACTCAAAAACGGCGTGCTGCGTTATTTTGCCGAAAAACAAAATCTGCTGGACGGACTTAAGCGCGGAATTCCAAACTTGGAGCAGATTTTGCAAGAGGCTTTTCAAAAATTTGATGACAGAGCTGAGCGGCTCAAGCTGGCGTTTGAAAACTTTTTGACGCGCCGCGCGCAGGAAGTTGCTTTGTGCGGGCTCAAGCCGATTTATATCAAAACCCTGTTGGAGCGTAAAAAAGAAACCTTGGACAACCTGATATCTAGATTATCTTCCGTGTCGGTTGAGGCCGTCTTAAAACGCGGCTTTGCCTGGGTCAAAGACGGCAAAGGGCAGACGGTATATACCGCCGATGCCGCGCAAAAGGCCGGCGAGCTTGAAATCAGGTTTGCAGACGGCAGTTTCAAAACAAATAACAAATCTCATTCATCGAGGAAAGGGCAAAAAACAGATGAAATTCAAGCCTCTCTTTTTGATTTTTAGTTTGACGTTATGGAGTGTTCAAGCCGACGCAGTTGAGGTATGCGGCCGCGTGGAACAGGGCGAAATCGTGATCGGTAAAGCGTCCGTCGAAGATAAAGTCAGCCTGAACGGCGATAGTCTGCTGACGGACGGCGGGCTGTTTTTGATGGCGTTCGGGCGAGACGAGGGCGCGGCGCAAGAGCTCAAAATCAGCTCAAAAAAAGGCGAGGAGAGCTATCGTTTTGCCGTCGCGCCGACGCAATGGGATATTCAAAACATCAAAGGCGTGCCGGAGCGCAAGGTCACGCCCTCTGATTCGGATTTGGCTGCCATTGACAAAGAAAGACGACTAATGCGCGCTGCGCTGAAGGAGCTTAATCCCGAAACGCATTGGAAAGACGGGTTTATTCAGCCGGTTGAGGGGCGCGTTTCGGGCAATTTCGGCGGACAGCGTATTATGAACAATGTGCCCAAAAATCCGCATCAAGGAATGGATATTGCGGCCAAAGAGGGAACCCCTGTTAAGGCCGCCGCAGACGGCAAAGTTGTGCTGGCGTATCCCGATTTATTTTATTCGGGCAATGTGATTGTGCTGGATCACGGGTTTGGGCTGCAGACGATTTATGCGCACCTCAAGGCGATGAATGTTGCCCGCGGAGACGAGGTCAAACAAGGCGATATCATCGGCGCTGTGGGCAAAACAGGGCGCGCAACGGGGCCGCATTTGCATTGGGGCGCGTCGCTTCGAAATGTGCGTTTTAATCCGAAGTCGCTGCTAAAAATGAATAAAGATAATGAAAATTGTTTCAGTTTGTAAAAAAAATTTTAATAAATTGATGCTATAAGGATTGACATACAAGAGAGGTCAACCATGAACGAAACCGCAAAACAAGTCAACTGGGACGCAATTAATTGTCTGATTGTTGACGATGACAAATTTTCAAGAACATTTGTTAAAACGGCGCTGTATCAAATCGGCATCAAAAACACCAAAGAAGCTTCCACAACACAGGAAGCCGCCGAAATCTTGCGCAGCTACAAAATCCATGTTGTGCTTCTGGATCAGCAGATGCCTGAACAATCAGGGCTTGAACTGGCGCGCAATATCAAAGAGGGCACAATCGGCGATGATAAAAATCTGCCCATCATTATGGTAACGATTGATACCAAAGAGAAAACGGTAATGGATGCCAAAAATATCGGAATTCACGAATATTTGGTTAAACCGATTTCGCCTTTGGCATTGAAAAAAAGAATTTGCACCGCTTTGGGGATTAAAGAAAGAGCATAACAAAAGTGACTGATATTCATATTTTTTATCTGTCTTTGTTGCAGGGAATAACCGAATTTTTGCCGGTTAGTTCTTCAGGACACCTGATTTTGCTGTCAAAATTCAGCTATTTTCCAGATCAGGGGCTGGCGTTGGATGTGGCGGTTCATTTGGGCTCCATTCTGGCGGTAATGATTTATTTTTCCGAAACGCTCTGGTCAATGCTCAAAGGTCTGATAAAAACACGCTTTTTGCCGTCATTTTCTAATGAGGGCGCCAAATTGTTTTGGCTCATTGTTATCGGCACGCTTCCTGTTGTGTTTGTCGGATTTTTGCTTAAAAACCACGGGATGGAATGGGCGCGCAATACAAGGCTCATCGGCTGGACAATTTTGGGATATGGGCTATTGCTGATGGTAGCGGACAAGTGCTCTATGACCATTCGGCAGATTAAGCATATGGGCGTGATAGATGCGCTTTTGATTGGGTGCGCGCAATGTTTGGCGCTTGTGCCGGGGACGTCACGCTCGGGCATAACCGTAACAATGGCGCGTTTTTTGGGACTGGAAAGACAAGATGCTGCCAAATTTTCGATGCTCTTGTCCATACCGGCTATTTTGGCCGCGGCCGTCTTGACAACATGGCATGTTGTTGAGGCTGGTAATTTGCGGGAAATTGCTTGGATGTTTGACGGGGTCGTTTATTCATATATGTCTTCAATTATTGCGATTTACATCGTGATGTGGTGGCTCAAAAAATCGACCTTTATGCCTTTTGTGATATACAGAATTTTCCTCGGATCAATTTTATTACTTGATTCTTACGGAATTTTGAGTATAACTATGTAAGTCGATTCGCTCTGGTGGCGGAATTGGTAGACGCGCAAGTTTCAGGTACTTGTAGGGGTTCCCCTGTGAAAGTTCGAGTCTTTTCCAGAGCACCAATCTTCACAGCCTCCTAAATTTGATAGGAGGCTGAAGTTTTTTCTCATTAATGTTTCAGTCGGAATAGTTCTAGCAATCAAAAAGTCCAATTTAGACAATATTCAGCCTTATCCAATAAATCGCGTAAAAATAGCTAAGAATTTAAGGTAGGCAAATAAGATTTCCACAAGAAGGAAGAAAAAGATTTATTTTCAGGGAGAGGTTCTATACTTTGAGTTAGTTTAATGAACTAACGAATAGGTAAGAAGGAAAAAATGATAAGGATTAAAGAGCTACTGAGAATAAGTATGGGGGCGTTTTTAGTAGTAAGTTGGGTAAGTGGAGCAAAAAGTTCAGGATTAAGAGAAGCCCTGCAAGATGATTCTGCGGAGTATATTCTGGAGGGAAGGGAGGAAATAGAAAAGGATTTAGGATTTTATGGAGAGGGGAAGGAAGATAAGCGATTTACAATTTTTGGCGAAGGCAATGAGATAGAAGCGGTGGCAGGAGGAGTAAGAGGGATAATAGTCCGCGAAGGAGAAGAACTGAATATCAATGATGTGGAAGGGATAAAAGGGTTTGCTCGGGTTCTGGAGAATAGCGGGAGTATAAATATAAGGAATAGCAAAGTAAATTCCGGCGAGATATATAATGAAGGGGAGTTAAATATAGAGGAGAGTAAAATAGAAGGCAGGGTTGTAGCAGGAGAGGGATCAAAAGGACGAGTAAATATCGTTAGCGGGAAAGCGGATTTTGGAAAGACGGGGCGGCTGATACAGAAGGAATTAAGGATAGAAGAAGGGGCGGAGCTGGCCATCAGGGCGGAGAATTTAGAAATAAGGGATAAAACAAATAATGCCGTTCAAAACCGCGGGAGAGTGATATTAGGAGGAGGAGAGTTAAGAACAAGGATAGAAGGAGGAGAGCTAAGGCTGAACAGCGGGAAGATTGTAACAAGAGCGGATAATCTGATGGCGGCTCGGATTGTAAACAATTCGACCTTAGAGCTGAGCGGCGGGGAATTAAGGAAAGATATCTCAGGGTATGGTATCACAAACATCTACGGAGATGTTGTAACGGGGAAGAACATCAAAGGCAAAGTTACTGTTGCGTCAAAAGGGTCATTGGATATTGGGTCAAATGAAGTAACGTTGGGCAGCGCGCAAGTTGACGGCACAATCAAGATGAAGATAGATGACTTGAGCGCCGACAGCGATGCCTATACAGGCGGCAAGCTGAAAGTAACCAATCATTTGGATTTGAACGACAGGTCAAGCAAGCTACAGTTGACGATAGAGGCGGGCAAGTTGGATAAGAAGAGAAGGAGCGGCGAGCTTCAGTTGATTGAAGCCGGCACGACAGATGGAGAATTTTCGCAAGCCATAGCAAATAATCGTTACACGATAATAAGGGCCGGCGAGGGCAAATATAGGGTGGAATATACGCAAGATGCCAGAGAGATGGTAGCAGAGGCGGGAGGAAGTGCGAATAATGCCGCCGCGGCCGAGGCATGGGACAATGTCAGCGGATTAAGCGGGGCAGCCGAAGAAGTTCGTCAGGCATTGAACGATTTGTCGCAGAATGACGCACAAGGATATCTGAAAGCATTGAACGCCGTTGCGCCGACAGATTCCCGCAAGAACCTGCGCGTGGTCAAAGAGGTTAACAACCTTATCGGCAACGAGATAGCCCGCCGTCAGGAGATGCAGGGACGGAGCAGCGGAGACGCGATGGAAACAACAGGCGGCTGGATGGAAGTTTTGGGCAATTACGCCAAACAGGACAGCACGTCAGACACCACGGGCTTTACAGGCAAAACCGCAGGCTTTGCGCTGGGGTTGGACGGTAAAGTCAATGAAGACACGACAGTCGGGTTGGGCTATGCGTTTGCGCGCACAACAGTTGATGCCGACAGCGGAGACACAGATGTTGATGGACACACGTTGTTTGTATATGGCAAGTATCAACCGTCGCAAGCATACGTCCGCGGTGTCGCGAGCTATGGGTTTGCGGATTATACAGAAAAATTCAATGTAGCGGGCGTATCTGCCAAAGCGGATTACGATACCGACAACATCGGATTGCAGGCCTTTGCCGGATATGATATGGATAACGGGTTCACACCTGAGGCCGGGTTCAGATATATACGTCAAATGCAAGACGGGTATACGGACAGCCTTGGGCAGCATGTCGAGACAGATGATGTTAACTTGCTGACGGCAGTTGTCTTGGTTAAATATACCAAAAACTATACGGCTGATAACGCGGTGATTACACCGAAAGCACGGTTTGGACTGACCTATGATTTGGTTTCGGATAACAATCCGTCCGATGTCAATATCGGAAACGTCAGCTACCGCATCGAGGGCGAACGTCTGGAACGCTTGGGCGCCGAGGCCGGATTGGGTCTGGAAGCCAATGTTGACAACTGGACGCTCAGCCTTGGGTATGATCTTGGTCTCCGCAAGGATTACCAGAGCCATACCGGTATGCTGAAACTTAAATATGAATTCTAATAAGTTTTCTGTTTTGCTGTGACTGGTTGCCAATTTTGTATTGCAGATGGTGGAACTCTAAGAAATCAGAGCAATCATAGTGGACAACTTGAGTGTTGCCATCTCGTATATTTTATGATATATTTTTGTTATACAAAACAGGAAATGGACGATGTTTACAAAAGAAGAAATTCAAAAAGAGTTGGATAATCAACATTGGGAAAAGCCCGAGTTGTTTTGGCAAAACAAAAAGACTTCTGACGGCAAATATTTGTTGTTTAGAGGGCATGGGGTTATTGATGATACCTCTACCCAACACTATAAAAATGAAAACGGCGACAACATCAGCCTTATTCATGCTTCTCCCATATTTAAGGCAGTCACATCTCCTTGGAGTTTTAAGGCCGGCATGAGTTATCAAAATTTTCCGGCCAATTTAGGGTTTGTTTCCGTGTATACCGGCGGCGCCGAAAATAAATTTTATCCTGATGAAACATTGGAGTATGTTTTGGCCGGAAAAGAAAAAGACAACGGAGAAAAGATTGATGCCATAGCAACTTTTGATGAGACAAAACATTTTGAAACAGCTCTCACAAAAGAGAATAAAAAAATTGCGACTTATCTATATAAATTTACCAAAGGCATGGACAAAGACAGCGTGATGATTGCTAAACTTGAAGACGACTCTCAACTGATGCAAATGCTCAAGACAAATCAAAAACAAAAAAATGAGGCACTATTTACCTCTATAGCTCAAAAGCACCAGAAGACGTTATAAAAGCAATTGTTTCAACGTTTGATAAAGCGCTTCCTAAAAATTCGGGACTAAGGACTTTTATCTGCCTTGCTGCATGTTAGCATAGACTCTATCAATAGAGGTTTTATTGATGGGAGCAGATATCTCACGCATGGAAAGCCCCCTCAATTCCATAAGCTTATTTCGCTTTTCAAACTTTGATGTTTTAGAATTTAATTCTTTATCTCGATCATTTTTAAAGTTATTCAGATATGTATTTATTGATTTCATCATTTTTTTTCGGTCTTCTTCAGACAAACTTTCAGCCATTTTGATATTGGTTGCACACCATGCCAAAAATTGTCCATCTGCATTTTTTATACTGACTTGTTGCGGTGAAATCTTATTATATGCCTCCATAGTTTTACGTGCAAGCTCTCTATCTATGGTATACAATTTTACAAAATCCGCACTTCGCCGATTAATGCCGCACATCCCAAAATCAAAAACACCTTGCAGAACATGAGTTTTGCTTTCGTCAATAGCAATGTTGCGGCCATGCAAATCATTATGACAACAAACAAGATCATCCTTATCGTCAGGTATGTAATTGCTTAAATTTATCCCTTGCTTCAGTAGTGTGTTTTTATTTCCCCAAAAATTACTTTTTTGAAAATAATCAACCCCATTGCCTGAGAATTGCGCCATTTCCTTAATGGGGATCTGATGCATTTCCGAAAAAAATCTTCCTAAATCTTTAGCTAAAACATCTTTTTGCTTATCCGAAAGTTGGTGGTAATGAACGTTGTTTGGGCGTTCATTTATATCCATCGTCTTGCCGTTAATTGATTTGTGGACAGCAAAACCCAATCCTTTGTATTCAAATATTGAAACATTAGAGATATTTGTATGATGAATATGTTTTGCACATATTTTGGTAATTGCACTTTCTTTCTTCATCTCATCCAAACATCCCTGAGATCGGGGTATTCTCACAACATATTCATTATTAATATTAAGAGGAAGGGATTGTCCGCCTTCACAAAAACGTTCCACTTTTGTGTTTTTCATAACCTCAAAAGGAGAATCTAATTCTTTGGAAAAATTTATTAAAAAATCTTTTGCATCTTCATCCGAAAATGTCTGGCCAATAAACATTATTTTCTCCTTTTAATTTATATATATATTATAATATCATAAAAATACTCAAAATTCTATTTTAAAAGTTTTATTGATAGAGAAAATTCGCAATAAAAAAACCTTGCAACCGGCGAATATTATTCGGTTGCAAGGTCTTCAATTTTACAGTTCGAAATCAGACGAAACACTTCGGCCACAACGAACAATATTATTGATAATCGTTCGAAGTCCGCTGGTTGCAATGTTCGTGTTTTCCTTATTTTCAAACAGCTGATAGTTCTTTCGAACACAGTCGTTTGTAATGTTAGGCATCACGACATTTGCACCTGCAGCCAAACCAAGTTCCTGTCCATTTGGCGCCAAAGCTTCCAAAGCCGTTGTTGTGACAATGTCTGCTCCTGAGTTCAGAATTCGGCAAAGAGCCATTGTTTTCAACGTTAGCAGAAGATTTCCTTTCGGACTATCCTTCAGCGGGGTATCTTTATGCGGCATAAGAGGACCTATCCCGATAAAATCCACGCGCACAGCTTTGAAATACAGAATGTCTTCTGCAATTGAACGAAGCGTTTGCCCCGGCAATCCGATAATATTCCCTGTTGCCGTGTAATAGCCCAATGCTGAAAGCAGGTTGATCGTATTGTTCCGAAGCATCCAGTTTTGGTGAGGATGAAGTCTGTGATACAGTTTTTTATCTGTCGTTTCAATTTTCAACAGATATCCGCTGGCACCGGCTTTTTTGAACTCACGAAGATCCCGCCCGTCAAGCTCGCCGCAACTCAGAATAACCCCAAGGTTTAGATAGCTTATCATTCTGATAATTGCGGAAAACTCTTCATTGGAATAAACATTGCTTTCGCCTGACTGAAGAGCTATGTACCTAAACCCTAAAGATTTAGCAAATTGAGCATGCTCCATAATCTCTTTAAGTGAAAGTCCGTAACGCTCCAAACCTCTGTTTTCTCGACGCAGTCCGCAGTAGAAACAATTATTTCTGCAAATGTTCGAAAACTCTAGCAATGCAATCATCTTGACTTCATCACCGCAGTATTTTTTTCGAACTTCATCTGCCTTGGCAAACAGTATGTCATTATACCTATTATCTGCCAAAATCTCTTCAATTTGCGCAACACTCAACTCTTGAGCATTAATCGCATCTTTGATATCTACAATCATATATTAAAAATTTAGTTTGCCCCTATAATAAGGAGAATAGTATTAAAAGTCAATTTTTTTCTAAAATTTTGTCAATCTACATACTTAATAGTCAGCAATTCCATTGATACTGTTTCAAGTCAACGTGATTTTCATCTTTGAGCCTGACGCCTTCTTGTATCAGAAGAGCTTTTTGCTCCGGCCACCCCGGAGCCAGACGTCCGCAATGGTTCACTATTCTGTGGCAGGGATATTCTCCGTAAAACTCGGAATAATGCAGCACATGCCCGACCAGCCTAGCGTTTTTGCTCCGACCGATTAAACGGGCAATTTGTCCGTAAGTCGCCACTTTTCCTTCAGGGACTTCTTCAACAACAGATAAAATTTCATAAATCAAAGAATCGTCTACAACGTGTTTTTTCATCTGAGCCTCTTAAATCAGTTATAGGCTTGGACAACATCTGTTAAAAACGGAAGGGTTGTATTTTCAACAATTTCGGGATTTGTGTAAAAATCCCGCAGCCGTTGCTGTAATTCCATTTGAATGACATTCGGTTTGCCAAAAGTTTTTTGATACCGCCCCGTCAACCCGCATATTCCTCTATAATTTGGATGGTTTACAGCCGCTTTCAGTCCGTATTTTTCAGCAATTTCAAGGATCTTATCTAAATATGGATATCCTTTTGCCTCCATTAAGCCTGTTCCTAGACAAATATCGACATCTATCTCCTGATTAAACCCGTGAACATCCAAAAAATAATGGTTTTGAAGCCCTTTTTCTTCAATATAATCTGATATTAAGGCCTTATAGGGCGTAAATTTTGTTCGAATCAACGTCGACACGCTGCAAGCCTCGCCGACATACTGAACCAAAGCGCCCGTATATAAATCGGCCGGCTTTTCTTTTTTGCAAACAAAACTGCGCGTTGAATGAGGCGCCGATAGAATTAACGCCGTCCGTCTATCCGTCAGCTCAAAGATTTCTTCGGCCGCCTCGTCTCCGTGCGAGATGTTCTGCATATAGCGTTGATTATATTCTTTGAGCTTGTTTATCATTTTTTCTCACACGTCCATCAGGGAATTTGCAAAACTCTCCGCGTTGAACTCCTGCAAATCATCAATTTGCTCTCCCACGCCGATATAATAAACCGGCATTGGCGTCTCATAAGCCATCGCAACCAAAATTCCCCCTTTGGCCGTGCCGTCCAATTTATTGACTATCAGCCCGTTGACGCCGGCAATTTCTTTAAATATTTTGATTTGGTCAAGCGCATTTTGCCCCGTGGCAGCGTCCAAACACAGCAGCGTATGATGCGGCGCTTCCGGCATTATTTTTTTGATAACGCGAATGATTTTTTTGAGTTCTTCGGTCAGATTGGCCTTGTTTTGAAGCCGACCCGCCGTATCAATAAACACAATATCGTCCTTTTGCTGAACAGCCTCGCTCAGCCCGTCAAAACACAGGCCTGCCGCGTCGCACCCGTGTTCACCGGCAAAAACTCTGATACCGTTGCGCTCGCCCCAAACGCTTAATTGCTCTACTGCGGCCGCCCGAAACGTGTCTCCCGCAATCAGGCTGATTTTTTTATCCTTAAATTTATGCGCCAATTTGCCGATAGCCGTTGTTTTTCCGGCTCCGTTGACGCCTACCATCAACACCACATGCGGCTTGCCGGCCGTCGGGTCAAATTTTTGTTCGCAGGGTTTCAACAGAGTAGCCGTTTCGGCAGCTAAAGCCTGTTTTATCTCGTCTTTTGAGGCATCTTTATCCTGTTTGCGGGCGGCAAATTTTTTGACAATCTCCGCCGAGGCTTTATATCCGACATCAGCCGCAATCAAGGCCTCTTCCAACTCGTCAAGCATCTCGGCGTCAATCTTGCGCTTGGTCAAAAAATCGTTCAGTCCGCTGCTTAATTTATCGGACGATTTTTTAAGTCCGGCCTTGAGCCGCTTAAACCAATCAGCCATTGTCTTCTTCTCCTTCCTGACGCAGAATTTGCGCCCGCCGTTTACGTTCTTCCACAGGCACCTGCGGCATCAGCGCCGCCGGCGTCCCAGGGCGTTCCGAATACGGAAAGACATGGAGCTTGTCAATCCTCGCCTCGCGAACCAGTTTGACGGTATTCATAAACTGTTCTTCCGTTTCTGTCGGAAAACCGCAAATGAAATCCGCGCCAAATGTCGCTTCCGGCCGAATTTCTCTTATTTTACGGCACAAATCAATGACATTTTCCCTCGTATGACGGCGGCGCATCCGTTTGAGAATCATATTATCGCCCGATTGAATCGAAAAATGGAAATGCGGCGCCAAATTTTTGTATTTCCACACAAGGTCTATAAACTCGTCATCGACAGCCGCCGGATCCAATGACCCGAATTGCAGTGACGGCAATTCAGGCACTTGCTCCAAAATATGCCGAACCAAGCCGCTGAACGAGGGCTGATATGAACAGGCGTCTACTCCCGTGAGGCATATTTCCCGAAAACCCTGTGCCAAAAGTTCGCGAATCTGCTTAATCACTTCATCTTCCGGCACCGAGCGACTGCTTCCGCGCGCAAAGGGCACAATACAATAGGTGCACCGATGATTGCACCCCTGTTGAATTTGGACAAAGGCTCTGTGCCGGCCCTCAAAACCCGTAATCAAAAAATCGTCATGCCCGCCATAGTCAAAAATATCCCCAACCAACATTTTTTCTTCGGGCTGAGCGGCTAAAATCTTATCTATTTCGGCCTTTTCTTTGTTGCCCAGAACCAAATCGACCTCGGGCATTGCCGCAAATTTTTTCGGCGCAATTTGCGCGGCACACCCCGTCACGACAATTTTGGCATTGGGATATTCTTTTGCCAATTTGCGAATCGTCTGCCGGCATTGGCGCTCAGCCTCGCCTGTTACCGCGCAGGTGTTGATGACAATCAGATTGTCCACATGCGCCAATTTTTCTTTGATAACCTCGGATTCATAAGCATTAATCCGACAGCCCAATGTCACGACCTTAAACATATTTTCTTTTCTTTCATTGCTTTGATGCGCCTACTATACGGGCAAAACACCTGAAGCGCAAGCGTAAAAAATCTCAATTATCATTTTGTTAATCTTTTGATTGTATAGTCTGAAGTAATATCACATTTTTAGGAGATACTATGATGAAACACACTTCCGTCCTTTCACTTGCTGCTGCAACGGCTTTATTTTGCGGGGCGGCGCAAGCGGCCGATGATGTCACATCGCCTTTATATTTAACGAGCGAACTTGAAGCTCTTTCGACAACGTCGTTGGCCTATAATCGCACACATATCAAACACGATTCTGCCAAAGAAGACTTTATCTTAAAAGAAACGGCTTTGGTTGGTATTGCGCCGGAAACTTCCGTTTTGGCAGCCATCGGCAACCGGTTTAATACCAAGCATTTAACAAATAACGATTATAATAACGACATCAATTTGGATTATGAACTCGGCATCAAAAAGAACTTCCGTTCAGCCGACGGCGTTATTATCCAAACCGGCGCCTCTTATTACACCTACAACCCGCGCAGCTGGTTCGGACGCAGTCCCGAAGCCAAAGAAAAAATCCGCGCCGAGCACGGCAACACCCGCTGGTATAAAGAATTGCGCGGCGAAATCAAGGCCGGTTATGAAATTGAAGACGGTTTGATGCCTTACGGGGCTTTCGGCATGAGGGGCAATATTGACGATTCCGACCGTGAATTATATTACTCTGCTTTAATCGGCGTGCATAAGCTGGAATATGACTGGAGTTTTGACGCTGGTCTGAGATATGATTTTGACTTCAGCGATAATGATAATCAAGATTTATATGTTCAGGGAGCAGCCGATTATTTCCTGACAGACACCATGACTTTCGGCGCTTATGCGGACTATCGGCTGGTTGGGTCAAACAATCCGAAAGTTTCTTACGCTTATACGACTGAAGTTCGATTCAGAATTTTGTTCTGATTTTGATATGCGCTCAAAAAACAGGCTGCCTTTTCAGACAGCCTGTTTTTGATTATTGCTCAATCAGCTCCAATGCTTGGGTTGAAAATGATTTTATTTTCTCGGCGCTTTCTTTCAGACGAACCGTTTCGTCTTCGCTCAAGTCAGGATACAATACGTTATGCACGCCCCGTTTACCGATAACAGTCGGCATAGAGATGCAGACATCTTTGACGCCGCATACCTCCGAATGATGTGTCGAAACGGTCAAAATTGCGTATTCATTTGTCGTTATCGCCTGACAAATTCGGCACAATGCGCCTGCAATACCGTAAAAAGTCGCGCCTTTGCCGTTAATAATCTTATAGGCGGCGTTGCGCACATCATCATCTATGCGGGCTTTGACTTCTTCCGTAAAAGGTTTGCCCATTGTTTCCGCCAAATGCGCCAAAGGAATTGTTCCGCCGTCGCCTGTCGACCAACACAGAACTTCACTGTCGCCATGCTCGCCCAACACATTGGCATGCAATGATTTTGGAGAGATTCCCAGATGATACCCTAAATCCGTTCTGAAACGCGCTGTATCCAAAACCGTGCCGCTTCCAATCACACGTTCTTTCGGAAATCCGGACAATTTCAGAGCTACTTCTGTCATCACGTCAACCGGATTTGTCGCAATAACCAAAGTTGTCTCCGGTGCATTGGCGACGATTTGCGGAATAATGTTTGCAAAAATCTTAACATTACGGCTCAGTAAATCCGTTCGTGTTTCCCCCGGCTTTTGATTGGCACCGGCCGTCACAATGACGACCTCGCACCCGCACAAATCTTTATAGTCGCCCGATTTGACCTTGTTAGCATAGGCAAAAGGCGCTGCGTGCGCCACATCGGTTGCCTCGGCCCATGCTTTATCCTTATTCACGTCAATCAATGTAATTTTTCGCGCGACGCCCCTCATCATCAGGGCAAAAGCCGTTGCCGATCCGACCCAGCCGGCGCCGATAATCCCTACTTGCATTTTTGTTCTCCTTAGGTTTCATTACTCTCTGTTGCAGATTTAGTTCTCAAACACAAAAAAACAACCCCCGCCGCATTCCGGCAAGGGCTGTTTCAAAAGAATATTTTTATTATTCAACGACTGTTTCGTCTTCGTCGGCTGTTGCGTCAGGGTTTTCTTCAACAACTTCAACTGCTTCAACAACTTCGCCTTCGGCGGCCGGTTCTTCGTCAACAACAACGATACCTTCTTCGCCTTCAGCTGTCGGCTCAACTTCAACCGCAACCGTCTCTTCAACAACAGGTGTTTCAGCCTTATTGTTCTTCAGCAAAGCGGCCAAAGCCAACAAGATAACCAAAACGACAACAACATAAACAACTTTTTTCATTTATATACTCCTTAATAGAAAGATAACACTTTATTAGAATTTAGTCTTTTCAAATTTATTGTCAACAGGATTTGAATTTTATCACGGTTTTTCTTAAAATTTTTCTGATTTGTTTTTTTTGCTCTTGATTTTTTCTCACTTAAATTATAAGTAAATATAATATGTTAGCTTGAATTTTAATGCCTAATTGTGTGTTTTTAGCAAATAATGCTTGTCAAATTGAATAAAATAGTGCTAACTATCAACGAACGGCCTTGCGAAAGGCTTGGTTAATTGTTTTAATTTTTTTGAGGTTTAAATTATGACTGATACAGCAAATCGCGTTAAGAAAATCGTTGCCGAACATCTTGGCGTTGAAGAATCCAAAGTTACGGAAAACGCCAGCTTTATTGACGATTTGGGCGCAGATAGTTTGGATACAGTAGAATTGGTTATGGCTTTTGAAGAAGAATTCGGATGCGAGATTCCGGATGAAGCCGCCGAAAAGATTCTGACTGTTAAAGACGCTATTGATTATCTCTCAAAGAATGCTTAAGTCTGAACGGCTTTAGAAAAGTTAATGAAACTCGCTGTATTTTTTCAGTCGGGTTTCATTTGTTTATAGGGACTATAAGGAGCTTCTTTTAATGAGACGAGTCGTTGTAACGGGATTGGGCATTATTTCCCCTTTGGGGTGTGATGTCGAGACCGTTTGGCAAAACCTTTTGGCCGGACAATCGGGAATCCGCCGGATTACGCATTTTGATCTGAAAGATATTCCCGTTCATATTGCAGGTCTTGTGCCGCATGGCGAGGATAAAAATCTTTTTAATCCGCTTAACTATGTCTCACAAAAGGAAATTAAACGCCACGATCCGTTTATGCTTTACGGTATTGCTGCCGGAACGGATGCCTTGTGCGATGCAGGATGGACTCCGGAATCTTTTTCCGATTCAGACAAAGAACGGGCCGGTGTTTTGTTTGGTTCGGGGTTTGGTGCTTTGCACAATACTTATGAAGCTTCTTTATCCTTTAACGAAAGCGGCATGCGCAAAATTTCGCCATTTCTTATCCCGGGAAGTCTGATTAATCTGATTGCGGGAAACCTTTCCATCAAATTCGGACTGAAGGGGCCTAATCTGGCCTGTGTTTCAGCTTGTTCGACCGGAAACCACGCCATCGGAGAGGCTGCGCGCATGATTGCCGACGATGAGGCGGATATGATGCTGGCCGGCGGTGCCGAAGCGGCAATTAATTGTTTGGGATTAGGCGGCTTTGCTAAGATGCATGCCATTACATCAGATTTTAACGACTGTCCTCAAAAGGCTTCCCGTCCATGGGATAAACAGCGCAGTGGTTTTGTTATGAGTGAAGGTGCCGGCGCGCTTGTTTTAGAAGAACTCGGCCATGCTCAAGCTCGGGGTGCCAAAATTTATGCCGAAATTGCCGGTTATGGGATGTCAGGTGATGCGTATCATATTACAGCTCCGTCAGGCGATGGCGCCTTCAGAGCCATGAAAGCGGCGCTCAAAAAAAGTGCGGTAACAGGTGTTTTTGCCGACACAATTGACTATATTAACGCGCATGGCACGTCCACGCCGCTCGGCGATATCAGCGAAATTACTGCTGTCAAAGCATTATTTGGAAACAGAGCTGCGGACATTTCCATTTCTTCAACAAAGTCTTCCACAGGACACCTTTTAGGGGCGGCAGGCGCTGTGGAAGCCATATTTTCGGCTCTGGCTCTACGAGATCAAATATGCCCGCCGACCCTCAATCTTGAAGATCCGGCGGACGAAACAGCAGGGTTGGATTTGGTCCCGTTAAAAGCTAAAAAGCGTTCTATCCGTGCTGTTATGTCCAATTCATTTGGTTTTGGCGGAACAAATTCCTCATTGATTATTAAAAAATATGAAAACTAGAACATTAAAAACATTGGTCGTTGTTGTTTTGATTTGTTTGGTCTGTGCCGGCCTCCAAATTAAAACATCTTTATATCGTCCGAAATTTCAACAAGATACGGTTTATGTCCTTGTACCGAGAGGGGCAAGCAGTGCTTCTGTTGCAAAACTTTTATCAGAGTCCGGTATTATTGATAATCCGTGGCTTTTTAAGCTTGCGGCGCGGTTTACCGGCTTGGATAAAAAATTGAAAGCCGGCGAATATGCTTTCAGCGGAAATATTTCTATTGATGATGTTATTCAAAAAATGAATCGCGGCGATGTTTTTTATCGCAAATTGACTATTCCCGAAGGGCTTACCACGGCACAAATTTTGACCTTGATTGACAATGAAGACTTGCTTGAGGGAACAATCTCTTTATCCCCAAAAGAGGGAGAACTTTTGCCGGAAACTTACAGCTTTATGCGAGGAGATTCAAAAGACAGCCTGATTACGCAGGCGCAAAAAGCCATGGCGGCGGCGCTTCAGAACGCATGGCAAACGGCTCAAGACGATTTGCCGCTCAAAACGCCGCAAGAGCTTTTGATTTTGGCCTCAATTATTGAAAAAGAAACCGGTATCGGAGATGAACGGCGTCTGGTGGCTTCAGTCTTTACCAATAGGCTGATTAAGGGAATGAAACTCCAGACAGATCCAACGGTTATTTATGCCTTGACCAAGGGTAAACAAGAGCTGAACCGTGCTCTTACGCGCAAGGATTTGAGCGTCGACAGCCCTTACAACACTTATAAATATTACGGGCTGCCGCCGGCGCCTATTTGCAATCCAGGAAGAGCTTCTTTGGAGGCCGCAGCCAATCCAGAAACATCGCCTTATCTTTATTTTGTTGCCAATGGCACCGGCGGGCACAATTTTGCAACATCTTTAAAAGAACATAACACCAATGTCCTCTCGTGGAAAAAAAGTCAAAAATAGATTTTTTAAGAATTTAACGAGAAAGAATGTAAATCTTATTTCTTTAGTTTGTCACCGATTTTTAAGTTTATTTCTTTAAAACAAAAAGGGGACGACTAAACATTGCAAAAGCAACTATCGTCGGAGCCCCACTCGAAATTTTCGATTATTATAGCTTCCTTTCCAAATCAGATACAATATCAAAAACTTCTTGAAATAATATTATTAGTTGCTAAACTGGTTGTCAAGATTATTTTTAAGAGGTGCACCATGAAAAAAAGAATTTTCGGATTTGATTTGGGTATTGCGTCTATCGGATGGGCTGTTGTTGATTTTGATAAAGAGGCTTTTGATGAGGAAACAGGGGAAGTCATCGAAGGAAAAATCATCGGTTCGGGTGTGCGCTGTTTTCCTGTTGCGGAGAATCCAAAAGACGGCGCTTCTTTGGCACTTCCTCGTCGAACAAAAAGATTAGCTCGCCGTGTCTGCCGTCGTAAAGCACGTCGAATGCAAGCTATCAAAAAACTATTTGTTGCGCAAAAACTGGCGAAAAATATTGATGAGATAGAAACCCTGTATGCTAATCAAAAGGGCGGTGATGTCTGGGATTTGCGGATTAAAGGTTTGTCTGAAAAGTTGTTTCAAGAAGAACTTTTGCGTGTTTTAACGCATTTAGCTAAACACCGCGGATTTAAGTCTTATCGTAAAGCTGTTGAAGAGAACGACAAAGAAGGCGGGAGGGTTTTACAAGCCATTCGAGATAACAAAGCTTTACTCTCTTCAGACAAAACCCTAGCCCAAGTTATTGTGGAAAAAGTAGGACAGCAAGGAAAGAAAAGAAATTGCACCAAAGAAGATGCCAAAGGAAAAAAAGTGGCTGTTTATAATAACTCGATTCCTCGGGAAGAAATAGAACGCGAATTGGATATGATTTTTGGAGTGCAACAACAATATGGCATTTTTACAAAAAAATTATATGATGACTTTAAGAACATTGCTTTTCGTTTTAAACCGGCTGGCAGTGTTGGAGATATGGTAGGCTCTTGCACTTTTGAAAAAGGAGAAAAACGGGCTCCTAAAAATGCTCCATCTTCTGAATTATTTGTTGCATTAACAAAAATTAACAATATGTCTCTTAATGATAATGGAACGATCAGAGTCCCTACTGCTGAAGAACGAAGAAAGATCATTGACCTTCTCAAAACCACAAAATCCGTCAAATATAAAACTCTGGCTTCCAAAGTTTTCCCCAAAGGAACATTTTTTAGAGATATAAATTATAATAAGACGGAAAAGAAAACAAAAGATGGCACTATACAGCAAATTGATCCTGAAGATGTTTTGTTTTATGAAATGAAAGGTTGGCACCAACTTAAATCTAAATTTTCGGCAGATGAGTGGGCTGATTTGCAAAAAAATATTCCACTATTGGATAAAGTTGTAAATATCATTGCTTGCGAAAAGAACGATGAGGCTATTACAAAGGCGTTGAAAGGAATTGATAGCAAATATATTTCCAAATTTGTGCAATGCAGTTTTGATAAATTTATCAATTTGTCCTTTAAGGCGCTGTATAAAATAATTCCATTTATGGAAAATGGTGATGTTTATAACAAAGCTTGTGAAAAAGCCGGATATGATTTTAAAGCAACTGGAGAAACATTGGTAGAACAAAAAGGAATGTTGCTGTTCCCGATTTCGGAAGATAAATTAACAACCGTTCCTGTGGTTAACCGAACAATTGCGCAATTCAGAAAAGTTTATAATGCGATGGTGCGCAAGTATGGCCTGCCTGATCAAATTAACATAGAGACCGGCCGAGAACTGAAAAAAACACATGATGAACGGATGAGAATCGAAAATAAAAACAAGGAGAACCAAGAAGAACGTAAAACGGCATCAGTAGAACTCGAATCTCGCAATGTTAAAGGCAATGCGACCAACATCCTAAAATATCGTTTGTATCAGGAGCAAGATGGTAAGTGCATCTATTCTGGTAACACAATAGATATTACCCGCTTGGATGAAATCGGCTATTTGGATATTGATCACATTATTCCCTACTCTCGCTCATTGGACAATTCTTATAATAACAAAGTATTGTGTTTGTCATCAGAAAATCGAAAAAAAGGAAATATGACGCCATATGAATATTTGAAAGATTCCGTCCATTGGGATAACTTTGAAGCGAGGGTTAAATTACTGCATAACAAGACTAAAGAAAACCATTTACTGGATAAAAACTTTGTTGACCGAGAATTAGAATTTAGGGAACGCAATGCAAATGATAACAGCCATATTTCCAGATATATTAAGCAATATTGTGAAGATGGAATAGATTTTTCTTCTAGTCCTTGGAAGAATATAAAGAACCGTATTCAGATGCGCACAGGTTCGCTAACAGATTATTTGCGCCATCATTGGGGGTTAAAAAAAGATCGTAATGAAAGTGATAAACATCACGCACAAGATGCCATAGTTATTGCATGCGCCACCCAAGAAATGGTTGGATATCTCTCGTATGTTTCAAAAATATTTGAAAACAAATATGAAGTGAAAGAAAAGAAAGGCGAAATCTGGTATAAGACATTGAAAAAGCGTTTTGAAGAGCCTTGGACAGGTTTCAGAGAAGATGTTTTAGCTTCATTAGATAAAATTTTTGTTTCTCGCCCGCCCAGAAAAAGCGCAACAGGATCTGCTCATAAAGACACAGTTTATCCAATTAGCAAAGGAAAAGGGAGCCTAGCAATTAGAGGTGGATTATCTGAAAAGGAAAATATGTTTCGCCTCGATGTGTTTAGAAAAGAAAATCACTTCTATATTGTTCCTGTTTATACAGTGGATTTAGTATCGCAGAATAAATTTGAGGATGCTCCTCAACCGTATATAACGTTGCAAAACGAAAACGGTGAAATTGTCCACACTATAATTGATGCAAGTTATGAGTTTATATTTAGCCTATATAAAGATGACTATATTTTATTAGATTCTGATGATGGGGCTGTTGATGGATATCTTAATCAGTATAATGCACAAAGTGGGCAATTGTATATAGGAAGTGTAGATAATTCTTCTGTGTATAAGATTAACACATCTACATTTAAACCAAATGATAAAATACTGCTTACTGAGAAAAAGGTAGGCATTGTTGATGGATTTGATGATGTGTCTCAAAAAATGCTTATTAGATGTGCGGATGGTACAGTAAGTATAGATGCAGAGATAAAAAAAGATAAGAATAGCAAAGATACAAAAAGCATAAAGCCTCTTCAACGCTACATTAAATTATCTAATGAGAAAAAAGTAAGTATTTCTGTTGTTACAGAACTGAAAAAATATCAAGTTGATCTTCTTGGAAGGCTGGTAGAAGTAAAAAAAGAAATTAGGGCGCCTATTTTTAACATAAAATCTAATAAACAACGCATAGCCGATCGAAAGGCTAAGAGAGAACAAAGGAGCTGACCATGGGGTGGCGGATAGTGCAGATTACAAAACCTTGTAAATTATCGGTTCAAAACCGCCAACTCATTTATGAAACACAGTCTGATGGAAGTCTGAAATTGCCCTTAGAGGATATTTCGGTCATTATTTTAGAACATACCCAAATTGCCTTCAGTAATTATTTATTGTCCACACTCGCAGAATATAACATCGTTCTTTTTACCTGTGATTCAAGCCATTTACCATCAGGCATTTTGACACCGTATCATAATCATAGTAGATATTCCGAAATATCATGGCTTCAAGTTGAAACAAGTGAACCTCTAAAAAAGAGAATATGGCAAGAAATTGTTAAGGCAAAAATTAAAAATCAAGCCGCAGTATTAGATGCGCTAAATAAAGACGGCGGCAAAAAGCTCTATGAAATTGCAAAATTAGTTCAATCTGGAGATTCCAAAAATTCAGAGGCTTATGCTGCAAATTTGTATTGGAAATATCTGTGGGATAATTTCAATCGAAGTGATGAGACTGATATTCGTAATGCTGCACTTAATTATGGGTATGCAATAATTAGAGGCGCCATGGCGAGAGCTGTCGTCAGCTCAGGTCTATTGCCTTGCTTTGGCATTCACCATGCAAATAAACTAAATGCTTTCAACCTAGTAGACGACCTTATGGAGCCATTCCGGCCTTTTATGGATTATCAAGTAGCGTCTATGGATTGGACAAATACTAAAGCTTTGTCTCCTGAAATTAAAAATAAATTGGTAAGTGTTCTCACTCAAAGTTGTTTGATGAACAATGAAGATATTGGGCTTCTTTACTGCTGTGAAATCGAAGCAACCTCCGTTGCAAATTGTATCAAAGATAAAACAGTCAGCGGGCTGAAAACACCCATATTAAAAAAATTACCACTTTTTACATAAGGCTGTGGATAAATGGCAGTTGGCGGAGAAAAATTTATGAGAATGATCGTGTTTTTTGACCTTCCAACACTGACAAAAAGTGATAGACGAAACGCGAGTCGCTTTAGGAATTTCCTTGTTAAGGACGGATATACGATGCTACAATTATCGGTTTATTCGCGAATTTGTAAAGGCCAAGACGATGTGGATAAGCATGCAAAACGACTTAAGTCCTTGATTCCTAAGGAAGGAAGTGTTAGAATGCTTACAATTACAGAAAAACAATATGCCTCGATGGAAATACTTGTTGGAACTCTAAAAAAAGAGGAAGAAATAGGTGAAAAACAGCTTTTATTACTCTGAAATTTTTGAATCAAAACAAAATAACCTGCTGGAAAATCAACAGGTTATTTTGTTTCTATTATAGCATATCTGATTTGGAAAGGAAGCTATAACTTTGAGCAAAATCTTACCTTTAGAATTACCATTATAGCATATCTGATTTGGAAAGGAAGCTATAACCTTGCAGGGCTCCAAAGCGGAGCGAGGGCGCATTATAGCATATCTGATTTGGAAAGGAAGCTATAACTGCAAGTATGCTTCGTCACTTGGTGAAGTTATTATAGCATATCTGATTTGGAAAGGAAGCTATAACGCATATTTCGCAACTGATTAACGCCGATCTATTATAGCATATCTGATTTGGAAAGGAAGCTATAACGCTTCAATCGGTTCTTTCTTATATTTTGCAATTATAGCATATCTGATTTGGAAAGGAAGCTATAACATTGATTTTATGACGTATGAGTTCGTTTTTATTATAGCATATCTGATTTGGAAAGGAAGCTATAACGCATGGACTTGCTGTAGGTGGCCTTGATTTATTATAGCATATCTGATTTGGAAAGGAAGCTATAACATTTGCTTTTGTTTGGGAATCCGGTGATGAATTATAGCATATCTGATTTGGAAAGGAAGCTATAACTAAACGAGGTAATAAACGAAAGCCTGATTTATTATAGCATATCTGATTTGGAAAGGAAGCTATAACCCTGTCCTCTGTCAATCCGCATTTGCTCAAATTATAGCATATCTGATTTGGAAAGGAAGCTATAACTCCCCGTTTGGAGACCTTGACAATCGATACATTATAGCATATCTGATTTGGAAAGGAAGCTATAACAATTCATCGACGACAAGCGTTATCTGTGCCATTATAGCATATCTGATTTGGAAAGGAAGCTATAACGAAGTTATACATCATTTGCGACCATGGATGATTATAGCATATCTGATTTGGAAAGGAAGCTATAACGAAGATTTGCCTCTTTTATGGCCTCGCCGGATTATAGCATATCTGATTTGGAAAGGAAGCTATAACATATTGTAAACAGAAAAGTGCACTAATTTAATTATAGCATATCTGATTTGGAAAGGAAGCTATAACCGACCGGCTATCCGCTCAACCCTCGAATGGCATTATAGCATATCTGATTTGGAAAGGAAGCTATAACTGTCTGTATTCGTATATTTTTGTTAATGTTATTATAGCATATCTGATTTGGAAAGGAAGCTATAACGCTTGATGTCGCCGTTTTCGAAAGCATGGCATTATAGCATATCTGATTTGGAAAGGAAGCTATAACCCCTGTCATAAACATCAGCTTATTAAATCCATTATAGCATATCTGATTTGGAAAGGAAGCTATAACTTCTCAGGAAAGACGATAGCTGAAACCTGCATTATAGCATATCTGATTTGGAAAGGAAGCTATAACCGTAAACGGCCGCGTGGAGTGGTCAAAAGAATTATAGCATATCTGATTTGGAAAGGAAGCTATAACATTTCGTTTCAGGAATCGTGCTTTGTCTTTATTATAGCATATCTGATTTGGAAAGGAAGCTATAACTCAATGCCATATCATGGAACAAGCGGGTTTATTATAGCATATCTGATTTGGAAAGGAAGCTATAACTTTTGGTCTAAGGAATCCTAATAATTGGACATTATAGCATATCTGATTTGGAAAGGAAGCTATAACAGTGACTGTTTAAATATTTATAGAGTGTTGATTATAGCATATCTGATTTGGAAAGGAAGCTATAACAGTTCTAATCCGCACATAATAGATTCTTGAATTATAGCATATCTGATTTGGAAAGGAAGCTATAACGCTGTTCATATCCTTATCCTCTAAAAAAAAATTATAGCATATCTGATTTGGAAAGGAAGCTATAACCCTTTTTATAAGAATCTATATTCGCTTTTAATTATAGCATATCTGATTTGGAAAGGAAGCTATAACTAGTGTGGTCTTCCGCCTTTAGGTCCATATATTATAGCATATCTGATTTGGAAAGGAAGCTATAACCCAAAAGCAAAGGCAAGCACTTGCGATTGTAGGTCATTACCTAGATGATAATTCTCTTTGATGGTGATGACTTAGCAGTTTTTGTTTAAGCGGGTCTGGAGAATAGAGAAAGTTTCCAGAACAGACCTAGAAATCCTTGAGAGCTCACTTGTTATCAAAATGCCATTTGGTTGCAGTTTCTCCAATAATTGACCTAATTGCCTTTTTTGAAGCGGCTTTCTTGATGATATGGTCTCTTCCACCCAAACATCAATCTTCATATTATGTTTGGCTGCGTATTCGTTGATTTCATACTCCATATGCTCAAATGATTGCTTTTCGGTACTTTTGCGGATGTATCCGTAAATCATAAAATTCTCCTTTTGATATATTTATCAGGAGAATCAAAGAATTATGAGCAAAATGTTCTGCTGCTTTAACGAACATTAAAATCAACTAATTTTTTAAGTAATTTGTTGAGCTGGAATGAGCGGCATTTATGGCTATATAATTCCTTGAAACGCACGGAAAACAAAGGAGTTTCAAGGGATTTGACGGTAACAAGATTGGACATCTGCTTTAGCTTGGTTACCGATTCAACAAAATTGTTCGTTTCTGTTAAGTGCGGAATTAGGCGTAACTTAACAGGATTTGATTATGGGTAAAATTTGTGCATTTTTAGAAAATAATTACGATTTCATGCATGGCAGAAAGCGTGAAAGAAGAGCAAGGGTTTGGTTAAGAGAAAAGGTAAAGGAACAAATTATAAATCTGATAGAAAACGAAGATGTTACAACCTTTTTTGTGGGAGAAATTGGTGGATTTGAAGAGGATGCCTATGATGCAGTATTGGAAGCAAAGGAACTTTATCCGCATATTCATATTGCGCTAGTCATATCAAAAATAATGGAATTGCACCCGGTTGGCGTTGATAATCCAAATTATATTCATAAGGGAAAGCCTTGCGATGATTGAATTTACCCAGACAAAAGCGCAACTGGATATAAAAGGTTAAGCATTGTCTATTGTAATCGCTACATCATAGAGAATACGGATTTTATCATTGCTTTTAATGAATATCACGGCAAAGCCTATGAATTTTGCAAACAAGCAAAGAATAAAGGTGTAAGTGTTATTGAGCTTGGTGAACAGTAAAAAAATTCCAGAAATAAACGCTTATTTAAGAACTTCATTCATATCATAACAATAATTGTAATTTGCTATTGGAAGACTAATCTATGGGAACTAATGAAAGAAAAGCTATTGATGTATTGTGGGACGATAATCCGGTTGATATAACCCAAGAAGCGAACTTCATATGGGGGATTGCCAATAAACTGCGTGGTTCTTATATGCCAGATAAGTATGGTGATGTTATTATCCCGATGACTATTGTAAGAAGATTAGAATGTGCATTAGCTGATACAAAACAAGCTGTTATAGCAAAATACAATGCACATCATGATTATCCTGCTCCTGCTATGTATAGGATTACAGGTTATCAATTTTATAACACAAGTGGCTTTGACTTAACAGAATTGTGCAATGACCCAGAACACATTGCTTCCAATTTCAAATCATACATTTTAGGGTTTTCGGCTAATGTGCAAGACATCTTTACTGAATTAGAGATGAACAAGCACATTGATAAAATGAACAAAGACGGATGTTTATATCAAGTTGTGAAAGCCTTTTCAGAGTTGGATTTAAGCCCTAAAACCTATGACAGCATAAAGATGGGCTATATATTTGAAAATCTTATCGGTAGATTTTTCCAAAATGTTGATGCCGGACAATATTATACAGGTCGTGATATTATTAAGATGTGTGTTTCCGTGCTGATTTCCGAAGGCTGTGATGATATTTTTGACGATGGCAAGATTATAACAATCTGCGACCAAGCCTGCGGAACCGGAGGTATGTTATCAACTGCATATAGCTATTTGAAACACTATAATCCAACAGCAGATGTTAAACTATATGGACAAGAATTTATGGGCGTTTCCTATGCCGTTGGTTTGGCAGAAATGTTAATTAAAGGTCAAAATGCTGATAATTTCAAACATGCGGATACATTTAAGGAAGATTGTTTTCCCAATATGAAAATGCGCTTTTTGTTGGAAAATCCGCCTTTTGGCACGCCATGGTCTGGGAAAGATGCCAAAGCAGGACAAGAAGATGCTGTAAGAAAAGAATATGAAAAAGCCCCACTAGGTCGTTGGGGAGCAGGTTTACCAAGTGGCGGTGATTCGCAGCTTTTGTTCTTACAATCCGCTATAGCCAAGATGGATGATAAACTTGGACGTGCAGCTATTATTGAAAATGGTTCACCTTTGTTTAGTGGCAGAACCTCATCAGGGGAATCACAAATCCGTAGATATTTGTTGGAACACGATTTGATTGAAGCTATTATTCAGTTACCAACGGATTTGTTCTACAACACGGGCATTACAACCTATGTATGGATTTTATCAAAGAACAAAAGAGCGGAAAGAAAAGGTAAAATTCAACTGATTGATGCTTCAAATATCTATCATAAGTTAAGAAAACCGTTAGGTAATAAGAAAAATGAGTTCTCTCCGCAAGACAGAGCTGAAATAACAAAACTATATGCAAACTTTAAGGAAAATAAAGTTTGCAAAATCTATGATAATTCAGAGTTCTTGTATAGAGAATATACAGTCATGCAGCCATTGCAGAGAAGTTATGCTATAACTCAAGAACGTATTGACGATATGCTTTCCAATGGTACTTTGAGCTATTTGTATGATGAAAGTAAAGTTTACGAACTGGAAAATCAACAAGGAAATGAACTGACAGGAAAAGATAAGAATAAATTAGATAGCTATAAAGCAAATAAACCAATCTATGATGCCATTATTAATACTTTGCAAGCCAATATATCTGATAAGGTTTGGATGAATTCGGAAACCTTTACTCCGGTTCTAACAAAGATATTAGAAACAGCTTTACCCAATAGCATTGGTAAGAAAGACATAGAAAAACTGGTCAAAGGCTTGTCAAAGATGGATAAGGAAGCCGATATTCAAAAAGATAAAAAAGGCATCATCTATGATAAAGATAGCAAAGACACTGAAATTGTAAAATATCAGGAAAATATCGCTGATTATATGGCGAGAGAAGTTTTACCGCACTTGCCGGATGCTAAAGCATTTTTTGAAGCTGATGATGAAAATGCAATTTTTGAAGAAGATTGCAGAAAGAAGACTATAAAAATCGGTGCTGAAATACCATTTACCAGATATTTTTACAAATATCAGCAGCCAACACCATCTGAAGAACTTAAAAAGAAGTTCTTGGATTTGGAAAATTCCGTAGATGACAAGATTAAAAAGTTATTCGGAGCTGCTTAATGAGTATTCAAAAGAGTAGAAATAAGGATATTTTTTCGCAAGCACCGGTAATCAATGATTTGCAAAAATCATTTCAAGCGATAGATGCTTTGATTTCTCCTTTTATTAAGGCTATTCAAGAAGTTGCCAAAGCAATACAGCCTATAGTAACAAAAGCTGCATTAGCTTTTATTGATTGCGTTGATACGATGCAACTAAAGTCAGAATTGGTTCGGAATTATTGGATTATTATGGATGCAAAACTGCTAAACATTCTAAAAAATAGCGACAAAAGGAACATAAAAGACATAGAGGAAATTATAATAAATTACTACAAAGAAAGGAAATATTCTAATCTCAAGGAATTGTTTAATCAATACAGGACAAATAAATTATTTGAGAATAGATTCCCTATCATAGATAGCTGTATAACAGTTCTTCATGATGCTCCTCTAGAAACATCATCTCAAGTTGTTATTCCCACAATTTTAAGCCAAATTACCGGAATATATGAAGCACTACCACAATTAGTTCCAGAAGCACAAAAAAGAGAAATAAAAAAACTTCTTAAAGAAAACGATAAAAAAGTTATTTGCCCTTTAAGTGCTGATGGTAGAAAACCATCAAATTGTGAATTTGTTATTCAGGGAAATCCCAAGATTAATAAAGACATTTTTGAGCAGTATATAATGAACAAAGCATCTTATGACATTTATTGCAATTACAAGAAAGTCATAGCAAATACATTCAAAAATGGTAAGCAAATAGATAAAATGAAAGAAGATATAAAACAAAATAGCGTATTTCGGAATAAAATTTTGCACGGAACAGATTTACAATATAATTCTGCGGAAAATGTTGTTAAATGCTTTATGGAACTGGCTTTTCTTATGAAATTATATACAGAAATATTGCAGGAGAAAGTCAATGACTAGAGCGATGAAAGATAGTGGTATTGAGTGGGTGGGTCAGATACCTGAACATTGGGGATTTGATAAGGGAAAATATCATTTTACTAGTAACAAATATGTAGTTGGTGTGAAATCTGCTGATTATGACAGATTAGCATTAACACTGACAGGGGTAATTCATAGAAATAAAGAAGACAATGAAGGGTTACAGCCAAATGGTTTTAATACATATCAATTATTAAGAAAAAACGAATTAGTATTCAAATTGATTGACCTACAAAATGTTTCAACAAGCAGAGTCGGGTTAGCGCATGATACTGGAATTGTTTCTCCAGCGTATGTAATTTTGCACGCAAATAAGGATATAAATCCGTCTTATGCAGAAAAGTTTTATTTGATGATGTGGTATAGGCAGATTTTTAATGCTTTAGGAGACGCAGGAGTTAGAAGCAATTTGAATGCAAATGACTTACTAAATGTTCGTATTCCTTTTCCGCCATTATCTGAACAAAATAAAATAGCCGATTACTTAGATAAGAAATGTGGGGAGATTGATGCTATTACAGCGGAAATCCAAGAACAAATAAACACTTTGGAAGAATACAAGAAATCTGCTATTTCCGAAACCGTTACTAAAGGACTTAATCCAAACGTTTCAATGAAAGACAGCGGTATTGAATGGATTGGTAAAATCCTTGCAAATTGGGAAGTAGATAAATTTAAGTATCACTTACAGAGAAAAGAAGTTAAAAAAAAACCAGAATTACAAGTGTTGTCACTGTATCGTGAATTAGGGGTTGTTCCTAAAGATAGCAGAGATGACAATCATAATGTAACATCTGAAGATACTTCAAAATACAAGTATGTGAAGGCTGGTTATTTCGTCGTCAATAAGATGAAAGCATGGCAAGGTTCAGTCGCTGTATCAGACTATGAAGGAATAGTAAGCCCAGCATATTATGTTTATGAATTTAGTGATAATAAGTTTTACAAAAGATATTTTCATTATTTGTTGCGGGGTTGCTACAAAGATGAATTTATGCGTATTTCAGGTGGTATAAGAGTTGGTCAATGGGATTTACCTGCGGATAAATTGGAAAATATGTTGATTTTAATTCCATCTCCGACAGAACAGAAAGAAATTGCAGATTATCTTGATAATCAATGCTCTCAAGTTGAGGAAGCTATTGCAGACAAACAAAAGCAGATTGAAATACTTGAAGAATATAAGAAAATCTTAATTTATGAATATGTTACCGGTAAAAAGGAGATTGCATAATGTGTCTTGAATTAGTTATTTCTGCATTATCTGGTATTACTGGCGCTGCCGTTGGTGGTTTTGTAACCTATAAAACAATGAAAAAACAATTAGAATTTACAAAAGAGCAAGAAAGACAGAAAGAAATACGTGAAGACAAATTGTATCTACAACATAAACGTGAAGAAACATACTGCATGATTTTACGAACATATTACGAATTAAATAAGTCCCGCTCTTTTCCATCTTATCAAACTGATTTAGATAGATGGTTTGGCGACTTGTATCCCTATGTAAACATCTATGCTTCAAGAAATATTAAGGATGTTTATAATAAGGTTGCTAAAAAGGCAGAAAACAATGAAGATGAACTTATAGAAGCTATTCGTGTTGAACTAGGAATTGAAGATTAAAAGGCAGGTCTACTATGAATATTATCCAATCAGAGAAAGAATATCAGGCATTTATTTTAGATTATTTGCATAACCAAAACGGTTATGTAATCCGCAAAAATACTAACTTTGATAGATATAATGCAATGGATAAGGAGTTGCTTTTCAAGTTTTTGAACGATACGCAACCAAAGCAAATGGAAACATTAAGAAAAATCTACAAATCTGATTTGGAAAATACCCTTATCAACTATATCAATAGCGAGATAACAAAACCAAAGAGCAGTTTATTGTCTGTATTAAAGCACGGTATTGATATTGCAAATAGCGTCCATTTGGATTTTATGTTTACAAAGCCTGCTACTGATTTTAATAAAGAAGCGACCAAGCAATATGAGCAAAATATCTTCTCGGTAGCTGAAGAAATTTGGGCAAATGATAAGGAAAGAGTTGATGTTGTTACTTTTCTAAACGGTTTTGCTATTATGTCCTTTGAGCTCAAATGCAACCATGCCGGACAATCATATGAAGATGCTATCTATCAATATCGCACAGAAAGAACACCAACCAATCGTTTGTTCCTATTCAAAAGTGGCTGTTTAGTAAAATTTGCCATGGATTTAGAGCAAGTCTATATGGCAACCAAATTGGAAGGTGAATCAACATTCTTCTTGCCGTTTAATATGGGTAATGGTGTTGGCGTTGAAGCAGGTGCAGGAAACCCGATATTTGAGGACAAATATAGCGTTTCATATATGTGGGAAGATGTTTTACAAAAAGATTCAATTTTGGAACTTATTAGCAAATTTATTCTCCATGAAATAAAAGAGAAAACAGATGAAACCACCGGAAAGAAAACTATAAAAGAGAACATTATATTCCCAAGATTCCATCAAAGAGATGTATTACATAAGGTTTTGGATGATGTGTTGGAAAATGGAACATCGCAAAACTATCTTATTCAACATAGTGCCGGTTCTGGAAAAACATATTCTATTGCTTGGCTGGCTCATCGTTTGTCATCATTACACGATGCTGACAATAAAGTTGTATTTGATAACATTGTTATTATTACCGATAGAGTTGTTGTAGATAGACAATTACAAGATGCTGTTAAGAGTATTGAACATAAATCTGGCGTTATCAGAGTTATGGATGATAAATGCAACTCTTCTGACCTTGCTGCTGCATTAAAAGGAAATACCAAGATTATTGCAACAACAATCCAAAAGTTCCCATACATCGTTGATGAAGTAGCTAACTTGAAAAAGAAGAAGTTTGCGGTAATTATTGATGAAGCACATTCTTCAACAGCCGGAAAGGATATGATTGCCGTATCAAAGACTTTAGGCGCAGGAAAAATCCAAGATGAAACATCTACTGAAGATTTGATTGTTGAAGAAATCAATAAACACGGCAAACAAGCTAATGTCTCCGTATTTGCATTTACTGCTACGCCGAAAGCAACGACTTTGCATCTTTTTGGACGAGTTAATAGTAAAGGACAAAGAGAAGCATTTCATATCTATTCAATGAAACAGGCTATTGAAGAAGGATTTATCCTTGATGTGTTGCAAAACTACATCACTTATGACACATATTTCAAATTAAACAAGGAAATAGAGGAAGACCCACAATATCAGACCAACAAAGCAAAACGCCAAATTGCACGTTTTGTAGAACTTCATGAGGTCAATATAGCCCAACGAATTGAAGTTATCGTTGAGCATTTTAGAACAACAGTTATGCAAGAACTGAATGGAACGGCAAAAGCTATGGTTATTACCGCATCAAGAGAAGGTGCTGTCAAATATTGCCAAGCATTTAAGGACTATATTAGCAAAAAAGGCTATGAGGGAATTGATGCTTTAGTAGCTTTTTCCGGCAAAGTTGTTCTGAAAGAAGATGGCAAAGAATATACAGAATCAGGTATTAACGGCTTTAGTGAAGACAAATTACCAAAAGAATTTGAAAAAGATGATTACAAGGTCTTGTTGGTTGCTAATAAATATCAAACAGGATTTGACCAACCAAAACTTTGTGCGATGTACATCTTAAAGACACTGAAAGGTGTTAATGCAGTTCAAACATTATCACGGTTAAACAGAATATGCCCTCCTTACAATAAACAAACTTTTGTATTGGATTTTGTGAATAGTTATGAAGATATGGAAGATGCGTTTTCCAGATATTATACCACAACGTTGCTGTCAAATTCTGTTACACCATCTGCTATCTATGATATTGAAGCAAAAATTGATGGATTCTATGTCATAGACCCTTCAGACATAGAGGCTGCAAACGATTTGCTTTATAAAGAAGATATAACACCTACAGACAAGAAAAAGCTGACATTTATGTTCCAAAAAACTAAAAATGTATTGGAACGAGAAGAAGCCGAAAAACAAAAGGAATTTATAACCACATTAAAGAGATTTGTTAGATTTTATGAATTTTTGCTTCAAGTAACTTGTTTTGAAGACAAAGAATTGCATAAAAAATATAATTTCATTACTTGCTTACTTTCTTATATCAGCATTAAACACGCCGGTAGTGGATTTAATCTGGATGGCAAAATTCAAGCAATGAATTTTGTTCAAAAGAAGACTGGTGAGCATAAGAAAACTAAATTAAAATCAAATCCTGTAGTAAAACTGCCAACAGCTGAAACAATAGTTTTACCCGAAGATAAAGTTCAAAAACTTTCAGAGATTATTGCTCAAATCAATAGCATGACAGGCAAAAACTATGATAATGATGTAGCGGTTAAGGCAATGCTTCAGATTAGAGATATTATGCTCAAATCAGACAAATTAAAGACTTCTGCCAAGAATAATACGGTTAAGAACTTTGAACTTGCTTATTTTGATAATGTAAACGATGCTTTAATTGAAGGTCTCTCACAAAATCAAGACTTCTTTACCTTATTGTTAAGTAATGATAACATAAAGAAAGAAATTCTCGGTATCTTTGTTGATGAAATCTACAATAGCTTAAATAAGGCTGAATAATGTCGCTAATTTGATATAATTGATTGATTTTAAATATAATTAAGATACTCTAATGCTAAAGAAAATAGCATAGGTATCAGATATGAATAATTTAGATTTACAAACAAAAATTTTATCAGATAAAATAAAATTAGTTTGGAATAATTGGAAATAAGGGATAAATCAATATGGACATGCTCAAATTAGCAAAGTATGGTATAAAACCAACAAGCATAACGTCTGCTAGCCAAGCAGCAAGAATCTTTGACGGCATTAATGCTGAGGAAATGAAAGAATTTAAGGAAAAGCAAGCTCAAAGACAACTTGATGAGCAAAGACATAGAGAAGCTATTGAACTTCAACAAAAGAGTTTAGAGTTGTCAGAAAAAAGTATGAAATTAGCAGAAGATGCAAACAAAAAATCAAATCTTTCAAATCGGATTGCCATTATTTCAACGATAATTGCCTTTGTTTCAGCAATACTTGCACTAATAGCTTTATTCAAATAATCATATCACTTTGCTATAATCCTCTGATATCTTAAACTTTGCCAATATTTCATCAATCTTGGCTTGAACATCATTGGCAACGGCAACATCATATTCATTCAATATTTCGTAGCTGGCGATTTTGCCGCAATGCCTGCCCAAATAAGCATCCATTTCATCTTTATTCTCAAAGAATTTATAACCTCTGCGGTTAGTAATTGTTTCAATCAATACTTTCATAACAAATCCTTATACTTTATAAGAATATTTATGAGCTATTATAAAATAATTTTATGTAAATATGCAATACTATTGCATATTTACATAAAATATGTTGACTTTTTATTCTGTTATATTAAAATACAAGGTAAGGAGATAAGCCATGTATATTGAGAGAACATTGTCAAATATCGTTGCAAAAGCAACTAAATCATTCAAAGTTGTGATGATTACAGGTCCCCGCCAAGTGGGTAAATCAACCCTGTTTAACAACATTATTGAGCCAAACCGCACCAAAGTAACCTTGGATGATACAGATGTTTTGGCTTTGGCTAAAAATGACCCGAATTTGTTTTTCCAAACCTATCAACCGCCATTGTTGATTGATGAAGTTCAAAAAGCTCCTGAACTTTTTACATATATTAAGAAAATCGTTGATAATTCTAATGAAAAAGGACTTTTTTGGCTGACCGGTTCACAAAAGTTCCATTTGATGAAAAATGTCTCGGAAAGTCTTGCTGGAAGGGTTGCGGTGTTGGATTTGCAAGGATTATCGCAATCTGAAAAAATTAAAGAGCCGACAAGACCAGCTTTTACGCCGGATATTAACTTACAAACCAAACGCCCTATATGGACAGCCAAAGAAACATTTGAAGTCATCCATAAAGGCTCTTATCCACAACTATATGACGGGATAACCGATTGGGAGCTTTACTACAAATCTTACAAAGATACCTATTTAATGCGAGATGTTAAAGATATTATCACATTGGAAGATGAAACGGTATTTACAAGATTCTTAAAGATACTGGCAAGCAGAACATCGCAAGTTGTAAGCTATGCGGATGTCGCTCGTGATGCAGATATTGCGCCTAATACAGCCAAAGCGTGGATGGGTATTTTGCAAACATTGGGAATTATCTATTTCTTGCAACCTTATTTTGAAAACAATATTAACAAACGTTTGGTTAAAACACCGAAGATGTATTTTATGGATACAGGGTTATGTGCTCATCTGTGCGGTTTAAACACATCGGAAATGTTAATGAATAGCTATTTAAGCGGTGCTTTTATTGAAACTTATGTCGTTTCAGAAATCATCAAAAGCTATATTCATAACGGTAAGACACCAAATATTTACTATTGCCGCACCAGTAATAAAGAGGAAATAGATATCGTATTGGAAGAAAACGGCAAAGTTTATCCGATTGAGATAAAACAAACAGCCACCCCGACATTATCAATGGCAAAACATTTTAAGCTGATTGATGAGAAAAAGAAAGGTGCCGGAGCTATTGTATGTTTGAGTGATAAGTTTATCCCGATGAATAAAGATGTTTATATCATTCCGATAAGCTATATTTAAACCGTCAATTATTTTTCCCGAAGATTTGAATTTTTATAAGAAAAAAATTTCACGATTCAATCTGTTGAATTTAAAAGAAAATATCCTGAAATCAACCAGTTACCAGCATTTTTTATCAAAATAATGCTTGACAAGGCGATTCCGGCATATTTAAATCATTCCAGATTTGAAATGATAACCAAATCAAAAGTGAATTTATAAACCAACTTGTCCCACTTTTAAGCGGATTAAAAGAAGATTAAAGATGCCAAACCCTCAAGACGCATTGCGTCAGCAATTAATGCATGCACTGCATAATGACGATTTTTCAAGCATAGCAAAGTATTCAACCTCCGATTTCCCTATACCGCCCCGAACAGATATATCCCAACAAAGAATGTGAGGGATATTTTGAAAGAATTGAGAAAAAAATTTTGATAGTATTTCTAACATTATGATGGTTTAATAGATTGATTTTAAAATAAAACTACGATATTGGATCTTTATGTATAATAGCATAGAGGTTTAACAATGTCCGAATATATTGATATAACAGAAGATTACATATATAGGTGTTTAGAAAATTATATTAAATTTAACGAACAAACAGAATTTAATGTGACACTTGCAGTTTCAACCATACAAGCTGTCTCTATGGCTTTTGTTTCTCAATGCGATAATACCCCATGTTCAGGAGAATCATTTCTTAATATAATATCATCTGAAATATCTGCTTTATTTGAGAACAATAAATTATTTCAAACTGGTAAAAATAATTACCAACACTGGAATAACATACGTAATTCTTTTTCTCATATGATGGAAGAAAATGTAAAAATATTACCAAATAACGAAAAAGAAATAGGAGAAATACGATTTAAGTGTAATGGAATGAAAAAAGAACAAATTATTCCAGTTGAAAGCCTTCATAAATTTTTAGTAGAATTATATAAAATAGTTGTTTCATATAAAAAGTCCAAATATCCGAAATATTAAACAATGTTTGAAATCCGCACAAAGTTTAACATTTTTTATCAACAATGGAAATCGGGGAATTTTAATTGCTTTTAAGCAAGCGAACCAAGACTAAATTTCCAAAAAATGTGTAGCACCTGCGTAGCACTGACAAAAATTAAAGGCTCTCACAAAATCGTGAAAGCCTTGATTTCAATGGTTGTGTAACAGAGTCAACTCTGGAAAAAATATACTTTTTCGCCCGATTTTTTGGACAATATCACGAAAAATCAACACATTAGCGCAAATCCGAAGGAATTGTATATTTTTCCGTAAAAATGCGATAACCTTTTGTTTATGCGAAATATTATCAAATTTAGTCCTCTTGTCCCTGCAGTAGAGCCAGAAATCGAACCTTTTTTTCATCCTCATGTGCTAAAATCTCGGAATTGCTTCCGCTACGCAAACTTGATGAAACTATCAATATTTTCTTTGCCATTTTATTATCCTTTCTATTCAAAAGTTATGGTTACACTACTGCGACCGAGTATTTGCTCTAAATCAGCCACATTTTCTATATGTCCGATACGGGTATATGAATATGCTGTCTTAAAATCTTTGTAAAATACAACTAAACAATCATCGCCAAATAGCATAACATCACCTGATTTGATTTGCCAGATATGTTCTGGTCTGCTCGGTAATGAATTGCTAAAATGGTAATACTTTTCGTTACCATTAAATTCCGACATTTTAATTGTCATCGGTAATAATTCCTGCAAGGCTTTCGTTGTATTATTGTCATTCAAAGCAACCGAATATTCCTTTTCTCCTATCTTCATTTGCATTGTTTTGTTCTCCAAAGCAAAAGCTGTTGATGCCGCAAAAATAATTCCCGACATCAACAACCTTGATATTTGTTGTACCAATTGCATTACTTCAAATTATCCTTGAAAAAATGCTCCATTTTATCAAAAGGAATAACATCCATCTTGTAATACAAATCAGTATGGTTTGCATTAGGGATAATCATCAATTCTTTATTATCGCCTGTCAGCTTTTTGAATGCATCTTCCGAGAAATAGCGGCTGTGAGCTTTTTCTCCGTGTATCATCAATACAGGTGATTTAATCGTATCAGCATACGCCAAAATTGGTTGTGTAATTAAAGATAACAAAGATGTTTCGTTCCAACCACCGTTAGAGTTAATAGAACGAGGATGGAAACCAAGCGGTGTTTTATAATATTCGTGGTAGTCTTTTATAAATTGCGCTTCATCGCCATTGAGTTTATCTTGATTTGTCGGTATGAAAATAATTTCTCCTGTTTTTGCTTGCTTTGTCCTTTTATTGTTTAAATCCTCACGCATTTTGTATAAGTCATCTGCAGACATAGAGTCATTGTATCCTTTGGCAGAAACTCTTGTCATATCATACATTGTGCTGGTTACAGTTGCCCTAATGCGGGTATCTTGTGCAGCCGCATTCAAAGCAAATCCGCCCCAACCGCAAATACCGACAATGCCGATTTTGTTTTCATCTACTTCAGGCAAGGTAGTCAGATAATCAACCGCAGCAGAAAAATCATCGGTGTTAATATCAGGCGATGCCACATTACGAACTTCGCCACCAGATTCACCGGTAAATGATGGGTCAAATGCCAAAATTACAAAACCTTTTTCTGCCAAAGTTTGAGCATAAAGTCCGGAAGATTGTTCTTTAACCGCGCCAAATGGACCGGAAACCGCAATTGCCTGCATTTTACCTTCAGGCTGGTTCTTCGGCTCATACAAATCTCCGACTAACTCAATGCCAAATCTGTTCTTAAAAGTTACTTTCTTCACATCAACCTTATCTGATTTAGCAAAAACCTTATCCCATTCGTCATTATTACCGCCTGCGGCACAAGCACTGTCCGGTGCGGCAAAGACCAAACCTAAAGCTGTCATTGATAAAAAGCATAGTGTTCTCATTTTCATAAAATACCTCCAGTGTTAAATTTATTATATTATCAATATATATTGTTCATTTTTATATAGTAAATACTTATTTTTAATATCTAAATATGCTTGACAGGCATATTTAGTTTTGTTATGTTATCTGTATGGAAATACGCGTTTTGAAATATTTTTTAGCTGTTGCCAACGAAGGTAGTATTACTGCTGCGGCAAATGCTTTGCATTTAACACAACCGACTTTAACACGTCAAATGCAAGAGTTGGAATATGAACTCAAGCAAAAGCTGTTTGTGCGCGGAAAGTACAAAATCACGATGACCGATGAAGGGATGCTTCTAAAAGACCGTGCGGAAGAGATTATTGAAATGGTTAATAAAACCAAGAAAGACATTATTTCTTCAGGTGTTGACATTAAGGGCGATGTTTATATCGGCGGCGGTGAAACAGATGCTATGGAATATATTGCAGAGGTTATCAAAGAAATACGCGGCACACACCCGAACATTACTTTCTATCTTTATTCCGGTAACGCCGAAGATGTTATGGAAAAGCTAGACAAGAAACTTTTGGATTTCGGTCTTTTGGTGCAACATAACGATACATCAAAATATGATAGTGTTACCCTACCGGTTGCTGATGTTTGGGGTGTTTTGATGCGTAAAGATTGTCCATTAGCACAGTATAAATACATCAAACTTGAAGACTTAAAAGGTTTATCCTTAATAAATTCTCGCCAAGCGATAAAAAAATCACCAAATAACGAATTTATAAAATGGTTTCACGGGCAATTTGATAATTTGAATACCGTAGCAACATATAATTTGATATTTAATGCCGCTATAATGGTTAAATCCGGTATTGGATACGCCATTACTTTAGATAAACTGGCGGATACTTCCGACAAAAGTCCGCTTTGCTTTAGACCGTTTGAACCTAAATTGGAAGCAAAATTAAATATTGTTTGGAATAAATCGTCTGTTCGTTCCTCTGCGGCTAATCTGTTTTTACAAAAACTGCAGGAAAAGTTTGAACATCAATAAATTTAATACAAAAAGAAGCCACCATATAGGTGACTTTTCTGTTTTATTGGTTGCGGGGGGAGGATTTGAACCTCCGACCTTCAGGTTATGAGCCTGACGAGCTACCGGGCTGCTCCACCCCGCGATATAAAAACAAGAGCATTATTATCCTTTATTTCCGGCCTTGTCAAGCAATTATTTGCCAAAAAAGTCATTTTTGACGTTATGCCTGACGGAAATGAACGTTAATAAACGCTCACAATATAAGGCTGATAGCGATGGCAAATACAAAGACCGCAACAACAAGCCAATGCCAAAATTTCATATTTTTTCTCCTAAAAGCAATAAACAATGCAAATATATGTCTCAAAATAAAAAGGACAAGAGGGGGATCTCTTATCCTTTTTTGATAGGGGTTTAATAAAAGGGAATAAAAATTTTAGAGAATTTTGATATTTCCGGCCGCAATACGTCCGCGGTCATCATAAAGTTCATATCCGACTCTTTGTCCGTCATTCAGCCGTTTTAAGCCGATTTTTTCAAGCTGTGTGATATGGACAAAGACATCTTTTGAAGATGTTTCGGGTTCAATAAAACCATAGCCTTTTTTGCAATTAAACCATTTAACAGTTCCGGTCAACATTATATTTCTCCTTATAAGATACAGAGTGTTTCTTACTCTGTATCTATAAGGTAGTTCAAAAACAAATAGTTGTATATACACTATTTTTCGACTTCAGGAGTCGAATTTTTAGCATATGCTAATTTTTAGAAAGCAGGGTTCGACTTTTTAGCACCTTACTTTTTTGAGATAAGTTTATCCAGTTTTTCCAGTTCATCAATATAGCTTGAAATCAGGCTTAATCCCATATTCCAGAATGTCGGGCTTTTTGCGTTCAATCCAAAAGGCTTTAAAAGTTCATCATAGCGTTTGACCCCTGTCAAAGACAGCATATTGAGGTATCTATCCGCAAAGTTTTTATCTTTGCCGCTTTGATAAACCTGATACAATGAGTTGACAAGGCAGTCCGCAAAAGAATAAGCATAGACATAAAAAGGCTTCCAAAAGAAGTGTCCAACCTGCGTCCAGTTATTCTCCGTTACAGTGTCAATGTTGACATACTTGCCTAAAGAAGCTGCCATTTCTTCCTTCCAAATTTGCGCCAGCCTGTCTTGGGATACTTCTCCATTGCGGCGTTCGTCATGAACGCGGGTTTCAAAGAAATGAAAAGCAATCTGACGGATAGATGTGTTAATCATATCATTGACTTTGCCGGCAATCAGGCAAAGTTTTTCTTCAGGAGTTTTTGCCTGCCGAAGCAGAGACTGAAACGTCAACATCTCGGCAAAGACAGACGCAACCTCGGCCAAAGTCAATGGCGTGGCATCATTCAGGTCGCCCTGCTTGGAGCTTAGCCTCATATGGCACCCATGCCCAAGTTCATGAGCCAATGTCAACACATCATTTTGTTTGCCTGTAAAGTTAAGGAACAAATAAGGGTGGAATTTATCAGGCAGAGGCATGGCAAAAGCGCCGCTTCGTTTGCCGTCGCGGGGTGGCACATCAATCCACGAATGCTCTTTATCAAAAAAGTCTTTTGCCAAATCATAAAGTTTAGGCGAAAATTCTTTATAAGCCGTCAAAACAGTCTGAACAGCCTCGTCCCAAGAATAATGAACATCGGATTCAAAAGGCAAAGGCGCATTTCTGTCCCAATATTCAAGTTTTTTAACGCCGAGCCACTTGGCTTTGAGCTTGTAAAAGCGATGAGAAATGCTAGCATAATTTTGCCGCACGGTTTCCGCCAAAGTCTTAACGGCCTTGTCATCAACACGATTGGCCAAATTTTGAGAGGAGACCGGCGTTTTAAAGCCTCGTTTAATGTCTTCAATGGCCTTATCTTTAACAATCATATTGTAGTTAAGGGTAAATAACGGCGCATTTTCCGTGCAGACACGGGCAATTTCTCGACCGGCCTTAGCACGGACGGCTGCATCTTTATCCAAGGTCAGTTTCCCGATTTCGGCGTCATTATAATCTTTGCCGTCAACCGTATATTTAAGTCTGGCTGATGTTTCTTCATAAAGCCTTTCCCATCCGCCGCCGGAAGTGACAGACTTTTCGTGCAGGATTTCTTCAACCGGTTCAGAAAGCTCATAGTCTTTAAACATCCGAATACGATTAACCCAAGGTGCAAAATAAGCCGCTTTTTTATCTTTGAGCCACGTATCAATTTTATCTTGGGGCAGTTGGTTAATCTCCAGAGATAAAAAGATTGTTGGTTTGCTGTAATCGGTCAGTTTTTCGGAGATATTTTGATAAAAGGCCATGGCATCTCGGTTTTTCATTTGGGTAACCATGGTTAAATAAGCAAAAACGCCTAATTTGTTGCCCAAAACAGAACGTTCTTCATAGTTTTGCGCCATTTCAAAAAATTGTTTTGGAGACAGTTGGGCAATTTTTCCTTTATATTTTTTTGCAAAAGCTTCGGCTGACTTTTGATAGGCCGCCAAATCTTTCTCAATTTGCTTGTCTGTCATTCCTTGGTATAAATCAGACAAATCCCACGCAGGAAGAAGATTATTTTTGGTTCCACGGGGCTTGCTCTTCTGAAGTATCTTGTTCATTTTCCAAATCCTTTCTTAAAATATGCAGCCGTTCCATTTCAGCTTTTGTATCGGGATAATTTTTTAAATATTCCGAACGGGCTTCCTCATCGATAAACGGCGAAGAAACGTCCGGTTCAAAGATATAATTGCTCCAGGGCGTTGGCTGGGTGCCTTTTGTCCAGTCAACCATTCCATCTGCAATAACACCGATATCGCAGGCGGTATTTGAAAGAATGGCTCGTATCGTGCAAAAAGGCCTCTTGTCGCAAAGAAGCAGGTCTTCTGCCATGGTTTGAGTGCATTGAACAAATCCTCGCCCTTGGGCATCTTGCTTAGGTGCAATCAAAATTAATACCAAAAAAAAGGCAAAAAAGACAACGGGCATGGATACAAGAAGCCCAAACCAATGACGTTTGATAAAAGACACTTATTTTTTCTTCCTCTTCTGAATAAGTTCTTCCAATAATGCCAATTCCTCAAGGGTGTTGGCGGCGGAAGCTTCCTCAACCGAACACTCGACAGCCGAGCATTTCAATCCTTTGCGCAGAGCAATTTCAATGGCGTCTGTAAGATAATATTCGCCAGCAGCATTTTCATTACTGATAGCGCCCAAAATTTCAAAAAGTTTTTCGCCGTCAAAACACATAATACCCGAGTTGCAAAAAGTAATGGCTTTTTCTTCATCTGTGGCATCTTTAAATTCGACAATGCGTTTCAGGTTGTCGCCTTCCATAACCAAGCGGCCGTATCTTGCCGGATCTTTCGGGCGGAATCCCATGCAGACGACGGCATATCCTTGAGCGCGGCGGCGCAAAAGTTTACGCATACTCTCTTTGGTATACAAGGGCTGATCACCGAAAATAATCAAAATATCGCCTTTAAATCCTCTGAATTCTTCACGGGCGGCCAAAACGGCATGCCCTGTCCCAAGCTGTTTTTCCTGAACACATGTCGGATAAGGCGAAACTTCTTTTTTGACGGCATCTCCGTCTGGAGCAATAACGGTAACAATTTTTTTGATGTTCATCGATTCCAAAACATCAATAATATGCCTAATCATAGGCTTGCCGTCGACCGGCATCAAAACCTTGGGCAGGTTAGATTTCATGCGGGTTCCTTTACCGGCTCCCAAAATAATAGCTCCGACGGAAATATCGCTCATGTAAGTTCTCCTTTATAACTTTTTAATAACTTTAGCCGTATAATAACAAATATGATGAATCAGTTAAGAAAGAGTGTCAAGTTATGAAGAAACTTTTTTTTGCAATTTGTTTCAATTTGCTCTGGTGCGGGCTGAGTTTTGCGGCTGTTCGGAGTGTCAGCGGATATGAAGCGGTTCCGAGGGTGCAGAGCCGGCAAGAAAAGCCGAAGATGCACGATATGGAGTATGAGGAATTTAAAGAAATTGTTGAAGAAGGTTTTTCAAAAGCCGAAGCGGCTTCTCCCGAAAACATCAATCAAACCATGGGAATAGTGCCGAGCCGTTGGCGCGCCGAGCAGGAAAAAGAAGCCGGAAAAAGCTTTTTTGAAAAAATATATGAAGAAGCTTTGGAACGGGTAAATATTTCTTCTGAAACACCTCGGGAAGATGTTGCTTCTGTCGAAACTTTGCAGGCGCCGCAGTCCGTTTCACAGCAAAAGGAAAATTGGCAAAATCCGGATGTGCCGCTGATAAGAGCTTATTTGCCGCCTGATAATACGCCGTTTACAATTCCGGCCATGGAGCATATTCCTTATTTGATGAACTCAATAGAGGTCTTGCCGACAGGCCTTGTCAAATTTGAAGAAACGATAGTCGTGGTTGCAAACGGAAATAAATTACGCCGCGGGCTGACAAAAATATTGCCCGAAAAAATTTATGACATAAACGGCAAGTCCCAGCGCTTAGATTATTCGATTATTGGTGTGACGATTAACGATATGCCGGCACCATATCATTTGACAAAAGGGCAAAAAAGCGTGTTGTTGGTGCCGGATGATAATTATGAATTGGCTCCGGGGATTTATACATACAAATTTGAATATGTGGTTGATAATCTGCTCTGGGATGAAGGAAAGGACTATCGTTTATATTGGGACATAGGCGGCAATGGCTGGAATTTGGTTATTGATAGGCTCGGCGCAAGTTTAAGTCTGCCGACGGAAACAGCATTGCTTGATGAAGAAGTTTTGCTCGGGTCTCCTTTGGGGCTTTCATCAAGGGGAATTTCGGTCAGGCAAAACGGGCGATTCGCCCGAGCCTATATTGCACGGCGCCCGTTGTTTATCGGCGAGGGAATGCACTTGGTGGCTCAAATCGATAAAAACGCCCTGTTGCCTGAAACACTATGGCAAAAAGTGATAAGAGCATTTGATAATCATGGAGATATCTATATTGCCCTGTTGGGAATGCTTGTTATCAGCTGTTCTTTTGTCATTTCGTGGCGGTATATAGCAAAAGACAAAGGCCAGCTCAAATTGACCTTAAATAAAACGGCAATGACAATCAGATATCTGATGTTTGACCGGTTTGATATCAAATCCGTATGCGGCTTTTTGCTGGAATTGTATAAAAAGAATATTATAGATATTCAACAATCCGGCGAAACCGTCCTGCTCATCAAAAGAACGGATAACCTCAAAAGTTTACAGTCCTTTGAACAAAAAGCGCTGAAAAAGATTTTCTCCGGTCATGAAACCGTATTTAATGTTAATGCTCAAAACAAACTTCCGTTAAAACGTTTTGCAGCCATTTTGGAGCGCGGACTGAATCGCCTTATGTTTCAATTCCGAATAAAACTGAACATGGGCTATCTGCTGTTCAGTCTGGGAATGTTGTTGGCTGCAGAGGGCGCAATAGCCTTTTTTGCGGTGGATTCTCTGTATACATTCGGAATATTGACGGCAGTTTCATTAGCGGGGCTTGGAGCAATGGCTTTATCTCGGATTCAAATGCCGAAATGGCTCAAGGTTTTTGTCGGGTTGGCGGTAATCGATGTAGAAATTTTTTGTTTTATAGTATTATCAGCGGTTGTGCATCCGATTGCGGCGCTGATTTTGGTTCTGATTCCCGTCATTATTGTTATGGCGTTAGATGTCTATTCCCGCCGCCGCGGATTGATACGGCATTATATCCGTGAGACGGCCGATTTGAAAGAATATCTGAAAAAGCACCACGATACAATTGTTTTGGGAAAGAGCTTTTTAACCTATCAAGCGGCAATTTGGGCATTGGATATGGAAAAAGACTTTATACCGATTGGCAATCCAGAGTATAACAAATTGCCGACGATATCTGATATTGCGGCCTTGTTCCGCAAATAAAAACTACCAGATAAGATCTTCCATATTCTCAATAACTCTTTTAGCTGTTTCCATAGCTGTATATGATTTTCGGGGGCTTCCGGCATAAGAAACGGAATATTGTGTTACCTTAAAACCAAAAGGATTGGCAAGATAAGCTTCCTTTTCGCGGTCTGTTTTTTCAATATCCTCATATCCTTCAAGTTCTTCATAGCGGACGCGCGCATAAACCCGCCAATAAATCACATTAGGTTCGGGCATATCTCTTGTTGAGGTAAGGGTGCGCAGTTGAATCCGCCACAAATTGTCGGACAGATGCGTCATGTCGTCAATTTCGACAGTGCGCTTCATTCCAAGTCGGATAAAGCGTTTGAGCTGATTCCTGTCAATGTTTGAGACAAATCTGTAATAAACGGAAGAAGCCGAATACCAGTAAAAAAGAGAGCTCCTGTCCCACCTGTAAAACAAGTCGGCGGTTGAGCGGGGAATGGAGTGGCGCATTTGCACATAATCGGTCAGGTATTTTTCTGTCAGCATTTCCTTAAAACGAACATCTTCTCTCAAGGGGCGGACTCTGTCAAATGTAAAAAAGTAAGGATTGGTCTTGTAGAGCATCGGGTTTGCCCGTTTTAGAGGCAGAAGAAGATAGAGAGTAGAGACCAGCACAATGGTCAGGCAAAAGCTGAATGCCGTGAGAATAACCAATGCGCGCGATGTCCACAAATAGCGTCTTTCAGGAAAAGCCTCAACGGGAAATTTTTCGGGGAAAACGCCAAGCTTGTCCGGACTTTTTTTATCTTTGTATCGGAAGACAGCTGAAAAAAGAGCCATAAGTCAATGCCCCTTTCTCAATAAGCATATTGTTCCGACCGAACTTCACGGGCGGTGCTCAAATAGCTTTCGGGTTCTTCCGGTGTTCCGATATAGGACAAAGCATAGTTTGTAACCAAAAAGCCAAAAGGATTTTGTTCGCGTAAAGAACGGTTTTCATAGGGAATTGGATACATCGCCGCACGAACATAGGCGCGCCAGATATTGACAACCGGTGTCTTGCGTGTTGGATAATAATCCATGGTAATAAATTGAACTTGCCAAAATCCGAGTGAAACAGGTTTAACCCATTCAACTTCTGCCAAGCGCACCAATCCTTGAGTTTTGAATTGATTGATGCTTTGCGCGAGGTCGCCGGATAAAAAAGCGCTGTAAACATGGGTCGTTGACATCCAAAACAGACGCGACCCTTGCCCCCAGCGAGATTTGAGTTCATCATAGTCATTGGTAACCACGTGCCTGAGCAATACATAATCTCTCAAAAAAGATTCCGTCAAAAGATCAATGGCGGCAATGGGGCGCTCTTGTTTCTCCAGAGGGGCAAAGCTGCTGAAAGTATGATCATGATAAAAAAGAGCCGGACCACTGTCCAACAAGGGCAGCATCAGGTAAATCCCCGAAACAAGCATCAAATTAAAGCAAATGCTCAAACAAGCCAAAATGACCAAAAGCCGCGCACTCCACAAATAGCGGCGTTCGGGCATGGCGTTTGTATGGATAGCTTCCGGATAAAGCCCGAGCCTGTCGGGGCTCTCTTTTTCTTTATATTTAAATACCGTTTTTAATAAATCAATCATGGCGCCTCTTAAGGATTGACAGACGATTCCTAAGATAAAGAATACACCGTAAAACTATATCTTTTATTAATTTTATACAACAAAGTTGAATAAAAGCAAATAAATACTGTTAATATTCAAAATATTGATATAACTTAAGAACAAAGGTAATAGCTTTATTAGGTCTAAAGATATGAAAAAAATACTTATTTCTGCTGTGTTTTTCGGATTGTTGATAACTGCGTGCACGCGTTCGTATGAGACTTATCCGGCGGTGGATGCGCCGGCGCCTGCGGTCTATACGGATTGGGACAGGGCGATTCGTGCGGATACGGATATGCAGACCATGTATGCCGATATGCCCCGCAAAATTCAAAAGCCGATAGATATGTATATGGCTTTCGCTCTTGCACTCAAATATAACTACACAAGGCGTCTGGTCAGCTATCAGCAAAGCATGATAGAAGTCGGGATGTCGCCTGAAAACCGCCTGCCCGAGATTTTCTCGTCTGCAGGTTATGTCAATACGGACAACAAGTCCGCGATGGATTCCGAACTCAAATTGGCATGGAATATCTTGGACGTGAGCACGGTTTATTACCAAAGCAAAGACAGTTGGTATCAAGCAAGCGTCGCCTATGAGCAAAGCCGCAAAGTTATCCATAACCTAATGCAGGAAACGCGGGTTTTGTATTGGAAGGCCTTGTCGGCGCAGCGTTTGTTGCCGTTGATTGACGATATGATTGAATATATGACGTTGGATGTGGACGAGCTGAACGCTCAGACAATAGAGCTGTCCAAAGAAGGCAAAAACCTGAACGTTGCCGATTTGGAGCGCAAACGCAAGTTTATGGAAGCCACCAAAGAGCTCTCAAATATCAAACGCGATTTGGAAACGGCCGAAGTCCGGTTGGCCTCGTTAATGGGATTCCATCCGTCGACGGAGTTTAGGCTCGTCGGTAAAGAGGACGGAAACTTTGATTTGCCTGAGATTCGCAATTCGCTCAGCGAGATGGAATGGACGGCTCTGACAAACCGTCCGGAACTGAGAGTGCGTGATTTGGTTACAAATGTGGATGAAGTGATTGCTTCTTTCAAAATCTTTACGGATCCGGGGACGCAATATAAAAATAATGCAAATTATTACAATGACGTCTGGTCCAAAAAGGCCAAAGAAGTCGGTCTGGAAGTTTTTGAAGATGTCAAAGATCCCAAATATTTTGAAGCCGAGGCTCTGCGCCGCCAACGGATGACAAACCTGATTTTGACACAGGTTTATGTCGCATGGGCGCGGTATATGTCATCGGTTGAAGATTATAACATTGCGCATGAATTATCCAAGGCCTCTGAGGATATTGCCGAAGACAAAACGATTTCAACCGGCGCCCGTTCTGCAGAGGCACAGCTTGAGGCGGCTCGCGCAATTGAAGACGAGGCCAAAGCCATGCTGGCCTATGTCAACCTGCAGGATGCGTTGGGCAATTTATATGCCACTTTGGGAATGGACGCGATTCCTTATTATATGTTAAACGAAAAGCCGTCCAAAATTGCCGTCTATCTGCGCGGTGTTTTGGAAAAATGGCGCAAAGGTGAATTTTTGCCCGACAACAGGCCGTATCTGTTGGATGTTCCGGCAAAACGTCCGCCGGTTAATTTGTCCTCGGCAAAAGATCTGCCTGATTTAACATTGGACAGCGGCCAAAAGTTTGAGGTCGTTATTCCCGATTCGCTGATTGATAAAATGGACTTTAAGGGGAAAGTGACCTTCAAGGCCGGTTTGGTTGACGATTCGCCGCTGCCGGATTGGGTATTGTTTGATGAAAACCGTCATGCCTTTGTCGGAATGGCTATGCCGGGGAATGTCGGTTCTTACACCATCAAGGTTTATATGAGCGATGAAGACGGCAAAGTAGCCTATGCGACGTTCAAGATTAAAATAACGGACGTTTATGTGCCGTCGGTTGAACTGAGGGGCTTAAGCGAAGGACGCACCGCCACGGTTCTGAAACGGTGCACAGGACGGCAATGCGCTGATGCTTATATTACCGAGGAAGTCATCGGCGAGGATGTTGTCAAACAGCCGAACTAAATAAAGTTGATGAAAAAGCGAAAACCCGAAGTTGAAAAGCTTCGGGTTTTTTGTAGAGATTAAAGCTATTTGCCGGCAGCAGAGCGCATGTCTTGGATATTAATTTTCCGGCAGAAGAAACCGCCGATGAATCCAAGAGTTGCACCGATTTGCCACATCGAAAATCCCTTGATTCCGATACAGGCCAACACACCCAAAATGGCTTTGCCGAAGAACAACCCGACGAACCATCCCAGAATAGCGCCGAACAGAGTGGAGAATGCGGCAAGAAAAAATCCGGCAATACCCCACATCAAAAGTCTGATGAAAGCTTCCATAAATAATATTTTTTAGTTAAACAAAATAGTAAACGAATGGACTCTTTTATATAAGATATCATCGTAAAATGCAACAAAAACATAAAAAGGCATTATTTTTTATAAAAATATATTGACAAAATTTCGGGAATATGATTATATCCCTCTCCGAAATGAATTTTTATGACTATAATAATATATAAAAGAAGACTGATACAAACTCTTCTTTTGTAAGACAAATAATTTGAATAAGCGGCAGGATCGATGAACATTTGACTCTGACAACCGTGAGGTTCTCAGTAAGCGAAAATACTTTCATCATAAGTTCAAATCTTTCATGCTGGTTCACCCTGCCGCTTTTCTTATTTGAAAATTCGTTTTGCCTTGTCTATTGTGATAATACACAACGCAAAACTATCCTGACTAATATCTTCTTCAGTGATGCCGGATGCTTTTTTTCAAAAGCCTCTCCGGCATTTTTTTATTTTAAAATAAAATTTTGGCAAAATTTTGTCATTTTTTGCTTGATTCGGGTTTAAAAGTGTGATATACATATTTTCATTACAAGATATTATTATGTTAATTATAAACGGGACTTTTAAGGAGAGCCCCCTTCCGCAAGGAAAAAACAAAGTATATGAAGAAAATGGAAAATAAGATGGTCGTTATCGCAGGCATCGAGAAGTTCAAGCTTTATGCTGAGCCGAGGGGTATCTGGATGAAGTTTAAGACGTATGGAACAGATCGAAAGGTCATCCATAATGGAAAGACTTCAAATCGAGAAGCGATAGATGCTGTTGCAAAAGACGGAACCAAAGGTTGGATTATCAATCTGGCTGGACGGCAACGTAAGTTTGTGACACCTGCAGATGGCTACCTAGTCATATAATGTTTATCTTTGCATACTTGCTTGGAAACAGACCGGCTGTGAAGTCCGTTTGTTTCAAAATTAAATCCAAATTCTTAGGTATTGGAAAGGAGTGCAGATCAGCCGTGAGGTTTGTCTGCACTTAAGTTTGCCATAAAGTTAATTGTTTGTTACTTTTAGTGCCAACCGGTAGTGATATCCGTTGGCACTCTTTTTTTTAAACAAACGCTAAACAGCTACATCGCCTTTGATTGCCGGATGGCATTGATAGTTCACAAGTTCAAAATCTTCAAATTTGAAGTCAAAAATATCTTTGACCGCCGGATTAATTTTCATCTGCGGCAGAGGATAGGGCGTGCGTGAAAGCTGTAATTTAACCTGTTCAAAGTGATTGTTGTAAATATGTGCGTTGCCCAATGTGTGCACAAATTCCCCCGCTTTAAGCCCGCAGACCTGCGCCATCATCATTGTCAAAAGTGAATAAGATGCAATATTAAACGGCACGCCCAAAAACATATCGCAGCTGCGTTGGTAAAGTTGGCAGTTCAGCCGTCCGTCCGGCGTGACGTCAAATTGGAAAAAACAATGGCACGGCGGCAAAGCCATCTGGTCAATCTGTGCCGGATTCCAAGCCGTCACAATCAACCGTCTGTCCTGCGGATTCTTTTTGATTCGCTCAATCACATCTTTAATCTGATCGATTCCCTGTCCGTTGAAGTTGCGCCATTGCGCCCCGTAAACAGGCCCCAAATTGCCGTCTTTGTCCGCCCATTCGTCCCAAATATGAACATTGTTATCTGTCAAATATTTGATATTTGTGTTGCCTGACAGCAGCCAAATCAGCTCGTGGATAATGCCTTTCAGAAAGACCTTCTTGGTTGTGACCAGCGGAAACCCTTTGCTCAAGTCAAAGTGCATCTGCCGCCCGAAAACCTTGCGTGCATAAACGCCTGTGCGGTTGTCGGCGTCTTGTCCGTTGTCCATAATGTCTTGCAAAATATCCAAATACTGTTTCATTGATTTTTCCGTCTGTTAGTTGTTAACGCTGATAATGTTGATGAGTTTTTTCAAAACGCCCTGATCGACAAAATCTCCTTTCTTAACCCAAAGAGAGGTCAAAACGTTTTCTTGTTCATAATCGGGGCTCATCTTAAGGTATTTCTTTTCCATGGTCTCGATGCATGGCGTGATGTCGATTCTCGGCCCCTCCAAAGCATCAACCGCACCAAGGTATTTACAGTCGACAATCACATCGGGCATCAGCTTGTCGCCCGAGCTCATAAACAGCTTGTAAATGGTCGCGCCGCCGCAAATATACAAATTCGGCTCAAACTCCTTAAAATCTTTGATATCATGGTGCACAAAATGATGTGCCGGATCACTGACTTCATATTCCGGTGTCAGGGTCAAAATATGAATATCCCGATTGGGCAAAGTCCGATTCGGAAAACTCTCATACGTTTTTTCGCCGACAACCAAAGCTTCCGATTCGGTCAATTTGCGAAACCGCCTGAAGTCCGACGGAATGTGCCATGGAATTTTAGCTCCGATACCGATAAGATTGTCTCCGTCATGGCGGCACCAAACAGCAATTTTTGTCATATCAAAAAGACTCCATTATTTATTTTTTTATCAGAATAAAGCATTTTTTCCAAAAACAAAATTTCTCTGAAACATATTAACAACTAAATCCTATCTTGCTATTTGAAATAAAAGGTATTATATTACTAAATTGTCAGGGCAACCTGACTGTGACACCAGAGGCTCCGTGAAATAGGATATTTGGACCCGGGGGCAGTGCCCGGCACCTCCACCAATTTTTATAAACAGTGTCCAAGGGGGTGAATTAGGTTTGACAGGTATCAGTAAAGATGGGTATGCCGTGTCCGGTGAGATACCACCGTTATCGGTTCAAAATAAAATGAATGCTAACGATAATAACGTAGCTCCTGTTGCTTTGGCTGCTTAATTGGCAGTTTGCAACAAAATCAATTCTTAAGGACTTAGGTTTTCTTTAAGTGGGGTTCTTGGGGCTTTCCTACCAACAGAAAAGCTCCTATTTTGAAAAAAACAAGCGTGATGAGGTTTTATGGAAAACGAAATCAACTATGACAAATTGGTCGAAAAGGCGCTCAAACAGGTTGTGATTGAGGCGCTCAAGATTGCCGCGGATGAAGGTCTCCCCGGCGAAAATCATTTTTATATTTCATTCAAAACCAATCATTCCGGTGTCAGAATGGATACGGCGCTTTTGGATCAATATCCTGAGGATATGACAATTGTTCTTCAGCACCAGTTTGCAAACCTGATGTTGTCTGAGAGCTATTTTGAGGTGGATTTGAGCTTTAACAATATCCCGCACACCTTGCGGATTCCCTATGATGCCATTACCTATTTTGCCGATCCTCACGCCAAATTTGCATTGAGCTTTGCGCCGCCCGAAGATCTGATGAAACAAGAGGCACCTTTTGAAGATACGCCCAAAAAAGTTTCGGGCGGGACGGCCGAAATTGTATCCATAGATGCTTTTCGGAAGAAAAAATGAAAAAAATATCCGTCGTCATAGCCGGCAGGCATTCCACAAGCATTTGTTTGGAAGAAGAATTTTTGCATGAGCTCAAACGCATTGCGCTTATTCGCAACAAAAGCATCAATGATTTGGTCACGGAAATTGACCGCAATAAAAAAACGTCAAATCTCTCCAGCGCCATCAGGTTGTTTGTGCTGGACGATCTTAAAAACCACTGAAACAAAATCCCCGCAAGGTTAGTCGCCGGCGGGGATTTTTTGTAAGCAATTAAAGACTATTCATCATCGTCATCAATGAAATCATCATCGGTGTCTTCAGCCTCATCATAGTCTTCGGCATCGTCATCGGCCTCCAGAAGGAGTGTCTCGTCCTCTGTCGCATCGTCAAGCTCGTTTTTCTTACGACGGCCGCGGCGTTTTTTAGCGGGAGCTTTCCTCTTCATTGCGTCAATAATGTAGTGTCCCGCGATTTTATACAAATCGACCAAGTGGTTATTATACATGTGGTCGGCGTCTTCCACCAACGCATAATCGACCGAAACATTGCGTTGTGTATTCAGCCGTTTGACAAAGCTTGTCACGCTTGAGGGAGTCACAATTTCATCAATAGCGCCTTGAGTAATTAACCCTGATGTTGGGCAGGGTGCCAAAAACGAAAAATCTTTTTCATTGGCCGGTGGAGAAACGGCAATAAAATTATTAATATCGGGCCGACGCATCAAAAGTTGCAAACCAATCCACGCACCGAAAGAATAACCTGCGACCCAGCATTGGCGTGCCTCGGGATTGGTTGCCTGAAGCCAATCAAGCGCAACAGTGGCATCTGAAAGCTCACCGGGGCCGTCTTCAAACTCGCCCTGCGACCGGCCGACGCTTCTGAAATTAAAGCGCAAGACAGAGAATCCAAGATTCTGAAAAACGCTGAACAACGTGTAAACAACTTTGTTATTCATTGTGCCGCCGTATTGCGGGTGAGGGTGCAAAATCAAGGCAATGGGGGCGGCGGGATTATCGCTTTGATGATAGCGGCCTTCCAAACGTCCGGCATGCCCGTTAAATAAAACTTCTGTCATGTTACTAACCTAAAATAATGTTGTTTTGAGTATTATATTGACTATACTCTTATAAAACCGTTAATTTTTTCAGGGAATGTATCACAAAATGAAATCAAAATTCAAGATAATTCTTCAAGATGCCGAAGCCGTCATTGCGCGCGATCCGGCAACAAACACCCTCACGCAGGCTTTTTTGTTGTCTTCAGGGTTGCACGCCATAGCGGCTTATCGGGGCTGCCATTGGCTTTGGAAGCGAAATTGGAAATTGACAGCGCGCTTTTTGTCGCAGGTTGTCCGGTTTTTAACCGGTATAGAAATTCATCCGGCTGCCAAAATCGGCAAAGGCTTTTTTATTGACCATGGTATGGGAGTCGTCATCGGCGAAACGGCCGAAATTGGAAACAATGTGACCTTATATCACGGGGTAACTTTGGGCGGCACGACGGTTTTTGGTGCCGATGGAAAAATATCGGCCAAGCGCCACCCGACGATTAAAGATAATGTGGTTATCGGTGCGGGGGCTCAGGTTTTGGGGCCGATAACTATCGGAAAGAATGTCAAAATCGGAGCAAATGCCGTTGTGTTAAAAAATGTGCCGGACAAGACGACCGTTGTAGGCGTTCCGGCGCATGCGGTAGATAAAAGCAAACTCAAACCCGAGGTCTTTTCGGCTTACGGCGCATGTGCTTTGGATAAAGATCCGATAGAATGTCAGATTCAATGGCTTGAAAAAGAAATTGAAAAAATCAAAAAAGCTAAAACTGAAATTAAGTAAAATATAACAATTTTGTAATATTATTACCGCAGATTTTGTGATATGATAAAGAATATTAAGGGATATCTGTGAGGAGGCGGCGAACCATGAAAAAATCACTCATCTTTTCCGGATTCATCAGCCTTTTGGCTGCGGGTGCGGCTCAAGCTCAACTGCCTGCAAACCCGTGGGATACCGCGGAGTTTGATGCGGCTGTTGCGGCAACCGCGACAACATCTTCAACAGAAGGAAATGCCTCGGCCGATGTCGGGCATATAACTCGTGAGACCGAAGACCGCATTAATATTCCTTCAATAAAATATAACCCGAGTAATGCCGATGCGTCTGCACCGGTGTATCAGGCTGCAAACGATTCGGGACAGGGAGGTGCCGTTCGGGCGCCGGCCGCCGGACGTTGGCAGGGATCAGGCCGTAACGGTCAGCTGGGCTATACGGGCTCCGTGACAACATACGGCACGGCCTATGGTCAGGAAATGCTTGCCCCTGAAGTCAACACTCACAATATGAATATGATGGTTCAGCATCTAAGGAATTTGGGCTATAAAATTCCGGCGAGTTATGACAATAAGTTCGTAAACTTTACAAAAGAATATGCGCAGGATTTAAGAACAGCCTATGACGGATTGGGAAAACAGGGCAATCCTTTTGATACAATGTTCTCGGGATTCTTGGACGTTGTTGAGGATCAATCCGGTTTGGATATGGAAAATATTCTATTTAACAGCTTTGACCTGATGTCCAATCTCTAAGAGGAAAAATCCATGAAAAAAGAAATATTTTTGATAACGCTGCTTGGAGCGATAGTGGCGGTGCACGCCAAAGCCCAGCTAATTGACGGCAGCAGTGAAGCAGTTGTCCAGCGCCCGAAAGAGATAGAGGTGCAAAGAAAAGAGCCGAATCCCGCCGTTCAGGAAGCTGAAGAGGCCAAAGCCAGAGAGGAAGCCGAAAAAGAGGCTGAAATCCGCTATCTGCTCAAAACAACGGATCAACCCTCGCCGACAATTGAACCTGCAAGAAAAGTGTATCTGAAAAACGAAGGAAAACGAGATATTAAAGACTCCGTAAAGGATCAAAAAGATGACAAAATCCGCCGCCGGATGGTAGATGCGTTTACCAGAGGCGAACGCGTTCAAAAAAGACGTCAGGCTTTGCTCGAAGGAAAAGACAGAGATGAGGCCGTTAAAGAATCAAAAAAAATTAAAACGCCTCAGTTGAACGTCAAAGATGATATGGAAGTATCTAAATATGTTTATAAGAAAGTCGGCTTAGATGACGAACAATAAAACACCCTGCGTGATATTGGTTGAACCGCAGTTGGCCGAAAACGTCGGTATGGCGGCGCGTGCGATGAAAAATTGCGCCTTAACGGAATTACGGTTGGTCAATCCGCGTGAAGACCACCTGTCGGCAAAAGCCTTGTCCGCCTCGTCCAACTCGGAAGAAATTCTTCAAAATGCAAAAGTGTATGCTTCAACGGCCGATGCTATGGCTGATTTGCAGTTTGTGTTGGCAACAACGGCGCGCCACAGAGATCAGACCAAAATGGTTTATAATGCCGATTCCGGTGCCGAAAATATTGCCGTCCGCCTCAATCAGGGCGAAAAATGCGGCTTGATGTTCGGTCCTGAGCGCACAGGGCTCAGAAATGAAGATGTATGCTTGGCTGATGCTATTGTTAATGTGCCGTTGAACCCCGAACATTGTTCGCTTAATTTATCTCAAGCGGTTTTGCTGGTAGGGTATGAATTTTACAAAACCCAAATCGGAAAAGTGCTGCCAAAGTTTGAAACAAACCACACAACGGTAGCCGACAAACAGAAAGTCCTTCTATTTTGTAAAAATATTGAAGAAAAATTATCAGATTTCGCCAATTATAAGGACGAGGCCAAAAAAGAAAAGTTGGTTATTAATCTGCGCAATATCTTTACCCGTTCGGAAATGACCGAACAAGAGTTAAATACTCTCTATGGAATTATTAATTATCTGAGCCGAAAGAACTAACTTAAAGTCCGCCGGCCGAATTTTTGCCGGCAAAGGGATTGTATTGTCCGACGCCGCCGAAATACTTGCGGAAGAAACCAAGCTTTTCGCCTTTAACCGGAGTTTTGTCCGCAGAGGGCGTCAGATTCTGTCCGTCTTCTTCTGTCAGACGTGCAATTTCAATAACCTGTCCTTCTAAATTAAATTTGATTTTCATCAAATCTCTGTCAATTTCTTCCGGCCTAAAAAAAGCCACGCGTTTAATGTCTGAAGACATATAAATCCAAGTGCTGTCATCAAAAGAAACAACCGCCGATGGAGCTCCGAGAACACGCAGCACGTCATCACGCGAGGAGCCCTTTTGAATTTGGGATATCCGCTCTTCAGAAGGCATATTGCCGTTATGAGAAACAAACCATTCGTTTTGCTTGGCCTGTGTGCAAGAGCACAAAAGCGCAGCGCAAAAAGCAGCTGAAATTATTTTGTCTGTTGACATCTTTTTATCCTTGCGGTTATATCAGTCACATTAAATCTAATTCATTTCTATAACACAAGGAAACTATTTATGCAAAATCTTTTTTCTTATCCCCTGAAACTTGAGGATATGAGCCAGGCCGAAAAGACATATCGCCTGAAAGCAGGCGTAAAGGAATGTGCGGCCATTGCTGAAGTGATGAAAGTTCCCGCCGTCAAATCTTTTGAGGCGGAAATGACCGTTCAACTCCACAAAAAAGAATGTTTGATTGATGTGTTCGGGCGGATTAAAGCCGAGGTCGAACAAACAAGTGTTATCTCACTAGAAAATTTTGATAAGATGTATGAATCTGAATTTTCTTTGGCGGTGGATACCAAAATGACATCTGAGGAGCAAGCTGAGCTTGAGCGGCAGGGCGAAGATGTCCCCGATATTTTGGATAACGGGCAGATTGATTTGGCGGCCATGGCTATGGAACAATTGGCGCTTGTTTTAGATGATTTTCCTCGCAAAGAGGGCGAAGTTTTTGCGTTTAAGTCCGAATTTGATGAAGAAACAACCAAAAAAAACAACCCGTTTGCCGTGCTTGAAAATTTAAAAAAATAGTAAAAAAGCCTTGCAAAATATAAAAAATTTGATAAAAGAGCATAAGAATTTCAGCAAGAGGCATTATTTAGTTGCTTTTTAAAATGAAATGGGCTACAAATGCCGATAACTAATTGGAATAACTTTAAATAGAGTATGGAAAAATGGCTACACCTAAGAAGAAAACATCAAAATCTCGTCGTGATATGCGTCGGTCGCATGATGCCCTTAAGGCTAATACCTATATGGAATGCCCGAATTGCGGCGAGCTTAAAAGACCTCACAACGTCTGCCCGAAATGCGGTCAGTATGATGGTCGTGAAGTAGTTTCTCAGAAAACTGCTGAATAAGTAATAAATCATAGGCTTTCACTAAAAGAAAACCTGATAAAACGGAGCAAACATGACTGAAAACAGCATGGTTATATCTGTAGATGCGATGGGGGGAGATAACTCCCCTCGAGTCGTTATAGAAGGAGTGGCAATAGCTGCCAAGGAACATCCTGATATCAAATTTTTGCTTTTTGGAGATACGGCAAAAGTCAGCCCGATTTTAGCGGAATTTCCAGAACTCAAATCGGTTTGCGAGCTACGTCACGCACCTGAAATGGTGCATAATGAGGACAAACCTTCATCGGTTATCCGCAACCGCAACACCAGTATGTTTATGGCCATTGACGCTGTCCGTCGGGGCGAGGCTCAGGCTGTCGTATCAGCCGGAAACACCGGAGCTTTGATGGCAATTTCCAAATTAACCCTCAAAACAATCACAAAAATTCATCGTCCGGCGATTGTCAGCATTATGCCGCATCGTTATGGGCGTTATGTGATGTTGGATTTGGGCGCCAATACCGAATGTGATGCCATCAATTTGGCCGAGTTTGCATTTATGGGTGAGATTTTGGCGCGCCATGCGTTGGGCATTTCCAAACCGCGTGTTGCGTTGCTCAATATCGGCTCTGAAGAAATGAAGGGCAAAGAAGAAATCAAACAGGCCGCGCAAATGATTAAAAACTCCAAAATGGATATGGATTTTATCGGCTACATCGAACCGCACGAAATTTCGAACGGCAAAGCAGATGTAATTGTGGCAGACGGATTTACGGGCAATATTGCGTTGAAGTCCATTGAGGGAACGGCCAAACAAATGGTTCGGATGATGAAAGACGCCGTCAAAGGGTCGATTCTTGCCAAAATCGGAACAATATTTATGCTTCCGGCGCTTCTCAAGCTCAAAAAGACCATGGATCCTCGTCAATATAATGGGGCAATGTTTGTCGGACTCAACGGCCTGTCGGTCAAGAGCCATGGCGGAGCCGATGCCTATTCGTTCTCCCGCGCTTTGGACAATGCGGCCAAATTGGTTCGTCAAAATTTTGTGCCGACAATCAAGGAAGAACTTGAGAAAGTCGACTTTGATGAATTGCAAACGGTTTTGTATGATGTTTACTAGTTTGCCGCTTTAAAACATTTAAGAAGGATTCGGTCAAAAACCGAGTCCTTTTTTTGTGATATTTAACTGAAAAAAAAGAAAAAAATTGTGGATTATCTCTTGCGTTTCGACTTAAATTAAGTTAACGTCCGATAAATAAAATAATTTGTCGTTTAACTTTGATTGATAAGGATGAAAAATGAAAACTGTTACACGTTTAGATGTTGCTGAGGCGATTTATGCCGAAATAGGGCTCTCCAGAAAAGATTCGAGCGATATTTTGGATATGGTTATCGACGAGATTGTTACAGAATTGAGTGCCGGTAATGATGTCAAATTGTCGTCTTTCGGAACATTTTCTCTGCGTGACAAAAAAGCGCGCACCGGCCGCAACCCCAAGACCGGAGTCGAAGCCGTTATTTCGTCCCGTCGGGTTATCTCATTCAAACCTTCTCAGACATTACGTAAGTTGATTAACCAAAAGGCCGCTTAATGACTGTCAACAAAAGCAAAGCCGCTTTCAGAACAATCGCCGAGTTGGCCGAAGAACTCGGCGTGGCGACGCATGTGCTGCGCTTTTGGGAAACAAAGTTTGAACAGATTAAGCCAATGAAACGTGCCGGCGGTCGGCGGTATTATCGTCCGGATGACGTTGAACTGATTAAGACGATTAAGCACTACCTTTATGACAAACGCTATACAATTGAGGGTGTGCAAAAATTGTTCAAAGAAAAAGGGCTTAAGGCGATTATCGGAGATGAAATCCAAAAGGATTTTTTTGAGGAAGCCCCTCAAAAACTTGAGATTGATTCCGGAACGCGGGAATTTTTAACTTCCGTTCGAGAAAAACTCAAATCTGTCGGAGACAGCCTGCGGCAGGTCTTGTCTGAAACAAAATAGGAAAAGGCGGCTTTTACAGCCGCTTTTACTTTCCCTTATAGTCTAATCCTTTTCAAGGTTGGTGCGTGTGTTATTTCGACATCAATCACATAGGGGAAATTTCCAATATGATCATTGCTGACAGATCCGCAAATTGTTTTTCCTATTACTTCAGGAAAAATGCCGCTATTTTGCACAGCATCATGGATGTGCCCATGCAGTGTTAAAAGCGGCTGATGTTCGTTAATGATTTTTTTAACGGCTCTTGACCCAACATGTATTAAATTTCCACTTTTGTCTTTTGTTAAATCTGCATTAGTGTCAGCCGGCGGCGTATGTGTCACTAAAACAAGTTTGTCCGGCTGAATATCTTTGATTAACTTTTTTAAATCTTTTTCTATTGAATGAAGAGGCATGTCTGCCAAGATATTATATGGTTTATCAAAATCTATTGTTCCGCTTTCCAAAACATCTGCTCTTAAATCAGATTTCGTATCACTTTCTAAATCTCGGCGCTCCCAATCTTTTCCGACAAACGGGGTGTAAGGGACATAAGTATATCCTGCAAAATAGAATCCCTCAACTTCATATGGTTCGTAGATTAAGTTGTATCCTATTGTTTGCTGATTTTCTTCAAGGAATTGCAGATTCCGTTTATAATCATCATTTCCCATAATCAATAAAACTTTTCCAAAATAGTTTTTTATCAGAGGAAATAAATCATTTTCCAAAAAACACTTTTGCGCCTCAGGATTTCTTAATTCAGGATTTTTGGGAGTCAAATCACCACCCAAAACAATCAGTTGAATATTGTTTTTTTCGGCATATCGAAACACCTTGTGATATTGTGTTAAATTTCCATGCAAATCTGCCGTAAACACAAAACGCATACATATTTCTCCTTTTGGGTGTCTATTTATACAAATAACCTTAAAAGGTAAATTTTTAGATAAAATTGCTCATTAAAAATGAATAATTCAAAAAAAGTTTACTTTTGTCTAAAAAGTGTGTATAATCAAAAATATAGAGAGAAGAGTGACGAAAATGACTGATACGGAAAAAGACACTTTAAGAAAACGTATTGAATCTATTAAAGCCCGCAACAAAAAGATGATAACGTTGGGGGCTGTGGGGGTGATGACTCTTTTTGGCGGAGAAGGACAGGCTACCGCGGTTGCAGACAAAGATAGTTCGAATCCAAAGGAAAAGACGGAGCTTATAGCAGATGGTTCATCTTTATTTGTGAATGAATCTCCCAAGATGGATGATGTGATGAACACCATTGAAAGGACAAACGAGCTCCATAATCGATTTGACGCCTTGTGCCATACCCCTAATTTTAGGGAGGCTCGCCTCAATAAAGTGGCTGATGAGTTGACAAACGATATCGTTGATTCAATTTCAACACGTATCACTAAGCGCAAGAAAATGACTTCCAAACAAAAAGATAAAGCCGTGCGGGAAGATTTTATGACAACGGCCAACTGGAATACAAAAAATAATAACTGCTTAGCTTCCACAATGGCGGCACTCAAAAAAGCCTTAAGGGGAACCGGTTACGAAAGGTTGGAAAAATATATGCCGGAAGGGGGCGTGTTGATATCCTGCAACCGGTTTATCAAGGCGCCTGAGGCTAAGAACTTTCTGTTCGAGGTCAAAAATTCTCCCGAAGCGATAGAAAAATGTATCAAAGATAACTATTTATGCGCCGGAACTTTGATTTTTTATCCCAGAGGCGAGGGAAAATATCACGCAACGAGTCTCGAAAAAACGGAGGACGGCGCGTTATGGATGAATGAAGGTGATACACCGAAAGTTCAAGCGTTCAATAATGAGAACAGAAATGCTCCGCTCAAAACTTTTTGCGGCAAAGGAGGAAAAACCTATCTATTTAACACACGCGAATTTTTGCTGGAATGCCTCAAGGCAGAGGCCAAAGGGTTAAGTAATGAAGATTTTGCCAGAACTTTTTATCATAACGATACCAAGGCATTAATTCAGGATATGAGAGAAGGCTCCGTTCGATTGGCTAGTAATAATTCTCATAAAGCAAAAGCCGATACACTTTATAGACCGGATATCTTCAGATATAAAAGCAACAGTCGCGAGAGCTGAAAAGTCTTGTAATGGAGACCGCCGATGAAGGCGGTTTTTTCATTATTTTCTAAAACAAAACAGTTGTTTTATTTTAAAGTTCTTATATATAATAAGACAGATTGTTCAGATGCTTTTGTGACAAAAGCATTGTATTTGAAAGGGTAGAAAATGGAAAAAGAAAAGTCAAAATTGGTGTCGGCCGGATTGGTTGCGCTGGGGTTGGTTCTCGGCGGATTTTTCCCCGGCTATTACTATTATCAGGCCAAAGTCAACAACAACTCCGTCACGGTCAAAGGACTGGCGGAAATGCCTGTTAAGGCTGATTTGGCAATCTGGAAAATCAAATTTACCGTTACCGGAAACGATCTAACAGCGGCGCAGCAGTCCATCACGGCGCAGGCAAAAGAAATTTCAAACTTTTTGCTCAAACAGGGCTTCGGAGCTGAAGAAATTGCAACCGGACGGATAGAAACAAACGACCTTATGGCGAACCCTTACCGCGGAAATGACGCGGCGGCCTCGCGGTTTATTTTGTCCGAAACCATAACCGTTCGCAGTGCAAAAGTCACATTGGTTGAGCAGTCTTTGCCCAAAACAAACGAGCTGATTGCCAAAGGCATTGTGTTTGAAAACAGCTATGGCGATCCGGTCAGCTACATTTTTACAAAATTAAACGAGGTCAAACCGCAAATGCTTGAAGCGGCAACCCAAAACGCCAAAGCTGCCGCGGCGGAGTTTGCCAAAAACTCCGGCAGCAAAGTCGGCAAGATTCGCCGCGCTAATCAAGGCGTGTTCTCCATTTTGCCGTATGAGGACACCTCAGGCGCAATGGAAACACAGCAGATTGACAAGCGCATCAGAGTCGTGTCAACCATTGAATATTGGCTTGAATAAATCAAAAGCGGAGGTTTAACCTCCGCTTTTTTTCATTCTTTTTGCAAAACAACAGCGATAAAATTGAGATAGTCTCCGCCGCCGGCCGACATAGATTTTCGGTCGCCGACAGCATAAGGATTATCCTGCTCAAGCCAATCCTGCCAAACCTCGTCATGGCTTTTCATCTCGCTGATTGACAGAAGACGAAAGTTTTTATATACTTTGCTGCAAATAATGTTATTTTAAAGGAAAATATATGTCAGAGAATCTTTATCCAAGGGGAATTGAAGTCATCGTCGGTCCCTATATTGTAAATGATAAAAAAGAAATTTTGTTGTTCCAATCTCCTAAGTGGATCGGACAGTGGACAATTTGTGGCGGACATGTAGAAGTTGGTGAACATTTGGAGGAAGCTCTAAAAAGAGAAGTTAAAGAAGAGATAGGCGTAGATATAGAAATTTTAGACGTTATTAATGTTGGTGATTTTATAGCGCACCCGCCGGAGTTTAAACGAAATGCACATTTTGTGTATATTGATTCACTTGTTAAATTAAAGAGTGAAAATTTTAAATTTAATGATGAAATTACAGAGGCACGGTGGTTCAAAATATCCGAAGCACTAAAGATGCCAAATATTCGCTCTTCTTGTCGTCAAGGACTTATGAAAGTGAAAAAGTATTTGGAGAAACACTAACGCTGTTTTAAAGATATAAAAAATGACGCAGGGGTAGCTTGAGAAGGTCTAGATGCCTCTTCAGAGGAGAATGAAATTAAGTGTCTATTTTGAGAAAGGCCTTTTACTGAAACTATAATAGAAGATATTTGGTGATACACTTCAGAAAGAGGTTTGGTCATATCTAGGAGATAATCTGAAAACTTAAAAACTTCAAATATGTTAAATCCATATATAGGGTTTTTCCCTGAGTCGATATCATCTCTTTTTTCGATGTCGGATAGAGAACAATTATCACGAGAAATTAACCTCTGGAGTCTTTCTTTTTCTTGAGTGTGCGTTTTTACTAAGGTGACAGATTTGAAATTTAAGCTTTTTAAGTAGTTGAGTTCATCAGTAGATCTAATAGAATCTAATAATATCAAATCATTTGGAATTGAATAACAACGGATATTTTCTATTATTTTTTTGATAAAACCAGCCTTCTCGGTGGAAAATAAAGTTCCAGACATCTTATCTGTGTAAAGATTTTGATTCATGAGATGATGAAAGTCTTTGGTATAAAAAGTTTTGACACCAAAAGATTCAAAAATTTTCTTTGCTGTCGTTTTCCCTGAACCACTAAGACCTGTCAGGCAAATAAGACATTTTTCTTGAAATTCCATAAAAACTACCTTTCAGATTTAAATAGTGATTGTCCTCTAAATAAAGGCAAAGTGTTATCATTACGGATGATGCAAGGTTTTAGGGTCCCTGTGTTCGTAACTCTTAAAGCATAAGGTCCTTCAATGCATTGGTCATTTTTTGTACATCTCTTGCAATATTTATTGTTAAGAGCATCTTCTCGGTACTCCTGCGTGCGAAAATCATCAAATTCCCAAATAGCTCCATTAGAATAAGTATAAAAATAGCGTTCTCCAAATTTACTTGGTAAGGTTTTTATTGTAGGGGTTCCAAGAAGATGGACTAACTCTTCTTTAACAATATCGGATAATAGTTGGTTTTTGTTTTTAAAGTTAAGTGTAGTTAGAAAACTAATTGGAATATGATAACGTGCACTTAGTTGAGACATTGGTACAAGCTGACTAGGGATGTTGTCATTGAGCAATCCCATGAAATTAAATTTAACTTTATCAGGAAAAGTAGATGATAAAAATGAAATATTTTTCAAAACAGAAGGAAGTGCATTATCAACTCCGAACATTTTAGCATATTGATCTTTATCAAGAGTATGCAAACTTATGTTTATTTCATCAAGACCTGCATGCATTAACTTAAGCTGAAGGGATGGTGTCAAAGAAATGCCATTAGATGTAATTTTTGTGAGATATCCAGCATTTTTGAAAATAGATACGATATCAGGAAGATTTTCAACTATAGTCGGTTCGCCACCGGTAAATAATACTTTGGAGAAAAAAGGTTTGAAAAAATCAGCAATATGAGCATATTACTGATTTGAGAGGATTGTTTGTTGCTGTTGAGCTGCTTTGTCTCTTAACCCTAATTTTTGTCCTTCATTATGACAAAACGAACAGTGGGCATTGCAATCAGAAGTAATACTTATTCGAAGGTAAGAAAAGCGCATTTCTTTTATGATTTTAGAAAAAGTTTCTTTATCTTTATACAAAATATCTGCCATAGAAAATCCTTTCGTAAAAGTATTTATTTATGACATTTATACACTAATGGTTATATTTTGTCAATAATTTTAAATATCTGTCTATTTTTGCAAAACAACAGCGATAAAATTGAGATAGTCTCCGCCGCCGGCCGACATAGATTTTCGGTCGCCGATAGCATAAGGATTATCCTGCTCAAGCCAATCCTGCCAAACCTCGTCATGGCTTTTCATCTCGCTGATTGACAGAAGACGCGCCCCGTTGGCGTGTTCAAAAGTCTGCCGCCAATAGTCAATATCCTGCATATACTCAAGCTGTTCGGGCGTCCAGGATAACAACAGTTCTTTGGGCAGGTTTTCATGGCAATTGTGCTTCATTCCCGGAAATGACAGATAAATCAGCCCGCCTTTTTTGACAAACGGTAAAAGTTTGGCGTCCAAAAAAGTATCGTTGCGGCCAAAGTAGTTATAAGAGTCGATACTGACAACCGCATCAAAAAAATTCGGCTCAAACGGCAGATTTTCGGCATCGGCTTTAACAGGCGTAATTTGCTCGGCGCTCAATCCTTCCTCGGTAAAAAAGGCGCGGTTTTCTTCCGGATTACTCCACAAATCCGCCGCCCAAACCCTGAATCCGTATTCCTTGGCCATAAAGACAGAAGTCAGCCCTTGGCCGCTGCCCAGATCCAAAACTTTGGCATTTGGGGAGATTTTGTGGTTTATTAAGAGTTCTTCCGTCAGTTTAATCGGATTCGGCCCCATAATTTTGGCGCGGTATTTGGGAGCGCCGTATGTCAGGCTTTTAACGTAAATCATTTTGAAAATTCCTTATAAAATGTTGAAAATCTTGAGTGACGGCTTGCTTGTCGTCCGCCTCGTCAAACAAAGATAAATAGAAGAGAAACGGTGCAAAATAGCGCGCGGCCAGCCATTGAGGATTGGCATATCCTTTGGCCTTAAAAATATCCGCCAAGTAGCCGGTCACGCCAAATCCCAAATAGTTGTGATACAATTTTGACATGGCGGCCGAGCGATAGCGCTCCATACTCAGCATTTTGCGAAAAGCCGCGGCAAAAGGGTCTTCACTCCAATAGCAAAACATCGCCAGCGTAAAAGCCTCAAGAGCTTGCGGTGTAACGGCGTGGTAAGCCTGCGGATTTTTCTCAATGGGTTCAACCGGCATCTGAAAATCTTCAGCTTTGATGGTGTCAGAAGTTTCCATCTTGTGCAAAATAGCCTCAAAGACGGCCTCTTTGCTTGGGTAGTGGCGGTAAAGCGCCCCCGCGCTCAAACCGAGAGCTGCGGCAATATCCCGAACGGATGTCGCCTCATAGCCTTTTTGCGCAAAAAGCTCAAGCGCGGTTAAAAGGATTAAATCTTTGGTGTTTTTCATGGTATCCTCAACAAAGTGAACAACTGTTTACATATTTAGTAAACAATTGTTCACTTGTCAAGAATTTTTTTTAAATAAATCAGCAGGCTTTCAAACGCCCGATATTCGTCTTTGGCGGAATTCCAAACAGCCTTTTATATTCGCGGTTAAACTGGCTGGGGCTTTCGTATCCGACCTCATAAGCCGCATTGGCCACATCCATATTTTCCGAAAGCATCAGCCGATGCGCCTCATAAAGCCGCAGTTTTTTTTGATATTGCAGCGGGCTCAGGCTGGTAACCTTGCTGAAATGCCGATAAAAAGACGATTCGGCCATATTGAACTTTTGAGCGAATTCGTCAATTTTCAAAGGCTTACGAAAATTAACCTTAAGCCATGAAACAGCGTGGGCAATCTGATTGTTGTGCGATCCGATGGTATTGGCTGAACGCAAAATATCTCCCAAAGGCGAGGTTAATGAAAAATTTTAAAGCTTAAAAAAAGAAACCCGTGGCTTGTAAAAGCCGCGGGTTCTTTTTAGATGTTTTTTAGGCTATTCCAAAGAGACGTGTCTCTATCTCTCTGCTGAGGTCAGCCATGTCAGTCATCTCATCAAAGCCGATAGCCCAGATGTTGTAGCCGGCTTTTCGATAAGCTTGAGCGATGGCCTCCCAGTGTTCAACCCCGTTTTTGTTGTAGAGGATGATCTGCGGGATATAAGGAAACATGGTCAACAGATACCATGTGTGTGTTCCTGCGATCCCGACAGAAGCCGAAAGGCTGCCATACATGTTGTAATACTTTGCATGGCGGACGCCTCTGATGCCGAAGACTTCTTGTTCCTCTGTCATGCCAGGAACATACAGGTTGAATTCCTGCTGAAGGGCTTTGACGGTCTCAAGGTCAGCCACTTTGTTGAAGTGCTGTCCGAGGACAAGGCGGAAAGGCGCATCCTTCAGGAAGTTGAATACGGCAGGATCGACAGATTGTTGAGCCGCAGTCACACCACAGGCATTGTCCGACAAGAGCTTCTGAGGAACAACCAAAAGGTTAGGTTTCCCATCATGGAGCTCAGGAAAGACAGGAAGTGCTCTCGTGAGAATGCTTGGAGCCAATTGACAGCCAGCGAAAGCATTCCATAGGTCATTTGAAAGTTTCCCAGCTTTCAGTTCTCCGATGATGTCTCTTGACATTTCCTCGTAGAATGAACGCTCTTTTGGCGAAATCGTAAAGATTCTCCGGTAGAAAAACGACATGTTGTCGAGAATCTTTTTAGATTCCTCCTCGAATTCTTGCGGATCTTCCTTGTTAGGAATGATGACAACCTCCAGCCCAAGAGCTTTGGCAAAGTTAAGTGCCATAATCTCATGTCCGAACTGGGATGAAATCTTGATGAAGTTAACCTTCTTCATGTTATATTTCGGTTTGTTTTACGAGGGGTGTGCCTTTACACAATCCGATGCCCTCTTTTTATATATTAAAAAAATTCAAATCATGATGTTCTATTTGAAATATTTTAATACTCATAAACGGAAAAACAAAATCCGAAATACGACTATGAAAATACACAACAATAGAACAAAATAATTCTTTAAGATATTACCAATTATATCACAAATTTTGTCCAAAGAAAAGGTTTTTTTACAAATGAAAAGAGATTTTTAAATTAAATCAGCAAATTGTGCGCCGATAAAGGCTGCCAAAGCCTCGGCATTGAGCTCAAGCGTCAGGCCGATTTTACCGCCGCTGACGCAAAAAGTGTCAAACGAGCGGGCGGACGCGTCAATAAGGGTTGGAAAAGCTTTTTTCATGCCGACGGGCGAGCAGCCGCCGTGAACATAGCCCGTTGTCGGCTGCAATTTTTTCAATGGAATCATCTCCAGACTTTTGACATGGGCGGCGCGGGCGGCTTTTTTGAGGTCGAGCTCGGCCGTTGCCGGAACAACGCAGACAAAATGAGCCAAGTCTGGCGAAACGACAACCAGCGTTTTAAAAATCCGGTGCGGATCTTTGCCCAAACAAGCCGCCACGCTCAGCGCGTCAATCCCGTGTTTGGGATCATAGGCATAAGGGGTAAATTCAATTTTGGCTTCTTCCAAAATGCGCATGGCGTTTGTTTTAATCATCACTCGGTCTCGTTAAAGTTATTCGGTATAGCTATCCCATAGGCGCTCTTGTTCCGCGATGGATTGTTGAATGTCTTTTAGGCGGCGGTTCAAGGCGGCATAGTCCAAACCGGCCTCTCCGGAGGCCATTTGCGCCTGAATATCTTCTTGCGCGCGGTTAAGCTCGTCCAAAGCTGTTTCAACTTGTTTAATCTTAACGGTAAGCGTGCTCTTGGACATCTTCTTTTCTTTGGGCTTTGGCGCGGCGGTTGATTCTTTAGGGGCTTTGGCTGCTGCCTGCGGACGGTCGTCAAGCAAAAGCGCGCGGTAGTCTTCTAAATCTCCGTCAAATTTTTGGCAGGTTTTGTTTTGAACAATCCAAAGCGTATCGCAGACGCATTGCAAAATATGAAAATCGTGCGTAATCAAAATAACAGAGCCCGCATACTGATTAAGCGCCGCAATCAAAGCCTCGCGTCCTTTCAGGTCAAGGTGGTTTGTCGGCTCGTCCAAAATCAGCAAATGCGGTTTGGATAGGCTGATTTTGGCAAAGACAAGGCGGACTTTCTCACCGCCGGAAAGTTTTGAAATCTCTGTCAGAGCTTTATCCGCCTCAAGCCCGAATTGTGCCAGATAAGACCGCACGCGGGCGGGGATTAAATCCGGCATCAGCTTGGAAAAATAAGACAATGGCGTTTCATCTGCGGGCAGGCTTTCGTTTTGGTGTTGGTTAAAAAAGCCGACGCGCAGTTTGGGCGATTTGAAAAACACGCCGCCTTGCGGCAAAAGCTCGCCGGATAACAATTTGGCGAGGGTTGATTTACCGTTTCCGTTACGTCCCAAAAGGGCAATGCGTTCATTGGCGCCAAGGGATAAATTAAGTCGGGTTAACACGGGCTTGTCCGGTTCATAGCCGACGGACACGTCCTCAAGCCTGAAATAAGGCGGCGCAAGAGGCGTGGTTTCGGGAAATGTAAAAACATCTTTCCTTTCGGGTAAAAGCTCGGGGTCTTCGCCCATTTTTTCAAGCATCTTAATCCGGCTTTGGGCTTGCTTGGCCTTGGTGGCTTTGTATCTGAAACGGTCAATAAAAGATTGCAGATGTGCGCGCTTTTCCTGATTTTTCTGAATTTGCTTGAGCGCGTTTTCTTCCTTCAGGGCAAAGGTCTTGCGAAAAGTATGATAATTGCCGTGGTAGAGAACGAGCTTTTTATTTTCAAAATTGAGAATAGCCTCGCAGTTATTATCCAAAAATGTTTGGTCATGGCTGATAAGCAAAAGCGTGCCTTTGTATTTTTTGAGGTAGCTTTCCAGCCAAATGGTTGCTTCCCAGTCCAAGTGGTTGGACGGCTCGTCCAACAGCAAAATATCCGAGTTTTGAAACAGCGCGCCGGCCAAAGTTAAACGCATGCGCCAACCACCGGAAAAGTCATGAACCGGGCGTTGGAAATCTTCTTGTGAAAAGCCGAGTCCGTGCAAAATGGCGGCAACGCGGCTTTCGGCCGATTCAGAGCCCAACCGCGCCAGATTCTCGTGAATGTCGGACAGTTCTTCTGGCAGAGCGGTCAAGAGTTTGTCGCGGTAATATTTTAAGGCGTGGTCTTTGTTGAGCACAAATTGCAGAATGGGCACAGATGTGTCGTCAATTTCTTGTTCGGCAAAAGCAATAACAGCGTTTTTAGGGAGCTTGATGTCGCCCGAAAACGGTTCAATCTGTCCGAGCAAAGCCTTAAAAAGCGTCGACTTGCCGCAGCCATTATCCCCGATAATGCCGACTTTTTGTCCGTCGGAAATCTGACAGGACGCCTGAGCCAAAAGCTCCTTTCCGGCAATCATCAGGGTTATGTTGTCAATCTGTATCATCTTTAGCCTTTAATCAAAATAAGCGGCAACGCCAAACACAAGGCAATAAGCCCGAAAGCAAGCTGATTTTGCCAGCTTTGTTCTTTGTATTTGATGGCGGAAATGACCATAACTGCCGGAGAGGCAATACGCATAAAAACAGCGACAAAAGAAACTGGCAAAAGGTTTGTGGAGGAATAAATAATCAAAAACTCGGACACCACATAAAAACAACCAGCGCCGGCAAGTTCTTTGTTGCGAAAGATATTCTTGAAATCTTGCCTGGAAATGCCATGGCACAGACAAGCCAAAAACATCACAACTGAGGAGACAAACAAATGCGCATACCAACCGATTTTGGGAATAGCCAAATGATCCGTGACGCTGAAAAGAGCGACAAACAAGACAATCAGCCAAAATGAAACCAAACCTTTGACCGAAAGGCGGCGGGCATCGCCCTTAAACATATATAAAATGCCCAAAAGTCCAAATCCGCAAATGCAGGCGAGCTGAAAGGCCTTGAGTCCCTCATGGAAGAAAAGATTATTGGCTAAAGAGCCGAGCGCTAAAGCGATAAATCCGAAAAAGACGGAAGAAGAAGTGCTTTCTTTATTGACGATTTGCTGTAGTTTAATCAGCCAAAAGAGAAGAAGTCCTTTAATAATGGTCAGCAAAAGATAAGGCGAGGCCAACGCATCGATGGTAAGCTGATTACCAAACAATGGAAGGGAAAGTATCAATCCAACCATAAGCCAGGTGCTTGTAAAGGCAACGGACATTTCTGCCGGAAAATAACGAGCAGCAGGTTTATACAAAAAAGGGCGGATAATCATAGAGAGCATAATCAAAACGCCGATAAAAAACTGAAACAAAGTCATGATAAAAATCCTCTTAAAAAAATATACTCCACAGTTTAATGATCTTTGCCCGAAAAGCAAGGAGTTTTATTAGAAAGAAAGCCGCCAAACAAAGGCGGCTTTCTTGCGTTATAATAACTTAAATCATCATTTAGCCTGCTCGGCGCATTGTCCGCAGCGGGAGCAGCCGTTGCAGCAAATTCTGAAGCCGCATTCTTTGCAGCGTTCTCCGAAAAACGGGCGGTAAGGTTCAATCTCGCCAAACAAAGAGGGCTGGGGCAAATGAAGATTAAAAGAAATTTTTTTGCCTTGAAAGCTCATTCCCGAACGAAAGGCCATTCGGCTTTGCAGGCGTTTGTCTGGCAGATGATAAGTCTTGCCGTCCTTAATGAAACAGGTGCCCGTTTCAAAAAAGCAAAAAGTCACATTGGCCGAAACACATTCCTGACGAAGTTTTTTGACCCAATCATAATGAAGCGGCCGCGCGCCGTCATAATTTTCTCCGCCGGCTAAAACCTGTTCAATTTGACCGCTCTCAAGATAGCGCGCCAGCGAGACTTCTCCGATAAAAGGCGCGACCATAGCGCCTTTATGTTTGAAAGGAAGATTAAGCAAAAGAGGAAGACGCTCGTCAGCTCGTTCTTGGGTTTCGCATGTGACATTAAAAAAGACATTTTCCCATCCGTCGTTCCAGTCCGGCGGCAGGCAGGAAAGCACGCGTTCGGGGCGTTTGGTCAGCAGAAAAAATACAACATCGGGGCGCTGTTTGATGATTGTCCAAGCTTCCGGCCGCCATGGGTCGGCTTGTTCCAAAAAGAAGTCCGATGTCATGCAAACGCGCAGCTGTTCGCCGCTTTTAACCTTATAATGCCCCTGCTTATCTTTGGATAACGGATAGTTAAAGTTATTTTGAACTCTGAAAATATGAGCGCCGTCCATCTGGCGTTGTTTATCCAAAAAATACATATAACAATTTTGACAGCCCTCGCTCTTTTTGAGGCAGCCATGCCACGGATTCCAAATGTCGTGCATATTTGAAGATATCTCCTTGAGTCAGAAGATATAAAATACTTGTCTCAAGCGCAAGAAAAATATGAGAGAATTAGATAAAAATTTGAGAGGATTACTCTGCGCGTTCGCTTGAGTTGCACGGGCGCTCATCAGCTTCGCTGACCACGATACCCCCGTATCGCTTTCGCTTGTAGTCGAACCTCCTTCTCGGAGGTTCAAGTCCTGCTTTCCAAATCCAATTACAACAAAACCCCGCCGCAAGGGCAGGGTTTTGTTATATCTGGTCGGGACGAGAGGATTACTCTGCGCGTTCGCTTGAGTTGCACGGGCGCTCATCAGCTTCGCTGACCGCGATACCCCCGTATCGCTTTCGCTTGTAGTCGAACCTCCTCCTCGGAGGTTCAAATCCTGCTTCCCAAATCCAAATACAACAAAACCCCGCCGCAAGGGCAGGGTTTTATTGTATCTGGTCGGGACGAGAGGATTCGAACCTCCGACTTCTTGCACCCCATGCAAGCGCTCTACCAGACTGAACTACGTCCCGAATAAATATTCATAGTCTTTAACAACACAGCCATATTTAGCACAATAAATTTTTTATGCAACAGCTTTTTTAAACTTTCTGGGCATTCCATTGTAAAATTCGGACAGGTGCTTATTTAAAAGGCAGGAGGAATAGCAAAATGACAGATATTTTGGAGATATTTACCGCGCGCCGGTCGATTTACGATTTAGGTGCTGAAATTCCGCTTACGAATGCGGCGTTGGAAAAATTAATCAAGACCAGCCTTAAACAGGCTCCCTCAGCCTTTAATTCTCAAAGCGCCCGCGTGGTGCTGCTGTTGGATAAGGAACATCATTATCTGTGGGAAGAAATTGTGCTCCCAAAGTTGAAAGAAGTGACGCCGTTGGATAAATTTGCAGCAACCCAAAACAAAATAGCTTCTTTTGCCGCGGCCAAAGGAACAATTTTATTTTTTGAAGACCGAGCTGTTGTGGCGGCGTTTCAGGAATCTTTTCCTTTGTATAAAGAAGCCTTTCCGACCTATTCTTGCCAATCGTCTGGTATGCTGCAATATATGGTTTGGACAGCCTTGGCCGACAAGCATATCGGTGCGTCATTGCAACATTATAATCCGCTAATTGACGCTGGCGTCAAAGCCCGCTGGAAACTGCCTGAGAGTTGGCGCCTGATGAGCCAGATGCCGTTCGGAAATATCAAAACACCTGCCGGATCAAAGGAATTTTTACCTTTGGACGCACGGTTTAAACTCTTTACTTAAAAATTTAGGCTGTTAAGATGTCCTCTTAAAGGAGGGCATTATGACAGTCAAAAGTTTTAAACCTGAAATAGATAATCAAACAAAAATTTTAATTTTGGGCACGATGCCTGGGGAGGCGTCTTTAGCGGCCGATAAATATTATGCCCACCCGCGCAATGCTTTTTGGAAAATAATGGCCGATGTCTTGAACAACGGAAAGCCTTTTGAAAATTATACCGAAAAGCTAAACTGCTTGAAAGCGCATCATATCGGTTTGTGGGATAATTTAAAATATTGTGAGCGCAAAGGAAGCTTGGATTCAGATATCAAAGAGGAATATCCGAATGATATTGCAGAAATGCTCAAAAAACACCCGTCAATAGAACAAATCCTGTTAAATGGAAAAAAGTCGGAAGCTTTTTTCAAAAAATATCAAAGCGCTTTGTTGCCAAAAATAAATGTGCGGACAATGCCCTCAACAAGTCCGGCAAACGCCAGACTTTCCTATGATAAAAAATGTGAAATTTGGAAAGACAGCCTGCTAGAAATAAGCGGCAAAAAATAATCCGGCTTTATTTAACCAATAAAAGTTTTAGTCCCTGATAAAGGGCTTTGGATTCTTCGGAAACATTTGAAGCGACAAGAACGGCGTTATCATCAAGTGTCTTGCATGCAGCTGCAATTGTTTTCTCAGGAGTCGTAATTTGGTTAAGCTCGGCTGTTAAGGCCTCATCAATTTGCTTTAAATCTTCCGGAGCTAAAAAGATTTTGATGGCATTTTCCAATGTCAGTCCATCATAACTTAAAAGTAAATTGAGATCTGTTAATCCGGCGCTTTGAGCTGCCCGATAAGCTGTCGGATAGACCTTGAGTTCATATCCGTTTTGAGAACAGATATTTGAATAGCCGTAAAGATTCCGATAGCTGTCGCCGATAAGTTGCCCAACAAGAATTTGTTCACTCTCCGAAAGAGCCAAAAGATATGATATTTTTTGAGTCGGCCGAGAACGATACCAATAAGCCGATACGGCAAAAATCAAAACAACAAGCAACAGAAGAAGAACACGTTTAAAAATTTTCATCAGACAGATCCTTTCTTAACGGCGGAGGGGGTATTTTTAGGAGTTTCTTTTCTGAACCAAGTTTTACCTTTCTTTCCAGCAAAGCCTTTGGCGCCTTTTGAATTTCCGAAAGGCTTGCCTGTGCGTGTGCCGAAAGGTTTGCGGCCCAAAGGCCCTCTGCGCGGTGTATGGGGTTTTTCTTTAATCTTGAGCGTGCCGTCTTTAATTTGCTCTTCAATTTTTAAAATTTCCATAAATTTGGATTTGCGCGGTTTGGTTTTGTTTTCTTTTGTCTTGTCAACCGAAAACCCAAAAGCACCCAAATCGCGTCCCAATGTGTAATAACGTCCGTGGGCAAAAGCCAGTAAACCAGCCTTTTCAATAGCCAAACGCCCGTCTTCTTCAATATAGCGGTCGTCAATATTGACGTTAACAATTTCAGCCATAAACATATCGTGTGTGCCGAAACGTTTAACTTCAAAAACTTTGCACTCCAAGGAAACCGGCGCAGCTTTGAGCTGAGGAACATTAACTTTTGAGCAGGGCTCAATCTCCAGTTCCATTTCTTTGAATTTGTCTGTCGTTTTTCCTGAGCGAACACCGCAAAAATCACAAGCCTTAGCCAGCGGCAGGTTAGCGATATTGATGACAAATTCTTTTGTCTCTTCAATCAAGTGGTGCGAATAACGGCTCGGACGAACTGAAATATAAGTCATTGGCGGTTCGGAGTTAATAATTCCCGTCCAAGCTGCGGTAAAGACATTAGGCTTGTCCGGCGTGCCGCAAGTCACCATGACCGGCGGCACCGGAAAAAGCATTGTCCCTGGTTTCCAAGAAACTTTTGCCATGAGCTTCCTCTGTTAAGCGTTTCCGAAAGGGTTAATGTTTGTGTCTTCTTGTGAAGCGCGCAAATCAAAGAGTGATAAAAATGTTGTCGAAACATAAATAGACGAATATGTTCCGATAATAACCCCGAAAAAGATGGTAAAAGCAAAACTGGCCAATGTATCTCCGCCCCAAATCAACAAAGCCAAAGCGGCGAACAACGTAGTCAGACCTGTTAAAAATGTGCGGGACAAAATATCATTGATACTTTTGTTCAGCAAATCACGCTGTCCCATCTTTTTAAATTTGCGCAAATTTTCTCTGATGCGGTCATAGGTTACAACCGTGTCATTGACTGAATAACCAGCCAAGGTCAAAATAGCAGCAACCGTCGTCAGGCTAAAGTCCATGCCGAGCAGCGATAACATACCGACCGTGATGACAATATCATGAACAAGACCGATAATGGCGCCCAAAGCAAATTGCCATTCAAACCGGAACCAGATGTAAATCGTAATAGCTAAAATGGCAACGACAGAAGCAATAATGCCGTCGATTTTAAGTTCGCTTCCGACTTGAGGACCGACCAAATCAATGCGGCGGTATTCATAATCAGAGCCTAGGGTATTCTTAATCTCGTTAATAACGGCCATTTGGGCTTTCTCGTCCAACTCTTTAGCCTGAGCGCGGATAACCATTTCCGTTCCGTCTTCACCGATTGTTTGGAGATTCAGGTCGTCAATGTCCAGATTGCTCAAAGTTTTGCGCATTTCATCAGCATTAATAACTGTCGGGGCTTTGATTTCCATCAAAATACCGCCGGAAAAGTCAATACCGAAGTTAAAGCCCTTAAAGATAATGCAGGCAATTGACAAGAGTATTAAAGTGCTCGACAAGATATAAGTCAACTTTGCCGATTTCATAAAATCAATATTGGTATCTTTTGTAACCCAACTAAAAATTTTCATCATTGTTTTTGTGTCCTTATTCTAAAATTTCTAAATCGGCAATTTTGTCGGTTTGTATTTATTCAGCCATGCCGTAATAATCAAACGGGTTACCGTGACAGAGGTAAACATGGATGTTGCAATACCAATGGCTAAGGTAACGGCAAATCCTCTGACAGGGCCGGTGCCGAAATAGAACAAAACAACAGCAGCGACAAGAGTCGTCAGGTTTGAGTCGACAATGGTTGCCCAAGCTTCTGTAAAGCCGGCGTCTGCGGCATCACGGGTGGATCGTCCGTTTTTGACTTCTTCACGCATTCTTTCAAAAATAAGAACGTTGGCGTCAACGGCCATACCGATGGTCAAAATGATACCGGCAATACCCGGAAGGGTCAACGTGGCGCCCATAACGCTCAAAATGCCAAGCATCAAAACCAAGTTGGCAAAAACCGTAATTGTCGTGAAAACGCCGAACAAACCATAAGCGGCAATCATAAAAGCAACAACGGCAATCAAGCCAATGATAGAGGCAACAATACCGGCTTTGATGGAATCAGCCCCCAATCCGGCTCCAACTGTTCTTTCTTCCAATACTTCCAACGGAGCGGGTAAAGCACCCGAACGCAGGAGCAAGGCCAAATCATTAGCCGATTTTACCGTGAAATTTCCGGTAATGACGCCCGAGCCGCCCATAATGGCGCTTTGGATTGTCGGTGCCGAAATAACTTCATTATCCAAAACAATGGCCAAACGTTCGCCGATATTGTTTTTTGTTACTTCGCCGAACTTCTTGCCCCCGAGCGAGTTAAATTTGAACGAAACGACAGCCTCGCCGTTTTGGAATGACGGTTGTGCATCAACCAGATTTTCGCCGCCGACAACGGGCTTGCGGGTAATGACATAAGGTTCTCCCATCTCGCCGTAAGCAACTTTGTATTTGCCGCCGAGCATACCTCTTTTGGCGTCAGATGCACGGGCGGTGCTGTCAACCAGATGGAAAGACATTTTGGCTGTTTTACCGAGTAAAGTCTTAACATACTCAGGATTTTGCAATCCGGGAAGTTGGACGACAATACGGGAAGTTCCTTGCGCTTGGATAACGGGCTCTTTGGTGCCAAGTTCATCAATACGGCGGCGGACGATTTCAATAGACTGATCAACAACTTTGGCTTTGAGATTGTTCAAAGCAATTTCGCTGTAAGTGATGACAATATTTCCCTCGGCATCTTCTTCCGCAACGATTCCGTCGTCAATTTTACGGAACAGGTTGGCTGCTTTGGCTCGCGCGCCGACATTTTCAATGGAAACTTTAACGCCGTTTTCATTTGAGGTCAGGCTCTTGTAACGGATTCTGTTTTCACGCAGAATCTGACGAGCCGAATCCTCAATGGAAGACATTCTCTCTTTGAGAACGTCATCTAATTTGACTTCCAACAAAAGATTGGATCCGCCCTGCAAATCAAGGCCGAGGTTAACCGGCTGCCACCACGAGGGAAGCGCTGATGAATTGCCGATGAGGTTCGGAATTGCAAAAAACACGCCGATGAAACAAATGGCAAGAATTGTAATCACTCTGGATTTTGATAATTTATACATATCGGTTTGTCCTAAATTTATTTTTTAGTTTTTTTCTTGTTGCTGTTGGCAGGTTTGACAGCGTCTGTCAAAACCTCGCGCACGGTGGAACGGGCGATTTTAACAATAACGCCGTTTGCAATTTCGACCTGCAATTCATCTGTGTCGGCCGATGCACTGACAACTTTGGCAAAAATACCGCCGCCGGTAATAATGGTATCTCCATGTTTGATAGCCGAGAGCTTGGCTTCATGTTCTTTAATGCGTTTTTGCTGCGGGCGAATGAGTAAAAAGTAAAAAATGGCAAAAATCAAAACCAACTGGGCAATCATGCCGGTCAGAGAGCTCCCCGAAGAAACAGCATCTCCGGCAGCCTGAGCAAAAGCAGGATTTATAAACATGGTAATCTCCTAAAATCAAATATAAAAACAGTTATTACTGCATATATAGGAGAAATTTTATGATTTCACAAGCTCTTTTTTAAAGTTGGGCACTATTGAAGATAAGACTGCGGGTTGAGGGCTTTTTTGCCGGCGCGAGTTTCAAAATGGAGTTGAGGCGTGCCGACACCGCCGGAATTGCCGACGGTTGAAATAACGGTTCCTTTGGTTACTTTTTGCCCTTTGCGCACTTTGAGCGTGTCATTATGTGCATAAGCCGTAACCCAGCCGTCAGGATGTTTGATAAGAATTAAATTGCCGAATCCTTTAAGCTCGTTTCCGGCATAGGCAACCGTTCCGCTGTCGGCAGCTTTAACGGGCGTCCCTTTAGGCACTTTAATATTAATGCCGTCATTATTACGCCCTTTGGCAATGGGGCCGAATTTGGAAATAACCTGTCCTTTGACCGGCCAAATAAATTTTTGGCTGCGGCGGGTAGACGGCTGCGCGGCGGCTGTTTGCCGACTGTGCAAAGCGGAAGATGATTTGGAAACAGTATGAGTCGTTTTGGAAGAAGATGTTGCTGGCGAAGTCACGATGCTTCCGGGCATTAAAAGTTTTTGTCCGATTTTGAGTGTGAAAGGGGCTTGCAGGTTGTTTGTGCGGCTTAGCGTGGGCATATCCACGTTGTATCTTTTGGAAATGTTATAAAGCGTGTCGCCTTTTGCGACAATATGGTATTTAGCGCGGGGTAGACGGATGCTTTGCCCGACGTGTAGTGTGTAAGGCGGGCGAAGATTGTTTGTCTCAATAACCTCGCGGATAGGGACATCATTGGCGCGGGCAATGCTGTAAAGGGTGTCGCCTTTGCGAACCGTAACGATTCCGTTATTTGCGGAGTTTCCAGGGCGTCCCCAAAGCGTGTAGCCGAAAAGCCTGCTGTCTGTCGAACAGGCGCTGACAGCCAAAACGAGACAACAAATAACCATTCGCCAATAACGCATGTAAACACTTTCTTTTGGATAATAAAGCTCTATCAAGAAGTGAGCCTAGCATCTAACCCTTAATATTTTCTAAATCAGAAAGAGTTGTTTGCCTGCTGTCTGAGGAGAAAATGCCATAAATTTTTTGTTTGAGGGCAGTGTTGATATGGCGTTGGATTCGACCAATCATCGCATCATAGCTGTCGGCAAAGCCCTTGCGGTTGGAATAAGAAATGATAATCATCTGGGCATTGGATTCGTCAATGCGCAGAGTCTTGATAATTTCGACAGCTGACTTAAGAATATCTCCGGCCAGTTGGGCGGCTTTGGCGCGCGGCGTATTTTTAAGAACCATAAATATTTTGGTCTTGTCGATTCGCCCTGTATAGCCCTCAGGTGGCAGACTTTCCAAACACAGAGAGCAAATGTTTTTGAGCATCTTATCGGCAGTTTCAAAGTCGATTCCTTTGGATATAAAAGCGTAAATATCTTTAAGTTCAATAACAAGAGTAGAGAGCTCTTTATTGTAACGATTGGCTAAATTAAAATCATGTTCAAATCGGGTAAGTAAGGTCTTTTCATTAAGAATATCGGTAAAAGGATCAATAGATTGATAATCCGACAATTCGCTTTTAAGCCGGTCAGCTTGAGATAAATCTTTGCACAAAAAACTGAGCCCCGTGCATTTGAGTATCTCATTGAGAAGCGGGCGGATTCGAACCAGCATCAAAAGAGTCTTGCCGTCGCGGCGTTTTAAAAGAAGTTGAGAAGTAACGGTTGACTGCTTTTTTGATATTTTAGCAAAAATTTCTTTTAAAAAAGCCGTATTGGCATCATTATTTTCAAGGATTGTTTCGGTTAACGGCCGCTCACACAGAAATTCGGGTTGGTAGCCGAGTTCTTTGGCGCCGGAGTCGTTAATAAAGGTCAAATTAAAACTATCGTCAATCTTAAAATAGATATCGCCGGAGTCGTTTTGTTGAGGTTCTTCGGCAAGGGTCGTCTCGCGCAGAAGTTCCTGAATTTCAGATTTTAAACGTTTCAGAGACTTGAACAGAACCAGAGATGTGGCGGCAAAGACAACAGCCAATACTCCAAAAATCAAAGACAAAACAGCCATTAGGCCTCCTTTTTTATGTTTTTTTCGATTCTTTGAGAGTGATAAAGAAAAGCTAAAATAAGGTTAAATATGGGTTGATTTTAAATAAAAAAAACACTAGGTTCTTTTTTAAGATGACTGATAAAACGCAAATTACCGTTGCCGATGAATCCGGCGACAAATATAAATACGGCTTTGTGACGGATATTGAAGCCGATACGGTTTCGTGCGGCCTGAATGCCGATATTATCCGTCTGATTTCTGCCAAAAAGAATGAGCCGGACTGGTTGTTGGATTGGCGCCTGAAAGCCTTTGAGTTTTGGAAAGGTATGACGGAGCCTGCTTGGGCAAAGCTGAGTTATGATAAAATAGATTACCAAAAATTGGCCTATTATTCGGCGCCGAAGCAAAAAGTCCGTCCCAAAAGCTTGGACGAGATAGATAAGAATTTGCTCTCAACCTATGAAAAATTAGGAATTCCATTAAAAGAGCAAGAGGTCTTAGCTGGAGTGGTTGCGGTAGATGCGGTATTTGACAGCGTGTCTGTTGCGACGACCTACCGAGCCAAGTTGGCTGAAAAAGGCGTAATTTTCTGTTCTATTTCAGAAGCTGTCAGAGAACATCCCGAGCTGGTTAAAAAGTATCTGGGCTCGGTCGTGCCTTATACGGATAATTTCTTTGCCTGCCTGAATTCGGCAGTATTTACGGACGGTTCTTTTGTTTATATTCCCAAAGGGGTTAAATGCCCAATGGAGCTGTCCACCTATTTCAGAATTAACGCCAAAAATACGGGGCAGTTTGAGCGCACGCTGATTATTGCCGATGAGGAAAGCTATGTGTCTTATCTGGAGGGGTGCACGGCGCCGCAGCGCGATGAAAATCAGCTCCATGCCGCAATTGTTGAGATTGTTGTGTTGAAAGATGCCGAAGTCAAATATTCAACGGTTCAGAACTGGTATCCGGGGGATAAAGACGGTAAAGGCGGCGTGTATAACTTTGTGACCAAACGGGCTGCGTGTCGGGGCGCAAATTCCAAAATTTCATGGACGCAGGTTGAAACGGGGTCGGCCGTAACATGGAAATATCCCTCTTGTGTGCTGCAAGGCGATAATTCTGTTGGGGAATTTTACTCGGTGGCCATTACAAATAACCGCCAACAGGCCGATACCGGAACAAAAATGATTCATATCGGCAAAAATACCTCTTCTAAGATTATCTCAAAAGGAATTTCAGCCGGATTCTCAAACCAGACCTACCGCGGGTTGGTTAAGGTTGCGCCCGCAGCGGACGGAGCGCGCAATTACACGCAATGCGACAGTTTGCTTATTGGGCGCACATGCGGGTCGCACACGGTGCCCTATGTCGAAAATCGGAATAAGACAGCTTGTCTGGAGCACGAAGCGACAACCTCAAAAATCAGCGATGAACAGCTGTTTTACTGCCGTCAGAGAGGAATTAGCGAGGAAGAAGCCGTCAGCCTGATAGTGAACGGATTCTGTAAAGAAGTAATGCAGCATTTGCCGATGGAATTTGCGATTGAGGCGGCCAAATTGATTAATATTTCACTGGAAGGGAGTGTCGGGTGATGGATACGTATGAGCGGGCTCTTAAAACATGGGGAAAAGAAGCGCAGATGCTTCAGGTTATTGAGGAAATGAGTGAGCTGACAAAAGAAATATTGAAAAATATCAACCGTGGAAAAAACAATGTTTCGGAGATTATTGAAGAAACGGCTGATGTTGAAATTATGCTGCGCCAGCTGAAAGTTTGTTACGGAATAGACCAGCAGGTTGAAGCCTATAAAAAAGAGAAATTGCAAAAAATTGAAAAACGTTTAGATGAGTGGAATCAAAACAAATGACAACACCGTTATTGGAAATAGAAGACTTATATGCCGGCGTGGACGGCAAAGAAATCATCAAAGGATTTAATCTGACAATCAATGCAGGAGAAGTCCATGCTTTAATGGGACCAAACGGCGCCGGAAAGTCAACATTGTCAAATGTGCTGTGCGGCAAACCTGGGTATCATGTGACATCGGGTTCGGTGCGGTTCAAAGGAAAAGATTTGTTAAAGATGCCGACGGAAGAGCGCGCCCGCGAAGGAATTTTCCTATGCATGCAATATCCGGTTGAAATCCCCGGAGTGCCTGTAACGTCTTTTTTGAAACATGCGGTAAATGCTGTTCGAAAACATAAGGGCGAACCGGAACTTGATACCATGGAATTTATCAAGATGGTGCGTGAAGAAGGCAAAAAATTAGGGTTAGATGCCGAAATGATTAAGCGCGCGGTTAATGTCGGATTCTCCGGCGGCGAGAAGAAGCGGCTTGAGACTTTGCAAATGGCTGTCCTTAAACCGACCTTGGCCATTTTGGATGAAGCGGATTCGGGATTGGATATTGATGCGTTAAGAGTGGTCGCGGACGGCGTCAATGCCTTGCATACAAACGAAAATGCCTTATTGGTTATCACGCACTATCAGCGTCTGTTAAATTATATTGTGCCGGATTTTGTTCATATTTATGCGGATGGTAAAATTGTCAAAACCGGCGGTAAGGAATTGGCGGCGGAGCTTGAGCAAAAGGGCTATGCCGAATTTGTGAAAGAAAAAGAATGAGCGGTTTGCTGCAAGATATAGAGCTTATCGGCGATAATATCCCATGGCTGAAAGAAGCGCGTCAAAAAGGGGGTGAGGCTTTTTTGGCTCAGGGAATCCCGACGCCGAAAACAGAGGCTTGGAAATACACCAAACCCAACCGTTTTTTTGAGCGGGAGTTTACCTGCGCGCCCAAAGGAATAAGAGCGGAAATTCGCCTGCCGGAGATACCTTTTGCGTGCTATAAAGTTTGTTTTGAAAATGGTGTGTTCACGCCAAAAGATTCTGAATTGCCTGACGGAATAGAAATCGTGCCATTGATTGAGGCTGTTATGTTTCGTCCCGAAATCAGAGCGCATATCGGAAATTTGGCTCAGGTGGAAAATCACCCGTTTGCGGCATTAAATATGGCGTATCTGGAAGAAGGAATATATATCCGCGTGCCGCAGGGATATCGCTTGGATAGGCCGATTGCCTTGATATATCACACAAATGTTCCGAAAGACAACTTAATGTATAATGTGCGCAATTTGGTCGTGGTTGAGCCTGAGGCCGAATTGGAGTTGGTAGAGTATTTTGGGTGGACGGGGGCGCAAAAGGCATCATATTTTACAAATATCGTCAATGAGATTGAAATCAAAACAGGCGGCGTTCTGCGCCATTACAAAGTTCAAGACGAAGCATTTAAGGCGGCTCATATTGCTTTGAATGCCGTTTCTATCGGACAAAACGGAAAATATAAAAGTTTTTGCCTGCAAAAAGGCGCCGATTTAGGGCGTCATGAAACCAAAGTATTGTTAGCGGAAGAAGGGGCAGAAACACAGGTCGATGCAGCCTATATGATGAACGGTTGGGCAACATTGGACACAACAACCGATATTGAGCATCAGAAGCCGAATACAAAATCTCTGTTGCTGGTCAAAGGCGTTGTCGGCGGACAGGCCAAGGGTGTTTTTCAGGGAAAAATTCATATTGAACCAGACGCCGTCAAAACAGAAGGCTATCAGTTGCACAAGGCCATGCTGTTGAGCGATGAGGCCGAAATAGATGTGAAGCCGGAGCTTGAAATTTTTGCCGATGATGTTAAATGTTCGCACGGCGCCGCTTGCGGGCAGTTGGACAAAGAGCAACTGTTTTATATGCGTTCCCGCGGGATTGGCGAAAAAAAGGCTGAACAATTGTTGATAGATGCCTATCTGAACGATGTGATAGCCAAAATTGATGATGAAAAAGTCAATTTGTGGATTAAATCTTTAGTGAAAACAATCGGCACGGAGCCCTCTCGAGGAGAGAACAATGTATAACGTAGAGCAAATCAGAAAAGATTTTCCGATTTTCGATGTGTCTGTTAACGGACAGGCGAATACATTTTTGGATTCATCGGCCTCGGCACAAAAGCCGCGCAGCGTGATTGATAAAATGGTTCAGGTTTATGAACAGGAATATGCCAATGTTCACCGCGGATCTTATTTGCTGTCCGAGGAAATTACGTCAGCTTATGAAGAGGCGCGCAAAATCGTTCAGAAATTTTTGAATGCGGCTTCTCCTGCAGAAATTGTGTTTACGCGCAATGCAACGGAGTCAATTAATTTGGTCGCCTCAACATGGGGACGCAAGTTTTTGACAAAGATTGACGAGGTCATTATTACCGAAGCCGAGCATCACGCAAATTTGGTGCCATGGCAGGTTTTGCGCGATGAAATAGGGTTCGAGCTCAAAATTTGCAAAATCAAAGATGACGGAGCGTTTGACTGGGATGATTTTTGCAGATTGTTGAGCGGAAAAACAAAATTAGTCGCCGTTACGGGAATGTCTAATGTGTTGGGAACAATTTTCCCGATAAAACAAATTATTTCCTCGGCGCACAGAGTCGGGGCAAAGGTGTTGGTTGATGCGTGCCAGCTGGCCGTCCACCAAAAAATTGACGTTCAGGAGATGGATTGCGATTTTCTTGCCTTTTCAGGGCACAAAACCTATGGTCCGAGCGGAATTGGCGTTCTATATGCCAAATATGATATTTTAAAAGCCATGCCGCCGTATCAATATGGGGGAGATATGGTTGACGTGGTTACCTATCAAACCACAACTTTTGATGAGCCTCCTGCACGGTTTGAAGCGGGAACGCCGGCGATTGTTCAGGCCATAGGCTTGGGCGAAGCGTTAAACTATATGATGTCTCTCGGAATGGAAAATATTACAGCACATGAAAATGAGCTGACAAAATATACGTTGCAAAAGCTGTCCGAAATTAAAGGTCTGAGGCAAATTGGAACAGCAGAAGGTAAAGGCGGCGTGTTTTCTTTTGTGATTGAGGGGATTCATCCGCAGGATTTGGCCTTTATTTTGGATAAGGAAGGTGTATCGGTCAGAGTCGGACATCATTGCGCGGCGCCTTTGGTTCGGCGGATGGGCTATGAATCCGTTGTGCGGGCATCACTCGGGTTGTATAATACCAAACAGGATATTGATATTTTGTGTAAAGCCTTAAACAAGGCAAAAACGTTTTTCTAAGGACAAAACGATGGAAGAAATAACGGATATAAATCCTGAAGATTATAAAAAAGAATATGTCGCAAAGGCCGGACAGCCGCTGCCTGAGGGAAGCAAAAAAGCTTCCAGAGAGGCGCTTATTGAAGCGTTAAAAACAGTCTCTGATCCCGAAATTATGGTTAATATCTGGGATATGGGGTTGGTATATAAGCTGGAACAAAAAGAAAATGGCGATGTATATATTGAAATGACAGTGACCTCGCCGATGTGTCCTGTGGCGGGTGTTTTGCCCGAACAGGCTGCGCAGGCCGTATCGTTGGTTGAAGGAGTCGGGGAGGTCGAAGTGCGCATCGTCTGGGAACCGGCTTGGAGTTTTGAGATGTTGAGCGATGAAGCCAAAGCTATGTTTGAACTGCTGTAATGGTGCTGTAAAGGATTAAAGAAACGAGCGGACGGAGTGTATCCGCTCTTTTTTTATTGCCTTGAGCTTTTTTAGATGTTACAAGAACATAAAAAGGCAAAGGTAAAATGACAATAGACGAATTGATAGATAATTTTGAATTCTTGGATTCTTGGGAAGATAAATACAGATATCTGATAGAACTTGGCGAAAAACTACCGCCATTGGAAGATAAATGGCGGACGGAAGAATGGAAAGTCAAAGGCTGTCAGTCGCAGGTATGGCTCGTGCCTGATTTTAAAAATGGGATTATTCATTTTGCAGGCGACAGCGACGCGATGATTGTCAAAGGGTTGATAGCTGTTGTCCTAATGATTTATAATGATAAATCCCCAGAAGAAATTAAATCAATTGCAGTTAGCGATATTTTTGCTAAACTCGGACTTCAGGAACATCTGACGCCCTCCCGCCGCAACGGGCTTGAGTCAATGATAGAAAAAATAAAGCATTATGCAGAGGCTTTGCAATAAACAAAGGATATAATCATGAATATTCATGAATATCAGGCTAAAAAAATTTTTGAGCAATATGGGATAAAAATTCCAAAAGGAAAAATAGCTTATACGCCCGCCGAAGCGGTCGAGGTTGCTCAAGAAGTTTCCAAAAAAGGTCCGTGGGTTTTAAAAGCACAGATTCAATCCGGTGCCAGACATAAGGGGTATTTTTTGGAAAAACAGGCCGGCCATGGCGGCGGTGTGCGGATTCTCACCAAAAAGAAAGAGATTTTTGAAAACGCCAAACAGATGCTGGGCGCAACGTTGGTAACAGTTCAGACAGGTCCTGTCGGAAAAAAAGTCAGCCGGATATATGTTGAGGCGTTTAACAAAGTTGAAAGCGGTTTTTATATGGCATTGGCCGTCGGACGTGTGGCTGCGGAGCTGACGCTGCTTGTGGCGGATATCAAAGACGGCGATATTATGAAAATCGCCATGAATAAGCCTAAAAAGGTTTTGAGAATTAAGCTTGATGTGGACGGAGATACGCGTCCCGAGCAGGTGCAGCAGGTCATGGACTTTTTGAAATTACCGGCGCGGGCGGCGCATAATCTGGAAAACCTGATAAACGGACTGCACAAAGCCTTTTTGCAAAAAGATGCGGCAATGATTGAAATTAATCCTGTCGGCGTGATGAAAAACGGCGAGTTGGTTGCGTTGGATGCAAAAATCTCATTTGATGACAATGCATTATTCAGGCAGCCTGAAGTTGCTCCGCTGAAAGATGAATGTGAGCTGTCAGAGAGAGATATTCAAGCCTCTAAATATAAATTCACATACAGCGAATTTGACGGAGCGGTCGGATGCATTGTTAACGGAGACGGGCTGGCTTTAACGGCTATGGATTTGTTAAAAGATAAAAATAAAGGAATGGCCTGTTTTATCAATGTCAAAGGTGGTGTTGACAAAGACAAGATTGCTTCGGGCATCAAAATTATTATGACCAATCCGCGGGTCGAAGGCATTATGCTGAATATCTTGGGCGGGTTTGTTCGGTGCAACCTGATTGCCGATGGGATTATTTCGGCGGCTTCCGAGGTTGGGTTAAACGTGCCGTTGGTTGTTCGTTTTGAAGGAACAAACAAAGCTTTGGCTGAGGAGATTTTAAAAAATTCAAAATTGCCGATTATTTGGGCGGAGACAACGGAAGATGCCGTTGAAAAACTTGTCTCGGCAATGGAGGAGGCGGCCTGATGTCTGTTTTTATTAATAAAAAAACAAAAGTAATTTGTCAAGGAATGACGGGTGTTCAGGCGTCTTTTCATATTCAAAGGTCTTTGAATTACGGAACAAAAATTGTGGGCGGCGTAACCCCAGGCAAAGGTGGAACATTGCATCTGGGCCTGCCTGTTTTTGATACAATGAAAGAAGCCGTTGCTGAAACAGGTGGAACGGCAAGTATTATGTATGTGCCGGCTAAGGCTGTCAAATCGGCCGTCAAGGAAGCCATTGATGCCGGACTGGAATTAGCCGTGTGTATTGCTGACAGCGTGCCCTTGAAAGATATGCTTGAGATAAAAGAAATGCTCAGAGAGTCTGAAATGCGGTTTATCGGGCCGAATACCCCCGGAATTATTACACCAAAAGAAGCTCATTTAGGCGTCTTCCCTGAAAATATTCTTAAACAGGGGCGCATTGGAATTGTGTCTCGGTCTTCAACCTTGACTTATGAAGCTATTTTGGAAACAAATCGGGCGGGGCTTGGAGAGTCGACGGTTGTCGGATTGGGCGATGATATCCTGATGGGGGTTGATTTTATTGATGTGCTTAAGGCTTTTCATGAAGACAAAAAGACAGACGCTGTTGTGATGTTGGGGCATTTGGGTGGTGCTTTTGAGGAAGCCGCGGCATCATGGTATAAAAAACTTGAGCATAAAAAGCCCGTTGTGGCATTTGTAGCCGGAGATGCCGTTCCTTTCGGGCATCGGATGGGGTATGCCGGCGATGTCTTAACAAACGGATATGTGTCTGTTCAGGATAAAAAAGATGCGTTGGCCGAGGCGGGAATTATCGTGGTCAATCATATTAACGATATCCATACAAAACTGGCAGAGCTTGCTCTCAAATGACTTTTTTAAAAACTCTTCTAAATCTGATTTTGCCGCCGCGGTGCTTTTATTGCGGCAAGGTATTGGATGAAGATAAAGGCTTGTGCGATTCCTGCATATCAAAGATTGATTTTTTGAACGGTGCGGTTTGCCGGCGGTGCGGGCGTCCGCTGCCTCAAATGTTGGAAGATGACAAAAAGCTGCTGTGCGGAGAATGCTTAAAACCTCATCGGCGAAAATGGTTCAGATTGGCGCGCTCAGCGGCAGCCTATGATGAGTTTTCAAAAAAGTTGATTTTGGATTTTAAGTTTTATGATAAAACGGATTTAGCCTCCCTTCTAGCTAAGATGATGTTTGTCGCCGGAAAAGACATTTTTGAGGCAGGAGTGGATATTATAGTTCCGGTGCCGCTGCATTATACGCGGCTGATGAAACGCAAATACAATCAGTCGGCATTGCTGGCTAAGGAACTCGGTAAATTGGCAAAAATAAAAGTTGCATATGATGCAGTCATTAAAAAACGCAAAACAAAGCCGCAAGTCGAATGTTCTGGAGATGAACGCTTGCAAAATGTCCGCGATGCATTTGTTGTGAAAAATCCTGAAAAAGTAGCAGGAAAAAGGATTTTATTGATTGATGACGTGCTGACGACGGGAACAACGCTCAAAGAATGCACTTTGGCACTCAAAAAGGCCAAGCCGAAGTCTGTGGACTGGCTGACGGTAACAAGAGTGGTATAAAAACTGTTGCTTTGCAGGGTATTTTGGAGTATAACCCGTTGAAAAAGTTTTTTGAAAGTCGAATAAATGAAAGTTGATATATTTGATTTTGAGTTGCCGAGAGAGCTGATTGCGTCTCAACCTGTGACACCGCGCCATGCTTCGCGTTTGTTGGATTTGTCGGTCGAGGGAAAAATAACGGACAGACATTTTTCGGACTTGCCGGAACTGCTCAACGAAGGCGATGTGCTGGTTTGCAATGATACAAAGGTTATTCCGGCGCGCCTTTACGGAAAAAGAGGCGAAGCTTTGGTTGAGGTAACGCTCTATCATCCAGTAGATGGGTTGAGCTGGTGGTCGTTTATCAAAAACGCCAAACGCCTGAAACAAGGGGATATTGTTAAATTTTATAATGAAACGACTTCGGCCGAAGAGTCTGAATTTGGCGCAGAAGTCTTAGAAAAAGATGCAGAAGATGGTGTCCTGTTGCGCTTTACCTGTCAAACGGCCGCTTTGCCGAAACTTTTGGAAGAATATGGATTTATGCCGCTGCCGCCCTATATTAAAAGAGACCGGCCGGGAAAAGAGTCAATTTGGCACAAGTTTGATGATAAAGAAAATTATCAAACGGTATATGCCAAGCATGACGGGGCTGTTGCGGCGCCGACAGCGGGGCTCCATTTTACGCCGCAGGTCTTAGATGCCTTGAAAGCCAAAGGCGTCAAACAGGTCTTTGTAACGCTTCATGTCGGTGCGGGAACTTTTCTGCCCGTTAAGACGGACGATACAAAAGATCATAAAATGCATGCCGAATACGGAGTTATTACAAAGGATGCTGCCGATATCATCAATCAAGCCAAACACAGCGGCGGGCGTGTTGTTGCCGTAGGAACAACATCATTACGCCTTCTTGAATCGGCAGCTGATGATAAAGGATTGGTGCATCCTTTTTGCGGCGAAACAGATATTTTTATTACGCCGGGGTATAAGTTTAAAGTATTGGATATGCTGATTACGAATTTCCATCTGCCGAAGTCGACTTTGTTTATGTTGGTCAGCGCCGTAGCCGGTTTAGATCGGATGAAAGAAGCTTATGCACATGCCATCAAGGAAAAATACAGATTTTATTCTTACGGGGACAGTTCTATCTTAAAGTGCGTAAATAAAATTTAACTTTTTGCCGCTAAACTTAAGACAATTTTGAAGATTCTTAAAAAGGCAAAATGAACGTGCGGCTGCAGCAAAAATTGGAAAAATATTTACCTCTAATCAGCGGAATGTTGATTCCTGCGGCATTTTTTGCTGTTGCATTTTTGAGCTTTTTGGCCAAAGAAGGGTTCAGCTATGAGACGGCAAAAATTTTTCATAGCGGATTTTATCTGATTAGCGGGTTGTTTTTGATTTTTTTGATTAACATCAATGACGGGCGTCCGTTATTTTTCGGCTTGATTCTAATCGTGGGATATACATTGGTTAATTATCTGAAAAGCGCTTATGGAGAACAATTCAAAGAAACAATTTGGTATCAGAATTTAAGTATTCTTCTTCCGATTAATTTATTGTTTTTTTATTTTTATGCGCCAAGGCGTCTGATAAGCCGAAAGACCTTTTATCTGCTTGTGGCTGTTGCCGGAGAATACGCCTGCGTGGAAATGTTTTGCCGTCAGGGATTGCGGTTGGAGGTGTTTGAGGTAAACTATGGCGCAATGACCTGTTTCGCTCTTTTGGGAATTGTGACATTGGGAGGCTCTGTTAAAAACGGACAAGTGCTGGATTATGGGTTTTTGTTCGCAGTTTTGAGCACAGCGGCGGGAATATTCTTTGCCTCTTCTGCAGCCGGTCGGAGTTTGTTTTTTTGTCTGGCTCAGGGAATATTGTTCGGAAGTGTGGTTTATACAAGTATTTATAATCGTTATTATGACAGGACAACAGGTTTTTATAGTCAATATTCCTATCAAAAACAATCCAAAAGTTTTCCGTTGAAATACAGCCTCGGTATTGTCAGTTTGGATGGATATGATAAATTTTTGACTTCTGTTGGAAAGAAAAAAACAGAAGTCTTAGCAGGGCTTGTTGCCGGTGTCATACAAGAGCTTTTGCCGGAAGAAACAAACGTTTACAGATATGCGGACGATGAATTTGTTATTCTTTATAAAAAGCTGGATAAAAAAGAGAGTTTTAAAGAAGCTGATGATTTGCGCCGCACGATAGCCGGCATATCGTTTGCTTTTGAAAAGAAACAAAAAATCCCCGTAAAATTAACCATATCCTGCAGTGTCGCTGAAAAAAAAAGAAGTGATTCCGGCGCGGAAGAAGTTTTAGCCCGCGCCGATAAGGCGTTGCGTTCAACATTAAAATTCAGCCACAATGTGACATCAAAAGGCTAGTTTTTAATTTTTTTGAGTGCAAGAGCCAGAACAAAACCGCCAATCAGAATAAGCGGCGCGGAAAGCATTTGTCCCATGGTAACCGAGCCGAAGAAAAAGCCAAGCTGCGCATCTGGTTGCCGAAATTGTTCCATAGATATTCTGAAAACACCGTAACACAACACAAACAAACCGGAAAGAAAGCCATTGGCTTTTCTGATTTTTGGAAGTTTCCAAAGCAGATTCAAAACAATAAACAGAACGAGCCCCTCAAAAAAAGCCTCATAGAGTTGAGACGGATGCCGCGGCAGATATCCGCCAGCCGGAAAACGAACAGCCCAAGCAACATCTGTAACGCGTCCCCAAAGTTCATCATTAACAAAATTGGCTAACCGTCCCAAAAAAATGCCGATAGGCGCATAAAGGGCAACAATGTCCGTAATGGCAAGGAAAGGAAATTTAAACCGTTTGGCAAAAATAAAGGCTGCCGCACAAACACCGGCGATTCCGCCGTGAAAAGACATGCCTCCTTTCCAGAGCTCAAAAAGCCGCCATGGTTTAAGCCACATTTCCGTGCCGCCGTAAAAAACGGCATATCCTAAACGTCCGCCGATGATAATGCCTAACGTGATATAAAAAACAAGATCTTCAATATTTTGTTTGGAATATCCAAGGTTGTTTTTGGCATTGTTGCGTAAAAACAAAAACCAAGCGCCCAAAATGCCAAATAAATAGGCCAGAGAATACCAACGAACAACCAAAGGGCCCAAACTCAGAGCAATGGGCGAAATCTCGGGATAGGCCAGACCAATCATAATAAAATCCTTTGCATATAAAAAATTTTTAAATCGATTAAAGAATAATTAATTTGCACAAATATATCCACACCTAAAAATATGAAAAAAAATTTTTTTACGTAACTTATTGATTTGCAATAAAAGAAGTGCCAGCTTTTTATCCACAGAGGGAAAATTAGTGGAAAAAAACGACTCGGCGGTTGCATTTATTAATTGCGCAAGGCAAGCTTTGAAATATATCAAAAGTGACAACTGTTTTTTGGAGAACCAAAAATGCTTCCGGCTCAGAATTTAGCCCCAGATGTAAACCCCATAGACATGGTGGAGAATATTTTTGCGTCCAAGTCGTTTGAGCTTGAGCGCCGCAATCAAAATGAAGTGGTTGTTGAAGTGCAGGGAAAATGGGACAATATGCTGCTGTTCTTTGCATGGGAAGCCTCTATGAAATGTTTGCATATGTCTTGTCTGATGAATATTGATAATGCTCTGGAAGACAGAAGCAAAGTTTTTGAGCTGTTGGCTTTGGTTAATGAAAATTTGTGGGTGGGGCATTTTTCTTATTGGACAGAGCAAAAGATGCCCGTTTTCAAACATTCGGTCTTTTTGAATTATGAAGAAGAATTTTTTGAGCACAAAATTGCTCAAATGATAGATATTGCCGTTAAAGAATGCGAGCGGATGTATCCGGTATTTAAGGTCGTGCTGACCAAAGGAATGGATCCCAAACAGGCGTTGTATCCGCTGCTGATGGAAACGGTTGGACAGGCCTGAAACTAACTTTCTCATAAATAAAAGAAAAAGCATTCCTTTCTCAATGGAATGCTTTTATCTTTCTTAGACAACGAGGCTGATAACATCAGACACGCTTTTGCAGTCGGTTAGCTTGTCATAGGAAACGAAAATATCGTTTTCCTGAAGCTCCTGATAGAGTTCGACATAGTCCGAAGCCGCAAAGTAGAGATCCTTCAGAAGGGTCGTGGCGGTCACGCGTTTTCCCATGCAGGCCACATGTTCTTGAACAATGTCAATAATCTTTTTTGTCAGTTCCATCGCAAAAGTTTTAAATGATTTTACGATTGCTTGTCGCAGGATTTTTGACGTCAGGACTGTTCGGAAAAAATGTTTTCTGAGGAGGCCTTGGAGAATCCAGCGGTGTGGAAGGACAGTCGAGTTGCTCTGAAAGGCTCTTGAGCCCTAAGATGAAGCAGAGCGACGAGAGAATGTGTTTTATCTTCATAATATATATTTAATTGGTTTGTTAAACCAAGATTATCCAAAGAAACAAAACTTTGCAAGGATTATTTTTGTTATTCTTTTTAGGTTGCAGTCTTCTAATTTAGGAAATAATAATTCCCATAAAACGATAATGAGAAAAATAATTATTTTTTTAGTTGCAAATATAACTTTTTATGTTATAAATAATCAAAAATATCAACACAAAGGGGATTTTTGAGAAATGAGGAAAAAGACGCTATCTTTACCGGATATGAATGTAACCTCGGCGCCGGATGCAATAAGATATGTTGCCGAAAGAATAAAAATCGCCCGCCTCAGTAAAAATATGACTCTCGAAAAAATGGCTGACAGTCTCGGAATTACCCGCAAACAAATGCAAAATTATGAAAGCGCTAAATGCAATATGACCGTTTCCAGATTGTGGGAGATTGCCACATTGTTGAATATTGGTGCCGGATTTTTTATTAACGGCCTGACAGAAGAAAAGCCTTTTCTTGAAAATGAAGATTTAAGAGTTATTCAAAAACTTCATAATATTAAGGATCCGAAACTTCAAGCCTCATTGTTTGGGATTCTCAAAGAGCTCTAAATGGTTTTGAGCTGTCGCAAATACTTTTTTCATCAAGGTTGAAACAGGGTAATCCCCAAGTTTTTCAGGGCGGATAAAACATCCATCAGGCGTGGGAGTTTTCTGCATTTTCAAAAAACAAATATGCAAGGTTAATTTAAAATGTGTAAAAACATGAGAAACTGTTAATCCGCTGTCTTTGGCTCCAGTAAAAAGTTTATCTTCCGACCACGGAAATTCATAAAGACCGGACAAAAGTCCTTTTTCGGTTCGGCGGCGAATAAAAAATTCTCCTTTAGAATTTGTAATAATAAAAACAAAACCACTTTTTTCTTTTTTGGGCAAACGGTGGCGGGCTGGAATTTGCTCCAAATCGGGCAAGCCTTTAGATTGGCAAGACTTATTCCATGGACATTCTAAACAGCGCGGATTTTTGGGAGTGCAAACAGTCGCCCCCAGATCCATAATCGCCGAAGCATAATCCGCGGGGTGTTTTTTATCCGTCAAACTTTCGGCTTTAGCGGAAATCTCGGCTCTGATATCATCCAGCGGCGCAGTCAGATGATACAACCGGCAGATGATTCTCATGACATTACCGTCAACAACTGTTTCAGGTGCATTAAAAGCCAGAGCCAAAAAACTGGCAACCGTATAAGGACCAATTCCTTTCAGCTTGAGCACGTCAGCACGGGTATGAGGAAAAATGCCGCCAAAATCCGACATAATAATTTTTGCCGTATTGTGCAGAGAACGTGCGCGGGTATAATAGCCAAGCCCCTGCCAATAGGTATAAACTTCTTCTTGAGTGGCCGCGGCCAACGAGGCAATCGTCGGAAAACGTTTCATAAATCGTTCAAAATAGGGAATAACGGTTTTGACGGTTGTTTGTTGAAGCATCAATTCTGAAACCAAAACAACATAAGGATTCGGATGAGCTCCGCCCTTAACCCGCCATGGTAAATCACGGCCGGATTCGGCATACCAATCCAATAATGATTTTGATAAAGTGCGCATGCGTTTTCTTTAATCTCTCAAGTTAATCTAAGAATTTTTTATAGAACTTTTTGAAAGGGATAGCAAGCTTTGTCTCAAGTTGATAAGATTTAAAACAAAAAACGGAGAACCGATACCCAAAAAGGTATCCGTTCTCCGCAAAAGAGTTATTTAAATTTAAGGCTTCCGAGGGATCGGTGCGACCCGTCGGAGCAAATTATTATTTTTTTTTCTTTTCTTTTTTTTTTAATTCTGAGTTCCGGAGATGAAGAACGTCTGGCCGTCAACAGTAATAGAACCGTTGGACCATGTCCCTCTTACCGGATTTCTGTTCGGCTGTCCCGAGATGGTAACAGAAGTCTTTCCGATAGCCTTATACAGAGTTCCATTGAAATCTGAATAATTAATCAGATAGCTTCCGCTCTCATACTCCTCCGCCACTGATATATAGCCGACCTTGTTCAACGCGTTGTTAATAAACGCGAAAGGCCTTTTGGCTGTATCAGCAGAAGAAACAACCGTCTCCAAACCCCAATTGTCAGCTCCAACCTTCTTGCTGTAAATGGTGTAAACGCCATTATACAGAGCAAGAATATGGATGTATGTGCCCTCGCGAACGCTTACACCCTGTGAACCGGCAACATAGGAGTCTGTCGCATACCCGCAGATAATCTTGCCCTTTATGGAATCTGTTTCCGTAATGGTGCAAGGAACAACTGCGGTAACAGTCTCGCCCTCTCCGTCAAAGACGATGCGTGCGCTGCCGTCGTTGATCGTGATTGATCGAACGGTTGCAACGCAAACTGGAGCCTCGGACTTGTAGTTTGAACCATTGAACATGATATTTGAAACCTCGCGGTTAACAAATGTCACATTAACGGTCTTTCCGGCAATAACGGTGGTTCCGTTATTGAAATTGTAGGTCTTGCCCACAATCTCGGATTTGCCCACAACCTTAAATTCCAGAGATGATACCCTGAAATTGTTGGTTACGGTGTAAGCGACCTCTACCGGAGCGTCCTGTGTTCCGTCATTATACTTCATGATGAAGTATGCGGCGTTATCACAAACTGCTGCGATATTTTGGCCGTTTACAACAGCATTCGGTCTGAATGCCTTGTGAACAAACTGCCTTGAAATCTCTACAAGTTTCTTTGTCTCTTTGATGGACACAGGGATGGTAACTTCCACATAGTCGCTGCTGTCTTCGCCATAGAAGCGGATAACGGCAGTGCTGGTTGAAGTGAACGTGATTGTGCGAGCCTCGAGAACACAAGGAGTAATCTCCTTTGTGTAATCTTTGCCTCTATACACAACACTTCCCTCAACCTCTGCGGAAAGTCTCCTGACACTCACGTTATAGCCGGCAACAGTCACAGCTCCATTGCTGAAGTTGAAACTCTTGCCTACAACTGTGTTAGTGTTCTCCAATTCCATTGCTGGAATATTGTGAGAGAACCTATTGACACAGGTGTATGCTATTGTCTCGGCGTAGCGATGACTGTTATCAGACCACAGCTCATAGAAGTCTGAAAGGTTGTTACCTCTCGCCTCAATGCTGCTGCCTGACAAAGTTGCGCTCATCCAAGCAACATGCCTATATCCCCAAACCGTCTTCTCAAAGGTGACAGGTGTCTCCTCTTCCTTGATGGACACTGGAACAGTGACTTCCACATAGTCGCTGCTGTCTTCGCCATAGAAGCGGATAACGGCAGTGCTGGTTGATACGAAAGTGATTGTGCGAGCCTCGAGAACACAAGGAGTAATTTCCTTGGTGTAATCTTTGCCTCTATACACAACGCTTCCCTCAACCTCTGCGGAAAGTCTCCTGACAGACACATTGTAGCCGGCAACGGTAACAACTCCATTTCTGAAGTTGAAACTCTTACCTACAACTGTGTTAGTATTCTCCAATTCCATTGCTGGAATATTGTGAGAGAACCTGTTTACACAATTGTATGCTATTGTCTCGGCGTAACGATGACTGTTATCAGACCACAGCTCATAGAAGTCGGAAAGGTTGTTGCCTTTCGTCTCAATGCTGCTGCCTGACAAAGTTGCGCTCGTCCAAGCAACGTGCCTGTATCCCCAAACCGTCTTCTCAAAGGTAACAGGCTTTTCTTTTTGCCTGATTGAGAGAGACACACAGAGTTCGGCATAGTCAGAAGGGTCTTCCTTATAGAAACGGATAACCCCTCTTTTGGCCGACAGGACAGTCAGAGTTCTGGCAACCGGCTGACAAGCAAGGACTTTGCTAGAATAGTCCTTACCATTATGCATGATATTGTCAACCACAGTAGAACTCTCCCATGTCATGCGGACAAGCTTGCCTCCAACAGTTGCATAACCGTTCTGGAACGGGTAGCTTCTGCCTACAACAGTGTTAGTGTCCTCAACTTCCATTACCGGAGCATTGAAAGTAAAGAGGCTCTTAACGAGGTAGTCAAAAGTTTCTTCATTCCTGTAGGAGCCATCGCTGTAAAGGTCACGTATTTGGGCAAAATTTTTGCACCAAACCGTAGACGTATAACCAGACAATGTCGCCTGCAAAACGTATGCAACATGCTTAGAGGAAACTTCCGTTGTGACAAAGGTTGGTCCCTCAATCGGCGTCTCATCTTCCTTAAAATTGACAGAGAGCTTCAGCTCTGCATAGTCGTTTCTGTTCTGATCCCAGAACTTAACAACTACGCTATTCGCTGAGGTCACGGTCAGGGTCTTTGGAGCGACAGGACACTTGTGAATTTGATCACTGTAATCCTTACCCTCGTAAATAACCTCACCGTTAACCTTGGCTGACTGCCAAACGAAGCGGAAGACGCTTCCCTCAACACTGCAAACGCTGCCGTCGAAATCATAAGTCTTATTGATGATTTCGCTGACGCTCTTCACGTTAACCGTTGTTGGAACGGTCATATTGAAGATATTGTCAATGCCGAGTTCCATGGACTTAGTCTCCCTCAAGCTTCCGTCGGAAAAGAGCTTTCCGATAATCAGATTGTCGGTGCAAGAGACAACAACCTGATTTCCAGAACGAACAGCCTCACGGGTAAAGTTGAGGTGCTCCTGCTGGAAGAGAAGCTTGACGAAAGTCGCAGGGGTCTCGTCCTCCTTAAAGTTGACAGTCAATGTCAGCTGAGCATAGTCGTTTTTGTTCTGATCCCAGAACTTAACAACAACGCTGTTCGCTGAGGTCACGGTCAGGGTCTTTGGAGCGACAGGACACTTGTGAATTTGATCACTGTAATCCTTACCCTCGTAAACAACCTCACCATTAACCTTGGCTGACTGCCAAACGAAGCGGAAGATTCCACCCTCAACATTGCAAGTTGCGCCGTCGAAATCATAAGTCTTATTGATGATTTCGCTGACGCTCTTCACGTTAACCGTTGTAGGAACGGTCATGTTGAAGATGTTGTCAATGCCGATTTCCAGAGACTTTGTGTCTCTCAAGCTTCCGTCGGAAAAGAGTTTTCCGATAATCAAGCTGTTTATGCAAGAGACAACAACCTGATTTCCATTACGAACAGCCTCACGTGTGAAGTTGAGGTGCTCCTGCTGGAAGAGAAGCTTGACGAAAGTCGCAGGGGTCTCGTCCTCCTTAAAGTTGACAGTCAATGTCAGCTGAGCATAGTCGTTTTTGTTCTGATCCCAGAACTTAACAACAACGCTGTTCGCTGAGGTCACGGTCAGGGTCTTTGGAGCGACAGGACACTTGTGAATTTGATCACTGTAATCCTTACCCTCGTAAACAACCTCACCATTAACCTTGGCTGACTGCCAAACGAAGCGGAAGATTCCACCCTCAACATTGCAAGTTGCGCCGTCGAAATCATAAGTCTTATTGATGATTTCGCTGACGCTCTTCACGTTAACCGTTGTAGGAACGGTCATGTTGAAGATGTTGTCAATGCCGATTTCCAGAGACTTTGTGTCTCTCAAGCTTCCATCGGAGAACAATTTTCCGATAATCAGATTGTCGGTGCAAGAGACAACAACCTGATTTCCAGAACGAACAGCCTCACGAATAAAGTTGAGGTGCTCCTGCTGGAAGAGAAGCTTGACGAAAGTTACCGGCGTATCTTTCTCGCTCATCGGAACAGTCAGCTTAAGCTCGGCAAAGTCTGTCTGCTCATTGTCCCAGAACCTGATCACAACCGTATTGAGGGCTGTGATAGTCAGAGTCTGCGGCTTGATCGGACAAGCGTGAAGCTGGTTTGCGAAATCCTGCTCTTTGTGCATGACAGGTCCAAGGACCTGATTGGACACAAAGGAAGCGCTGAAGATAAAGCCCTCAACGTCGCAAACATCACCGGAGAAGGCGTAAGCCTTTCCGATTTTCGCGTCAAGCGACTCAAATACAAGAGCCTTTGGCGCTTTGATTGAGAAGAAATTCTCAACTGCAAACGGCAAAGTTATGTCACGCTTGCTGTTGTCGTTGTAAATCTCTCTTAAGACAACGGAGTTGTCGCAAGAGATTTTTGCGACACTGTCAGCTCCCATCACGGCTTCCTTATCGAAAGCAATGTGGTTTTCTGACAGGACGATAACGTCGAGAAGTTTGGCGTCTGGAGTTGGTGTCGGCTCGACAGGCTTCTCCTGCTCTTTGGCCTCAAGGTTCTCCTCATACTTTGAGCATGAGGCAGCGGCCAACGCAACAACCATCATGATGGCGGCTGCGAAAAAAGTGAAATACTTTTTCATAACTGTTTTTATTTTTTAATTTTAACTTTCTTTTTAACACGCTAGTTAAAAATAGGCGCGGCCAAACAAATTACCGGAATATCCCAAAACATCAAAATTAAAATATGAAAAGAAATAGAAGAATTAAACAAACACAAACGCTATTGTGTTTCTAAAAAACTCTTTTTGAAATTTCAAATAATTTGGATAGTAATAGATAAAGATAATATTGTAGCAATATCATTTATATCATATTTTTGCCGAAAGCGCAAGCGGCTTTTTGTCCAAAAACTTGGTTTGGACATTGTTTTTTAAACGTTTTTTTAATTTTTTTGGATTCAAATAGGTGCTCTTTTGAGCGAATCGCCCCAAAAGGCGGCAAAAAAGCGTTTTTGTTAGGCTTTGGGCTCAAAGAACGAGCTCATATCCACACCTTCTAAGGTCAATAATTTGATTTTGTTTGAAATTCCGCCGGCATAACCGGTCAGATTGCCGTCTGTGCCGACAACTCGGTGGCATGGAATGATGATGGATATCGGATTATGACCGACCGCCCAGCCTACAGCCTGTGCCGACATGTCCTTAATGCCGCGTTGTGCGGAGATTTGTTTGGCAATGGCGCCATAAGTGGTTACTTCTCCATAAGGAATCTCGCAAAGAATTTTCCAAACAGCCTGACGAAAGTCGTTGCCGATAGGCGCCAGCGGAAGAGCCGAAATCAAAGGGTGTTGGCCTGCAAAATAAGCATCAAGCCAAAGCTTGGCCTGCTGAAAAACAGGCAAATCGTTTTTGAGTGTCAAATTGCCCGAGACAGTATCTTGAAAATATTTTTGCCCCTCAAGCCAAAGGCCGATAATATTGCTTCCATCAGAGGCAAGGGTCAAATCTCCGACAGGCGAGGCATAAATTGTTTTGTAAAACACAGGCGGGTTCTCCGTAAAAAACAATAATCCTTGATTAAAGGCTGTTTTTATGCTAAAAATAAAGAAAAATAAACAGGAAAGCAACAAAAATGATAAGTATTAAAGATGTTTCGGCGTTAAATTTTGAAGAATACGTCATGTTGTTTGAAAAATTGGGTAAGCAGGCTGAAGAATCTCCGGAACGAACAGCCGAGCAGCTGTCTGATTTTGATACCCTGTTGACTGGAAAGGAGCTGAATCTTGATATGCTTCCCACAGCTGCAAAAACCTTTGTCAAAATAACCTCAAATATGACAAAGCCCCAAATAAACAAGGCTGTCCACAAACTGGTTAAGCAGGGAAAAGGTATTTTGTTTGAGAGGGATTCTGGTATAATCTGTAAAAATCCGGCCTGTGCGGAAATTGTGTTTAATCATTTTGCAGATAAAGGTTTTTCCTTGGATCCTCAGGAATTTAACAATAATATGAGGACTGTCAGTAATATGGTATCGGCTGTATCAGCCGCACCGGACGAGGCTTTGCCGGAGATGATGAAAAAAATTAATTCATTTCCTGAGCCGATTCAAAAGCTGTTTTTTGCAAATTATGGAACATTATATGCCCAAAAGCCGGCTTTGAGAGCAGAATTATGGGATAAATTTGTGCACTATCGACCGGAGACATCTGAATATTCAAAAATGTATCAGAATCTTGGCGCTGTTGCGGCGGCCGATGCGGAAAAGATTCCCCAATGTTTGCGGTTGATAGCCGAAAATCTCGAAAAAACAAATCAAACACCAGGGCAGTTAAAAGAAGCGTATAATACTTTGGGAAAAATAAGAAGCACTTATCCCAACAAAGCCGAAATAGACGGAATACTGGAGCAAGGGCTAAAAAATCCGGTAAATAATCGGAGCTCCCAAAGGGCGGCCTATCGTCAGATGGGAAAGGTCGATGAACTGATTTCGAGCTCATCTATCGGACAGCGCGTTGAAAAAACAGCGGACAACCCGCACGGGTTTAAGCTTGTTGAAGATATAAAACCCGATGAACCGGCTGTTTTGATTTTGGGCGGAAATTCAACAAACTCGAACAGAAGCGCAAATGGGTATTTGTCTCCAGTCGAAAAATTATTAAAAACCGAAAATCTTCAAGATAAGGTCGGTTTGTATGCGGCAATTTATGATTTCGGGGAAATAGATGACCGCAATGTCACCTTTCAAGATGGGCCGGCTCGCATCAAACTGATGCAGGATAAGCACCGCAAAATAAAAGTAAAAAGGCCGATGAATGAGGATACGTTAAATCCGCGCTATATTGACGATTTGTTTGATAAGGTTTTCTTGAACCGCATCAGTGACAAAGACGGTCAGAGACTCTCAACGGAAGAGGCTTGTGCCAAAATGCGAAAATTAACGGTGGTCGCGCATTGTCACGGAGCGTATACCTTGCTGAAGCTGGAAGAAAAAATGAAGCAGAAAATGGCCGAAATCGGTTATTCTCCGGCAGAGTGTGCCAAAGTTCAGCATGAATTGTTGTGTGTGGCGCATGCGCCTTATGCGCCGCTTGGGGTTTCAAAGTCGACAATGATTTCATTTGTTTCGGCAAAAGATTTTGAAGTGGAGCATTTCAACAGTTTTGAACATGAAGTGCATGCATTATCCCAAAATAATGCGGTGTTGATGAGCTATTTTCCGGAGAAAAGAGGCGAGTTCTTCTTGACGCCGTCAATGGGAAAGGATGTCGAGGAGCACAACTTTTTGGGCTATGACCTCAACCAAAAGGGGCTGAGTCCGGAAGGAAAGGCAATGTTGAAATTTGCGGGCAATGCCGTTGTAAACGGCGTCAAAAATTCACTTGAGGAAAAGACTTTGCCGCCGGTCAAAGAGATTGTTTGCGGACAAGACGCCGAAGCGAAAAAATTGTTTAATAAGTTGAAAGAAAACGGTGCCGAGATGTGGCAGATTATCTCAAAAAACATTACCGCCAGATTCAAAGCTGCTCGAGCCAAACAGTTGTCAAAATAAAAGAAATCTCATTGATAGGGGAGAAACAAGATGTCTCTGGCAGATGATCTCAAAAAGCAGACAAAAAACTTTCGGACGAAAAAAATTGACTATCAGGTCGATACGCTTCGATATGATGAATTTACTCTAGCTACACCACTTGGTTATTATCATCCGGATAAGGGGACGATAACAATAAATTATGGGGAAAGTAGCAAATGGATGCGTAATTTGGAAGAGAAACTTCCTTGGATAAGAAAAGAAATAAACGACCAAGATGTCATTCTTTATCATGAGCAAAAGCACCGCAGCAATGCGGATAAAGGATTTCAGTCTAAGAATATTAGTGTCTCTCCGGAACAATATTATAAATTATGTATGGCCAATGAAATTTCCGCCAATATGGCAGAACTGGTGTATTTAAGAGAAGAATATATCAAAACAGGAGATATTCATCTGTTTGATAAAGATGGGAATAGATTTTCCTTTTATAAAGAGGCCGTTCAGAAAGGCGAGATTGATCCGTTGAGTTCTGATCCCAAAGACTTTGAGAAAGATATGTCTTTAATTATGGACGGAACACAAGAAATGTGGATGAATAGATTTGCCAAGATATATTCTGCAGACCATATTGATATGACAGAATGGTATTTGAAGTATGGTTCAGGAAATTTTAAAGAGAATGAGTCGGAATATCAAAAGCAACTGGATATTGCTTATACAATCGGCGGTGTCAATTTTAAACAATACAGGTCAAAAGGCCTGGAAATGCCTGTCTATAAAAGTATGGAAAGGGATTATTCTCGACTTGAATATTTAAGAAAATTGAAGGAATTTCCATTCACAGATAACATGAGTTTTGAGCAATATAATAATTTACTGCAGCATTTATATATAGCTTCTAATATTAAGGCAATATCTGATAGTTATCTTGCTCAAATGAATGTTAAAAGTATAGATGCTATGAGCTCGGAACAGCGTAAAGCATATACTAAGACAATTCAGAAATCAATGGAACAAGCTAACAGCGCTTTGAAAAGGGACAAATGTGTGAAAGATAACATTAATTTTGGGATGAATGTTGCTCTAAGAGGGGAGAAAGAAAGGACATCAATTCCAAGCGAAAATGAAGCAAATTATCAGGTGGTTTTGAAGCAAATTTATAATATTAATGGAATTGACCATTATTCTTTACTACATATCAATCCGAGAGAAAAAATGCCAATAGAAAAGAGTTTAAAAGTTAAAGCATTTGAAGCGATAATGGATTTTGCTAAACATGATGTAGATAAGGTATCTTGGTGGGCAGAGATCTTTTCTAAAGATGTTGGTGAAAATGATGGTAAAGATATTGTAAAAGATTATCTGAAAAATTATCCGAAGTGGTCAAAGGATAAGCGTGTTTCAGAGGTTCAATATGAAGAAATTCTTGATTTTGATAAGCCTGTGATTACCGGCAGGCCAATCCGGCAGGGGAAGTTTGAGGCGGTGCGGCGTTCTAAATCTACCGATTTTAAAACAGCTGATGAAGCGCTCAGAGCTTCAAAAGAAGCATCAACGCCGGAAAATCTGGATAGAGCAGCTTATCTGAAATCTTTATCCGGTCGAACACAACAAGACACCACGGCAAGGGTTTCTCCGTCATTTAGCCGGATGAGAGATAGCAAAAGCAGTATGGAATTGATGCTTCTCCGCCGCCAAATGGGCAGATAAGCATACCGCTAATATAAACAATGCTGGTTTTATGATATATTATTCACATTAAGGAGTGTTGAAATGACAGACGATTATATACAACAATTGAGCGAACAAGAAAAAATAACATTTGTCCGCGCGCTGATTTTCTTGATAAAAGCAGATGGACGCGTTGATGACCGCGAGCGCGAGTGCATCCACGAAATTGTCGAAATTTATGGTGTAGGAAACAAAATGGCGGCAATCAATGCGCCGATGGGGGAAGATGTTTTGCTTCCGGAGATTGCAAATACCGTTAAAGACAGACACAAAGCTCTTGCGCTGATACGTGAGTTGTTAACAATAGCGCATGTTGATGATGAATTAGGCGATGAGGAAGTCAATTTTGTTGAAAAAGTTGCCGCAAAATTAAATGTTGAGCCAGAAAAGGTTTTGGAAATCAATGAATTGATATTGGAGAGAAAAGCCTGGTTGGTTAAGTCGGCGGCGGTAATGGAAAGCGCATAATCCTTGACAAAGGAGAAACAAGATGTCTTTGGCTGATGATCTTAAAAAGCAGACAAAAAACTTTCGAACGAAAAAAATTGACTATCAGGTCGATACAGTTCGAGTTGGCAAGTGGGCTAAAACTGCTTCAGGCGGCTATTATAGGCCGGATACCGGAACAATAACACTGAATTATCATGAAGATAACGAAACTTTGCGCCATAAGGCGCAGGATAGTCGTGAAACCATTCTCTATCATGAGCAAAAGCATCGCAGCAATGCGGATAAAGGATTTAAGTCTGAAAACATTAATATTTCTCCGAAACAATATTATAAATTATGTATGGCGGATGAAATCTCTGCCAATATGGCAGAATTGGTATATCTGAGGGAAAAATATATCCAGACAGGAGATATTAAGCTTTTTGATAGAAGTGGAAAAAAATTTTCCTTTTATAAAGAGGCTGTGCAGAAAGGCGAGATTAATCCGTTGAGTTCTGATTCCAAAGACTTTGAAAAAGATATGTCTTTGATTATGAACGGAACACAAGAAATGTGGACAAAAGAATTTGCCGAGGCGTATTCCGAAATTCATATAAATATGGCAGAAGGGTATCTGAATCAGGGAGACAGGGATTTTAAAAGAAACGATGCGGAATATCAAAAACAATTGGATATTGCCTATACAATTGGTGGCGTCAATTTTAAACAATATATGCAAAAAGATGCGGAAATTCCAAATAATTGGAAAACAAAAGAAAGCTTGGATAAATTTGATTTTATAGAAAAAATGGAAGGATTTCCATTCAAAGATAATATGAGTTTTGAACAATACGGCAATTTGCTGCAGCATTTATACATAGCAAACATCATAAAAGAGAACTCAGAAAAAACACTTAAGGGGCTCAATGCTGACAATGTGAACAATTTGGATGATGAGCAGCGTCAAGAATATCTGACTCGTATGAAAGAGTATACAGAGCATGCAAAGATCATACTTTCATCTTCGGCCAATTCCAAACACAAAGAGTCAATAGAGGTTATCAATATAGGGCTGAATAGGGCGTTGGAACAGCGTGGCGGGCAGACACCGGAAAATGAGGTAAATTATCAAGCAGCATTGAAAAAAGCTTATAATGTGAACGGAGTTGATTATTATTCTTTGTTAAATGTCAATCCGAAAGAAAAAATGCCTTTGGAAAATTATATTAAGGAATTTGAAAAGAGAAGTTCGGTTAATCAATGTGTTGACAAAGTTGACAGGTGGAATATTCCGGCGGTGAAGAAAGTAGTTGATTTGTTTAAGAAGAATAAAAACTCTAAAAAGCATTTAAAGAACTATCCGGAATGGTCGGAAGATGAACGAGTTTCAGAAATTAAGTATGAAAAAATCATTGATTTGGACAAACCTGTGATTACCCAGCCTAAAACGGTTAATAAAAATACAGACAAAGCCGAAAAGCAGCCAAGTGTCAGCACAGAGCGGGCAGCCTATCTAAAATCTTTATCCGGTCGAACACAACAGGACTCAACGGCAAGGGTTTCTCCGTCATTTAGCCGGATGAGAGATAACAAAAGCAGTATGGAATTGATTCTCCTTCGCCGCCAAATGGACAGATAAGCACGAAAATACTTGTTTCCATTGTGTTTATTATGGAGTTATTTCTTTACATTTTTTCAAAGTTCACTATAATCTACATCATAAATTAAGCGGCCGTTATAAGGCGCAAATTTGATAGGGAGTGAATAATGCGGAAATTGTTTTTAATTCTAAGTGTTTGCTTGACTGTGGTGGGATGCGCGTTTCCGCAAACGCCGAATGAGAGCGACCTGTTGCGCGCCAGCCGTCAGTTTCGTCCCGCATTGTTTAACAGCGGCGCCCGCGGAGTGGTCATTACCTCTTTATCGGACAATGTGTCCGATGATGGGTTCTTTGGCGTCAATTATAACGATATTGTCGCTTTCAAAAATATAAAAACAAATGAAGTTTTTTATATGAGCACCATCTTGGACGGCAACAAATATGATACGGCGATGCTGCCGATAGGGGCATACGAGGTAACCAACCTTTATTTGCAATATATCTATACAACGACCGAACAGTATGGCAATACCCAAGTCGTCCGCACGGTGGTAGAAACAGATGAACATTATGAGGGCAACAGCAAAATCAGATTTACGGTGCGCCCGCAGGAAGTGACCTATATCGGACATTTTGCATTGACAAAAACGGATAATGAGGTTTCAGCAGACGGACATGTTAAGGCGAATTCTTTCAGCATAACGGACAAATCTGATGAAATTTCAGATAAGCAGAAAATGGATTGGCAAAAAGAATTCGGCCAAAATTTTGTTGTCAGATTGGCAAAAGTTCAATAGGAGAGCGCAGATGAAAAAAGTCTTATTAGTAATTGCGATGATCGTTCTGACATCTTGCAGCACCACTATCGGAAATAAAAAATTGGCAGACAGCCGCATCAGGATAGAAAACCAAATGGACGGCGTTTCTTCTAAAACAGACGCAAGGGAAAAATTCGGAACGCCGAATCTTGTGTTTCAGAAAAACAATTTGGAATATTATGAATATCGAAAAATATATGGTGCCGGAAGATACCATTGGATGATACCGCTCATTGGCTGGGTTATGTCATGGTTCCAAGATAATTATACTTTTGAGGAAACAAATCTGTTTATCGGATTTGATAAATCTGGCAAAGTCGTCGATTATGATATTATCCAATCCGGCGGCACGATGTAAAAGCCCAACAGAACGGTAAATAGAAATTTCAACGTTGGAGCTTTAATTTATGCAAAACGATTTGTCAGAGCGCTTGAGAAGTGAGGGCGCAAATGAACCGGTGACAAATTGTCACCAGTTGAAAATGTTGGCTGCGGATGGAAAAATGCGAGAAACAGATGTCGCCACAGCAGAAACAATGTTGCGTATTGTTCAATCTGTTCCTAGTCCGAAAGCAGAACCCATCAAACAATGGTTGGCACATGTCGGATATGAGCGCATGAAAGAAACGGACGATGCTTAAATTTTTTCAAAAAATCTCAAAAAACTTTAGTAGAAATCCACGAGGTTCATATTGGTGTTTTTCTAAAAAGTCCGATTCTTGGCACGAAAAAAGAGATTTTAAAATTGATATTATCGGACTGCAAAATTGAAGGAAAAATCTATGTTTTTCAATAAATAAGCCGTTCGATGAACTCATCAAAACGGCTGAAACTAATAAATGGTGCACGATACTGTGCAATTATCGGACTAAAAATTATTATGATTTTAAGACTTTCAGTAGAAAACTTGAGTTGTTTGCAGAGTGCTTAAAATAGAATTTTATATCTCTTATCCTTTCTCAAATTATCTGTTTCTATAACGCATTTTTTATAAGCATTAGTATCTTTACCGAACCTTGAGGCAATTTCATCAAGCCTTTCATCAAACGTAAAATTTTCGCCGTTAGGCCCGGTTGACATATCTGCACAATTTACAATAAATAATTCATCAGGCATATCTTTAACAGTTTCATTGCCGTGGTTCGCCACAACTTGCCAATATTTGTAACCCGACCTCTTAAGTATTTCTCCGCCAACATAGGCATGAGAAGCATTGTTTTCTGTAAATTCGTAGCCAATATCGTGCAGCATACCTAATAAAAACATATCTTCTGCAAATTTATTGTTATTTGGCTTAAGCTTTACGGCAAATTCTTTGCATTTTCTCGCAACGCCTAAAATATGTTGCCACCTGCTGGATGTAATCATTTTTTATTCCTTGCTGTCTTGCTATAAGTGTAAGGCAAAATGGTTTAATTTAGATTAATCAAAATATGGCAGTAATTTGGCTTAAGGCACGAAAAAAGAGATTTTGAAATAGATATTATCGGACCCAAAAGTATAAGGATTTTAAGATTTTGAGCATGAAAATTGAGCTTTTTATGGATAGTCTTTCAAAGTAATCGGCTTATCTTTAACTTTCTTTTTGAGAAAATTAAAGATAATTAAGCAAGTTTAACTTTTTTAGTGAAAAATTAAACTTAGTATGTTATTATTAACTTATTGTAAGAGAAATTTTATGAAACAGAGGTCAAAATGAAAAGAGGAATACAAGGAAAATTAGTTAAATGTTCGATAACATCAGAATCTTATAATGCCTTTGTTCCCAATGATTTGCCGCCAAAACCGGAAATCGATATTATGGCTGTTTCACCGCTTCTGGAAAAAGCCAATCAGGCTATTGGTGCATTAAATGGTGTCATTTCAACTGTTCCAAATTCCGCAATCATAAATTATATGTATGTTCGCAAAGAAGCTTTATTGTCATCACAAATTGAAGGGACACAATCGACACTTGATGATTTATTAAAATATGAGGCTCAACAAACACAAGGAATTCCGGTTGAAGACGCTTCAGAAGTATCTTCTTATGTTGCCGCTCTTAATCATGGCATAAAAAGGATAAACGAGGGATTTCCTCTGGCTTTGCGTTTAATTAAAGAAATTCATGCCATTTTACTTAAAAACTCGCGAGGCAAAACAAAATCTCCCGGAGAGTTTCGTTCTTCGCAAAATTGGATTGGCGGAACACGTCCGGGTAATGCTCGTTTTGTTCCTTGTCCTCCGGACAAGCTGTTGGATGTTTTGAGCAGATTGGAAAATTTTATAAATGAAGAAGATAATATACCTTCTTTAGTTAAAGCGGCTCTTATTCATGTTCAATTTGAAACAATACATCCGTTTTTAGATGGAAACGGGCGATTAGGCCGTTTATTGATAACGTTTTTTCTTTGTGTTAAAGGACTTCTCAAATCGCCGTTTTTATATTTAAGCTTGTTTTTTAAGAAAAATCGCACGCTATATTATGAACATTTAAACAATGTCCGCTATCAAGGCGATTGGGAAAGTTGGATTCAATTCTTTTTGGAAGGAGTCATAGAAACGTCTGATGATGCAAGAAAGACAATAGTCCTTATTCAAAAATTGTTTGCGGATGACGAACAAAAATTGACATCCTTGGGTAAAGCTCAGACATCTGCCAAAATCGTTTTTGAGCAATTTGAACAAAAACCTATTTTAACAGTTGCGGAAATCGAGGCTAAAATAAAGCTGTCGCGCCCAACAATTATTAGCTCTATCAATCGGTTAATAGATTTAGAAATTTTAACTAATACGTCTGAGAAAAAATGGGGGCAAACGTATGCTTATACAGGATATATTAATTTATTAAGCTCTGAAAGTAACCAATCGTGACACTTTTCTTTACGAAAGTGAAAATTTCGACCTGTTGATTTTGAGGGGGTGCAGCCATTCATCAGCGAGCCCCTAAAACTCACCGCATTGGTAACATTTTGCTATGATTGAGATTGTATTATAAAATCCACGCAAAAGAACAATTATAGAACAAAATTGTTGACAGCTAAATTTATTTAGTCATAATACCTAATATGAAAAAGGTTTTATTTGTTATTATCCTATTAATTTTTTTATCCTTTCCTTGTTTTGCAAGGATTGATGTTAAATTTACGCCATCAAAGCAGTGTGAAAAAACTATTGTAGAGTTTATAGACAGTTCTCAAGAAACTATAGATGCCGCTGTATATTCTATAAATAATGATAAAATTGTTGAGGCGTTGAAAAAAGCACATCATCGAGGTGTTAAATTAAGAATCTTAACTGATAAGTTACAAGCTTCTTCGAAATCATCGAAAGTCATTGATTTATATAAGGATGGTGTTAACATACGTGTAAATAGCAGACATAAAATTGAGCATAATAAATTTGCTGTTTATGACAAAAAAATTGCCTCAACAGGATCATTTAACTGGACAAACCCAGCCAGTAATAAGAATAGTGAAAATTGTTTATTCCTAGAAGGGAATCTAAATATAATTAATAAATATATTGTTCGTTTTGAACAACTTTGGAAAGAAAACACTAAAACTAAATCAGATAAATGGTTTGAAAAACTGAAATAAATTTGAATTTTTGTGTTTTTTATAACAAAACAAGTATTTTGGGAAATATTAAGGGGTGCAATGTTATTATTTTCTGAAAATACATTTACTTGTAATATTAAAACTGTTACATTTTCTTAGATTAGTTTTGTGTCTTTCCTTTGTTTTTCTTTAAGGGCTAATTATGAAAGGAACTTTTTATGAGCATTATACAAGGTTGGTGTGAAGCGTGTAAAGAAAATGTATCAGCACAAAATAATCCGGGCGGTTGTCTTGTCCATATATTTTTGGCGATAGTTACATCCGGTTTATGGTTTTTTGTATGGCTGATTTTAGTGGCTTTTTTTCCTCGTTTCCGTCCAGGATATAGGTGTGTTAAATGTGGTGGTCGTGTAGAAGCTAACACAGAAAAAAATATATCGAATAGTTTGGAAAATAAATGTTATAATTGTGGAGCAGAATTAGATAAAACCCAAAAATTTTGTCCAGAGTGCGGTTCGGTATTAATAATAACATGTCCTAAATGCAAAGCGGATAATAATATTAAAGCAAAATATTGTATTTCATGTGGTACCCAGTTATACAAAAAATGCCCTGATTGCAAAGCAGATGTTTCATTAGCAAAAGACATTTGTCCTGAGTGTGGTTATCCATTTTTAAAAGATGGAAAAAAAAGCTCAGTGTTAATTAAGTGTCCTAAATGTAAAAAGAAAATAAGCGATTCTGCTAAAAAATGTGTTCATTGTGGTATAAATATTGATGAATTTAATCAATCTAAAAAAAGATCCAACATAATTACATTTTTCGTAATCTGTATAGTTGCAATAATTCTGTGGAACATAGTTTTACCGGATTCAACACCCTCTACAACTATATATAATCCAAAGACAATACAATATTTACGAATAAAAAAGGATTATATTAATGTTAGAGCTGAGCCTAATGGTAAAATTATAGATAATCGTGTTTTATATGGAGAAATATTTCCATATTTTGGATACAAAAATGGATGGCATAAAATAGCTGTTGACGGAAGATTTGGATATGTATCAGATAAAATTCCATCAACTGTTGAATTTGTTGAATATCCTTCTATAAAAAATTTTTTAGCTGAGCTTTCTAAAATAGAAGCAAATTGCAAAAGCTCAATATGGATAAATGATCATGCATGGAAAAACAACCAGTATAACCGAAATGAATGGTGTGATTGTTATACTCTTGCAGTAACAGAAATGGCAATGCGTAATTATAAAGTTACAAATGAGAGTCTTTCTTCGTGGCCGCATATAGCAAATTTAACTTGTGATGAAAGACAAGAGGAAAGATATCTTCCGCTGTGTGAAAACAGAATAAAAAACAATAGCAAATACTCTAAAGGATATAAACATGATGTAATGGGATATTGGATGGCTGAACGCACAAATAATAAAAACAGTGTAAAAATCACTATCTGGTTTCAAGCAAAGAACAACAAAGGAAAAATTACTAAATATGAAGGAGAATGCATATTTAATAATAAAAAAGAATTAATAAGTTCAGACGTTCATCTAAGCCCATTGTAGTTTTAAAGTAAATAGCTACTATAATAAGGATACTATAACATAATGAAAATGGTTCGTAAGTGCTTAACGAATAAATTTATTTTTTTTATAATGGTGATTGCAAGTTTATTACTTGCTAATTCAGTATTTTCTTCAAATTGTTCAACTATAAAAAATAAAGATGCACGGCAAGCTTGTAGAGCACTTATACAGAATCGAACTTCTCTATGCAATAGTATTGAAGACAAAGATATGCGGAAAACATGTAAAGCAACTGTACAAAATAAGTCTTCTTTATGTGGTAGCATTAAAGACAAAAAAGAAAGGGCTATTTGTCGAGAACAAGTAGAAGGCTATACTAATGAGTATGACTGATAAACAAGACAGAAAATATAAGAATTTGCTGCAATAATTTTAAAAAACTCTGCAATGCTGGCAGAGGTTTAATTTTTTCAAAAAAACTTTAGTAGAAATCCACGAGGTTCATATTGGTGTTTTTCTAAAAAGTCCAATTCTTAGCACGAAAAAAGAGATATTTTAAATTTAATCTTATCGGACTGCAAAACGGAAGGAAAAAATCTTTGTTTTTCAATAAGAAAGCCGTTTGATAAGTTGCTAAAAACGCCTGAAATCAACAAATGGTGCGCGCTACTATGCGAGTATCGGACTAATTTTTATGATGAATACAAGAAGTTGGGATATAAGCTTGAGCTACTTTTTAATCAAATCAAAAACAAATGAATAACTTTTCTCAATATCTACATCATTAGGATATGCTAAAAGTTTGCTTTGTTGTAAAATGTTTTTTGGAGAATAATTATATAAATTTTCTAAATTTACACTTAAATCTTCTTCTATTTTGAGCACTTGAGCAATAAGCCTGTTAATAAAACTTTGCCCCAATATGCGATTAATTTCGAATCCCATATCACTCAAATAATTCAGCATTTTTTCATATTCTATCACTGACAAATGGAATGGGTCTAAGTTTTTTCCGTTTTCATCAAGCGTTTCATTTTTAGAATTCGGAAAAGATAAAATCAGCCTGCCGCCGTAAGGCAGAATATTATAAAATTTTTTGATAACCGCAAAAGGATTATGGGTGTGTTCTATTGTTTCAAAACTGATAATAGTAGATATATTATAAGCAGATAAATCTATGTTATTATTTAAATCTGTTTTGAGGAATTTAAGGTTTTTACGTTTATAATTTCTATTTGCTTCTTTTAAGTATCTATCGTTAATATCCGCACCGATAACGAATTTTGCTTTCTGAGCCAAGAGATCGCTACCATAACCTGTGGCACAAGAGATATCCGCAATAACATCCTTGCCCGTGATGTTATCCAAGGCATAAAGATACCTTCCGCAATGTTCTAATTTCATAAAGAAATTTCGCGGTTTTTCATCAAACGGATTGCAGAATTCATTATTTATATAATCTTCTATCATGCTTGCAATATAATTCAAAAATTTAAAATAAATCTTAAAAATCAGATAATTGATGAAAAGTCGCTGTTTTAAAGAACGAAATTATCGGACTTTACGAGAGTCAGTTATACCAACAAAAAAAAGCACCTCAAAAGGTGCTTTTTCAAAACTGGTGCCGCTAGTAAGAATCGGACTTACGACCCCACCCTTACCAAGGGTGTGCTCTACCACTGAGCTATAGCGGCAAAATAATAAACTTTTTTAACTCTAGCATTCAGGGTGGCGTCGTAAGCCCTTCGGACTTACTCCCCTTAGGAACCTAAGCTCGTCGCGGAAGCGGTTGCTATCCTTACTCGCTAAGGTTTTCTAAGATGTTACAGACAAAAACTTGCCAAAGGGCAACTTTTTGCTTAGCCATCCCGTTACCAAGGGTGTGCTCTACCACTGAGCTATAGCGGCAAAATAATAAACTTTTTTAACTCTAGCATTCAGGGTGGCATCGTAAGCCCTTCGGACTTACTCCCCTTAGGAACCTAAGCTCGCCGCGGAAGCGGTCGCTATCCTTACTCGCTAAGGTTTTCTAAGATGTTACAGACAAAAACTTGCCAAAGGGCAACTTTCTGCTTAGCCATCCCGTTACCAAGGGTGTGCTCTACCACTGAGCTATAGCGGCAAAATAAATTTTCTCAACTTTAACCAAGGGTGCGCGGCTCTAAAATCAAAGCAACAAAGATATATTTTGCATTGCGACAGTCACCATACAAAACCATTTTGCAAAAATCAAGGGATTTTTTCTTTATTTGACTTATTTTTTTATTTTTTTATAGTATAACTGATAAATGAGAAATATTTAAAAATAAGGAACAGGGTATGACAACAAGTCAAAAATCGGATAAAAAGCCCCGCAGCACGCAGCGTGTTGACCGCGAGGCGCGTGCGCTTCAAAAGAATCTTGAAAAAAGAAAACAGCAGCAGAAAAAACGCGAAGCGCTCAAACAGGAGATAAAACATGGACAGAATTAAGATTCGCGGCGGCAAAGTCCTTGAAGGCAAAATCTTTATCAGCGGCGCTAAAAATGCCGCGCTTCCGCTGATTTGCGCCAGCTTGTTGACAGACGAGACCATCACTTTGACCAATATGCCCATGTTGTCCGATATCAGGGCGATGAATGCGCTTTTGACGCAGCTGGGCACAAAAATCAATGAATTTGATGATTTTGTTGACGGACATGCCTCCAAGACCTATTCCTACCGCACAAAACAGGCTGAAAGCTTGACCGCGCCTTATGATTATGTGCGCAAAATGCGGGCGTCATACTATGTCTTGGGGCCTCTGTTGGCGCGTTACGGCAAATGCGAGTTGTCGCTTCCGGGGGGCTGTGCCATCGGAGCGCGTCCGATGGATATTCATCTATCATCGCTTGAGCAGATGGGCGCGAAGATTGAAATCAAAAACGGCTATATTCACGCCGAAACAGATGGTCGCTTGAAAGGCGCGCACATTATTTTTCCGGGGGTGTCGGTCGGTGCGACCTGCAATGTGATGATGGCGGCGGTTTTGGCCGAAGGCCGCACGATTCTTGAAAATGCCGCCAAAGAGCCCGAAATCGGAGACTTGGCACGGATGCTCAATGCCATGGGTGCCAAAATTGAGGGAATAGATACAGCCGTGTTGACTATTGATGGTGTAGACAAGCTCCATGGCGCCGTTCACAAAATTATTGCCGATCGTATCGAGGCCGGATCTTATGCCGTGGCGGCCGCCATTACGCGGGGTAAAATCGAGCTGATTAACGCCCGTCCTGAAACCTTGCGCCGTCCGCTGCAGGTGCTCAAAGATATGGGTGTCGGTATTACCGAAACAGAAACGGGAATTATTGTAGACGCCAAAGGGCGCACGCTGGTCGGGCAGGATATTATGACCGAGCCGTTCCCCGGATTCCCGACGGATTTGCAGGCGCAGTTCTTGGCCTTGATGATGACGGCCGAGGGCGCGTCTATGGTTACCGAAACCATTTTTGAAAACCGCTTTATGCATGTGCCGGAGCTGTTGCGTATGGGGGCAAATATTAATGTTCACGGCCATGCCTCTGCAATTGTCCGCGGTGTCAAAAAACTGTCCGGCGCGCCGGTCATGGCAACGGATTTGCGCGCGTCGTTTGCACTGATTCTGGCCGGACTTGTGGCCGAAGGCGAAACAATAGTCAACCGTGTTTACCACTTGGACCGCGGTTATGAAAAACTGGAAGAAAAACTGAAATCTGTCGGGGCGGACATTGTGCGCCTCAAAGACGATGACGAAGAGTAAATGACAAAATCAAAGGAGAAAAAAATGAAAAAAGGATGGGCGCTTTTAGGATTAATGTTGTTAGCTGCTTGCGGCGGATCAGCCGATTTTAAGGCCGGATCATATAAATTGGTCGATTCTCTGAACAATGTGCCGACAACATTGACTTTTGATGCCAACGGACACGTGAACGGTAAAGTTGTAAACTATTTGATGGGCAGCTATAAGCTCAGTGCCAAAAACAACATCAAATTTGGCGATATGGCCACAACAATGATGATGGGGCCAGCCGATGAAATGGAAGCCGAGAGCGACTTTTTGCAGATTTTGCCAAGAGTTAAGTCTTATAAAATGGACGGCGAAAACTTAATCTTGGTTACAGACAACGGCGGTGAGCTTGTTTTTGAACCCTATACGCCGACCGAAGAAGAATAGTTTTAATAAACTTCTTTACCGTAGAGCATCCAATCATAAAGCTTGGATTTTTTGCGCACGTTGATATCCATATCTTCAACGCTCATTTTACTTTCGGTTAAAGTCGGCATATCCGAGAACAATGATGTCCCCAGTCCGAGGCGGTGTCCATCAATTTTGGCGCCAAGGCTCTCGATTAAAGTCGGATAAATATCAAACGGCGTAAAAGTGCGGTTTTGTGTATGGACTGCGGCAACCGGCGTATTGATAAAAATATTAATCGGTTTACGATTCATCTCTTTGGTAAAGCGGGGATTCATCGTCAAATGGTCGCCCAAAACCACAACAACCGTATCTTTGTAAAAATCCTGTTCTTTAAGCCAGTCGATAAAAGCACCGATTTGTTTATCCGAGCAGGAAACAACATTTTCGATAGAATTTCCCTCCCCGAATTGACGGGTGCAGAGTGCGTCGTTAAACTTGGCCGTGCCGTAATGGGTGTCAAGCGTCATCAGCGTAAAGACAAAAGGCTTGTCTTGCTTACTGAGCTCGGCGAGTTCCTCTTTAGCATAGTCAAAAACTTGCGCATCATAGAGTTTTGTTGTGCGCTCCAATGAAACCTCTATGCCGTCGCGTTCGGAATAATACATAATGTCCAAAAGTTTTTGCTGCCCGTGCGTCTCCACAAACTTATCCATACCGGCAAACTGCCCGTTGGAGCCGATAAGGGAAACTTCCGTATAGCCTTCTTGCTTGAGGATATCATACAGACACCAAGCCTTTGGGAAAAATCCCTCTTTGGGGTGAAACCAGTTAGGATCGTTAATCGGCAGCTGAATCGGCGCACCGCAGGTCTGCGCAAACAAACCGGCCTGTGTCCATTGAGTGCCGTCAATCGGGAACGAACCGCCAAAATAGGCGTTGTCGCTGAAGTTGATGTTTTCTGAGGCGAGGCGGTGCAACGCAGGAATTAAATCCGTGCCAAAATAATTATGTTCGGGCGTTTTTGCATAAGTTGCCTCCATTGATTCGGCAAACAAAAGAATCAAATTGCGTTTTGTTGTTGGAAATGTGATTTTGGCTTCCTGCGGGATAACATAATTTTCCTCATAAAAAGTTGAGGTTTCGGTTTTGTATTTGTGATAAGTAATCATCGCCCAAACATTCATCTTAAAAAAGACAAAAACAAGGCAAAAGGCAAACCAAATCAGGCTCAGAGCTAACCTGTTCTTGTAAACAAAGGCTCTAAACGCGTCAATCAGTCGGAGATGAACTTTGTATTTTGAGCAAAATAAAATAGCGAGAACAAGGGCAATGATAAGCCCTGTCATCACGGTGTTTTTAAAGTAGCTCAACATTATGCGCGTTTCGGAAGAAAACGGCATATTTAAATGGAACATAATTTGCTCATAAGTCACTTCTCCGAATTTGCGAACAATCCAGTTTGCTGATGAAAAAAGCATAAATCCGGCAAAAAAGATAATAAGCGACAACATGATTAAACAAGCTCCTTTTGAGATATCCGATAACAAATCGGAGCTTATCCCAATCAAAAAAAGCGGTCAAGAAGTATTTGCTACAATTTTTGAACGGCGTCTGTATCTACCAAATCCAAATATTTGTTGGCATAAAAGTTAATTTTGGCGGGATTTTCGACAATCTCAAAGAAAGGATTGCCGTATAAAATAACCATCACGCCGCGGTTGTGCAGCTCGCCGATGTAATCTTTATTTTTATTGAACGAGAGCTCGCCCAAAATGACGCATTTGATATTGAGCCATTCCATCAATTTTTTATAAAAACCTTTGATTCCGCGCCGTCCGCCTTTAAGGCGCAAGGTTGGGTAATCAATACCGTTTTTGAGGGCGCGGAAGTAATTGTGAAGCGCATAAACTTGAAGAATAACGCGCTTTTTGAACGGAAAAGCTTGAGCAATAGCCTCAACATCGCGGGCTTTGTCCACGACCAAAATCCAATCGGGATATTTTTCCAAAAGCTCGGCCACATCATGCGCGTCCATCGGTGTGTATTTACCATAAATTTTTGACGCGCGAAACTCCGCTAAAGACAAGGGGCTATCTCCGCTGTGTCCGGTCATTTTGTTGACAAGTTCCCAATCATGTCCCGCAATATAGTGTCCGTCAGAGGTCTTGATAAAGTCAATCTCAATAAAGCGAGAGCCTGATTTAATCGAAGCTTCAACAGCCTCGCGTGAGTTTGTATAAACATGCCCGTCAATAATGCCGCCGGCATGGGCGATCAGGTGCTCATCGCCGTTATAAAAAGGGTAGGGCGTTGTATCGGCAATGTTAGCCCAAACAACATCTTTATAAGAAATAAAAACAAAACAGCCGAAGCCGACAAGGGCGATGGCTAAAGGAATCAAACAAAATTTAACAAAAGAGTTCATCTCACAGAGTCCAAAATTTCTAATTCTCTAAACTCTACCTGAAATTTATCTGAAAAGTGAAAAAAATTTTTAAATGGGTATAAAAGAGAATGTTTGTCCGGTAAAGACTAGTTATCCAGCAGCCGATGTTCCAAAAAAGAAAAATAGTCGGATTTTGTAATAATGATATGTTCGTGCAGTTTAATCCCCATCAAAGCGCAGGCTTGTGCAACCTGATGCGTCAAAGCCAAATCATTATCCGAAGGCTTTGGCGAACCGGACGGATGATTGTGAACCATAATCAAACCTGAAGCCTTTTTATTTAAGGCGTTTGTGACAATTTCGCGAGGCGACACGCTAACCGAAGATAAAGTTCCGCGTTGGACGAGTTCACTTTCAATAATCTTGAGCTTGCTATCCAAATACAGCAGATACAATTCTTCAACTTCGGCATAAGCAATGGTGCAGCGGCAATAGTCAATCAGACTGTCAATGTTCATCAAAACAGGTTTGTTGTCCGAGGCTAAATTTTGCCAACACAAACGCTGCGCCGCTGTATTGATGAGCTTGAGCAAAATAACGGAATTTTCTTTAAGTCCTTTGAGCGCCGTAAGCTTGTGTTCCGGCGTGGCAATAACTTCCGCAAAAGAGCCGAACGTATGAATAAGTTCTTTTGCTAAAGGTTTGACATCTTGCCTCGGAATAGCGAACGTCAACAAAAGTTCCAACAATTCATAATCAGCCATATCCCGTCCGCCGCCGAGCAAAAAGCGTTGTTTCAGGCGTTGTCTGTGTCCGATATAGTCCGGCTGGTCGTTCATGAAAAGTCCTTTTACTTTTTATATGGCGGATAGTCCATGCCTTTGGGCGAAAACGTAAAAACCTCGCATCCGGTAGAAGTTACGCCGAGGGAATGTTCAAATTGTGCTGACAAAGAGCGGTCTTTTGTAACGGCTGTCCAGTCATTTGATAAGATAGTAGCGTCTTTTTTACCAAAGTTAATCATCGGTTCAATCGTAAAGAACATGCCTTCTTCAATCTTGGGGCCGGTGCCTTTGCGGCCGCAGTGCATGACATTAGGCTCATCATGGAAGATTTGCCCCAGGCCGTGTCCGCAAAACATATCGACGACCGAATAGCCGTAATGATGGGCGATTCCTTCAATAACCGCGCCAATATCTCCAAAGTGAGCACCGGGTTTGACGGCGTCAATGCCGCGCATCAGGCATTCATAAGTCACTTCGCACAGGCGTTTGGCTTTGACGGGGGGCTTGCCGGCGTAATACATACGCGAGGTATCGCCAAACCAGCCGTCAAGAATAACCGTCACGTCAATATTCAAAATCTCGCCGTCCAAAAGTTTGCGGTCGGGCGAGGGAATACCATGACAAATCTCGTGGTTAATGGAAATGCAGGTGTTTTTGGGATATCCGTGATACCCTAAGCAGGCCGACACAGCGTGATGATCTTCAATAAACTTGCGGCACAGATCGTCCAAATATTCCGTGGTGACGCCGACTTCGACATAAGGGGCAATAAAATCCAGACATTCGGCTGCCAGCTTGCCGGCTTTGCGCATGCCTTCAAAATCTTTAGGATCCGTATGAATGACAATCCCGTCTTTATTTCGTGTAGACACCTTTTTTTCCTTCATTTGTATAAAATTTCCATCTTTCTGTTTATTTCTATCTTATTTCGTTCAAGTTTGCAACCATAACACAAAAAATTTAACCCGTTTTTTGCCGCCTCAAAAATAGCGGCCGAGGCCTGAGGATCCAAATTCCAGACAAAACGCGCCGAAACACAGTCCTCCCGCGGCACAATCATCACGACATAAGTTTTGGCGCCGGCGCGGTAGCGCTTCTGAAATTCCTCAAACAATTTGAGCTCAAAAAAGTTGATGGAGTGCGGAAAGACAGCACAGGCATCTTGTTTATGATAGGTCGATGTCACAAAAACAAAAGCCTTGCCGCCGGCGGCGTCGGTCAGCTCAAAATCAATGCCGTTGTCTTCTTTTTCCCAAAGCGGGCAGCACGAAACATAATCCTTAAAATCGCTCAAAAGCCCTTTTTCAAAAGCCTCATAAAACAGTGTGCGGTTATATTTCGGGTTTGCAAAGACAAGCCCCTGCGGCGTTTGGATAAAAGAAACATTGTATTTGATAAGCCGGTTGGGAACGGACGTCCGCTTGAGCCAGACAGGCGTGCCCTCGGTGCACATCTCAGCGGCCTCAACAGCGCCGCAAAAGGCCGTAACGGTTTGACCGTCTTTAAGGCGGGCGTCAATGATTAAATCATTATAGGCGGCAGAAACCTCAGCCTTCAAAAGAGGGTAATTATAGTCCATGCTGCATCCAATCCGTTTAAAATTCAAAACAACAGCTTAAATTATTATATGAAAATCTTTTATTTATCAAGGGGGAGATATGACAAAAATACTTAAATTTTTTTATGTGGCGGCAATGGTCTTATTGACGGGCTATGTATCCTCGGCCTTAACAGATATCGGGCTTGAGACATGGTATAACGGGTTGGACAAACCTTATTTGACGCCGCCGAATGCGGTCTTTCCGATTATGTGGACGATTCTTTACGCACTGATGATTATTGCAGTGTTTTTGGCATTGGACAGAGAACACGACAAAGGCTGTTCCAAAATCAACAATATTTTCCTGACGCAGTTATTGTTGCAAATTGTGTGGTGTCTGGCGTTTTTTGCAAAAGGACAAATCGGCCTTGGGCTGATTATTATCATTGCGCTGGATATTGCCGTTTACAGGCTGCTTCAGGCGGTCAAGCCGTTGGGAAAACTGCCGGTAGGATTGCTTTATCCTTATTATATATGGCTGCTGTTTGCGACACTTTTAAATATCTCATATCTGATGACTTACGGTATGGATATCCTGTAAAAAAATAAAACCCGCGGCAAGCACAAACTTGCGGCGGGTTAAATCTAAACCTTCTCGTTGAGTAATCGTTGCTTAACTAATCTTTCAACCTTAAACGGTAAGGAAAATGAAGCTATGGCAGCGACCGAATCAAAAAAAGATTTGGTCAAAGAGGCAACAAACTCAGGCTGTTTCAGTAAAAGCTCGAGCGGCAGCAGGTTCCCATAGGAGACGGCCGAATTTAAGGCATAAGAAACCGTTCTTTTAATATTTTCACGAGAAAAATCAAATTTCGGATGCTTCAGCAGCTTTTTGATTATCTTTAAAGATCTCCTGGGATGGCGGTTAGAGTCAACCAAAATAATCAAATAAAGTTAATAATATTTTTTTGCCGGAGTCTACAAAAAAACTTGAAAACAGGCTCGGATTGCATTATCAATAATCAAAATAATTTTTTTGATAATGGAATATAGAAATGATAACCGTTAATGAAATCAGAAGCACTTTTTTGAAATATTTTGAGAAGAACGGCCACAAAATTTTGCCGTCTTCGCCGCTTGTGCCCAATAATGACCCGACCCTGATGTTTACCAACTCGGGAATGGTTCAGTTCAAAAACATCTTTACCGGCAACGAAACGGCCGCTTTCAAACGCGCCACAACAGCGCAAAAATCTGTCCGCGCCGGCGGTAAGCACAATGATTTGGATTCGGTCGGGTATGATGTGCGCCACCATACGTTTTTTGAAATGCTGGGCAACTTTTCATTCGGCGATTATTTCAAAGACGAGGCCATTGCTTTTGCATGGGAGCTTGTAACCAAAGAGTTCGGCATTTCCAAAGATAAATTGGCGGTAACTTATTATCATACGGACGAGGTGTCCAAAGAAATTTGGAAAAAGGTTTCAGGCTTGCCTTCAGACAGAATTATCCCGATTGCGACCAAAGACAATTTTTGGCAGATGGGCGACACAGGGCCCTGCGGCTATTGTTCCGAAATCTTTTATGACCACGGACCGGAAGTTTGGGGCGGCCTCCCCGGAACACCCGAGGAAGACGGCGACCGCTGGATAGAAATTTGGAATTTGGTTTTTGACGAGTTCGAGGATTTGCCGGACGGAAGGCGTATCCCGCTCAAACAGCGCTGTATTGATACGGGCATGGGATTGGAACGTATCTCGGCAATTTTGCAGGGCGTCCACTCCAATTATGATATTGATATTTTCCAAAACCTGATTAAGGCCATTGCCGATTTGGCCAATTCTGACCCGACGGGCGAGCTGAGGGCGTCGCACAACGTGATTGCGGATCACTTGCGCTCAATGGCGTTTTTGATTGCGGACGGCGTTTTGCCCTCAAACGAGGGGCGCGGCTATGTTTTGCGCCGGATTATGCGTCGGGCGATGCGCCATGTCCACATGATTGGAGTCAATGAGCCGATGATTTACAAGTTGCTTCCGGCGCTCCAAAAGGAAATGGGCGAGGCTTATCCCGAGCTGTATAAGGCCGAAACGCTGATTGGCGAGACCATTAAGTGCGAGGAAGAGCGCTTTATCAAGACAATGGAAAAGGGGCTCAAACTCTTAGACGATGAAACCAAAGAGATGAAATCCGGCGCGGTTCTGGACGGCAAAGTAGCCTTTAAGCTGTATGACACATACGGATTCCCGTTGGATTTGACGCAGGATGCCCTCAAGGCGCGCAATATTGCGGTTGATGAAGAGGCATTTAATCAGGCAATGGCGGCGCAAAAGGCCGAAGCCCGCAAAAATTGGGCAGGCTCGGGCGATGCCGGAACGGAAAAAGTCTGGTTTGAGTTGCAGGACAAGCTCGGCTCAACCGAATTTTTGGGCTATACAACTTTGGCCGCCGACGCGCAAATAACGGCGCTTGTCAAAGACGGCAAAGAAGTTGACAAAGTAACCGAAGGCGAATTTTCGCTTGTGGCGAATCAAACGCCGTTTTATGCCGAAATGGGCGGTCAGGTCGGCGATATCGGCCGGATTAAAGGCAACGGATTCGAAGCAGAAGTTGTTGATACCAAAAAGAAATGCGACGGTTTGCATGTTCATATGTGCCGGCTGATAAAAGGCGAGGTTAAAGTCGGACAAAACGCGTCGTTTGAAGTCAACCGCGCCAATCGTTCGGCGATTCAGGCCAACCACACGGTAACTCACCTGTTGCACAAGGCTTTGCAGGAAAAATACGGCGCAAGCGTTACCCAAAAGGGGTCTTATGTGGCGGCGGACAGAATGCGCTTTGATATTGCTTACAACAAGCAGATTCCTCTGGAAGAACTGCGCGCGTTGGAAGACAGAGTTGACGAGATGATTCGCGCGAACTATCCGGTCGTCACCAAGCTGATGACGCAGGAAGATGCGGTGAACAGCGGCGCGATGGCGTTGTTTGGCGAAAAATACGGCGATGAAGTCCGCGTTGTGTGTGTGGGCGATGATGTGTCCAAAGAGCTGTGCGGCGGAACACACGTCAGCCGCACGGGCGACATCGGCGGGTTCAGCATCTTGTCCGATTCGGCGGTGGCTGCGGGCGTGCGTCGTCTGGAATGTGTAACGGGCAAAGGCGCCGCCAAACATACCAGAGATTTGGAAGATAAGGTGCGTCAGGTTGGACAGCTTTTGAAAGTCGGCGGAAATGATGTTGAAATGCGGGTGGCTCAGTTGTTGAGCGAGCGCAAAGAAATGGAAGCCAAGATTTTTGAGCTGAAAAAACAACTGGTCAGCGGCGGCGCGGCCTCGGGCGATGAGGTCGAAACCATTAACGGGATTAAATTTGTGGCCAAAAAGTTAGCCGATGTTCAGGCCAAAGAGCTCAAAGCCATTGTCGATGATATGAAAGCCAAGTATCAGACATCATTTGTGGCGGCGTTGTTTGCGGTCAATGACGGCAAATCTTCGGTCGTTATCGGCGTGACGGACGATATCAAAGGCAAAATTTCGGCTGTAGATTTAGTCAAGAAAATAGCCCCATTTGTCGGGGCGCAAGGCGGTGGCGGACGTCCGGATATGGCTCAGACCGGCGGCACCGAAACAAGCCGCTTTGACGAGGCGATTGCGGAAATCAAAAAGGCACTGGAAGTTTAAGCCGTCTTTAAAATACTCAAAAAAAGAAAAAGCTTTTCGAATCCTTAATGGGGTTGAAAAGCTTTTTTTTGATTCGCAAGTTGGTGGATTCGGCAAAAAAAACAGGTCTGTTCGAGTCGACTCCAAATCAGGGGAATCCGACTCGAATCCAAGATAAAAATAGTTAATTTCTTGCTTAAATTCCCTAAATTTTTGGACAGATTGGCAAAACATTTACCTTTGGTAAAAGTTATTAAGAATTTTATCCTCAAGCGAAAAAAATTTTTATGACAGTTTTTTAAATAGATAGGGCGGAATCCCGCTTTTGTTAACCAAATTTTTGTTGAGCCGTCAGGTTTAATATATCACAATAAAGCCAATCAAAAACACAACCGAATTATTATCTTTTAAAAAATTGTGCATACTATATGTAGTGGTGTTTACTTTTTATTAAGTCTATATATTGTATATTTAATGTCAGAGATGGCATTCGAGTCTAACCGCATACGAAGAAAGAAAAAGGATATGTCAGAAGCAGAATACAAAATGTCTTCAGTCGCCGAAGAAAACATTGGTATTAAAAACGTGACCAAGAGAGACGGAACATTAGCTCCGTTCGACAGCACGAAGATTTATAATGCCATCAGCAAAGCCGGAGCGAATACAAAAGAATTCGGCGAAGAAGAGAGCTGGTTATTAACCGCTCAGGTCTTAAAAGTTTTGAAACACAAATTTTCGGAAAGTCTGCCCTCCATTGAACAGATTCAAGATGTTGTGGAGCAGGTTTTGATTTCCGCTAACTATTTTACAACGGCCAAGGCCTATATCTTGTATCGCGATCAACGCAACCGCACGCGTCAGGATAAAAAGGTTGTCGTTGATGTTGAGAGCTCAATCAACGAATATCTCGAAAAATTGGACTGGCGTATTAACGAAAACGCCAATCAGGGATATTCCAACGGCGGTTTGATTTTGAATGTTTCCGGCAAAGTAACGGCCAACTATTGGCTGAGCCACGTTTATCCGGCCAATATCGGCGAGGCGCACCGCAATGGCGATATTCATATTCATGATTTGAGTATGTTGGCGGCTTATTGTGCGGGATGGTCCTTGAAAAACCTTCTTCATGAAGGCTTTAACGGCGTCCCAGGAAAAGCTGAAGCCGGTCCGGCCAAACATCTTTCCGCTGCTGTCGGACAAATGGTTAACTTTATGGGAACACTCCAAAACGAATGGGCCGGAGCACAGGCTTTTTCATCGGTTGATACCTATCTGGCGCCCTATGTCCGTAAAGACAAATTGACCTATAAACAAGTCTACCAGAGCATGCAGGAACTCATTTACAATTTAAACGTTCCGTCCCGCTGGGGCTCTCAAACCCCCTTTACAAACTTTACGTTTGACTGGGTTTGCCCTGATGATTTGCGTGACAAGCATCCTTTGATTGCCGGTGTTGAGCAGGACTTTACTTACGGCGACCTCAAAGAAGAAATGCATATGATTAACAAAGCCTACATCGAAGTAATGATGAAAGGCGACATCAAAGGCCGTCCGTTCACTTTCCCGATTCCGACTTACAATATGACGCCGGATTTCCCGTGGGAAGATGAAAATACAGAGCTTTTGTTTGAAATGACAGCCAAATACGGTTTGCCTTATTTCCAAAACTTTATCAATTCGGTCTTAAAACCTGGGCAGATTCGCTCAATGTGTTGTCGCTTGCAGCTTGACCTGCGCGAGTTGTTGGCCAGAGGAAACGGCTTGTTCGGATCAGCCGAGCAAACAGGTTCTATAGGCGTTGTCACATTCAACTGCGCACGTTTGGGCTATGTTTACAAAGGAAACGAAGCCGGTTTATATGCCCGTTTGGATGAGCTTTTGGAATTGTCCAAAACATCTCTGGAGATTAAGCGCAAACTCATTCAGCGTTTGATTGACGGCGGATTGTTCCCCTATACAAAACGCTATTTGGGCACATTGCGCAACCACTTCTCTACCATCGGCGTCAACGGAATCAACGAAATGATTCGCAACTTTACCAATGACGAACACGACATTGCCGATGAGTGGGGACAGAATTTTGCCATTAAATTCTTGGATTATATCCGTGAGAAACTGATTAAGATTCAGGAAGAAACAGGCCATATGTATAACCTTGAGGCCACTCCGGCTGAAGGGGCGACAACCCGCTTTGCCCGCGAGGACAAAAAACGTTTTGTCGATATTATTCAAGCCGGCACAAAAGAGAATCCGTTCTACACGAACTCTTCTCAACTGCCGGTCGGCTATACAGATGATCCTTTTGAGGCTTTGGATCTGCAGTCCACTCTTCAAACAAAATATACAGGAGGCACGGTTTTGCATCTGTATATGGGACAGCGGATTTCCTCGGCCAAAGTTTGCCGCGACATTGTCAAACGTGTATTGACAAACTATCGGTTACCCTACATTACAATCACTCCTACTTTTTCCATTTGCCCTAAGCATGGATATATTTCGGGAGAACACAAATACTGCCCCATCTGCGACGAGGAGAAAAAGGCAGCTAAGAGAGCCGCAGCGTCAAGAAAAGATGTTGCTTAAAGTTTAATTTTTTAGAAAATATGGAGAATAAAATGAATACAATTAACTTTGATGATATAAAATTGGCAGATGAAGAAAGACAACCGTGTGAAGTATGGACACGTGTAATGGGGTATTTACGTCCTTTTTCCGAATTTAATGTCGGCAAAAAATCTGAATTTCGCTCTCGCGTGTGCTTTTCCGAAATAAAAGCGATTGACGGTTGCTCCTGTCATTGCGAATATGATGCGGTTGCCGTTGCGGCTGAATAGTGTCCGCTACCGGAAATATGTCTAAAATTGTTGTCGGCGGCGTTGAGAAATTCAGCGCCGTTGATTTTCCGGGGGTATTGACGGCTGTTGTCTTTATGCAGGGATGCCCGTGGAAATGTCCTTTTTGCCACAATGCGTCCATTCGCCCGATTCTAAAAGAAAATGATTTTTCTTGGGATCTGTTTGTCAATTTTTTAAAAACACGGCAAGGAAAGCTTGATGCTGTGACTTTTTCAGGCGGCGAACCATTGGTTCAGGACGGTTTGAGTGAGGCAATCAAAGATGTCAAAGCGCTCGGATTTAAAATTGGACTGCACACGGGGGGATACCGGCCGGAGCATTTGGCCAAGATTTTACCATTGGTCGATTGGGTCGGTTTGGACATCAAAGCACCGTTTGAGGCTGAAAAATATAAAAGCATTGTCGGCGTTGACCAGCTGGACAAGGTTGAAAAAAGCCTGAACCTTCTTCTTGAAAGCGGGGTCGATTTTGAGTGCCGGACAACATGCGATCCGCGTTTTTTGACATCTGAGGATTTGCTCGCCATAGCCAAAGAGCTTCATAAACGCGGTGTGAAAAAATATTTTTTGCAAAAATATCGTCCGGTTGAAACAGATAAGGTGACTACAGAAGATGCCTGCGAGCGGGTTTTGAATAATCCTGAACTGGCAGCATTTTTAGAGAAAAACTTTATTTCTGAAATCAGACGTTAATTTTGGGGCTTGCAAGCAAAGTCGATTTGTGCTTTAATAAGAACAATCAAAATAGAAATTTTTAAATTATTAGAGATATGGAAAACAAAAAAATTTGGCGCGTGATGTGTTCAAATGACGCGCAGAGCGGCGAGATTTTCATCGATTTTAGTCTTGCTGCCGAAGATGAAATTTTTCCTGTGGGAGGAGCTGAGGCGCATTTGCAAATGTTGGCCCTGCGGCAGAGAAAGAACCCTGAGGCAAAAGCCTTTCTGCCGCCGCTGTTTCTTGAAGATACCGGCTTTGATAAAAGGCTTGTATTTGCTGATGAGCGGGATAAAACCGTCGAAACGGAAGCTTTGGTAAATTCTTTGCGGGCAAAAATTCTTTTGGAATATCAGGATTTTCGAACAGCCAATCCTCTCAGCCATAACAGCTTGGATAATACAGGCGTTGTTATCGGTGAGCAATTTGTCGACATTCGAAATAAAAATGTTCGGAGTTGGCAAGAGGAGCAGAGTTTTGCAGAGGCGTTAAGGCAAAGACGTCGCGAAGCTATGCTGAACGGAACATATGAAGCGGAAAACTTTTCGCTTCCGCCAGAGTAAAAGAAAGAAAAAAGCCTGACGTCCTGTCAGGCTTTTTTCGTGCTCAATCTATAAGGAAAAATTATTTTTTGACCTCATCCGGATCACGCAAAACATAGCCGCGTCCCCAGACAGTTTCAATATAGTTCTTACCGCCGGAAGCCTTTTCGAGTTTTTTGCGTAGTTTACAAATAAAAACATCGATAATCTTCAGTTCCGGCTCATCAATACCACCGTAAAGGTGGTTCAGGAATTGATCTTTGTTAAGGGTCGAGCCTTTGCGCAAAGAGAGCAATTCCATAATGCCGTATTCTTTTCCGGTCAGATGCAGAGCCTTGCCGGCAACTGTAACGGTCTGCGTATCGAGGTTAACTTCAACATCGCCGGTGTTGATAATCGATTCCGAATGCCCCTTGGAACGACGAACAACAGCGTGAATACGAGCCAAAAGTTCACTCTTGTCAAAAGGTTTGGTTAGATAATCATCTGCGCCGTATCCCAAACCTTTAACTTTTTTATCGGGTTCGCTCAAACCTGACAAAATCAAAACAGGGGTGTTGACTTTGGAGGCGCGCAAGTTGCGCAAAACCTCATACCCGTTCATATCAGGCAGCATCAAATCAAGGATGATAATGTCATAATCATAAAGTTTGCCGATCTCCAGTCCGTCCTCGCCCAAATCTGTCGTATCGACAATCATTCCTTCCTTTTTGAGCATGGTTTCGATACTTTGTGAGACGGCAAAGTCATCTTCTACCAACAAAACACGCATTCTTTTCCATCCTTTCATTAAAAAATCTTCTTGGATATCTTCACTATATAAGGATATTTTTGATTTGTTTAGCTTTGTTAAGAATTATTAACAGCTTTTTATAGGAAAGCAGTGTTTTAGTGTTGATAACCTTGATAATTCTGGCGAAAAACAAAATATTATAGTATAAAAACTTAAACAAAGAAAAGGGAGCACATGCGGTGGGCGCATTAACGGAAAACATTATCCAATCCTTGGACAAGATTGAAACGGCGGCCTATTACGGACGGGTAAGCGCCGTGCAGGGGCTTTTTGTCGAGGTTAGCGGAATCTTAAGCCCGCTGGCTATCGGCGACAGATGCAATATCCTGAATAACCGCAACGAAAAAGTGCCTTGTGAGATTGTCAGTTTTAAAGATGATAAGATTTTGTTAATGCCCTACGGGTCAATGGACGGAATAGGAATCAACTGTCTGGTCGAGGTGTTGGACGCCAAGCCCGTGATTTATCCGCATGTGTCGTGGCTGGGGCGGATTGTGAATGCCTTTGGAGAAGCCATAGACGGCAAAGGCCCGCTGATTAAAGGAAATAAGCCCTATTTTATTAAGTCGTCCCCGCCGCCGGCGCAGTTTCGCGATAGAGTCAAAGGTAAAGTCGATTTGGGGATTAAAGCCGTCAACGCTTTTTTGACAATCTGCAAAGGGCAGCGTATGGGTATTTTTGCAGGTTCCGGCGTCGGCAAATCAACACTGATGTCTATGATGGCGCGTCAAACCGATTCGGATGTGTCTGTTATTGGACTTATCGGCGAACGAGGGCGTGAAGCAAAAGAATTTATTGAAGATGTGTTAGGCGAGGAAGGCCTGAAAAAATCGGTTTTGGTTTTGGCAACGTCTGATGAAAGCCCTCTACTGCGCAGGCAGGCCGCTTATGTAACAATGGCGGTTTCGGAATATTTCCGAGATGAAAATAAAAATGTCTTGTGCATGATGGACTCCATTACCCGTTTTGCAATGGCGCAAAGAGAAATAGCTCTCTCCGTTGGGGAGCCGCCGGCATCAAAAGGATATACGCCGAGCGTCTTTTCTGAACTGCCGAAATTATTGGAGCGGGCAGGCCCTGGAGCAGGCAATGGAACAATCACAGGGTTGTTTACGGTTTTGGTTGACGGTGATGATCACAACGAACCCGTGGCCGATGCTGTGCGGTCGATTCTAGATGGGCATATTGTGCTTGACAGAGCGATTGCCGAGCGCAACCGCTATCCCGCGATTAATATCTTACGATCTGTTTCCCGAACAATGCCTGATTGCGATACCAAAGAAGAGGCAGCTCTGGTTTCCAAAGCACGCAAATATATAGCTTCTTACGAAGATATGGCCGAGCTGATTCGTTTGGGCGCCTACAAAAAAGGTTCCAACAGAGAAGTGGATGAGGCAATTTTTTATTATCCGATGTTGGAGGATTTTTTAGCCCAAGGCAAGCAGGAACGCTTTTCTTTGGCGGAGTGTTATGAACTTTTGGCCGAAATATTAAATACGCCTTATGTGCCGGAAGGATAGTTTGAATGAGGGATTCTCTCAAAACACTTGGACGTATCAAAAAATTTGAATTAGATGAACAGCAAAGGCTTTTGGTTGTAGAGTTGGAGCGGGAAGAAGCCTTGAGTAAAGAATTGGCAAACCTGATTGAAACCTATGAAAAAGAAAAAGCTTTTGTTGCGGAGAATCCCGGAATTTGCGACTTTGGACTCTATACGGATCAATATTTGAAAAAACGGCGGGAAAAAGAAAAGCAGATTGATGCTACCAGACAAAAGATTGACGCCATCAGAGATGTGATGTCTGATATTTTCAAAGAGCAGAAGACTTATGAGATTGTTGATGACAATCGGCGAAAGCGTCGGCAAAAAGAAATTGACGCTTTAGAACAAAAGATGCTTGATGAAATAGGAACTGATGCTTATATCAAAAGGCATCAGGAATAACATAAGGAAAAAAAGATGTTTGAGATGAAAGAACTTCCGTTTGAATTTTCGGCGCTGGAGCCTTATATGTCGTCCGAAACGCTGAATTTTCACTATGGAAAACATTATAAGGCCTATATCGATAAACTCAATGAGCTGGTTTCGGGAACGCCGTATAAAGCAATGCCGTTGGAGGCAATTGTTCGAGAAAGCTATAAACATCCGGAGCATCGAGCGATTTACAACAATGCCGGACAGGTGTGGAATCACCAGTTTTTCTTTAATTCTTTGTCAGCAGTCGGCGGAACGGAGCCATCGGGAAAAATTATGAAACAAATTGAAACTTCGTTCGGAGACTATGAAAATTTCAAAAAAGAATTTAAGGCAAAAGCCCTTGCTCAGTTTGGAAGCGGCTGGTGTTGGGTCGTGGCGAAAGAAGACCGGTTGGAAGTTGCGGCGACATCAAATGCGGATAATCCGATTGCGCTCAACTTGGGGCAGCCTCTTGTTTGCGCAGATGTTTGGGAACATGCCTATTATCTGGATTATCAAAACAGGCGGGCGGATTATCTTGATGCTTTTTTGGATCACATGATAAAATGGTAAATTAAGTAAAACTTAAAGGTTTGAAGGTATAATCCTCTGTTAAAAAACGGGAGTAAGACAATGCCGCAGTATCAAACGGAAGGAAATTTTATTGTTGCCGAGGGCGCCGAGGGTGAACTCTATATTTACATCGGAGCCAAAAAAGATGCGCCGATTCATCCGATTGTTATGTATGACGGGTATGATCATGCTGTTTTGGTGCGTAACGAAAAACAAAAAATTATTTTGGATTATATCAACCCTCAAATCAGAGATAAATTGCGCAAAGCCAAAGCTGTTGTCATTGTGGAAACAATCCTTGAAAATATCAAAGATGCCTATATTGCGGATATGAATATTGTTGATAAAATTCCGTTGGATTGGGCAAAAGTCGGGCTCAAATCATGGGAAGAAGCCGCCCTTAAAGCTTAAAGAGATAAAAAAATCCCGCTTAATATTGCTAAGCGGGAAAATTTTTATTTTTTATCAGCATAAGGGTTACCCGTTTTGCGAACGGTCATCCGAATAGGAATTCCTCTTAAATCGAAAGTCTCTCTTAGGCTGTTTATCAAATAGCGCAAATAAGAATCCGGCAGACCTTCAGGGTTGCTCGAAAAAATATAAAATGAAGGCGGACGGCTCTTAGCCTGCGTAATATAGCGCAGTTTAATCCGGCGTTTATTCTTTCCCAACGGTGGCGGATTATTATCCAAAATATCAGCAAACCACTGATTGAGCGGCGCTGTCGGGATACGTTTTGTCCAACGGTCATAAACCTTAAAAACAGCGCGCATCAATTTATCCAAATTTTCCTTTTTGAGGGCGGAGATTGTGACCGTCGGGATGCCTTCGGCTTGTGTTAAAGAAGTTTCAAGTTTGTAATTCAGTTTGTCCAAAACCTCTTTTCGATTGGCAATATCCCATTTGTTAACGGCAATGACTAAAGCGCGCCCTTCGTCAAGAACTTCACGGGCAATAGTCAAATCCTGCTTGTCTAAAACCCCATCCGCATCCAGAACAAGAACCACAACCTGCGCCATGCAGGCGGCATGTTTTGTGGCAGCAGCGGCCAAACGTTCAGGACCGTTTTCAATACGGGAATTCCGTCGTAACCCTGCAGTGTCTACCAGTGTGATGTTGCGTCCGCCATAAGACCAATTGTTACTGATGGCATCACGCGTAACACCGGCCTCCGGTCCTGTCAGCATCCGTTCATCATTTAAAAGCGCATTAACCAATGTCGACTTGCCGACATTCGGTCGGCCGACAATAGCCAATTGGATAGGTTTTGATGCAGTATTTTCTTCAGAAGGCCGAGAAATATCAAGTTTGTCAGCCTCTGCTTTGAGGGCATCATATAAATCTATTAGCCCAAGCCCATGTTCGGCGGAAAAAGCGATAGGCTGCCCGAGACCGAGCTTGTAGGCCTCGTGAATACTATCTTCTTGAAGCTTGCCTTCGCATTTGTTTGCCAAAAGGACAACAGGTTTTCCTGTGCGGCGGACAAGGCCGGCCAAGTGCTCATCAAACGGATGAAGCCCGTCACGAGCATCAATCAAAAACAAAACAACATCGGCATCGGCAATAGCTTTTTGGGTTTGCTCCCACATGCGCTTTTCAATGTTATCTTCTTTGGAATATTCATAACCTGCCGTATCAATAATCTCCAGCGGCAGATTTTGAAGTTTTGCCGGCGCGGTTTTTCTGTCCCGTGTAACACCGGGCAAATCATGCACAATCGCAATTTTGCGGCCGGCCAATCGATTAAAAAGCGTTGACTTGCCGACATTGGGACGTCCGATAATTGCAACTTTCAAAACCATAATCAATCTCTATCTGTAAGCGGTTATATCGGCGTCTTTGGTGGTAAGGAATAACGTTTCTTCCGCCATGACGGGAGCTGTTTCAATGCCGTCTTCGACCTCGGCAATGCCCATGATACGGCCATTGTAAGGCGAGATGGAGAAAAGTTTTCCGTTAGAGGAGACAACCAAAAGGGCATCGTTTGCCAAAATCGGCCCAGATGCAAAGACACCGGCTTTTTCATCATCTTGAGCATAAGGAATGATTGTCGTCCAAACAACTTTTCCGGTCTGCTTATCCAAAGCAGCCAAATCACCGTCCGTCGTCAAAACAAACAGAAATTTTCCACCGACCCAAGGCTGAGAAGCCGCCGCAATATCTTTTTGCCAAAGTTTAACACCTGTGCGAATATCAACGGCCATTAAAGGACTGTTGTATCCGACGGCAAAAACAAGACTTTCATCAATAATCGGATTGGCCTTAACCGATGTAATATCGGCCATGGACTCTGTTTGTGCTGCGGAAACAAGCCATTCAGACCACAAAGGCGTGCCGGTTGAGGCTTTGTAGGCCTGAAGCTGCCCGTTTGAAAAAGCCGCAACGACCAAATCCGCCGTCGGCTTGTAAGCAGGAGCTGCCCCGCCGACCATGATGGTGTTTTCGGCCTCTTGTTTATCTTTCCAAACAATGTCTCCGGTATTGATGTTAAGGGCATACAGAGCATTATCCAATGTTTGAGCTATGACCAAATCTTCATTGACTGTCGGGGAAATGCGGATAGGGGCTTTCAAATCTTGTTCCCAAACAATATTTCCGTCTTCAAGAGACAAGGCAAAGACTTTTCCAAATCCCGTTGTGGCAAAAATCTTATCTCCGAAAGCTGCAACCCCTCCGCCGGCAATAGAAGTCTTACGGGCTTCTTTATTAGCATGTTTCAAACGTTTTTTCCAAAGCTGTTTGCCTGTGTTCAGGTCAAAGGCCTTGACAATTCCTTGCGTGTCAATAGTCAAAACTTTTTGATCAAAAACAATAGGCGTTGAAACGAGAGTGTTGCGTTTAGACGATCCCTCTCCAAAAGAAACAGACCAGATTTCATCAAGATTGCCGCCGGCCTTAAGGTGGCCGCCGATATGTTCTGATGTCATGCCGCTTTGCGTCCAAGACGTGTTTGTAAAGGCTCGCGGCAATTTAATTTTGACTTGCCCCGCAGCAAATTCGGGTTGCAAGTTTTTATCCTCTCTGATGACGCTGATGCGCTCGCCCTCAATATCAAGCGCGTCTTTTCCGAACAAACCGCATCCGCTCAACAGAGAAACGGCAACACAAGTGTAAAGAATTTTTTTCATTGAAGTTGATCCTGCGTCAAAATTAATTTTTTTCAGCCAACAGAGCAATCATATCTTGTGCGCGGGCTTTTAAAGTATCAGAAGCCGTTGCCGATGAAGCAATTTCTTCATATTTGGCTTTTGCCGCGGAAATATTGTTTTCTCTGATATCAAGCATTGCCGAAAGTTCTTTGGCAACATCAGCTTGAGCCTCATCAGCCAAAACAGGTTGAAGGAGAGCTTCAATCTCCTGAGCCGGAGCCCCGGAATCAATTTTAAGAGAAGCCAGCTTGAGGGCGGCAATATGACGCATTTGTGCAACAGAGGCTTGCTCTGTCAAAGCCGTCAAAACGGAGACAGCATCTTCTTGTTTGCCTTGCTCCGAATAGATGCCGGCAATTTGAAGTTTAGCCAAATCAGCATATACGCCGGAAGCTTTATCGGCCAAAGTTCCGTAAACTTCCAAACTTTCATCCAGCCGTCCCTGTCCTTGCAAAGAAAGTGCAACAGAATAAGCATTTGAGAGCTTTTGTTGATTTTTTTCCTGCCAGTTTTTGAGGCTCTCATAGCTAAGAGCGGCCGTCAGGATAAGGGCGACGCCGATAATAATGGATAAGCCGTATTTGTTCCAAATTTTTTGAAGTTGTTCGTTTTTGACATCATCAACAACTTCACGCAGCAAAGCATCTTCATTCATTTTATCTGAAAGTTTATTTTTCATGGGATTCTCCGTGTTATATAAAAATTAAAAACAGTTATAACTCATTTTTGAATTTAAGGCAAAGCAAATTTTAGGGTTTAACAATTTCATGAATCAAGAACTTTTTAATCCATTGCAAATCCTTAATACTCATTTTGGAGCCGAAAGTAATGGTGTTATCTCCTGAGATAATTGAAACAAAATAACGGCCGGTTGCGGGGTTTTCCGTAACTTCAATGGCTTCAATATCTTTTTTCATAATCTCGTTATGTTTTGTTGAAAAAAGCATATATTTGTGCGTGTTAACGATTTTATGCTTTTTGATAACAAGCTTTTCTTTGCGGAATAAAATCTGCACAACGACGATAATGGCTGCTATTCCGATAAAAGACATCGTATAAAGCGTTGAGGCAAAGACTTGTTTGAAAGTGCCGAGGTTAAGCAAAACCATCAAAACAATAAGCGCAATAAGAAAAACAGCGCACCAAGCCAGAAGATTATAAGCGTCCCAAACGATTTTGCGCACTTTAAGAACCATCTTGTCTTTTTTGCGGACAAAGGTAATGGCGCTGGGCAGGGAATCATAGCTGTCGTAGGTATCTTTAATCAATCCCTGTTTATATAAAGCCTTTAAAGATTTGCTTAAATCTTTGACGGCAATGGATTTAAGGCCGTCATCCGTATCAATCATGGCAGGCAGATTAAATTTCTTGGCATATTCTTTCCATTTTTGGCGGACGCCCTTCGGCGAGGTCGATAAATACAGCGGAATGATTTTGTCTGGATTCGGGTGGTAGAGCTCAACAACATAACGATTTTTCGTCAAGAATCCAGATTGCAAAAATTCAACTCGAAACCGAACACCCGTATAGTTTTTTAAGCTTTCCTCAACAATAATTTTGTGATGGAAAACGGGGCGTTTAATAAGAATAACTTTGTCTTTTTGAAATTTATATTTGTTATAACGAACATAGAGCAGAATATCCGTAACAACCATACCCACACCAACCAAAATAAAGCACAAATCAAAGAACCATACAGAAAGAACGGGCTGATAAGTCGAGATATCCAATGCGGGAATAATTTCCTCGCCGCCGCGCAGGGAGTTTGTCCACTCATAACATCCGAGCAAAAACAACAAAAATCCAAAGACGATTCCCGGAAGCAGGAGCTTGAGGTTGGCTCTGTCTGTCAAGAAAGAACGGCGCTTATTGTAATGGAGTTCAAGATGATTGCTTAAATGCGACGGTATGGATATATTCATTGCGGTTTCCTGTTAGGTTGAAACGAGTTAACACATATAATTCTATATCTTAATTTAAAAAGCTTTAAAAGTTTGTCAATTCGGATAAACTTTATTATATTTTAACAATCTGTATCTTATGTTAAACCAAATAATAATTATTGCAAGGAACAAAAATGGGAAGTTTTGAAATTTTTTCATGGACAAGCGGACAGGTAATGACAATATTTGCATTGCTTTGCTTGGGCTTTTCGGCGTTTTTTGCCTCAAAGGAAAAATCTTTATTCAAGCCGATAGTTTTTTTGAGCGGGGCAATTGTGCTTGACTTTTTCGGCACATGGGTTGAGGCGGTTGCTGTTGCAGATTTTGAAGCAGGAAAAAATGTTGAGCTGCATATGACCATAGAATTAGCCTTATTCCTGTTATCTATGATTTTGATGTCAATAGCGGCGTCATATTTTATAGCCTCGTCATCAGACAGGGCGCATCCGCTGCCTGTTTGGATTCTGGGAGGACTCGGATTGGGCGCCGTTGTGTGGTTTACGTTAGTTGTTCCTTCCGGCGATATCGTTAATAAAATGCGCTTTATTTTTCCGCTTGCGGCGCTGTTGTATTTATCCGTAGGATTAATTTCACGATTCTCAACACCAGAAAAAAACGGATATGTAACGGCATTGTTGGTCACATTAGGACTGATAGCTGTTCTGTTGCTCAGGTTTATCGGTGTTGTTGTGCCGTGGTATATAACACCGATGTCTTATTTCATTTATGCGTTGAGTTTTTTGATGATGAAAGCCGATGCGAAGGACGAACGTTTGGAAAAAACCGAATTAAAGATAGAAAAGTATAATCGAAAGCTGGAGGAAATAATTAAGGCATCTCCGTTTCCGATTATTATCTCAAGGCTGGGTGATGATAGAATTATTCTGGTTAATGACAATGCCTCAAGGTTGTTCGGGATAGATCCGGAACAGCCCGAAAGGTATCATCTGAAGGATTTCTTTGCGGATTCAGATAACAGAAGGCTCTTGTTGGAGAGGCTGGAAGAACAAAAGGAAGTTCAGGATTTTGAAGTTTTGGTCAGGACGCCTTTTGATCCGACGCCTTTTTGGCTGCTTACGTCGGCAAATATTGTGGAATATAACTACAATATGGCTTTATATTCGGCCTTCCAAGACATTACTTCCCGTAAAAATCGGGAGACGATTCTTCAAAATCAAGCTGTTCGAGATCCTCTGACATCGCTGTTTAACCGCCGGTATTTTGAGTCGGAAGCCAAGAAGCTCATAGAAGCAGCCCAAAAAGAAAACAAACCATATAGTGTATTAATGCTTGATGCCGATTTGTTCAAAAAAGTTAATGACACTTACGGACATAAAATCGGCGATAAGGTTTTGATAGAGTTGGCCGCAAAAGCTGTAAAGGCGTTGCGTGACGGCGATATTGTCGCACGTTACGGCGGAGAAGAGTTTGTTGTCTTCTTGGCAGACACCGCGGCGGATCAGGCTGATAAAGTTGCCGAGCGTCTAAGGGAGGCAATAGCTTCTGTTATTGTTTATTCCGATGACAATCAGGAAGTGCGTTTTACAGTGTCAATCGGGGTGTCTTCCTCGGAAATTTCGGATAATGTGGATACACTGGTTAAAACGGCCGATGCGGCGCTTTACCGCGCCAAACAAAACGGTCGTAACCGTGTAGAAGTCTTTAAGCCGGAAGACTTGGTCGATTTTGAGCATAAAAAACTGGCTCATTCCGAAAGACAGACGGAACATCCGGTGTTTGACGCCGAAAACAAAGCTGAAATTTCACTTTTGGACGGCAAGGCGGCAACGGAGAAGTAGAACAATGAACTGTCCTTTGGAAAATATCTGCGGCGGCTGCTCTTTGCGGCACTTGTCCGAAAGCGATTATCAAGCCTTAAAAAACGAGCGATTCAAAAAATGCCTGTCAAAACTCAAGATTGAAGACGGCAAATTTAATGCTCCTGTTTTCATTCCGGACGGCGTGCGTCGGCGGGCGACATTTGCTTTTGAGTATAAAAAGAAAAAATTGACATTCGGATTTAATCAAAAAGGCTCCCATCAGATTGTTGATATTGAAAAATGCCCTCTGTTGACGCCGGAATTAAATAAAAGTTTGCAGGCGATTCGAACACTCGTCGAAAATATTTGCAAAGAAACCTATACCGAGAAAAAAGGCAAAAAGCTGCTCACAAAAGCCGTGTCGGCAGGAGATGTTTTTGTCTGTGCGGCGGATAACGGAATTGACGTCGTGTTGGAATATGATGCCGAATTGCCGTTGGCGCACCGGCTGGTTATCTCGGAAACCATAGCCGCCGAAGATAAAATTATTCGCGTTTCCCACCGGCGGACGCCGATGGACGAGGCAGAAACGATTGTTGAAAAACTCCGCCCGATTATTCATATAGGCAATTATGAAGTTTCTATTCCGGCCGGAACATTTTTACAGCCCTCCAAAGCCGGACAAGAGGCATTAAGCAGTCTGGTTTTGTCTTATCTGAAAGATATCAAAGGGCAGGTGGCCGATTTGTTTTGCGGCGTTGGAACATTTTCTTATGTGCTAGCCGGTTTGTCCGGCGTCAAAATAACAGCGGCCGATTCGTCCAAAGCGCTGTTGAAAGGGTTCCAAGACTCTTTGAACCGCAATTGCCTGACCAATGTGCGGGTGGAGAATAAAAACCTGTTCAAATATCCCTATACCGAAAATGAACTCAAAAATTTTGAGGCGGTTGTGTTTGACCCGCCGCGCGCCGGTGCAAAAGCCTTGTGCGCCGAATTAGCCAAATGCGGTGGCAAGCCTGAGATAATCGTGGCGGTGTCATGCAATCCCGAGACATTTGTCAATGATGCCGGACAGTTGTTATCAGGCGGTTGGAGACTCAAAGAAATAACCATGGTTGACCAGTTTGTCTATTCTGATCACAGCGAGTTGGTTGCCTGCTTTACAAAAGAAAAGATATAAATTAAACTAGCGGCATAACAAAGGGGCGTTTAATGAAACGATTTTTGATTTTGGCTTGTGTGTTGGGGGCGGCGGCCTGTGCCCAAGCTCCTGAGGAAGCCGGTTGCCCAATGATTAATATTCCAGATGAAACCTCAAAAGTTTTTTCAGGAAACGGGCGCGCAAATGATTTTCAAATAAAATTAGTCGGGGTGGACAGATATTGCTATACCGAACCGACAAGCAACAGGCGCTATGCGGTGGTAACGCCGTTGTTCAAGGTGCGCCGTCTGCGGGAGAGTTCACGTTCCGTTTTTGATGTGGCTTCATATCTCAAAACATCGCCGGCCGCGCCGGATTATATGGGAACTTATACGGCAAACCAAACCTTTTCCATGCCGGCAGGGCAGACCGAAGTAACCCTGAGGGGAAAGCCGACCTCCGCCCGAATACCAATGCCGCCTTACGGTGATTTTTATCTGGATACGGGGCTGGTGTTGTCTGCGACAGAAATGAACGCCAATAAAAAAATGTATGATATCGATTACAAATATATCACACAAAAAGAATTAGAGGCAGCCGCTGCACCCCAAATTAAAAATGTCTATCTGGAGGTTGGCGCGGACGAGGAAATCATTTATTCCGAAACCGAAAACAAGCCTTTGGTTGTGAAGAAAAATCGTCCGAAAAACAATTGTCAAAACTAATGGGAGAAAATAATGTTTTTATGCTCATGTCATCATAAAGAAAAGCAAATGGCAAATGCGATTCGCTTTTTGTCGGTCGAAATGATAGAAAAAGCCAAATCCGGCCACCCCGGAATGCCTTTGGGAATAGCCGATGTCGCAACAATGTTGTTTGCCAAGCACATCAAAGTAAACCCTAAAAATCCGCGTTGGTTTGATAGAGACCGTTTTGTCTTGTCAGCGGGACATGCGTCAAGTTTGCTCTATTCTGTTTTTTATCTGATGGGCTATAAGGACATTGACAAAGAAGATTTGATGAATTTCCGCCAGCTGGGCGCCAAAACGGCCGGCCACCCTGAATACGGCCATCTTGAGGGAATTGATATGACGACAGGTCCCTTGGGGCAGGGCATTTCATCGGCGGTGGGCATGGCCTTGGCCGAAAAAATCATCTCGGCCAAATACGGCAGCGATGTCTGTGACCATTATACCTATGTGATTATGGGCGACGGCTGCTTGATGGAAGGCATTTCCGAAGAAGCCATTTCTTTGGCCGGACACTTGAAGCTTAACAAGTTGATTGCTCTGTGGGATAATAACAATGTGACGATTGACGGGCACGTTGATGTCGCCTCATCGACAAATCAGGTTGCGCGCTTTAAGGCCAACGGTTGGAACACAATAGAAATAGACGGACACAACTTCTGCCAGATTGACGAGGCTCTTAAAAAAGCCAAAAAATCGGACAAACCGACAATGATTGCCTGCAAAACGACAATCGGTTTCGGGGCGCCGACAAAATGCAATTCGCCCAAATGCCACGGAGCGCCTTTGGGCGCGGACGAATTGGCCGCCATGCGTCAAAAACTCGGCTGGACGGCCGAACCATTTGAAGTCCCTGAAGAGATTTTGAACGACTGGCGCGCTGCCGGCAAGCGTTCCGAGGCATCGGATAAAGATTGGCAGAAAAGAGCCAAAGCCAAGGGCAAAGAGTTTTTGGACATTATAGAGGGCAAATTGCCCAAAGGTTGGGATAAAGAGCTGAACAAGATGAAAGCTCAAGCTGCCAAAGACAAGGTCGCTGTGGCCAGCCGCAAAGCTTCTCAAATGTGTCTGGAAGCCATTATGCCGTATGTGCCGCAGTTGGTCGGCGGGTCGGCGGATTTGGCCGGACCGAATATGATTATGACCAAGACAACCAAGACAATCACGGCCAAAGATTATAACGGTAACAATATTGAATACGGCATCAGAGAACACGCCATGGGCGCCATGATGAACGGTATGGCTTTGCATGGCGGAATTTTGCCGTTTGGCGGAACATTTTTTGTCTTTTCGGATTATTTGCGTCCGTCCATGCGCCTGGCTGCACTGATGGGGCTGCATACAATTTATGTAATGACGCACGATTCTATCGGCGTCGGCGAAGACGGCCCGACTCATCAGCCGATTGAGCAGCTGGCTTCTTTCCGCGCCATGCCTAATATTCTGACTTTCCGCCCGTGTGATGTAGTCGAAACAGCTGAAGCTTGGGCTTTGGCAATTGAGCAGACCTCAACGCCGAGCATCTTGGCATTGAGCCGCCAGACTTTGCCGGCCTTGAGAGAGGAGACAAAACTCAATCTGTCGGCGCGCGGGGCTTATATTATTGCCGGCGATGCTAAAAAGCGTCAGGCCACGTTGATTGCCACGGGATCAGAAGTCGGATTGGCAGTCGAGGCGCGCAACAAGCTCAAAGAAGACGGTATTGAGGTTGCGGTTGTGTCAATGCCTTGTGCGGAGCTTTTTGATAAGCAAGATATTTTATATCAGGAAGAAATCTTGGGCACGGCGCCGCGCATTGCGGTTGAGGCTGCCTCAAAATTCGGTTGGGAGAAATATGTCGGTCTCAAGGGCGATATTATTGGAATGGACGGTTTCGGGGCATCGGCTCCCGGGGCTGAACTTTACAAATATTTCGGTATCACGGTTGAAGAAGTGGTTGATGCCGTCAAAGATAGCCTGAAGTAATAAAAACTTAAAGCCCTCTTTTCAAAAAAGAGGGCTTTAGATTATCTTCCTTTGCCGTGCAGACGCGCCATCAAAGTCATATTGAGAGGCCTGGAGGGTTCCTGATATAGCTTATGTGTAGACGAATAGTCATCAATAACTTTTTGAACATCTTTATGCGGGGTTACTTCTCGACCTTTGATATATTTAGAGAAGTCAACCAGCTTACCGTCAATGGGCAGCGAATAAAAAGTTTTCAGGCGTTTGTCAATTTCTGCTTGATTGGAAGCTGCCGGAAACAAAGTTCCGTCAGATTCAGCAAGCGAAATGCTGTGGTTGAGATTTTGCAAACACTTTTTGCTGTAAAGGCCTTTGTTTTTGGCTGTCCATCGGTCAAAGACAGCATTAATCATTAAAGAATATTCTTTTTCTCGCGATTCGGGCGATGTATCCCGAGGGGATATTTGCCCTCGGACAATAGCATCCGTATAGGCATCTGGGTTTGTAAAAGAAGATATGTTTCCGGTCTTAAGATATTGTTCACGTTCATAAATCCGGCTGCCCAGATTGGCAAAAATCTCATCATATTGGCTCAGGACGGCAACATCTCGCAGGCTCAAATTAAAAATTTCAAGATTATTTTTTTTGTGTGTCGATAACGAGAAAAAAGATTTGCTGTGGAATAGTTCTCGGGCATTTTTGTGCACTTCTTCATGAGCCAGATTTGTTTTGAAAGTTTGATTGAAACGTTCCAAAAAAGAAAAATCGGCAGATTTTGAGCCGTCGGAAGTCGATGACGGCACCTCTTGTTTGAAATGATTTAAGATAATTCCTTCCCCAGAACGATAACGTCCGCGGATATAGCTTTTGTTTTTAATTTGGGGATTAATATAGATTGTATCCGTTTTGTAGGTGGAAAAATTGTCAATATAATCACTCAAATTGCGGCATCGTCCCTCAGCAAAGGCTTTAACAATCGTATCATTCGGAACAGGCAGAGCCGTATCCCGCCTGTCAGAGTTCAAAGCCGGTGCAAGGGAAAGCCCTATAATTGATCCCAGAAAAATCTTACGTAATTTTGTTGAATATTTTAATTTTTCCATCATATATCCTTTCAAAAACTATCATAACATAATTAGGGCAAAAAAACAGCCATTTTTTCAACAAAAATCATGGTCAAAAATAAATTTGACAAAATTTCCAAAATATGACATAGTCAAAGACGTTAACATATAAAAAACAATATAATTATGGAAAAGGAAAAAATATTCCAGAAATTCAAAGAGATTGCTTGCAAGACAGAAAAAGACCTTGATGAATCTGAAATGCTACCTGAGAGCAGACTCGATAAGAACCTGGGAATGGACAGCCTTGACGTCGTTGAGATTATCATGGGGCTTGAAAAGACGTATGGAATCGAACTGCCAATGGAGGAATATCATAAGCTCAGCACGGTTGCAGATGTCTGCAATTTGGTTGCAACGCAGCTCTCAAAAGAGAAAGTAAAAAACCAAAATCCAAAGCGTATGGAAAAGATAAAAAAAATTATCGCGGAGCAGCTAGACCTCCCGCTTGATGAAATCAAAGATAAAGCTTCTTTGCTTAATGACCTTGGGGCAGACAGCCTTGAGAAGGTGGAAATAGGCATTAGAATAGAAAAAGAATACGGTATAAGAATCAGCGAAGATGAATTTGCCGAAATTCAAACAGTAGAAGATTTTTATCAGATAGCGCAAAAACGCGCCGCCTGATAAGACTCGAAAGATTAAAATCCCTCCGCAGAAGTGAAAACTCTGCCGAGGGATTTTTTAATACAAAAAAAATTGACAAAAATAAAAAATAGAATAGAGTAAAGCCATTAAAATTTATTACTATGTTTAATTCTTAAAAATATTTATTATGGAACAAAATTACAACGAAACAATTCGAAAGGTCATCGCTCAAAAGTTGGGTGTTGATGAAAGCGACGTGTTGCCGCAGTCTGAACTGATAGCTGATTTCGGAGCTGACAGTTTGGATTTGGTCGAGATTATGATGAAACTTGAAGTTGTGTTTGACATTAAGGTGTCTGATGATGAGATGGATTCCCTCAGAACAGTTCAGGACTGTTATGATCTTGTTGAGCAAAAACTCAAAAGCGAAAAGCCATGAACCCACAGAATCAAAAGGTTTTTAATGCCTTTTCGCGGGCGAGTGCCTGTTCAAAAATGCAGAAAATATACCCCGAATTATCGGACAAAAACGTTCGTTTGGGGTATTTGAGCATTTGTGAAGGAAAGCATTTTTTCTTGAATGTCCTCTGCTTTTATACAGTAGTTGCCAAAGAAGATTTGCCTTATAACAAATGCGGATCTCTTCCGGCAAAAACGGAAAAAGCTTTAATCTTTATTCGAGTGGAGTGGGTAAAAGATGCTTGGGCAAACAGCTGTTCAATTATCCCTCTGGATCGCTTGACCAAAGAAAAAGCCTGCAAACTCGGAGAAACAATTGTAATTAACGGAATCCCGTATCACTATCGCTCAATTAACGGTGACAGAGCGTTGAGGTCGTGGGTTTAAAAACAAAAACAGTATGGATAAAAGAATTTTACACCGAAATGAAGCGTATCAGCTGATGCAAAAGGCCTGCCCGACATTGGAAGAAAACGGAATTTTGCTGGGCGGCGTGTGGTTTTTTGATAAGAAACCTCACAAACCTTATCCACCGTGTTTCTTCAGTTTTATTTCCTACAGCTCAATCGCGCCGGAATTCCGAAAGACTCTGAAAGACACACAAGAAAAGCAAGTTCTTGTTGTTCCGGTAGATGCTGTCGAGGGGGAGCCGCGGATGTTGATTTCGCCAAACATGTGTGTGCCTGAAATTTTCTCTTATGGAGATCAGGTCGAACTGAATGACGGTTCCAAATGGCGCTATGTCAAAGAAAACTTTGACGATATCTGCCTTAAACCGGCATGGTAAGCGCTAACGTCTCAAAAAAGAATCTCTTAGCAGAAGTAAAGTTTATTCGTTTGTTTAATTTAAAAAATTAATTATGAGAAAAAATCAAAGAGTTTGGGAATCCTCTAAACGGTCGTGTGCGCGTTCAGCAATGCAGAGAATATGCCCCAACGTATCAGCTGAAAGTATTCGTTTGGGATATTTGAGTGCATGTGGAGAAATGGGGCGTCCTCGTGAGGGGTGGGGTAGAAGAACTATCTCTAAGAATGGGGCGGCTGGTTATTGGGCAGTAGTTGATATAGAAAAATTGCCAGAGGATAAACAATCAGATTGCCCAACAAAAACGAAAAAGGTTTTGCTTTTTTATTCATTGACTTTTGGTGGCTGTGAAGTTATTCCTCAGGAGTTCGTATGGAAGGAAAAAGTATGTCAGCTCAACGAAAAGCTGATATATCGTGGAAACCTCTATAAGTATCGCGAATTATCTGGTGGTGATAGAGGGCTAGTGTGGCAAAAAGAGCTTTAGTAAAGTCTGAAAAAAGAATCCCTCCGCAGAAGTGAAAACTCTGCCGGGGGATTTTTTTTGACACAAAAGATTGACAAAAATAAAAAGTGGGATAGAATAAAGCCATTAAAATTTATTACTATGTTTAATTTTTAAAAAAATTACATTATCATTATGAGAAAAAATCAAGAAGTTTGGGAATTCTCTAAACGGTCGTCTGCGCGTTCAGCAATGCGGAGCATATGCTTCAATGTGTCAGAAGAAAGTATTCGTTTGGGATGGTTGAGCGCATCTGGAGAAATGGGGCGTCCTCGTGAGGGGATGGGTAGAAGAACTATCTTTAAGTATGAGGCGGCTGGTTATTGGGCAGTAGTTGATATAAAAGATTTGCCTGAGGCTGAACAATCAGATTGCCCGAGCGAAACGAAAGAGGTTTTGCTTTTTTATCCACTGACTCTTGGTGGCTGTGAAGTTATTCCTCGGGAGTTCGTATGGCGCGAAGAAGTTTGTCAACTCAACGGAAATTTTATATACCGTGGAAGCCTCTATAAGTATCGCGAATTAAATTTTGGGGATAGAGGGCTAGTGTGGCAAAAAGAACTTTAGTAACGTCTGAAAAAAAGAATCCCTTAGCAGAAGTGAAAACTCTGCCAAGGGATTTTTTGTATCTCGGCGGCAAATAAAATATTTGACAAAATTTCCAAAATAAGGTAAATTCTCCCTCAGAAATAAATATTTTTAATTTTTTTATTATGCAACAAGAAGTAAGATTAAAGAATCGTCTCAGATGGTTCAATGAGGCTTTTGAAATGATACACAAAGCCTGCCCAAGTGTGGAGCCAAACAATGTTCGTCTCGGAAGAGTTCGTTTTTCAGGGGAACAGTGCAAAAAGTATAACGATTATGTTTTATTCTATGCCGTGATGTACCTGAAAGACCTGCCCAAGCAGAAAAGAGAAGAACTTTTGGATACACCGGAGTTCAAACACAAGACCTGCTACAATCTGTGTCTGGTTGCGGTTGATGTTGTCGCAGAAAGGAACGAGGATAAAAAAGAGGTTCTTTTCCTTCCTGAAGAACAGCTTTGCTGGGAACAGAATTACAGCATCGGCCAGAGCACAATGATTCAGACCGAGGACTACCTCAGGCCTTGTGTCCGTCTTTCGGAAGAACGCAAATACCGCTACATCGAAAGCCAAACAGACAAAGGTCTGGCTCTCCTTCCTGTCAAATAAAAAACAAAGGAAAAAGAGATGGAAGAGAAAAAAATGGTTCTGACGAGCCCGAAGAGCTTGAAGATGATGATGAACTTAAAAATTAAAGTATGGCAAAAAGAGAAAGGAAGTTTGTCATGAGCCAGAGCGAAGCTCATGAGTTAATGAAAGAAATTTGTCCGACAGTGCCGAAATACGCAATAAGCCTATCGAGGTATCGCCTTAGCGGAAAATCAGAATTTGGTCCGCGGAAGCTGTGCTTTTGGTGCAATGTCTATAAAAAGGACATTTTGCCCGACAAGCTTCCAAAAGAACGTATCGTCGGCAAAATTGTAGACATTATCGTTGAAGTCGAAGCCGGACAAAAGGGCGCTCAAATCAGACGTTCATGGGCAAATTATGCCTCAAACGCTGAAATGCACGAGACCCTCGTTCGTGAAGGCGACGTGGTCATTGTTAAAGGAGGTCGTGTTTGCCGATATGAAAAAATCGGCGATGACGCTGTCCTTGTCTAAATTTTTAACCCCTTGCAGAATTGAAAAGCTGCACGGGGTTTTTTGTGTCCAAATGCGAAAATCTGTTGCAAAAAAGAAGCGGCGTTATATATTAAATAAAGTTAATTTTTTAATCAGAAGGAGAAAACGATGCCTTTAGTTACAATGCGTCAGATTTTGGATCACGCCGCCGAAAATTCTTATGGTGTTCCGGCGTTTAATATCAATGATATGGAGCAGGTTATTGCCGTGCTGCAGGCTGCCCGCAAGGTCAATGCCCCTGTTATTTTGCAGACCTCGACAGGCGCCCGCAAATTTGCCGGAGACCCGATGATTCGCCATATGGTCGCCGCCGGATTGGAAATGTTCCCCGAATTGCCGATTTGTATCCATCAGGATCACGGTTCATCGGTTGATATTTGCCAGTCGGCCATTGTCAACGGCTATTCTTCCGTTATGATGGACGGTTCCTTGGAAGCAGACGGCAAAACCCCGTCTTCTTATGAATACAATGTCCATGTCACCAAAGAAGTTGTTGCCCGCGCGCATGCGGTCGGTGCTTCTGTTGAAGGCGAACTCGGTGTTATCGGCTCTTTGGAAACCGGCAAAGGCGACAAAGAAGACGGTCACGGCGCTGAGGGCACAATTGATAAAAAACGTTTGGTCACAGATCCTGACGAGGCCGCTCGTTTTGTTGCCGAAACTCATTTGGATGCTTTGGCGGTTGCTGTCGGAACATCTCACGGCGCTTATAAATTTACCCGCAAACCAGATGGTGAAATCTTGTCCATCGAAACAATCGAAAAGATTCACAAAAAACTGCCCAATACGCATATGGTTATGCATGGCTCTTCCTCTGTTCCGCAGGAATTGCAGGATTTAATCAATGCCTATGGCGGCGCTATTCCTCAGACTTATGGTGTTCCGGTTGAAGAAATCGTTCGCGGAATCAAATCCGGCGTGCGTAAAGTCAATGTTGACACGGATTGCCGTATGGCCATCACAGGCGCTATCCGCAAAGTCTTTGCCGAGAATCCGAAAGAATTTGACCCGCGCAAATATCTCAAACCGGCAATTGAAGAAATGCAGAAAGTTTGCGAATCTCGCTATATTGCCTTTGGCGCAGCCGGACATGCCGACAAGATTAAGGCTATTCCGATGTCTGAAATGGCCAAGCGTTACGCGGCCGGCGAAATCTAGTCCGAAAGACAGCCAATCAAAAACCCCTTTCCAATCTGGAAAGGGGTTTTTTGTGGAGTTAAGAAATTACCATGGGACACCATGGACACATTTTTCAGGGGTTTTGTCGCAATCCGGATGTCCGGTTTCATACAAAGCATGCGTTTCCGGCGTAAATTTACCGACCTCAACACACGCGCCCAGCAAAAGGACAACTAAAAGAGCAAAAATTTTTTTCATCAGCTTACCTCATGATAAACGGATACCAAACACAAACGACCGTCAAAAGAATACCGATACGGGCAAGCTGCGCCAGCCAAACGCTCTTGTCATAGGATTCGGCCGCCCGCCAAACCGCCACAATGATTTTGTAAGAATAGATAATGAACAAAATCAATGTGCCGACATAACATAATGCCCACCACAAACTCCATTTAGAGGTATAAACCAAATGAAAGTGATGCATAAAAAAGTCAAAAACCGTCCGCCCCTGAAGATAACCGGCCAAAAAAGAGGCAAACATTCTCAAAGCATAATGCAGTAAAATTAATCCGAAAACGCCAAACTTCCAAAAAGTAGCCGCGAGAGATAACTCGCCCTTAAATAATTTTGAAAACATCGTTCAAACCTTTCCAAAAAAAGACGCCTTTTGAATATTGTTACTCAAGAAGGCGCCGTTCTGCAAGAAAATAATGACTTTTTCTAACAATTTGCAATATTGACGGCCAGTCCGCCGAGCGACGTTTCTTTATAGCGGTTGCTCATGTCTTTACCGGTATCATACATGGTTTTGACAGCCTCGTCCAAAGAAACAATATGTTTGCCGTCGCCGCGCAAAGACAAACGCGCCGCATTGACAGCCTTGACGGCGCCCATGGCGTTGCGTTCAATGCATGGAATCTGAACTAGTCCGTTGACGGGATCGCAGGTCAACCCCAGATTGTGCTCAATGGCAATTTCGGCGGCCTGTTCAATCTGATCATTGGAGCCTCTCATGGCGGCGGTCAATCCGGCGGCAGCCATGGAGCAGGCCACCCCGACCTCGCCCTGACAGCCAACCTCCGCGCCGGAGATAGACGCATTAGTTCGGTAGAGCGAGCAGATAGCCGCAGCCGTCGTCAAAAAGATGAGGCTTCCATGTGCGGCATCGGCCGACAAAGTATGTGAGGCAAAGCGTTCAAAATAGCGCAAAACAGACGGCAAAATTCCGGCTGATCCCATGGTTGGCGCTGTTACGACGCGGCCGCCGGCGGCATTTTCTTCAGCCACGGCAAATCCCCACAGGTTGAGCCAGTCAATAACCTCAAGCCCGTCTTGCTGATTGTCGATAAATTTTTCTCTGAGGCGGTCATAAATTTCAGGAGCGCGGCGCTTAACCTCAAGCCCGCCGGGCAAAATGCCGCGGTGGCGCATTCCACGTTCGACGGCATCGTCCATCATGGCGCGGATTTTTTTGAGATAAGCCAAAGTTTTTTCCTCGCCGTTGAGCGCAAATTCGTTTTGCAAAACGACATCTGAAAAAGTCAAATGGTTATCGCGGCAAATCTGTTGCAATTCGGTGCAGCTGTCAAATTGATACGGAACCGGATGAACAACCTGCGCATGCTGTCGGCCAAACTCGTCTTGACGGACAATTGTGCCGCCGCCGATTGAAAAATAAGTTTCTTTCAAAAGCAGGTTGCTTTTGGCGTCAAAGGCCGAAAAAGTCATACCGTTGGAATGTTCAGGCAAAAAAGTTTCTTTGTTCAGCACCATGTCGTGGCATATGTCAAAATGAATGGCCTTTTGCTGAGCCAAATGTAAAACCTTGTCTTTTTCGACGGCCGCGCAGTAAGGCTTTTCGGTGTCGACATCTTCGGCTTCAAACCCCATCAATCCATAGATAATGGCGCGGAGCGTGCCGTGTCCGACGCCCGTTAAAGCAAGAGAGCCGTATAAGTCCACTTGTAGGCGTTCAATTTGAGGCAAAAGATTATACCTGATGAGCGTGTCGGTATAGCGTTTGGCTGCTTTCATCGGGCCGACCGTGTGTGAACTCGACGGCCCGATGCCGATGGCAAAAATATCTTCCAGACGATAATACATTATAAGTAAGTCCTTATATCCTTATAGGGTTTAATCCCGAGGTTTTGCAAAGTTTGGGCGATATACTCGTGCAGGGACGACCAGTCGGAATTATCTTCAATAAATTTGAGCGCCCGCGCCGGAGATTTGGACAACTGAACCTCAATAGTCTCTGTCAAAATCTTGCCCATTACCTCGGGGAATTTGTCAAAGTTAAATTTGATTTTATTTTCCGGCGTCATCTCGATAGCGCCATGAGACAGCAGATAGTTAAAATGAATCAAATCTCCCACACGGTGCGGCTGAATCCGCTGCGGCTTAGCTTTAAGCAACAGCCGCATAACCCAGGTCACATAAACTTTTTTGAGGGTTTCCTCGTCAATCACGCCGGCTTTGACATATTGCGGCATCATAGTAATGGATACCACATCGGCCTTGTTTTCTTCAATAATGTGCTGATACAGGCCGAGTGCCGTTTTAAAGGTGCTGTCCGGTCCCAAAGAATGCCCGTTTTCATGCCCGATAACAAAAATATGTTCGGCCTCGGGATCATAATAACGATGAAATTCTTTCTCAAGCAAAGCCTCAAGCATGCGTTTGGTGCGCTCTTTGTCGCCGGACATTCGAACCTGTCTGTGATAAACATTGCGCCGTCCGCCGCCTGTCTTGACAGAGAGTTTGTCATCATTGGGCAGGTTTTGAGCGGTTGTAATTCCGCCGCGGCATTGGGCATAATCCCCCTGAAGTGTGGCCAAATCAACATCAACCATGGTTTGTTTGACCTCATTGCCATTGTCGATTTTTTGTTCGTATCTGTCGGCTAGGGGCATCAGTTTGGCCAGCTTAGACATCTGTTCCTTAAATTTAAGAATGAGCGCTGTTCCGGCTTTGTTGACAATGCCCGCGCGGGCGCCCAGCATATCTTTCGGCGTCGGCAAAATCCCGTGTGCCTCCAAAAGGGCGGCCAGTTCCGCGTTGTCAAAAATGGTCGGCGTCAGTTCATCGTCATAATTTTCGCGGGAGAGCGTAAACTCCAGCGGTGTGTCTTGCAGAACCGCCCAATGTTTATCGGCCAGCATATCCATATCTTCGTTGGTTTGAAGAAGCGCTTGCGCCTGCCAGCCCAAATAATCATTAAAAGCCTCGTCGGTTGAGTAATGCGCGGCGACTTCCAGCTCGTTGGCAATCTCTGAAAATTCTTTTACAAAATAAGCTGTGTAGTCAATAGCCTTGAGCTCATCGCCGGCACGCCTGACCATGGTTCGCGCCGAAACGATTTGTTTGACTTCATCAATTTTGCCGGCCTGAATCATTTTTTTCAAAATGGCGTGGAATTCATCAGCGCTCAAATCCGCCGGATAAAAATTGCGTCCTTTGAGAACAGAAACGCCCTCAAAAATTTCGACAGGCTCTGGATTAATCCCGTTCAGTCCGGCCACGCCGTTCAGGGAATTAAAGAGCTTGAGCGCGCTGGCGGCATGGGTGTTTGTCGGGGCGGCAGCTTCAAGCCCTTGTTTGAGAGATTTGTTCAAAGGGTGGTCTTGCTCAAGTGAAACCTCATTCACAATTTTGGCCGCTTTAATCAAATGGGCAAGGGCTTTTTTGTCCCCCTCGGCCAGTGCGCGGTATCCCTCAAAATCGGCGTCAATCATCTCAACGGGCATCATTTTGTTTTGAATGATGTCTTCAAGCGCAGCCTCATCTAAAGCAATATCATATCCGTTAATTTTTGTCATTTTGTATCTCCACGGTTCTAAATCTGAAAACTTTAATATTGTCTGACCAATAAGAAGGGCTCAAACCGGCCTTGAGTTTTAATTCGGTCATAAAGTCCTGCTTGTCTGGAATATCTTTCCAAACCGCCGGCAAAAAGAGTCCTTGTCGTTTGCCGTCTCGGATAAGAACGCCGTCGACAGTCGGGCGGAGTTTGGAAAGCAAATCCTCGTAAGACGTAAATGTAATCTCTTCAAAGTTTGTTAAAAGGGAAATGGTAAAGTCAATTTTATTGAGCTCGTCCGCCTCGACCGGCGCAAAGCGTTTGTCTTGCAAAGCTGCCGCAAAAGCATTATAGGCCAAATCCGCCGCAATGGATTTTTCGGGCAAAACGGAGCCGATGCAGCCGCGCAATTTTCCGTCTTTGGTCAGTGTGACAAAAGATGCGCCCTTGTTGAACAAGACATCTTGGGCATTTTCTCTTTGAGGGTGATAAAGCTCTTTGGATGTAACGGCGGCGTCCAAAGATTTTTTGACAATTTCCAAAAGTTCGTTTTTATGGTGGCGTGCAAAATTTTCCAAATGCTTTTGCTCCAAGGCTATTCCCTCGGGAATTTCCTCGTCCTCAGGCTCATCATAAGCCCAAGCGCCATAGCCGACAACGCGCGTTTTGTCATCTGAGGTGTCGCCGGAGTTGACCATATCCAAAAGATGCGGCACAAGCCCCATGTCGCGCGCCAAAATCATGGCGGTGTTGATAGCCGTTGCGCCGCAGGAGCGATGAGGCTGCAAAGCAGTTGATTGTTGGATTTTCTCGGCAGTTTGCGCATCAGTTTGAACGGCCGTTTCATAATCCAAATAGTGCGACAAATCAGCCGAGATAATCAAAATGGAAGAATCATTTTCTAAATAAGGTTTGAGCGCTGCGGCAAGATCTTTGGGAGAGACATCTCCGTAAAGCATGGGAATAATCGCAAAGTTTTTGAGTGTTTTTTGCAAAAACGGAAGCTGCACTTCAAGCGAATGTTCATTTTTGTGCGCCGCCGCATTCAGTTGAAAAAGTCCTTTGCGGGCGGCCAGTTCTTTGACAACAGCCTCGTTGACCGAAACTTTTCCGAGCGGCGTCTTAAAATATTTGGCCGGAGACAGTGCGACTCCTTTCACAAAGACTCTGTGCGACGGCCCCAAAAGAAAGACATTTTTGATTTTATCCTGAAACGGAAGAAGCCTCTTGTAAGCATGTGCGGCAACGGTGGCCGAATATTTGTAGCCGGCATGGGGCACAATAAGCATCTGCGGACGGTTGCTCAAAGTCGAGGGAACATTTTCGAGATACCCGTCCAAATCTTTGTCCAGCTGATACATATCCGCCGGATAGAACAAACCGGCCACAGCCGTCTCTCTGACAGGATTGACGTCCTCGTCACTGAGGGCATAATCAACAATTTTCTCGTTATTGGCTGAAATATAGTCAATGAAATAAGTGACGTTAAAAATAACGACAACGGCAACGATTGTCAAAATCATCAAATAAGAGGGGATTTTCTGGCGGTTAAATTCCATAATGTCGATTCCTTTTGCATGCTTCAAAATATAAGCCCCATTTTAGAAAACGGGGCTTAATTTTTTGCTAAAAAGAAAAATTTTATTTTCCTTTTCCGATAACAGTCTTGCCCCCCATATAAGGCTGCAGCTTGACCGGAATATTAACCGAACCGTCGGCGTTTTGGTGGTTTTCAATAAACATAACCAGCGCGCGCGGTGTGGCAATTCCCGTATTATTGAGGGTATGGGCATATTTGACCTTTCCGGTGGCGTTGTCGCGGTAGCGCAGGTTGGTGCGGCGCGCCTGCCAATCGGTAATATTGGAGCAGGAGTGTGTTTCACGGTAGCAATTTTGGCTCGGCAGCCAGGCTTCCAAGTCATATTGGCGGTATTTGGGCGCGCCCATATCGCCGGTGCAAATATCCAACACCTGATAGGGAAGTTCCAAATCTTGCAAAACTTCTTCCGAAATTGAAAGGAGCTTTTGGTGCCATTTTTCACTTTCGGCCAAATCCCCTTTACAAATAATAAATTGTTCCGTCTTCATAAACTGGTGCACGCGGATAAGTCCTTTGGTGTCTTTTCCGGCGGCGCCTGCCTCGCGGCGGAAGCAGGGCGAAAATCCGGCATACATAATCGGCAAATCGTTTTCGCTCAACAATTCATCGGCATGCAAAGAGTTTAAAATCAGCTCGGCCGTTCCCGAAAGATAAACATCATCAGCCGGCATATAATAAATCTCGTCGCGGGCAAAAGGCAGATAGCCCTGTCCGTAAAGGGGTTTTTCCTTAGAGATGGACGGCACCGAAATAACCGTAAATCCATGGGCGCGCAGTTTATCCAAGACCATCATATGCATAGCCAGTTCCAATTTGGCCAAATCATTTTTGAGGGCATAAGTGCGAGCACCCGAAACACGGGCGATTCGATCCATTTCCGTCCAATCGTTCAGCTCGCATAATTCAACCTGATCGCGGGGCTTAAAGTCAAATTGACGGGGCGTGCCGACTTTGCGCAAAACCACATTGCCGCTTTCGTCCGGTCCGACAGGGCAGTTTTCGCTCGGATAGTTGGGCATCCGCAGAATCATATCATCAAACTTGGCCTGAATCTCGTCAAGCTTGGCCTGTTCGACCTTCATCTCTTCGCCGATGGCTTTGCTCTTGGCGATGATAGCTTGCTTCTCTTCCGGTGCGGCGGATTTGATAGAATTGCTGAGTTTGTTCTTTTCTTCGGACAGTGCTTGAGAAGAGGTTTTAAGCTTGTTTAATTCCTGATAAACAGCCAAAAGCTCGTCAACTTTTTCTTCCTTAAAACCTTTTTTAGCCAAAGATTTTTTGACCCAATCCGTATTTTCGGCAATAAACTTAATGTCTAACATTTTTTTCAAAAATTCCCTATAAAACTATTGATTTAAGCTGGCAAACATAGTATCTGTATTGAAAGATAAATTCAATAGAAATTTGAGGAAAAGTATATAAAATGTTTGAAGATAAGATTGTATTAACGGGAGTCAAACCGACCGGAACGCCGCACTTGGGCAATTATTTAGGCGCTATCAAACCGGCTTTGGCTATGGGTAAAAAGGCCAAAGAGCACTATATGTTTATTGCCGACTATCATGCGATAAATGCCGAGAAAGACCCTGCCGTGTTAAATCAAAAGCTCAAAGAAATTGCGTGTATTTATCTGGCATGCGGGTTGGATACAAATCACTCTGTTTTTTATAAACAATCAGATATTCATGAAATCCCAGAGATTACAACAATTTTGTATGCTTACACGCCCAAAGGCTTTATGAATAAGGCGCACGCCTACAAAGCCGCCGTTGACAAAAACCGCGCGGCCGGCAAACCCGACGATGACGGAATCAATATGGGGCTTTATACCTATCCGACCCTGATGGCGGCGGATATTTTAACCTTTAATACAGATATTGTGCCCGTCGGGAAAGACCAGATACAGCATGTCGAAATTGCGCGCGACATTGCCGGTGCGATTAACGCCCACTACAACAAACCTTTGCTTCATTTGCCGACATATTATGCCGATGAAAATGTGGCAGTTGTTCCGGGGCTGGACGGGCGCAAAATGAGTAAATCTTATGGTAATGTTATTCCGTTGTTTGAAGACGATAAATCCATCAAAAAAGCAATTTTTTCAATCAAAACCGATTCGCGCCCGATGGAAGAGCCCAAAAATCCGGATGAAATCTTGGTTTATGAAATTTATAAGGCCATTGCGACCCCTGAACAGCTCAAAGAAATGGGCGATGGTCTGCGCGAGGGCAGGCTTGGTTACGGGCATATCAAAAATATGTTGCTTGAGGCTGTGATTAACGAAGTCAAAGAGGCCAGAGAAAAATACAATTACTATATGGCGCATTTTGAAGAGGTCGAGGGTTTGCTGGAAGACGGCGCAGCCAAAGCCCGTCCGGTTGCGCAAGCAACATTGAAGAGACTGAAAGACGCCGTATTCGGAAACCAGTAAAAAAGGCGTCTAGCGGTTTTCTAGAGCAATTTGCACGGGGTGGAAAAAATTCACGTAGGCTCATCTACGCTAAAATTTTTTCCACCTTTCAAATTACTCTATAAATTCCACTATCCGCCTTTTTTAAAGGCTCGGAAAGGAAAAATAAGTCATATTCAGGCTTGCTCCGGGCCTCCCTCTCATGATTTATTAACTTTTCTGTGCCATAATGCCTAAAAAATAAGCGTTAGAATCACTTTTAAAAGAAAAATTGCAAAAATTGACAAAAAACTGTTGAAGTGGCTGAATTTTTGTGGTATATTCCTAACAATTAGTGATGAAAACCCAATCTCTATGAGGAAACAACTATGGCAAATGATATGGTTTTTAATGCAATGACTCCGACGGAAGCACGCTCCATTTTGGAATCCGGCTCTTATATTAATTACAGTAAGGATGAGCTGTTAGCAGCTGTCCGTCTGTTGAGAGGCGACGCAACGCAAAAAGCTCTTCTTGATGCTTTTTATGAAAAATATGCCAAGGAGCTCGAAATCGAGCCAAAGTATTTCTATGACTACAAAAAGGTTGCAGGTATTTTTGAAGGCACGCCCTATGCCAAGCAGATGGAAAAAGAAACCAAGGAAACAGCTTTGGCGATGGCTGAAGATATCAATAAGAATCCCGAACAGAAATTAACTATCGGCGAACTGGACAATATTCAGGGCTTGTTCCAAATTTTTCCGAATGATGAAAAAGTCAAAGAAGCGCAGGCTCATGTTCAAAAGAAAGCCGAACAAGCTATTGACGGGGTTATCAACGACAAAGTGCTGCTCTCTATCCACGAGATAGAAGCCGCTCAACACTTGGTTGATCATATGGATGATGCTGAGAAAAAAGAAAAGGCACAGAAAAAGCTTGATCAGGTTTTCAAATCTTACGAGGAAGGAAACGGTCTTAACCAAAGTGTTGAAGTCCTGAACAAAAATGATATGACATTGAGCGAGCATCTGAACAGCGTTCGGTTGTTTAACGAAAACGGCGCCGTTTCTGAGGAATTCAGCAATCTGAAAGATATGCTCTCTAATGTCCGGATGGTTGAAAATGATGATACACTCAGAGATGAAGATGCTTTCAAGAAAAATTTAGAGATGGTTTTTGAGGCGGCCAAGCTTGAGATTCATAAGGAAAACATCGGCAATATCAAATATCTGCTCTCCTCTAAGAAAGACCAACGCACTCAGTTGATAAACAAGGTTAACGACCTGTTTATCGCCAAAATGGGTGTGGCTGCGGTTGCTTCTTCTTTTGAGGCGCCGACAGTTGAAGAACAGCAAGACGAATCCAAGATGAAAGCCTATGTCCAAAGACGTCAGCAAGCCGTTGAGGATGCGGTTAACGATTGGGTCAGCGGTAAAAATCTGACAGTTAAGACCGACCAAATTGTAACAGCTTGCGCCGATACAGATATTGAAGTCAGCAAGTTTAAGGATATTTTGGAAACCAAAATCGGGCAGGGCAAATCGCAGTTGGCCAAAAAACTGAACTCATTCAGAGATGGGGCTGTTAAACTGTGGGGTGATCGTTACAAAGTGTCCCGCGCCGTTGTTAAAAACATCAAAGAAAATAAATGGCAGTATTTGACAAATACGCTGGCAACAGCTGGTATGTGGGCTGCCTCATTAGCCAGTGCTGAAATAGCTTTGCCGGCGGTCGGAGCTTATGCCGTTTATTCTGCCGCAAGTAAGGCTATCTGGCCGATTGTGACCGAGGTCAAAAGACAGCAGGCGGCGGCTGAAAGCGCCGGACAAAAGCTCAAATTTGGCAAAGCGCTCAAATTGGCCTGGCAGATTAAGAAAAAAGATAAAAAATTTAAAAGTCAGGTCGGTTGGGGCGTTGTCGGCGGTATCATCGGCGCGGCGGCCGGATTTGGCGGCTTCTCAATGGGCTTGGATACAGCGGGAGCAAAAGTCATCTCCAGTTTGGGACGTATGGGGTCGTCCATGTCGGCTCAGACAACAAGCCTGATATTTGCAAAAAATGATTATAAGAAAAATCAGACGGATGAAAACAAGAGCAATCTCAAAGCCGCAAGACGGTCATTTTGGATAAGTTTAGCTGCTTCTGCATGGGCGGCTGACCGTTCGTTGGGCGGAGAAACACTGGAAGATGCCAAAGGGTTGTTCAGCAAATTGGGCAATATTTTCAATGGAAACGGCGCCGATTCCGATGCAATTACAAATACGGTTGACGGCGTTGTTAATCCGGCGGGTGTTGATGCGCCTGTTACAGATGCTCCGGCAGCTGAGACGCCGTCTGTTGAGACACCGGTTGCTGCTGAACCGTCTGCTGAGGCACCTGTGGCAGAGCCTGATGTTCCGCAGGTTGGCGATATCATCTATGAAAAAGACCATGGCAGCGGTATTATCGAAACCCATGTCTTGGGTAAAAACGGCATGGCTTATCAGCAGGTTTCCGGTTTGAGCGGCGGCTTGACAACAGACGAGAGTGTTCAGGCTTTTTATGAACATCGTATTCACAATATGAACCAATATAATCGTTTGGTCGAAGTCTTTGCGACTGAAAACGGCCAGCCGATGACAGCCAATCAGGCGGTCGAGTCTATGCTCAAACAAATTGATGAGGGCTTTGTCCAATTGCCCGAAGGTATGACGCCGGAACACGCCATTCACACGGCTTTTATGCAGGCGCATTATAAAGGAGATGACAGCGCTTTGAGAGCTCTGTTGTGTCCCAATGGTGAAAACACCGAAGCTATGTTTATAAAATTAGCTTCAAAATACAGCACAGATATGGGCTTTATTGGTCGTCCGGTCGATCCTGAGGCTAAGTTGATTATGCGCGCCGGAACAGTCAACATTGACAAAGTTTGCACACCTGTTGATAACAACAACGATGCCGGCGATGCGCTTCCGCCGTTGCCAAAGCTCGAGAAACTGCCTGAAGGGCGTGCCTTGCCGGATGAAACCATTATTGCGCCTAAGCACGAATATGACGAAATGTCTGCCAAATTGCGGACGGTTTACACCGCCGAAAGAAACAACGCCGGCGCTGATCTCGATACGGTTAACGGCCGCGTCAAAGATATCAAACTCGGCAAAGACGGCAGTATGAAAGTAACGGTTTGGGATACAGACGGTGTAACGGCTGTTGACGAATCCGGTGCAACAATTCCGGTCGGCGGTAAAAACGAAGTTGATATTCATATTTCTGAAAATGCCAATCCGGAAGAGGTTGCGGCCTTGAGAGAGCGTTTGGAAATGAGCGCAGGCAAAGCCAAAAAGTTTGATGCGTTTGAAGAATCCATCAGACCCGATGCGCCGATTATCGAAAACCCGACACCCAAGACAGAAGATTTGGAATTAACGGAAATCACAACGGCGGCTGTTGCAGAGCCTGAACCTGTTGCAGAGCCTGAACCTGTTGTTGAGCCGACACCTGAACCGGAACCCGTTGTTGAAACAAAACCTGAGGCAGAAGCCAATACAGAGGTCGAAACGCCGATGTTCCAAGATGAAAGAAGAGCAAATTATTTTGCAGGAGTTGATGACGGCAACGGAAATATCAGATATGAGTTCCATCCGGAAAGACTCTCTGCCGAAGATAAGGCTTCATACGGCGAGATAATGAACAAATGCGGCACCATAAACAGATGCTTCCGAGGCGATATTAATATGTCGGGAAGTGTAACAGCTCAAAAAGCCTTTTTATTGGCCGCTCAAAATGGAACGGAGCCTCAAGAGGCCTTTATTGAATTGGTAAAGGAAAAGACCGAAGGAACAGACCTCAAAGTCGAACTTCTGGAAAGTGGAACGGGCTATAAGCTTGAAGACGGCAAAGGCGGCTACATTGTTCTTGCCGAAAAGTCCGGATACGAGCCCCTGCGTCCGCTGGATACGGCAAAAGCATCAAGACTTTGCGCCAATCACGAGAAATATGCTTCTCAGTTGGCGTTGAACGCCAGAGCAAAAGGCGGCAGATAAGCCTTAGCTTTCGTAAAAAATAAAGAACTCCGGTTATCGAAAGAGCCGGAGTTTTTTTGTCCTCACATTTTCTTAACCTTTTGATGATATAGTTGAGAAAAATCAAAAACGAATCCTGTTTTATTAAAAAATTTGACAAAACAGTTGCGATCGATACAAAAATAGGATATACTAAAAAATATAAAAACTTAATTCTGACAAGGAGAACGGTTATGAGTAATTATTGGAATGACAATTTGATTGATGACAGTTGGTTGAACGGCGGCTCTACCCCCCCCCCCATTGGCAACGCTGAGAGCCTTATACGATAAGGCCTCTGGGCAGAAAAATGCTGATGAGCTGCAGCGAAAAATAGCTCAAATTATTGACATCAAATTAAAAGAAATCGATACCAAAAATCAATATGCCGAAGTTAGCGACAACGATATGCTGGCCGGCGTTTCCCATATCAAAGACAATTCTCCAGACAATTCCGAAGTTTATACCGACCATTTTTCAAGCGTTTTAGACAGTCGTCTGGACAAAATTAAAAGAAGCTATGACGAGTTTGATGCCTTAGCGCCCAATGAAGTTCTCCAACTCAAAACACTTTCTCTTGTCTCCCAAAAGCTCGGACGAAACGAATCCGCCGATATTCAGCAGATGATTGCCAAAGAAACGACCGACGAAAAAGTAAAAGAAAACATTTTTGAGGCCTCTCTTGCGGCGACGGAAAAAGAAGCCGATGAAATTCGAAAAGGTTTAGCGCTGGGGACTTACAGCCTTTCGGCGGAAGATAAAGAGATTATTTACGGACGTTTGATGCAGCATGCCGGTTTTGAAAATGCCGCGCAGAATGATAAGGCCTTAGAGACTTCAGTTTTAGACAGCTTTGATGTGTATGACAAAAAAGGCAATTTGTCGCCGCTGTATGAGGGCTGTGTTGAACTTGCAAGCAAAATTCAATATGAATTCCCCGAGGGAACAAGCGCCGACGAACAAGCGCGCCTGACCAAGATGTATAATGAGCAGCTGTTGGCCAATGCCGGACAGCGCGCCGCTCAAAATATCCTCAAAGAAAAAGACTTTTTGCAAAGATACGGCACAACCGAGGAGATTTCGGCCGCTTACAAACAGCGCATTGCACAGCAATTTGAGCGCAGCGCGGTTTTGGCCGGGTTGGCGAGTAATGAAGAAACGGGCGTTTTGGCCAAAGATATTGTTGTGGACAAACAAACGGGCAAAGTCTCCTATAAGGGCGATTCGCAGGCTGATATTGCCGGCGCTATCGGAAAAATTATGGACGGACAGGCAAAAATCAACCCCTTTGCCGTCAGAATGGACTCTATGGATCTTGAAAAAGAAACAAAAGAAGTCAGTAAGCAGCTCAATCTCAAAAGAGTTAAAGAAGAAAAATTATCCTTCTTGAAAAAGAGTAAAAAACTTGTGTCGGCGGTTGTCGAAAATATGACTAAAAAAGGAGGCTGGAAGAAAGTCGCAGCCAATGCGTTAGCTTTTGGCGGATCTGCAGCTCTGATGGCAGGATCAGCGCCGTTGGTTGCAGCCGGAGCGGCAATATATGCCGGCGCAACGGCGGCCAATGCCTTTGTAATGCCGGTTTATGATACGCTCAACAGAGAAATGTATGAAAAAGGCGTCAAGGGTTTGGGGAACAGACTCAAATACCTCAAAGAAAACTGGAAACGAGCCCGCACCGAAAAATACGCCGAAAAAGACTTTATGAAACGGGCGTGGATTAAAACAGCCGGTGGCATTGCTGTCGGTGCCGCAACATTCGGTCTTGGTGTTGGCGGTTTAAGAGGAACACTCCAAGGAACGGTTGCGCGTCAGGGAACAATGGCCGGCGGCAAAATGGCATCATTGTTGAGTAGTATCAAAATGTTGAGCAAAGCGCAGCGTGAGGCCAAAAAAGCCCGCACGGTTGCAACAGTTAAGGCACTCCAAACAGCCAAAGGTTATGTCAAAGGCGATGCAATAGCGTTAAGTGCAGTTGCGGTATCAGCCCTGACAACAGATATAATTAAATTCAGCGGGCAAATGCAAAATTTGCCTCAGGAAACTCAAGCGGATGTGGCGAATATTCAAAAAGAAACAGCGGCAATCAATACGCGTGTTGAGGCATCTGTTGATCAACCAGCACCGCAACATGCCGCCGAGATGGCTCAACCCGCACCGCAGCAGGCGGTTGAAATGCCGCATGCCAGAGCCGCCGCTACGGTTGAAAAAACGGTTGTCCAGCAAAATATTACTGAAAAAATTTCGTCCTTGAGAGGGCGGATGTATGGAAAACTGGATGATATAGTGAAACCGGTTAAATTTGAACATGAACTGCCTAAAGTGGCAAGCAAAGCAGATTATTTGGCACAGTTGAGAGGAACAGCCGAACCTGTAGTCGAGCCAAAGCCGATTGTTACCGAATATGGTATCCAAATGCCGGAGCCCGAGCAGGAATTTGTTCCGGAGCCTGTGAACGCCTCTTATGAAGAACTGTATGGCAAAAATGGGCCGGTTTTTGAAGGCAATATCTCAGAAAACAGCTATGCGGAAGCAGGCCACCGGATGGCCGGAATGCCGGAAGATGCAGCGGCATCGGAACCGGGGCCAAATGAGTTTTACGGAGATGATGACAGAAGAACATCTTCTTTTGCGGCGGCAAGAGAAAAAGCTCAAAGCAGCTTTTCAAACTATAGCAAAGCTGCCTTTGAAAGACAGCAGGCTGCAGCCGAAAAAGTTGGCTCTTCTAATAGTCAAGAATTCGGCAAAACTTTCCAAGAGGCTCAAGAGCGGTATAATTCTTTGAAAGAGAGCGCTTTGAAATCTATGGCCGCGCGTGAGCCGGAAATTCCACCCGCAATTAAGACAAAAGCCGAAAATGTTATCAATGGCTTGATGGAAGATTTGGAAAAAAAGAACGGAACCGTATCGGCTCCAAATGTTGGAGAAAACGGTGAATATCCTTCTTATGACGGAAAGAAATTTTCGGAATTGACCGCGGAAGAAAAACAGGCTTTCCAATCGGATTGGATAAAGGATGCTCAGAAAGCATTAATGAAGATGGAAGCTGAAAAAGCCGCAGCAGCGGAAAAGGCTGCAGCTCAAGTCAAAGAACAGGGTATCGACAATGATAAAATTGCCGAAGAATTGGCTAAGCCCTGGCAAAAAGTTGAGGTTCATCCGGCTGAATCTGCTCCAGCAATGGGATTGCCTAAAGAAGAATATGAAGGTTTGGCATCCAACAGTAACTTCAGTGAAGAAGCAATAGCTAAGGCTGCAGCTAAAGTCAAAGAGCTGGGTATCGACAATAATAAAATTGCCGAAGAATTGGCTAAGCCCTGGCAAAAAGTTGAGGTTCATCCGGCTGAATCTGCTCCGGTAATGGGATTGCCTAAAGAAGAATATGAAGGTTTGGCATCCAACAGTAACTTCAGTGAAGAAGCAATAGCTAAGGCAGCTGCTAAAGTCAAAGAACAGGGTATCGACAATAACAAAATTGCCGAAGAATTAGCCAAGCCATGGCAAAAAGTTGAGGTTCATCCGGCTGAATCTGCTCCAGTAATGGGATTGCCTAAAGAAGAATATGAAGGTTTGGCAAAGTTAAACGAAAATGCGCCAGTCAATGCTGAAGCCAAAGGAATGGAATTGCCGATTGAAAATAAAGCTGCTGAAGCTCCTGTGGCAGAAAAGCCTGTTGAAAATACCGCCGAAGCAGCACAATTGCCTGAAGGCGCAAGCGTCTCTAAAAACCCGTGGGGTATTGAACGAACAACGGATAAAGAGGGAAATATAAAAGTAGAGTATCACATGACGCAATCAGATATGTATAAAATGTATGCAAAAATGAACCCTGAACATCGGGCCGCTTATGATCAAATGCAAACAGATTATACTAAAGCGGAGAATTTTGTAACAAGAATGGGCGGACGTCGTGTTGTTGCAAAGGATGTGGTTGCAGGAAGACCTTTCGTAACCAGCGAATCTCAAGAAGAACTCTATGGTAACCATCTAAGGGATTTAAATAATTATGCTAAAGAAAATGGTTGTGAATTCATAAGGACCAAAGAAGGAAAATATGTTTTGACAAAAGACGGATATTGCAGCCAAGAATTTGGTAATGATGCTGTATTTGAAAAAGCCGCCAATGTTGGTAAGACACCGGAAGAAATCGCCAAGAATCCTTTCAAAGTGCCAGACATCGGCAATAAACCGGAGACACCAAAAAAAGGATTTATCGGAAGATTCAAAAATAACGGCGGCAGATAAGTCTAAAAACAAAAAGCCTCAAGTTCAAAGACCTGAGGCTTTTTTGATAAGTAGATTATTGTTTGTTGGCCGGAGCTTGTTTTTTTGCCTGATACATACCCATAAAATCAATCGGATTCAACAGCATCGGCGGTAGGCCTGCTTGCCCCAGAGTTGTTGAAACAATCTCGCGCGCATAGGGATAAATCATATGCGGAATCTCTACCATCAAAACGGGTTCTTCATGCTCGGCAGGAACATTAACCGTTACCACGGCCGCATAAGTCAATTCCAAAATAAAGGCTTTTTCTTTTTCAACATCGCCGTTAATAGTAATATTCATCATCACATTAAAAACATGGTCGTCCAATTTTTCAGTGTTAATATCCAGCGAAACATTAACATTCGGATTTTTACCCCGCAGTTTGGAAAAGATTTGCGGCGCATGAGGAATTTCCATAGACAAGTCTTTAATATATTGGCTCTGAATTAAAATAGCGGGTTTTTGTTCTTGCATAATCAAGCTCTCCTGTTTGAAATTTAATTTTATTTATTCTTACACACAAAATTTGTTTAGGTCAAATGATAATAAAGTGTTGATAAAAGTTTTGAGCAAAGCTATATTGTAACAAGTGATAAAAAGAGGATAAAAATGATGAATTTGGATATAATTGTTTTGCTGGTTGTGGTTGCGCTGATTTTTCAGCGTCTGTGGCGGGCATTGGGCACGCGTCCCGAAGGCGGCGTCAAAAAAGTCAAGCTGAGCAAAGAAGGCGCCGAAAAGCTCTATTCTTTGTTAAAATCTGAGGCCGAAAAAGAGTTTAAACAAGCTGCCAAAGAGGCCGAAACGCTTGTGCCGCTCAATCAGGAACCCCTGAATGAGATTGACGCCGTTTTGGTCAAAATCCCCAATTTTACAAAAGAGGCTTTTTTGTCCGGCGCCAAAAAGGCGTTTCAGGTCATTACCGATGCATTTAACAAACACGATTGTGAAACGCTTGAAATGTTGGTCAGTCCTGCCATTTGCAAAAAGATGAAAGAGGTTATCAAACAGCGCGAGGCCGACGGTGTAACAGCCGAAACGGATTTTATCTGCTTTGACAAGGCCGACATCATCAAAGCCAAAATCGATTCCAAAAACAAAGCGATTTTGAGCGTCGAATTTGTGTCCGAACAGGTCAATGTTTTGCGGGACAAAGACGGACAGGTTATCGAGGGCGATGAGAATTATATTCAAAATATTACCGATGTATGGACATTTGAACGCGCGCTGGATTCCAAAAGCTTGAACTGGACTTTGATATCGACCAAAAAATGATGTTGAGACGCCTGATATTAATGATTGCTTTATTTGGGGTGTTTGCCTGTTCCAAAGAGGCCGAACAGCCCGATTTGGCGCTTAAGCAAACCTCGTTTGACAAGTTGGAGGCTTTTGAGTCTGATGATATGCTTCAGGCTTATAGCGCATTTATGAAAAGCTGTGCCGCCCTAGCCAAAACAAATGGCGAATTTTTAAGTCCAGCCGCCGAAATCAAAATCAACAGGGCGGATTATCTGAAGACCTGTCAAAAAGCCGAAAAAATAATGCCGTCCGGATTCAGAAATTTTGTAAAAGACAATTTTACGCCTTATTTGGTAACTTATAAAGGCGAAAGTGCTGGAAAATTTACGGCTTATTACGAGGCCGAAATCAATGCCTCTTATACCCGAGACGAGACCTATAAGTATCCCGTTTACGGCACGCCGTATGATTTGGTTGAAATTGATTTGAAAGATTTTGATGAAACGCTGCCTGCCCGCAGACTTGTCGGAAAAGTCAAAGATGGCAAGCTTGTGCCCTATGATACCCGCGCCGAGATTGCTCAAAACGGCGCCAGTGCGCCGGTTATTCTCTGGGGCGACAGCGATGTTGATATTTATGTGATGCAGATTCAAGGTTCCGCCGTGGCCAAGTTGAAGGACGGCGAACGGATTCGCATTGCCTTTGCCCAAAGCAACGGCCGGCCGTTTCGGGGAATCGGTTCGATTCTGTTGAGTAAGGGGCTTGTCGAGGCGGGCAAAGCCTCTATGGGCAGCATCAAAAAATGGCTCAAAGACAATCCGGGGTTGGCCGCGGAAAATATGAACGAAAATCAGCGCTATATTTTCCATCGTTTGGGTAATCCTGAAGGGCCTGTCGGAGCGCAGGGCGTGCCTCTGACGGCCAAACGCTCTTTGGCGGTGGACAAATCTTTTGTGCCTTTAGGCGCGCTTTTGTGGCTTGAGACAACCTATCCGAACGGAGCACCGCTTGACAGGCTTGTAGTCGCACAGGATATCGGAAGCGCCATCAAAGGGGCAGTGCGCGGCGATTTCTTCTATGGCTCCGGCGGAGACGAAGTCTTGGAAGAGGCCGGCAAAATGAATGCCGCCGGAAAATACTATGTTTTAATCCCGAACAAAGCGGAGACAACAAATGACAAAACGAATGAATAAGGCTGATTCTTTGGTTTTTAAAGCGTTGCAAAAAGCCATTGCCGAGGACAAAGTTCATATTTGCCTGATTAATTCAAAAATCAATGTGCCGGGGTCGCCGGTTTATAATCCGTGGGAAGTTTTGCTGCCGATATTGTGTCCTGTTTTGCTGGGGCTTTTGATTATTTGGCTTGTGGGCATCTTGTGGGGATTGGTTGTGATGATTGCAGGTATTATGCTCTCATCAAATTTTGTGAAGAAAAAAATGGAGCAAAGGCTTTGGGAACGCGCCAAAGAAATGTTAATCAGAGATTATGCGTCTTGTTGCGATTTGTGGTCTTTCGGTGGAATTGTTTTAATCAAAGCCGATGATAAAAAACATGGCTGTTTGGCGCCCGAAGGCAACTGGAAAGATTTTGTCGTGCTGCATTTTTCAGATTTGATGACAGAAAAAAGCGAATCCTCGGCCGAGACTGAAAATGAAAAAGCTGCCTGAGAGCAAAGCCCCAAAGGATATTGAGGCTTGGAAAGAGGCTTTGGACGGTGTCAGACCGATAGCCCGTCCTGAAGAAAAGCCGCAAGAACCCTTGATTATCAAAGAAGTTGAACCATCTATCCGTATGGAAGGCGTTTATAATCCGACATCTTGGACGGAACTTGAGGTCGGCAACACCGATAATCTGGATAGAAACACAGCCGAAAGATTTAGAAAAGGAGCTTATCCGGTTGAGGCAACGCTGGATTTGCACGGACGCACCGAAAAAGAAGCTTTTTCGGCGGTGGAAGATTTTATCAAAAACTCTTATCTTCAAGGGCGTCGGCGCGTGCTGATTATCACGGGCAAAGGACTTAAAAATGAAGACGAGCCGTGGTATGAGGCCAAAGGCGTGCTGCGCGAGGCTTTGCCCGCCTGGCTGAACAGCCCCGATATCAGACCTTTTATTTTAAGTATCTGTCCGGCCGGTCGCGACGAGGGCGGCAGCGGCGCCATGTCCATTTTATTGAAAAGACAAAGAGACCCTAAATCAATCCGAAAAAGAACAAGATAAACGTCACCGCGGCGATTTCAAAAATAATCATCAGATGATACATCTTCTGAAAGCTTTTTTTAGATGTTTTGTGATGAAACAAGTGCTGTGCAATAAAAGCCCCGATCCAACCGCCCAAAAATTCAAGCATGTGCAGGTCTTTTTCAGGGACGCGCCAACCGTTCATCCTCGCCGCAAGTTTGTCAACGCCATAGGCAAAAATAGTCGTCAGGTTGATGCAGGTAATATAAAAGACCAAAAAAATCAAAAAAGTTTTGTAGGATAAGATATGCTCGGGCGTAATCCTGAAATAGTGTGTTTCCGTCCAATAAGCCGCGCCCGTTACAACAGCCGCATTAAGCAAATAAAATCTATTATAGCGCAAAGGCTGAATCAAAACAGCCAGCCCAAGTAAAATCAATAAAAATGCAATAGCCATCAAAAATCCTTCAAAATTTTAAAGTTACTTTAATCTAAAGCAATTAAAATAAAAAAGCAAATAGTGAATAAATAAAAGATTATAATTTTATTTAGGAATAAACTATTTATAATAAAAAAATAATAATCTCATGGGAGAAAACGGTATGAAAAAACAAGTGGCATCGGTTTTGAGTGTTTTGGCTTTGACAGCATGCGCCTCAACCCCCGATTCGACATTGTTCGGAATGTTGGATTGGTGTTTTGACAGAAAGCCCGAGTATAAAGAAATAGAAATTGAGCGCAAGGATTTGATTATTGATGTTGAGCCGATGGACTCCTACGAGGCGCCGCGCCATGTTCAAAAAAGACAATATTTTGAACAGAGGGAAGTTCAGCCCGTCCGCAAGGTTGAAAAAGTCGAATATGTCAAGGTGCCGGTTGAAAACGATAATGTTGTGATGTCGTCTGAATCTGTGTCGGTTGCCGCGCCCGTTGAAGAAACTGAGATTGAGGTGGTTAAGGCTGCGCCGGAAGCGGCCGTTGTTGCGGCACCTGCAGAAGCCGAAAAAGGCTATGTGCTGCCCAAACGAGCCGATAGATATGAAGCAGCGTCTTATACATTGTCTCCCGAAGTTTACGCTATTGTAGCCACCCGCACGGTCAATAAAATGCTTGAAGAAGCTCCCGCTTTGTTTGCCAAAAACAAAGATGCCAAAGTGTTTATCGAACCGACAACACAAGTTGACAGATTATTACCCGACGGCCCCGATGCCGCAGGTAAGGCCGCTAGAGAAATTTTGGTCGGATCGCAGATGTTTAATATCGTCGATGATAAAGACAGCGCGGATTTTATTTTGACAAGCGCAGTCAATAATGTAAACACGCCGGAAGTTCCCGTCATCATTTACAGAATGGAATTGATGGATAAAGACGGTAATCAGGTAGGGTATTGGAAAGATTCCATCCGTCAGGTTCAAAACGATGACAAAAGCTGGTGGTAGTTCCAGATGAGAGTTCTCGGGTATATAGCAGCGGTGTTGAGTATTCCGGTTTCGGCTTTTGCGCAAATCGGCGACAGCTCTGACGAGATAGATGTTTTTGCTTCCGTCTGCGAAAGAATGATAAATGGCGAAAGCAAAGCTTCAGCCCGAGTCAGAGCGGCGGACAAAGCCTCATTCAAAGCCGTTGAAGAAATACCCGAGCTCAATGACTATCGCCAAAAGATGGACACCCATAACTTTAATCTGAAAGTCTACCGCCTTGTCGATAATTATCTTGAAGATGTGCGTCTGACGACCGTCAGTCAGGATCAGCAGCAAGTCTGCATAGAAGTAAATGCTTATTTGTCACAAGCATCCATTGCCGAAGTATTTAATGAACCAGAATCATTGGAGGTTGAGGCAGAAGTAGCAGATGATGTTAATATTACTGTTCCGCCCAAACCCGAAATAGTGATTAATCAGGAAATAGCCTATGAGGATGAACCTGTTGCCGCTTTTGAGGAGGAACAACCGGTAAATCAAATTCCGGAAACTGTTGTTTTTATTGATAAGACAGAGTTTTATAATGGGACGTCAACGGATGGTTTCTTTGCTTATATTGAACAAAAGCTGAAAGAAAAAGACGGAATTAAAGCGGCTGCATCTATGAATAATCCCGACTATGTTCTAAAGGCAAAAGTGCTTAAAGCAAAGGTTGATGCAATAAATTCTCAAACGGGGCGTTTGCAGGTTGTTGTCGCGTTAGAGCTCACAAATACGGAAACATCTGAAAAAGTAACCGAACACCAAAACAGATTTATTCTATTTAATAATGCCGATGATGCTCAGAAGACCGCTGCTGATTTGACAAAAAAATTGTTAGGTGAGGGCATAGCAAAACTTTTGCCAAAAATCAAAACATCCGAAAGAGATAAAAGCGATTCAATGATTACACCGAATTAGGTTATCTGCCCATCCAAACATCATGAAGTTTGATATTTAGGATTTTGAAATAAAAATCTCTGAAAGGCGGTTTTTGAACACTCAAAAAATAGCCATTGATTTTTTCCGTAATTTGAGAAGTGAGAGCTTTATTTTGCTCTGTTTCGGCATTGGTATAAAAAACAAGTTCTAATCCGTCCGGATACATAACATATTCGACAGCACACATCAAATTTTTGAGATTGTCCCGCAAAATGGACATGATTGCTTGAAAGTCTTTTGTCGAGGAATTGAAAGCATGGGCTTGGGCAAAATCAAATAAAACTCTTTCTTGTTCATACATATTCGGATAATCGCCGATTTGAACCAAAAGAGAGATTTTACCAGTCAAAAGAGCATATTTAACCATAACCATATAAAAGATATCAAGGTTGGGACCGATGTTGGACAAACGATCACTCAAAAGAATTTCTGCTCTGGAAATTTCTCCGATGTTCAGCAGACAGTCCGCATATAACAATTCAAAAAATAAAGAAAGATTGCCACCCATTTGCCAAATGCGTTCGCTTAGACGAAAGGCCATCAAAAGATTGCCTTGCATAATGGCGGCAAGCATCAAGCCGATAAGCGGCTCAATAAAATCGGGCTGGTCTTGTTGAAGCTGCTTGAGCTTTTGCTCTGTCGGAGCAATATCAAATATTTGAGCGCAGGAATATTTCAAAAGCTCATCAATAAGAGCTCGAGCCTGTTTGCGCACATCGGCTTGTTCCATAATTATTTCCTTTCCAGCATAAAGGTAACGGGACCGTCATTAATCAGGCTGACCTGCATGTCCGCCTGAAAAATACCGCATTGGACGTCAATGTTATAAATTTTAAGTGCCCGAACAAAATATTCATACAAAGGCTTAGCCTCTTGAGGTTTTGCGGCTGTTTCAAATCCTGGGCGGTTGCCTCGAGAGGTATCTCCCGCCAGTGTGAATTGTGAAACCGCCAAAATTTGTCCGCCGACATCTAAAATCGACAGATTCATTTTGTTGTTTTCATCTTCAAAAATTCTCAAATGGGCAACTTTTTTAGCTAGATAATCTGCCGCTTCTTCAGTATCGTTTTTTTCAATCCCGACAAGAAGTAGGAATCCTTTTGAAATAGAGGAAACTTCAGCACCATCTACCTGAACGGAAGCTTGAGAAACGCGTTGAAGCAAGACTTTCATGCGAAATCCTTAAGAATGTTTGCGCAGTTGAGAATTTTTGAGTTTTGTCAGCTTTTCGCTGACGGTTGCCGTATCTCGGCCGCTTTTGGCCAAACGGTCATACATGCGGGCAATTTCTTTCTCAAGATAGGCCTGCTCAATTTCGTCCTTTAAAATGCCTTTTTGCTCATCTGTGCCGGACTTTTCAATTTCAGACATTTCCGAAATCAAATCCTCGACCCAGATTTTGCCGACTTTTTTCTTAATGAAATAAGGAAGCTCATAGGCCAATTGGCGGGCATGGTTGTAGGCTTCTTTAAAATTTTCACATTCATTATAACGCAGTTTGAACAGACGAAAAGCAATTTCAAGCTCCTCATTATTATCAACGACAATAAACGGGATAGGTTCGGCAAAACCAGATTTGACCATAACTTTAAGATATTCCAAAATATGGTGAAAAAAGCCGTTAATATTGTAGATAATAAAAGGCTTGGTCTTGATAAAACCGTCCTGCATGGCAACGCAGTCATAGGCCAACTCGTCCAAAGTCCCCACGCCGCCCGGAGCGAAAACAACAATATCGGCATCAAACAATTTTTTCTTTCGGTTTTCGATAGTGTCCGTCAACACGACATCAGTTACCTTCTCCAAAAGGTCGTCTTTTTGGTAAAGATTATAATATTCCTGAGTTGTAATGCCGACAATTGGGCTGACTTCCGTATAAAACTCATCTTTGCGGGCTTCCCATTCGTCCAAGACGCCCTTGGCAACGGCTCCCATAACGCCGCTATTTGAAAACCCATAGTCCAACCTGAATCCGAGCTTTGCAATAAGCCGACCCATTTCATAAGTTTCTTGTTCATAAATCGGATCATTGCCGGAAGAATGTCCTCCGGAAACGCAAACGCGTAAGTTCGTTTTTTTGAGATTGCAATCTTCAGCCATTATGATAACTCCTCAATATCTCCGGCGGCTTGTTTGGCATAAAAATCAGCCGCAAAATCGTTTAGAGTTCCTTGTTCGATAGCATGGCGCAAACCATGCATCAAACGTTGATAATATCTGATATTGTGCCACGACAAAAGCATAACTGCAAGAACTTCATTACATTTTTGCAAATGGTGGATATAAGCGCGCGAATAATTGCGGCATAACGGGCAGTCGCATTCGGCTTCCAGCGGACGGGGATCTTCACGGTGGCGGGCGTTGCGAATATTGATTGTGCCGCGCGCCGTAAAAGCCTGAGCTGTGCGGCCGGAACGCGTCGGCATCACGCAGTCAAACATATCCACGCCGCGCAAAACGGCTCCGACAATATCATCAGGCCGACCGACCCCCATCAGGTAACGGGGTTTATCATCGGGAAGCATTTGCGGAGCATAATCCAAAACCTTAAACATGGTTTCCTGCCCTTCACCGACAGCCAATCCGCCGATGGCATAACCGTCAAATCCGATGGCTTTAAGCTTTTCGGCAGAAAACGCACGCAAATCTTTATAATCGCCGCCTTGCTGAATCCCGAAAATGCCGTAACCGTCCCGATCAATAAAGGAATTTCGTGAACGTTGAGCCCAGCGCATAGACATTTCAACCGATTTTTTAACAGTGTCATATTTGGCGGGAAGCTTAACGCACTCATCCATGCACATGGTAATGTTTGAGTCGAGTTTGTGCTGAATTTTGATAGATTCTTCGGGCGACAGGAAGAATTTTTTGCCATCAACATGTGATGAAAAAGCAACGCCGTCTTCCGAAAGTTTGCGCAAACCAGACAGGCTCATAACCTGAAATCCTCCGGAATCTGTCAAAATCGGCTTGTCCCAATTCATAAACTTATGCAGTCCGCCCATTTTTTCGACCAAATCAGCACTGGGACGCAGCATCAGGTGATAAGTATTTCCAAGCAAAATTTCAGCGCCTGTCGCGGCAACGGATTCCGGCATCATGGCTTTGACTGTGGCACAGGTTCCAACGGGCATAAAAGCCGGCGTGTTAACAATGCCATGTTTGGTATGCAATTGACCACGGCGGGCTTTGCCGTCGGTTGTTAAAATATCAAATTTGAGAGCCATATTCTGTTTTCCTTTGTTGTATTACCAAAGATAATGCGACAGGAAAAGAAGAAAAGCAAGAAAAATCCGCTAATCAGGCGTCATCGCCCAATGGGTTGATGTCGATGGCGTATCCTGTGGCGCGGACGGTTCGAATATAATCTGGTCCGAATTCATTTAAAGAACGGCGCAGACGGCGGATATGGACGTCAACCGTCCGCGATTCGACATAAATATTGTCGCCCCAGACATTTTTAAGCAAAAATTCACGGGAGAAGACCTTCCCCGGAGTTTCCATAAGCATTTTGAGGAGGCGGAATTCCGTTGGACCGAGGTGAATGTAAGTTTCGCCGCGAAAGACCTTCTTTTCAATAAGATCCATACGAATATCTTCAAAGACGATTTCTTTTTGGGTTTGAGGTTCAGGCGCGCGGCGCAGCTGGGTTTTAACACGGGCAATCAGTTCCGGCAGAGAAAAGGGCTTGGTTACATAATCATCAGCCCCCGAGGACAACCCTTTGATTTTATCTTCTTCTTCGCCTTTGGCTGTCAACATGATGACGGGAATGCTTTTGATATCAGGTTTGGAGCGGATGAGTTTACAGATTTCCACACCGGACATTTCCGGCAGCATCCAGTCCAGTAAGATAACGGAGGGGTGATTTTTTTCAACTTCTGCCAAAGCTTTGGAACCGCGCGATTCCGTGACAACGTCAAATCCTTCTTTTTCAAGATTGTATTTAAGCATCAAAGCCAAAGCTTCTTCATCTTCAATTACCATAATCACATGTTTTGTCATCAAGGAGCCTCAATAAAATCGGGTTAATGGCAAGAGTCTAAGGCAAAGGCGGTTAAAATTATCTTAAAGCTTTAATATTCTGCGCATAATCACCGCCTGAAAAGACCGCCGTTCCGGCTACAAGCATGTCAGCGCCGGCAGCTTTGGCCAAAGACGCTGTCATCGGGTTAATTCCGCCGTCAACGCTCAAAATAATATCTCGGGCACCGATGAGTTTGCGGATTTTTGAAATCTTGTCAAGCTGGTTGTCCATAAACTGCTGGCCGCCAAACCCGGGATTGACCGTCATAACTAAAATCAAGTCGATTTTATCCAAAATATATTCCAAAACGCTTTCGGAAGTCGACGGATTCAAAGCCACGCCTGCCTTAAGCCCCAAAGCGTGAATGGCGTCGATTGTTTTATCCAAATGCGGGCACACCTCGGCGTGGACGGTAATAATGTCGGCACCGGCCAAGGCAAACCACTCCAACATGTCGTCAGGGTTTTGAACCATCAGATGTGCATCAAGGGGTAGCTTTGTATAAGGCCGCAGAGCCTTAATAACGCAGGGACCGAAAGTCAGATTGGGCACAAAATGTCCGTCCATCACATCCAAGTGAATCGCGTCGGCCTGAGCCTCATCAAGACGGATGATTTCGTTTTTAAGGTCGGCAAAGTCGGCCGATAAAAGGCTGGGAGCAATTTTCATCATGGGCGATTCCTTATAAAGAGGTGTCAACACAAATCCTACAAGAATCATAACGTTAAAATATCTGAAAAGCAATCTTGTTTTACTCAAAAGAATGATTATCTGAATTTTCGATGTAATTTTTTATAAAGGAGAGAAAAATGGGACAAATGGCACAAAAAATATCAGCAGTTGATAAAGAGGAACTGCTCAAAATTTTAAACGTGGCTTATGCCGAGGAATGGTTGGCCTATTATCAATATTGGATTGGGGCGCAGGTGGCTGTCGGCCCGATGCGCAAAGCCGTTGCGGCAGAATTTATGGAACACGCGCATGAAGAATTGGAGCATGCCGAAAAAGTGTCCAAACGTATTATAGAACTTGGCGGGACTCCGATTCTCGATCCGCGCGATTGGGAAGAAACGGCTTTGTGCAAATACGATGCGCCCGAAAAGCCCTATGTCGTTAATTTGCTCGAGCAGAATCTGGTTGCGGAAAGGTGCGCAATTGTTCGCTATCAAAAGATTTGCGAGATGACTTTCGGCAAGGATTTTGTCACTTACAAAATGGCCGCCGAGATTTTGGAGGACGAAGTTGAGCATGAAGAAGAAATCGGTGCTTATCGGGAAGATATAGAAATGACCTTTGCGCACAAAGATGAAGTTCAAAAATAACTTACTGTTTTTCAATAAAAAATTAAAAAAATAAAAAGGAGCTATTGACATATTTTATAAAATAAGCCAAAATTTTGACAAAACAGAATCGGAGAGTGATTAAACAAAAGAGTTTTATCTGTCACTAAAGGCATTTTGTAAATAACAAGCCATAATCACTTTTCCAAATAAACTTCAGAGGCTTGTTTTTATAAAGCATTGCCTGAAACAGATAAAGAGAAAGCCCCGTTTGAAACAAAAACGGGGCTTTTGCCGTCAAAAGTCAAAAAGTCTCTTGTCAAATGGGCGGGAATTTTTTAAGGTATCGTCATGATGAAACGAACAGACGCACATTGCCATCTTCAGGATTATCCGGAAGCTGAAACGGAAAAACTCATTGCCGAGCTCAAAGCGCGGGGTTTTGCCAACCTTGTCTGCGCATCGACGACGGAGCAGAGCTGGCAAAGAGTGGCCGGTTTGGCGCGGAAATATCCTGACAAAATTGTGCCGGCATTTGGTATACATCCATGGTATCTCAATACCGTTTCAAAGGAGTGGAAAAAGAACCTTGAAGCGTATCTGCAGGCATTTCCGGCGGCGTGGATTGGGGAGTGCGGTTTAGATTTTTTGAAAGTGCCGACGGCGGGGCAGCAAGAAGTCTTTGAGGCGCAGATAGCGTTGGCTAAAGAATTTGCCCGACCATTGGTTGTTCATGCGTTGAAGGCCGAGGCTCAACTTTCGGCGTTGCTGCCGCAACTGCCCAAACGGACGGTTTTTCATTCGTTTGGCGGCAGCCTTCCGTTTTTGGATAAAGCGCTAAAGGCCGGCGTCTATATTTCTTTGTCGGCGGCGGTGCTGCGGCGCAAAACAGGCGCTGAAATTATCAAAGCCGTTCCGATAGAGCGCCTGTTAACCGAAACGGATGCGCCGTATTTATCGACGTATGATGATTTTGAAAATTTGCTTGCCAAGATAGCTAAAATAAAAGAAATATCTCTTGAGGCATTGGGTAAGCAGGTCTATCATAATTTTGAGGAGGTATGCCGTGGAAAATAAAAGGCTGATGCGCACTCGCATGTTGTTGGGCGATGAGGGAATTGCAAAACTTGAAAAATCTTGTGTGATGCTTGTGGGATTGGGGGCAGTCGGCGGGTATTGTCTGGAAGCTTTGGCTCGTGCCGGTATCGGAAATTTTATTTTGGTTGATTTTGACTCTTTTGAAGAAAGCAATATCAACCGCCAGATTCTGGCTGTGACTGAAACGCTTGGGCAAAAGAAGGTTGATGTGGCCAAAAAACGCATATTAAGTATTAATCCTGCGGCAAAAGTCAAAACGCTGGATTTGTTTGTGAATGAACAGACAATCCCCGAATTGACGGCGCTCAGGTCGGATATGGTGGTTGACGCAATTGACGCGCTCAATCCCAAATGCGAGCTGATGAGGGCTTTGGTGGAAAAAGACATTCCTTTTGTATCGTCCATGGGCGCCGCACTGAAAACCGATACCTCAAAAATTAAGTTCGGGGCTTTGAGTAACAGCAAAAATTGCTCTTTAGCAAAGTTTGTCCGCAAGCGGCTGCGCAAACGCGGGGTTGATATTTCAAAAATAAAATGCGTGTGGTCTGAGGAGCAGGTCGATTTGCCCGAGACTGCACTGCAACTACCTGAAGAGGTTGCGGAATCCGGCCGCACCCGCCATACAATGGGGTCTTTGCCGACAATAACTGCCATTTTCGGGTTGACATTGGCCAATCAGATTATTTTGAAATTGTCCGGTTGTAAAAAGTAAGATTTTTTAACTTGTTTTTAAGCTTAACTGCCGTATACTTCAAGATAAAATAGGTTTTGAAACGGGACAGCATAGAATGAAAATGATAAAACCCATTGTTAATTTTTCTAAAATAGCCGCCGATTACGACACGTATGTTTTCGGGTTTAACGGCGTGTTGTCAAACGGCAAGGATATTCTTCCCGAAGCGGCATCATGCCTCAAGAATTTGGCAGCAATGGGCAAAAAAATTGTTGTTATCAGCAATATGGGGCTACGGGTTGTTGAAATTGTTGAAATGTTTATGAATGCAGGTGTTCCGCTAGACATTTTCAGTAATATCATTTCAGCCGGTGAGATTTTGCATTATCGTCTGAAAGGGGCGCAAAACGAATTTGCGGCTATCGGCAATACATACTACCGCATAGGAGCCAAACAAAGCAGCGGCGTTTTTTCGGGGCTGAATTTTGCGGAAACAACGCATATAGAACAGGCTCATTTCTTATATATGGATGCCGTTGACTCAAGTGAGGATATGGTTGATAAATATCGTCCGATTTTAGATACGGCGGTCAGCTTTGGTCTGCCTTTTGTCTGTGCCGGAAACGATACCTCTTGTTTTATTGACGGCAAACTAAGCCTGGCCCCGGGAGCCATTGCCGAGGCTTACGCTGTTTTGGGCGGCCGGATTATTACTTTGGGCAAGCCAGATATCAAAATGATGCAATATGCGCTGGAAGGTATCGGCGAAACAGGAAAAATAGCCGTTGTCGGCGATAACGTGGCAACAGATATTAAAATGGCCGGATTATACGGGTGCGCCTCAATTCTGATATCTAAAGGGCGTCATGTCAATTATCTGGGCGAGGGATATATTCCCGATGTCGCCAAAACAAGGGAGCTTTCCAACAGCTATGATGTATCTCCCGACGGCGTCATCTCTGCAATGAGGTGGTAAAAATGACTCGTCAGGTCAAATTGCTGATTTTAATAATTGTTTTTGTGTTTTTAGGGTGGTTTATCGGGCAGCCGATACACAAAATCGGTCCCCAAGGCGCATATCAGCAGGAACCTGCAGTCAATCAGCCGTTAACATCAGAGGAGTTAAATGCTTTTTTGGAGGTGTGGGCGCAGCTGATGAACAGCAATCTCAAAGAGACATCAGGGCAATTGTCCCTATCCTCGGAAAAGAACTATTCGGGCATCTTAACAGAATGGTTGTCGGACAAAGGCTGGAACACGGAACGTTTCTTTTATGATGAGCAGCGCCTGCGCGATTTGGTAAAATGTGTATCGCTGCGGGCGGAGTTTGAGGGAAATAAAAAGCTGTCCAAACAAAAGGGCATCGATTTAAAAGCAGTTGTTAAAGAGCAGAAAGAGCGTTTGAAATACTGTTCATTCGGCATGGAAGAAATGTCTTTGATAGCAAATAATCTTTATCAAATCAGTCAAATTTTTAAGTTAGATTAAGGAGTATAACAAATGGCGACGGTAACGGAAACAAGTTTTTCAGATATTTATATAACGGCTAACGACAGAAAAGCCTATATTCCGGACAAACGAACATCTAATGCCCTGATGTTGTTTGCTCCCGATGATTTTGATTCGTTTTTCAATTTGGTGGAATCAAGCTGGGACGGCAAAAATCCGAGTTATTCCGTCCACTATGACGGTATTTATTACCGTATTGAGCGCAGCGAGTCCATATCCGGAATTGAATATTGCGCGCGCAAAATGCCCGTATCTGTCACGCCTTTCCGCGCCCTAAACTATCCGATGAGTTTTGCAAATTATTTACTTAATCTGCGCCGCCAGTCCGGTTTGATTTTGTGGGCAGGCTCGACCGGCTCCGGCAAAACGACGGCTATTTCGAGTTTGTTAAAAGAGTTTTTGACGCAGGAAGGCGGTTTTGCTTACACAATTGAAGATCCGACCGAACAACCGTTGGACGGCGTTTATACGGTAGAAAGAGGCGGTCTTGGGCTGTGCAAGCAGACCATGCCGATTAACGGCAACTGGGGCGAAAGTCTCAAGTCGGCGCTGCGTTCCAAACCGCGCTATATTATGGTTGGCGAAATTCGAACTCCCGACGCGGCGGCTGAACTCTTGCGTGCGGCCACATCAGGCCACTTGGTCTTGTCCACAATTCACGCAAATAACGTGGTTGATGCGATTAACTCTGTGGTAACCTACGCATCGGCCGGTGATATGAGCGAGGAATTGGCCTATGACTTGTTCTCGCGTAGTATTTTGGGTGTCGTGCACCAAGATTTGGTCGGAGTCGGTTTCAAAAAGCCCAAAATTTCATTTTTGTTCGCCAATCCCGATACAACTAAAGGCGATCAGGTCAGAGGAATTATCAAAAACGGAAAATTGAATCTGAATACGGTTATTGAGACCCAAATGACCCGTATGGCCAAGGGAATGAATATTTTTCCTGAGAACGATTAAGAATTAAGGCTTTCTGCCAAAATGGAAACCTCAAGCCAAGCCTCCTCTTTGGAGGCTTTTTCATGCTGCTTTTCTTCCAAAGTGCAAGAGGCCTCGTCAAACCGCGTGGGATTGCTTTGATACAAATCGGGGTTGGAAAGCTCTGCTGTCAGCGCGGCGATTTCTTTGTCAAGCGCGTCAATCTCCTGCGGCAGGACCTCAAGCATACGTTGCTGGTTGTAGCTCAATTTTTTGACGGCCTTAGGCGGGGAGACAGGCTTAGGCGCAGTTTTTTGGGACGCTTTGGTCTGAACGGCACTCTTTTCTTTGAGTTTGGCAAGCAGGTCAGAATAACTGCCGGCGTGTTCATAAGCCGTGCCGTCGCCTTTAAGATAAATAATAGAACCGGCCACGCGGTCCAAAAAGTCTCTGTCGTGGCTGACAATTAAAATTGTGCCGGTATACTCGTCCAAAACTTCCTGCAGCAAGTCCAAAGTATCCATATCCAAATCATTTGTCGGCTCGTCCAAGACCAAGAAGTTGGACGGTTGTGCCAGTGCTTTGGCCAGCATCAGGCGGTTTTTTTCGCCGCCGGACAGAGCAGCGACAGGACAGTTGGCCTGCGCCGGTTTAAATAAAAAGTCTTTCAAATAAGCCACAACATGCCGCCAATGCCCCTGAACCATAATATGGTCGCCCTTGTCGCACAGGGTTTGCCAAAGGGTCTTCTTCAAGTCAAGCGTTAGGCGGTTTTGGTCAAAATAAGCTTCCTCCAAATTTTTGCCGATGCGCACATGCCCGCTGTCCGGTGCAAGGCGTTTGGTCAACAGCTTGATAAGCGTTGTCTTTCCGGCGCCGTTGGGGCCGACAATGCCGATTTTGTTGCCGCGGATAATTCGGGTTGAAAAGTCTTTAATAATATCGCGCGAGCCAAAACTCTTTGAAATATGCTTGGCCTCAATGACAAGTTTGGATCTGAAATCTCCCTCGTCAATGGACAGGTTGATGTTTCCGACTTGCTTAATTTGCTCTTTGCGCTCTCGTCTCAACTCAATCAAACGGCGCAGGCGTCCCATGTTGCGGCGTCGGCGGGCGGTAACGCCTTTGTGCAGCCATTCGGTTTCTTCGGCAATTTTTTTGTTGAGGTTATTTTGATTGATAATCTCCTGATTGATAATTTCTTCCTGCCAGCTTTCAAAAAAGGCAAAACCTTTGTTGCTGAGGTGCATGCGTCCGCGGTCAAGCCAAAAAGTGGCGGTGGAAACATCTTTTAAGAACATTCTGTCGTGCGAAATAACAATCACAGCGCCTCTAAAGTCTTTGATAATGTCTTCCAAAGTTTCAATCGTTGTAATGTCCAAGTGGTTGGTCGGCTCGTCCAAAAGCAAAATATCCGGATTATTGACCAGCGCGCGGGCGAGGGCGGCCTTTCGGCATTCGCCGCCGGAAGCCGACGCCGGAGACAGAGCCCCGTCAATTTTGAGCTTGTCGAGCAAAATATCGGCCAAATAGGTGTTTGCGCCGGTCTCGTCTTTATCAAGTCCAGACAAAACAGCCTCTTTGAGCGTGGCAAAAGCGGACAAGTCTGGTTCTTGAGGCATATAAGAAACAACAACTCCGGGCTGAACAAAAATCTCGCCGCCGTCCGGAGTAATCAGCCCTGCAATAACTTTCAAAAGCGTGGATTTGCCCGAGCCGTTGCGTCCGACAAGGCATATCTTATCGCCTTTGTTGACGGCAAGAGTAACGTCTTCAAACAACCTGTTGTCGCCAAACGAAAGCGAGATGTTTCTGAGTGTATAAACGGGAGCTTCAGCCATGATAACCCTTTGTTATTTTGAGTGATAAATTGAAGAAGCTTATAGTATAGTTGTGCACAATATGCAATTAAATATTTACAATTTGTTAAACTTTATTATCCTTAGACCTGAAATAAAGCAGGAAAAGGAGTGTTCTTATGCCTTTGAAAATTGAACTTAAACCGCATGAATGTATCATTATCGGCGATGCGCTGATTACAAATGATAATGATCGTGTCCGTTTTTATATAGACGGCAATGTTCCTATTTTGCGCGAAAAGTTCATTTTACGGGAAAAGGACGCAACAACGCCTGCGCGTCGGGTCTATTTTGTTGTTCAACAGCTGTATCTCACAAAAGGAAGTGCCGAGCTGCAGAAGTTGTTTATTGAATATATCCGTGATTTGCAGGAGGCGGCTCCGAGTTTGCACTCATTTGTTGCGCCGGTTGCCGAGTCCGTTCTTGTCAACGACTACTATGCGGCAATTAAGAACGCGGCAAAGCTGGTCGAACAGGAAGACAAGGTTTTCGGGAAGGCCTTGCAGGGGGAAGATGCTCCGGCTGACGGGGTTTAAAAAGGGATTAAACAGTATATATAACAATCAACACCGGCTTAAGGGTTATTAAGCACATTTAGAAAAAATGGAGAAATAGAATGGGTCAAACAATTACATTAACAGAGAGTATGAGATCAAATCTGTCATCTCTGAAATCTATTCAAAAACAAATGGACAAAACGCAGGAAAGACTTTCCACTGGTAAGAAAGTTAACTCCGCTATTGATAATGCCTCCAGCTACTATCAGTCTCGTTCGTTGACAAACCGCGCCTCTGATTTGGATGCTTTGTTGGACAGCATGGGACAGGGTATTCAAACCATTCAGGCTGCCAACGAGGGCATTGAGGCCGTCACATCTTATGTTGAGCAGATGAAAGCCGTTGCCAATACAGCCGCCACTTTAGCAGAAGTCAAAGCTCCGGCAGGCGCCAAACCTGAGCCGGCAGATCCCGGAGCTCCCACAGAAGAAGAAAAGGCACAGATTGCCGCGTGGGAGGCTCAAGATACCGCCGCGAAAGCTTATGCAAAAGAATTGGAAAGCTATATCACACAGTTCAACACAATTCGTGAACAAGCCGTCCAGTTGGTTAACGATGCATCTTATCAAGGTGTCAACTTGCTGAAAGGCAACACTTTGAAAGTTGTATTCAATGAGACGCGCGGCAACTTTCTGGAGGTTGTCGGACAAGATATTACTGAAGATATTGAAGTCTTGAAAAATCCTGCCGCTTGGACGGGAATGAATGATATCAATGCTTCAATTACATTGGTTACAAACGGTATGACACGTTTGCGTTCAGTCAGCAGTGAATTGGGCAACAATTACTCAATTATCCAAACACGTCAAAACTTTACCGAAGCTTTGATTGATGTTCTTGAAACCGGTTCTGACAATCTCGTTTTGGCCGATATGAACGAAGAGTCAGCCAACTATCTGGCTTTGCAGACACGTCAACAGCTGGCAATTAACTCTTTGTCTTTGGCTTCACAGTCGGCACAGTCGATTTTGTCGTTGTTCAACTAAGACAAATAAATACAAAGAAAGGCGGAGATAAATTCTCCGCCTTTAAATTTTTTAAAGAATTATTAAGTATTATGAGTATAAATTAATCACAGCTTAAGAGAATTTAGGCGTGTTTCAGAAAACAAAAATGGAGAAAGAAAATGGCTCAATCTATTACATTAACAGCAAGTATGCGTTCTAATTTGGCCTCTTTGAAGTCAATTCAAAGCCAGATGGATACAACACAAGAGAGACTTTCCACAGGTAAGAAAGTTAACTCCGCTATTGATAACGCGTCCAGCTACTATCAATCCCGCGCTTTGACAAACCGCGCTTCTGACTTGTCATCTTTGTTAGACAGCATGGGGCAGGGCATTCAGACCATTCAGGCCGCTAACGAAGGTTTGGAATCTTTGACATCTTATGTTGAACAGATGAAGGCCGTCGCCGATACGGCTGCCACTTTGGCAAAAGTTACAGCTCCCGCAGGAGAGAAAGCAGATGCGGCGGATCAAGATGCATGGCAAGCTCAAAAAGATGCATATGATGCCTATACAACAGAATTGAAAAGCTATCAAGATCAATTCAATGCTATTCGCGCACAAGCCGAAAAGTTGATTAATGATACATCATATCAGGGAATTAACTTGTTAAAAGGCCAAAAATTGACCGTTGTTTTCAACGAATCTCGCGGCAATAGCTTAGATGTCCAGGTTGATAGCCTTTTGGGCGATAAAGGTATTGACATTTTGAAAGCTGATGTCAACTGGACAGCTGATGCCGGCGCAACAGCAAAGACAACGGTTGATGAGGCTATTTCAGCTGTTACGGCCGGTGTGACAAAATTGCGTTCTGTCAGCAGTGAGCTGGGTAATACATACTCCATTATCCAAACTCGTCAGGAATTTACCGAGGCTTTGATTGATGTTCTCGAGACCGGTGCTGATAACCTTGTTCTGGCCGATATGAACGAAGAGTCGGCTAACTATCTGGCCTTGCAGACACGTCAGCAATTGGCGATTAACTCTTTGTCTTTGGCATCTCAGTCGGCACAGTCCGTCTTGCAGTTGTTCTAAGACAAATCAAACACACAAAAAGAAGCGGGGCATGTTACCCCGCTTTTTTATTTACCTTCGGGTCAAGCCCGAATATGACGGAAAAGGAAATCGGCGCTGCTTCGGGCACGAGAATGACCTTGTTTTAGGTTCGGGCTTAATTTACAACTTCTTAGTGTTGGCGTGCAAAGAGTCAAAGAATAATACGGGCGTAAAGCAGCGGCAGCGTTCAGTCATTTGCCGCCAATACTTAGAAAGTAAATTCCAGCCCGATGACTTTTGGTTACTTTTGGTCATTCAAAAGTAACGTAAAACAATGCTCAAACTCGCAACAAAATCTGAATGAGACATTTAAACAAAAAATCCCCGAGTCTATTATGGTATTATAATACCAATACCCTTTATCAAATCTAACAAAAAAACACTCATTTTCCCCTAAAAAACCCGAGTCGTTTCGAAGAAAAACACTAAATAAAAACACAGCAAAATCAATAAGCTAAAACAAAAATTTACAGTTTTTTAATTTTTGGGTATTGTTTGGGCTTGCAAAATATGATATACTGACCCTGTAGTGTTAATAGAAGCACCACAAGTAATGTGTAACTTTTATGTATTGGGAGAAAAGCCATGTCTACTATCACTTTAACAGCAAGTATGCGTTCTAACTTGTCTTCTTTGAAATCAATCCAAAAACAAATGGACACCACACAAGAGAGACTTTCTACAGGTAAGAAAGTTAACTCCGCTATTGATAACGCGTCCAGCTACTACCAATCCCGCGCTTTGACAAACCGCGCTTCCGACTTGGATGCTCTGTTGGATAGTATGGGGCAGGGAATTCAGACCATTCAGGCTGCTAACGAAGGTATTGAATCTTTGACATCTTACGTTGAGCAGATGAAAGCTGTTGCTGATACAGCCGCGACGGTTGCCAAGGCGGATGACGATGCCGACGGCACCGAGTACAAAGCCGCCATCAAAACCTATCAAGATCAGTTTGAGGCTATTCGAGCTCAAGCCAAGAAATTGATTGATGATGCGTCTTATCAAGGTGTCAACCTGTTGAAAGGTGACAAGTTAAAAGTTGTGTTCAACGAGTCTCGCGGAAACTACTTGGAAGTAACCGGAAAAGACATTGCCGACTCCATTGATGTTTTGAAAACGGCAGCGGCATGGGATGATCCGACAAAAGTCGCCGCAACGATTGACTCGGTTACAAGCGCCATGACACAGCTGCGTTCAATCAGCAGTGAGTTTGGTAACACATACTCCATTATCCAAACTCGTCAGGAATTTACTGAAGCTTTGATTGATGTTCTTGAGACCGGTGCCGATAACCTTGTTCTGGCCGATATGAACGAAGAGTCGGCTAACTATCTGGCCTTGCAGACACGTCAGCAATTGGCGATTAACTCTTTGGCTTTGGCTTCTCAGTCGGCTCAGTCCGTCCTGCAGTTGTTCTAAGGCTTTACAAAAAGGGCGGAAGTTTCGGCTTTCGCCTTTTCTCTTTTAAAGAAATGTTAAACAATCTCAGGTATAAATTAAGCTACGCTTAAGAGAATTTAAGCGTGTTTCAGAAAACAAAAATGGAGAAAGAAAATGGCTCAATCTATTACATTAACAGCAAGTATGCGTTCTAATTTGGCCTCTTTGAAGTCAATTCAAAGCCAGATGGATACAACACAAGAGAGACTTTCCACAGGTAAGAAAGTTAACTCCGCTATTGATAACGCGTCCAGCTACTATCAATCCCGCGCTTTGACAAACCGCGCTTCTGACTTGTCATCTTTGTTAGACAGCATGGGGCAGGGCATTCAGACCATTCAGGCCGCTAACGAAGGTTTGGAATCTTTGACATCTTATGTTGAACAGATGAAGGCGGTTGCTGATACGGCTGCGACTCTGGCAAAAGTTGAAGCTCCGGCAGGAACGCGTCCGGGAGATGCCGGCCCAGCTCAAGATGCTTGGGATGCTCAAAAAACCGCTTATGATAGTTATGTCAAAGAGTTGGAAAGCTATCAGAATCAGTTCAATGCTATTCGCGCACAAGCCGAAAAGTTGATTAACGATACATCATATCAGGGAATTAACTTGTTAAAAGGCCAAAAATTGACCGTTGTTTTCAACGAATCTCGCGGCAATAGCTTAGATGTCCAAGTTGATAGCCTTTTGGGCGATAAAGGTATTGACATTTTGAAAGCTGATGTCAACTGGACGGTTGATGGCGGCGCAACGGCAAAGACAACGGTTGATCAGGCTATTTCAGCTGTTACGGCCGGTATGACAAAATTGCGTTCTGTCAGCAGCGAGCTGGGTAATACATACTCCATTATCCAAACTCGTCAGGAATTTACTGAAGCCCTGATTGATGTTCTCGAGACCGGTGCTGATAACCTTGTTCTGGCCGATATGAACGAAGAGTCAGCCAACTATCTGGCCTTGCAGACACGTCAGCAATTGGCGATTAACTCTTTGTCTTTGGCATCTCAGTCGGCACAGTCCGTCTTGCAGTTGTTCTAAGACAAATCAAGCACGAAAAGAAGCGGGGCATTTACCCCGCTTTTTTTTATTGCCTTCGGGTCAAGCCCGAATATGACGGAAGAGAGAAACGACGCTACCTCGGGCACTTAGCTGCCACAAAAAGAAGAAAACTTAATTAACAGCCTAATTAAAAAATCCTCGAACATTCGAGCCGAAAGTCTGCCGAACATATTTTGTCAGAGGCGACACTTCTTCTTTGAAGTTTTCAGCTTGAAGCTGTGCATCCAAAACATCTTTTATCTTCATTTTTGATTCAATAAAATGCCGGCGGTCGGCCGCTCTTTCAACACCTTGAACAGCCGCCAAATTGTATAAAACATGGGCATATTCAATGTCTTGAGTATATTTTGTTCCGGCAACCAAAATATCGGCCAGCTTCATCATGGCCTCCGTATTGCCCTGAGCCACGGCGGCTTTCAGACTTTTGACGGCATTGCTGTAGTTTTGAGGAAATCCCCGCCCTTTCATATACATATCCGCCAAAACAAGTTGAGCCTCATCAAATTCAACATCTGCGGCAGCTTTAATCAAGCGCGCGGCCTGTTCATCATTTTGAGGCGTCAAAGCGCCTATATAATAAGCATACCCAATCATAAATTGAGCAATTGAATTTCCGGCCTCGGCAGCTTGATCAAAATAAGCCAAAGCTTTGGATCGATTTTGAGGAGCACCGTTGCCGCTGATATAAATAAAAGCAAGGTTAACGGCCGATTCTGGATTGCCGACTGCGGCAGCCTGTTCAAAAAGCGTCCGTGCCTGTTCCGTATCGCGCTCGCGCCCGATTCCGTTATAATACAAACTCCCCAGATTATTTAATCCGGTCGGGTCTTTTTGCTGGGCTGCTTTTGAATAATATTCAAAGGATTTTTGATAGTCCTGCGGCGCGTTGTTTGTTCCGTAAAGGTAGGAATATCCCAAAAAGAGCTGAGCCTGCAGGTTCCCCTCATCAGCCAGCTGGATAGCATCTTCAAGCGTCGGTTCTTTTTCTTCTTTGGATGAAAAGAAACCTGTCGGAAATTTAAAATTCAAAAAAGAAAAAAAGCCTTCTTTCTTTTCCGGAATAGATAGCGGACGAGCCGGCTCTTCCTTTTTGGACTCATCAAACAAAGAAACAGAACCCGTTCCGGCCAATACCGATGAAACGGACAATCCGGCAATCAGGGCATAGGCGGCAAAACAGCGTTTAGACATGGACAAACTCCTATCTTTGGGTGTCTTTCAAAAGGTTCTCCAGCCAATGGATATTATAAATACCGTCAATAAAATCAGGCTGAGAAATAATCCTCTGGTGCAGGGGAATGGTTGTTTTAATCCCGTCAATCACAAACTCTTCCAACGCTCGATGAAGCCTCATCAAAGCGGCATTGCGGGTCTTGCCGCTGACAATCAGCTTGGCAATCATACTGTCATAAAACGGCGGAATTTTGTATCCCGAATAAATCTCGGAATCCACCCTGACGCCCAGTCCGCCGGGGGCGTGCCATTCGGTAACTTTTCCGGCGTTCGGAACAAAAGTTTCAGGATCTTCAGCGTTGATACGGCATTCAATAGCATGTCCGCTAAAGCAAATGTCTTTTTGCGTGTAGCCCAGTTTGGCGCCGTCGGCAATGCGCAGTTGTTCGCGCACAATGTCAATCCCCGTCACGGCTTCCGTAATCGGGTGTTCGACTTGCAGACGGGTGTTCATCTCCAAAAAGTAAAACTTGCCGTCTTCAAACAAAAATTCAAGAGTGCCGGCGCTGGAATAGCCGATTTTTTCAATGGCTTGACGGGCAATCTCGCCGATTTCTTCACGTTGCTGTTGGTTCAAAGCCGGCGAGGGAGTTTCCTCAATGACCTTTTGATTCTGGCGCTGAATAGAGCAGTCGCGCTCGCCCAGATGAACCACATTGCCGTAAGTGTCAGCCAAAACCTGAACTTCGATATGGCGCGGGTGCTGCAAATATTTTTCCATATAAACGGCATCGCTGCTGAAAGAGGCTTTGGCCTCGGCGCGCGCCATCGTATAGGCAGCCTCGACATCGGCTTCCGTCATGGCGACTTTCATTCCCTTTCCGCCGCCGCCGGCTTTGGCTTTGATAATAACAGGATAGCCGATTTCTTTGCCCCATTTGAGCGCATCTTCCACACTCTTAAGTTCTGGCGACCCCGGAATAACCGGCAGGCCGGATTTGATGGCCGCTTCTCGCGCGGTCAGTTTATCGCCCATTAGCCGAATTTGCTCCGGTTTGGGGCCGATAAAGGTTATGCCGTGTTCTTCAACCATCTCGGCAAAATCGGCATTCTCGGACAAAAAGCCGAACCCCGGATGAATGGCATCGGCGCCGGTGATAATGGCCGCCGAAATAATAGCCGATTTATTTAAATAAGAGTCGGCCGACCGTGCCGGTCCAATACAAACCGCCTCATCAGCCAGCCTGACATGCATAGCATTGACATCAGCTTCCGAATGGACGGCAACGGTCTTAATACCCATTTCGCGGCATGCCCGATGGATTCTTAAAGCGACTTCGCCGCGGTTGGCAATCAGAACTTTTTCAAACATATGATAAGCCCTTATTCTATAATCATTAAAGATTCACCATATTCAACCGGATCACCGGATTCGACAAGAATTTTGGTCACGGTGCCGGAACGGTGCGCTTTGACGGGGTTAAAGGTCTTCATCGCCTCAATCAGGCAGACAATATCGCCTTCTTTGACGGAATCTCCGACGGAAACATAATCGGGTTTGGTCGGGTCGGCTGATAAATAAACAACGCCCACAATCGGAGATTTAACGCTTCCCGCATTTTGAGAATAATCATCAATGGCGCAGGGCGCGTCCGCTTGGACGGAAGACTGCGGGGCGGCTTGAACCGGCGCAGAAACGGCAGGCGCAGCGGCAACAATTGTTTGCGCGGCGGTGCTTTTCAGTTTGATGCGGCAGGTCTCGTCTTCATATTCAAGCTCGCTCAAGGCGTTTTTGTTCAAAACATCGGCCAGTTTGTTAATTATTTTTGTATCAATGGAATTTGCCATAATATTGACTCACTTTCTCAAAATTTAAGACATCGATTCATTTCTGAAATCAAAATAGCAGTTTTTGCAAAAAATACAATAAAAAACGCCATTTTTGCATAAAAAAGCATAATTTTTGCAAAAAAATGACGTTTTTTCAAAAAGTGGCGGGTGTGAAAAATGTTCAAAGTTTTAAAATAAATTCAGCTATTAAAAATTTGGCACGCTATTTGCATATTTTCGCTCAGAGTCAACTTTTTTAACGAAAGCTTGAAAATGGAAATACAAGACAGAAACATTTTACTGCAGCAGATGCTCGGAATAAAGTTGGGAAATATTTTGCCCGACAATAAAGCTGAGAGCGGTTTTGCGGAAATGCTGAAACCTCAGCCCTCCGAACAGCCGAAAACCTCTTTTGCCGATAATTTAAAAGCGGAAAAGGAAGTCAAAACGGCAAATGTTGCCAAAGAAAAAGAAATTCCTGTCAAGAAAGACAAAGAAAGCGTCAAAGAAAAGACGCAAACAAAAGAAACTGTCAAGACCAATGATAAACAGCCGGTCAAGGCCGAAGAAACGGCTCCGGAACAGACAAAAGACGTCCCCGAAGAAGCGGGCGCGTTGAATGCTCAAGGCCAAAACGATTCCCCGATCGTTGAAAATCAATCCCCTGAGGCCGAGGCTCCCGTGTCTGTTCAAATTACCGGCGAAGACGGCGTTGATGTCTTGATGCCTGAACTCGGTGCTGAGATTTTGCTTCCCGAGAGCGAAACGCAGATGCCGGTTCAACAGGCCGAGTTGCTTGAGATGCAGCCCGTGGCGGAAGAAACCGTCGAGCTGCCAAAAATGTCAAAAGCTCAACAACCCGCAACGGCAGAAGAAAATCTGCTTCCCCTGACCGAAGAAGAAGCTTTGGTTCTGGAACAAGCCAAGTATTTGGATGAAAAAATTGACGCGCCCGTCAAAATGAAAATCAATGTTGATACCAAAGAGGAAAAAATTGCCGCTCCGGTCGCCAAAGATGTTTTGAAAAATCGTTTCGAAATAGATTCTTTGTTCCAGAGCGTCGATTCAGATGCTTTGGCTCAGACAGATATTGACGGAGCTGAAACACTGACGGTCAAAAATTCTGCCCCGACGGTTCATGCAAAAGAAATGCCTGCGGCTGTTGATTTCGGAACTTTCGCCGGAGCAGATGTCCGCGTTGCCGGAGATAATTCGGTTGAGGCATCGTTGAAGCCGGCCGAGATGGTCGTTTCAGGTAAAGAAGTTGTGTTTGAAACAGCTAATGCTCAAAGAGCAGAAGCTTTTGCCCGCACAAACGAAACCGCGTCAAGAGATGTGTTCAAAGGAATGAGCAAAGAAGTTGTCGAACAGATTAAAGTAAATATTACAAAATCGGCCGTCAAAGGAATTGACACGATTGATATCCAGCTGAAACCTGAGGATTTAGGCCAAATCCGCGTCAAAATGCACATCGCCAAAGACGGCAAATTACAGGCCGAAATTGTGGCCAGTCGTGCAGAAACGGCAGATATGCTTCAGAAAGAAGTTTCAAATCTGTCAAAAGCTTTTAACGAGGCCGGTTATGACACGGATAGCAAAAGTTTCAGCTTTAGTTTTCAGGATGAAAACGCCGCCGGAAACAAGAAAAATGACTCCGGTTTGTCTCGCTTTATCGGCGATAAGCTTGAGCAGGAAGCCGAAGCCGTTGCCGAAAACGATAACCTCGGATATGACCCCGTCTTGGGATTAAATATCAGGGTTTGAGGATAAGGAGAAACGAAAATGACGGATTTAAGCTCAATCATCAATTCTGTTTATTCGGACAGCAGCAAAGCAGGTGTCGCAAGCAAAACTTTGTCTGCGGATATGGATACTTTTTTGAAACTTTTGACAACACAGATGCAATATCAGGATCCTCTTGATCCGATGGATGCGTCCGAGTATACCAACCAGTTGGTTCAGTATTCAAATGTTGAACAGGCTATTCAGACCAACAGCAAGTTAGACAATCTTTTGAATTTGTCCATTCACAATTTGGGCGTTCAGGCAACCGGCTATGTCGGAAAGACCATTCAGGTTTTGGGGGATACATTGCCTTTGGACGGCGGCGTTTCCAAAGCAACCTATACCCTGAGCCAAAATGTTCAGGAATGCGTCGTCACAATTAAAGATATGAATGACAAAGTTGTTTTCAGTCAGCAAGGCGAAAAAACAGCCGGTGCGCATGATCTTGTTTGGGACGGCAAGGATTTGGACGGCAAACAGCTGCCCGACGGAGCTTACAAAATTTCCGTCACGACCAAAAGCGCCTCCGGAGAAGCCGAGGCAGGCGTCACAACAACAGTCTTCGGACGTGTCACGGGTGTGGCCAGCGACGACAGCGGTATTTATCTTGGATTGGGCGATGCCGTAACGGCCAGCTTGGATTATGTCCTGACGGCGCGCGATGGCAAATATTGGGATAATTTGATTGACAGCCTCAAGAAAGACGGCACTGATTCCAAAACAGAAAGTCAAAAAGTATAATTAAAGTTTTAGGAGAACAAAAATGAGTATTTTAGGTGCATTACAGGCCGGTGTTTCTGGGTTAAGCGCTCAGTCAAGTGCCATGGGGGCGGTTGCTGATAACATCGCCAATATGAACACAATCGGCTACAAAAATAACAATGTATCGTTTTCGACATTGGTTACAAAACAAGTTTCGTCCAGCAAATATTCTTCCGGCGGCGTGCAGTCTCATTCAACGCAAAGCATTGACGCGCAAGGCTTGTTGTCTTCTGTTTCCTCGACAACATCTTTGGCTGTCAGCGGTGCCGGATATTTTGTCGTTAACTCGGCCAATACGGGCGAGGGAACATGGGCTTATACCCGTGCCGGCGACTTTTTGAAAGATGAAACGGGCTATCTGGTCAACAGCGGCGGATATTATGCGCAAGGTTGGTCTTTAATGCCATGGGACGGAACAACTTCTGCTTCAACCGTCGAGATCAACGGCATTACTTATATGAAAGCTTATAAAAACGCTGCCGGCGAAACTGTTTACATTAATGATAATATTGTCGACGCCAACAACCTGCGCGGAATTGACTTGTCGACCATCGGCGGCACGGCAACCCAAACAACGCAAATTGCTTTTGGTGCAAACCTGCCTTCCGGATCGGCAATCGGCGATACACATTCCGTATCGACTTTGATTTACGACAGTTTGGGCAATGCCAGCAACATCAGCTTGAACTATACAAAGACAGCGGCCAATGCTTGGGGGTTGAATACGTCGATTCCTTCCGGCGCGGCTGATATCAATCTTTATACAAATAACGGCTTGGTTTATTCTTCCATTGCACAGATGGAATTTACGGATATGCCGGCTGTCGGGTCGACAATCAAAATCAATAACTCAACATTTGAATTTACAAACGGCGGGGCAGCTGCTGGCGGAAACATTGCGGTAGATATGTCAACGGCAAACTCCGTAACAGATGTTTTGGATACATTTTTGGTTGCCATTCGTAACAATGTGCGCGACGGCGGACGTTTCACGGTTGACGGGAATAGAATTGTTGTTCAACAATCTGTAACAGGCGATGAATTAAAATTTGATTGCAGCGGAACTTTGGCCTGCGTTCAGTCTTCGGCCAATATTGATAGATCTTCTGGATTGCCCAGCGGAACCTTCACTCTCAAAGAAATTGATGATGCTATTAAAAATTGCGCTTACATTGATTTCGGAACAATTGCCAACGGTCAAAGCCTGACAATCAACGGCATTAAATTTGTGTTTGATGCGACGGATCCGGGAAATCCCGGCGAAGTTTATGTCGGCGCGGCCAGTGGTAATACGGTAACCGATGTCGCCAAATTGGTCAAAGCCATTCAGGATTCGGGCGTGGCCGAACCGGAAAGATTTATTGCCAGCGGTAAAACAATGCAGATTATTCCGTCTTCAACGGGCGAAAAAATTTCTGTTACCGACGTGACAACGGGCGTTAATGCTCAGGTCTATAACAACGGCGCGATGAACAACATCACAAGCAAATTTACCTATGACGGGGTTGAACAGCTCGGTTCGCAGATTCCATGCGTTATGTTTAACTCGGACGGAACGCCGAAAACAATTAATGTTAAAGATATGGAAATTTTCTGGGCGAACGGCGCTCAGGATATGACCGGAAACATCAAACTCGGCGACAGTGTCCGCATTGCCATCAATATGGGAAATGAAAATGTTTCCAGCGGATTGACAAACTTGTCCGGTAACTTCAGCACAAGCTATATCAATCAGGACGGTGCGACTTTCGGAAGCTATGCCGGTGTAACAGTTAGTCCGGAAGGCGTTGTAACAGCGGTCTTTTCAAACGGCGAAACAAAACCGATTGCGATTATTCCTTTGGCTTTGTTTACAAATGCTAACGGAATGGAAGCCTTGAATAATAACGTTTGGATTGCAACAACAGAGTCCGGCAATCCCTTGTTGACACAAGCTAAGACCGGCGGTGCCGGCGAAATTGCCTCAAGCTCTTTGGAAAGTTCAACAGTCGATTTAGCAACGGAATTTTCCAATATGATTATTGTTCAAAGAGCCTATTCGGCCGCCGGAAAGATTATCACAACGGCAGACGAAATGCTTGATGAGTTAACAAGGCTTGTCTAAAAAAATTATTAAAAACTTTTCCTAAAACTTAAAGGGGAGCCCGTAAAAAAAGGCTCCTCTTTTTTTGAAGCTGTTAATATCTCAAATAAATAGTTAACTAAAGATAATTTTTAAGTTAAGGATAAATAAAAGGGGAAAGACTCGCGCGGAATATTGTGCGGGCAAATGTTTGTTTTTTACTTATAGATTGGGGAATCTATGAATAATATATTACAGACTGTCAAAGATATGTCGCCGTCAAAACTGGCGTCCATGGCAGCAATTATCGTTTTTTTGTTAAGCTTTTTTATTTATGTTGCCGTTCAGATGAGCGGAAGCGAATATGCCGTTTTGTATACGGATTTGGATTTGGAAGATGCCAAGCAGATTGTTGCAAAGCTTGAAAGCTCCAACATCAAATACAAGCTTTCCAAAAATGGGACAGAGATTATGGTTCCCGCCGAAGCCGTCAATAGAATGAGAATTGAGACAGCGGATTTGGCGCTGGCCTCCAAAGGCGCCAATGTCGGATATGAGGTTTTTGACCATACGGATGCTCTGGGGTCTACAAGCTTTGTTCAAAACGTCAATTTGTTGCGCGCTTTGGAAGGGGAATTGGCTCGCACGATTCGTTCTGTTGACAATATCAAAAGCGCCCGCGTTCATTTGGTAATGCCCAAACGGGAAATATTTTCAAGAGAAGAACAAACGCCGACTGCTTCCGTTGTGATTAAGACAAAAAATGGCTCTTTGAGCCCCCAAAGTATCCAATCAATTCAAAAACTGGTTGCGGCGGCAGTGCCCAAGCTGGATATGAAAAATATTTCGATTGTCGATTCGAACGGCAATTTGCTGACGGAATTCAGCGAAGAACAAAACGAAGTTATTAAAAAATCAAATAATGAGACAATGCGTTTGGAGCAGGAACGCAAAATTACACAAAAGGTTCAACATCTTTTGGAAAAAAGTCTTGGAGCCGGCAAAGCTCAAGCTCAGGTAAATATTGAGATGGATTTTGATGAAGTTGTGACAAACGAAGAAATTTATGATCCAAACAGTCAGGTCGTCCGTTCTCAGGCGACAATTTCCGAGGAGGGCAGCTCCAATCAGGGAATGTCTCAACCGGTAACCGTGGCTCAAAATATCCCGAACGGCGATAATTCGCTTCAATCTTCCGGCGGCGGATACGATTCGATGTCCAAAACCGAAGAAACAATTAATTATGAAATTTCAAAAATCGTGCGTAATAAGATTAAAAATACCGGAACAATTCATCGTCTAACGGCGGCAGTTTCGGTTGACGGAACTTATAAACGCGATGAAAACGGAAAATTGATTTATATTCCGCGCTCTCAAGAAGAAATGGAACAAATCACGGCGTTGGTCAAATCGGCTGTCGGGTATGATGCCAACCGCGGCGATATGGTTGAGGTCGAAAATCTTCAGTTTAACTCTCTGACAGATGATGTGATTGAAAAAGCCGAGACACTCTATCTGGGCTTCAGTAAAGCCGAATTGATGCGGATGGGCGAAGGTCTGGGTGTTGCAATAGTTGCAATTCTGGTTATTTTATTGGTTATCCGTCCGCTGATTAATAACGCGTTTGAAGTATCAAACAACAACACAGCTGAAAAGCTTATTTCATCGGAAGGCGACAGCGACAATTTGTTATTGTCCAACTTCCTGAGTGACAACTTTGATGAAACGGCCGAGGAGCTTGTTAATTTGAACAAAGTTGACGGGCGGATTAAAGTGTCGTCGCTTAAAAAGCTTAATGAAACAGTTGAGAAAAATCCTGATGCGGCAGTCAATGTTATTCGGGGTTGGCTGTATAATAACGAAGGGTAAGGACAAGGCAAATGAAACAAAACGTTATAGACGATTACAACCTGTTATCCGGACAACAAAAAGCCGCAATTTTAATGTTATCTTTAGACGAGGATCGCTCAGCAGCTTTGTTCTCGTTGATGGATGATGAGGAAATCAAAGAATTATCCGTGATTATGGCATCATTAGGAAAGATAAATTCTAACATTGTTGAGCAGTTGATTGCGGAATTTAATGAAAAAATTAATGACACCGGAAGCCTCGTCGGGACTTACGAAAGCACGGAGCGCTTATTGGCAAAGGCTTTGGACAAAGATCGTGTGTCCGTCATTATGGAAGAAATCAGGGGGCCGGCCGGCCGCACGATGTGGGATAAATTGGGCAATGTAAATGAACATGTTTTGGCCAACTACCTCAAAAACGAGTATCCTCAGACTATTGCTGTTATTTTATCAAAGATTAAGGCCGAACATGCCGCTAAGGTAATTGCGCTGTTCCCTGAAAATTTTGCAATGGAAATTGTCATGCGTATGCTGCGGATGGATTCGGTTCAAAAAGAAGTGCTGGACAGCCTTGAAAAGACCCTGCGTAAAGAATTTATGAGCAACTTGTCCAAATCGACTCGCCGCGATGCGCATGAGTTGATTGCGGATATCTTCAACTCACTGGATAGAAATACGGAAGGCCGCTTTATGGATGCTTTGGAAGAACGTAACCGTGAGAGTGCCGAGCGCGTTAAATCTTTGATGTTTACATTTGAAGATTTGGTCAGAATCGATTCTCAAGGCATTCAGATCTTGTTGCGCAATATTGATAAGGACAAACTGGCCATTGCATTGAAGGGCGCTTCCGAAACGGTCAAAGAATTGTTCTTCAACAATATGTCGACCCGTGCCGGAAAGATTATCAAAGAAGATATGGATGCCATGGGGCCTGTGCGTATGCGTGATGTTGAAGAAGCGCAGCAATATGTTGTTTCTTCCGCCAAAGATTTGGCCAACAGCGGTGAAATTATTATTTCTGAAGGCAGCGGCAGCGACGAAATGGTTTATTAAGGTAAAGAAAACAAGTGGCAGAGTATCGGAAATATTTGTTTGACAATTTTATTGTCGAAGAGGGCAAAAAAGAAGACGAACAGCCTGAACCGGAAGTAACGTTTGAAAACGAAACACCGGAAGAGACAGTTGTTGAAGAGCCTGAAGAAAATATAACCGAGCCCGACAAGATTGAAGAAGAACAGGCTCCGATTCAAGAGGAGCCGCAGCCGGAAACAGAACCGGAGGTTGTCCTTCCATCTTATTCTCAAGATGAGCTGGACGCCGCGGTTCAAGAGGCTAAAGAACAATCTTATGCCGAAGGGCTGAAGGCGGCAGAAGCCGAAGAAAGTAAAAAGCAAAATATATTATTGGAAGAAATAAAAAATCAACTGACGCTTATTTTTGCCGGATTGGATGAGGCAAAAAATAAAATAGAGGCCTCGGCTCTGGAGTTTGCTTTAGCCGTTTTGCGTAAGGCTTTGCCAACTTTGGAAAAAGAACGCGCTGAAGCTGAAGTCAAGAATTTTTTGGGAAATAATTTTGCATTATTTGCAGCGCAGGATAGTTTGTCATTTGCCTTTAATCCCGAGACAGTCAAACTGGTCGCCGGAAGTTTGGAACGTTTGGCCGAACAGAATGATTTTGAAGGGAAGATAGCTGTTCACAAAGACGCGTCTCTCGGAGCATCAGATTGCCGCGTTGAGTGGAAAAACGGCGGTGTTCTTAAAAAAACATCGGCAGTTTTGGACAAAGCAGACGAATTAATTAATATGAATAAACAAGAGAGGGAAAATGGATAATAATTTGGAATTGGATGAAATGAATGAAGAGGCTGTTTTGGATAATGAGCCGATTCTGAGAAAAGATAGCGGAACAGAGGATTTTGATATTCCGACATCAACCTCTGACTTAGAAGCCGTATACAACATTCCGGTTAAGGTATCGGCGGTTTTGGGTAAGACCAGTATGAAAGTCAGTCAGCTGATGAAATTGAATAAAGGGGCTATTATTGAGCTTGACCGAAAAGTCGGCGAGGCAATTGATATTTATGTCAACAACAGTTTGGTTGCCAGAGGCGAGGTCGTTGTTGTAGACGACAAACTGGGAATTACAATGACGGAAATTGTCAAAGCGCCGAATAACAAATAAATTTTAAGAGAAACACAATGGAATTGTTGATTGTCGGAACATTAAACGGGCAAATTGGAGCGGCAAGTAAAATTGCCATATCCAAAGGCGGACAGGTATCTCTGGCCGATAGCGTTGAAAAAGCGCTTGATTTGCTGCGCTCCGCCAAAACAGTCGAATTGGTTATGATTGACGTGACGCTGGATGTATATAAATTTATTTCATCTTTGCAGACGTCGCGTATTAATGTGCCTGTTGTAGCGTGCGGAGTTGCCAACGACACATCTTTGGCCGTCAAAGCTATCAAAGCCGGTGCGAAGGAATATATCCCTCTACCTCCAGATCCGGAGTTGATAGGCGCTGTATTGGCCGCGGCCACAAGAGAAAGCCACGCACTGATTTACGGGGATAAAAAAACAGAAGCTGTTCTGAAGATGGCTAAGCAGATAGCCCCTTCCGAAGCGAGTGTTTTAATCACGGGCTCATCAGGAACAGGTAAAGAAATTTTTTCAAGATTTATCCATGACAACTCCAAAAGAGCCGCACAAAGGTTTGTGGCGGTTAACTGTGCGGCTATTCCTGAAGCCTTGCTTGAGTCCGAATTGTTCGGTTACGAAAAAGGGGCTTTTACAGGCGCGGTGGCTCGCCGTATCGGTAAATTTGAAGAGGCGTCAAACGGGACATTGCTGTTGGATGAAATATCCGAGATGAACATAGCGCTTCAGGCAAAACTTTTGCGAGCCATTCAAGAAAAAGAAATTGACAGGCTCGGTGGAAAGGCGCCAATTAAAGTTGATACAAGGATTATTGCAACGTCAAACCGCAATCTGGAACAATGTGTAGCGGACGGAACATTTCGTCAGGATTTATATTATCGTTTGAATGTGATTAACTTGAATATCCCAGATTTGAAAGATCGTCCCGGAGATATTATTGTTCTTGCTAAACATTTCATCAAAAAATACTCCGAATTGAATGAATTGCCGATGAAAGATTTGTCAAAAGAGGCGGAAAATCTGTTGTTGGCTTATACATGGCCGGGAAATGTGCGTGAACTTGAAAACACGATGCATCGGGCGGTTCTGCTGTCGACCGGAGACGAGATAGACGCTGATGCCGTTATGTTGAAAGACAAAGTTTCTGAAACGGCAAAACCTGCGGAACAGCCGTCAGACGTCGGGCAGACGGTAGCATCTATGGAGCGCAAATTGATTTTGGACACCATGGAAAGCACCTCGTGGAACAGGTCAACGGCGGCTACAATCTTAGGAATTTCCATTCGCACATTGCGCAACAAACTTAAACAATATCAGGATGAGGGGTATCAAATTCCCTCGACGCATCAGGAGTAGAATAAGGAATGGCAAAACAACCTGCGGCAAATATGTTTGGAGGGGCGTCCCTGAAGGATATGGTTCTCGGCGCGGCAAAGCGCGGAGACCTGATGTTTGCCTTTGCAGTTATTTTGATGCTTGTTATTTTGATTATGCCCATGCCGGTTTGGCTGTTGGACATTTCTTTGGCTTTGTCCATAACTATGGCATGCGTGGTTCTGATGATGGCGATTTTTATTGAAAAGCCGATAGAATTCAGTTCATTTCCGCTTGTGTTGCTGATGACGACGATTTACAGATTGGCTTTGAATCTGGCATCGACAAGGTTGATTTTGGCGCGGGGATATATGGGGCCAGATGCAGCCGGCGAAGTCATTAAAGCTTTCGGTGGCTTTATTATGGGCAATAATTTTGTTATCGGCGTTATCGTCTTTGCCATTTTGGTCTTGGTTAATTTTATTGTAATTACAAAAGGTTCGGGGCGTATTGCTGAAGTTGCCGCCCGATTTGCATTAGATGCGATGCCCGGCAAGCAAATGGCGATTGACGCGGATTTGTCGTCAGGTCTGATTAATGAAGAAGAAGCCAAAAAGCGGCGTGAGGATTTATCAAAAGAAAGCTCTTTTTATGGAGCTATGGACGGTGCTTCAAAATTCGTCCGCGGGGATGCAATAGCAGGCCTCTTGATAGTGTTTATTAATATTGTTGCCGGTATTATTATCGGTATGGTCCAAAATGATATGAGCTTTTCGGCAGCCGGCGATACCTATACGCGCCTGACTGTCGGCGACGGACTGGTTTCTCAAGTGCCGGCGTTGATTGTGTCTGTGGCAGCGGGTATTTTGGTTTCCAAAGCCGGTATGACCGAATCAACGGACAAAGTATTGTTGGAACAGGTGGCGAATTATCCGAAAGCTTTGGGCATGAGTGCCGGTTTGGCGGTGGCTTTGGGAATGCTCCCGGGGACGCCGGCCATTCCGTTTTTGATTCTGTCAACTCTGACCGGTTGCACAGCTTATTATATGGATAAAAAGCGAAAAGAGCAAATGGCAGCGGCGCAGGCGGTCATGGAGCAAGAGCAGAAGCAAACGGCGCTGAGCAAATTGTCGGATGAGCCGATTGCCAATGTCTTGAAAGTGGATTTAATTCGTCTTGAAATCGGATACGGGTTGCTGCCGCTGATTAATGAAGAATCCAACCGCAAACTAACAGACCAAATTAAAGCCCTGAGAAGAGCATTAGCTACGGAACTCGGCTTTGTCATGCCTTCTATCCGCATACAGGATAATATGCAGCTGGAAGCGAACGAATACAATATTTATATCAAAGAAGTCAAATCAGGCAAAGGTGAATTGCGTCCGACGCAGTTGTTGGTTATGGATCCGCGGGGTGAACCGATTAATCTCCCCGGAGAAGATACGTTTGAGCCGACTTTTGGATTGAAAGCCATGTGGATTGATCCGTCTTACCGAGAAGAAGCCATGTTCAGAGGGTATACGGTTGTTGATCCGGCAACGGTTGTGACAACCCATATCACAGAGCTTGTTAAAGAAAATATGCCTGAATTATTGTCCTATGCCGAAACACAAAAATTGCTTGACGAATTGGATAAAGAACATCAAAAGCTTGTTAAAGATCTTATCCCAAACAAAATCAGTCTGGCTGCGGTTCAGCGCGTGCTCAAAAATCTGCTGCAGGAGCGGGTATCTATTCGCGATTTGCCGACCATTCTGGAGGGTATCTCCGAGGCTGTGACCACAACCCATAGTTTGATGATGATTACCGAGCATGTCCGCACAAGATTATCCAGACAACTATCCAATGCCTATGCAAACGAATTCGGAATTATTTCGCTTGTGCCGTTATCTCCGGAATGGGAGCAAAACTTTGCTCAGGCGATTATCGGAGAAGGCGATGAAAAGCAGTTAGCCATGGCGCCGACGACATTACAGGCCTTTATTTCAAAAGTAAGGGCGGTGTTGGAAGATTTGGCAGCCAAAGGCGAAAGCCCCGTGCTGCTGACAAGTCCGAATATCCGGCCGTTTGTCCGCTCAATCATCGAAAGATTCAGGCCTTTAACGGTTGTCATGTCGCAGAATGAAATTCATCCCAAAGCCAAAATCAAAACGGTAGGTCAAATATAAGTCCCATGACAACAGGTGAAAAAGATACCGCAATTTTTGCAGAAAGTGCCGCAGCTCTCAAAGGCAAAAATATGATTGCGGTAACTTCCGGTTGCCGCGGCAGCGGCAAAACATGGTTTGCGGTAACATTGGCTCATGCGCTGAGTCTTTTTAAACAAAAAGTGATATTGTTTGATGCGGATAGCGGATTAAATAATGCAAGAACCCAGTTAGGCCTTTCTCCCAAAAAAGATTTGGATTCGGTTATTTATGGATGTCAAACGCTCAATCAGGTAGTTTTTCCTTATGATAAAGGGCGGTTTGACATTATTGCCGGAACCCCCGGTTCATCAGGACTGATGACTATGTCTGTCGGCCGGCTTCAAATTTTGGGCGATGATTTAAATATTCTGGCTCAAAACTATGATAAGGCCATTTTGGATATCAGCTCGGGATTGACAAATCCTGAAAAAGTTTTAGCGGGAATGTCCGGAGAAGTGATTATTGTGTGTTTAGATACGCCGCAGTCCGTGACCGAAACTTATGCGCTGATTAAAGCGTTTGCAACAAGGTATCCCAAGGCCGGCGTCAATCTTGTCATCAATCAGGTCAATACCATAGAAGACGGATTGAGAACTTACGAGATGATAACAAAAGCTTGCCGTGAATTCTTAAAAGTAACGCTTCCTCTTTTGGGTGTTGTCAGGCAGGATACGCGGGTGCGGGATTCCATACGCAACCAAAGCACAATTATCAGTCGTTATCCGCAGTCGGAAGCAGCATTAGATGTCATGGCCATAGCCAACAGGATATTAAAAAATGAGCGGTTTTGTTAATTCGTTAACGGGGCTTCCGCCGATTTCGACCGATTCTTCAGGCGGAGTAATCTTGCCGAAACTTCCACCCGAAATATCGGAACAGATATCAATCGGCGACAAGGCTGTCTTGAAAATAGTGCTTCAGGATAACGGAAATTTTCAGGGAATATTGCAAACGTCAGATAAAATGTTCACAGTGCCGATAAGCAAAAATTTTTTTGCAGGCCGGACGGATGCAGAAGTAGAAATAAACGTGAAAATCGGCGAAAGCGGAAAGTTGATTCCTTTAAAAGAGCCGGTAACGGAAGAAAAAGCGAATACCGTTTCTGACAGTCCGCTCAAAAATCTTTTGCGGACGATTGAACCTACGCCGCTTAAAATAAGCGATTTTGTCAGGCAAAATCTTCAAAAAATGGGGCTCTCGATACAAACAGCGCATAAAATATCAGACGGAATAAAGTCTGTTCAGACAAGCCTTGAAGCTTTCGGAAGTGAAAACGTAACAAATAATCAGCAAGTTTTAACACCGATTCTGCAAACCTTAAAACAAATTGCCGTCCATCCGGAAAATTTGCCCGAATACAAAGAACAACTCCGACAAGAAGTCGAAAATTTGGTTGGGCAAAAAATAACGGGAGATGTTTCCGGTCGCTCGAGCGATATAACAACGCTCGAAACACCGCTCGGAAAAACGGTTTTTGAATCAAAAATCAAATGGCCGGTGTCTGAAAAAATTATATTGAATATAGTCAAAACGATTCCGGAAGCAGGAGAAGATTTTAAAGTTTTGGATGAGGTGTTCAAGCAAATTATTCCGAATAAAAAATCGACACTTGTTTTTCAAAATGAGGCTGTGAGAAATCACTTTAAATTATTGACAGACGAAGAAGCCCGATGGCCGAAAGAAGTCTTTAATGCCGTTTTGAGCAAATTGACTGTTCAGGGAAACAATCTTTTTCAAAATATTGTCAGTTTTTATCGAGCGGCACAGCAAAAGAATGTGGAACAATGGCTGGGAGAAGAGATTGCCGGAACAAAAACCGTCGATTTGTTACAGGATAAAAATATTGCCGAAAGCATAAAAAATTTTTTATCGGCATCAACAAAAGAAACGCCTATTTGGAAAATTGTCGAAATGCCGTTTTTTGATGGAAATTGGATTGCGCCGCTCAAAGTCGCCGTCAAAAAACAGAACGAAAAGGAAAAAGGAACTCAGGTTTCAGAAGACCGTGTGCGGTTTATTGTAGAAACATCATTTTCAAAGTTAGGAAATTTTCAGTTTGACGGGTTCGCCGATAAAACAAAACGCAAATTGGACTTGATAATCCGCACTTCAGAAAGCCAAAGTGACGATTTTTGTTCAAATATTATTAATTTGTTTAAGAAATCACTGTATGCTGTAAATTATACGGGAAACGTCAAAATCAACAGAAAAGAAGTTTTTATTGCTTTTCGAGAACAAACAGACAGCGAAGGGATTTATGTGTAGATGAAAGATGCTTTGGGATATTATAAGGTTTTGGGCGTAACGGCGGCTGCGGACGGAAGTTTGATTAAACAAGCTTACCGCGATTTAGCAAAAAAATGGCATCCGGACTATAACAAAGACAGGGATACAACAGATATTTTTCAAAAATTATCTGTTGCGTATGAAATCTTGAGCACGCCGAAATCAAGATTGATATATGATATTTTGTCATTGGTTTATCGCGCCGACAATTATCCTGATATTGAAGTCATGACGCCTTTTAGGGATAAGGAAGGCGATATCGACATTAAATCCGTCTCATTGTCTGAAGTTTTGTCATTTGGAGCGGGGTATAAAATTCGGACGGTCGAAAAGCCTCTTTCTTATGGAAATGCTCTCAAATTAAGTGCAAAAATTTCTGTAATAAACTGGATTGCCGGTTGGTGGCATCCGAAAGGTTGCGTGCAAAATTTTAAAGCGCTGGTCAAAAACTTTACCCGCCCGATTTCTCAAAGAGAGACTTTGAAAATTTATATCCATAATATGATTGCCTATGCCAAAGAAAATAAACCGATTCTTGCAGCCCAAAGCGGAATTTTGGCAAAAAAGATACTCTCCGGTGATGATAGAAAACTGATAGATGTTTTTTTGAATGAATTGGCTGTCAAAGTTTCTGTGCCCGCGCCGTGGAATATGTTTTCGCTCAAAATTTCCCAGCTGATTGTGCCGTTTATGATTATTTGCGGAGCTTTTTGGCCGATTGCCGAGAATTATGCAGATTTAAGCGAGGCGGATTTATGGGGAATTTTTTCAAAGAAAAAAGAAATTGATTATTATCAACGAGTCAATTTCGGAAATAAAGGCGAAGGGGTTGATGATGTGGTTGTCGGAAAGGTTATCAGTATTCCGGTTGATAAATCAGATGTTTCCAAGTTGTATCACCTGTCAAAAGAGAGTGTAATAATGTATGGTCCGTCTGATGACTTTGATTCGATGAAAAAACTGCCGGCGCAAACAACTGTTCGTCTGACAGGGCTGACGCCGGATAATGTCTGGGCCCGAATTATGATAGATAATGGTGAAACAGGCTTTATCCGGATGGAAAATCTGAAAAACGGTATCGGAAAAGAGATCCCATTCGGGAGTTCAATTACGGAATAAGTTTGAAAGCCTCAACAGCAATAGCAAGTCCCGTTGTATCATCTGTTTGAACAAAAGTGCCGCAGACCGTCCCTTTTCCAGAGCAAGGTTCAAGCCGGCTGCTCGAAAATTTGTCTTTAAGACGTTCAATCGGCGTTTGCGGATTAAATCCGATAACTCCGTTATAATCTCCGCACATACCGGCATCGGTTTGATAGGCGGTTCCATTGGGCAAAATGACAGCGTCGTTTGTCGGAACATGTGTGTGTGAGCCGATAATTGCAGAAACACGCCCGTCAAAATATCTGGCAAAGGCTTGTTTTTCGGCAGTAGCTTCTGCATGAATATCAATAAATACGGCATCAATATTTTGGCCGAGGGTGTATTTTTCCAAAACAGCGTCTGTTGTTTTGAGGGGGCAGTCGACGGCTTCCATAAAAACACGTCCGACAACTTCAATCAACAGAAGCTTTTTGCCGTTGTCCGTCGGAATTTCGCGAGCGCCGGTTCCGGGAAGAGACGGGGCGTAATTAAGAGGTCGGACAATTCGTTTATTGTCGTCCAAAAAAGAAAAGATTTCTTTTTGATTCCAAACATGGTCGCCGGTCACAAAAGCCGAAACGCCGGCTTCAAGAAGCTGTGTGCATATTTTCGGGGTGCAGCCGAATCCGTGAGCGGCATTATCAACATTGGCAATGAGCGCATCAAAGGCATATCTTTCTTTCAAAATCCTGATGGATTGTTTAACAGCTTCACGCCCCGGACGAGCGACAATATCTCCCAAATAAACAATTTTCAAAGTTTTTCCCTCAAAATAACGGTTTGAGTATACTTTATATCAACAAAACCCCGCTGTCGTCAACGGGGTTTTATAAAAATGGTTAGAAACCGTTTAGCCGTGTATGATACATTCTTGAAACGAACCGCGGGTCAATAAGTGGGTGCCATATGAATAAACCACGATTTATTCGGGGACAGCTCCCTAAAAAATAATGTTGGCTCGGAAGACCTGCTAAAAACACGCACTACGCAGTCTCTAATTTCTCGATATAATTATCTTACAAAAGATTTATCTCCTTTGCAAGCGATTTCAAGCGCTCATCCAAAGATTTTATCGTGCCGGCCAACTCTGTATCAATTTTTTGAAGTGCGGTCGTATCCATTCTAGGGGCGGAGTCGGCTTTTCCTTTTTTGAGTTCGGAAAGTTCATCAGCCAACAAAAGGCCGACCATAGCCAACAGCATGCTTTCACTGACTTGGTTAGTGCCGTCTGTCAAAAGTTTAGCTTTTTCATCCAATAAGCGGGAAAGCTGCAAGATTCTAAATTCTTGACCATCTTCACAGGCAATGGCATATTCGCGGGAATTAATCGTAATCGTTACTTGAGCCATTTTCTAAAGAGCCTCCTCAATATGGGTGTTGATAACATCAATATCCGCCAAAGCATTTTGAACAGTTTCTCTCAAGGTTGTCAAAGCAGTTTCTTTTGCGTGGAGAATTTCTGTCAAAGATTCTTTTTCCTTGCTTAAGGTCGTTTGCTTTAATTTGACGGCGGTCTCAAGGGTAATTAAATCGGCCGAGAGTTCGCCGAGAGCATCTTTTGTTTGGGCAAAATCAAAAATTTGAGCGTCAGTCACGGATTTTTCTTTCACTTTTAAAATTATTCCCTTATGATTACAGAAAAAATATAATAACCATCTGATAAAACATTTACAAGAGATAAAGCGAATTATGCCACAAGTAATCCTCTATATTCAAAAAAACGAAGATAAAATTTACAAAAGCGACAAGATTGCCTGCTATTTGGCTGCCGACAGTTTGTCCGAAGAACGCCTCAAAGAGGTTGTTGCCACAGGAAAAATGGTTTTGACAATAGGGAGCACGGCGCTTGACGTTTGTCAAAAATTCGGATTGGACGGCGTTGTTAAAGAGATTGATGACAAAAAGCCGATTAAGATGCAGCTCAAGCCTTTAAGAGAGGCCCTTAAGAAAAAAACACTGGGTGTGATTGTGCCTGCGCGGCGGCATGAGGCTATGTTGGCCGGAGAGGTTGAGCCGGAATTTTTGGCTTTTAAAGATGATGAAACAATATATGAAAAAGAAATGATAAGTTGGTATAACGAGCTTTTTTTAATTCCATCGGCGGTTCTGATAGAAAAGCCTCAAAGAGATATAAAGGGGTTAGATGTTGATTTTGTGATAATTCCTTCAAATTTTTTTGAAAATTTTGGTTGCTAAAAAACAAAGTTTATATTAGTTTGTCAGACAAAGTGTTTAAGAACAATTTTTATTTAAGGAGTATAAAGGAATGAAACAGCAGGCTGGTTCGATTCGTATCGGATGGGTAATTGAATACAAAAACAAACCGTGGACGGTTATTAAAACCAATTTTGTTAAACCGGGTAAGGGCGGCGCCTTTATGCAGGTTGAAATGAAATCCGTTGAGGAAGGAACAAAGACAAACGAACGCTTCCGCACGGAAGATATGGTCGAAAAATTGATGGTTGAAACAAAAGACTGTCAGTTTTTGTATGAAGATGCCACAGGGTTAACTTTTATGGAAAGCGACACATATGAGCAGTTTGCAATGCCTGCGGACATTTTGGGCGATTCTCGTCCGTTCTTGACAGATGGTATGGAAGTCAAAGTCAGCGTTATTGACGGAAAACCGATTTCGGTCGAATTGCCGCTACAGGTTATTTGTGAAGTTGTTGAAACTGAGCCTGTTATCAAAGGGCAGACAGTTTCTTCTTCTTACAAACCGGCTGTTTTGGATAATGGCGTTAGAACGACAGTTCCGCCGTTTGTCGGCACGGGAGACAAGATTGTTGTTGCCACATCTGATGCGTCTTATGTTGAAAGAGCAAAATAATGTCATACATCTCAACAAACCTTAATTTGCTGATGAACATAGCCAAAAAGGCCGGCACAGGGCTTTCCCGCGATTTCAGCGAGATTGAACAACTTCAGACATCGGTCAAAGGCCATAAAGAATTTACAAAAGCGGCCTGTGATAGAACAACGACGATTTTGCGCACAGAGCTTCAAAAAGTTCGTCCGCAGTATGCGGTTGTTTCCGTTGGCGGAAAAGTTCCGAACGCACCGCATTTTTTAATTTCGGCGCTTAATGGCGAAATAAACTTTATTCACGGAATTCCGTATTTTGCCGTCAGCATAGCTGAAGTTGTCAACGGAGCGGTCGTCTCGGCTGTCATTTACAATCCGGCGACGGCGGATATGTTTTTTGCCGAAAAAGGAAATGGCGCTTTCAAAGAAGGTTATCGCAATCATGAGCGTTTGCGTGTTTCGGCGCGTAAAGATTTGTCTCAGGCGCTTATTGCTGCAGATGCGGGTGTTTCTGTTCCGGCGACGGTGCGCTATTTCGGCTCGATTAGCTTGGATTTAGCCGCTTTGGCAGCCGGAAAAGTTGACGGCGTTGTTTCTAACGGAAATGATGCGGCTGAAATTGCAGCCGGTGTTTTACTCGTCAGAGAGGCAGGCGGTCAGGTTTTTGCAAAGAACCAAAAAGATATTCGCGATGCTGATTTGGGTTTGGTTTTGTCTGAAGGAAATATTGTGGCGGCCAATGCCGAATTGGGCAAAAAATTATTTGAATCGGTTAAGTAACTTCAACAGAGGGAAAAAAAGATGCGTTTGGAAAAAGTAGCTTTTGCCGTTGTCTTGGGACTTTGCGTTACAGCGCAGGCTCAAGAGGATGTTTATGTCGATTTGTCGGTTTTGGATAATCTGGACGGGTTTGTCGGAGGGCCGGCAGAGCCTCTTTTTCCGATAGTTAAACCCAAACCGAAAAAGGCGGTTGTCAAAAAAACGGCGCCGACAGTCAAAAGTGTCAAGAAAGAAGCTGCTCCTCGCAAACTTGAACCAAAAATTGAGCCGAAACCGGAACCGCAGCCGATACCTTATGTCGAATCAACAGACGGAATCGTTGTCGTCAATGTTGAACCGAAACCTGAAACTGAACCAAAACAGGCAGAAACAGCGCCTGTCGTTTCTGAGCCCGTTGCAGAGGCTTCCGTTTCATCAGAACCGGCTGTTGAACAACCTGTCGAGCAAACCGTTCCGTCAGAACCTGCCGTATCCGCTCCTGAACAAGTCACTCCCCAGCCGAAGTTATTGATTGAAGAAGAGCCGGTTGAAAATGATACTGTGGGCGGAAAAATATCCTTTGGGGCGGAAGATGATGAAATTTCTCCCGAACAAATGGCTCAAATTGATGAAATCGTCGGCCATTTCAAAAATACAGATAAAAATAAAATAGCCATTTATGCTTATAATTTGGATAATGGTGTCGATACGTTTAAGAAAAAACGCATCAGCCTTAACAGAGCTGTCAATGTCAGAGGGTATCTGATTAAACAGGGATATAAGAATTTCAGTATCAAAGTTGTGAATGTCGAGGCCGATTCTGACAAAATAAACACCGTTGAACTGGAAGAAATTTAAAATTTTTGAAAATAATGCTTGCGTTATTTAAACGCTTAATGTATAAGGGCATAAAATTATTGCCGTTAATGTTAAGATTTTAGGAGTTTTTTTAAGATGAAAAAAGGAATTCATCCCGATTATCACGAGATTACTTATGTAATGACTGATGGTCAAAAATATACAACACGCTCTACTTTGGGCAAAGCCGGTGATGTCATTACCTTGGAAGTTGATCCCAAGTCTCATCCGGTTTGGACGGGGGTTCGTCGTTTGGTTGACACAGGCGGACAATTGTCTAAGTTCAAAAGCAAATTTGGTGCTTTCGGTATCAAAACGGGTGATGCTGAATAATCTGATTAGAGCTTACGATTTATTAACCTGCGCTTGGTATTCTGAGTGCAGGTTTTTTTATAATCTTTAAGGTAGTGTATGATGACAAAGATTGCGCATTATGAGGTTTATGTTGATTCGGGTGCCGGATGGCAGTTAATGGAGAGGTTTGTGCCGGAACAGCGTTCCGAGGCATATCATCTGGCAAAAGAGCAGGAAACAGCCTCCCATAAAGTCAAGATAATCAAAGAAACCTTTGATGTTGCGGATAATACCTATCTAGAAACGATTGAATACGTCAGTAATCTGAGCGGAAAAAAGGGGACAAAAAAATCTTTAAGCAAAATTGACTATCAAAAAGATTCAACTGAGGTCGTGCAGGATATTGCGGACAGCCGACGCAACATCTACAAAGCCGTCATCAAATTTATAGCATTAATTCTGATCAGTTTGATTTTTGCAAATATTTTTGTGAGCTTGGTCTTTCCGTTGTTAGAAATCGTTGCCGGAGAAGACAATAGTTCTTTGATGTTTTTTGTTTTCTTTGTTGTGTTTTTGGCAATGGCGATTCCGTTGGTTCTCAAAAACATTCCATGGTATATTTTTATTGCGCAGGCAGACAAAGATAAAGAAAAGATTCCCGAAGAAAAATTTTATGAAAAGGCTCAAAATCTGGTTAAAGCCTACAATATTAATTCGGATTTGTCGAATCTGAAGACTAATGTATATCCGGAGGCGCCTTTGGAGTATAAGCAATACCTGATTTATTTCCTAAGTGAAATCCTGTCCAATCTGAATGTGCGTTCAGCGCTTCAAAACCAGTTTTCAAGATTGGGAGTTAAATTATTGGTGTTCGGCGGATGTTTGGAGTTGGGGCGTTATGGCGGCCTCAAAATGTCTGAGGCCAACTCAATACTATTTGAGGCCTTCAAAATCACGGATGGAGACAAAGCCGATTTGGAAGAATTTTATGAGGCCAAACAGACTTTCAGTGATAACAAAGTGGCTATTTATCTGACAGGAATCGGGGCTTATTTGATGCATCAGGTTATTACGGATCAAAAGCTTTACGGCAATATTCTCAATCAGGCATTTGATAAATGGGAAGCGCAGCGCGGACTTGAAATTACAGCCAAAAAAGAAAGTGCACCAAAAGAGGTTGAAGTTGAAAAAACGCTTGAGCCTGCAGAAAAGCCTCTCAAAGCAAGAGTTAATATTAAAAGCGATTTGAAGTTTTTGGATGCGTCTATTCCTAATCAGGAAGAATTTGCAAATTCGACAAGTGCTTCTATTCGGGCAATTATAGCTAATTTATCCGAAAAATTTGAAGGGAAAAACATCATCGAGGCCGGCGGTGTAACGGCTTTAGATTTTGATAAAGTCCGTAACGGAGCTAAATTTGCTGTTGAATATCTCAAAGATATCGGAACATATATTGAAGAAAATAACGACGAACGAATTATTTTAAGAAATTGTTGCGCTATCATAAAGGCTGAAGAAGATGTTGAACCGAATTTAAATCAAAAATATGTTTTGGATATTTTTGAGCATATTTACAACAACGAAATCATTGTCGATAAAGATATTGAGAAAGTTTTGGAAGCGGAGGGATCCGAACTCGACTTTTTGGGAGATAAATTACTCAAAGAAACCGGAAAAAGCATTGAATTGTATAAATTGAAATATTAAGCGTTCAAAGCTGTTAAAAAAAACTTGTATATTTGAAATAAAAAAACTATCCTGTAAGCAATATAAAAGTATAACAGAAAGGATTGTAATTATGACAGCACCTTTAATGCCTCGGGCAACGGCCGTTTGGTTGGTCGAAAACACAACTTTGACATTCAGACAAATTTCTGTATTTTGCGAGATACATGAACTTGAAATTCAGGCGATGGCTGACGGAGATGTCTCTGGAAACATCAGAGGCCTTTCTCCTATTGATAACGGTCAGTTGACCTGGGAAGAAATTCATCGGTGCGAAGCGGATAAAAAAGCAAATCTGCAAGCTTCCGAGATGGAACGCAATGTTAAATTGCGCAACTTAAAAGCCAAGAAAATTTTATCGCCGTCTCAGCGTCAGGATAAGCCGAACGCTATTGCTTGGATTTTGAAAAACTATCCAATGATTAAAGATTCGCTTTTGTGCAAGCTTATCGGCACGACAAAGCCGACGATTGAAGCTATTCGTAACGGAACGCATAAAGACGCCGCCAATATCAGACCAAAAAACCCTGTGACAATCGGTTTGTGTTCTGAAGCGGATATCGAAAAAGCTCTGGAGGCATCTCAGCCCAAACCTAAAGCCGAAAAGAAGGCTAAGCCTGCCAAAAAGAAAACTGTTGTCAAAAAAACAACAAAAGCTAAAAAGACGCCGGCTAAGAAAAAGGCCGCGGCAAAGAAAACGGCGGCCAAAAAGCCTGCCGCTAAAAAAGCACCAGCCAAAAAGAAAACTGTTGTCAAAAAAACAACAAAAGCTAAGAAGACGCCGGCTAAGAAAAAGGCCGCGGCAAAGAAAACAGCGGTAAAGAAAACGGCAGCCAAAAAGCCCGCCGCTAAGAAGACGCCGGCTAAGAAGAAGGTCGCGGCAAAGAAAACAGCGGTAAAGAAAACGGCAGCCAAAAAGCCCGCCGCTAAAAAAGCACCGTCCAAAAAGAAAACAGCTGCTAAAAAAACAACAAAAAAATAAAACCGAATGATTAAAAAAACGGATTGCTTGAAAGGGTAATCCGTTTTTTTGTTTTATTAACCTGAATATAATTCTTGCAAAGGGAAAAGCTTTTGGATATGCTGAAACCCTAAAACGAATAAGACGGCCGGACAGCCGCGCCTTGGCTTGACCATGGTGAGGAAAGTCCGGGCATCAGGGGAACAGGACACCGGATAACGTCCGGCCGCGGGTAACCCGAGGGAAAGTGCCACAGAGATATACCGCCGAACGTTCGCGTTTGGTAAGGGTGAAAAGGCGAGGTAAGAGCTCACCGCGGATATGGCAACATAGCCGGCAAGGTAAACCCTGTCTGATGCAAGACCAAGTGAGGGGCGTCAAGGTGCCGATTTTCGACAAACCGGACGAAACGGAGTGTTCTCCCTCCGCTCCAGAGGTAGGTCGCGTTGAGCCGGTTAGCAATAATCGGCCTAGATGAATGGCTGTCAGTTTGAGCTTGCTCAAAATTACAGAACCCGGCTTATAGGCCGTCTTATGCTGTTTAGTTTTTTTAGAGGTGTTTAATGCAGCAGACAATAGCCAAAGAAATAACAATTGAAGGTGTGGGGCTTCATTCGGGAGTCAAAACAGCCTTGATTTTAAAACCTGCAAAAGAAAATACAGGCATTGTGTTCAAACGCAGCGATATGCCGAATGCCGAGCCGATAAAGGCCTTATATTCCAACGTGGTAGATACCAGAAATTGCACTTGCTTGGGTGATGGCAAAGGCACTATCATTTCCACGATTGAGCATCTGATGGCGGCTTTGGCGGTGATGCGGATTGACAATGTCGAAGCTTATGTCAGTGCGCCTGAAATGCCGATTATGGACGGGGCGGCTGAGGCCTTTTTGAAGGCGTTGAAAGAGGCTGGTGTGTCCAAACAGTCCGCTCCGCGCAAATACCTCAAAATAAAGAAAAAGGTCGAGTTTGCAGACGATAAAGGGAATATGCTTTCTTTAGTTCCGGCAGAGGATTTTGAAGTCTCTTTTGAGATTGATTTTCCGTCTAAAATCGTCGGACATCAGGTATTTAGCGGTGTCATTACGCCTGAAGTTTTTGAGCGGGATATTGCGCCGTGCCGCACTTTTTGCGAAAAATACCAAATTGATTACTTGCGCTCTATTGGGCTGATTAAAGGCGGCAGTTTAGATAACGCCGTTGTGTTGGATGGCGAAAAAATCTTGAATCCTGGGGGCTTTAAGGTCAAAAACGAATGTGTCAACCACAAGGTTTTGGACGCTATCGGAGATATGATGACGGCCGGTTTCCCGATAAAAGGTAAACTTGTTGCTTCCAAAACGGGACATTACCATAACAATCAAATTTTGCGCAAGGTTTTTGCCGATGCGTCCAATTATGAAATTGTATAGGAAACATAAATGAAAAAACTGATTTTTTGTGCTTTGTTTGTCTTAACTGCCTGTGCGTCGGCGCCGGATGAAAATGCTTTTTCTGCGGAAGAGCTTTATAATCTCGGTTATGAACGCATGGAAAAGACCGAATGGTCAAAAGCCGCGGCAACTTTTGAAAAAGTTGAATTGGAACACCCATATTCTCAATGGGCGACCAAAGCCAAGTTGATGGGCGCTTATGCTTATTACAAAGATGAAAAATACGATGACGCGGTTTTGAGCTTGGATAGGTTTATCCGTTATCACCCCGGCAACAAAGACATTGCCTATGCCTATTATATGAAAGGATTGTGTTATTATGACCAAATCGTCGGCGCAGAAAAAGATCAGGACAATACTGAAAAAGCATTAGATGCGTTCAATCAGGTTATCGCCCGTTTTCCTGAAAGCGAATATGCTCAAGACGCCCGCGGCAAAATGGCGCTGATAAAAGACCATCTGGCCGGACAAGATATGGAAGTCGGCCGTTACTATCTGTCGCAAAAAAATTATCTTTCAGCGCTCAATCGCTTTTCAAATGTTGTCAAAAATTATCAGACAACCCCGCAGATTGAGGAGGCCTTGTATCGTCAGGTCGAAATTTATACAATATTGGGCTTAAAAGAAGAGGCGTTGTTTTCCGAAAAAGTTTTGGGGCGTAATTATCCCAAAAGCAAATGGTATCAAAGGGCTCTTGATTTGAAAAAATAAAAAAATGCTGCGTTCGCTTAATATCAACAATGTTGTTTTAATAGATCGTCTGGATATTGATTTTGAGGCGGGTTTTGGTGTTTTGACGGGCGAAACCGGCGCAGGAAAATCCATCTTGCTCGATTCTTTGGGACTGGTTTTAGGCAAAAGAGCCGAAACATCTCTAATCCGTCGCGGAGCCGACAAACTTTCGGTAACGGCGGTTTTTGACTGTCCGAATAATCCCGAACTTAAATCCTTGTTAGCCGAAAACGATATTGAGGCAGCCGGCGAATTGATGATAAAGCGCAGCTTGTCGACATCAGGCACCGGCAAAATCTTTGTGAATGACGAGCCTGTCTCGGCAAAAGTCCTGAAAGAAATCGGAAAATATCTGGTCGAAATTCACGGACAGTTTGACAATCAGGGGTTGTTGAATCCGTCGGCTCATTTGGGCGTTTTGGACAATTTCGGCGCTTATCCCGAAACCATTCAAAAATGTGCCGAAACCTATCGAGCCTATAAAGAAATTTCCAAAAAAAGAGCCTTTGCCGAGGCAAATATTGCCAAAGCCAAGGAAGATGAAGACAACTTGCACCATTGGGTGCGCGAGCTTGAGCAAATAGCGCCCAAATCCGGCGAGATGGACGAGCTTCAGGCACGTCGGCACGAGCTGATGAATGCCGAAAAAATTATTGAAAACCTGAATTATGCCTATGCGGCGCTGACTCAGGGCAAAGATGTGTCTTCAAGCCTGCGTGCGGCGCAAAGCGGCATAGACAAAGCCAACGGATATGTCAACGGCCGGTATGATGAGATTTATGCGGCGCTGGACAGGGCGTTGATAGAAGTGACCGATGCGGTTGAAAACATGGAAAACGCCTCAGCCGAAATCGGACTGAATAATGAGGAACAGGAACAGATAGACAGCCGGATTTTCGCCCTCAAAGATTTGGCGCGCAAACATGGGGTAGAGGTTGACGCATTGCCGCAGACTTTAGAAGATTTTAAGGCGCGGCTGGCCTCTCTGGAGCGCGGCGAAGACGGCCTGAGTGAGTTGCGCACGCAGGAACAGCAAAAGCGTCTGGACTATATTGCGGCGGCTAATGCGCTGCATAAAGCCAGAGTTGAGGCTGCGCAAAAATTAGACAAAGCTGTCATGGCCGAGCTGCCGCCACTCAAAATGGAAAAAGCCAAATTTGTAACGCAGGTAACGCCAAAAGGCGAGGATGGCTGGAGTGAGACTGGCGCCGATGAGGTTTGCTTTACCGTGTCGACCAACCCAAATTCGCCCCAAGGTCCGATTAACAAAATTGCTTCCGGCGGCGAATTAGCGCGCTTTATGCTGGCACTTAAGGTCAATTTGGCGGCTTCCGGCAATATCCCCACCATGGTTTTTGACGAGGTAGATGCCGGTATTGGCGGCGCAACGGCGCAGGCCGTCGGCGAAAGGCTGGCTCGTTTGGGACAGAGGGTTCAGGTTTTGGTCGTCACCCATGCGCCGCAGGTGGCCGCTTTGGGCGCAAGTCATTTTAAGGTTGCAAAACAGACCGAAAATGATATAACAACCACAAGTGTTTATCGGTTGACGGAAGCGGAACGTCAGGAAGAAATCGCCCGTATGCTTGCCGGCGAAGTGATTAGTGACGAAGCCCGTGCCGCCGCCCTCAAATTAATGAAATAACAAAGGACAAAGAAAATGAAAACTCGCACTCGTTTTGCTCCGAGCCCGACAGGCTATATGCACATCGGAAACCTGCGCACGGCGCTGTATGAATATCTGATAGCCAAAGCTCAAGGCGGTGATTTTTTGCTGCGCATTGAAGACACCGACCAAAAACGTTATGTCGAAGGCGCAACCGAGATTATTTACAACACGCTCAAAATGGTTGGTATGAATTGGGACGAAGGCCCCGATATCGGCGGACCGGTCGGCCCCTATGTTCAGTCGGAACGCAAAGATTTGTATGCGCCCTATGCGCACAAGCTGGTTGAGTTGGGCGGTGCGCATTATTGTTTTTGCGCCGAGCGCGAAAAAGAACTTGATGCGGAAGGCAACGAAATTATTTGCAAATTTGAGGATCCGTGCAAACGTATTCCCTTGGAAGAAGCGCGCAAACGCATTGCCGCCGGCGAGCCTTATGTTGTTCGCCAAACAATCAACAAAACGGGCAAATCCAAGTATGAAGACAAAGTTTACGGCATTATAGAGATTGATTATGACGAGTTGGACGAGGGCGTTTTGCTCAAGACGGACGGTTTCCCGACATACAACTTTGCCAATGTGATTGACGACCACCTGATGGGTATCACGCACGTTGTCCGCGGGAGCGAATATCTGCCCTCAACGCCCAAATACAACCTGATGTATGACACCTTTGGCTGGGAACGCCCGATTTATGTTCATCTGCCGCCTGTGATGAAAGACGCGCAACACAAATTGTCAAAACGCAACGGCGATGCGTCGTTTCAGGATCTGTTGGCCAAAGGCTATCTGCCCGAAGCCATTATCAATTACATTGCGTTGTTAGGGTGGAATCCGGGGACGGAAGAAGAGATTTTCTCCATCAAAGAGCTTGAAAAGATTTTCTCTGTTGAGCGCCTGAACAAATCTCCGGCAATTTTTGACAGCGTCAAACTGACATGGATGAACGGCGTTTATATCCGCAACCTCTCGGCCGAGGCGTTTTATGAAAAGGCTTTGCCCTATTTGGCCGAAATGCCTGCGGCGGTTGATAAAAAGGCTTTGGCGGCGGCGTTGCAGCCTCGTATCGAAACCTTTGGCCAGATTGCCGAGCAGACGGATTTCATCAAAGATCTGCCGGATTATTCAACCGAGTTGTTTGTCAACAAAAAGATGAAGACCGATGTTGAGGTGGCTAAAAAAACTCTGCCTCTGATTAAAGAGGTTTTGACGGCGCAGACAGACTGGACAAACGATGCGTTGTTTGCCGCGCTCAAAGCGTTGGCTGAGGCAAACGGCCTCAAAAACGGCCAGATTTTGTATCCGGCGCGCATTGCTTTTTCGGGCAAAGAAACAACCCCCGGCGGCGCAACGGAATTGGCCGTGATTTTGGGCAAAGAAGAATGTCTCAAACGCTTGGATAAGGCGCTTGAAAAAACAGCTTAACTTTTTAAGCAAAGCAAAAAGGTTAAAAACCGGCGGCTAATTGTCGCCGGTTGTTTTTTTGAGCATAACCTCAGGCGCTTCAATCCCGAGAAGATAAAGCAATTTGACCAAAATATCCTTGAGGAGCTTGGCCAAAGCCAAACGCGATTGAGCCAATTCGGTCGTCTCGGCCGTCATAATCGGCGCGGCGTTGTAAAAGCTTGAGAACACTTGCGCCAGCCCATAAGCATAATCCGCAATAATGCTGGGCTCTTTCTCGGTATGCGCCCGCATAACGGCGGCGTTAAGCTGTGCAATTTTCAAAGCCAATTCCCGTTCTTCGGCGGTGGTAATGATGATTTTGGCCGGTGCCAGATTTTTCTCGGCAGCTTTGCGCAAGATTGAGTTGATACGCGCCACGGCATATTGAATATAAGGACCGGTCTTGCCGTCAAATTTTGCAAAATCGTCCACATCAAACACATACCCCGACGCGGTATTGTTTTTCAAATCCTGAAATTTGATAGCGCCGATAGCCACCTGATGAACAAGCTTTTCGATTTCTTTCTCGCCGTATCCCTCGACTTCGCCGGCTGCCGGAATGGAGTCGCGCACTTTGTCTTTGGACAGGGTAATCAGGTTTTCAAGCGTCATCACGCCGCCGTCGCGGGTCTTAAAGGGCTTGCCGTCGGCGCCGTTGACCGTGCCGAAAGAATAGTGTTTGAGCGCGACATCGGGCGCAATCTCCAACAGCCTAGCGGCTTTGAAGACCTGCTCAAAGTGCAGTCCTTGCCGTTGGTCTGTAAAATAGCAAATCTCTTGTGCTTTCAGCTGATCAACACGCATCTTGATTGTAGCAATGTCCGTTGTGTGGTAGGTGAATCCGCCGTCCGATTTTTCCAAAATAACGGGCGGAAGTTTTTGCTTGTCTTCCTCATGGCTCAAGCGAATGATTGTCGCGCCGGCGTCGACTTCCGAAAGTCCTTTGTCGGCGGCGATTTTGACAATTTCTTTGCAGGTCTCGTGCGCGTCGCTTTCGCCCCACCAAAGGTCAAAATGCACGTCCAATTCCTGATAATTAGCCTTAACCGCCTCAACCGAAACCGAGCGGATATAGCGCCAGGCTTTGCGATAAGCCTCGTCGCCGTCCTGAAGCTTGGCCGTAATCAGGCGGGCTGTTTCTTTGGCTGTTTCGTCTTCTTTGCAGCGGATGTTGGCGCGTTTGTAAAATTCGGTAATCTCGTCAATATTATAAGTTTCGGCTTTGTCCAGATTGCCGTCCTGCCGGATAATCTCGGCCAAAATCATGCCCATAGGCGTGCCCCAGTCGCCCAAATGGACGTCTGAAATAACGGTGTTGCCGACCATCCGCTCAATACGTTGAACAGCCTCGCCGATAACGCCCGAGCGCAAATGTCCGACATGCATTGTCTTGGCGACATTGGGCCCGCCAAAGTCCAAAACAACCGTGTGCGGCATATCAACCGTGCCGATTCCCAAGTTGGAATCTGTCGACATTTGTTCTAAGGCCTTGGCAATAAAAGCGTTTGAAAGGCTCATATTTAAAAACCCAGGTCCGTCGACCGATATTTTAGAAAAATCGGCATCGGCCTGCAAGACCTGCGCAATCTGCGCGGCAATCTCGCGCGGGTTTTTGTGTTCCTGTTTGGCCAAGGCCAAAGCGCCGTTGCATTGAAAGTCACTCAAATCCGGACGATCCGAAACCTTCACAAAGGCAAATTTTTTATCCAAATTCAGGCTGTCAAAGGCCTGCGAAATTTTTTGGTTAACAAGCGTTTCCAAAGAAATAGTCATCTTAAAAAAATCCTTTTATTTAACACATTTGAAATAGTAATGGTTGGGAATCAACAGCCGGCAGGTAAAAACGGTTTCTTCGACAGGCACGGCATGGGTTCCCGTTTTGTTTTTGAGACATTCGGCATCGGCCAGCGCCTTAACTTCCGTATATTTGGTATAAAGGCGGTTGTAACAAACAGCAGGAGCTTCCGGTTTGGATTTGCCCACATACAACGCCCCGTCGGAAAGGCCGCCGGCCTCCCGTCGTCGATCAACAAAAGGTCCAAACTGCGAGCAGGCGCTCAACATCGACGCAAACACAAGCAATTGAATAAGCCTAAAGCCGGACACGGACAAACTCCTTATGGTTCTAAAATTATCCCATAATTTAACAGCCCGAAACAAAAAATGCAAGCACAGAATGACGCCGCAAAAAACTCTTTCAGAAAAGCTCTTGCCAAGTTGCCAAAATTAACTATACTTTGCCATAAGTTAAAAAATATCTGAATCGGAGGCCATATGCAGCAAAACAAATATATCGGGGACGAAAGTTTTATCAAAATGCTCGAGCACTATGCTTGTCCGACGCCGCTTGGGGTTGTCAAAATGCGTTTTGCGGGGGCGATTTGCTCGCCAAATCTGAAACTGCGCCCGACGGATGTCATCTCGTCTTTTTGGGAAGAAGGGCGCGCGCCGCGTCTGGAAACCAAAGCCGAAGCCGATTTGTTTTTCAAATTTTTTATGGGGTTGTGGGACGAGATTTTTGACGAGGTCAAAACGGTTCGGGTCAAATTGCCGCCGCTCAAAGACAAAAATCTGGCTTCTTATTGTCAAACGCGATTTGACGAGGTGGAGCAGGGCTATGTTGAGGGCTTTTTCGGCGGCGAAGAAAACCTCAAAATGCCGGGGTTTTTGGCGCAGATTATCGATTCGCTGTCTGAGCTGGCGTTGGCTTATCAAAAACTCGGCACCAAAGGCGAAAATTCTTCCGCCGCATGGGATGCCGTCAAACATACGGACAAAATGGTTAACCGCGCCATAGAGTTTATTATCGAAAACGCCGTTCTGCCGCGCATTGAAGATCTCAAACGACAGGTAAACTAATTCCGTCATTATCTAAAACATTCTCCCGTCTTAGCGGTTATTTTTAAATCCAAGATTTAAGTATCTTTTTTTATTTGTGTCTGAATTATTACGGCTTATAGAATTGACACGGACAGTTGCCAGAGGCTTTGACAATCGGAAGAAGTTGGTCTGTGGCAATATCTGGTATTCCTTGAATGTTTTCATATTTCCACTCTTCTATCCAAGAGGTTTGAGTGTTTGATCCGCCATAGGGGTTATCTGGATCAAAATTCTCTGCCATGTTTGTTGAGCTGAATGTTAAATCTTTCAGGTTGATAATAGTCACATTGCGCTTGTCTGCTGAGACGGATGCAATAATTCCAACGGCTTTTTTGCTTCCATCATAATCCAGTGCTTCTCCCCAAGTTTTATCCAAATACATTACATCGCCAATTTTTGGGGCTGTTTCGCCCGATGAAGGATCAAAACAATTTTTCAAAAGTAAGGCGCATCGAACAGCTCTTTTATAAATCTTATCGGAAGAAGCTCTGTCGCCTTTACTCAAAGAAATTACCCAGTGGCCACCGGTTTTAGTTTCAGAAGATGAAGCATAATTACCATTCGCTCCTAAAACAGTTGCTTCAACCCCCTTAAGGATATTAAGAGTTCGTAAGGCTCTGTTAATCAGATTTCTATGTTGTCCTTTCGAGCCGCTTGTTCCGCTGCCGGCTGTTATTTGGGTTGAATCCGTGCCGTAAAAGTCCATCCATTCGCCAATTGAGGGTAAATACCATTTTCCTTGGCCGAAATCGCCATTTTTATTTCCGACATAAAATTGTGTTGCTGCATAAGCAGCCAAAGAGCTGTTTCCCGTCTGCTGAACAGCGGCTTTTGTATTATCTTGTCCTGCAAAAAGCGCATAAGAGGTGGCGCATTTTTGGGCACATAAAGCAGCAACGCATTTTCCATTTTCGATTATGGATCCGGTTGGGCAGGTTGCGCAAGTGCAATTTTCGGAATTAAAGGCTTTATCAAAGAGAGCGCAAGTCTCTGCAGTCAAGTCACAAGAAGCTTCTTCTTTTCCGTAAAATTCGCAATCACATCCGCAAGTGTTGGAATAAAGTTCTACAAGTTTAGCAGAATCAATATCTTCTATTCCGAGAATCTGTGGCCCATTCAGGGTTAGAGCTGTTGTTGCGGACAGATTATTGTAAGGATTTTCCGGATCAAACAAATTGGTTTCGCCAGAAGCCTTAAAGAATGTCAAATCTTTAAGGTTGATGATTTTAGCCATTGTTCCGCTTTCAGAAACAGCAAAAACAATTCCTGCGGGCGTTTTTGTGCCGTCATAGGTATCAACCGAACCAAAAGAGCTGTCTGTGTAAACAACATCGCCTATTTTTGGTTTTCCTCTGGAAACATCTAAATCTTTTAACAGTAAAGCCACCCGCATGCAAGATCCGCCATTGTAACGCGCATAGGTTCTTCTGTATCCTGAAGACATCGAAATTACCCAAGCAAAGCGCTCGTTTAGATTTGATGATAAATAATATTTGTTTGCAACGAAAACATCAGCTTCCGCATTTTTATCGGCAAGTTTTTTCAGAGCATTTTCAATTAAGGTTTTGTTGTTTCCGACAGAACCGCTGCTACCGACACTATTGGTAATATCCATCAAATTCGCACCGTAAATATCTATCCATTCGCCAATTGAGGGCAAATACCATTTTCCTTGACCGAACTCGCCTTCTTTATCGCCGACATAAAACAGCAATGCTGCATAAGGGGCTTTGGCTTCTATATCATAACCGGAATCAAAAAACATTATCCGTGTATTTTCTTTCCCGTTATAAAGAGAAACAGCCGCTCCGCATTGATCAGAAGCGCAATTTAAATCTCCGCAAAAGACGGTATTATCGTCTTTGATGTTAAACGGACACGGGAGCACGTCTTTATTGAAACAAGCGCACTTTTTTCGAGTCTGCGTATAGCCTAATTCTTCACAACCTGGACGATGTAAACACTCATCAGACGCGTAAGTGTTTGAAATTACACAAAAAGCAAAAAGGATAAAAATAAGCTGTTTCATAAGACAAAACCCCGTGGTTGGCACTCCGACTCAAGCATTTAAACCAACGTTTAAACGCTCTATTTATCGTGCAGGGTTTTAAAAGGGTTCAACTTTGCGAATTTTGTTTAATCTTTTGAAAAATAACGATAATTTAATTCTATTGATTTTTGAATTTTTTATGATATGCTGCTTCATGAATAGAGCGTTTAAACGTTGGTTTAAACGCTCTATTGTCATTTTAAACGCTTTTTATTAAATTTCAATGAGATAACACATAAAAAGCGACAAAGTTTCTTGTTCTAATTGCAAATAAAGCAAGAACACAACAAAGTCATCATCAAACCCGAGCGTGAGCATTTTGTCACCTTCGGACTTAATCCGTCTGCTGTCATTCTCGCGCCCGAACGTAAGCGAGGAATAGACACGAGAAAATAATAACACAGTCACCTTCGGACTTGATCCGGAGGTCCAGGTCAGATAAAAAAGCTTATTAATTTCACCTGGATGTCCGGGTCAAGCCCGAACATGACGGCAAAAGGGGAAGCCTAGATTTCTGAAGTAAGCCCGAACATGACGGAAATAGGATGACAATATTTAGGCTTCGAGCTTTATATTAACGATTTCTAAAACCCCTCGTTATCTCCCGTAAGCGGCTTCAATAATTTTATTGTTGCGCTTTTCTTCCAAATCATAATTGGCCGGAATATTTAATTGCGGCGCCACAGCCGAGATAATCTCCGCCCCTGTCGGCACAACATTCCACCCTGCCGTTGACAATCGAAATGTTTCTTCCAGTCCCTGTGGTTCGTCCATCATCACATAAAGCGCATATTTGGGCTTAGAGATAGGAAACGCCGATAAAAATGTTGTCATCACACGTTTTTTCTGATATTTGCCGTTTTCGAGTTTGTTAGCGGTTCCGGTTTTGCCTCCAACCTCATACCCAAGCACATTAGCCTTTCTGCCGGAGCCCTTGGTTATAACGGCGCGCAAAAGTTTGCGCATTTGTTTTGAGGTATTATCCGACAACACGCGGAAACCCTCCGGTGCATGCTCTTGTTTCAAAAGCGATGGGTTATGATAAATCCCGCCATTGACAACAGCCGAATAAGCCGTAATTAAATGCAGCGGCGATACCGATATCCCATAGCCATATCCGACAGTTGCCACAGTCGAATCCGACACGCTCCATCTTTGTTTTTTAGGCACAAGGGGCTGCGCTGTTTCCACAAGCTCCAGATTAAGCCTGTCAAAAAACTTTATCTTTTCCAAAAAGTGATATTGTTCCGAGAATCCAGCCTGCAAGGCCATACGCGCCGAGCCGATATTTGAGGAATGAACCATAATTTCTTCAACCGATAGCCACCTGTTTTCGGGGTGAAAATCATAAATGGTGTTATATTTGAGCTTGAGCGGCTGGCTGGCGTCAAAATGCTCCGAAAGTTTGACTTTGCCGCTTTCCAAAGACATAGCCGTGTTAAAGATTTTGAGAACAGACCCCGGCTCATAAACGCGGGCGGTTGCTGTGTTGAGCATAGCCGGAACATCACTTTGCGTGATATTGTTCGGGTCATAATCGGGCAGGGACACCATAGACACAATCTCGCCGGTATTCACATTCATCAGAATCGAGGTGGCGCTTTTGGCCTTAAACTTGCGCATATTTTTATAAAGAATGGTGCGCACCGTATCTTGCACGCCCAAATCCAAAGACAGCGTGACTTGAAGCTCAGACATCACAATACGCTCATTAAGTCCTTTTTCCATGCCTGAGACGCCCTCGTTATCAATATCCGTTGTGCCGATAACTTGCGCCATCAGGTTTTTGTGCGGATAAATGCGCTTTTCGCCGCGCCTGAACTCAAGTCCCGGATTGCCCAGCGCCATAACCAACGATTGCTGATGCGGCGACAGGTTTCGCTTGATTGTAAAAGTGCCGCGGCGGCGTTTGAGTTTTTTGTAAATTTGATCAAAATTGAGTTCCGGAAAAATCTCGACAAGCTGCTGCGCCGTTTGCCGCGGGCTCAAAATATTTTTGGCATTGGCGTCCAAATCTTTTGTAGGTAGCGATGTTGCAATCACAACGCCCCGCCGGTCGACAATATCTGCGCGATGCGTATTTGTGTGCTTGGCGGCATAAAAAGCATCATCTGCGGCATCTTCATTTAAATTGGCCAAAATGCAAGTATCAATCAGTCTGAAACAGACGAGCAAATAGGCCAGAGCGCAGCAGATTATACAGGAGATAAGGCGCCATTTATCGGCATACCCCGAGGTGCTTTTGTCATTCCATGACGAAAACATATCCTGTCGGCTGATATTGATTTCTTCCCCCGGAAGATAAAAACTAGACTTATTTTTATCCGATAAACTGGTCATTTTGCGTCCTGCAATCCCCAAATTCAAAAATGATGTCCTAACGCCGAGCCGCGGCCATTTTCTTTAACTCGCGGTTGTTTTGGGCATAGGCAGCAATATTCTTGCGGGCGATGTCTTTTTTAGAGTCGCCCGATTCATAATTGAATGGTAACGCAGAATAGTTAATAATTTGTTCAGCCTTAATCGGATTCAGCGCAATATGATCAGCAACCAGAGCTTTCAGGCGGGCGGGATTATTCAATTTTGACCATTCGGCGTTCAAAACATGGATTGTTTCGGCATCGGTTTCAATTTTTTGGTTGAGCGTCTTGAGCTCAACTTCCATACGATAGACCGAATTTTTGAGATAATTTGAGGCGGCAATCGAAAAAACGATAATCGTCAGACATATGGCAAACTGGGCAAAACGGGTCGTATTCATTTTTCTAAACTCCTTCTGGACGGTTTAGGGGTTAATTCTTAATGGCGTAGCGCAGTTTGGCCGAACGGGAGCGAGCGTTAAGCTCAAGTTCTTGAGCAGAGGGCACAATCGCTTTTGACGCAAAGCCGAACAGGGCGCCGGAGGGTTCTTGGGGCAAAGGTTGGCGATAGCGGGAAACATGCACCGCCTTATCGCTGTTTGTCTTAAAAAAGGCTTTGACAATGCGGTCTTCCAGCGAATGAAAGTCCACAACAACCAGCCGCCCTTTGGGGGCAAGGCGCAGGGCGGCGGCTTCAAGGCCTTTTTGCAGTTCGTTCAGCTCATCATTGACAACAATCCTCAGAGCCTGAAAACTGCGGGTGGCAGGGTCAATCGCCTGATGAAACGAGCGTTTGATAACCTGATAAATAATAGAGGCAAGCTCTCCCGTGGTTTCAATGGGTTTGAGCTTGCGGGCTTCAATAATTTTTTTGGCAATCTGGCGGGATTTTTTCTCCTCGCCATAAGTGTATAAAATATCGGCAATCTCGGCCTCGGAAAGGGTGTTGACCAAATCGGCGGCGGTTGTGCCGGATTGCGACATCCGCATATCCAAAGGCGCATCTTTGGAAAACGAAAAACCTCTTTCGGCCTCGTCAAGCTGCATGGATGACACGCCGATATCAAACACAGCGCCATCAATTTCTTCTGTAACCAATTCGGCAAAAGTGCCAAAGCACCCCTGTCTGAACTCAAAACGATTGCCGTAAAGGGCTTTGAGCTCTTGCGCACGGGGCAAAACAGTCGCATCCCGATCAAGGGCAATAACTTTGCAGTCGGCTTTTTGAAGAATGGCTTCTGAATAGCCGCCATTGCCAAATGTCGCGTCGACAAAAACTTTTCCGTCGGCAATGTCAAGCGACTCCAAAACCTCGCCAAGCATAACCGGAAAATGTTTTTGATAAGACGGATTCATTATTTTGCGCCCTCCGTCGGTTTGAGGGTCGGGCGGTTTTGAAGAGCCTGTTTGCGAATGCGGGCTTCTTCATTGCGCCAATTTTCGGGATTCCAGATTTGAAATTTGCGCCCTTTGCCGACAAAAACAGCGGCATTCGTGATTTGGGCATGGGTCAAAAGCTTTTCGGACAACATAATGCGCCCTGTGGAATCGAAAGGATAGCGCTTGGCGTCGCCAAAAACAAGATTGGTCAGGTCGTCTTGAGCTTCGGAGAAAAAGTCGAGGGAGTTTTCCATCTCTGTGGCGAGTTTGTCAAGCAAATCTTCCAAACAGCCTTCAATGCAGGGGGCGGAAAGGCTGCGGTAGCACACAATCTCGGACTCGGCGCTTTTGACAATGGAACGGTAGTCGGCCGGCAGGGAAACTCTGCCTTTGGCATCGACCTTGTTGGTCACCGTATCCATAAATAAAAAAGTTTTGCGCACTTGGGAATCCCTCATTTCTTGAAATTATGTATATGGTATAACATGGGAATTTATGGGAATCAATGGGAATTTTTAGTAATTTATTAACTGTTCTGGTATTGTTCTTTGGTGTAAAAGAGCAAGCCAAGGCGCACAAAGCCTTTGCGAAAATAAAAATTTTTTATCTTTTTTTGCACAGGAAATTTTCGCATAAATATAAAAATTTTTTTGAAGCGGTTTTGAGCCGCAAAAAAGCTAAAAAACAAACAAATATTCCCGTTCGGGAATAAAAAGAGGCAAAATAAAAAAATCCGGCGGTGATAATGACCGTCGGATTTTTTTAAGGAAAGAAGTTGTGAACAGTTTTCAGCTACCGCCCGCCGCTTCTGCCATTTGGCCTTTGAGGCGTTGGAATGACCCCGCTATCATTTATACGCTTTTGAGAACGAGAGGTTTCTTTTTGTTCTCTTGGTGGAATATAATTGCGTTTAGCCGAAATAATATGAGGGCTAACTTCAACACCATAACTTTTAATGTCGTCACACGTTGCTTTCAAAGCGGCCTTTTCAGATCTCAAAAATTGATCTGTAATTTTCTTAAATTGCCCATCTTCTTTGAAATCCGCACCTTCTTTTAATTCTTTTCCGTAGGCGTCCATAACAAGTTTTTCAGATTTTGCTCGCTCGGCTTTGCGATATTCTTCAAGAGCCTGAATCAACTTTTCTTCATTTTTGTCATCAATAGGATTATATTGTTTACCGTTTAATTTACCTTGAGAAATTTCTTGTAAAATAGTGTTCATAGCCTTAGTTACGGCAATTTCATCAACAGTATCCCATTGTTTCCCATCAAGCTCTCCGTTCATGCCGGCAGTAATATGCTTTTCCATGGTCAACATATAGCTGTTGGTCAACATTCCGAAGCGGGCGCCGTATTTGAATTTTTCGGCCAAAGTTCCTAAAGAATAAGCCTTTTGGGGATTGCCTTTCATATATTTTTCAAGTTGGTCATACCAGCGCATTTGGTATTCAACTTTTTCTTTTGCTGTAAAGCCAGGCTCTTTGGGAAGTTCCTCCAAAACCGTTGTCAAATCAGCAGGACCGACATCGCCGCCTTGTCCGTTAGGGCTATCTTTAAGGACCGGAACCAGTCCAGTCTTGACGGAGGCTTTCATAATGGCGCCGCCCATTTCCTTTCCGCCCGAGAGCAAAACATTGTCGACAACAAAATATTGAGATCCACCGGCCTTAAAAGCATCAAACGCAACACGGACAAGGTCCGCATTAATTTTCATACCATATTCAAAGTAGAATCTGGCCGATGGAGGATAGGTATGAGACAGCTCAACAGCAAATTTTTTCGTATGCTGTCTTTTGCCGTTTTTATCTAATTTACCATCGACAAGAATATCATTTTCGTTGCCATAGACGCTGATGATAGTTGAGTTCCAGCCGTATGTAATCCGGCGCAGGTTGGGGTTGGAAAAGCCCATTTTTGCAATGCATTTTTCCGATGCAGGGAGCATCGTGGCTCGAGAGGGATCAATGGATTTAAGTTTTGGAAGCATATCGGAAAAAGTAGCATTAGGAAGAGGTTGATCATCCCGAACGGCGGTAACTCTTTCTACTTCCTGACCTGTTCGTAGTTCTTCAAAGTGACGCTGCATTTCTTCATTGACTTTACCAACTGATTTGCCATCTTTACTCAAAACATCCATTTCAGCCAATTTTTGATAGTCGGTAATTTCAAAACCGTTATAATAGCAATATTCGCTTAAAGCTCTGACTTGTTCTTCGGTCAGTTGGGGCTTCCCGTGTGTAAAGCCGAGTTTTCCTCCAACGATATTTACGTCAAGCCCCGTATCGTTCAGATTATAAACGCTGTGGGCGACTTTATGGATGGGGTTGCCGTCTTTGTCGCGGCGATCAATCAAGGTAAAATCGTGCCGATTGATATCTTTTCCATCTTTATTTTTATGCGGCCAAAATGGTTCGGTTGCCAGATAATCAGCCAGAGTATCTTCAAAAGCGTGTTCCAAAATCGGATTAGCTTTAACCTCGGGCTTTTGGCAGTCTTTATAAAATTGAAGCAAACTTTCTTGAGCTTTCTCAGGAAGACGTTCCAAGGCTTCAAAAATCTGGTAACGTCGATTTTCTTGATCGCTCAGAGTGTTTAATTCATCGGCTCTGTTTTTGACATCTCGAAAATCTGGATTGTTGGTCAGGAGTTCAGATTTCAGGGCTTCTTTTTCAGCGTCGGGGATTTCCCTTGATTCAATTTCGGCAATTTGCCGCTCATATTCATCATAAGTTTTACGGTAAAGGTTTTCAAAATCATCAAGTTTACTGTAATAATTGCTGTTTTCCGCGCATTTTCCGGTTGGAACTTTTTCTGTCGTGCCATCTTTTTTAGTGCGTTCTTCTAATTCTTCATAGGCTGCTTTTTTCTTTCCCAGAGAGGCTCTTTCAGCCATGTCCATAGCCTTAAGCTCGCGTTGCAGAGCTTTATTCATCTCTGCGGCAGTCATGTCGTCAAGAGAGGCAAAGGATAACAGCTTGGAAATCTGTTCAATCGAAAAATCGGCTTTCAGCTTTTCGATTTTGTCTTCCCGTTCCTTATCTTGAACTTTTTTAACGGTAAAATTTGCGTAAATTTTCTCATCTTCGGCCATGGTGCAATCCTCTTTATAAAAGGTTCTTTATGCTTTTATCATAGCATATTTTTAGAAAAAAACAACAGTTTTTGTCTATTTTTCTATAATTCATTCACTTAAATCCGATTATATTTCAAAATCCTTGATAAAGCTTTAAAATAAAAATGCTAAAATTCTTTTTAATTTTACCTGGATGTCCGGGTCAAGCCCGAACATGACGGAAATAGGATGACCATATTTTAGGCTTCAAACTTAATTGACAACTTCTTAGTGCGGCCAGTCACAAAGCCGCAAAAAATCCGCCGGAAACAAAACCCGACGGATTCAAATAATTTTCAAAAATGAAATCCTATGCCAGATTTTCAATCCCAAGCATCATATTTTCGCGATATTCCGCACCCCAAGCAACCATAGAGTCAATAACGGGCTTCAAAGCAAACCCGACTGCCGTCAATGTATATTCAACACGGGGCGGAATTTGGGCATAAACCTTGCGGATAATCAGGCCTTTTTCTTCCAAAAGGCGCAAGTTAGATGTCAAAACCTTTTGAGTAATATCCCCCAAAGACTTTTTAAGCTCGCCAAACCGCTTGGTGCCTTCCATCAAAGTTTGAATAATTTGCATCTTCCGGCGGTCGCCAATGAGTTTAACAGTCATCTCGGCCAGATATTTTTGCACATCGTTAATCATAAAAAAATCTCCTCAAAAGCTCCGTTTCCCAATAATGGTATCCCTCAAGAAACTAGAGCACTTACAAGTGCTTACTTTACTTTTATAGCAGACATCGGATATAAAATGCAACAGAAAAATCATATTTAACAAAATAAAGGACAATGATATGAAAAAAATAACTCTCTCGGCATTCGGATTGGCTCTGCTTTATGGCACGGCTGCGCACGCTGCCGGATATCAGCTTAACGAATTTTCGGCCACTTCTTTGGGTCGTTCCTTTGCCGGTGTGGGCATTATGGGCGATGATTACTCGGCTTTGGCTTACAATCCCGCCGGTATGACCCTGATGAAACAGTCCGGTATGCAGCTAGGCTTTACCGAGGTTGAGGAATATTCCAAAATCAAAGGCCAAAATGCCGGAGAAGAAACCCTAATGCACTATGGTGTGGCTCTTCCGTCAGGATTCGGCCAGTGGAATATCAATGACAAATGGTTCTTGGGCGCGGGTGTGTATGTTCCGTTTGGTCTGTCCACAAACCACAAGGCCGATTCTTTTGTTGCGCCTGTCGCTAAAAAGTCTTTGCTTGAGGTTGTTGATACCAATATCTCGGTTGCCTACAAGGCCACAGACAAATTGTCTTTGGGCGCCAGCGCTATCTTGCGCTATATTTACGGCAATATGAACTCATATATTCCAGCCGGTGGACAAGGAAAGATTATTGCTGATTATGATTTGGACGGCTGGACGACAACCGGCGCTTTGGGCATGATGTATGAATTTACGCCTGATACGCGTATCGGCGTAACCTATAAAATCAAAAGCAAGCAGACCGTTAAAGGCGAATATAGTATGTCAATTCCAAATGGGTCTATGGGGATGGCTCCTAGCGGCACACCAGACCCATTAACACCCGGATATTATTCCTTTGATGACGGGCGCGCCTCGCCGGATCTGCCGGCCAGCGTGGTTATCTCGGCGTTCCACAAACCGATTGACAAGTTAGGCCTGTCCGCCACGGCGCGTTGGACTCAGTGGAGCGTGTTTGATACCTTTACAATGAGTTCACCATCAGGACAAGCTGCTGTAGCAGGGAGTCCTCTCACAACAGGGTATGTTCGTAATGGCGCTTTCGTTCAGCACGATTATTCTTACCGTGATACCTGGACAATTTCCTTGGGCGCGGATTACTATGTCAATGACAATTTGACATGGCGTTTCGGAACGGCTTATGATCAGACTCCGGTCAAAAATCAAAATCACCGCACCAACCGTATTCCCGATGTCAACCGTATTTGGCTCTCGACCGGTATGAGCTATTCGGCGGGCAACTGGCAGTTTGACGCGGGCTTTGCGCACTTGTTTATGCAAAAGGGCAATGTCGCGGGCGGCGCCGGAAATGCTATTATACCGGCTGAATACTCCAGCCATTCCAATATGTATTCAATCGGGCTTCAGTATAGATTCTAAGCCGGAGCGAATATAAAGACTCAAAAAGCCGTCCTTGTATAAAGAACGGCTTTTTCTGAATCATTACAGATTTTTAAAATCCTGCTCGGCTTTGATTTTTCTGAGCCAGGACTTAATCAACAAATCCAGTGTGCTGTTTTCGGAATAATCCGCAACGGCAATGTTGTCCACACGGCTGTCGTTCAAAAGCTTCAGCGCGTGTTTGCTTCCCTTGAGGGTATAAACAGCCAAAGCCGTTCCGCCCGATTGGCGCAGCATAGACATGCACGGCACATCGGTTAACCCATCGCCGATATACATAATCCGGCTGAACGGAATATCCCTCAACTCATCAGGCTTACGGTCATTGACAGACATATCGCTTTCATCAAGGCACCCTTTGTTGATGCGGAAGATGTATTGCGTCTTGGTTGTGTAGTTCACAACCTGTGCCGGCCAAAAGGCTTCTCCGTTCTCATCATACATAAACGAACAGGCATACACCTTTGTAAATTCTTTGCTGATAGGCAGGCCGCTGACAATCTCCTTCAATCCTGAAGAGAGCAGAAAATGCTGAAGCTCAATCCCGTGTTCCCGTGCATAGGCGTTGATTCGGTTGAAATACCCCTTAACCCCCTCAAACAGCGGAATATTTTTTCCGAACCGAGCCAAATCTTCCTTGCGGAAAGGAATTTTCTTGGCTTTAGCCTCTCTGAGCATGGTCAGCATGTAACAGAGATTTTTATCGGCTTTGGTTTCATCGGCAAGCTTGTCGCTTTTACCCCAAAATTCATCAGGGGTGGTGCCAAGCGTGTTCATAAAACCGTATTCCTGCATGTTGCCCGGAGCAAGAGTTCCGTCAAAATCGTAGCAAATGGCTACTTTAATAAGATTTTTTTTCATAAAATAATTTATTTTTAATATATTTGAATAGGGCGAGTATATATGCAATTTTGTCCAAAAGTCAATACGAATAAAAAGCAAGGTTCTGTCATTATCTCATTAAAAAAGCCGCTCATTTCTGAGCGGCTTGGGAGATGTTTTCAGGATTACTTTTTCGTCTTGCCTTTGACGATTTCAAGCTCCCCGTTAAGGACAATAATATCCGCCGTGTCGTTATCGCCGATTTCGCCGTTCAAGATTTTAATCGCAAGTTTGTTCTCGATATTCGTCTTCAACAGCCTTTTCAACGGCCGCGCGCCATACACAGGATCATACCCGTTGTTCACAATCCAAACAAAAGCCGTATCATGAACATTCAGCTTGATATTCCGCGGACTCAACCGTTTTTCGATATTCGCAATTTGAATCTTTGCAATATCCTTGATGTTGTTTTTATCAAGTTTATGAAAGATGGTAATCTCGTCAATTCGGTTGATAAACTCCGGTCTGAACGCCCCTTTGACAATCTCCATAACCTGTGCGCGGATTTTCTTGCCGTCATCGGCGCCTGTCGCGTTGCTCAAAATTTCCGAGCCAAGATTAGATGTCATAATAATCAGTGTGTTCTTAAAGTCGACCGTCCGTCCTTTGCCGTCCGTCAGACGTCCGTCGTCCAAAACCTGCAACAAGATATTGAAAACATCGGGATGAGCTTTTTCCACCTCATCAAACAAGATGACTTGATATGGTCTGCGCCGCACGGCTTCCGTCAAAAAGCCGCCCTCTTCATAGCCCACATACCCCGGAGGCGACCCGATAAGTCTGGCCACAGCGTGTTTTTCCATATATTCGGACATATCAATACGCAAAATGGCCTTTTCATCGTTGAACAAAAATTCCGCTACGGCCTTGCTCAATTCGGTCTTGCCGACGCCCGTCGGACCCAAGAACAAAAATGACCCTATCGGTTGTCCTGCATCCGAAATTCCCGCCCGCGACCGACGAATAGCATTCGAAACAGCCGCAATGGCCTCTTTCTGCCCGACGACGCGTTGGCTCAAAAATTCCTCCATCTTCAAAAGCTTTTCCTTTTCGCTGGAAAGCATCTTGTCAACCGGAATTCCCGTCCGTTTAGACACAACATGCGCAATATTCTCGTCCGTGACCGTCTCGGTAAAGCTGTTGTGCTTGGGTTCGCCCTTGCTTTCGGCCTCAATAATCTGTTTTTCAAGCGCCGGAATAATGCTGTATTGAAGTTCGCCCGCGCGGTCAAGCTTGCCCTCGCGTTTGGCAATTTCCACTTCAATTCTGGCCTTGTCCAACTTGTCTTTCAAAACCGTAAAGTCAGCCAATCCCTGTTTATCGGCGCGCCATTTGTCTTCCAGACCTTTGGCTTTTTTCTCCAGTCCATCAACCTCATAGTTGATAAGCTCCAGACGCTCTTTGGACTTGGGATCATTCTCGCGTTTCAACCCTTCACGCTCAATCTTCAATTGCAAAATACGCCTGTCGAGTTCATCAAGCTCCTCTGGTTTGGAATCAATAGCCATACGCAAAGCGCTCGCTGCCTCGTCCATCAGGTCAATTGCCTTATCCGGCAAAAATCTGTCGGTAATATAGCGGTTGGAAAGGGTTGCCGCCGCAATCAACGCGCTGTCGGCAATCTTAACCCCGTGGTGAAGCTCAAATTTTTCCTTAATGCCGCGCAAAATGGACACCGTGTCTTCAACAGTCGGCTCGGCAACATAAATCTCCTGAAAACGTCTGGCCAAAGCCGCGTCTTTTTCGACATATTTCTTATATTCGTTAAGAGTCGTCGCGCCCATGCAGTGAAGTTCGCCGCGCGCCAGAGCCGGTTTAAGCAGGTTGGATGCATCCATAGATCCCTCGCTGGCACCCGCGCCGACAAGAGTGTGCATTTCGTCAATAAACAGGATAATCTCGCCGTTTGACGCCTCAATGTCCTTCAGAACGGCTTTCAAACGCTCCTCAAATTCGCCGCGGAATTTAGCCCCCGCAATTAACGCACCCAAATCCAATGCCAACAGGCGTTTTCCGGACAAGCTTTCCGGCACATCGTTATTAACGATACGAATAGCCAGCCCTTCGACAATAGCCGTTTTGCCCACGCCCGGTTCACCGATAAGCAACGGGTTGTTTTTGGTGCGCCGCGCCAAAACCTGAACCGCGCGGCGGATTTCCTGATCGCGCCCAATAACCGGATCAAGCTTTCCCTCTTTGGCCTTGGCGGTAATATCAATCGTAAACTTTTTCAAAGCCTCAAAAGTATCTTCGCTGGATTCGGAATCCGCCAATCGACCCTTGCGGTAGTCGTTAATCGCCTGATTGAGAAGTGCCGAATTAACGCCGGATGAGGTCAATATCCGATAAGCCTCGGTTCCGGCACAGACACTCAAAGCCTGAAGCAGACGCTCAATCGTAACAAATTTATCATTGGCTTTGTCGGCTAATTTTTCAGCCTCCATCATAACCGATGTAAATTCCTGACTCATTAGGGTTTGCACGGACGAGCCGCCGACTTTCGGTAATTTCTCAAACGCGTTTTCAACAGCATCTCTGATTTGGGTAATACTGCCGCCCGATTTAAGAAGTAAATCCAAAATCAACTCATGTTTGCCGTCCAAAAGCACTTTCAACAAGTGTAGCGGCGTAATATATTGGTTTTTATTGGCCGCCGCCAAATTGACGACCGCCTCTACAACTTCTTTTGATTTAGATGTCAGTCTTTCAAAATCCATATTAAAAAGCCTCCCTTTTCTTTTATATATAATATAGGAAAAGGGAGGGGGTAAAATCAAGATTTTTTAAAAAGTTATTTTTTCAAAAGGTTAATCATAACAATATCAGATGGTGCAAAAAGCCTCATCATCGGTCCCCAAGTGCCGACGCCGCGCGATACATAAAGATCAATATCATTGACCTTATATTGACCGGCCAGATATTTGTTGGCCTGTTTGACCAAAATATGGAACGGGAAAATCTGCCCACCGTGTGTGTGTCCTGACAAAACCAAATCAACCAAATCGCGGCTCAAGCCATCGACAATCGTCGGCGTATGCGAAAGCAAGATCTTGTAATCTTCCTTTGTCGACTTATTAAGCGCCCGCCAGAGGTTGATACGCTCCACCATGGTGCCCATATCTGGAATTCCCGCAATAAAGACATTAGACTTATTGATGTGAAACCCACCGTTAAACAAAAACTTGAGCCCGAGCTTATCAAATAGCTTTTTAGAGGCGTAAATGTCATTATAAAATTCATGGTTGCCCATAATGACATAAACACCGTAAGGGGCGCTCAATTCTCTCAAGGAAAAGAGCTTGTCTTCAATTTTGGACGGCGTGTCATCAATCGTGTCGCCTGTTAAAACGACAACATCGGGGTTAAGCCCGTTGACCTGATGCACCAGTTTACGCACCTGTATATCAGGCGTTGCGCGGGTAATATGCATATCGCTGATTTGAGCAATGCGCAGATTTTTGCTGATTTTGTCCGAATAGATGAAAATATCTTTGACAATAGGTTCTTTATGTCCTTCATATAAGGCATACCCCGTCAGCAAAATACTGAAGATGACAACAATCATATTAGCAATACTCAAAGACGACAGGTTTTTAGGGTTTAAGTGCCAGCCGCCGACACCCAAGGCCTTGGCCGCGCCGTAAAGTCCAAACCAGACAATATCTCGCAGTATCAGCGTGACAAACAAAATAAACACAAATCCCATCAACGTGTATAAAGTAAAAGAAACGGGCGCAAAAACGGCATCCGGAATATTTGCCTTTTGCATAAGATGAATTGGAAAGATACCGAACCATCCGAGCAAAATAAGGGAGGAAATCAGAATTTTAGAGGCTATATGCATATCACTGTAACCTATAAGTGTTCTGATGGTAATCAACGAGCACGAAGCAGCAACAATTAAAGCGGCGCAGAGAAATAACACTTTTTTATCCTTTTCTATTCGTTAACAACGGGGGCTTTGTCAGCCTGTTCTTTTTTTAAATGGGGTTTATAAACACGTTTGGGTTTTTGAGCCGTATCGCTGACCTCAATAACTGTAAAAGATTTTTTAGCCGGTTTGGCACGGGTTTCAACCAAAGAGCTTTCCTCTTTCGGTGTTTTCGTTGGTTGAACTTCTTGAGAGTTTGGCGCGGCAGGAGCAGCCTCTTGAGGCAGTTGAACTTCGACTGTCGGCGCAGGAATATCCGTGTCTTTGGGAGTAAAGTGGTTGTTTTTGCGTTCGTTAATTTCTGTTACAATTTTACGATAATGTTCGGCATATTGGCGAAAAATCTCCGCCTCAACATAATTGCCGTTGGAATGAGCCTCTTTGGCCAATTCGTTATATTTTTTAATCAAGTCCAAAGCTGTTCCGCTGAATTTGCCTGCCGGCGAAATACTGTCAAATTTATAATTGATGGAATAAACTTGATTGTTATAGCTATTGTTATTGCGATACTTCATTTTTTTCATATATAAATCCATAAAAAACACATAACATCAAACGATGTCAAAAAAATAAAATTAAACCAAAATGTTCGAGAAAATCATTAAGCGCTTGTCAAAAGCAAACGCCTACAATACCCCCTATCATAATCAAAGATTTTTGAATTGCAAACTATTTTTTCAAAATTATACAGCGTTCTGTCTGGGCCAAATCTTTAACTCGTTCATAAAGGAAGAGCCCTTGTTGCTGAGCTAAAGAAACAACAGCATCAGCCTGTCCCTCGCCAATTTCAAATAGTAAAAAACCGCCTTTTTTCAAAAGTCTTGCCGCCAAAGCCGACAGCCTGCCGTAATCTTTAATTCCGTCAGCGCCGCCGTCCAAAGCTGTTATTGGATCAAAGGCGCGCACCTCTTTGTCCAAGAGAGGAATTTCCGCGCTGGGAATATAGGGCGGGTTGCTGAATATAATGTCAAAAGAATCATCTCCGAGTTTGTCTGCCGCCGAATCAAACCAGCTCATGTTTTTGAGTTCAAGCCGATTTTGAACACACAGACGTTCGGCATTTTGCGCAGCTACAGTCAAAGCCTTTGCCGAAACATCAATCCCAATTCCGCGGCTGTTAGTCAATTCTTTCAAAACGGACAGCAAAACGCAGCCCGATCCGATACCGAATTCCAACAGGTGCGGGGAGGGGGTGTTTTTCAAAAGAACAAGGGCTTTTTCAACCATAATTTCCGTTTCGGGCCTTGGCGAAAGCACATCTTCATTGACGATAAAGTCGTATTTATAAAATCCCTTAAGCCCGATGATTTTATCAACGGGACAGCCTTCCGCGCGGCGGGCAACCATCTTCTCAAATTTGTTGGCAGCCGCCTCATTTACATCTACCGTATAAAAAGGGAGGTCGGCCGGCTCGATTTCCAAAGCCGCCGCAAGCAAAATCTTCAGCTCAAAGCGTGATATCTCAATTCCCTTTTCTTTCAAAAAGGCAAGGCTGTTGTCAATGAGATAATCCGGTGTCACGGTAATTTGTCCTGTCCAAAGCATAAAAAAAGCATCTTCAAAAGATGCAAAGATGTTTCAAAATTAAGCCCTTGCGTGGGTTGCCGCCGAATAGCCGTGGCGCAGCAAAAAAGTATCTTTTGAAGAATCGTCCTCACGGCGGATTTTCGCCAGACGTGCACGCATACGCTTAGCAAAAGAGGGCATATTCCAACCTTTTTGCGACTTCTCGGTTTCGGAGAGATGCAATGTGTTTTCGGCGGATGTATCGGTTGTGCGTGTCATAACGGATTCCCTAAGTTGATTTTTATCAGTATATCATTTCTTTATGGCAATTGCAAGCAAAACAGACTCTTTAAGTTTTTTCATGGCGGCTTCTTCAATTTGGCGCACGCGTTCGCGGCTGATTCCAAATTTTTCGCCGACTTCGTTTAAGGTTTTCGGCTCATAAGACAGCAGCCTGTTTCGAACAATGTATTGCTCGCGTTCGTTAAGTTCTTTAATGCACTTTTCAAGAATCTGACGTTTATAGGCGGCCTCCTGTTTACGGGCAAGGGCATCTTCCAGATTTTGGCTCTTATCGACCAAAAAGTCGATTCTTTCATCCTCGTCTTCATCATTAACGGCCACGTTCAGCGACTTGTCGCCGCCAAGACGCATATTCATTTCCTTAACATCGGATTCGTCAACAACCAGCTCATTGGCAATAGCCTTAACCTCTTGCGGGGCAAGCTCTTTATTATCATAAAGCCCCAAACGGCTTTTGATTCGTTTCAGGTTGTAAAAAAGCTTTTTCTGAGCGGCGCTTGTGCCGATTTTGACCAGCGACCAGGAGCGCAAAATATAGTCATTGATAGCCGCCTTTATCCACCAAATGGCATAAGTTGCCAAGCGAACTTTCTTAGACAAATCAAACTTTTTGACCGCCTGCATCAATCCGATGTTGGCTTCCGAGATAATGTCGGCCAGAGGCAGTCCGTATTTGCGGTAAGTCAAAGCAATTTTGGCCGCCAGCCTCAAGTGAGAGGTCACCAAAATCTGAGCCGCCTGCATATCTCCTTTTTGCTGCAAATCTTCAATAAGCTTTGTTTCCTGTTCTTCGGTCAGAACGGGAAAAGTCTTAATCTTCTCAAGATAAGCCTCCAGCGAGTTATCATTGATAACGGCGGGAAGATTGCATTTGCGAATAATCAGACCGCGATTGTCGGACATATGTTTTTTACACTCCTTTTTCCGTGTCTTTTATCAGACAGCGGACTAATAAAATAAGATAAAAAAACGAAATTTGCAAGCCCTAATCAGCTTTAAATATAAAACTTGGAACGACCGTCGGGTTAAAATTCAACACATCAACCCGAACATCTTTTCCGTCATCATACAAAATCAAATAGACTTTGGCTTCCAAAAGCGGATTGTCGCTTTGGCAGACTTTAAGCCGCGCCGCATCTAAATGATTATTGATTTTGAGCTCCGTTACCCGTCCCAAAGCCTCGCGGTGGGAAGAGGGACTTAGTTCAGACAACTCAAGCGGCAAAAAGTGGTCAATATTCTTAAAAATAAGGCTGACGCGTCTTTTTTCGGCGGCAGTCGATACTTCAAAATTCAGATAAGGTTTTAGAACGGTGCGCGCCTGTTCAGCCAATTTCGGATCGGAACATTCCGGTTTGGCAAGCCCCGTGTCTGTTGCTTCCGGCGCCTTAAGCTCAATGACTTTGACAAGGCTTTTATCCGGATAGCCGAAAGCATTGACTTCATCTTCCGGCATTTCTTCCAAGGCCTCGGAAGTCAAAGGCGCCTCGTTTTCTTGTGCCCGAACCGGCAGGGAAAACATAAAACCAATCAGAAAAAACATCAAAAATTTGTTCATGGGGCGCCTCTGTTGCATAGATTAAAAGTTAATGGATTTCGGCGTTCTCGGGAACGGAATAACGTCTCTGATATTGCCGATACCCGTGATTAACATCATCATACGCTCGAACCCCAGACCAAAACCGGCATGCGGAACCGACCCATAGCGGCGGGAATCCAAATACCATTCGTAATCGGCCTCGGTCATGCCCATTTCTTCAATACGTTTAATCAGCACGTCAAGACGTTCCTCACGCTGCGATCCGCCGATAAGCTCCCCAATCCCCGGAACCAAAACATCCATGGCGGCAACCGTGCGCTGATCGTCGTTCAGGCGCATATAAAAAGCTTTAATCTCCTTGGGATAATCTCTGACGATAACCGGCCGTTTGAAATGTTCTTCTGCCAAAAAGCGCTCATGTTCGGTTTGCATGTCAATGCCGAATTCCGGCGCATATTCAAACTTTTTGCCGGATTTTTTCATAATGTCGATAGCCTCGGCATAAGTGATGCGCGCAAAACCGCTGTTCAAAATATGGTTGAGTTTGTTCAAAAGCCCCGGCTCGACAAACTTGTCAAACAAGGCCAAATCATCAGGGCAGGTTTCCATCACATATTTGATACAGAATTTAACCATATCCTCGGCCAAATCCATATCATCATGAATATCGGCAAAAGCCATCTCGGGCTCAATCATCCAAAACTCGGCGGCATGGCGCGTTGTGTTGGAGTTTTCGGCGCGGAAAGTCGGGCCGAAAGTATAAATATCGCCCAACGCGCAGGCATACATCTCGCCGTTGAGCTGTCCTGAAACGGTCAAATGAGCCTCTTTTCCGAAAAAGTCCTGTGAATAATCAATCTTGCCGTCTTTGGTGCGGGGCGGATTGTTCAAATCAAGCGTGGTGACCTGAAACATCTCGCCGGCGCCTTCACAGTCCGAGCCCGTAATCAGGGGCGTGTGAACATATCTGAACCCGCGGTCGTTAAAAAATTTGTGAATGGCAAAAGACAACTCCGAACGAACCCTGAAAGCGGCGCCGTATTTGTTGGAGCGGGGGCGCAAATGCGCAATGGTGCGCAAATATTCGTCAGTGTGTTTTTTCTTTTGCAGCGGGTAATCGTCCGGCGCAATGGAGTAAATCTCAACATCATCGGCCGCAATTTCAAATTTTTGGTTGCCGCCCTGCGAGGGAACCAAAGCGCCTTTGACAGCCAAAGACGACCCTGTTGAAAGTTTTTTAATCTCTTCATAATTGCCGAGGGTGTTTTTGGCGATAACCTGCATATTTTTGAGGCAGGAACCGTCGTTAACCTCAATAAACGAAAAATCTTTGGCATCGCGCCGTGTTCTGACCCAACCCTTGATTAAAACTTCATCAAGGGGCTGTTCCGATTGCAGCAATTTGGCAATTTTTGTTCTTTTCAACATAAGAAACTGTCCTTAAAATTTTGTGAAACATCAATAAAAACTGAACGCACTATAAGGCATCTTTGCAAAAAAGTCCAGCATTGACAAATAATATTCTACAGATTAAATTAAAAAAAATATTTCAAACAGACAAAAGAGGAAAACACAAATGAAAAAAGGACTTTTAACGGTTAGCGCTTTGGCTTTGTTGGCCTCGGCATGCGCCTCAAACATCAACTCCAACCACTATGCCACCTCTTCCACGGGTGCCGTCGGACAGGTCATGGCCTGCACGGTTGTCAGCGTGCGTCAGGTTGCTGTTTCATCGTCCGATTCTTCAACAGGTGCCGTATTGGGCGCTATCGGCGGCGGCGTCGCCGGATCGACCATCGGACACGGCCGTGGAAGCTTGCTCGGCGCATTGGGCGGCGCGGCTTTGGGCGGTGTTGCCGGAAACTATGCGCAAGAGGGGTTGAGCCGTCAGGATGGTTTGGAATATATCGTCAAGTTGGATAACGGGGCTTTGCGCACCATCACGCAAGGCACGGATGTTTATATGCAGCCCGGCCAACGGTGCTATCTGATGTATGGCGATCAGTCGCGCGTTATCCCCGCCAACTAAAAGTTATTTGAGCATCAAAAAACCGCGAGAGCTTTCACTCCCGCGGTTTTTTCTGTAACTTGAAAGAATTGTTTTGCAACTGCTTAGGGGATGCATTTGCAAGTTTCAGCGTTGAACCCTGTGTATCCAGTATCCTTACATATTAGTTCATTTAATCTACATTCCTGTTTATAGAACTGACATGGGCAGTTATCCGAGGCTCTAGCCATTCCTAAAAGCGCCCCGTCAGAGACAATGTAATGTGAAGAGTAGGTATAATTATCAGCGCTCCATTTGAGTGAGTTTCCTAAACCAAAATCAGGATAGGGGTGTTCCGGATCAAAATAATAAACCGGATCCTCTGCATCATCGTCATCAGAATGAAGAGTCAGGAACCTAAGGTTGATAATTGTGACATCACGTCCGTCTGTCGAAACAGAGGAAATCACACCGACAGGCATCTTGCTCCCATTATAATTCGTTGCTGAACCATAGGTCTTATCTAAATATATGACATCACCGATTTTTGGCGCTGTTCCACCGGAAGATGGATTATAGAAATCTTCCAAAAGCATGGCACAACGTATAGTGTTGGTGTTACAACCACGAATATATTTCGCAACATTGTGTGGCGTCATTATCCATACAACGTAACCTTGACAATCTCCCCAACCCATCGAACCGCCTTCAGTAGAAGACCAATTATATAGGGCATGATCATCAGTTGCAATTCCTTTAGAATTAAGAGTGCTCAGAGCACTATCAATCAATTTTGCATTATCACCAATGAAACCTTCGGGCGTTCCAGAAATTTTGAGTTTGGGCATGTCCGTTCCATAAAAATACAGCCACTCGCCGATGGATGGGAGATACCATTTTCCTTGGCCGAAGTCACCGTTTTTGTCGCCGACATAAAATTGACTTGCCGCATAAGCCGCATAAGCCGTTTTGCCAATCTTCTTAACAATAGTTTCGGTATTCTCCTGTCCGGCAAAAAGCGGATAAGCAATCTTGCATTTTTCAACACAGGGGTCGGCAACACACGCACCATTTTCCAACATATATCCATCTTTACACGCCGTGCAGGAACAAGGCTCATAAGCGCTACTGTATGTGGCGCAATTTGCAACTTTTGCCGTGTTGCAGGCAACTCTGTCGCAGGCTTTTGTTGTTGCGTTGAACTGGTAATTTGTCGGACAAGCCTCACAGGTGCAAGTCGCCGCGTTAAAGATTTTGCTTTCTTTGGCACAAGTGTCAGCCGATTTATCACATTCTGGAACACAATTGCCGTTTGCGACAAGATAGCCGCTTTCGCAGGCGGTGCAGCGGCAACTTGAGTCGAGAGTTGTGCAATGGGCGATGGTGTCTGCACATTCAGCCGTCCAATCTTCAGGGGTTATAACCGGAGCCGGTGCATCAGCAAGTTTTTTGCCGCCTATGCAATAAAATTTGGTCTCATCAAACGGGCATTTGAGGCTGGCGCTCCCCTCGGGGCAAGAGGCCTGCGTATAGCCCAATTCCGCACAACTTGGAATAGATTCGCAATCCATCTGTGCGTAAGCATTTGAAATTACACAAAAAGCAAAAATTAAAAATAAACCCTGTTTCATGAGATAACCCCCGTGGTTGACGCATCGACTATAGCGTTTAAACCAACGTTTAAACGCTATAGTCATGTGCAAGGGATTTTGGAAAATGCACTTTTTAGGAGAATCGATAATATATTGAAAAATAACAAAAAATTAAAATTATTGCTTTTTTAATAATTGACTGGTATACTAAAAATAATAGAGCGTTTAAACGTTGGTTTAAACGCTCTATTGTGTTTTGTCATTTAGGCTGTCTACTTCTTAGCCTCAATGATCTTGATAGCCTCGTCCAAAGTCGGTTCATGTCCTGAAATGCTCTTCGGAATAGCATAATTGGTGCGGCCGCATTTAAGATAAGGTCCATACCGCCCCATCAGCAAAACAATCTCCTGCTTGTTTTTGGGATAAATACCCAAAGCCTTGCCGGCCGGTTTTTCTTTAGCGCCGGCCAAAAGCTCTTTGGCACGTTCGATTGTGATATTAAAAATCGTATCATTTCCGCGCAGTGAAACCGATTTGCCGCCGCATTTGATATAAGGGCCGAACTTGCCTGAGTTAACCTCGATTCCCTCGCCCAGCTGGTAGGGCAGACTCAACAGCCGCTCTGCCTGCTCAAACGTGATTTCATCAGAATTTATTCCTTTGGGCAAAGAGGCACGTTTGGGTTTTTCTGTTGTGGCGGTCTGATCCTCGCCCAGTTGAACATAAAATCCGTAAGGCCCTTTTTTGAGATAAATCTTTTGCCCGTTTATCTCGCCCAAAACCACATCGGCCACCTCTTTAATCTTGGGTGCGGCGCTCTGTTCTTCCTCGGAAGCCGTATCAACCAAAGGCTTGGTGTATTTGCATTCCGGATAATTCGAGCATCCGATAAACGCGCCGAATTTACCCAATTTGATACTCAGGCGTCCTGTGCCGCATTCGGGGCAGATTCTCGGATCCGATCCGTCCGCGCGCGGCGGAAAGAGGTGGTGCGACAAAGCCTCGTCAATCTTGTCAATAACTTCACTCATCTGTAAAGGTTTGACCGCGTCCACATTCTTGATAAATTTCGCCCAAAAACCTTCCAAAAGCTTTTTCCATTGCATTTCGCCGGCCGACACATCGTCCAAAAATTCTTCCATCTGGGCGGTAAAATCATATTCGACATATTTCTTGAAGAAATTCTCCAAAAAGACCGTCACAATACGTCCGCGGTCTTCAGGGATAAAGCGCAGTTTCTCAACCCGCACATACTTGCGCTCCTGCAAAACGGCAATAATCGTGGCATAAGTCGACGGGCGTCCGATTCCGAGTTCCTCAAGCTTTTTAACCAGACTGGCCTCGGTAAAGCGTGGCGGCGGCGTTGTAAAGTGCTGCTCGGCGGTAATCTCGCCTTTATCGACTTTTTCGCCGGCGGCCACATTGGGTAAAATGCGGTTTTCGTCGTCATCGTCAGAGTCGTCTTTGGATTCCTGATACAATTTCAAGAACCCGTCAAACTCAATAACCTGCCCGTTGGCACGCAATAAAATTTTTGTATCTGCTGAGCGGGCGTCAATCACAACCTTATCCAACAGCGCCGGCATCATCTGGCAGGCGACCGTGCGTTTCCAAATCAGTTCATAAAGCTTGTGCTCGTCCGCCGCCAGTTTAACTTCCATCTTTTTAGGCGTATTCATCACATCAGACGGACGGATAGCTTCGTGCGCCTCTTGGGCATTTTTAGATTTTGTCTTGTATTCTTTGGGCTGTTTGGGCAGATAAGCCTCGCCGAAATATTTGAGAATAGCGTCGCGGCAGGCGCTGATAGCCTCTTTGGAAAGGTTAACGGCGTCCGTTCTCATATAAGTAATCAAACCTTCTTCATAGAGCTTTTGCGCAATCTGCATTGTCTTTTTGGCCGAAAATCTGAGCTTGCGTGCGGCTTCCTGCTGCAAAGTCGATGTCGTAAACGGCGGCGCCGGATAGCGGTTGGCCTTTTTGCGTTCGACATTTTCTATCGCAAAATCCTGCGCCTCGATTTTGGCCTTAGCTTCCATGGCCTTGGCCTCGGTGTTGAGGTCAAATTTCTCAAGTTTTTTACCGTCCAGTTCAATCAGATGCGATTTGATAACGGCCTGCGACGCGGTTAATAAATCGGCGTCAATTGTCCAATATTCTTCAGCCTTAAACTTTTCGATTTCCGTTTCGCGGTCGCAAATAAGCCGCAGCGCAACCGATTGCACGCGTCCGGCCGAGCGTGAGCCGGGGAGCTTGCGCCACAAAACCGGCGACAACGTAAATCCGACCAAATAGTCCAACGCGCGGCGAGCCATATAGGCCGAAACCAAATTATCGTCAATCGTGCGCGGATTCTTGATGGCTTCCGTCACGGCTGATTTGGTAATCTCGTGAAAGACAACGCGCTCAATGGTCTTGCCCTTCAGGGCTTTTTTCGCCTTGAGTTCCTCCAAAATATGCCACGCAATGGCCTCTCCCTCTCTATCAGGGTCGGAGGCGAGGATAAGCGTATCAGCGTCTTTAAGGGCTTTGACAATATCGGCAAGGCGCTTTTTGCCCCCCGGACTTAATTCCCAGGTCATGGCAAAATCATCGTCCGGATTGACCGATCCGTCTTTGCTGGGCAAATCTCTGATATGCCCGAAACTGGCCAAAACCTGATAGTCTTTGCCCAAATATTTATTGATTGTTTTGGCTTTTGCAGGGGATTCCACGATAACTAATTTCATCTTTTCTCTACCTAATCTTGCTCAATCAATGCGATTTTGTTTCCGGCGCGGCGTTCGACAAGTCCGCTCATCTCCAAATCAAGAATTTCCAAAGAAATACTTGCGGCATCTTTGCCCGTCAGGCGGATAAGTTCGTCAATCTCGATTCCGTCAACGGTCAAAAAGTCGGCCAATGTGCCGGTGGACTTTTGTCGGTTGCTCAACTTAACATCTTTATTTTCAAAAACAAGGATTTTTTGTTTGGGTAATGCTTTTTGTTGAGCGGGTGGCTCGGCATTACCTTTTGAAAAAGGTAATATGTCGTCGGCGTTTTCAACAAGAACGGCGCCTTTTTTTATTAAATGGTTGGATCCCTGTGCTCTCGATTCGCCGGGTGTCCCCGGAACGGCAAACAAAATCTTTTTCATATCCAGCGCCAGCTGCGCTGTAATAAGCGAGCCGGATTTGAGGCCGGCCTCCACAACCAAAACACCCTCGCTCAACGCTGCGACAATTCGGTTGCGCCGCGGAAATTGAAGCGCGTTGGCCTGTGTGCCCAAAGGCACTTCCGACAACAAGCAGCCTTGCTGTTCAATTTGATGATAAAGATCTGTGTTTTCCGGCGGATAAATCACATCAAGCCCCGTGCCCAAAACGGCAATTGTTGCACCGGTTTCACCGTTGGCATACAAAGCGCCTTTGTGCGCGGCGGCGTCGATTCCCCGCGCCATGCCCGAAACAATCATCACGCCGGATTCGGTCAGGTCTTTGGCAATGTGCGCAGCTGTTTTGCGGCCGTTGATGGAGGCGGCGCGCGACCCGACAATAGCCAAAGATTTTTCTGTCTGCAAAATATCAATCCGTCCTTTGGCATACAAAACCGGCGGCATATTTGTGTTGCCCGAAAGCATCTTGGGATAGGCTTCATCGGTATAGAGCAGAATTTGAACGCCCAAAGCCTCGGCCTTGCCAATTTCCTGCAAAGCGCGCTCAAGAGTCCATGGTTTATATTTGGATTCTCTTTCCAAAAGAGCCAAAGCGCCGTCGACCGATTCTTGTTCCTCGACCAGCCGATAAAATTTTTTAGGTCCGACTGTCGGCGTGTTGATCAGGCGGAGCGCCGCCGCAATGTCAGCTCTTGAAGCCACTTTTGATAAAGCCCCTTCTTATTTTTTTAGTTTGATTTTGCTTTCTTCACCCTTAATCAGGCGGGCAAAGTTGGCATGATGCCGAACCAAAACCAAAACAACCAGCGCCGTATAAAAGCAGGTGTAAATCGGATCGGCAAAAAAGAAAGTGATAAGCGGAACGCAAAAAGCGGCAATAATGGCCGATAAGGACGAATATTTTGTGATAAATGCCGTTACAAGCCAAATCCCTAAGGCCGCCAAAGCAATCATCGGCTGGGTAACCAAAATAAATCCGAATGCCGAGGCGACGCCTTTGCCGCCCTTAAACTTGAGCCAAATCGGAAAATTGTGTCCGATAATGGCCATAGAACCGGCGATAAGCGCGGCCAAAACTTCTGTCGAGGTAACCATGTCGCACAGGATAAAAGGCTTTGCCGCAACAAAATGTCCCGCCAAAAAAGCGGCTAATCCGGCCTTAGACGCATCAAGCAAAACCGTCAGAAGCGCCAGCCATTTATTCCCCGTGCGCAAAACATTCGTTGCGCCGATATTGCCGGATCCGATTTTGCGGATATCACCGTAGCCGGCCAAATAGCACAAAACCAAACCGAAAGGAACAGAGCCCAAAAGATAGCCGCCCAAGCCCCAAAGCGTAAAAATCAAATTATCGGACATATTATTTCTCCGTAACAAATAACAATGAATAAAGAATCAGTAACAAGTAATCTCATTTTTGGCAACCGTTATTTTTTTGTGCGTTGCATAACGGGATTCACTTTTTGGCAACTTTTTTGTTCTAGCTTGTTAAGCAAATGAAGAATTTTAATGACAAAACGATTCTTTTCGTTAATATGAGTCTCGTAACTTAAAGCTTTAAGGTTAATCATGAAACCAAAATATAAAAGAGTCCTGCTCAAGCTTTCGGGCGAAGGACTGATGGGCGACAAAAGCTTTGGCATGTCGCCGGAAGTGTTGCAAAACCTGTCCCGCCAGATAAAAACCGTGCGCGAGGTAGGGGTCGATGTATGCATTGTTGTCGGAGGCGGCAATATATTCCGCGGCGCCAAAGAGGCCGCCAAAGGAATGAACCGCACTGTTGCCGATCAGGTCGGAATGCTGGCCACGCTGATGAATGCGCTGTGCCTGCAAAACGCTCTTGAAAACGCTGGTGTTCCGACCCGCGTGCTGTCAGGCCTCGGTGTGCCGCAGGTATGCGAAAATTATATGTATCGCAAAGCGCTGCGCCATCTTGAGAAAGGCCGTGTCATCATCTTTGCCGGCGGCACGGGTAATCCTTATTTCACAACCGACACGGGCGCCGTGCTGCGCGCTTCGGAAATGCAATGCGAAGTTGTTTTGAAAGCCACGCAGGTTGACGGGGTTTATACCGCCGATCCCAAATCAAATCCGAAGGCCGAAAGGTATGAGGCCGTTTCTTATGACGAGGTTATTCAAAACCAGCTCAAAGTAATGGATTTGACGGCGGTTGCGCTGGCAAAAGAAAATAATATTCCGATTCTTGTCTTTTCGCAGCATGAAGGAGATTCGCTTGTTGAAGTTATAGGCGGAAAAGGCAAATTCACAATAATCAAAAAGTAATGAGGTAAAACTATGGCAGATTTTTCTGAAATTAAAAATGATGCAAAGGCTCGTATGGACAAGACCTTGGAAACCTTGAAGGCCGATTTTGGTTCCTTGCGTGCCGGACGGGCTCATGTCAGCCTGTTGGACGGAATTATGGTCGAGGCTTACGGCTCAATGACTCCATTGGCTCAGGTCGGGTCAATTTCCGTGCCCGATGCGCGCACGTTGTCCGTCAGTGTTTGGGACAGAGGGCTGGCCAAGTCGGTTGAAAAAGCAATTATGGAATCTGATTTGGGGCTCAACCCGTCTTCCGACGGACAACTGATTCGTATCCCTGTGCCGCCGTTGTCCGAAGAACGCCGCAAAGAGCTGACAAAAGTTGCCGGTAAATATGCCGAAGGCGCCAAAGTGGCCGTCCGCAACATCAGAAGAGATTCTTTGGACGAGATTAAGCGCTTGAAAAAAGATAATCAAATTTCCGAAGATGAGGAAAAACGTTTTGAAAACGAAATCCAAAAATTGACTGATGAGTCAACCAAAAAGGTTGATGATTTGTTGGCTCAAAAAGAAAAAGATATTTTGCAGGTATAGGAATTCCGTGACTGAAAACTTACAACACATAGCCATTATTATGGACGGAAACGGCCGGTGGGCAAAGAAAAAAGGCCTGCCGCGTTCGGCCGGTCATAAAAAAGGGGCCGAAACTTTGCAAAAAATCGCCGAAGCCGCCGCGGACGAAGGTGTTAAATACCTGACGGTTTATGCTTTTTCGACCGAAAATTGGAAACGCGACAAAACCGAGGTTGAATATCTGATGACCTTGCTGCGGGAGTATCTGAAGACGGGGTTTGAGGAGCTTCAAAAGCGCGGCGCGCGGATTCGTTTCATCGGAGAGCGTCAGATGCTCGCTAAAGATATTGTCGAGCAGATGGATAAGCTTGAAAAAGAAACCTCCAAAAACGACAAATTGACTTTTTGCGTGGCGTTGAGTTACGGGGCGCGGGCTGAAATTTTATCTGCTGTTAAAAAGGCCGCCAAAGAGATTTCTTTGGGCACTCTAACTCCCGACGACTTAGATGAAAAAACTTTTTCAAACCTGCTGTATACGGCCGGAATTCCGGATCCGGATTTAGTTATTCGGACAAGCGGCGAGCAGCGTCTGAGCAACTATTTGCTCTGGCAGATTGCTTACAGCGAATTTTATTTTACACAAACATTTTGGCCGGATTTTTCTGCGGCCGAACTCAAAGAAATCATTGCTGATTTCAATTCCAGGGAGAGACGTTATGGAAAAGCCTAAACTGAATTCATTTATCAAACGCCTGTTAACGACATTGGTCCTGGTTCCGGTCGTCATCGGGTGCGTTTTGGGCGGATATCCGTGGATATATTTGCTGGCCTTGACAGCGGCGGTGCTGTTGTCATGGGAATGGGCGGACATGGTGCCCAACAAATGTCCGGCTGTTTATGCATTGACCTATTTCTTTGTGCTCGTCGCAGCCATGATTATGGATTCACTTTGGGCTGTCGGTGTCGTGATGGCTTTGGCGCTGGCGGTGGCTTTTGTTAAGTCAAAAGGCGAGGAAAACCGAAAATTGTTAATGCTCGGGGTGCCCTATATTACAATCGGCATCGGCGCGATTGTTGCCATTTATGCCACTTATGGCGCGCAGCTTGTGTTATGGTTTATGTTTTTGGTTTGGGCGGCGGATATAGGCGGCTATCTTTTCGGAAGCACGCTCAAAGGGCCGAAACTGGCGCCGAAAATCTCCCCGAAAAAAACATGGTCGGGCTTTTGGGGCGGAATGATTTTGGCCGTCGGCGTAAGCTATGCTGTTTGTTTTTATTACAATGCCGGCCCGTATATTCATTACTATGCGGCTCTGGCGGCGGTTATTGCGGCCTTTGCTCAAATCGGCGATTTGGTTGAATCTTCTATCAAACGCCATCTGGGAATCAAAGATTCAAGCAATTTGATTCCGGGGCACGGCGGTATTTTTGATCGAATTGACGGACTGATTTTCTCGGCGCCGTTTGCCTATTTACTGCTGCGCCATATGAGCTTCTTTATTGAGTAGGAGAATATGGAAATGAGTTGGCTTATAAACAGTATCTATTATATTGTGCCTTTCATCGTTCTGTTGGGGATTTTGGTCTTTGTGCATGAGTTTGGACATTATCTGATTGCAAAATTGTGCGGGGTCAAGGTCGATGAATTTTCATTAGGTTTCGGCAAACAGCTCTGGGGCAGACGTGATGCTTCGGGAACATTGTGGAAAATCTCGGCTGTTCCGTTGGGCGGATATTGTAAATTTGTCGGAGATTCCGACGCGGCTTCCGGCGGCAGCGAAACCTCAACTCTTTCTGAAGAAGACAAAAAATATGCTTTTGCAACTCAAAGTCCGTTCAAAAAATTGGCCATAGCCGTCGGCGGGCCGGGATTTAATTATTTGTTCGCTTTTTTGATTTTTGTCGGCATTTTTATGACAATGGGCGCGATGAATTTTCCGCCTGTTGTCGGCGAGGTCATCAAGGGCGGTGCAGCCGAAAAAGCCGGAATTTTGCCCCAAGACAGAATCTTGACGATTAACGGAAAGCAAATCAAGACATTTCAAAATATTCGTCAGGAAGTCGAAATGGCGGCAGATGGCTTTGTTGATATTGAATTGATGCGCGGCAAGCAGAAGATAAACAAAAAAATTAAACTCGAAAAAATACCGCTTGAGGTCGAAAATAATCAGGAAGAAAGGCCGATGTTGGGCGTTACGTCTGTGCCAACGGCCGAATTCGGGCAAGGACGTTTATCCTTTGTCGAGGCGGTTAAGGAAGCCGGTGTCCGCACATGGCGGGTGACGGAATTAACATTGCGCGGTGTCGGGCAGATGATTTCCGGCCGCCGCAGCACCGATGATTTGGGTGGAATAGTCCGCATCGCCGAAATGACGGGAGATATCTCCAAATCAAATTCATGGATGGATTTTTTGGTCTTTATGTCATTGTTGTCCATCAATTTGGGACTGATTAACCTGTTTCCGATTCCGCTTTTGGACGGCGGACATGTCGTTATCTATCTGATTGAGATTGTAACGCGGCGTGAAATTAACGAGCAGGTTAAAGAATATATTTTTAAACTCGGATTCTTTCTGCTGATTGCGTTAATGGTCTTTGCAACTTATAACGATATTGCAAGGCTGTTCAATCGGTGGTTTTCATAAAATAAGAGAGGAATGTCAGATGAAAAAATGGGGCTTAGGGACTTTTGCTTATGCGTTGTTGGCATCGACAAGCGTTTGCGCTGCGTCGTCGTATGTCGGTAATATAAAGGTTGAAGGTGTTGAAAGGGTCGAGCCTGAAACCGTAAAATCTTATGTTGATATCAAAGCCGGACAAAATGTAAGCGACGATCAGATGAACATCGCCTTAAAACAACTGTATGCAACAGGATTGTTTGAAGATGTTTCAATGAATGTAAACGATAACGGAACATTGGTGATTAAGGTTTCCGAAAACCCGATAATCTCGGAGGTTTTGTTTGACGGCAACGATAAAGTCGATGACAAAATGCTTGAAGGCGAGGTTCGCTTGAGTCCGCGCTCGACTTATTCCCGCGCCAAAGTCCAGGAAGATGTCCGACGTATCCTCGAAGTCTACAAGCGCAGCGGCCGCTATGCCACGGTCGTTAATCCCGAGATTATCCGCCGCGATCAAAATCGTGTGGATTTGATTTTCAACATTGACGAAGGCCCCTTGGCCGTCATTGATAAAATCAACTTTATCGGAAACGAACACTATACCGGCAAAGAACTTCAAGATGTCTTGATGAGCAAAGAAAGCCGCTGGTATCGTATTTTTTCGTCGGCCGAAAATTATGATGCCGAAAAAACAAATTACGACAAAGAATTGCTGCGTCGTTTTTATCTCAAAAAAGGCTATGCCGACTTCAGAGTTGTGTCTGCGGTAGCCGAATTGAGTCCGGACAAAAAATCATTTACGGTAACATTTGTTGTGGACGAGGGCAAAAAATACACCTTGCGCAATATAGATATTGTGTCCGATATTCCGGAGATTAACGGCGAAGAGCTGACAAGATTTTTGGAAGTCGAGAGCGGAGACAAATATAATGCCGATGCAATTGACAAATCCGTCACGGCTTTAACGGACGAACTCGGCAAAAAAGGCTATGCGTTTATTGATGTGACGCCCGATATTGTCAAAAACACCGAAACGGGCGACGCGGATATTACCTTCCGCATCAAAGAAGGCGCGCGTTTCTTTATCGACAGAATCAACATCAAGGGCAACAGCCGCACGCATGATAAAGTTATCCGCCGCGAATTACGCATTGACGAAGGCGATGCTTTTAATGCGTCAAAAATCAAAGATTCTCGCCGTAATGTCGAAAATTTGGATTATTTTGAAAAGGTTGATATCAACACAACGCCCAAAGACAACAACCGCGCTGATTTAGACATTGATGTCAAAGAAAAATCCACAGGCTATTTCAATGTAGGCGTTGGGTTCTCAACCGTTAACGGCGCTTTGGTTCGGACAGGCGTCACGGAAAATAACTTCCGCGGTCTCGGCCAGCGGCTGGGCTTTGATATTGCCGTGTCGCAAAAATCTCAGGATTATGATGTCAGCTTTACAGAGCCTTATTTCCTTGGCCGCCGCTTGAGAGCGGGAATTGATTTGTTCCATTCACGTCAGGACTATCAGGATGAAAGCTCTTACGACAGCAAGGTAACTGGAGGCCGTCTGCGCACAGGCTGGAATTACACGGACGATTTGTCTCAGCAGCTGCGCTATACCCTGAAACAGGATGAGATTACAAATGTCGGAACCTATGCATCCAAATACATCAGGGAAGAAGCCGGAAAATACACCAACTCTTCCGTCGGAACAACGATTGCCTATGACAAGCGCGACAGCGCGACCTTTACAAAAGACGGCTATTTCTTGTCTCTTGGGTCAGATGTGGCCGGTGTCGGCGGTGATGAAAAATATGTCAAAGTAGACAGCAAAGCCTATTTCTATCATACTTTTGCCGACTATTATACATTAAAATTATTCGCCAATGCCGGATTGATTAAAGGCTATGGCGGCGAAAATGTTCGTTTGTCCAACAGGTATTATCTGGGCGGCTATACAATGCGCGGATTTGAGGCCGGTGGTATCGGCGCGCGCGATAAATACACCAAAGACTCTTTGGGCGGCAACTGGATGGTTTATTCCGGTGCCGAGTTTGGATTCCCGATTGGGCTGGATGAACTCGGAATTTCGGCGCACCTCTTTACCGATGTCGGTATGTTGGGCAAACCTGATAATTTGAACCGCGAAGATGTTGAATATTCAAGTTCGCCCCGCGTGGCGGTCGGTTTCGGATTCCAATGGCTCTCTCCCATGGGGCAGATTGACGTTGATTTCGGATTCCCGATTGTCAAAGAAGAATATGATGAAACGGAAGTCTTCCGTTTGAATTTCGGCACACGCCTCTAACCCATAAAGGAGAAACAAATGATTGATTCCCGTTTTTACAAAAATAATGGCCCGTTTTCATTGAAACAAATTGCTGAAATCTGCGGCGCCGAGCTGCAAGATTCAAGCAAGGCAGATGTAATGATTGAGGGTATCGGAAGCATTTTCAACGGCGGTGCGAGCGAAATTTCTTTTTTCTTTGATAAAAAGCAAAAAGAAAAAGCGGCCGAGATTAAAACAACTGCCTGCGTTACTTCTGCGGCGTTTGCGTCATTGATGCCCAAAAACGTCATTGTGCTGACAAGCGACGATCCGCACGGAAGCTTTGTCAAGTTGAACTATGCGATGTATAGCGAGATTTTACCTGAGCCCGAAATTTGCAAAACAGCCGTGATTGCCAAATCGGCCAAAATCGGCAAAGGCTGCTATATCGGGGACAATGTTGTCATCGGCGAAGAGGTCGAAATCGGCGATAATTGCCGTCTCGAGCCTAACTGCGTGATTGCGCAGGGCTGCAAACTCGGAAACAACTGCCGCATCGGCGCCAATGCCAATATTATGCACGCCCTCATCGGTAACAATGTCTATATTTACGGCGGCGCGCGCATCGGATGGGACGGATTCGGATTCTTAACGGTTCAAGGCCAACATAAGCGTATTCCTCAGCTGGGGCGCGTGATTATCGGCAATGATGTTGAAATTGGCGCAAATACCTGTGTCGACAGGGGCGCTTTGGATGATACGGTTATCGGCGACGGCTGCCGGATTGATAATCTGGTTCAGGTGGCGCATAATGACAAACTGGGGCGCGGGTGTATTTTGGTGGCTCAAGTCGGCGTTGCCGGAAGCTGCACATTCGGCGATTATGTCGTTTGCGGCGGACAGGTCGGCTTTGCCGGACATATTACCATCGGCTCGATGGCTCAAATTGGCGCGCAGTCAGGAGTTATGCGCGATGTAGAGCCCGGCGCGTCTGTGATGGGATCGCCGGCCATCGGGTTCAGAGATTTTATGAAACAAACGGCTTACATTCAAAAATTGTGCAAAAAATAGGAGAAAGAAGTGTCAAAAATTTATATGCAGGACGAGATTAAGAAGATTTTGCCTCATCGGGATCCGTTTTTGTTTGTCGACAAAATGGAGATTTTGGAAGAGGGTGTCGAAGGAATAGGCTACAAAAGCATCACAATGAAAGAAGACTTTTTCCGCGGCCATTTTCCGAATAACCCGATTATGCCCGGCGTCTTGCAGGTTGAAGCAATGGCTCAAGCGGCAGGATGCGTGATTATCTCGGCTTTGCCCGACTATCAGGACAAACCCAAAGGCGTATTTTTTATGTCGATTGACAATGTCAAATTCAGACACCCGATTGTGCCGGATACCGAATTGGAACTGCATGTCAAAAAGATTAAAGGCCATGGCAAAGTTTTTGTCTGCGAAGGCAAGGTTTATGCCAATAAAGTTTTGTGTTCTGAAGCCCTGTTGACGGCAATGATTACAGGGTAAATTTTAAGAGAAATATAACAGAAACAAAGAGCGTTTTTTCACAAAGAAAAGACGCTCTAATTGTTTGAAAATAAATAAAAAATAAGCTTGTAACAATTCGAAAATTTTTGTGTTTTGCCATTTAAAAAAATATTCTTTAGAGTGCAAAACAGATAAACAAAAAAGAACAGTTTTTTGAAGGACTATTAAGAATGGCAAAAATTCATCCCTCAGCCGTTGTTGAAGATGGCGCCCAAATTGCCGAAACAGCCGAAATCGGACCTTTCTGCTGGGTCAGCTCCCAAGCCAAAATCGGTGCTAATGTCAAATTGCTCGGCCGTGTTACGGTTTATGGCGACACGACTATTGGCGAAGGCACGGTTGTATTTCCGGGAGCTTGCTTGGGCACAGGGCCGCAAGATCACGGAAATGAATTTGTTCCGGGGGCAAAAGTTATCATTGGAAAGAACAACGTTATCAGAGAAAATGTCACAATCCACGCCGGAACACCCAAAGAGCACCAGACAACAGTTGTCGGCGACGGATGTATGCTGATGGTCAATTCCCACATTGCGCATGACTGTGTTGTCGGCAACAATGTCATCATGACAAACAACGCCGTTATCGGCGGGCATGTCCGCGTCGGCGACGGGGCTGTTTTGGGCGGCAACAGCGCGGTTCATCAGTTCTGCCGTATCGGCCGCAAAGCTATGATTGGCGGGCTTTCGGGTGTTGACAGAGACGTTATTCCGTTTGGTATCGTTACCGGTGACAGAGGCAAACTCCGCGGACTGAACCGCATCGGCATGATGCGCGGCGGTATGGATGAGGCTACTGTCAAAAAAATTACGCATGCTTTTATGTATGTGTTCAAAAGCAGCGAAGACACCTTCGATATTCGTGTTGAAAAAGCCAAAGAAAAATACAAAGACAATCCGCTTGTGATAGAACAGTTGGAGTTTATTACCGATGGCCTGAAAGGCCGCCGCAAGGTAATGACTGCCGAATAACAAAAGTTTTACCGAGGTTCGGGAAGGGCCTCAATCTCGGTGTTATAATTGATTTATGCCCTCGGGCGTTAAATCAATTTTTACAAAGCTTGATATATGATAGCTTTGGCAAGACAAAAAGAAACGGTCGCCTGTTCGTTTGACGGACTGATAAAAGGCCGCTGTTTAGGACGATTGCCGCAGCTGTTCAAATATCAAGTTTTGTTTTTTTATAAGGATAGACAAATGAAACATACCACCCGCAAACTCGGTATTATTGCCGGCGGCGGAACCATTCCGAAAATGTTGGTTAAAGAATGTCAGGCTCAGGGTATAGATTTTACGGTATTGGCCATAGAGGGAAACGCCGATAAAGCTTTTTTTGAAAATGCGGATTTTCCATGTCGTTTTTTGCGCATCGGACAAGCCGGAACGGGATTTAAGCATTTTGCCAAAGAAAAAGTCCAAGATGTTGTGATGATCGGCACCATTCGCCGTCCGAGCTTTTTTGATTTGGTGCCCGATTTGCGCACGACGGCGTTTTTTGCCAAAGTCGGCGCCAAGGCTTTGGGCGATGACGGGCTGTTGCGGGCGCTAGTTTCCGAGATTGAAAAAGAGGGCATGACGGTCAAAGGCGTGCACGAAGTAATGCCGTGTTTACTGATAAAAGAGGGGCTTTTGACCAAACATAAACCCTCCAAACAAGATAAAATCGATATGAAACGGGGTGTCGAGGCAGCTTGGGAATTGGGGCGTTTGGACATCGGACAGGCTGCGATTGTCCAACAAGGGCTTGTGCTCGGTGTTGAAGGCATTGAAGGCACGGACGAGTTGATTCGCCGGTGCAAAAATTATCGGCGCAAAGGCGGCGGCGGTGTGTTGGTCAAATTGCGCAAACCAACGCAGGATATGCGCATTGATTTACCGACAATCGGCCCGCGGTCTGTGGAGTTGGCGCATGAGAGCGAGCTTGCGGGCATTGTGGTTCATGCGGGCAACGGCCTGATTGTAAACGAGGCCGAAACAATTGCATTGGCCGATAAATACGGTATGTTTATCATGGGAGTGACGCCTGATGAATACCTCAAATAAATTAAAAATATATCTGATTGCCGGCGAACCGAGCGGCGATTTGCTTGGCTCAAGGCTGATGCGCGCCCTCAAGGAAAAAACAGGCGGTCAGCTCTCGTTTTTCGGACTTGGCGGAGACACCATGGAGCGCGAGGGGCTTAAGTCGTTGTTTGATATTTCTGATTTGGCGGTCATGGGGCTGGCCGAGGTTATCCCAAGTATTCCGCTTGTCCTAAAGCGAATTAATCAAACAATTGAAGATATCAAAGCCCGCCAGCCGGATATTGTGATTACGATTGACAGTTGGAGCTTTTGCTCCCGCATTCACAAAAAACTACGCCGCCTCAATTTAGGAATTCCGCAAATGCACTATGTAGCGCCGCAGGTCTGGGCATGGAAAAAGCACCGAGCCAAAACCATGTATCGTTATGTGGACGAGCTGTTGACGCTGTTGCCGCAAGAACCGCCGTATTTTATAAAACACCATCTCAAAACAATTTTTGTCGGGCACCCAGTGATAGAAAGCGAAGCCCTGACAGCCGATGGCGCGGCCTTTCGGCACAAATTTAGCATCCCCGAAGACAAGCAGATTATCTCCATTCTCCCCGGATCGCGCAAGACCGAAGTTGCAAAATTGCTGCCCGATTTTCTGAAGGCGGCCGAACTGCTGCAAGAAAGCAATCCGGACATCTTCTTTGCGTTGCCGACGGTTAAAACTGTTGCGAAAAGAGTTAAAGAATATGTCAAGAAAAGCAAATTGCCGATGGTGGTCTTGGAGACAGAAGCTGATAGGTATAATGCTTTTCAGGCCTCAAGCGCGGCAATCGCGGCCTCAGGAACAGTGGCGCTGGAACTGGCTATCTGTAATATTCCGCATATTATTGCCTATAAGGTGTCGCCGTTGACTTATTTCTTGGCCAAACATTTGGTCAAAATAAAGTATGTCAATCTGACAAATATCTTGCTGAACAAACCGGTTGTGCCTGAATTGTTGCAGGAAAATTGCACGCCGGAAAAAATCGTCCGCGAAATTCACGAACTGTTGAAAAATGGTCAGGCTTATGAAAAGCAGATGGAAGGCTTTGCCGAAGTCAAGGCGCATTTGAGCTGCGGCAATCAGACCCCGAGCCAAAATGCGGCCGACGCCGTGTTGGATTTGATTAAATGCTGACATTCCTAAAAGCCTGTTGGCAAGAGGACAAGCCAAGGCGCCTATTGTGGCTGCCGGTGCTGTTCGGACTTGGCATCTGGCTTTATTTTTTGCTTCCGGTTGAACCGTCAAAATGGGTAACGCTTGCCGTTATCGAGGCGCTGATTATTGCCGCAATTATCTGCCGTCGGCGAATAGTCTTGCTTAAAATATTGGGCGCGTCGGCGGTTGTGGTTGCGGGCTTTACGCTGGTGCAGATTAAGGCGCTGTATCTGGCGCAGTCGGACGAGGTTTTGCCTGACGAGACTTTTTATTTCAGAGGGCGCATAGCCGCAATGGATACCAACTATCAGGGCAAGCCGCGGTTTATTCTGGACGGGCTGACGGATTTTGACGGACGTGTGTATCAAGGACGCTATCGTGTGACACAGCGCTCCAAAAAACAGATGGGAGAAGTCGGGCAATGCGTGGAACTCATCGGCACAATTTCGAAGCTGCCCAAAGCCGTTGTGGCAGGTGGCTATCAGTTTGACCGCAAAGGTTGGTTTGAAGGATTAAAAGGCTCGGGTTTTGCGGAAAGCCGCTTTTTTGTGGTTGATTGCGGCACAACAGGCGGCAGAGATAAATTTGAAGCCTTTGTTGCCCGCCTCAGAGGGCGGATTGTCAAACGTGTGTCAAAGGTCTTGCCACCGGAAGAAGCCTCAATTGCCTCGGCAATTATTGCCGGTGTTCGGGGCGGAATTTCCGAAAAGCAATATACCGATTACCGCAACTCGGGATTAGCTCATTTCTTGTCCATTTCAGGGCTGCACATGAGTATGCTGGCGGGACTGATGTTCTTTTTGGTGCGGTTTGTGCTGGCGTGTGTGCCTCAAATATCTTTGAGAATGGATACCAAAAAAATTGCAGCGGTGTTTGCTTTGGGGTTGAGCTTGGTCTATTTGTTTATCTCGGGACAGGCAGTTCCGGCGCAGCGGGCGTTCATTATGACCTTTGTCGTGCTGCTGGGCGTCTTGACCAACAGGCGCGCCATCTCCATGCAGACCATAGCTCTGGCGGCGTTCTTAGTGTTAGCTGCAGCGCCGGAAGTTTTGGTCTCGGCTAGTTTTCAGATGTCTTTTGCGGCAGTGCTTGGGCTGATTGCTTTTTATGAAAAAACAGCCAAACGGATACAGCAATTTTTGAATGTCGACGGGTTCGGTAAATGGCGCAGGGGTGTTGTGCTGTATATTTTGGGTGTTGTAGTGTCCGATTTGATAGCCTCGGTCATGACCCTGCCTTTCAGCATGTATCATTTCAATATGATTGCGATTTACACAACCCTCGGCAACTTTTTAGCCGGCCCGATTATCGGGCTTGTGATTATGCCGTTTGTGTTGATAAGCTTGTTGCTGATGCCTTTTGGGGTAGAAGTTTTCAGCCTCAAAATCGTCGGATTCGGCATCGGAGTGGTTAATAAAATAACCGCATGGGTCGCCTCCTTGCCGGAGGCCGGCTGGCAGGTGGCGGCTTTGCCCGCGGGCGGATTGGCATTGATTGTCATCGGCGGATTGTGGTTGATGTTGTGGCAGGCCAAATGGCGCTATTGGGGCTGGATAGGGATTGTGTTAGGCTTTTTGAGCGTGGCACTGGTGCAAACGCCCGATATGTTAATCGGGCTTGAGGGCAGGGTCGTTGCTTTTAAGAATAAGGCCGGTTTGTTAGAGATTTCAGGCGGCCGCGGTGGAAAGTTTGTCAAAGACGTCTGGTCAAACAAATATCCCTCAAGCGAGATCAAAGCCGACATCAAGGCGCATGCAGAACTGAAGTTGAATGGAAACACGGCCGTCATCTCGGGCAAAAGCTATGATATGCGGGAGGAAATCGGCCTGAGCGCATGGCGGCAAAAAGACGGCGCCTACCGCGTCAAAACCATACGCGAAAGCATCGGCCGCCGCCTGTGGAACAAATAAAAACAGGCTTTTAAGTTAAAATTAAACAATCAAAGATTATATTATCTCTATCCGAAAACGCAAAAAAGGAGAAAGCGAGATGAAAACTTTGTTGATTTGGGTTGTGATTTTAGCAGGCCTGTATTATGGCGGCAAATACCTGTATGACAACGGCTATATGGATGATTTTTTGCAAAGCGTGGACAACACGGTTGAGCGGACAAGCGACTTTGCCACGGACAAAGCCGTCAAAGAAGCCAATTATTAATAAGTTTGAATTAGGGCTTTAGCATAAATTCTAAACCCGCATAAATAAAAACTTCAAAAGAGCTGGAATTTTTCCGGCTTTTTTATTGAGGATATTAAGAGAAAAAGAGGAGAGGGATAATATTGAATCTAAAGTTGATTTGAATGGTATTTGAGTTCAATATACAACTATAACTAAATGAAAGAGGAATTGCCATGGAACATCAAAAGCCGCTTATTGGAGCCTACTTGTTGCTTATTAAAGATAAGAAGGTTTTAATGGAAAAAAGATTAGGTGGTGTCCTAGACGGGAAATATACACTTGTTTCAGGGCACACGGAAGAAGGAGAGACAGTTGTAGATGCTATCGTCAGAGAGGCTAAGGAAGAAGCAAATTCATGTTTACAATTTAAAATTACTTTTTCATGGAACTCTTTCTGCGTTAAGTAATGTTCCCCAACATCTCTTAGGAAACCTTCTTTCAGGACAATGCGGACAAGGCATATAAAGAATATCTGGAATATTACGAGAATCACGGGTATAGAAAAGTTAAGCCTTTGGAAGATGCCGCCGCATTTTTGCGCTTGTGTCAGAGCAAAAATATTGAGATTTATATTATTTCAAACAAAGAGAAATCTCTGTTGCTGAAAGAGGTTTCTTTTTGTTTTCCCGATATTAAATTTTCAGGTATCCTCGGAAACGGCGACGCCCCGCATAATAAACCGGCGCCTGATCCGGTATTCACCGCGCTCAAAGGGGCAAAATACGCGATTGATAAAAACAATGTCTGGCTGATAGGCGACAGCAAACAAGATGCCGAATGTGCTTATGCGGCGCATATCCAGCCTGTTTTGCTCGGCAAAGGTAAATTTATGGATGATGAATATCTGCATAAAAACAAAGAAATTTTGCTTGTCTTTAACAGCTTTGCTGAACTGATAACTTATGTAAAATCTCTTAGACCTCGGGCTTAATTCATAACCCACACTTTTTCCTCCACCTCCAAAGAAACATATTGCATTTGGTTTGGGCTTGGTCTAAAGTCTAAAATTGTTGATTTTTGCGATTCTCGCAAGGCAAAAAGCCTGTGCCGCAGGCGCTTGCCGCAATTTTTTTGAGGGGAACAATGTTTAAGAAAAAAGAAAAAACACCTGTTGTGCTGCAGGTTCTGCCTGAGATGAACCACGGCGGAGTAGAAATGGGAACGGTCGAAATTGCCTCCGGGCTTCAGGCGGCCGGCATCAAAAACTTTGTCGCCTCGGCGGGCGGCCGCATGGTCTATGACTTGCAAAAACTTAAGGTGAAACATTTTGAACTGCCGCTAAAGACCAAAAATCCCTTCAAAATCTGGTCGAACGCGAAAAAACTCGAAAAAATTATCAAAGACAACGGCATCAATATCGTTCATGCTCGTTCGCGTGCGCCGGCGTGGAGCGCCTATTGGGCGGCCAAAAGAGCGGGCGTTGTGTTTGTCACAACGTTCCACGGCACCTACGGCCTAGGCCCTTGGGGTTTGAAAAAGATTTATAACAAGGTTATGACGTTCGGCAAACTCATTATCTCCATCTCGACCCACATCACCAATCACATAATCAAAGAATACGGCGTCAATCCTGATAAAATCCGACTGATTCACCGTTGTGTCAATCTGGATAATTTTTCGCCGGACAAAGTCACTCAGGAGCGCATCATCAAGGCCTTGCGGGATAACCATATCCCTGAGGACAAGCCGATTATCTCGCTGATCGGGCGGGTAACCCGTTGGAAAGGGCAGCATCTGTTGATAGAGGCCTTGTCTAAGGTTAAAAGCAAAGATTTTTATTGCCTGATTGTCGGCTCTGATCAAGGGCGCGTGCACTATACCAACGAGCTTAAAGAGCTGGTGCACCGTTACGGGCTTGAGGGCAAAGTTGAATTTATTGACCACAGTTTTGATATTCCGGCGCTGTTGATGATATCCGATGTCGTCTTGTCAACGGCGATTGAACCGGAGGCCTTTGGTCGCGCCGCCATAGAAGGGCAGGCCATGGGCAAAATCGTTTTGGCCTCAAATATCGGAGGCTCGCTTGATAACACGATTGACGGCGTGACCGGCAAACTGTTTGAAAGCAACAACGCGCAGTCTTTGGCCGATGCCATTGATTGGGCGCTGACCTTGCCCAAAAAGGAGAAAGAAAAAATCTCCAAAGCGGCAATCAAAAATGTAAAAGATAATTTTACAAAACAAATTATGTGTGATAAAACAATAGCTGTTTATCATGAACTTTTAAAATAAAAGAAAGGAATATTTAATTATGGTTGCGATTAAATTGCCTGATGGCAGTGTAATGGATATGAAAGACGGGGTCAACGGGTTTGATGTTGCCTCAAAGATTAGTGCAGGCCTTGCAAAGGCCGCTTTGGCAGTAAAAGTTAACGGAAAACTGACAGATTTGAGCACTCCCATCACTACCGACGCAACCGTAACAATCGTTACCGGTAAGGATGCCGAGGGGCTGTCGATTCTCCGTCACTCTTGCTCGCACATTATGGCCGAAGCCGTGAAGGAGCTGTGGCCTGATGTTCAAGTCACCATCGGCCCCGCCATTGAAAACGGTTTTTATTATGACTTTGCCCGCAAAGAGCCATTTACGACCGAGGATTTTGAAAAGATTGAGTCCAAAATGCACGAGATTGTGAAGCGGGACGAAAGAATCGAGCGCAAAGTTTTGCCCCGTGCCGAAGCGATTAAATTCTTTAAGGACTTGGGCGAAAAATACAAGGCCGAGATTATCGAAGATCTGCCCGAAAGCGAGGTTATTTCGCTCTATACTCAAGGTCATTTTACGGATTTGTGCCGCGGACCCCACGTCCCCTCGACAGGCAAAGTCGGCGATGCTTTCAAATTGATGAAAGTTGCGGGGGCTTATTGGCGCGGCGATTCTACAAAGGAAATGCTCCAGCGTATTTACGCGACGGCTTGGGCTGATAAAAAAGACCTCAAGGCCTATTTGGATATGTTGGAAGAAGCTGCCAAGCGCGATCACCGCAAAATCGGCCGCGATATGGATTTGTTCCATTTTGAACCCGAATATGCGCCGGGGGCTGTCTTTTGGCATGACAAAGGCTACAAGATTTACCGCCGCCTGATTGAATATATGCGCAATCGTCAGGAGCACAACGGTTATATCGAAATTTCGACGCCGCGCGTAATGGACAGATGTCTGTGGGAGACGTCCGGCCACTGGGAAAAATACGGCGCGCACAACTATTCCGGCCAGACCGAAGACAAAAAATGGTTCTGTATCAAACCGATGAACTGCCCCGGCGGTTTGTTGGTCTACAAACAGGGCATTAAGTCATATCGCGACTTGCCGCTGCGTATGGCCGAATTCGGAAAAGTCAACCGCTATGAGGCGTCTGGCTCGTTGATGGGCTTAATGCGCGTTCGTGAATTTACACAGGACGATGCGCATATTTTCTGCACGCCCGAGCAAATGGAAGAAGAATGTATCACAACTCTCAAGCTGATTTTGGATATTTACAAAGATTTCGGCTTTAACGAAGTCAAGATTTATCTGTCTACCAGACCCGAAAAACGTATCGGCTCCGATGAGATTTGGGATTTGTGCGAAAAATCTTTAGCTAACGCATTAACTTCACATGGTTATGCCTATGAAATTAATGAAGGCGAGGGCGCGTTTTACGGGCCTAAATTGGAATTTATCCTGCGCGACGCCATCGGCCGCGAGTGGCAATGCGGCACCATTCAGGTAGATATGAACCTGCCGCAGCGTTTTGACATCAGCTACATCGGCGAAGACGGCGAAAAGCACCAGCCGGTTATGCTGCACCGCGCGCTGTTTGGCTCGATTGAGCGTTTCTTGGGTATCTTGATTGAAAACCACGCCGGTCGTTTGCCGTTATGGCTGTCGCCGGAGCAGGTTGTTATCTGCCCGATTGTCAGTGAGTTTGACGACTATGCCAACGAGGTTGCCAAAGCCATGCAAAAGGCGGGCTTGTCGGTCAAGACAGATTTGCGCAACGAAAAAATCAACTACAAAGTCCGCGAACATTCCGTTGCCAAAGTGCCCGTAATTGCGGTTGTCGGCGCCAAAGAAAAAGAAAACCGCACCGTGACGGTTCGCCGTATCGGGTCGGATAAGCAAGAGGTCATCAAGCTTGACGAGTTAATCAAAGCGCTCGTCGAAGAAGCCAAAATGCCCCACACCGAGGAATAAAACAACTTTTGAAAAAGGCGGTCGCACAGGCCGCCTTTTTAAGGATACAAAAAATGACTTATACGCAAGATGATATCAACCATATGAAAGAAGCCGTTAAAATGTCCGAAACTTCAACAGAGGGCGGCTTGTTGGGTGGACCTTTCGGAGCGGTTATCTACAAAGACGGAAAATGCATCGCCAGAGGGTGCAATCATGTATTGGCAAACAACGACCCGACGGCTCATGCCGAAGTTTACACCATCAGAGAGGCGTGCAAAGCGTTAAAGACCTTTGACTTGAGCGGCTGCGTGCTTTACAGCAGCTGCGAACCTTGCCCGATGTGCCTGATGGCGGCCAAATGGGCAAATCTGGATAAAGTCTTTTTTGCGGCGACAAGGCAGGATGCCGCTGATATCGGCTTTAGAGACGAGGCTTTGTATCAGATGCTCAAAGACGGCGTTTATGCCACGCCGATAGAGGCCTGCCTCGAAGAAGCTGTTGCTGCAATGCACCGCTGGTATCAAAAACACGGCACTGCACAATATTAAATCCTTTAACAAAAAAATCCCCGAGGGTTGAACGGCCTCGGGGAAATCTTTTTCATTTATTTGGTTTGCTGTTGTTTCAACTTGTTTTGCAAGTCCGCAATCAGCGCGTCAATTCCGCCGGGGTTGTTTTTGATAAAGGCGGTGTATTCGCTGCGGGAAGCCTGCGCCAGACTAACCCCCTCAATCACGATATCAACAATTTTATAAGCGCCGTCTTTTTCTCTGACGCGCCACAATACCTTAGCCGGCTCGCCCTGATCCATCGGAACGACCGAATTAACAAAGACCTGTCCTTTGGAAGTGGAGGGCGTTGTTCCCTTAAAAATAAAGCTTTTGCCGACAAATTCGTTAAATCTTTTTGACCATGTGGCAATGTTCAAATCCCGATAAACAGCGACAAAATCCTGTTTTTGCTGCGGTGTGGCTGTTTTCCAGTTGCGCCCCAAAACAAACTGCCCGATAAAGTTTAAGTCTAAAGAGTTATTCAAAAGCGTATAAAAGCGCTTGTCTTTTTCAGCCTGAGGAATATTGGCATTGATAATCTGCTCAATTCCCTCGGCAGTGGTGCTTTTGATAAATTCTTCAGCCTTTTTGGCGTCAACATCGGCATGTGCGGCCGAAACAAAACAAAAAGCCGCGGCGAGTAAGCTTGCAAATAATGTTCTTTTCATCAGATAAGATCCTTTACGATTAGGTTAATAAATTAGTCTTCAAATTCTTCGTCAAAATCAAAGTCATAAACGGCTTCGGTTTCCGGTGCGGCAAAACGGCAGCGGTATTTGCTCTGGCGCTGCAGGTAGGCCGAACGCATAGTTGCGTAAAAGTCGACGGAGTTTTTCTTAAAGTCTTCATACAAATCGATATATCCTTCAAACTTGTTGGCGTATTTGACGGCGGTGTAAGGATAGGCGACCTTGTAATAAACGCTGGAGTCGTTACGCAGTGTCCAATAGATTGGATCGGCGATAACCTCGGCAGTTGTGCCGACTAAATCACGCGGCGAGCTGGATCCCAAAAGCGGCACAACCAAATACGGCCCGTCGGCAATGCACCAGCTTGCAAAAGTCTGATTAAATGTAGCGTCTTCCTGTCCGAGCCCCCAGCCTGTCGCGACATCAAATAATCCCGCCAGTCCAAGAGTGGAGTTGATGACAAACCGTGCGGCGCTCTTGATTGTTTCAACAGGTTTCAGCTGAAGCATATAGTTGACGGTAGAAATCGGCTCGTCCATATTAGAGGTAAAATTGCTGATACGTTGGCGGATAGTCGGGGTTGTGATTTTGCGGTATCCTCTGATAATCGGGAAGAACACATTTTCATAAGCGCTGTCGTTAAAGGCAAAAATCTTGCGGTTAATATCTTCATACGGGTCGGCCTGATGTTCCGGACGGTGGATATTCGTAGCACATGCGGCCGTTGAAAGAACGGCTGCGGTAATCAAAAATTTGGCGGATAAATGCAAGGGTGTATCTCCTAAAAATAAAGACTATCCGAAATATAACATTTATGTTTACTAAAATCAAGCATAGAAATAACGCCGCCGAGCGGTTTTGCAATGTTACAAACCTGAAAGATTTTGTGTTTTGCGTTTGGGGCGGTTTTTAGCTAGTATCTCTCCCAGAAAAAGAACTTAAACCCAAATAAGGAACTTAAAATATGTTGAATAAACCAGCAAAAGCAATCCCTCTGTTTGACTGCAAAACAACTCAGGAAGTTATCGGCCAGCAGAAGTTTTTAGACTCTTTCAAAAAAGTTTTGGATCATGGCGGTTATTGTCAGGGACCCGAAACAAAAGAGCTTGACACGGCTTTGGCCAACTACTCCGGCACACAATTCTGCGCCACTTGCGGATCAGGAACAGATGCTTTGACTCTGGCTTTGATGGCTTGGGGAATTGGCAAAGGCGATGCTGTTTTTGTTTCATCGTTCACGTTTGTCGCTTCGGCTGAATGTGTCGCAATTGTCGGTGCTACACCGGTTTTTGTTGATTCCGATCCTGAAACATACAATATGGATGTCAAAGATTTGGAACGCGCTATTGCCGAGGTCAAAAAAGAAGGCAAATTGACGCCCAAAGTCATTATTCCGGTTGATATTTTCGGTTCTCCGTGCGATTACGACGCTATTTTGGAAGTTGCCCGCAAAAACAACCTCAAAGTTTTGTCTGACTCTTGCCAAAGCTACGGTTCAATTTATCATGGCAAGAAAGCCGGCTCCATTGCCGATATGACAGCCACATCTTTCTACCCGACAAAACCCTTAGGCGGTTATGGTGACGGCGGTGCAACCTTCACAAACTCTGCCGAGGAGAACGAATTGCTCAAATCTTGCCGTGTTCACGGAATGAGCTCTCAAGACCATTATGACAATATCCGCTTGGGTATGACCGGTCGTATGAACTCTTTCCAGGGCGCTGTTTTGCTGCTCAAATTGACGGTGTTTGATGAGGAACTCAACAAACGTTGGCAGGTTGCTCAACGTTATGATAACGAATTGGACGGTTACTTCAAAAAACAGCGCGTTTTGCCAAACTGCCGTTCGGCCTATGCGTTGTATACAATCAATTGTGAAGACCGTGATGAATTGATGGCCTACCTCAAAGAAAGAGGAATCCCCTGCGGCGCTTACTATCCGCGTCCGGTCAACACACAGACGGCTTATGCTCAGTGGAACACGCGTCCGATGCCGGTTTGCGAAAAGCTCTCCAAGACAGTTTTGAGCTTGCCGATGACGCCGTATCTGGATAAAGAGCAAATGGATTACATCATTGGCTGCATGAACGAATTTGCCGCCAACAAAAAATCCAAAGCGGCCTAAGTTAAGCTGAAGTCTTTTTTAAGCCAAGCCCCTTGCCGGAAACTTCCGCAAGGGGCTTTTTGAATATACATATTCTACAAGGAGCCTCAATAATTTTGTGTAAAATGCATTTTGCTAGTCTGAAGAAACAAAACTTTGTCTATTGTGTCGATTTTTTAAAAAGGTCTTGTGTCAGGGCAAATTTTATGGTATAGTCAGCGCATTATTTCAGAAAAATGTAAAATGAAACATTTTTTCTATTAAAACAATCCAATCCGATAGGAAAAAAGAAATATGATTGATTTGGAAGAACAAGGTGGATACTTATATGACAAAAATTGTCAAAAATATTCTAACGGAAACCCGACAGATTTGTCTTTTTTATTGGGAGGCCGAACATCTTACGGGGGGGGGTACGGATATTGGACTCGTTATGGTAATCAGATAGGAGAAGTCTCTTTATGTCCGCATAGGAGTGCATTGCCAAGGTGGCGCTCGCCTCATGTTCGCCCGAGAATCTTTGTCGATGGCATCCGCGCAAAAGCCAAAATGGTAGAGCCTCATATTTATGAGTATGGGGAGTATCCTCAAACAGTCGCGGATGATAAGACAAGCAATGATTTAGAAAACATGTATCATGATGGTTCCCTTCAACAGACGGGGAAAGTTTACACTTTTGATGCAAATAACCTTGAAGATTATAATTTAGCTTTCAGACCAAACCAACACAAAGAATTTGAATATAATGGGGAACGCTATATTCGTGTTTTTGGTCGCCCGTTTGAAGACCCAAATTATGGCGAATGTAAATTATCCAATGGGAAAATAGCGGAATCCGGTGTGCCCTATTGGGTTCATGTTGAACCAATTCAATGGATAGAAGAAGCTAGAAATGTAAATAATAACACCTGGATATCAAAAAGATGTTTGCTTTCAGGTCTTCAGTTTGACACTAAAGAATATCATTTTGATTGTAGCAATTTTGATAGAACCTGGATGTATCGTTATTTGAACACCTATTTTGCCAATGAAATGGATCCGCTTGGGTTAACAGCAACAAGAGCCAATACGACAGGGAATACAATAACCAAAACAGCAAAAAAGACTTCTGCAAAGTCAAACAAACCCGCACCAAAGCCCTCAGTCAAAGCCGCGCCGGTAGAGGATGCCTTCGTTGAAGAGCCGGAGCCGGTAAATTCCTATTTTGAAGAACCCGAATATGAGGAACCGGAATACATGAATCCAGAATATGAAGAACCAAAATATGATGAATACGCTCAGGAAAAAAGATCTATCGACAGACGAAAAAGATATGGAATTGAAGTTGTCGAAGAGCCAATGTCTGTCAAGGACCAGATTGATTTTTGTATCCAAAACGGAATGAGTTTTATGCTGCACGGTCCCTCAGGCATAGGTAAATCACAGCGCGTTAAGGAAATAGACCCTGATTTAACCTCTATCACATTGTGCAATGGTATTTTGCCGGAAGATGTCATCGGTAAAACAATTTATCCCAATGGGGTTGGGGGTGAAGGTTCAGCCGAAGGTGTTTACGTTCCCCCGAAATGGTATACGGATTTGTGTAAAAAATGCACGACAGAACCAGATAAAAAACACGTGTTGTTTATTGATGAAGTGACCAATGCCCGCGAAACAACGCAAAGTTTAATTTATCATGTGGCTTTGGAAAAATCCATTGCGCAAGGCGTTGGAAAATTGCCGGATAATGCGGTGGTCGTGTTGGCAGGAAACAGCAAGGAAGAATCCGGCGCATCATATAATATGCCGGCGCCGTTGTTTCGTCGGTTGAGCCATATTTATCTGGATATAGATATTCAGGATTGGTTGGAATGGGGCTCAGAAAAAAGCAAAAAACATCCAGAAGATCCCAACCGGATGAATATCCATCCGTTGGTCTCAAGTTTTGTAGCAACATACGGAAAAAAAGTGTTTTATTCGGAATATGATGAGGAAAATCCAGAAAAATTTGCGCTGGATCCTCGAAAATGGGAAAAGGTCTCTGATAAAATTTATGCCAACAACGGCGTAATGCGTCGGGAAATTTTAGAGGCAGATATTGGGCCGGAATTATCGGCCAATCTGTTGGCCTATGCTAAAAATCCGCCTTTGTCGTTGGAGGACATTATCGAAGGCGATTATTCGCAATATGATATTCCAAGAGATCAAGATGCCAAGCTGGCTTTGACATTAAGTCTGCGTTATGCGGATTCAAAACAAGTCGGCAAGGTGCGTCAGTTTGTCAACAGTTATCTAGGGGCTGAAAATCGAGCGATTTTTGATTCTGTTTGGGCAGGAAAAGATGATGCAAAGGTGCTTCAACTTGCAAATATGCAAAAAAATGGAGGAAGATAAATGGCGTTCACAAAAGTTCCCGAAAATAAGCAAAAAAGACGCAAGAACGGCTTGGTTATAGAGCCGGATTTCGGCTGGCTTGGTCCCAAACCCGCTGCGACAAAGGCCGAGAAAATTCATCAAATTAAAACAGAATTTATTGATGAGAGACCTTTGTTGATTGAGGGCGCGGCAGTATCTGACTTTAGGGAGTGTCCGTGTATTTTGGCAAGCATCTCTGCGCAAAAATTGATTCAATATATAGGTACAATGAGCAGAGAGGAAACACTTTTGGTGGTCTTGGGGATGGATAAGGTATCCTCGGAAGAACAGGAAAAATTTATTCCGCTTCTAAAAGAACGGCAGATTTTATCTACTAAATTATCGGATAAGGTTAAGGTTTTAATTCCGGTAAAGAATATCAATTCAGTTTTGCCGGCAATCCAATCTTTAACCTTTCAATTAAAGGTATCTTAATGTTAAATAAGCAACAGCAAGAAGATATACAATATGTCAAAGACCAAGTTTTGGCAAAGTTTCCTTTACTAGGGGCTACAATGATGTCTTTGCCAATTATTCCGGACGACAGAATTGGAACAGCGGCAACAGATGGAAAAAAGGTAATTTATTCGCCGAGATATTTTGAAACATTATCGGACGAGCAAAAAGAGTTTGCCTTTGCGCATGAGATTATGCATATTGCTTTTAATCACATTTTACGCAGTAAAGGGCGCGACCAGCGTTTGTGGAACATTGCAACGGATTCGGTTATTAATCAAATTTTGAAAAATGAAAATTTACCGATTATTGAAGGTGCTGTTGACATACCGGAAGCGGTCAATCATTCGGCCGAAGAAATGTATGAAAAATTATTGAAAAAGAGAGAGGAACGAGAACAAGGTCAGTCCGGCGGTCAGCAGGGCGATGAATCTCAGTCTCAGCAAGGTCAGTCCGGCGGCCAACAGGGCGATGAATCTCAGCCTCAGCAAGGCCAGTCCGGCGGCCAACAGGGCAATGAATCTCAGTCTCAGCAAAGCCAGTCCGGTGGACAGCAGGGCGATGAATCTCAGTCTCAGCAAGGTCAGTCCGGCGGCCAACAGGGCAATGAATCTCAGTCTCAGCAAAGCCAGTCCGGTGGACAGCAGGGCGATGAATCTCAGTCTCAGCAAGGTCAGTCCGGCGGCCAACAGGGCAATGAATCT